>NZ_WTLI01000016.1 GCF_011421635.1 Paenibacillus turpanensis
GGCATGACTCCGGAATTAGGGGGCCTAACCGTTATCGGCATCAGATTTCGTGATTTTTGTAAATTAATACAAATAACTTGTATTAGCTAGTCGGGTGCATCGGGTCAACTAAGTGCAGCAAATGCTAACTAGGACTAGCTAGGACTAGCTAGGTATGGTCAAACAAACCAAGGCAACCAAGCAAAACATGACAAGCTAGCCATACAACCAAAACTACCAAAACAACCAAGCAGCAAAAGCAAACCTTAAACCAAGACACAAGACACAAGACACAAGACACAAGACACAAGACACAAGACACAAGATCAAACTAGCTAACCATGTAAACTAAGACAACAAGAGTAACCATAACTAACCAATTCATCTCAAATTTAGACAAGCAAAAAATCTAAGTAATTTCAGTCGAGTTTTCTAGATAAATACAAGTTCAGAGGAGCATGACGACTGCAACCAAGTCGACTCAAGTCCATTGGAATAGAAGAGTCTAACCACAGCCTATCGGATTGTAGACAGTCAGCCGGTCAAACCAAGTCCGGCGACCTTGCTTCATTTCTGATATAGTTCGAAGAGTTCTCATGCTTGGCTTTAAATAAACGTCTGGATGGATTCGAAACGGAAGACTAGAAGTTGGAATCTGAAATCTGAAATCAAAAATTGAGTTTGGAAGTTTGATTGGAAAGTCGGTATCTATTTCGTACGAGATAGGTATCGGCTTTTTGTTTTTTTTGAAGAGGAGGGCGGTGCATTTATACCTGTCGTGATATACGTCGTCCGTTTGTTTGTGTCGTCGGCAAAATCGTATGTTACCAGCCCTATGAAACTCCGCATCCACTGCGATGTGCGGGACGGCACATCCTTTTGAATGTTAGAAGATAAATAGTTCATGTTGTAGATCCAGTGTTGAGGCCTTCATTCATGCTAAGTGCCGCAAGATAAATAGATGGCCTATGAATGCAGCAATGAATGCAACAATGAATGCGACATTAACGAGCTGTTCTAAAAACGAAGTTACCAAAAAACCGAACATGCGATCCCTATTTTTGTATGTTAAAATAGCATAAAGAATCAAAAGCAGGAGAGTCTATTTGCCTTCATGAGATTTTGGGCTAAATATCTAGGCTTTTTTCATAGATCAGGGGTGTTGACATGGCAGTTCGGTTTATTATCGGCCGCTCGGGCAGCGGAAAGACGGAGCGATGCTTGTCGGAAATTCGCGACCGTTTGCGGGAAAAGCCCGACGGCGGGCCGCTTATTTTTTTAGTGCCGGAGCAGGCGACCTTTCAGGCGGATTATGCGCTGGTTTCTAACCCAGAGACAGCTGGTGTGCTGAGGGCGCAGAGCCTTAGCTTTCGGCGGCTTGCGTTCCGCGTGATGCAGGAGACAGGGGGGACGGCGGCAACGTACATAGACGATACCGGCAAAAAAATGCTGCTGTACAAGCTGTTCCACCGGAAGCAGAAGGAGCTGAAGCTGTTCCGGGGGACCTCACGTCAAGCTGGTTTTATCGATAAGCTGAACGATATGTTTAATGAGTTTAAACGGTATCGGGTAGGGGCGAAGGAGCTGCTTGACTACGCACAGGAGGCGGACGGACATGGGGCTGCCCTGCAGGACAAGCTGTCGGACATTTCGCTGCTGTACGAGGATTTTGAGCAGTCCCTAAAGGGGCTCTATGTGGATTCGGAGGATTACTTGGCGCATTTGGCGGAAGGGATTCCGCATTCACCGTCGATCCGCGAGTCGGAGATTTGGCTGGATGGGTTTAACGGGTTTACCCCTCAGGAGTTGGCCGTTGTCGAGCAGTTGTTCGTCCACTGCCGCTCCGTCACAGTATCGCTCTGCGTGGACCGGGAATACCGCGCGGGAGAGCAGCCGGACGAGCTGGAATTGTTTCATCCGACAGCTGTAACGATGCGGAAGCTGAACGAAATGATAGACGAGCGAGGCGTTACGAGAGAGCCGGCGCTCGTGCTGAAGGAGCAGGCAAGACATACGCACAGTCCGGTGCTAGCTCATGTGGAGCAGGGCTATGGACGGCGCACGGCTTCCGCATTCACCGCAGTGGGAGCAAATGTGGACAGCGAGCTCGCGCTGCGAGCGGCATTAAACCGCAGGGTTGAGGTTGAAGCTGCGGCGAGAGAGATTTTGCGCCTTGCAGCTGAAAACGGCCGCAGGTTTCGGGATTTTGCCGTTCTTGTGCGCAATGCCGAGGCTTATGAGGATTATATTTCGGCCGTGTTTACGGACTACGGCATTCCGTACTTTATGGATCAGAAGCGAAGCGTGCTGCATCACCCGCTTGCCGAGCTAATTCGCTCCGCCTTGGAGACGGTCACTGGCTACTGGCGGTACGACGCTGTTTTTCGCGCAGCGAAGACGGAACTGCTGTTTCCGCAGGAGGCGGCGAACAACGAAGAAGCGCTAGAAGCGGCGCGAACGGGAATGGACGCTCTGGAGAACTATGTGCTGGCGTTCGGCATCCAAGGCTCGCGCTGGACGGACGACAGGCCGTGGACGTATACGCATTCCGCCGGACTGGAAGAGCAGGATGAACAGAGCAGACAGGAGCGGAACGAAGCCTTTTTACAAAAAATCAACACGTATCGGCGGTGGATTGCCGGTCCGCTTGGAGCGTTTGAACGCAAGCTGAAGGGGGCCAAAACCGTACGAGACATGGCTGCCGCTCTGTATGCAATGCTGGAAGGGATCCAGGTTCCCGAACGGCTGGAAGCTTGGAGCGCACAGTGCGAGGAACGCGGCGAGCCGGAAAAGGCACGAGAGCACGGGCAGATGTGGGATCGCATTGTCGATCTTTTTGACCAGATTGTAGAAATGGCTGGGGATGACGAGCTCCCGTTGGAGTGGTTTGCAGGCATGGTAGAGACGGGGCTGGAGAGCATCAAGCTCGGCCTGGTCCCGCCTTCGCTGGACCAGGTGCTGGTGGGGAGCTTGGAGCGGTCTAAGACGTTCCGCATTAAGCATTTATTTCTGCTTGGCGTCAATGACGGCGTGCTTCCGGCTAAAGGCGCGGAGGGCGGCAGCTTGTTTTCCGAGCCAGAGCGGGAAACGCTGGCGGCTACAGGGCTTGAGCTGGCTCCGGGAGCACGGCGCAAGCTGCTGGATGAGCAGTATTTGATTTATACGGCGCTGTCGGCGGCCGAGGAGCGGCTGTGGCTTAGTTATCCTCTTGCTGACGAGGAGGGAAGAGGGCTGCTTCCGTCTGAGGTCATCCGCAGAGTGAAGCAGCTCGTTCCGGGCGTGCAGGAAAAGCTGCTGGCCGGCGAGCCGAACACCTGGGAACAGGCAGCGGCGCAGCTGCCTTTTATCGCGCATCCGAAAACGGTTCTGCCTCTCCTGCTGGCACAGCTGCGGAAGTGGAAGGCAGGGGAAAGCATTCATGCATTGTGGTGGTCGATCTACAATTGGTACTGCATGCAGCCGGATTGGCGCGAGGAGCTTCGCCTGCGGGTGCGCTCATTATTTTATACGAACGAGGAATCACCGCTATCCGGTACGTCGCCGGAGCTGCTGTATGGAGGCAGCCTGACGGCGAGCATATCCAGGCTCGAGCGGTTTGCCGCTTGTCCGTTTTCGTTTTTTGCGGCGCATGGGCTGCGGCTGCAGGAACGGCGGGTGTATAAGCTGGAAACGCCTGATATCGGGCAGTTTTATCATGCGGCGCTGCATGCCGTGCTGGCCGAGCTGGCGCGGCGGGGCATCGATCTGCGCGAGGTGACGGAGGAGCAGTACGCCGAGCTGGCCGCGCATGCGGTAGAGCAGCTGATTCCGCGGCTGCAAAACGAAATCCTGCTCAGCAGCAAGCGGCACGGCTATATTTCCCGAAGGCTGCGCGAGGTTGTTTCGCAAACGGCGGCGGTGCTCGGCAAGCAGGCCGGTTACGGGGAATTTGTCCCGGCGGGACTGGAGCTGCAATTCGGGCGGGGCGGGCATCTGCCCGCACTTGAGCTTCCACTGGAAGCGGGCCGGTCAATGCAGCTGGAAGGGCGGATTGACCGCGTAGACCGCGCCGTCATCGACGGTGACAGCTACTTGCGCGTCATCGATTATAAATCGAGCAGCCGCGCATTGTCGCTGGCTGAAGTTTATTACGGGCTGTCGCTGCAGCTGCTCGCTTATTTGGACGCGGCCGTGACCCATGCGCAGAGCTGGCTCGGTGAACCGGCCAGAGCGGCCGGAGTGCTTTATTTCCATGTGCACTATCCGATGCTTAAGCCGGGCAAGGCGATTGGGGCGGAGTCGGCCAAGGAGCTGCTGTTCAAGACATATAAAATGCGCGGACTGCTGCTGGAGCATAAAGAAGTGATCGAAAAAATGGACGGGACGCTCGAAAGCGGCTACTCCGAGGTCATTCCGGTGCGGCTGAAAAAGGATGGGGGCTTTGCTCACGGTTCCTCGGTTGCTCCGGAGAAGAAGTGGAACGAGCTTCGTACCTTTGTGCGGAAAAAGATGAGCGACATCGGCTCGAATCTTCTATCGGGTAATGTTGAGATCGCGCCGTACCGTCTCGGAAACAAGACAGCCTGCTCTTTTTGTCCCTACAAGCCGGTTTGTCAGTTTGATCGCTTGATGGAGGGCAATGATTATCGGAATCTCTCGCCTGTGAAATCAGAGCAGATATGGGAACACGTGGAAAAGGAGGCGGAGCGTGATGACATCGGCTAATCAATCTAACGCAGCGGGTCCGAAGTGGACGGATGATCAGTGGAATGCGATCACGGTACGCGACACGAATTTGCTGGTCGCTGCGGCAGCGGGCTCGGGCAAAACGGCGGTGCTCGTGGAACGGCTCATTCGCCGGATTACCGATCCCGATCGGCCGACCGATGTCGACCGCCTGCTGGTGGCAACCTTTACGAAGGCGGCTGCGGACGAAATGCGGCACCGGATTCGCGACGCCTTGGAAAAGGCGCTGGAGCGCACTCCGGAATCGAGGCATATCCGCAAGCAGCTGGCGGTGCTCAATCGGGCTTCAATCACAACGCTGCATTCGTTCTGCATGGAAATTTTGCAGCGGTATTCTCATGTAATCGGGCTGGACCCCGGCTTCCGCATTGCCAACGAAACGGAAGCGGCGCTGCTGCGTCAAGAGGTGCTGGGCGAGCTGTTTGAGGGCTATTACGGCGAAAACGGCGAGGAAAGCGGATTTTGGCGGCTTGCGGAATCGTTCGGGGGCGAGCGCGGCGATGAAGAGCTGTATGCTCTCGTAGAGCGGCTGTATGATTTTTCGCGAAGCCATCCATGGCCGGATTATTGGTTATCCGAAATGGCCGGACAGTTTTTGACCGATGGCGGCAATCAGCTGTGGATGGACAGCCTGATCGAGGATATTGCTCTGGAGCTTGACGGGATGCAGCAGCATGCCGAGCAGGCGCTGGCACTCTGCCGCAAGCCGGGAGGACCGGCGCCTTATGCGGCGGCGATTCAAGAGGATCTGGATATGCTCGCCCGGTTGACCGAGCAGGCGACGGCGCGTTCTTGGGACGGCCTCTATGCGCAATTCGCTGTAGGCGGCTTTGCCGCTTTCAAGCGTGTGAAGGCGGACGAGACGGACGCGCGGCTGCAGGAGCAGGTCAAAGCGCTGCGCGAGCAGGTGAAGAAGCAGTGGAAGGCGCTGAAGGATCAGCTGTTTGACCGGCCGCCTGAAGCCTATCTGGAGGAGGTTCGCGCGCTGGCGCCTGATATGGAGCTGCTGGCGCGAATCGTAAAGGAATTTTCAGCCGCATACAGCCGTGCAAAATCCGAGAAGGGGCTGCTTGATTTTTCCGATCTGGAGCATTTTGCGCTGGAAATTTTGCGGGATCCTTCTTCTGAGCCGGATCGTCTGCAGCCTTCTGAGGCGGCGCTCTCTTACCGCGAGCAGTTTGACGAGGTGATGCTGGACGAGTACCAGGATACGAACCGCGTACAGGAGACGATTGTGTGGCTGCTTTCACGGGAAGGTACGGGCAACCGGTTTATGGTCGGCGACGTGAAGCAAAGTATTTATAAATTCAGGCTGGCGGAACCGGAGCTTTTCATGGAGAAATACCGCACCTATGGCGATGGGAAGCCGAAGGGCCAAGTCCGTGAAGCAGCCGAACAGCAAGCAAGCGGACACGGTTTAGCGGATTTCAATGGCTTGCCAACGAGGGGAACGAACGGAGAAGAACAGGCTCTGTCCGGTGCTCAAGCGTCGTCTGCAACAGGACGCCGAATCGACCTTGCGCGCAATTTCCGGAGCCGTGCGGAGGTCGTCGACGCCGTCAACTTTATTTTCAAGCAAATCATGCATGAGCGCGCTGCTGAAATGGACTACGATGAGCGGGCGGAGCTGGTATGCGGTGCGGAATACCCAGATCCCGGCTTTAGCGGACATGATCTCAGCACCGAGCTGCTGCTCGTCGATCGTGACTTCGGAGACATTTCCGACGGCGAAGCTTCCGTGGAAAGCAGTGATTCCGCCGAAACGGAAGAAACGGCCGTGGACCGGATTGCCGAGGAAGCGCGGGAGCTGGAGACGGCGCAGCTGGAGGCGCGTCTGATTGCGGAGCGCATTCGGGCGCTGATGGGCCAGGTGCCGGGCATCGAAGCGATGCGTGTGGCGGATCGAAAACAAGGACTGCGCCCGATCCAGTTTCGCGATATCGTCATTCTGATGCGGGCAACCGAGCAGTGGGCGCCGGTATTCATGGAGGAGCTGCGCATGGTCGGCATTCCTTCCTATGCGGAGCTGAGCACGGGGTATTTTGCTGCGGTTGAGGTGGAGGTGGTGATCTCGCTGCTGCAAACGATCGACAATCCGCTGCAGGATATTCCGCTTGCGGCTGTGCTTCGCTCTCCGGTGGCCGGGCTAACGGCTGACGAATTGGCACGGATCCGATTAGCCGACCGCAAAGCGCCGTATTATGAGGCGGCCGCGGCTTTCGTCGCCAGCGAGGAAAACCGCTCGGAGCTGCAGGACAAGCTGGGCCGGTTTTTAGAAAAGCTCTCGGGGTGGAGAACACGAGCGCGGCAAGGCTCTCTGGCTGATTTGATCTGGCAGCTGTACCGCGAAACCGGCTATTACGACTTTGTCGGCGGCTTGCCGGGAGGCACACAGCGGCAGGCCAATTTGCGCGCGCTGTACGACCGGGCTAGACAGTTTGAGACAACCTCGATGCGCGGCTTGTTCCGGTTTTTGCGTTTTATCGAGCGGATGAAGGAAAGCGGAAGCGATCTGGGAGCGGCCAGGGCACTTGGCGAGCAGGAGGACGTTGTCCGCATCATGACCATTCACAAAAGTAAAGGCTTGGAATTCCCGGTTGTTTTCGTGGCGGGAATGGGCAAGAAATTCAATGAAATGGACTTGAACGGAAACTTCCTTCTGCATAAGCGGCTCGGGTTTGGGCCTCGGTATACCGATAGTGAGCTGCGGATCAGCTATCCTTCGCTTCCGGCAGTGGCGATTAAGCGGAGGCTGCGCAGAGAAATGCTGGCGGAGGAAATGCGCGTGCTTTATGTCGCGCTTACCCGCGCGAAGGAAAAGCTGATCCTCTGCGGCACGCTGCAAAATGCAGCGAAGCAGCTATCCCGCTGGTCGGCGCTGCTCAGCCGCGAGGAGCTGCAGCTGCCGGGGGCGGCGCTGCTTGGCGCCCGCAGCTACTTGGATTGGCTGGGCGCGTCCTTGATCCGCCATCCGGATGCGGCTGTACTGCGCGAAGCTGCGGCGGAAGGGTCGGAGGAATCGGCTCCGGCGGGTACGCGTGGCCGGCTTGCAGAAATGCTGCACGGCGAGCGCTCGCGCTGGCTGGTCGGCTTTGCTAAGCCGGAAATGCTCGCCCAGGCCGCCGTAGCGCTGAGCGCGGCAGATCCGGCGATGGAGGCTGCAGTTGCGCGAGTGGAGCCGGTGCCGGCAGAGGAGCTGCCGGAGGCACGGATAGCGGCAGCACGGCTGGAGTGGGCTTATTCCTACCCTAAGGCGCCGTATGTGTTTTCGAAAACGACGATATCGGAGATGAAGCGGCGCTTCTCGGAACGGGAAAACGAAGAAGAGGCTGCTCATTTCGATTTAATGCGTGCTAGAAGCGTCGACAAGGAGCGAAAACACATCGATCAGCCGCACCGCCGTCCAAAGTTTTTGGAGGCGCAGTCGCTCACCGCTGCGGAGCGCGGGATTGCTTATCATACGGTGATGCAGCTCATTCCACTGGATGGCTCGGACGCTATCGATTCGGAGAAAGCGGTAGAGGCGCTGGATGCGATGGTAGAAAAAAGGCTGCTGACGAAAGTACAGCGGGAGGCCGTTGATCCAGCGTTGATCACGTCATTTTTTGCCACGCCGATTGGACAGAGGCTGCTTTCTGCTAGAGATGTTCGCAGGGAGGTTCCGTTCTCACTTGGATTGCCCGCCGAAGAGGTATACGGTCAGGAGCTGGCAGAGCAGCTGCAGGGGGAAACCGTGCTTGTGCAGGGGGTTATCGACTGCTTGTTCCAGGACGAGCAAGGTTTGGTGCTGCTAGATTTTAAAACCGACGCGGTCTATGGCGGAAGGCTGGAAGAGCTGCGGGAACGGTACCGGCTGCAGCTTAGCGTGTATCGGAAAGCGGTGGAAATCGCCTGGAAACGCGAAGTTACGGAATCTTATCTGTTTTTCTTCAATGGAGCGCATTTAATAGAGATGAACTCGTAATACGGCCGTTCGAATACGGGGGCCTAGCATTTTATGCACCGATGAGATGATTGGATTTAGTAGAGAAACGAGATGAGGGGAGAGGGTTCCGATCCGAATTTTGCACACCGCGGACTGGCATTTTGGAAAAATGCTGGAGGGCCGCAGCCGGCTTCCGGAGCAGGAATTATTCATTGACGAACTGGAGCGCATCGTCCGTGAAGAGCGCATCGATCTTATTTTAATGGCGGGAGACGTTTACGACTCTGTGAACCCTCCGGCAGCGGCCGAGCAGCTATTCTACGACGCCTTGAATCGTCTATCAGACGGAGGGAAGGTGCCGATTGCGGCGATCGCGGGCAATCACGATCACCCGGACCGGCTGGCGGCTTCGGCGCCGCTTGCCGCCAAGCAGGCGATTACGCTGCTTGGACTTCCGGTTAAGGAAGCGGTAACGATTCCTGTCCGCCGGACGGGCGAGCAGGCTGTTCTGTACGGACTGCCGTATCCCTCGGAAGCACGGCTCAATGAACTATTGGAACTGGAAGCCGACGAGCGAAAGCTGCAGCAGGCGTATTCGGAGCGGATCGCCCGTCTTGTCGCGGGAGGAGCATCCGGGTTTCGAACGGACACAGTCAATCTCGTCATGAGCCATGTTTTTGCCAAGGGGGGCAAGGAAACGCCGGATTCCGAGCGCCCTATTCAGGTTGGCGGCGCATACACCGTGGATAGTGCGGCGCTTTGCGGCGTCCTCGGCGCATCCGGTCAGGAAGAGGACGGAGGCGAGGATGCGGGGGGGCAAGCGGGACTGTTTTCCCCGGCTTCTTCACTGCTGCTTCCGCAGTACGTTGCGTTAGGGCATTTACATAGGGCGCAGACGTTATCTGCCCCTTCGCTGGTCCGCTACAGCGGCTCTCCGATTGCTTACAGCTTCTCGGAAGCGGGTCATGCCAAGTCCGTTTCTATCGTGGAGGTATCCCTCGGCGGATCGCCGCTTGTTACGGAAATTCCATTATCGAGCGGCAGGCCGCTTGTGAATTGGAAAGCGAAAGGGGGGATCGCCGAGGTGTACGGCTGGCTGGAGGAAGGACGCGATGCCAATGCGTGGATCGAGCTGGATGTGATGATGACCGAGGCGCTCACGATGGAGCATATTCACAACCTGCGCAAGGCGCATCCCGGAATTACAGTGATTCGCCCGGTTTATCCGGATAAAGAGGAGACCGGTTCGTTCGGTGTGGATCGGGAACGTTTATCGGTAGACGAGATGTTCCGCCGCTTCTACGTCCGCCAAACTGGCGGAGCCGAGCCGGAGCAGGAGCTTGTACAGCTCTTTATGGAGCTGCTGCAGCATGACCAGAACGACGATGAGGAGGCGGCGGGATGAGACCGATCAAGCTGACCATTTCCGGACTGCAAAGCTATAGGGAACCGCAAACCGTCGATTTTCAAACGCTTACGGAAGCGGGCGTTTTTGGCATTTTTGGTCCTACCGGAAGCGGAAAATCCTCTATTCTGGATGCGATGACGCTGGCGCTGTACGGCACCGTGGAACGGGCATCGAGCGGTACGCACGGGATTATGAATCAGGCGGAGCAGCAGCTCGCCGTTTCTTTTGAATTCGAGCTTGCTTCCGCGAAGGGGCGCGAGCGTTACCGTGTGGAGCGGACCTATAAGCGGAAAAATGAAATTTCCATCGAGCAAAAGATCAGCCGCATGGTGCGGGTTGCTCTAGGGGATGAAGAGGATGCGGTGCTGGCCGACAAAGCAGGGGAAGTGACGCAGTCGGTCCAAAAGCTGCTCGGACTGTCCATGACCGACTTCACCCGGGCTGTTGTGCTTCCGCAGGGCAAATTCGCGGAGTTTTTGTCCCTCACCGGTAAAGATCGGCGGCTGATGCTTCAGCGTCTGTTTCATCTTGAACATTATGGAGATCTACTCTACCAAAAAATTAGTAAACGGTATAAGAACAATGAAGCGCTGCTGAAGGAGCTGGAGGCGGAGCAGGCAGGGCTGGGCCATGCTTCGGAAGAAGAAGTGCGCGAGCGTGAAGCGGCGTTAACGAGCCAGCGTACGGCAACGGCTGTACGGCGCACTCTGTTTCACAAGGCGGAGTCCGAGGAGCAGGAGGCACGCCGCTTGTGGGAGCATTCGGAAGAGAAGCGTAGGCTCACGATCCGGAAGCAGGCGCATCTAGAGCAGGTCGAGCGTATCGGTGTCATGGAGCGTGCGCTGGAGCGCAGCTTGCAGGCCGAGCAGCTGCGCGCGCTGCTTGCGGAGAAGGAGGCGGCGGGGCAGATAAGAGGCCTAGCCGCCGCTGAAAGCGAAGCCGCCGTGCGCCGCAAAGAGGCCTCGGCGGAGCAGACGGCTGCCGCCGGCCAGCGGCATGCCGCGGCAAGAGCGGCGCTGGAGGCAGGCGAAGCGCCGGCCATTGCGAGGCTGGCGAGGCTCCGCGACGCGCGGGAGCTGCAAAGCGAAATCGCCCGCCTCTTGGCGGAGCGGACCCGGCTGCAGCAGCGGCTCCAGGCCGAGCGCGGCGAGCTGAAGGCTGCGCTGGAGCAGGCGGCGCGCGAGGAGGAGCTGCTCGCGAAGGCGCAGCAGCGCCAGCAGGAGCTGCGAACGCAGCTCGCCGCCGTCGAAATCGGCGCCGAGCAGCGCAAGCGGGCGTCGCAGGCCGCCCGCCTGGAGCAGCAGCTTACGGCGGCTCAAGAGAGCCGCGCGGAGCTGCTGGAGCAAATCCGCAGCCGCAAGCAGCGGCACAGCACGCTGGCGGCTGCGGAAAGCGAGTGCCAGCAGCTGACGGCCGCGCTGCTGGACAAGCTTCACGCCGCCGATGCCGCGCTGCGTGAGCTCGACGCCGCCGGCGAAGGCCTGCTGCAGCTTGCGCAGCAAGCGGCGGAGCAGCTGCCCGCGCAAATCGACGCGCAGCGCCGCCTCCTGCAGGAGCAGGAGCTGCAGCAGCTCGCGTCGCGCTTGGCGCACGCCCTGCAGGACGGCGCGCCATGCCCCGTGTGCGGCTCCGCCGAGCACCCGGCGCCCGCGCACGGCACGGCCGGCGAGGACGCCGCCGCGCCATCGCCGCTGCAGCAGCTCGAGCAGCAGCTGCGCGAGGCCCATGCGGCCTTGCAGCGGCTCGAAAGCGACCGCCACCGCCTGCAGGCGCTGCAGCGCACGGTCGCGGCCGAGCTCGGCCAAGCCGCGGCGTCGCCGGAAGCCGCTGCCGCACGCGAAGCGGCGGCGGCAGCCGAGGCGCTGCGCCTACCGGAGGCTGCATCGCCTGCGCAGCTGGCCGCAGCGTTAGCGCAGCTCACGGCCGAGCGCCAAAAGCTGGTCGGCGCAATTGAGCAGGCGGAGCGCCAGCTCGCCGAAACCGTGCAGCAGCTGCATGCCTCGCAGCGCAAGCACTCGTCGGCCCAAGCCGAAGCACAGGCCGAGGCCGCCTTTCTCTTGGAGCTGGATCGTAAGCTCCAAGAGACTAACGCCAAAGCCGAATCGCTGCTCCAAGAGTGGACAAGCACCTTCCCGGAATGGAAGCCGGGAGAAGCGGCCGAGCAGCAGCGCCGCATCGAAGCGGCCGACGAACAAGCTGCGGACGTAAAGGAGCGGCTGAAAAAGAGCGAAACCTTTATCGCCGAGCGGGCGGAAGCCGGCGAACAGCTTCGTAAACGTTCGGCTGCGCTGGATAAGCAGCTTGCTCAAACGGAAACCGAGGAAACGGGTCTCGGCAAGCTAATTTTGGAAAAGCAAACCCGCCTTACCGAGTGGATCGGCGGTGAAGACGCGAATCAACTGATCGAGGAAACGGAAGCGCAGCTCAAGCAGCTGCGCGAAGAAGAGCAGCATTCCCGCGCCGCGCATGAGACGGCGCGTACCGCGCTCGAGGAGGCCTCCTCGGCGGCTTCCGCCGCTCAGCAGAAGCTTGCGCATGCGGAAGAAACGGATGCAAAAGCAAGCGGCCGCTGGCAGGAGGCGCTGCAGAGCAGCAGCTTTACGAGCGAGTCTGAGGTGCACGCCGCACTCCTAGCCGCAGACCGCAAGCAGCAAATGGAAGCTTCCATCACCGCCTACAGGGAAGAAGGGCAAACGATCGCGGCGCAGGAAGCACGCGTTGATCAGCTTTTGCAGGGACGCAGCATGGATGAAGCGCAGTGGAAGCTGGTTCAGCAGCAGCTGGCGGAAGCGAAGCAGGCATACGAAGAAGCCATTGAACAAATGGCGCGGGCGGAACGGGATTATGAGGACATTCGCGAAAAGCATTTGCGCTGGAAAGAGCTGGAACGGAAAAAAGAGGGCATTCAGGCCGAATACAGCCGCCTTCAACAGCTGCTCAGCGTATTCAGAGGCAATGCATTCGTAGAGTATATGGCTGAGGAGCAGCTGATGGCGGTCAGCCGAACCGCCTCGGAGCGGCTTCGCGGATTAACCCGCGGCCGCTATGCGATCGAAATGGACTCCTCGGGCGGCTTTGTCATCCGAGATGACGCCAACGGCGGGGTGCGCCGTCCGGTATCGACCCTTTCCGGGGGGGAAACGTTTCTGACAAGCTTAGCGCTCGCCCTTGCATTGTCTGCACAAATTCAGCTGAGCGGAAAGTACCCGCTTGAATTTTTCTTCCTTGATGAGGGGTTCGGAACGCTCGATCCCGACCTCTTGGAAACGGTCGTCAGCTCGCTTGAAAAGCTGCATGTCGACCGTCTCACGGTCGGTGTGATTTCCCACGTGCCCGAGCTTCGCGCACGGCTCCCGAGAAAGCTTGTCGTAGAGCCGGCTGAGCCTTGGGGGCGGGGGAGCAGGGTGCGCTTAGAAACGTTGTAATCTAAGCGCGATTTACCTTTCCCTTTTCTAGGAATGCTTTAAAATAATCGCTTGGAGCACGTCGGCTGCGTCCTCGCAGCGGTCTGTCGTTTCCTCGAGGCGCTCGTACAGCTCCTTCAGCTTGAAGTCGTGGTACGGATCACTCTTCGACAGGAAAATGCTGCGGATGCCTTCCCGCATAAGGATGTCCGCCTCGTGCTCCAGCTTATTGATCTCAACCGTGTTTTCGCGCATTTGAATATACTTTTTCGCGGAAAGCAGCTTAAAGGCTTCGACCAGGTGATGGCAGCAGGAAACAATTAATGCGGAAAACTGCTGCATAATTTTATCGCTAAAGCCGATATCCAAGTAGTCGAAGCGAGCCATTGCCGCTTCAATACCGTCCAGAACGTCATCGATGCACTGGGCGAGCTCCATCAAGGAATCGCGTCCGATCGGGGCGGTCTGAACCGTGCTTAAGCCGGAAAGCAGCTGCTGAGTCAGTTGATCTCCCTTGCGCTCGTATTCCACAATCGTTGGAAAATAGGACGCGGGAGGATTTCCGCTGGTCATGGCCGCACGGAATTCATGGGCGGCATGCATTAAGTTGTCCGCTGCTTTAAGAAGTAGCAAAATAAATTCTTCATCATTGGTTTTACCGAAAATAGCCAATTATGGACCTCCATTCAATAACTAGCACTTTTTGTAAAGGTTTTCACTCGTAAATTCGTAGTAATCGAGTATACCATATCCTTATGGTTTTCCAAAAAACGTTATGTATGCAGGGTAGATTATTAAATTGATCATGCTTTCTTCAAAACGTCACGCCTGCATTGTGAATAAGGGCATTCGCCCAAAAATAACCGGGACAGTCGCCGTTTCGGGCGCACCGCATATACTGCGAGGGAAAGGCTGAGGAAACTGCCCAGCCGACTTTAAGAACTGCGGGAGGCGTAAAGCAAACATGGTAACAAAAGAAACGGCGTTGTCGATGTGTCAAGAACATATGAAAAAATATGTACTCATGCAAATGGCTGACGGTACAGAAATTGACGGAATTATTGATCATGTGGATGAAGAAAATGTGTATTTGATTGTACCGGCCAACGAAGCGGAATTGGCTGCTGCTGCTCAGGCTCCGAATCCGATGCGTGCTGTGGTCAGCGGTTATCCGGGTCTTGGCTATGGAGCCGGCTACGGCCCTGGTTACGGCTATGGTCCTGGCTACGGTTATGGACCGGGTTATTATCCAGGCTATGGCACTCCTTACGGATATCCGTATGGCGGTTACCCGCGCCGCAGATTCCGTCGTTTGGCGCTCCCGCTGGCAGCGCTGTTCGGCTTGACGGCACTATCTTACTTGTAAACATATAGAAAAAAGACCGTCTTCCAAAGCCCCTGTTTCCTTTCGGGCGGCTTCGGAGTCGGTCTTTTTTTTATGGGCTTCGGCTAAACCAAAGGCTTCCGCCTATCCGTGTTACCGGAATTCGCGGGGGATCCGGCGGGCAAGACCTGAGTCAATCGCCGCTCTCACCACTTTGTCGCGAATCAGCTTCACGACATCCTGATTGAATACGGTTGGAATGATATAGAACCGGTTCAGTTCCTCTTCCTTCACAACCGAAGCGATTGCTTCGGCTGCCGCCAGCTTCATGCTCTCATTTATTTCTGATGCTCTGCAGTCAAGCGCCCCGCGGAAAATGCCCGGAAAGCAAAGCACGTTATTGATTTGATTCGGAAAATCTGATCGCCCTGTTGCGATGACGCCCACGATATCCTCGCATTCCTCCGGGCGAATTTCCGGCACTGGATTGGCCATGGCAAATACGATCGGATCACTCCCCATGGTTTCGACGTAATTCCGTTTCAATACGCCGCCAGCGGATAGGCCGATAAATACATCGGCGCCTTTAATTACTTCCTCAAGAGAGCCTGACACCCGTTTCGGGTTCGTGTTTTCGGCGTACCACTGCCATACCGGATTTGAATACGTTTTGTCCGCGGTAATCGCCCCTTCGCGGTCAACCCCGATTAATTCACCAACTCCAGCGGCAAGCAGGATTTTGCTGCAGGCGACTCCCGCGGCCCCGATACCGCAAACAACGACCCTCACGTCTTGAATTGATTTATTCACGAGCTTTAGCGCATTGATGAGGCCGGCGTATAAAACGACCGCTGTTCCATGCTGATCGTCATGAAATACAGGAATGTCGAGCTCCTCACGCAGCCGCCGCTCAATTTCAAAGCAGCGAGGAGACGAAATATCTTCTAAATTAATGCCTCCGAAGGCGGGAGCGATCCGTTTGACCGTTTCAATAATTTCTTCGGTATCCTGAGTATCCAGGCAGATCGGAAAAGCGTCAACATCGGCAAATTGCTTAAACAGCATCGCCTTACCTTCCATGACCGGCATCGCCGCATAAGGGCCGATGTTCCCGAGTCCAAGCACTGCGGTTCCGTCCGACACGACGGCAACCGTATTTCGTTTCACCGTCAGTGTGAACGCTTTTTGCTGATTCTCATGGATCGCCATGCACACCCGTGCGACATCGGGGGTGTACACACGTGACAAATCATCACGGTTTTGGATCGGATGCTTTGGCTTTGTCTCAATTTTTCCGCCGAGGTGCATTAAGAACGTCCGGTCGGATACGTTGACGACAGAGACCCCGGGTGTTGTCTGTAACGTTTCCGTAATTTTGTCGATGACGGCCATGTCGCTGACCGTGACGGTAATGTCGCGGGTCGTTGAGGTTCGGTCGGTGTGAATAACGTCAATTGCAATCGTATCGCCGCCGGCTTCTGCGATCACCGCTGCAACCGTTCCGAACGAAACGAGTGCGGTCTGCAGCTCAAGCCGCATAATTACACTTTTGCCTCCGATAGCGGGATTTGCCATAAATACCTCCTTCAAAATTGGACGTGACACGTAATCTTTTGTAAAATCATGTTAGGCAGATAGGACGAAAGGGGTCTTTTGATGGACTGCATTTTTTGTAAAATTGTAGAGGGGACAATCCCTTCAAAAAAGGTGTTCGAGAATGAATATGTTGTTGCGTTTCACGACATTCAGCCGGCGGCTCCAGTACATATTCTTATTATTCCAAAAAAGCATATTCCTACGATGAATGACGTCTCGGATGAGGATGCGGCAGTCATAGCGGAAATATTCAAGGCGGCCCGCACGATTGCCAAGGAGCAGGGGATTGCAGAGAACGGATACCGTTTGATCAACAACTGTAACGCGGACGGCGGACAAGTTGTGTACCATCTTCATATTCATCTGTTAGGCGGAGAAAAGCTTGGTCCTCTGCTGTCCAAATAATCCATGAATAAGAAAGTTGACACTTGGTTTTCTTTTCGCCTATAATGAAGTTTAATGAACCGCGTTTGTCTTGGACGGTCTGTCCGGAGGGAGGGAAAACTGGTGTCTGAAACGAAAGTTCGCAAAAACGAAACGATCGATGCCGCTCTCAGACGTTTTAAAAAGTCTATTGCGAAAGACGGCGTTTTGGCTGAAGTAAAGAAGCGCAAGCATTACGAGAAGCCAAGCGTAAAGCGCAAGAAGAAGTCTGAGGCCGCGCGTAAGAGAAAGTTCTAGGAGGATTTGGCTGGGAATGACCTTAAGTGAACGACTGAACGAAGATATGAAACAAGCCATGAGGAACCAGGATAAGTTTTCACTTTCCGTCATTCGCATGGTTCGTGCTTCGATCAAGAACGTTGAGATCGACCAAAAACGGTCCCTCGAAGATCATGAAGTGCTTGATATCTTGAATAAAGAAGTTAAGCAGCGCAAAGACGCCCTCCAAGAGTTTGAAAAAGCCGGTCGAGAAGACCTGATTGACAACGCGAAAGCCGAAATTGAAGTAATTTCCAAATACTTGCCTCAACAGCTTTCTGAGGAAGAAATCCGCGCCATCGTTCAAGAAACGATTCAGGAAGTAGGAGCTTCGTCGAAAGCCGATATGGGTAAGGTCATGGGTGCCTTGATGCCCAAAGTGAAGGGTCGTGCCGATGGCAAACTGGTCAACCAAGCGGTTCAGCAATTGCTTCAATAATCACAAATGAACGCTGCTTTCGCAGCGACAAACGAAAAGGGAACCCGAAATCCATCCGGACAAGGGAGCCCTTTTTTGTTATGTATTGAATCCTTAATCATTACTTTGACGTATATACGGATATATTGATAAAGACTGTACAGCAAGGAGGGTCGATACATTTGATGAGAAAATGGTTTTTTATGCTTTTTACCAGCGTGATGCTGTTAGCCGGTGTTTTACCTGCAGCGATGGTTAGAGCGGAGACGCAGCCTGTGCCAGCTGCAGGTGTTACTGTTGTGATCCCGGTTGAACAAACGATTGAAACCGGACTTGAGAAGTATGTTAGACGGGCGTTTGCCGAAGCGGAAGCGCTGAATGCTGACCGTGTCGTGCTGGAAATCAATACGTACGGGGGGCGGGTGGACGCAGCCGAAAACATCGGCGCACTAGTTCAAGCATCCAAGGCGGAGACGATTGCGTTTGTACGAGAAAAGGCGGTTTCCGCCGGTGCATTCATTGCGATTAACGCAGACCGGATTATCATGACGCCTGGCAGCTCGATCGGATCTGCCGCGGTCGTTGATCAATCCGGGACTTTGGTTCAAGATCCAAAGACGGTTGCCCACTGGGTCAGTAAAATGAGATCCGCTGCAGAATCCAACGGGCGTAAGCCGGATATTGCCCATGGTATGGTCGACACGTCGATTGTTGTGGAAATGCCGGAGATTGCCCGTACCAAGCAAAAGGGAGAGCTCGTCTCGCTCACAGCGGAAGAAGCGGTTAAAGTAGGCTATGCTCAAGGCATTGCTTCAAGCCGCCAGGAAGTGCTGGCCTCGATCAATGCGGAGCAGACCACAGTGGTAGTGATTGAACCGACGGCTGCGGAGAAGGTCGCCAGATTTTTGACCAATCCGGCAACGATGGCGATTTTATTCATCATCGGAATTGCAGGCATATTGATTGAGCTGTTCGTACCGGGCTTCGGCATTCCGGGCTTGGCGGGAATGGGGGCTTTCGCTTTATATTTCTTTGGTCAGTACATTGCTGGCTTTGCGGGGGTGGAGGACGTGATCCTCTTTATAGCGGGTATTATTCTGCTGCTGCTCGAATTATTTGTGCCAAGCTTTGGTATTCTTGGTATTCTAGGCTTTGCCGGAATTATCGGTGGGGTGGTTCTCGCCGCATACGACAGCCAAAATGCTTTGGCGACGTTAGGTTACGCTTCCTTGGCGGCTCTCGTGATTGCAGGTGTCTTTATATGGTATTTTAGACATAAGGGCATTTGGAACAAATTTATTTTGAGGGATCGTCTCGGCGATGAGGAAGGGTATTTTTCTTCTGAATCGAAGAAGCATCTGGTGGGATTGAAGGGGATCACGGTCACTCCGCTTCGTCCATCGGGCACTGCCGAGCTGGAAGGGGCTCGTTACGACGTTGTGTCGGAAAGCCAGTTTATCGGTGCGGGTGTTTCCATTGTTGTCGTAAAGACCGACGGAACGCGGATTGTCGTAAAAGAAGTAAGAGAGTAAAAAATTCTATCTAACTTGTGGAGGTTTTCAAATCATGGATCCGATGTTTTCTCTTTTAATTACGATTGCGTTAATTGTAATTGGTCTTTCCATTCTACTTAGTGTCGTTCCGGTCATGCTCTGGATTTCCGCACTGGCTTCGGGTGTACGAATCGGCATTATTACGCTGATCGCCATGCGTCTTCGCCGCGTTATCCCGAGCCGCATCGTCAACCCGATGATTAAAGCAACCAAGGCTGGGCTTGGCTTAACGATAAACCAGCTGGAAAGCCACTTCTTGGCGGGGGGGAACGTCGACCGTGTCGTGAACGCGTTGATTGCCGCACAGCGTGCGGACATTCCGCTCGGCTTCGAACGTGCGGCTGCGATCGATTTGGCTGGACGCGATGTCTTGACGGCCGTTCAAATGAGCGTTAACCCGAAGGTGATCGAAACTCCGATTGTCGCTGCAGTAGCGAAGGACGGCATTGAGGTAAAAGTACGCGCAAGGGTTACGGTCCGCGCAAATATCGACCGACTTGTCGGCGGTGCCGGCGAGGAAACGATCATTGCCCGTGTAGGGGAAGGGATTGTTACGACTGTTGGTTCTTCGGATACGCACAAAGGCGTGCTTGAAAATCCGGACATGATTTCCCGTACCGTTCTTGGCAAGGGCCTTGATGCAGGAACAGCGTTTGAAATTTTGTCCATCGATGTTGCGGATGTTGACGTAGGCAAAAACATCGGTGCGCATCTTCAAACGGAGCAGGCGGAGGCCGATAAGCGAATTGCACAGGCTAAAGCGGAAGAACGTCGTGCAATGGCGGTGGCGCAGGAGCAGGAAATGAAGGCGCGTGTCGTAGAAATGAGAGCGAAGGTTGTCGAAGCGGAATCGCAGGTGCCGCAGGCAATGGCCGAGGCGCTGCGTGACGGCAAGCTGGGTGTGATGGATTATATGAACTTGAAAAATATCGAAGCAGATACGCAAATGCGCGGCTCGATTGGGAAATCCGGCGATGCGAAGAACGATAAGGCCTAACGGCAAGCAAAGCTGCCGCCAACCGGCTGTAAAGGAGGCTGATCGCCGTTGCTGGAACGAATAATTGATTTTGTGATGGGCAATATTTTCTTCATTGCCGTCGCATTATTTTCACTATTTTCGCTGTTTAAGAAGACGGTGCAGGGCGAGCAGGAGAAAAAGCCGCAGCAGTCGATGCCGCCCTTCGGCAACGGGGGACCGGGGCCGCAGAAGACAGGGCGGCCGCGGGCGGCTCAGGCCGAGCGCAAGGAGCAGCCCGAAGGGCCTCGCTCGAGCCCGTTCGGCTCGCCGGAGCCAGCGCAAGCGGCTCCGGCGCAGTCTTCCGCTGGGCGGGAACCTGAGCCGTCCAGCGCCCGGATGAGAGCCGCGGAAGCGCCGGCGCCTTCCCTGCTGAGCGGGGAAGGTGTCGGCTCCGGCGAGGGCGGCTTCGGCCCGGAAATCGGCGAAGGCGGCTTTTCTGTCGCCTCGGTGAAAACGGAAAGCGGCGCCATTGCCTTTGCCGATGAGGAAGCAGGGGCGGCCGTATCCGTGGACGACGCCCGTCAAGGATTGATTTGGGCGGAGGTTTTCGAACCTCCGCGTGCAAAAAGGCCTCTCTCCGGCCCTAGAGGAGGCTGGCCAAGATGAATCGAAGCCAGCGGGTTCGGCTGCTTACAGCAGCCGGACTCTTCGCTATGTTCGCAATGGCTGCAGCACTGGCAGGCTGCAGCAAAGGGGTTCAAGCCCCGGGAAATGAAGGCTCAGCCGAGGTGAAGATCTCCACGGAAGTGATCGCATCGGGCTTGACGGCCCCTTGGTCGATTGCTTTTGCCCCAGATGGGCGAATCTTTGTCACGGAGCGCCCTGGAGCGCTGCGGGTGATCAAGGACGGCAGGCTGCAGCCTGAGCCGGTCGCGGTCATGCCCGAGCCGTTTGAAGCGAAGGGTGAAGGTGGACTGCTTGGTGTCGTGCTCGATCCGGCGTTCGCGGAAAATCAGAGCTTGTATTTGTATTACACGTATGAGGAGCCGGATGGCCGAATTTTTAATAAGGTGGTTCGTTACAAGGAAAACGGCGGCAAAGCAGAGCCGGACAAGGTGCTCCTCGAAGGCATTCCAGGGAGCATCAACCACAACGGGGGCCGGATGAGGTTCGGTCCGGACGGTCATCTTTACATTACAGCCGGCGATATGTACAAGCCGACCTTGGCCCAGCAGAAAGACTCGCTTGGCGGAAAGATCCTTCGTATCACTTCAGACGGGGGCATTCCGAAAGATAACCCGTTTCAGGGCTCCCCGGTATACAGCTACGGGCACCGTAATCCGCAAGGCTTGGCATGGCATCCGGTAACGAAGGAGCTGTATGCTTCCGAGCATGGGCAGTCCGCACATGACGAGATCAATAGAATTCGTCCGGGAGCCAATTACGGATGGCCGGAAATCGAGGGCGACCAAACGGCGCCCGGGAAGGAAGCGCCGCTGCTTCATTCCGGTACGGTGACCTGGGCTCCGTCGGGCCTAACCTTTATCAGCAGCGGGCCGTGGAAGCATCGACTGCTTGCTGCTAACCTGCGTGGCACACAGCTTCTCTCCGTTGAACTGAACCCCGCCGGCGACAAAGTTGTTGCTGCAGAAGGGCTCCTAAAATCGGAATACGGCCGCATCCGCGATGTTGCCGAGGGGCCTGACGGCAGTATTTATTTCATCACAAGCAATCGGGACGGCAGAGGGAATCCGACAGAGCAAGACGACCGTCTCATTCAATTGCGCTTATCCAAGCCGTAAGGCTGGATAGGCGCTTTTTTTCGTTTTCATAAATCTTTTCGGCGGCGCATATGGTGTAAGAGTACAGGGGAGGGGGCTCGTATTACATGCGCAAGTGGCGCCGTCAATTGAATCAATGGGCAGCGGGCATGATGGACCTGCCCCAGGACGTCATTTTTGATCTGCCGCGCGTTACCATGATCGGGGACATGCAATTATATATCGAAAACCACCGGGGTGTCCTCCATTTTTCAAGTCAGGAATTGCAGCTTGCACTTAGTAAAGGGACGTTGCAGGTTTTAGGGAGCGACCTCGTTATTCGTGCGATTTTGCCGGAGGAAGTGTTTATTGAGGGTAAAATCATCGGGGTCCGCTATATCTAAACAGGGAGGGTTTGCGCGATGCTTTCGCATTTAATGCTGTCCGCCGTAGGCTTTATCCGCGTGCGGATTTTGGCCGGTCGTAAAAAGAGACTACCACAAGGGCGCTTCGAGCATTTCGTCAATGAGGCGCTTGCCCGCAAGCTAACGATTTGGGATATTCGCCGCGATTCCAGCGGCGAATATGTTGATATGTGTATCGCATTGCCGCATTTTTTCAAGCTGCGTCCGCTGTTAAAGCAGACAGGCTCCCGGATTCGGATTTTGGAAAGAAGAGGCCTGCCTTTTATGGTGGACAAACTGCTGAGGCGCAAAGTGCTGGCGTTCGGCGTCCTCGCCTTTTTAATCGGTCTTTATACCTTATCCTCCGTCGTATGGCAGGTGACCGTCAGCGGAACGGACAAAATCCCCGAGGAGGATGTTCTGCTGGCCGCAAAGGCCAACGGCATTCATTCGCTGCAGTGGAAATTTCGACTCGACGAACCGGACGTGCTTGCCAAGCGTCTGCAGACGGCGCTGCCGGGCACTTCCTGGGTCGGTGTTGAGGTAACGGGCACACGCGTACATATTAAGGTCATCGAAGCGACGATTCCGGAAAAGAAGCCGCTATTAAATCCAAGACATATTATTGCCGACTCTGATGCTGTAATTTCCGAAATTCAAGCGGAGCGCGGACGCCCTTTAGTACAACCGAATCAGCATGTGCGAAAAGGGGATATTCTGATCTCCGGTATTCTTGGGGACGAGGAATTCAGCGAGACCGTAGTAGCCAAGGGAGAAGTCCGAGGACTTGTTTGGCACCAATATACGATCGAAGCGCCTCTAACGAAAAAATATAAGGTGTTTACAGGCGACGAGCGAAAGCGGTTTTATGTCGTATTCGGTGACAGAGGGCTTCAGCTGACAGGCTACGGGAAGCTCGAATTTTCCCAATATGAATCGCTCCAGGACCGCAATGCGCTGCAGTGGCGGGAATGGGTGCTGCCGATCGGCTGGATGAACGAGACGCTGAAGGCGTATGAGATTGTCGAGCAGCCGATTTCTGAAGAAGAGGCGAAGGCGGTTGCTTTGGAGCAGGCTCGGGCGGACGTGCTGCAGAAGGGCGGAGAGGGCGCCGCGGTGCGAAGTGAAAACATTTTGCATGAAAAGTCGGAGAATGGTAAAGTTTATATGACAGTACTTTTCGAAGTGGAAGAAAATATTACGGCTGAGCTGCCGATCGTACCTGAAGCCGAGTCTCAAGCCGAATCTCAAGGAGAATGATGCACTGTTGACGTTACAAGCGCGTATAGCCAAGATCAAACTGAACAGCACGAATGAAGGATTGGCCCTTTTCGGTCCACAGGACAAATTTTTGCACATTATCGAAAACGAGTCGCAGGCGACCATCTTCACAAGAGAAGCGGAAATTGTGATTCAAGGTCCCGATGAAGAGGTCGAACGTCTGGAACATCTGTTCACCGTTTTACTTGCGTTGGTACGCAATCAATACGTGTTATCGGAACGTGATATCTCTTATGCCCTCGAGCTTTCAAAGACGCTTCAAGCCGATCAGCTGCTTGATTTGTTTAAGGGCGAAATCGCGACGACGTTCAAAGGCAAGCCGATCCGCGTCAAGACGCTTGGACAGCGTCACTATGTGTCGACCATTCGCAAGAAGGACATCGTGTTCGGCGTCGGCCCTGCCGGTACGGGGAAAACGTATTTGGCCGTCGTGCTCGCTGTTGCAGCGCTCAAAGAAGGCAAGGTGAAGCGGATTATTCTTACCCGCCCAGCCGTCGAAGCCGGTGAAAGCCTTGGATTTTTGCCGGGTGATCTGCAGGAAAAGGTTGACCCTTACCTTCGCCCGTTATATGATGCACTTAACGACGTTCTCGGTCCGGAGCAGGTGCTCAAATCGCTGGAACGCGGCTTAATAGAAATTGCCCCGCTTGCATATATGCGCGGCCGGACACTCGATGATTCGTTTATTATTTTGGACGAGGCGCAGAATACGACACCAGAGCAAATGAAGATGTTTTTGACCCGCCTCGGCTTTGGCTCCAAGATGGTCATTACCGGCGACGTCACGCAGATCGACCTTCCTAGGGGCAAGAGCTCCGGATTGATCGAAGCGAAGCGGATTTTGCAAAATATCGATGAAATTGGTTTCGTCATTTTTGCGGAGCAGGATGTTGTACGTCACTCTCTCGTTCAAAAAATTATTGTGGCCTACAACGTGGAGAGTGAAAAACAAGGCTAATGGAGGGAGGACCTCCCATGTCGAATAAAGAGATGATTATTAAAGGAAAATTCCGCTACCGCCCGACCGGTTGGAAATTCAGCAACTCGGTGCGGTTTTTGCTTTTTGTTGCTCTTGCTTTCTTTTTGTATACGGCGCTAGCTGGGGAGATGCTGAAGGAAACGTATGATATTCGGCTGAACAGCGTGGCGGACCGCAATATCCTGGCGCCGGAGCAGATTGAGGATAAGAAAGCGACAGCGAAGGCAGAAGAGGAAGCGGCTCAAAAGGTTCAACCGGTGTACACTGCGGTTTCTCTGCCCAACGAACAGCTCGTGGATTCGATCTTCCGCGAGCTGGAGCAGATTAACGCGGATGAGCAGGTAACCTTCGAGGATAAGGTTAACATTTATAAGACAGTGCTGCCTCGGATGTACGATGAGTTTTTTGATTCTTGGATCCGCTCCAGCAAATCTAAAGGATTATACAGCGAGCAGTTTTACAAGGAAATGAAGTCCAAGCTGGAGGAGCAAAAATACCGGCTGCAGGAAGAAACGTTTTTTAAGCTCCCGCGTCTGACACGGGAGGAGCTTGCCGAAATGAAGCCGGTGGCGATGGGGATCGTAGAGCGGCTGATGACGGAATCGGTTGTTGATGCACAGACGGTAAGAGCGAAGGTGCCGGAAATGGTCAACACCTCGTCTCTGACTAAAAAGGTGACCCGTGAGCTTGTTCAAGAAATTGCCCGGTTTAGCGTAAGCGCGGGTAAATTTGCCGATACCGATGCCACGGAGCGGGAACGGGCAAAGGCTAGAGAGAATACGCCAACGGTCTACATAAGCAAAGGTGATATTCTCGTAGCGGAGGGTGAAACGATTACCGAAGACCTTTATCAGAAGCTTGCTGATTTAGAGCTTTTGAAGGATCGCGTCCAATATTGGCCGCAGCTTGGTCTTGGCATGCTGGTTGCCGTATTATCGCTGCTGCTCTACTTGTTCGTACGGGACAGCCGGCTGCCGGTACGTACGAATAACGCGCAGTTGATTATGCTCATGCTCATCGTCGTTATTAATGTGCTTGTGCTTAAGCTGGTATCGATTGGGCAGGGCTTTAATGCGCCGCTTGGGCTCATTGCTCCGGTAGCGATGGGAACGATTTTGATCGCGATTTTACTGGATGATCGTCTTGCTTTCATATCTTCGATTCTTTTTGCTATTGTTTCAAGCATTATGTTTAACCAGAATCAGGTCGAGCTGTTTAATTTCAAGTATGGCTTTATTGCCATTGCGGTGTGCATTATCTCGATTTTCGCCATTCAAAAGGCGAGTCAGCGGTCCTCGATTTTGAAAGCGGGCATTTTGATATCGCTGCTGGCCTGCTTCAGCCAAGGTGCCCTGCTCCTGCTTGAAGACAACTACGACCCGCATTTACTGCTGCTGTCGCTTGCCTACGCCTTTGGCGGAGGACTGCTGACGGCGGTGCTGGTCATCGGCATTATGCCGTTCTTTGAGGTTACCTTTGGCATTCTATCACCGCTGAAGCTGGTGGAGCTGTCGAATCCGAATCATCCGCTGCTGCGCAAGCTGCTGACCGAAACGCCGGGCTCCTACCACCACAGCATCATGGTCGGCAATTTATCCGAAGCGGCCGCAGAAGCGATCGGCGCCAACGGACTGCTTTGCCGGGTCGGCTCGTTCTATCACGATATCGGCAAGACGAAGCGGCCGGGTTATTTTATTGAAAACCAGATGGGCGGAGACAATCCGCATGACCATATTAATCCGGAGCTGTCTAAGTCGATTATTATCGCACATGCCCGGGACGGCGTGGAAATGCTGAAGGAGTACAAAATTCCGAAGCAAATTTGCGATATTGCCGAGCAGCATCACGGAACAACCCTGCTTAAATATTTTTACGTAAAAGCGAGAAAACTTCAGGAAGAGCGCGGTGAAGAGCCGAATATTCCGGAGGAAACGTATCGGTACCCTGGACCAAAGGCGCAAACGAAGGAAGCGGCCATCGTCGGAATTGCAGACTGTGTCGAGGCCGCGGTGCGTTCGCTGCGAAGCCCGACGATTGAACAGATCGACTCCACCGTTCAAAAAATTATTAAAGGACGGCTGGACGACGGGCAATTTAACGAATGTGATTTAACGCTGAAAGAGCTTGACGTTGTTGGCAAAACGTTAAAGGAAACGGTGCTGGGCATTTTCCACTCGCGCATTGAGTATCCTGAAGACTTAACCGCTAAAAAACCGAGCGATAATGAAAAAGGAGGCGTAAGCGCGTGAGCTTAACGCTGGAATGGTCTAATGAGCAGGAGCAAATGCAGCTTCCGGAGCAGCTGATCGGACATTTGGAACAAATATTGCAGCTGGCCGGAAAGGCGGAGGGCATCGAAACGGGCGAGGTTTCCCTCACCTTTGTCGATAATGAAACGATCCATGAGCTTAACCGCCAATACCGGGGCATCGATAAGCCGACGGACGTGCTATCCTTTGCGATTCAGGAAGATGGCGAAGGTGAGATTGACATCATGTTTGAAGAAGATGACAATCTCGATGATATGCAGGACCTGCTCGGGGATATTATTATTTCCGTTCCGAAGGCGAAGGAACAAAGCGAGGAATATGGACATTCCTTAGAGAGGGAGCTTGGCTTCTTGTTTTTACACGGATTCCTTCATCTGATCGGTTATGATCATGAGGACGAGGCTTCCGAAAAGGTGATGAATGATAAACAGGAGGCCATTCTGCTTCAAGTAGGCTTAACGCGATGAGAAAATGGCTCCTTTCCGTAGGATATGCTTGGGAGGGCATTGCTCAAGCGGTCTCAACCCAACGCAACCTGCGTATTCATCTGGTTGCAGCGGCTGTTGCGGCCGCTTTCGCATTGTGGCTTGAAGTAAGCCGGACGGATTGGCTCATCTTATTTTTAACGATAGGGTATGTGATCACTGCAGAGCTAGTCAATACAGCAGTAGAGTATGCAGTCGATTTGGCTTCGCCTCAGCGTTCTCCGCTTGCGAAGGCGGCTAAGGATGCCGCTGCAGGCGCCGTATTGGTGGCCGCGTTCATCTCGGTTATTGTTGGGGTTATCATTCTAGGAATTCCGCTTATACATAAGGTGTTTGGATAAGGAGCAGCGCATATGATCAACGAAAAAGAAGTGAACCGTCTTCTCGAAGCCGCAGGAGAAGCGATGAAAAAGGCTTATGTCCCGTATTCCCAATTTCAAGTGGGTGCGGCCTTGTTGGATTCACAAGGTAACGTTCATCTCGGCTGCAATATCGAAAATGCAGCTTATGGGCCGACCAACTGTGCCGAACGGACGGCGATGTTCCGGGCCGTTGCAGACGGTCATCAGCCGAGATCTTTCCAAGCAATGGCCGTCATTGCCGACACGAAACGGCCGATTTCTCCTTGCGGCGTATGCAGGCAGGTCATGATTGAGCTTTGCGGACCGCATATGCCCGTGTTTTTAACCAATTTGCAAGGCGATCTGCAGCAAACCACGGTTGCGAAGCTGCTTCCGGGAGCATTCAACGAGGAGGATCTGCATGAGCGCCCATAATAAAAATGCATTTAAATCCGGTTTTGCGGCGATGATTGGAAGACCGAATGTGGGGAAATCGACGCTGCTGAATCAAATTGTCGGCCAAAAGATCGCGATTATGTCGGACAAGCCGCAGACGACCCGCAATAAAATTCAAGGCGTGTATACGACTGACGACAGCCAGATCGTATTTCTGGACACGCCGGGCATCCATAAAGCGAAGCATAAGCTTGGTGACTTTATGGTGCAGGTGGCTACGGGCACGCTCAAGGAAGTTGATGTGGCGCTGTTTCTCGTTGATGCCGAGGAAGGCATGGGGGGCGGAGATCGGTTTATTGCCGAGCAGTTTGCCGGGCTGAAGACTCCTGTTTTTCTGGTTATTAACAAAATCGACAAGGTTCATCCTGACCAGCTCCTGCCTTTGATCGACAGCTATAAGGAGCTGCATGATTTTGCTGAGGTCGTTCCGGTATCGGCACTGCAGGGCAACAATGTGAATACACTGCTGCAGCAAATTACCCGTTATTTACCAGAAGGACCGCAGTATTATCCATCGGATCAAGTGACGGATTATCCGGAGCAGTTTATTTGCGCGGAGCTGATTCGCGAGAAAATTTTGCAGCTGACGAGAGAAGAGGTTCCGCATTCGATCGCCGTGACCATCGAGGATATGAAGGTGGAGGACAATGGCGTGGTCCATATCTCCGCTGTTATTTTCGTAGAGCGCGATTCCCAAAAGGCAATCGTCATCGGCAAGCGCGGCGCATTGCTGAAGGAGGTTGGCAAGCAGGCTCGTGGGGACATCGAGGCGCTGCTCGGCTCGAAAACCTTCCTGGAATTATGGGTTAAAGTGAAAAAGGATTGGCGCAACGAAATGCGGGTGTTGAAGGAGCTCGGTTTCCGGCACGACTAAGCTGGAAATTGCCTTCCACTTTTTTCATGGATAGTGTCGTCGGGTTCGTACCATCCTATAAATACAACTGCATAGTCATTCCCTTACAACCGAAAGGATGAATACGAATGCGCGATTTTTCCTGGAAGTACTTTGCGATGACCGGTGACGTAGAGTCCTATCTGCTGTATAAAGAAGTGGATCGACCGGAGCCGTTAACGCTGGAAGACTATGAAGACCAATGGCAGAACGATGCCGATGACGAAGTATTGATGTAATTGTGCAGCATTTTTTGATTTGAAATGGAAGTTGGCGAAGCAGTGCTGTATCGAGTCGAAGGAATTGTGGTCCGCAGCATGGACTACGGGGAAGGCAACAAGATTGTAACGCTATATACAAAACAGACGGGTAAGATCACTGTCATGGCTCGCGGGGCGCGAAAGCTGAAAAGCAAATTTGGCGCTCTCGCGCAGCCGCTTACCCATGGGGAATTCGTTTTTTTTAAAACGGGCTCCGGGTCCATGGGGACATTAAATCACGGTGAAATTGATCGTTCTCACAGCCGCCTGCGCGAGGATCTAACGCTGGCGGCTTATGCTGCATACATAGCCGAGCTGACTGACCGTTTAACAGAGGATGGAGAGGCGAACCCTTTTTTATTCGAACAGTTAAAAGCGAGTCTCGTCTCGCTTGAAGAAGGGAAGGATCCGCAGATTGTCACCCATCTCTTCGAGTGGAAAGTAAGCGCGGCAGCAGGCTACGAGCCGATGCTGGAAGCCTGTGCCGCATGCGGAGCGGACCCTTCGGAGGGGCTTGCCTTCAGCGCGGCAGCAGGGGGCTGGCTTTGCCGTATCCATAGGCTCCAAGATCCGCAAAGCATACCCATGGATGGTTCAGCATTCAAGCTGCTGCGGCTGCTTGTCGCCTTGGATGCACGGCGGATGGGCAGTATTGCCGTAAAACCGGAATCCAAGCTGCTGATGAAGCAAATGGTCAGACTGTGGTTCGAACATCATATCGGGATTCGTTTCAAATCCCTCCATTTTCTCGATCAGCTTGAGGGCTTGTTCGACAAAAAAGAGTGAATCTTGTTTTTCCTTGTGGAAAAGCAGGATTTTTTTTCTTAGGAGCGTATATAATAATACGACTAGGGCTTTGATAAAGCTGGTGATATGACAATGAACCATGTAAAGATTAAAATTTTGGTTGACGCGGACGCCTGTCCCGTCAAAGAGGAAATCGCCGGCGCCGCCCGGCGATTCGACATCGAAGCATGGTTTGTCGCTTCCTACGCACACCGAATTCCGCCCATGGACGGGGCTAAGGTGATGCAGGTCGACGACAGCAGCCAGTCGGCCGATTTATTTATTGCCAATCATTTGAGCAAGGGAGATATCTTAGTCACTCAAGATTACGGGCTTGCAGCGATCGGTTTAGGCAAAAAGGCGGTTGTGCTTTCGAATCGGGGCCAACAGTACGAAGAAGAAACGATTGACTTCATGCTGGCGCAAAGGCATGAAGCGGCTAAACAGCGTAGAAACGGAAGGTATGGGAAAGGGCCAAGACCTTTTACAAACGTAGACCGGGACAAGTTTCTACAATGTTTGACAAAAGTTTTACGTTCTATGCAGGAAAACGGGGTCTTATAGCGAATACTATTACGTGTTAATGCGGGTGTGGTGATATTTAGGTGTTACGGGGAAACATACCGGATGAGATTATAGAGGCGATCCTCAAGCACCATGATATTGTCGAAACCGTCGGGAAATACGTGAGCTTGTCGAAGAGAGGCAAAAACTATTTAGGATTGTGTCCGTTTCATTCGGAGAAAACACCATCCTTCACGGTATCTCCAGACAAACAAATTTTCCATTGCTTCGGATGCGGTGCCGGAGGTAACGTCATTAAGTTTGTTATGGACGTTGAGGGCATGTCGTTTCCGGAGACGGTGCGCCAAATGGCGGAGGATATCGCCCTTCAGGTCAGTTGGGAGGATTCGGCGGAAGACTCCGGGGCACAACGGGATGCGGATTTATACGAGGCTCATGAGCTTGCAGCGAAATGGTTCCATTATATATTGCTGAATACCGAATACGGTCGAAGAGCAATGGACTATTTGCGAAGCAGAGGCTTTAGCCAAAAGCTGATCGATACGTTTCGCATCGGTTATGCGCCGGACAGCTGGGATTCACTGACGCAATTTTTAGCCAAGAAGGAATTCGATTTAAGCCGGATGGAAAAAGCGGGGCTGCTTGCAGCCAAGCAAGACGGGAGCGGATATGTCGACCGCTTCCGTGACCGAATCATGTTTCCAATCGCCGATCCCAAGGGGAAGGTTATCGCGTTCGGCGGCCGGGTTTTGCAGGACGGACAGCCAAAGTATTTAAACAGCCCGGAAACACCGCTCTTCACGAAAAGCCAAAGCTTGTACAATTTTCATCAAGCGAGGGCAGCGATTCGCAAGAAGGGCAGTATCGTGCTGTTCGAGGGTTATGTCGATGTCATCAAAGCCTGGTCGGCCGGAGTAGAGAACGGTGTCGCTACTTTAGGAACGGCGTTAACCGAGCGTCACGCCGGCATTTTGAAGCGCAATGCAGAGCATGTCGTTCTGTGCTATGACGGTGATAACGCGGGGCTTAATGCAGCGGGCAAGAGCATACCTTTATTGGAAGCGGTTGGACTGAAAGTGACCGTCGCTCAGCTTCCGGACAAAATGGACCCGGATGAATATGTAGCGGCATACGGGGCGGACCGTTTTGTAAAAGATATTATAGAAGCTCCGGTTTCCGTCCCGGCGTTCCGCCTTTCCATGATGAAGCGCGGGTACCGGCTTCATGATCACGAAGATCGGCTGCGCTACATAAAGTCTGCCGTGAAATTCGTATCCGAGCTTGCTTCGCCAACGGAAAGGGAACACTACTTAAGGCAGATCTCAGAAGAATTTCAGTATTCTTTTGATGCGCTTAAGCAGGAAACCAATGAAATCAGGTCGAATTATCAAAAAAAACAATCCTCCGGGGATAATAACGAGATTCCGTGGAATAATGTTATGAATGTAAAGCGTTCTGTGCGCAATGACATTCCCCCGCTGCGTCCAGCCTATTACAATGCAGAACGACAACTGCTATTTGTAATGATGAGCGACAGGGATGCGGCTATGCATGTGCAATCTCACCTTGGCGACCGATTCAACGTAGATTCACATGCGGCCATAGCAGCGTACTTATACGCTTATTATGCTGAGCATGACGAACTGAATCTAGGTTCTTTTTTGTCGGCGCTGCAGGACGCGAAATTGGAACGGGAGGCAAGCTCGATATCGCTAATGGATATTAACGCTTCAGCCGGCTTGAATGTGTTGGACGATTTGATCGGCGTTATAAAAGATCGTTATGAGGGACATACGGTCATCAACCGGCTAAAAGAAGAGGTAAAAGAAGCGATTCAGCGCGGCGACGATATTCGAGCTGCACAAATTGAACTTGAGATTATAGCCCTAGAAAGAAAGTTGAAGAAACAAGACGTCTAGGGAGGAGGAGCAGAAAGATGGCGAACGACCAACATACTGAACTGGAAACGGAGCAGACGCTGGCCCAAGTCAAAGACCAGCTAATTGAGCTCGGCAAAAAAAGATCTTCCTTAACATATAAGGACATTATGGAGAAGCTCTCTCCATTTGAGCAGGATCCGGAGCAAATCGATGAATTTTTCGAGCAGCTTGCCGACCTTGGGATCGAAGTAGTAAATGAGTCCGAGGAAGATCGTATGCCGATCGGTGCGGATGATAGCGATCACGAGGATTTTCAGTTTGACGAAGATTTTGCCCTGCCGCCAGGCATTAAAATCAATGACCCTGTGCGGATGTACTTAAAGGAAATCGGCAGAGTGCCGCTGCTGTCTGCTGACGATGAGGTGGAGCTTGCGAAACGAATCGAAACCGGCGATGAGGAAGCGAAGCGCCGATTAGCGGAAGCCAACCTTCGACTTGTCGTCTCGATCGCAAAACGTTATGTTGGGCGAGGTATGCTGTTCCTCGATTTGATTCAAGAAGGAAACATGGGTCTGATCAAAGCTGTAGAAAAGTTTGATCATACGAAGGGCTACAAGTTCAGTACGTATGCGACATGGTGGATTCGCCAAGCAATTACACGGGCCATTGCGGACCAAGCGCGGACAATCCGGATTCCGGTTCATATGGTTGAAACGATTAATAAGCTAATCCGCGTATCGAGACAGCTCCTTCAGGACCTTGGGCGCGAGCCGGCACCGGAAGAAATTGCAAAGGAAATGGATTTAAGCACGGATAAGGTTCGGGAAATTATGAAAATCGCTCAAGAGCCTGTTTCCTTAGAAACACCAATCGGTGAAGAAGACGATTCTCATTTAGGGGATTTTATCGAAGACCAGGAAGCTCTTGCACCAGCCGATGCAGCTGCATACGAACTGCTGAAGGAACAGCTTGAGGATGTACTGGACACCTTGACCGAGCGGGAAGAAAACGTCCTTAGACTTCGTTTTGGCCTTGATGACGGACGCACCCGGACATTGGAGGAAGTTGGAAAAGTATTCGGTGTTACTCGGGAACGGATTCGTCAAATTGAGGCTAAAGCGCTTCGTAAGCTGCGCCATCCTAGCCGGAGCAAACGCTTAAAGGATTTTCTTGAATAGATCGGAAACCGTAGACTTTCTGCTTGCAGAAGGTCTTTCTTTTTAACTGTAGCCAGGGAGTGACAGACGATGGATGCCGACAAAAAACAGACGATTATAAAAGAAATTGAAAGGTGGCGGAGAAGCAAGCTGCTTCCGGAGCACTACTGCGACTTTTTATTAAATTTATATTTGGACGAACATACCGAGAAGGAAAAAAAGGTGCTTGGAATGTCGTCAACGCAAATTCAAAGCAGCAGCCCGAAATGGTGGATTCTGTTCGCTGTAGGAATTGGTATCCTCGCCTACCTTATTCTTAATTTTACTTTGTTTCCAGACTATGTGCAAATCGGGATTTCTGCCGCTTCCGTCGGGATTCTTTACATCATGGGTTTCCGCATGCGGGATACGAAACCGATTGGTTCCCTTGTGCTGACCGCTTCAGCTTCCGTACTTATTTTAGTCATTGGTATGCTACTGTTATATTTGCATGGGTTGCTCGGAGAAGCTTCAGCAGTGATCGCTTATTTATTGTTTTGCAGTGTGGTATGGGTGGTTTCCGGGATTGCCCTGCGGCAAGGGATATTTCATTTATGCGGTTGGATTGGATGCTCTTTTGTTTATGCATGGCTGCTGCATCATCAAATTGATGCCATCTCATGGCCGATTGCACAGCTTTGCTGGCTTCCTCTATCTTTTTTATTCGGTTGGATTGCTTGGCTCGTACACCATCGCTCCAAAAAGAACGCCGTTGTGTTATTCATAACCGCACTCCTTCTTTGGTTTATGCCTGAAATTTATGTTATGGTTTTAACGCAAGAGTCGGCTTCCGTGATGCAGCTTTCGTTATTTGGTAAAATAGGAGCTGCAGGCGTACTGCTTTTTAGGTTTCGAAAAACATGGACAGAATGGGTTGTATAAACATGATTGTAAAGCTTTCAAAGCGATTGCAAACGATAGCGGAGCTAGTGCTCCCCGGTTCGAAAACCGCCGATATCGGCTCGGACCATGCTTTGCTTCCGGTGTATCTTGTTCAGCTTAACAAAATTCCTTTGGCCATAGCAGGGGAAATTAATGAAGGACCTTATGATGCGGCGGTCCGCGGGGTGGCGGAGGCAGATTTGAGCAAACAAATCACCGTCCGTCGGGGAGATGGCTTATCGGTTCTTATTCCCGGTGAAGTCGATGCTGTTACGATTGCAGGCATGGGCGGAGCATTGATTTCGCACATTTTAGAGAGTGGCAAGGAGAAGCTTGCTGGAGTGCGGCAGCTGGTCCTTCAGCCTAACGTTGGAGAAACATTTGTCCGGCAATGGCTGCGGGCGAATGATTGGTATTTGCAAAGTGAAACGATCTTAGAGGAAGATGGAAAGATCTACGAGGTGCTGAATTCGGTAAGAGCACCGGATGCTCATCAGCGTAATGCGGAGCTGTATTGCGTGGAATCGGAGGCCGGACTACAGATTCACGAAGAAATGAAGCTAACCTTTGGTCCATACTTACTTTTTCAAGAAAACTCTGTCTTTGAGCAAAAATGGAACGGTGAGCTCGCTAAGCTGCAAATGATCGCCAAGCAGATGAAGGAATCCGATTCGGAGCAATCCAAACGGAAGCTGCAGCAGTTTGAAGAAGAGATGAAGCAAATTACGGAGGTGCTTGCATGGCGGCAAAAGGCCAGACGATCATCCAAGTAATGGAGAAGTTTGCTCCGAAGCATTTGGCGATGGAGGGGGATAAAATTGGACTGCAGCTGGGCACTCTGCAAAAAGAGATCAATAAGGTGCTTATAGCGCTTGATGTCACGGATGCGGTAGTGGATGAGGCAATTCGTCTCGGCTGTGAATTAATCATTGCACATCACGCCATTATCTATCGTCCCCTTTCATCGATCCAAACGGATACGCCGGCAGGACGCTTGTATGAGAAATGCATTCGCAACGATATTGCGGTTTACATCTCACATACGAATTTAGATGTGGCCGAGGGCGGAGTCAACGATATGATGGCCGAAGCAATCGGGCTGAACGGTCCGTTTGCGGCGCTGGAAGAGGTACATACGGATAAGCTGTTTAAATTGGTGGTCTTCGTGCCGGAAGATCATCATGAACGGGTGCTGAATGGATTGTTTTCGGCAGGTGCGGGATGGATCGGCAACTACAGCCACTGCAGCTTTAATATCCCAGGTACGGGCACGTTCGTTCCTCGGGAGGGCACAAACCCATATTTAGGCGAGCAGGGGAAGCTGGAGCGCGCTTCAGAGGTGCGGGTTGAAACCATTGTTCCGGATAGCGTGAGGAAGGCGGTCATTCAAGCCCTGCTAAAAGCTCATCCTTATGAAGAGGTTGCTTATGATCTGTACCCGGTAGATTTAAAAGGCAGATCGTTTGGAATCGGGCGGGTAGGCAAGCTGGAGCAGGCGGAAAGCCTTGCGGATTTTACGGACAGAGTAAAGAAGGCATTGGGGGTCAACGCGGTTCGCGTAGTAGGTAGCCTGCAGAAGCCGGTGCGCAAAATCGCTGTTCTTGGAGGATCCGGCAGCAAGTATGTGCGCCATGCGCTTTTTGCGGGAGCGGATGTGCTTGTAACCGGGGACATCGACTATCACACCGCACATGACGCTGCGGCAGCGGGGCTGGCGATCGTAGATCCGGGTCATAATGTAGAAAAGATCATGAAGGAAGGCGTGGCTAAAGTGCTCCGGCGTCAATTGGCAGAGCGGAAAATTGAAGCGGAGGTCATCGCATCTGCCATCGATACGGAAATCTTTCAATTTTTGTGAGTTGTGATTTCGGGTGAAACCCGTTATACTAAGGTTCGTGTCAATTGGAACGGGAAGTTTGACAGACAATCGCCGGCGGCTTGGCCGCGGGAGGAAAGTCCGGGCTCCATAGGGCAGGGTGCTGGATAACGTCCAGTCAGCGCGAGCTGAAGGATAGTGCCACAGAAATGGACCGCCGATGGCGCGAAAGCGCACAGGCAAGGGTGGAACCGTGGTGTAAGAGACCACGAGGGGTACTGGTGACTTTACCCCTGGTAAACCCCACCTGGAGCAAGACCGAAGAGGGACGCAGTGTACAGGCGGCTTGCCGCCGAGAACACAGCCTCGGCCCGAGGCGCGTCCGGGTTGGTCGCTTGAGCCAGTCAGCAATGGCTGGCCTAGATAGATGATTGTCGCTCCCAATGGTGGGAGGGCGCTTTATGCGTTCGTTTGCACCACTGGGGAGAACAGAACCCGGCTTACGGCAAACTTTCTACATGACACATCAATTAACTAATGAATTGAAAAAAAGCTGTCGTTTGCAGTTCACTGCTGACGACAGCTTTTTTGATTTCGTTGGTGTTCTTCTTTTTTGTACAGAGATCTAACCGGCTTGACCCGTCTGCTCGCGGGCAATTTCCTGTTCCACATCGTTCAACTCCCGGCTGAGCCAATCATCCTGAAAGAGGATCGATTGGCGGCTTTGACCGGCCAGCTGGAGCGCTTTGGGCACGTTTATTAACCCGAAGCCGAAGTAAGGGTCCTTCCCCTGCGTACCAAGATCCTGGGCTGTCTGCCTCATGATCTCGTAGACCTCGGTATTTTTAAGCTCAGGGTTGACGGACCGAATGAGAGCCGCCAATGCAGCGACGTGCGGGCTCGCCATAGAAGTGCCCGAGAGAGCTGCGTATTGATTGCCGACATACGTGGAGGCAATGCCTACGCCCGGAGCTGCTACGTCGATGTAATCGCCGTAATTGGAGAACGATGCCTTGCGATTCCGGCTATCCGTCGCTGCCACCGCGAATACTTCCGGATAAGCTGCGGGGTAACCCGGCTGCTGCGTATTGTCGTTGCCGGAAGCCGCGATCAGCACGACATCCTTATCGAAGGCGTAGCGGATGGCGTCATGTAAAAATCGAGCATTGGCGTAGTTGCCGAGGCTCATATTTATGACCTTGGCTCCGTTATCAGCTGCCCAAACGATGCCTTGAGCAACCGAGTATGTGCTTCCTGCACCGGTTTGGTCAAGAACTTTCACCGGCAGGATGCTGTTGCGCCATGTCATGCCGGCAATGCCCTCCCGGTTATTGGTAATGGCACTGATTACGCCGGCTACATGCGTGCCGTGACCTACATCATCCTCCGGGGTGGTGTTTTTGCCGACGGCATTATAGCCTGCAAGCAAATGACCGCGCAAATCCGGATGATCCAGATCAACTCCAGTATCGACTACTGCTACCGCAATTTCGTCATTTCCGGTTGAGACGGTCCAGCCGTCCGGCGTTCCGGTAATCGGCAAATTCCATTGATATCTTGAAAAGAGAGCATCATTTGGCAATACGACGTCTTTTCCAGGTCCGGCATCGAATCCCCTCAAAGCAGCCCTGTTATCCTGCGGGATGTTTTCATTAGTCATATATAAGAAATGCGGCTCCGCATACTCGACCCCGCGTTTTTGGAAGTATTCAATCATGTCATCCGTCGTTGTATCCACGGATTGTATAACATAGGTGTAGCCTAACTTTTGAATGCTCGTTGCTTTAATATCGGAACGGACCTTCTCAAGATCTTCTTCCGAAGGTTCATCCCGGAACTTCACAACAACCTCGCGGCGGTAATAATGGCTTGTTCCTTCGTTGTCCTCAGGGTGATCTACCTCGACTTGTTCTAACGTCTTGGGATCCACCGCTTTAATGCCGAAACGCCCCTCCGAAGGGTAGGGCACCATTCGTAAATTTCGCACTTGATGCTGCTTTACCTCATGCAGGATGGACTGGCGAACGATCGCGATCAGACCCTTTCCTTCGCTTGCAGCTGCTGCCAAAACAAAATGCGGCTCATGCTGTACGTTAAACGTAGGAGACTGGTAGCTGCTGCCGCTAGAAACCGCCTGTCTGGCTTCTGTAAGATAGGCCGCCGTTTGCCGTTCGTTTTCGGGATCGATGGTGCCTGCGGTTAATGCAGGAGCCTCTTGATCCAGCCAAATTAACCGCAGCATATGCGGATGCTCGGCAATCATTTCCACTAAGTATTGCTGATTGGCTGCAGCACTTTGATTTGGCTTGGAGAGCTCGGCCGCGGCCATACTTAAATCGGTGCGGCAGCTAATCCGGCAAAGTGCATTTGTTTTCGTAACGTCGTCTTCCATAATATGCTGCTTCACGGCAAGCTCTTGGTTCGGACCGAGACGCTGGGACGGATTGTCATTCCCTAACCAACGCTGCCCGGCAGGCAATACAAGAGCGGCGCCAAACAATATTAGTAAAAATGCACCGAATTTATGCTTCATCTCGTTTTCCTCCAGAGGCAATTTATCTTTAGCTTGAAAATCCGTCAAAGGAATTATGCATCGTGTATTCAGTTCCGAGCGGATTTGTGATAGGATGATACATAAATGCTTTTGTCCTAACCACTTCAAGGAGGTCTATAGCTGCATGGCTGTATACAAAGTTCAAAGTTTATGTGAAACGACCAGCGCCAAACTGAAGGAAGCCATTCAAAAGCTGGAATTGTTTTTGAATACGAATTCCTTGACCCAATTAAATCCTGAGCAAGACGCCTCCATGGAAGAGTTTTACCGTGACTACCTATCCGATCTTCGCCGTCTTTCCGTGTTCTCTGAAGTATGCTATGAGAAAGTCGGATTGAACCTGCGCCGTCCAAGCTTTAATGTGGATCAAGCTGAAAAGGCCCTCTACGAAACGTATCACAACTGTGTTAACAACTTTTTCTACCCGAAAAATGAATGTTATTCCGAAGACGGGCGTTACGCTTACACCGGTCAGGATGCGATCCGTTTCCGGAAGAAGCCGTCGCGGGAAATTCGTGATTTAACGCTGGAGCTGTCCAAGGTGTTTGAAGTGCTTCGTGAAGAGCTTGCTTATTACGAAACTGACTACATTACCCAGCGCCGCATGCAAGGGGAAAAGGTGTAAAAATAAAGTACGTTAATTTAGCCGCTGGGGCAAACGCCGGCGGCTTTTTTTTCTGCCCCCGGTCATAAAACCGCCCTTAGAAGGGAATAATATTGCCGGGGGTGATAGGAATGCCACAAGTAAAATGTGCGGTATCCAACTGCGAGTATTATGCTGAGGGGAATCGCTGCAATGCCGACATGATTATGATCGAGATCGACAAACATGCGGACAAAACGTTTGACGCTGAGTTCGCAGGTGAAGGCTTCGATTCGGATCATCAGGACGTTGCAAAAAACGCGTCGACGACATGCTGCCACACGTTCAAACCGAAAAAGGGATAAATATCCCCGATAGGAGGTTTTTCACGTGGAAGAGCGTAACAACCGCAAGCAAACTGTCATAACGGGTGATGAGGGCACACGTTATGTAATTGCTGATGTACCGGATGTTGAAACCGAGGTGTCGGCGGGATTGGGAAGTGAGGAGCTTCCGGAACCGGAGGATCATCGCCTTTATGACGATCTTGCTCCGGCGGTACGTCCGTCCAATCAGCGCGACATGGAAGCCGCTGCAGAGCTGACCGGCGCAGCGCCTCTGATTCAACCAGAAGACGATCGTCCGGCAGATATCCGCAGGACTAACGCTCAAGCAAATGCTGGAGCATTGGATCAGAATGGAGCAATGATGGGATGGTTGGCCCTAGTATTGGCCATTGCATCTTTATTTGTTTGGCCTTCTGTATTAGGTCCTTCCGCAATTGTTGTCGGTTTTATTTCGTACGTTCGCGGTACTCGTGCGCTTGGTGTATGGTCGATGGTTTTAGGGTTAATATCGTTTGTCACATTTTTAGCGATACTCAATATAACCCGATAGCAGCAGGCAGCCGTATCTTCGTATACGGCTGCTTTTTTGCATAAAATGGCGAATTGCGCCTCTTTGGGTAAAGGTGTACAATACATAGTAGTATGTGAAAAGGAGCATGAGCGATGAGTATCGATCCACGGCTGCTGCAGACAATGATCCAGATGCAATTCATGAGTAATTTATCAGCCGCGGGCTCCGCACGCTCTCCATTAGGAGGCAGTGTTACAGGAGGGCTGGACTTTGCTTCGCTGATCCAGCTGGCTATGCAGGCCGAGCCGCAGCAGGCAGCTGCACCAGAGCTAAAGACGGCGACTATTCCTGCGAATTTCGCAAGTGCTGGAGGAATTTCTGGTTACTCGACTTCCTTAAAGCAGGTCAAAGGCGAAAATTCGGGATATGACAGCTTGATCAATCAAGCGGGGCAGCGACACGGGGTGGATCCTTCGCTTGTGAAATCCGTTGTTCACGCGGAATCCAGCTTTAATCCGAATGCGGTATCCCATGCTGGGGCAAAAGGATTAATGCAGCTGATGGATGGAACGGCGCGGATGCTTGGCGTAACCAATTCGTTTGATCCGGTGCAGAATGTAGATGGTGGAACCCGCTTCCTTAAAAATATGCTTCGTAAATTTAATGGGAATATCGGGACGGCCTTGGCGGCTTACAATGCGGGTCCGGGTCGAATAAATCGCCTTGGCATCAGTAACGATGCTGAGCTGCAGGAAAAATATCATCTTCTCCCTAAGGAAACGCAGGGCTACGTTCGCAAGGTGTTGAACTTATACAACCAGTATCAGGCGTAACAGTTTTATTTTATTGCTATTATAACGTTTACGGAGGCGGACGAAACGGTTGACTGAAGTTCAACCGCTTCGTGCGCTATTTTTATTGAATTGTGGTGATCTGCAAATGAAATACTTCGATTATAGTGCAACGACGCCGCCTTTTCCTGAGGTGGCTAATGCTGTGAAAGATGCGATGCTTCAGCTTTATGGCAATCCTTCTTCTTTACATAAGCTAGGGGTGCAGGCCGAGCGTCTTCTTGAGCAAGCGCGGGACGCCATTGCAGGTCAATTGAAGCTGCCTGAGGGGTACAGGGTCATTTTTACTTCCGGAGGGACGGAAAGCAACAATTTGGCGATCAAAGGCGCTGCGTTTGCTGCTATGGAGGCAGGGAGAGGGAAGCATGTCATTACGACTGCTGTCGAGCACGCTTCGGTTCTGGAGAGCTTTACGCAGCTTAAGGAACGCTTCGGCTTTGAATTAACCGTGTTGCCGGTGGACCACCACGGCAGAGTTTCCCCGGTAGAGGTTGCTGCTGCTCTACAGAAAGATACCGTATTGGTTAGTGTAATGCACGTGAACAATGAGGTGGGGGCGATTCAGCCGATCGACGAAATCGGCAAAATCGTCAAAGCGGCGGGTAGGGCGCTGTTCCATGTTGATGCCGTGCAAAGCGTTGCGGCCGGAGGCCTTTCTTTGTCCGGCGGATGTATTGACATGCTCAGCATGTCTGCGCATAAATGCAAGGGGCCCAAAGGCATCGGGCTGCTTGCCATGAAGGAGCATGTGCAACTGCTTCCGCTCTTGTCCGGAGGCGGCCAGGAATTTGGACTGCGCTCCGGGACCGAGCAGCCGGCTGCAGCGGCCGGGTTTGCAAAAGCGCTCCGTTTGAGCGCTGAGCGAACCGAACGCGAGCCTGACCTGCTGATGCGTTATCATGGTTTGGTGACGGAGTGCATCCGCAAGCTGCCAAACCTTATCCTCAACGGAGGCGAGGCGGGAGAAGCATTTTCGCCGCACATTATTAATTTTTCGTTTCCCGGGATGAAGTCGGAGGTCATCGTTCATGCCCTTGAAGAGGAGGGTATTGCGGTATCGACTCGTTCGGCCTGCTCATCGGGGGAAGACAAGGCAAGCCATGTGCTCGCAGCGATGGGGGTTGGAGAGGCGAGGGCCAAGAGCTCCATTCGGATTAGCGTAAGCCATGATCATACGATGGAAGATATGGAGCATCTTTGCAGAGCGCTTGAAAATGTAAGCAGGAGGTTTTCTTAACGGATGGATTGGCTTATTGTTCGATACGGCGATTTAACCTTGAAAGGAAAAAATCGCGGCAAGTTTGAAAAAGCGCTCTACCGGCGTTTGCGCCGAAGTCTTGAGCGTTATCCTCTTGTCTCGGTTCGTAATGAGTTTGGAAGAGCCTACATTCAGCTGAATGCACAACCGATGGAGGAGATCATTGAGGAACTTCGTCGAATTCCAGGGTTGTCCTCCTGCAGTCCGGCGCTGCAATGCGAGCCGGAGCTTGAGCAGATGAAGGGTGCGGCTCTGAGCGCCTTCCGCACCGGCTATAAGCCGGGACAGACGTTTAAGGTGTCCGTGAGGAGAGTGGATAAAACCTTCCCTCAGGATACCAACGAGCTGCTTCCGATATTAGCTGGGCATATTTTGAAAAACTCGGAACAGGTTAAGGTCGATGTAAGGAACCCTGATTTTGATTTAAAGGTGGAGATTCGGAGCAGCCAGGTGTTTGTTTACGGTGAGCAAATTGATTTGCTTGGCGGCTTTCCATACGGCTCCAATGGCAAGGCTGTGTTAATGCTGTCCGGCGGCATCGATAGTCCGGCGGCCGGCTTTTTAGCAATACGCCAAGGGCTGGAGGTGGAAGCCATCCACTTTCACAGCTATCCTTACACCAGCGAACGAGCGAAGCAGAAGGTCGTTGATTTGGCGCGTAAGCTGACGGATTATACCGAATCGATTACGCTGCACATGATTCCGTTCACAAAAATTCAGGAGCGGATTCGCTCGAGCTGTCAAGAAAAGCTATGGATTACCCTGATGCGGCGTTCTATGCTGCGAATTTCGGAAAAGGCCGCTATTGAGCTTGGCGGGCTTGGAATTGTTACGGGGGAAAGCATTGGGCAGGTCGCGAGCCAGACGCTACCCAGCATGAACACGATCGGCAGGGGTACGGCTTTGCCTGTGCTGCGGCCTTTAATTACGTCCGATAAGCTGGAAATTATGGAAATGGCGAAGCGGATTGGAACGTATCCGATTTCGATTCTGCCGTATGAGGACTGCTGTACGCTGTTTATGCCGCAAAATCCAAGCACCAACCCAAATCTTCATATTGTGGATAAAATCGAGCAGTCCATAACCGATTTGCCTGAGCTGCTGGATGAAGCGTGGAAAGAAAGAGAAGTCCTCCACCTTCACCGTCAAGAGAAGGAAGAGGACTTCGCTGAGTTTTTATAAATTTACTTCGGAGGCGGTGACTGGTTCACTGCCTTTTTCTTTTTGCTTCTTATTGTTAGCGGCTCTGCCTAACAGAAGAACCGCGACGATGACGATAACTTCGAAGCCGTACTTCAAGTATGTATTTGCGAAGAACGGCGTTAGGAAGTGCTCGGCAACAATCATTTTAGCGGCGGTGTAAGCAAGAATTCCTGCACCCGCATAAATAATCCAGCCGTATCTGTTTACAAGCTTGATGAATAAGGTGCTGCCCCAAACGACGAGAGGTACGCTGATGAGCAGACCGAGAATAACAAGCAGCTCTGTTCCGTGTGAGGCCCCTGCTACTGCAATCACGTTATCGATTCCCATGGCCGCATCCGCTACAATGATCGTCTTAATAGCTGCGCCAACGGTGCTGCCCGCTTTTACATCGTGTCCGTCATTATCGTCAATGAGCAGTTTATAGGCAATCCATAAGAGGAGTAGCCCGCCTACCAAATGAAGTCCGGGAACCTCAAGTAAGTATACAACGAGCAGCGTTGCCACGATCCGGATTGCTACAGCGCCGAACGTTCCCCAGAAGATAACCTTCTTTTGCTGTTCCTTCTTTAAGTTTCTTGCCGCCAATGCGATAACAATCGCGTTGTCGCCCGCTAACACAAGATCGATGCCGACGATGATAAGTAGTGCAACGATAAACTCCATTCCTGTCACGAGAATCCACCCTTCCTGTCTTGTCTGCTTTGGCACAAAAAGAAAAGACCTGTGCCTCGCGGCAAAGGTCTTGCGAACAACGTTTGACGTTGCCATTAAAGCCGGGGAAAAATTTTCCCGTAATGACGACTTTAATGTACAGCTACTCCCCTTTGATGAATATGATTATAAAGAAGCCAACCTGTCCTCGTCAAGCCTGCGATAGGCGGGAAAGGCGACAAAAATATCGATTTTTCTATTTGGGAGGAACCATCATGGAAACGCTTTTGCTTTTGCTGCAGATTTTACTTATTAATATCGTATTAAGCGGGGATAACGCGGTCGTTATCGCTCTAGCCAGCAAAAAATTGCCCGAAGAGCAGCGTAAAAAAGCGGTATGGTGGGGAGCGACGGGTGCTGTTCTGTTGCGAATTGTTTTAACGTTTGCCGCCGTGCTTTTGCTGGATGTTCCTTATATCCAAGTTGCGGGTGGCATTCTTTTGCTTTACATAGCCGTTAAGCTTATGCTGGACGATGGCGGGCATTCGGACGTGAAGGCGGCGCCGGGTTTATGGTCTGCGGTATGGACGATTATCGTTGCGGACTTTGTCATGAGTCTGGACAACGTGCTTGCCGTGGCCGCGATCGCAAAGGATAATGTGCTTGTGCTTATCTTAGGAATTGTGCTCAGCATCCCCTTAATCATTTGGGGAAGTCACATAATTATGAGGTTGTTGTCACGCTATCCGGTATTAAATTACTTAGGAGCGGGCATTTTAGGCTTTGCTGCCGGAGAAATGATCATCGCCGATCAAGCGATGATCCATTTTATGGAGGGAAGAAGTCCGAGTCTGCATTGGCTGTTTCCAGTAGGCTTTCCTATTATCGTTATTGCTTCAGGGTTGATGAAGAAGCTGCTGGCTCCGCGGGCAATCTAGTTTTTTCTAAGGTTTTCCTGTACAATATTTGGTAGTCGGTGTCGCATCGCGTCGATTTGCCGCTACCATGTACAGAATTGGAGTGGAGACTTATGAATCGCAACTTTTCTCTTGGTGTATTGATCCTTGTACTCGGCTTTTTTATTTTGCTCGGGAAGCTTGGCCTGTTTAGTTTTCTCGGAGCAATGCTGTGGCCTGCATTTGTTTTAATACCGGGGCTGATTTTGCATTTTTTATATTTTTCGAAGGTGCTTCCATCGGGGGTGTTGATTCCCGCCGGGATTCTAACTACATACTCCTTCTTATTTTTCTTCTGCAATATTTTTGGCGGGCACCTATACAAATATTTATGGCCTGTGTTTATTTTAGGCGTTGCGATTGGGCTGTACGAGTTTTATTTGTTTGACCGCAGCCATCCTCGCGGAGTATTTATCGCATCGGCCATTCTAGCCGGGATTGCTTTGGTCTGTTTTTCAATTGTTTTGCTTTTTTCGTCAGCAGTCTATTTAATTGCCTTGGGCTTAATCGCTTTTGGATTTTTCCTTATTTATCGCAGGCCCAAAGCTTGGTGATTTGATTTTTCGACGAATTTTGCTTATACTATAGAAAACGGCGTCGGTCACACAATGTACCGACGCTTCATTTTTGTTCGAGGGAGAGAATCACAACAATGCATTCAAGGGATAAGATTCGAAATATTGCGATTATCGCTCACGTTGACCATGGTAAAACGACGCTAGTCGATAAATTGCTGCAGCAATCCGGTACGTTTCGCAATAACGAGGCACTGCAGGAACGCGCGATGGATTCCAATGATCTGGAAAGAGAGCGCGGAATTACGATCCTTGCAAAGAATACGGCGGTTCATTATAAGGATTATTTGATTAATATCGTGGATACGCCTGGGCACGCGGATTTCGGCGGCGAAGTAGAGCGCATTATGAAGATGGTTGACGGCGTTCTTCTGCTCGTGGATGCTTTTGAGGGCTGTATGCCGCAAACGAAATTCGTACTCCGCAAAGCGCTGGAGCAGCATCTTAAGCCGATCGTTGTTGTGAACAAGGTTGACCGTCCTAATGCTCGTCCGATTGAGGTTGTGGATGAAGTGCTCGACCTGTTTATCGAGCTTGGTGCCGACGATGAGCAGCTGGAGTTCCCGGTTGTGTACACTTCGGGCTTGCAGGGAACAAGCGGTAAAAATCCGGAAGAGCTTGGCGAAAATATGCTCACACTCTTTGAAGAGATTGTAGACCGTATTCCTTCCCCGACGGAAAGTGTATCGGATCCTTTGCAATTCCTGGTTACATTGATGGACTACAACGAATTCTTAGGCCGTATTGCCATTGGCCGTGTGAACCGCGGCGTTATTCGCCAAGGACAGCCGCTCGCAGTATGTACGCGCGAAGGCAATATAAAGCAGGGCAGAATTGAAAAGCTGTTCGGCTTCCAAGGGCTGAAGCGTATTGAAATCGAAGAAGCTGCAGCTGGCGATATTGTAGCGATTGCTGGGATTAAGGACATCAATATCGGTGAAACGCTGGCCGACATGAATAACCCTGAACCGCTTCCGGTGCTGAAAATTGACGAGCCGACGCTGCAAATGACGTTTGTAGTCAATAACAGCCCATTTGCCGGTAAGGAAGGCAAATACGTAACGTCCCGTAAGCTTCGTGAACGCTTATATAAGGAATTGGAAACCGACGTAGCGCTTCGTGTTGAAGACACGGACAGCCCGGATGCATTTGTTGTTTCCGGACGCGGTGAGCTCCACCTTGGTATTCTGATCGAAAACATGCGCCGCGAAGGCTACGAGCTTCAGGTTTCCAAGCCGGAGGTTATTATTAAGGAAGTTGACGGTGTGAAGATGGAGCCGCTCGAACGCCTTCTTATTGACGTGCCGGAGGATTCCATGGGCGCAGTTATGGAAAGCCTTGGAACACGCAAAGCGGAAATGGTGAACATGGTCAACAACAGCGGTCAGGTTCGCTTAGAATTCCTGATTCCTGCTCGCGGCTTGATCGGGTACCGCACATATTTCTTGACGCTGACACGCGGCTACGGTGTTATGAACCATGCTTTTGACAGCTACGCGCCTGTCGTTGGCGGTCAGGTCGGCGGACGCCATCAAGGCGTACTCATTGCAAGCGACAGCGGAACCGCAACCTTCTATGGCTTGATGTCGGTAGAAGACCGCGGCATCATGTTTATCGAGCCGGGTGCTGAGGTGTATGAGGGTATGATCGTCGGCGAGCATACGCGCGACAATGATATTATCGTTAACGTATGTAAGGAAAAGCAGCTGACGAATATGCGTTCCGCGAATAAGGATGAAACAGTGAAGCTGAAAACGCCTCGCCTCATGAGCTTAGAGCAGGCGCTGGAGTACTTGAATGACGACGAGTACTGCGAGGTTACTCCAAAGTCGATCCGTATGCGTAAGAAAATTTTGAACAAGAGCGAACGCGACCGTGCCGAAAAGCATCGCAAAATGTCCGAAGCAGGCGTGTAATCTCGCTGCGGAAAGGTTGAGCTTTTAATGAACGCATGGTTCGCTGAGCATGAGCTCATCAGCTACATCTTGATTTTTGTATTGGTCACTTTTGTCTATAACAAAGTATTCCGCCAGTCCAGGCTGCCCATTTTGAAGGAAGTTGTCGTTGTATTTCTTCTTTTGATTGGCTCCTATATGCTTTTGTTTTTCCAGGTTGCGGCGGGATTACCTATTATACCGAGCTTGCTTGTCGCCGTATTCCTCATGTTTCTTACTAAGGTGCGATACATCGTGGAAGACAAGCAGAAGAAAAGCCAGAGCGGGGACAACAATTAACGGCGATTTTGCAGGGAATACGAAATTGTGTTGATGAAACGATCGGGGTAAGGAGGAGTGGATATGGCCGGATACTGGTGCATACCTATCAAAACCTTGCACCCGGTCGTTTTTAGTGCAATGCGGATTTTTATGGCGGGCGAGGAGGCGGAAAGCTTCCGGATGAGGCTACAGCAGCTGCATCCAAGGATGCTGCTTAGCTTTAAGGCAAGCCTGCTGCTTGACTATGACGATGGGGCCTGTGGGGGCGAGGACATCGATTTGGATTTTGAACAGACGAGAGATATCGTTTTTGACGGTAACCCGCTCGCCTTATCCCACTGCGCCGAGGCATTCTTCGATCGTCTTTTAGCACCTGCAGAGGCGATGCTTTTACTGAATCAGGCCATGAAGGAAGAATGGCTCCCAATACAAAAGCAGTGGCTGGAGCAAGTTTTGACTTGGTATGAATCGGGTTACGAGGTTGTTCTGCTTAAGGAGGGCACATAATTATGAATTTTCAAGACGCCTTGTTTAATTGGCTGCAAATCCGCATCGTTGCTAATGCTCGTCCGTCTGATCATGCCGCATTGGAGACGGCGCGGTTTTTCTCGGAAATTTTGCAGGAGGACCATGGGCTAGATACGTTTGAAATTAGTAAGGTTGACGATACAATGGTATATATTAAATACATGAAGGATGGTGCATCCAAGCTGCAAATGTTCGATCGTGAATCGGCAGAGCAGCTGCTTCGAGATATTGAAGCGGAGCCCAAGTATAACAACTAGGCAGGTGACAACACTATGGCTTCAAATGAACCAATGCCAATTCCTCCGAGAACGAGGAAACAAAAGCCGAAATCGTCCGGTGCGGTATGGAAATGGCTGCTTACAATATTGGCTCTGCTGCTGATCGGCGGGGCGGTGTATGCCGGTATAATTGTAAAGCAAGCAGCGGATACGGTGAAGGAAATTGGTACGGATGAAAAGGTAGCGCCAGGTAATTCAGCAGCTGTTAAACCGTTGACCTTTTTGCTGTTAGGCCTCGATACCCGAAAGGAAACAGGCAGCTTAAACACGGATGTCATAATGGTGGCTTCGGTAAATCCAGCTAGCAAGAGTGCAACGGTTGTTTCCATTCCGCGCGATACCTTATTAAAAACGAAAAATAAAACCGGCAAAGCGAATTCATTTTACTCTTCCTATATGCGCTCCAACGGCAATGATTCCGCCAAAACAGCTGCTTCAATGAAGAAGGCCTTCGGAGAATACTTAGAAGTACCGGTAGATTATGTAGCGGTTGTCAATTTTACCTTTTTTTCAGGACTTGTTGATAGTGTAGGCGGGATAACGGTAAACGTAGACATGGACATGAAATACCGCGATAAAGCGGATGGAACGAATATCAATCTTTCCAAGGGTGTCCAGAAATTAAATGGGGAGCAGGCGCTGGACTTTGTGCGATACCGTAAGTCGAACGACGGTACGAATGAGTCCAGCGATTTCGAGCGGAACGAGCGGCAACAGCAGGTTATAGCCGAGCTGCTAGGCAAACTAAAATCGGTTCAGGGACTTGCCAATTTGGATAAAGTACTGAGCGCAGCCGGTAAAAATATTAACACTGACATCCCTTCTCAGCAAATTTATGAGCTGTTACGGACATATCTCGGCATTTCAAACGATAAAATAAATTATATCCATTTATCGGGCGATTGGAAAAGTCCTTATGTTTATATCGATCAAGCTCAACTTACAGAAGCTCGCTCGCGACTGAAGGAGCAATTGAAATAAACGGGTAGAAGGTAATTTCCCGCCTATGTTATAATATGGTTAATCGCACTGAAATCAGGAGGATTCGCTGGATGTCCGATATTGTCACTGAACTCAATGAAGCTTTACTGGAAGCGCTGAAAGGCGAAACACTTGTGTTACTCGGAACGGTGGATGCAGAATCCAACGGTCCATCTGTGAGTGCTATTTCGTGGATGACGGCGGTTGATTTCCGTCTGCTTCGTTTTGCCGTGGATGCACGTTCCCGTATTGTAGGAAATGTGAAGCAGAACCCGAAGGTTTCCGTGACCTTGTTTGCAGGTGAATCTGTTCATACTGTATATGGGACAGCGAATGTTATCAGCGATTCGCTGGCGGATGTTCCTTTCCCATTGGCATGCGTCGATATCCGTGTGGAATCGGTACGCGATGCGATGTTCTACGGCGCGAAAATCGCTGTCGAACCAAAATACGAAAAGACCTACGATAAGCGTGCCGCGGAGAAGCTGGACAATCAAGTATTTTCCGCTATGAATAAAGCCTAGTCCATTCGTGGACTAGGCTTTTATTTTTAAAAATTGTCGAATCATCACGAACTTGGCTGTTGAACAGCCCCGTTTTTGCCCTGCTGCTGCATAGCCGGTGGATCATACTCCGGAGCAACATCCTGCGGCAGCTGAGGAATAATTCTTCCGATAATATCCGCCATTTCGTTAGCTAGACCGCTAAAGGGTTTACCATTCGCGATATCCTCACGGATTTCACGAATCCGGTCAGCTAAATCCATATCTGCAGTTACAATGGCATTCACGCCGTACGGATCCTTACGTAGCGCCTCGGCTACGGAATATTTTATTGTGCCGACGCGGGAACGATCCGCCGTACCTTCAATATCAATGCCGACAACGGCTGTGTTTCCCATAACCACACAGTTGGCGGACTTGACTTGAGGAACGCTTGCTGCAAGCCGTTCTAACCTTTCTGTAACCTCTTGCGGGTTAGCCGGCATTTGTTGTTTTATCCGGTTTGGGGCTGTTTGCTCGGTGTTGACTTTATAATTCTCACTTTGGGGAGGGGAAGCATCATTCGTTTCATTACGGCTGCAGCCGGCAAGCGCCAAGCCAATACACAAAAGCATAATCGCATATCGCATGAAAATCGTCCTTTCTATTCTTGAAATGTTCCAAATTAGCTTGTCCGACTTGCAGCTCTACTATGTATTCCGCCAGACCAAGCGATGGAGGGGACTCAAATGAAAAAAATCTACGTACTCGACACTAACGTGCTGCTGCACGATCCGAATGCGATTTTTGCTTTTGAGGACAATGAAGTAATTATACCGGCGGTTGTACTGGAAGAAATTGATTCCAAAAAACGTAATGCGGATGAAATCGGCCGAAATGCCCGGTTTGTATCCAGGCTTTTAGATAGCTTACGAGAAACAGGAAGACTCCACGATGGGATTCAGCTGGAGAACGGCGGATCGATTAAGGTGGAGCTCAATCATCGCAGCTTTGCGAAAATGCAAGACTTTTTCGGGGAAAATACGAATGATAACCGCATATTGGCGGTCGCTGTTAATTATCACTTCGAAGAAATTGCGAAGCCAGAGCCGCGGCCCGTTGTGTTGGTAAGCAAGGATACACTAGTCCGCATTAAGGCAGATGTGCTTGGCGTAAACGCTGAGGATTACATGAATGACCGGACCGTCTCGCTGTCGGAAATGTATATGGGCTGCAATACGATTCACGTGCATCCTTCGGTCATCGATGAATTTTATACCTTTCGGCAGCTGAATGTGTCATCGCTGGCGGGAAAATGCGAGCTGTATCCGCATGAATTTGTCATTCTAAAAGATGAGCTGGGAACTTCGAAATCGGCGCTGCTTAAAGTGTCTAAGGATGGAAAAAAGTTGGAGCCGCTTTATTTAAGCAACGATCCGGTCTGGGGGATCGGAGCAAGAAATGCCCAGCAGCGTATGGCATTGGAGCTCTTGCTTAACGATGATATCCCTCTTGTGACGCTTACAGGCAAGGCGGGTACCGGCAAAACCCTGCTGGCCCTTGCTGCCGGTCTGCACAAAGTGGAGGATGAGCGCAAATATAAAAAGCTGCTGATTGCGCGTCCTGTTGTTCCAATGGGAAAAGATATCGGTTATTTGCCTGGGGAAAAGGAAGAGAAGCTGCGGCCATGGATGCAGCCGATTTATGATAATTTGGAGTTTTTATTTGACACGAAAAAATCCGGTGATATCGATAAGATCCTGGCGGGACTTGGTTCTATCCAGGTGGAGGCGCTCACGTACATACGGGGAAGATCGATTCCGGGCCAGTTTATTATTATCGACGAAGCGCAAAACCTGAGCAAGCACGAAGTGAAAACAATTATTACGCGTGTTGGAGAAGGCAGTAAAATTGTATTGATGGGGGATCCGGAGCAAATCGATCACCCGTATTTGGACTCCACCAGCAACGGCCTGACCTATACGGTGGAACGCTTTAAGAGGCAGGCGGTAAGCGGACATATTACGCTGGAGAAGGGCGAACGCTCACAGCTTGCGCAGCTTGCTACGGAAGTGATGTAATCATACGCAAAAAAGAGATCGTTGTGTTCAGAATGGACACAACGATCTCTTTTCATTTAATGAACCTCCGCGATCGTACAGCCGTAAGCAGAGGAGGTTTTCTCCATAAGCTGATCCAAGTGGCGCTGCGTTACGTATACCCGCTGACCGTTCTCTACCCAATGCGCTAGAAGATGCTCTTCCATTTGCTCAAGCGCCTGCTGCGGATCGCTGTCTGCCGAACCGGGCAGCAATTGAAACAGGAAAGCAAGCTCCGTGTCCATATAATAGCGTCCTGTCTTTCCAGTAAATATATAGTCATCGGAAGCCGGACGCAACTGAGCCTGGTCGGGGATAACGTAAAGCTCAACGGTATCGTACTCAATGTTATATTTATTCATGATTTCCGATACAGTGTTAAGATCGCTCGCATTTTCCAAAATCAGCGTTTCTTTCGAACGGTCAAACAGTGCAGCCGATCCTGCCAACGCTTTTACAACCTGTGCGTAAAACCCTGGCAGTTTTCCCTCGGGCATAGACATGGCGACGGCAGTCTTTTTCATTACGATCTCCTCCTCTTGAATATCCATTATGTCTGATCGGAAAAACGATGGCAAGCGCTTCACCATTTTGTTAAGATGGTTGTAGAGTACAGGTATGGGAGGAATCGTCAGCATGCTGAAGCGAAGAGGCGTGGCGCTTCTGATCTCAGTTATGATTGTTGTTTTTGTTTTATTAAATCGTTATACCGATAGTCCCGTCCCATATCCGGCCATTATGATTCCAGGCATTCAGTCTTCCGGTACAGAACGTGCGGAAACGCCTGGACCTGCGGTTCCCCAAGAGATTACAGTGTCGGTGCCGCTTCGTTTGGAAGAAACAACGCGATTAAGGGAGTTTATTGCGCAGTACGAGGTAAACCATCCTGATATTCGTGTTCGGGTCATTCAGCAGCCGGTTCCAGCCGAGTATGATTCGTCTTTGACGGTGCTTCGCATGGGGGAAGCACCCGATATTATGCTTGTGGATAATGTATGGGTGAGTGAATGGGCTGCGCAGGGATATTTGCAGCCGCTGGATTCGTATTATACTCCCGAGCATCAAGTAAAGCATGCCGATGACATGGTAAGCCAGCTGAAATGGAATGGATACATATGGGGGATTCCAAAGGATATGGATCCTTATATTATCGTCTATCATAAACAGACGTTTGCGGATGATCCGGGAGGTGTGCCTCCTAATTTCGGTGAACCATTGTTGTCTGTACATAAGGAGCTCTCTAATGCGGAGAAAGGAACGTTCGGCTTATGGGCGGACCCGGATGACCCCTATGCGGTGATTTCCCTCTTGTGGGCGCTGGGCGGCTCGGTAGAGCGTGCGCTTAATGGCCAGGATGGAGGGGCGCTTTCCTCAAGTAAAGAGGAAAGTATAAAGCTGCTGGAGGCGTATTTATCCGTTCCTCATCCGGCTGAGCCGTTAACTGTGGAAGAGGCGTGGTCCTATTTGCAAAATGGTACGATAGCGATGATGATTGCGCCATCCAGCATTGTGAAGCTGCTGCCGAAGGATGGCTTGGAATCGATCGAAATCGGAGGTCAGGCCGGGGCCGCTAATGATTCCATTCCGAAAGGAACGGCAAGGACCGTGCAAAGATCAGGAGGCTGGATGAAAGGACGAAGCTTTGTCATCACAGCCGGATCCGATCATGCCTCCGAATCGGCGAAATTTTTATTAGAGCTATCCGGTCGGGAAGTGCAGTCCAGATTAGTAGAAGCGGGGACAGGTCAGCCGGCGGCTTTACCGGAGTTTGATTGGCTGACGGGAAGGAGTGCTCATGTATCCAAAGCAAGGGTGCTTCCCGCCGACCCGCAGCAGCCAATGAGGATGCGCCGTCTGGCCGAGCGAACGAAAGAGTTATGGGCAGGAAACATAACGGCACGTCAGTATATGGAACCCGAAAAAGAACAAAAGGCCGGAAAGCTTGAAATGGCTTCCGACCGTTAACCGAACGTAAACTGCAGTACGAGCTTGCCTGGTGTAATTTGAATCGAAGCCGGTTCAAGAGTAGGCATTAGCAGTTTGGGATTTATCGTTAATTGGTATTGCTCCTCCAGTTCTCTTGCCGTATTGTCCGGCAGCTCGAGTCCGTTAAAGTAAAGCCTGTCAATTTGGAAACGAATGAGGTCCTGATCTAATACGTACTTTCCTTCTATTTTTGCCTCTATATCACCGTTTGCCCCTTCAATGATCATTTGCTTATCGGCGAATGTGAAGGAAAAGTTTTCCAAGCTTTTGTCCTGCTCCCTTAAAAAATCGTTAAGCGATTGATCGGAGAGCTGCACGGACAGCTTGAAGCCGTCGAGCTTCAGGCTGTTTTTTTCTTTCTGCAGCAGCTGCGGGAACTGCATGGAGAGCTGGCTGAGTGTGCGAAAGTATTGGTCGAATAAAGGCCGGCCTTCGTTCTGCCATGCCATCGTTACGCGCTCCATCTCCTTTTGCTGCTGTTCACGCTCATCCGAGCTTAGTTGAGCCATAGCCGCTTCGACTTCACGATTCACTGCTTCCAGGCGCTCGCGTTCTTGGATGAATAAAGAGCGAAGCTCTTCTATCTCTTTCTGGTTTTGCTTTTGCTGCTCAGACACGGCGACAAGCTCCCGGTAGGCCTCCCGGTATCCGCGAAGCAGCCGGGCATCATGCTCCATAATAGCAGCAATGTAGTCTAGTACGGCCAGCGCCTCGCTAAACGAGCGGGACGAAAACAGCAGGAGCCATAAATGGTCCCGTTCTCCCATGTAATACGCGCGGAGCACAGAGGAAGCATGCTCTCGTTTGGCAGCGGCTGCTTGCTCATTACGGGCGAGCACGGCTCTTGTTTCTTCCATTTTCGAGAGGAGGGCCTCTTCCTGAACAGCCAATCTGTCCAGCTCGCGGTCGATCTCTGTTATCGTTAAGCTTTGTTCAAGCAGCTTCTTCGCGTCAAGTATTGAGGGCTCTGCTATGGAAAGGCTTGGCCCAACACTAGTTAGGAAAGCCGTTAATACGAGAATGACGATGAATCGCACAGACAGTTTATTCCCCATTGAGCATCCCCCGCAGTTTGTCCTTATATCGCTCTTATTAAAAATATCGATCCGCTAGAGGATTCATGACAAAAAAATGCTCCCGGGCATGTGACAGCCGGGGAGCAAATGCCGCAGCTTACTTCGCTGCTGCAGGGGAAACGGCCGGAATAAGCCTCTTCAGAAGATCTTCGAGCGGAAGAACTTTCGCCGGAACTTCCTTGGTGATCGGCGGGTTTCCGTTAATTTGGTCAAGTGCAACGTCCCATTTGATCGATTGTGAGCTTTGGCTGCCGGACGAATCCTTAAGCAGCAGCTGAAGGTCAATCACGGTACGCTGGATGAAGCCTTCATTGTTCAAGTACAGCATGATGCTGCCTGGCTTTTCAAGCTCAGCCGAAGCGATCGAGCTGATCATGGTTTTCCATTGTTCGGCTTGGGCAGCGTTGATCCAATTCTGGGAGACCCACTGGTCAACCGTAGCCGGCCACTGCTTGGCGAATTCCGCAAGGGCTGCCATGCCGGACTTGCCTTCCAGCTTAATGCTGATCACCGGCGGAGCGTCTTTCTCCTGTGCTGTATTCGCAAATAAGGAAGGATCAATCGCTTTCACCCAATTCCCTAATGCTGCGTTAAGCATTTGGTTCAGCGTATCCATCGATGCTGCGGTGAGGGGGTTCGCCGAGCCTGACGCTTTGCTTGCCTCCTCTAAATCAATCGAAATATATTCGTCTGCTTGATTTAAAATTGGCATCGACGTGTACAATTTGTTATCTTTGATGAGCAAAGGAATGTTGTAGGATTGCGCGCCGCCCTGCAGGGAGACCGTTACATCGGCTTCCAGCTGGACAGGCTGGCGGGAAGAAACACCCTTGAACGCGATGGACGATTTCAAGAGCATCGCATTCAGCGTGTTGGCAATAGAAAACCCGCCGGATTGCGGTTTAGCCAAAGGCTTCAGGTTAAGGTCGGCTTTCCCGGAGAAAGCGTAGTTGCTTACTTCATTTTGTTTTGTAAATGCCTGTACGGCAGCATCCTGCCACTGTTTATTATCTTTGCAGCCTGCAGTAAATGCAGTTAATGCAACAGTCGCCGCCAACAGGGCAGCTGCGGTCGTTTTTTTCATGATTGTTCCCCTTCCGAACATTCTTCTCTACCGCATTATTATACAGGTTCCGGTTGGCTTTGTCTTCTGATTCATAATCGACAATTAATGGAGGGACATGTTATGCAGGATCAGGAGCTGCAGCTCGGGAAGCAGGAGCTGTACGAAGAAATCCGAGGGCGGATCCGTTCATCGGAGCGTCAGGCAATTCCGTTCTCGGAGTATATGAGACTTTGTTTATATCACCCGCTATACGGTTACTATTCCACGGCAGGCACTACCGGAGCGATCGGTAGAGAGGGGGACTTTTATACCAGCTCGAACATTGGGACGGTTTTCGCGGATACGATTGTTCACTTTATAATAGAAGAAACTCGGAAGCGCTTACCAAAAGGGAAGCTGCGTCTCGTCGAATGGGGCGGGGGCACCGGCCGGCTGGCCGCTCAAATTATGGATCGGCTGCGCCAAGAGGCTTGTAGTTTATACGATGAAACGACGCTTTGGATGGTGGAGTCCAGCACCGCGCTGCGCGCGAAACAGCAGGAGGCGCTCGCCTCTCATGAAGCGCTGCGGATCATAGATCCTTGCGAATGGGACAAGGCTGCGGAGGGGGAAGCCCCCGATACGCTGACGATTGTTTATGCCAATGAGCTGCTCGATGCGTTTCCGGTTAGGAGAATACGGCGTTCAAAGGGAAGGATTGTCGAGCTATTTGTGGGCTGGAATGAAGCAGCAGAGAGCTTTATGGAGCTGGAGCTCGATCTGGGGGACGAGAGTGTTTTACTCTATATGGAGAAAAGAAACATCAGGCTGCTTGAAGGACAAACGATTGAAATCAACGATGGGGTTGAGGCATGGATTCAAGCGCTTGCACGCGGCATTGACGGTCCAGCGACGGCAGTTGTGATCGATTATGGAGATACGACCAAAGAGCTTACGGCTTCTTACCGTATGAACGGCACGCTGCTTTGTTATTACCGACATCAAGCGTCTGACGAGCCTTATATCCGGGTTGGGGAGCAGGATATAACCTCTCACGTAAATTTTGACGATGTATTGCAGGCGGGGACTGCCGCGGGCTTTGAAGAGAACGAATACATGAGTCAAAAGAAATTTTTGATGGATAACGGGATTTTAACCATGCTTGCTGATCATTATGATCCAAACCCGTTCAGTGAGGTGGCCAAACGGAATCGTTCCATTCGCCAGCTGCTCTTGAGCGATGGAATGAGTGAGCTGTTTAAAGTGTGCATAATGCGCAAAAAAGGCGTTTTCCGTTGACGGAAGCGCCTTTTACCATTCCCACAGGAATATGAAATTAATGAACGGACATTTGGAAAAAGGACCAGTACGTAAAGCCTGTGAATGAGAGAACCATGTACCCCCAGAACAGTAAAACGTACGTGCGTTCGGACAAATTCATATACCCTAGAACGAAGAATGCGGCTGTTTGGAAGAAGAACAAAAGCGCCATTTGCGTCATTCCTCCGGCAAGAGCCATAAGGCCGATTACCAGTGTCCAAAAGCCGAGTACCCGAAACATGCGTGCCACTACCCCACGCCTCCTCTCATCGTGCCCTTTTACATCAACTAACTTTCATTATAACGCCGAGCGTACATACTGTAAACCTAGCCTTGTGACGAAAATGCAAACTTTTCATATCCTAGTGTTTCCTGTAGTGCAGCTCACTATGTATGAGTTTTTAGGAATGTGGCAATACAAAATAGTATGAAATAGATTCTATGAAAATCATTTTAAGCATAGAGTAATTTGGAAAGAGTTGTTGAACATATGGATTTGGGAGGTTTAAACATGTCTGCAGTAAGACAAGATGCTTGGACAGCAGAAGATGATCTGATTTTAGCGGAGGTGACACTGCGGCACATCCGGGAAGGCAGCACTCAGCTTGCCGCGTTTGAAGAAGTGGGGGAACGCATTGGACGCACGGCGGCGGCATGCGGGTTCCGCTGGAACAGTGCGGTCCGGAAAAAATACGAGGCTTCAATCCAAATTGCAAAATCCCAGCGTCAAAAGCGCAATCAGTTGAAGAAAACGGTTGTCGTTTCGGGACTCGCAATCGCGGAAGCGGATGAGGCTGCGGAAGATCAAATGTCTGAGGATTCGATTTCCGTCGATGCCGTAATCCGGTTTTTACGGCAGTGGAAATCGACGAATCAAGAACTATATCGGCAGGTCCGCCAGTTGGAAAAGGAGCTGCGGGATAAGGATGAAGAGCTCGCGGAGCTTCAAGCGGAAAATGAGAAGCTGAGACGCGAGGTCAACAACGCGGAAAGCGATTACCGCCATATTAACGAGGATTACAAGGCGCTGCTGCAAATTATGGATCGCGCTAGAAAGATGGCTTTTTTAGTGGAAGAAGACGAAGAATTGAAAGCGAAGTTTAAGATGGATGCAAACGGCAATCTTGAGCGTATCGAGTAGACTGCCACCTGCTCCCGGAAAAGATCCCCCGAAGATGCTGAACAGGCAGCTTGAATCGGGGGATCTTTTGCATGCTGGTAGAACATGGTATAGTGAAAGAAAGGAGGTGGGCGGGTGGCTGTAACCGTTGTTGGCGCCGGATCGATCGGGCTGCTTGTCGCTGGTAAGCTTTCGATGGCCGGCGAAGACGTTGTCGTTATTACGAGAACTAAGGAGCAGGCGGAGCGGTTAAACCGCGAGGGCATCACCTTGATCGACGAAGGAAGCCGCTTTGCGGCAGGCCAAGCCGAGGCATTCTCCCTTAAGGAAATGGACAGGCTTCCTCCTAGCGAGTGGATTATTATTACAGTGAAGCAGAAGCATATCACCGACCGGTTTGCGGCGGCAATCAGCGCTGGGTGCACCGAGCAGACGCGCGGTGTAGTTTGCTTTCAGAACGGCATGGGGCATCTCGAAAAAATGAGAGAACTAATTCCGGAACATCTCCTGATCTCGGCTGTAACAACCGAGGGCGCTCGCAGAGTGAATGAGGTGTCGGTTGAGCATACGGGAAAAGGCGGCACACAGCTTGGCTTTGCAGCATCGGTTTTGGACAAGCAGCAGGAATTGCGGTTATCGCAGCTTGAAGCCATGCTGGTGAAGGCCGGATTTACAGCGCATATTAACCGGCACATTGAAGCTGCAATCTGGGAGAAGCTGGCCGTCAACGCAGCAATTAACCCGGCCACTTCAATCCTTCAGGTATCGAATGGGGAGCTGCTGTTATCGAAACGACTCAAAGAATGGATGAGCCGTGTAATTGAAGAGGTTTGCTTGGTCGGCCGCAAGGAAGGGGTATTCCTTGACGTAGACCAGCTTTTAAGTCGAACGCTCGAGGTGTGCCGGTTGACATCGGCCAATCGTTCTTCTATGCTGCAGGACCGGCTGAGAAGTCAATCGACTGAAATAGATTGGGTGAACGGAGCGGTCGTTCGGCTGGCACATAAGCATGGCCTTCAGGTTCCTTATAACGAAGCCTGTATGCTGCTAGTAAAGGGATTTGAAGAGATCAATGAGAGAGAAGAAGAGGGGGAGGGGGGAGAGCAGTGATACAAATATTTTCTCAAGTGTATGCGTTTCTTGCAGCGCTGCCGTTTATCCCATTCGGGTTGGCGTGGATTATCGCTTACGCTGCCCTGAGGAACCGAAGATCTTCTATGCTGCTGGCAATGGATATTACCGTTATTTTTCTAGTAGGGGCGGTTACGGCTTTATTCAACGACGTTTTTTCCTCCGGCTTTGGTTTTTATTTGCTGCTGCTTCTGTTTCTCATCATATTTGGTTTGCTAGGGAATGCGCAAATGAGGTTAAAAGGGCGGTTTCACCCGGCCAAAATCCTAAAATCGATTTGGCGGCTTGGTTTTTTTGCGCTGTGCGGGGCCTATGTATTGCTATTGATTGTAGGGATTACCCTCCAGATGGGGGAGCAGTAACCTTTATTCCCAATATGGGTTGCTCCTCCTGAATGAATCTCTTGGACATTGTTCCATTCGAATATCCTTCCCTAAACCCATCCTTGTGATTTCCTTTTTTTCTGCGAAAATGCTTTTCTGTAATAAAATCATGGGATTCGATATAAGCCTATAACAATGAGAAAACGTTTCCAATTTTATCGAGCAGGTGAATTCAATAATTTGCCATGACAAAGTCGATAAAAAAACTATGGATTTTATTAACCTACGGTTGTATAATTGACTTGATTTATGTATTAAAAGCGCTTACATTCCGAACAATAGATAAGCCTAAAAATGGATAAAGGGCTTTCAATCAAAATCTCAGTAAACACGGCTGTTTTCTAATGTTTTTTTCGGGATTAATTAAACAATGGTTATTGCAAGTCGGCAACAGTTGTTGTAAGATAATCCACATGAAAGGTCTTTGTTAAGAAATGTTACATATCCATAACAAGGATCTTAGCCTCTCTATCGGGTCTATGGCAGTGCGCAAGCAAGCCTTTACCATAATTGTTATTTAACTTGGTTTTATTAGAAGGAGGATGTCCATGAAGGCAAAAACATGGCTGAATGCTACATTGACGCTTGCGGTAGCAGGTTCGTTGGTGGCGGGCTGTACAACAACAGGGGATAATGCGGGGGAAAAAGCTGGAGAGACAAAACCGGCTGATAACACATCTGCAAAGAAAGAGACAGTCGTTAACACGTACATTAACGGCGAAATTCCGACAATTGACCCGACAATTGCAAAGGACAGCGCATCCAGCTGGGTGCTTGACCACGTTTTCGAAGGTCTCTACTTCCAAGACAAGGACGGCTTGAAGCCGGGCCAAGCGAAAGAAGTTAAAGTTAGCGACGACGGCCTCGTGTACACGTTCACGTTGAAAGATAACCTGAAGTGGTCTAACGGGGATCCGGTAACGGCAGCGGATTTCGAATTCTCTTGGAAACATGTTTTGAATCCGAAGACGGCTTCCGAATACGCATATCAAATCGCCGATTATATTAAGGGCGGTAAAGAATACAACGGTGCGGACTCTAAGCTTAGCGAAGCTGAAATGAACAAGCTGCGCGATGCTGTGGGAGTTAAAGCGCAAGACGAGAAGACGCTTGTCGTTACACTTGCAAGCCCGACTCCATACTTCCTGCAGCTTACTTCGTTCTATACGTACTACCCGGTAAATAAAAAGGTTGTTGAAGCGAACCCGAACTGGGCTGCTGAGGCTTCGACTCATGTTGGTAACGGTCCGTTCAAGGTTACGGAATGGGGCAAGGATAAGCGCCTAGTTGTTCAGAAGAACGAAAACTACTATAACAAAGATGCAATTACGGCAAGCGAAGTAGTTTGGAATAACATCACTGATGACAACACTGCATGGCAAATGTTTACAGCCGGTGATTTGAACGTTTACCGTTCGGTAACGCCTGCAGCGGTTGATCAAGCGAAAGCAAGCGGCGAGCTTGTTGTTACTCCTAAGCTTTCTACTTACTTCTACCGTATCAATGTGAACAAGGCGCCGTTCAATAATGCAAAAGTGCGTAAGGCGCTTGCAATGGCGATTGAGCGTCAGCCGATCATCGATAACATCTTGAAAACTGGTCAAAAGCCGGCATTCGCATTCGTATCCCCAGGGATTCAGATGGGCGGCAAAGACTTCCGTGATGGTGAGCCTGGATACTTCAAAGAAGACATGGCTGAAGCGAAGAAGCTGCTTGAAGAAGGTTTGAGTGAATTGAACCTGACTTCGATGCCGAAGTTCACTGTGAGCTACAACACGAACGAAGGCCACAAGAAGATCGCAGAAGCGATTCAAGAAATGTGGAAGAAAAACCTTGGCGTAGAAGCGACACTGGAAAATATCGAGTGGAAGGTATACCTCGACAAAGTACAGAAGCTTGACTACCAAATTGCTCGCGCTGGCTGGATCGGTGACTACCTTGACCCGATGACGTACATTGATATGTTCGTAACCGGCGGTACGAATAACGAAACAGGCTGGAGCAATGCGAAGTATGACGAGCTTGTAGCTGCAGCGAAGAAAGAGCAAAAAGAAGATGTTCGTATTCAGCTGTTCCGCGACGCAGAGAAAATCTTGATGGACGAAATGCCGATCATCCCGATTTATTTCTACACTTCGGCGAACGCTTATAAGACCAACCTGGAAGGGTACTACTCTCCTGCAAACCGTGAACCGATCTTCCGCTACGTTACTTCTAAATAATAGGCTGTAACTACGCATGAGGTATGCCGGCACATGCCGGCATACCTCATGTTTCTAATGAAAAACGTTGAAAGGCATAAGAAAGGGGTTGTTTTATGACTTCGTTCATCGTTAAGAGGGGGATTAATGCGCTGCTGACGATATTGGTGATTATCACGCTCACCTTTATGCTCATGCACCTAGTTCCCGGCGGGCCTTTCACGGGCGAGAAGCCGGTACCCCCAGCTGTATTGGAAAACTTAAACAAGTACTATCATTTGGATGAACCGCTTTGGAAGCAATATTTGCGTTATGTAGGCTCGCTGCTGCAGGGTGATCTTGGACCTTCGTATAAGTCCCAGACACGCGATGTAAATCAAATGCTTGCCGATACTATGCCGGTATCAATTCAATTAGGTTTACAAGCTCTCATTGTTGCGGTTATTGGCGGATTATTTCTTGGTATAATCGCTGCATTATATCACAACAAAATTCCTGACCGCTTTGCAACGATTCTTGCGGTTGTTGGAACAGCCGTGCCAAGCTTTGTAGTGGCTACGCTGATGATTAAGTTTTTAGCGGTCGAGCTCAAATGGTTCCCGATCGCACAGTGGAAAACCTGGAAACACACGGTCATGCCAACAATTGCATTGGCCGCCTTGCCAATGGCGCAAGTGACCCGGTTAATGCGTTCCAATATGCTGGAAGTGTTGAACCAAGATTATATCAAAACAGCGAAGGCAAAAGGCTTGGCGAGGGTTACTGTTATCGTACGTCATACAATCCGTAATGCGATTTTGCCTGTTGTCACGATTCTTGGTCCAATTACAGCGAATCTCTTAACAGGCACCTTTGTTATTGAAAAAATATTTTCTATTCCTGGGGCCGGAAAAATGATCGTTGAAGGGATCGGAAACCGGGATTATCCGGTTATTATGGGTACGACGGTCGTTTACGGGGTGATGCTGGTCATCATTTTGTTTATCGTTGACCTGCTGTATTCCTTAATTGACCCTCGAATTAAATTGAAGGGGTGAAACGGATGTCGCTCGATATCAACAAAGGGATGTTTACGCCCGTGTCAAAAGATACCGACAGCGAGAGAATCGTTCGCCCGAGCTTGTCGTATTGGCAGGATGCTTGGCGTCGGCTGAAGAAAAACAAGATAGCTATGGCATCCCTTTTTCTTATTATTACACTTGGGCTGCTCGCGATATTCGGACCATATATGCGTCCGTTCTCGTATTCGGACCAAAGTTTTGCCGATGCGAACAAGTGGCCTTCGTTGGTACACTGGTTCGGCACGGATGATCTCGGCCGCGACTTGTGGGTACGGGTATGGATGGGTGCTCGTTATTCGTTGTTTATTGCGATTATGGCTGCAACGATTGACCTCATTATTGGGGTTATCTATGGCGGGATTTCCGGTTATAGGGGCGGAAAAACCGATAATATCATGATGCGTATCGTTGAAGTGCTATATGCGATCCCTTACCTGCTCGTTGTCATTTTGCTGATGGTCGTAATGGGGCAAGGGCTTCTTACGATTATTATTGCACTTGGTTCACTGGGCTGGATGGGGATGGCGCGTTTGGTGCGCGGCCAAGTTATGCAGCTCAAGGAGCAGGAGTTTGTATTGGCTGCTCGTACGCTGGGCGCAAGCAACAACCGTATTCTCTTTAAGCATCTCGTTCCAAACACATTGGGCGTTATTATCGTTAATATTACGTTTACAATTCCGAGTGCGATTTTTGCCGAAGCCTTCCTATCGTTTTTAGGGCTCGGTATTCCGGTGCCGAAGGCGAGTCTAGGTACGCTTACGAATGATGCCTTAGCGAGCCTTATCACGGGACACACTTATCAAATGTTTATTCCGGCTGCAGTCATCTCGCTGATCATGCTGGCGTTTAACCTGCTTGGCGACGGTCTGCGCGACGCACTCGACCCGAGAATGCGTAAATAAGGAGGTGTGCCATGACGAAATCATCTACACAACCGATTCTCGAGGTGAAAAACCTTGAAGTATCGTTTCAAACGTATGCTGGTGAGGTGCAAGCGGTTCGCGGTGTCACCTTCACTTTGAATAAAGGCGAAGCATTAGCTATTGTAGGAGAATCCGGCTGCGGAAAGTCAGTTACCGCCCAAACGATCATGCGCCTCATTCCGATGCCGCCGGGTAAAATTAAAAACGGCGAAATTCTTTTTGACGGCGAACACGATTTGGCGAAGCTGACCGATAAACAAATGGAGCAAGTAAGGGGCTCGGAAATGGGGATGATTTTCCAGGATCCGATGACCTCGCTTAATCCGACGATGACGGTAGGCAAGCAAATTGCCGAAGGCTTGATTAAGCATCAGAACATGCCGAAGGAAGCAGCAATGAATCAGGCTGTTGAAATGCTGAAGCTCGTCGGTATTCCGAGCCCGGAATCCCGCGTGAAGCAATATCCGCATGAATTTTCCGGCGGGATGAGACAGCGGGTTATGATTGCGATCGCCCTTGCGTGCAGTCCGAAGCTTCTCATCGCGGATGAGCCGACAACGGCCCTGGACGTTACCATTCAAGCGCAGATTATTGAGTTAATGAAGGATCTGCAGACGAAGACGAATGCTTCTATTATCTTAATTACTCATGACTTGGGTGTTGTTGCTGACTTGGCGCAGCGCGTTGTTGTTATGTATGCCGGCAAAGTCGTTGAGCAGGCAACCGTAGAAGAATTGTTCTACGAGCCGAAGCATCCCTATACATGGGGGTTGCTGAAGTCTGTGCCGCGTCTGGATCATGATTCCAATGAAGACTTGGAGCCGATTCCGGGTACGCCGCCGGATTTGTTCAAGCCGCCGGTTGGCTGCGCGTTTGCGGCGAGATGCCCATATGCGATGAAAATTTGTCTTGAGAAGGACCCGGAGCATACGACGGTTTCCGATTCTCATACGGCAGCTTGCTGGCTGCTGCATGAGGATGCGCCTAAAGTAGAAGCGCCGGTTGAGGTAAGGGGGCGTAAGCATGCCTGAGCAGTTTTTACTGGAAGTAAACGGGCTGAAAAAGCACTTTCAGCTGGGTTCGAATAAAGTATTGAAGGCTGTGGACGGAATTTCCTTTGGGATTAAAAAGGGAGAAACCTTCGGCCTAGTAGGGGAGTCTGGATGTGGAAAGTCGACGGCAGGCCGTACGCTCATCCGGTTATATGAACCGACAGAAGGCTCGATTACGTTCAACGGCAAAGATATTTCCCATGTGTCCGGCAAGCAGCTCCGCTCTGTAAGCCGCGACATGCAGATGGTGTTTCAGGATCCGTATGCATCGCTTAATCCGCGTATGACGGTCGGCAACATTATTGCCGAAGGGATCGACATCCACGGCTTGCATTCCGGAGCACAGCGGAAAGAGCGCGTTCACGAGCTGCTTCGCGCAGTCGGACTGAACGAAGAACACGCGAACCGTTTTCCGCACGAGTTTTCCGGTGGCCAGCGTCAACGGATCGGGATTGCCCGTGCGCTTGCGATTGAGCCGCAGTTTATTATTGCTGACGAGCCGATTTCCGCACTCGACGTTTCGGTTCAAGCGCAGGTTGTTAACTTATTTAAAAACCTGCAAAAAGAACGCGGACTGACGTATTTGTTCATCGCGCATGATTTAGCAATGGTAAAGCATATTTCAGACCGGATCGGTGTAATGTACCTCGGTAAGATGGTCGAGGTTACAACCTCCGATAAGCTTTATTCCAATCCGCTACATCCGTATACGCAGTCGCTGCTTTCGGCGATTCCGATTCCGGATCCGGAAATCGAGCGGACACGCGAACGTATTATTTTGCAGGGCGAGGTGCCGAGTCCGGTATCGCCGCCAAGCGGCTGTCCGTTCCGTACCCGCTGCCCGAAAGCGATGAAGGAATGTGCGGAGTCGATGCCGGAATTTAAGGAAATCGAGCCGGGCCATTTCGCCGCTTGTCACTTGTATTAAAAGGATTGTACAAAGACATACGCCGTCCAAGCGTATGTCTTTTTTTATGGGGCAACCTTACTATTTTGAAGCTGGGCTGCGTATTATATAGGGAATTCGGTTGTCATCTTGCTTCATGCGGGAGGTGGATCGAATGGAGCTGATCTGGGCGACGCTGCCGTTATTTTTTGCGATTGCAGCGCTCCTCGTCTATATGCATCATCAGCACCAGCTTCACTTGGCGGAACGAAAAGATCTTTTGGACCGAATTATGCGCTTAACCGGCGCCGAAAAAGAGGAGCCTGTTATGGTGATGCCTGAAGAAATGTATGGGCAGCTTAAGGAGTCCTCGAGCGGTAGCGAAGAAGGAAAGGTCATGGAATAGGAAGCGATAATGCTGAAATTTTGAGCGTGAGGGCTTTCCCTGTTTGGGAGACGCCCTCTTTTGTTTCGTTTTGACGGTCCGATGCGTGAAGTGTACAATAAGATAAGTGCTAACATTTTGTAAGTAGAAGAATTTATCGGGATGAGCGGAGGGGTAAAGATTGACTCGCAGAACGATTCGAATTGAACAGGCACCGGAGTTGACACGGGCGCCGCTTGCCGACGCTTATGTCCATTCTTTTGAACGTATAGCATCCCTATATGACTTCCATCCGTACCGGCCGGATGGCTGGCGGGAAAGGTTGGAATGGCTGGACAGCCGGAGTCATCCAAACGCTTCGAAAGAAGCGTTATCCGAGGTTCTTATCGCCTATAACGAACGGATTGGAAACTCGCAGGAGGCAATTCAGGGCGCGAAGGAGCTGGCCCAATCCGGTACGGTGGCTGTGGTCGGAGGACAACAGGCTGTCGCATTTACGGGACCGCTGCTTGTTCTTCATAAAGCAGTTACGATCCTCAGCGCAGCGCGAAGAGCGGAGCGTGAGCTTGGGCGCAGAGTTGTACCTGTATTTTGGGTTGCCGGAGAAGATCATGACTGGGATGAGGTCAATCATACATATGGCATAACGAAAGAGCAGGAAATCCAAAAAATTAAAATAAACGTTAAACAGGATGAGCCTCCGAGAACTTCCGTCTCGTATGTATCGATGAACCAATTGGCGTGGGAGGACGCGTTGGAGCAGTTTGAAGGCGGGCTTCTTGATACTGAATTTAAGCCTGATTTGATCATTACTTTGCGAAAGGCGTTTGCGGAATCAAGCAGCCCGTCGGACTGCTTCGCCCGGATCATGGCGAGCCTCTTTGGCAAGCATGGACTTGTTCTTGTGGATTCGGCGGACCCGGCTGTTCGCAGTCTTGAACGTGAGATGTTCCAGCAGCTCATTCGCCGGCGGGCGGACTATGGGAATGCGCTGGAGCAGGGGCGTTCGGCAGTCGAGCAAGCTGGTTTTACAGCCGAAGCCGAGGTGCGGTCCGATTCGCTGCAATTGTTTGTGCTGCACGAGGGGGAGCGGCTTCTCATGTACGGCCACGCGGGTGGGGGATTTTCCGACCGCAAGGGCAGACTGCCGCTTACGGAGGAGCAGCTGCTGCACTACGCTTCCGAGGAGCCGGAGCGGCTGAGCAACAACGTGCTGACCAGACCGGTCATGCAGGAATATTTGTTCCCGGTGCTGGCTACCGTGCTCGGACCGTCAGAGGTGGCGTACTGGGGGCTGCTGCGACATGCATTCCACTCCCTTGATATGAAAATGCCGATTGTGGTGCCGCGTACTTCGTTTACGATGATTGAAGGAACCGTCCACAAAAATTTGGAAAAATACGGGGTTGCGCTTGGGCAGGCGTTGAATGGACAGGAATTGGAAAAGTTGAAGATGGATTGGCTTGCCCGGCAGGATCAATGGGGGGTTGAAGCGCGGTTTGCGGCGGCCGAGGATGCGGTGAATACCCAATATGGACCGCTGCTGGAGATGATTGAGGAGATTCAGCCAGCTCTCCGGAAGCTGGGTGATACCAATTTGCTCAAAATCCAGGAACAGATCGCCTTTTTAAAGCAAAAAACAATGGATGCTCTGCAAAGCAGACACGAGGCCGGCGTAAGACAGTTCGAGCGTATCGGACGCTCGCTTCTTCCGCTCGGCAAACCGCAGGAAAGAGTGTATAATGGATTTGTTTATTTGTCCAAGTACGGGACGGATTGGCTTGATCAGCTGGTTGAACAGGAGCTCGATCTTCATGGCGGCCATTATGCCGTTTACTTGTAGAATGGAAACAGGAGGATATACATACGCATGAATACAAAAATTGAAAGCATAATTGCGGATCCAGGTCTTGCGGCCGAGGGCAAGCTGAAAATTGATTGGGTGCAAGCGCATATGCCGGTTTTGAACCGCATCCGCGAGCAATTTGAGAAGGAGCAGCCGTTTAAAGGTCTGCGTGTTGCGATTTCGCTTCATTTGGAAGCGAAGACAGCGTACTTGGGGAAAGTGATTCAAGCAGGCGGAGCCGATGTGGTGATGACGGGCAGCAATCCGCTTTCAACCCAGGATGACGTATGTGCAGCCTTGGTGGATAGCGGCATTACGGTATTTGCCAAGTACAACCCATCGCCGGAAGAATACAAGAGCCTGAATGTTAAGGCGCTGGAAACAAAGCCAGATCTGATTATCGACGACGGCGGCGATTTGGTGACGATCCTGCATTCCGAGCGTCAGGACTTGCTGGCCCAGGTGCGCGGCGGAGCGGAAGAAACGACAACCGGCATTTTACGTTTGAAGTCGCTGGAGCGCGAGGGGCAGCTGAAATTCCCAATGGTAGCCGTTAACGACGCCTTCTGTAAGTATTTGTTCGATAATCGTTACGGTACAGGCCAATCCGTTTGGGATGGCATTAACCGGACTACAAACCTTGTTGTTGCAGGGAAAACGGTCGTTGTCGTAGGCTACGGCTGGTGCGGCAAAGGGGTGGCTATGCGTGCGAAAGGGCTTGGCGCCAAGGTAATCGTAACGGAAATCGATGCGATTAAAGCAGTGGAAGCTTATATGGACGGCTTCGAAGTGATGCCGATGATTGAGGCGGCGAAGCACGGAGATTATTTCGTTACGGTAACCGGCAATCGTGATGTCATTCGCGGCGAGCATTACAAGGTCATGAAGGATGGAGCGATCCTATCCAACGCGGGCCACTTCGATGTCGAGGTGAACAAGCCGGAGCTTGAGGAGCTGGCGGTGTCTAAACGCACGGTTCGCCGCAACATTGAGGAATTCCAGCTTCAGGATGGACGTAAGATTTATCTTCTTGCAGAAGGACGCCTGGTGAACCTGGCGGCTGGCGACGGTCACCCTGCAGAGATTATGGATATGACGTTTGCGCTTCAGGCCATGTCGTTGAAATATGTAAACGACCATTATAAGGAAATCGGCAATAAAGTGGTAAATGTGCCTTATGAGCTGGATGAGCAGGTGGCGCGTTATAAACTGGAATCTTTGGGTACGTCCATCGACTCGCTTACTGCCGAGCAAAAATCGTATTTGGATTCGTGGGCGGAGCATTAAGCATAAGTTGATGATTTCTGTGATTCGTAAGGTTCAAACGATTGTATAGGAAGCTCAAGTAAGGTGATTTGCCCTTTCGTGTGTATCGGGTGAATTCTTTGTTACGTGAGTTGACGTTTTTATGGATTCCAACGAGAGGCGGCCGGATGGCTGCCTCTTTTTTTGCAAATAACCAAGCCTAATATGAAAAATATTTACGAAAATCCTGCCAATAAGCAGGATTTTCTTTTTGGACGGCGAATCAACCTATCTTAGTGGTGAAAAGTGGTGTAAAGTGGTGGAGAATGGGTTATAAGTGGAGAGCAGGGGGTGACATACGATGTTCATGGGTGAATATGGACACAGCATCGATGAAAAAGGTCGTATGATCATTCCGGCGAAATTCCGCGATGAGCTCGGCGCCTCTTTTGTCATTACGCGTGGTTTGGACAACTGTTTGTTTGTATATCCGATGGAAGAGTGGAAAGTGATGGAGCAAAAGCTGAAGTCGCTCTCCTTAATGAAGTCGGATGCACGCGCCTTTACCCGTTTTTTCTTCTCGGGCGCCACGGAATGCGAGCTGGATAAACAGGGCAGAGTAAATATACCGCCCAATTTAAGGGAACACGCTAAGCTTGAAAAGGATTGCGTCGTTATCGGCGTTTCCTCCCGCGTGGAAATCTGGAGTAAGGACATTTGGGATGAGTACAACAACGCATCCGAAGAATCGTTTAACGAAATCGCAGAAAAGCTGGTTGATTTCAATTTCGATTTGTAGTCTGTGCCGGATCTCGGAAAGCAAAAGCTGTAAGGAGGAACACGATTGTTTCATCATATCACCGTACTGCTGAATGAAGCGGTGGACGGACTTCAGGTTAAACCGGATGGAATTTATGTGGATTGTACATTAGGCGGGGCGGGACACAGCTCACTTATCGCTTCTAAGCTGGGTGAAAAGGGAACGCTCATTGCTTTTGATCAGGATGATACCGCTCTTAATCATGCGAAGCAGAAGCTGGCCGGATTTAACTGCCGTATTGAGCTGGTTAAAAGTAATTTTCGGCATTTGCGTGAAAAACTGTTGGAGCTGGATGCTGTCCCGAAAAAGGACGGAATTCCGCAGGTTGACGGAATCCTCTTTGATCTCGGTGTGTCATCGCCGCAGCTGGACGAAGGAGAGCGGGGCTTCAGCTATAATCAGGACGCTCCCCTTGATATGAGGATGGACCAGACGGCTCCGTTTACCGCGTACGAGCTCATTAACGAGTGGCCAGAAGAGAAAATTTCCCGTGTGCTCTATGAGTATGGGGAAGAGAAGTTTTCAAGGAGAATCGCTTCCCGAATCGTTCAGGAGCGCTCTGAAAAGCCGATTAAGACGACTTTTGAGCTTGCGGAAATTGTGAAAAATGCAATCCCGGCAGCTACACGCCGTTCGGGTCCGCATCCGGCACGGAGAAGCTTTCAGGCGGTTCGGATTGCGGTTAACGACGAGTTGGGTGCGTTCGAGGATGCGCTGGACCAAGCCGTAGCCTGCTTGGCGCCGGGAGGCCGTGTGGCCGTCATTACTTTCCACTCGCTGGAGGATCGCATCTGCAAACAGAAATTTGCGGAGCTGCTTGAAAAATGCACATGCCCGCCGGGCCTTCCGGTATGTATGTGCGGAACCAAAGGGACGCTTAAATTGACTCCGCGAAAGCCGATTGAGCCAAGTGCCGAGGAGCTCGAGCATAATTCGAGAGCACGCTCAGCCAAGCTTCGCATTGCGGAAAAGATTACCAATTGAATTTGTAATCGCTTTTGATTATTGTATTAGGGGGTTTTGCTAGTGCCAGCTTATGTTCGAGGCAGTGTAGCCTTGGCTGAAACCGAGGTTCAGCAGCAGAGTAAGACAAAAGAGGTCCGTAAGATCGCGTACCGGAGAAAGTCGCTGCCCACTCAAGAAAAGCTGCTCTATTTATTTACGATAGTAATCTGCTGTGTCGTTGCGGGCGTTATTATTTGGCGCTATGCCCAAATCTACGAGATGGGTGTGCGAATGCAGCAAATTGAGAGAGATATAAAAAGGTTAGAGGTCGAAAACAACGAGCTGAAGCTGATGGTAGACAAGCTGCAGTCCCCGGAACGCCTTATCGATGCGGGGAAACAGCTTGGTCTACTGCAGCCAAGCGAACTGGCCAAGCTTTCTGCTGAGAATAAACAAACAACAACTGTTGTGAAGAAAACGCAGAGCCAGCCGGTAAAAGTAGCAAAAGAACAGGCGCCTACAACGCGAAAAACAGACGGAAGAACTATTGCGGCTGCAGATGGCTTACGAAACTCCGAAAATCAAGCTAAGAGGTAGGGTTTTCTTCCGATGACAAAAAAAATACGAGCACGCACATTATTAATTGGGGGGATCTTTACCCTCTTTTTTGCTGTTTTAGTCGCTCGAGTCTATTGGGTTCAAATCGTAGAAGCTTCGCAGCTGGTAGAGGAAGCGGAACAGATGTGGAAAACACAGAAGACGCTTCAGCCGAAGAGAGGCACGATTTTCGACCGTAAGGATCAAATTTTAGCAAAAAATGCACAAGCTTTTACTGTTGCCGTCAATCCGCAAACCGTCAGCAATGAAGGGATCGCCGATGAAATCGTCAAAGGCCTCGCTCCGATCTTAAACAAACCGGAAACCGATTTGCTGGCTTTGGTGACCAAACGCAACAGTAATGGAGAGCTGCTTCGGCATGTGGAAATCCGAAGAGAGGGCTGGAAAATCGATCCGGAGACGGCCGATAAAGTCCGTGAGTTGATAGCCGAATTGAAAGAAGAGCATAATATTCAGTCAAGATGGTGGGACGGATTGTTCTTAATCGAGGATGAGCGGAGATATTACCCGAAGGACTCGCTCGCTTCCCAAATTCTAGGCTTTACATATTTAGAGGATGAACGAAAGCCGGATTACGGGCTTGAAGCAGCCTATGATTCTTTCTTAAGAGGTGTACCGGGCAAGCTTCTCTATGAACGCGACGGCGGCGGTATGCGTGTTCCCGGTTCTAAGATGACGATAGAGCCCCCGGTGGACGGGAAGGATATCCATTTAACCATCGATCAAAACATTCAGCATTATTTGGAAGCGGCGCTGCAAAAGTCGTACTTAAAGTATCAGCCGAAAAGCTTGACGGGAATTGCAATGGATCCGAAAACCGGTGAGATTTTGGCAATGGCCAATTTTCCAAACTTCGATCCTAATCAATACTGGTCGATCCCGGGTGAATCGGTGTTAAAAAACCATGCGATCGCTTCCGTATATGAGCCAGGCTCAACGTTCAAGCTGGTTACCCTTACAGGTGCGATCAACGAAGGAGTGTTCCAGCCCGGAAGTGACTTTCAGTCTGGAAGCATAAAGGTTCCGGGCGCGGTCATTCATGACCATAACTATGTAGGCTGGGGGAAAATTTCATACTTGGAGGGTCTGCTCCGTTCGAGTAACGTAGCCATGGTCAAGCTGGGATATGAGACCTTAAAAGAGGAAAAGATGCGCAGTTATATCGATTTGTTCGGTTTTGGGCAAAAAACCGGACTCGATTTACCGGGAGAGGCGAGAGGTCTTGTGCGCTTTAAGTACCCTGCCGATATCGCAGCTGCTACCTTCGGTCAAGGCGGTATCTTGGCGACTCCGCTGCAGCTCGTTTCGTCTTATGCGGCGATTGCGAACGGCGGTAAATTGATGGAGCCGCATATCGTACGAAAGGTAACCGATCCGGCGACTGGGCAAATCATCGAAGAGCATCAGCCGAAGGCGATCCGTGACGTTGTTTCTCCTGAGGTGGCGGCTACCGTTTCGGGCTATTTGGAAAAGGTTGTTTCCGATCCGAACGGAACAGGGCGCAAGGCGGCAATTGAGGGCTACAAGGTAGCCGGTAAAACCGGTACGGCAAGTAAGGTTATTAATGGTAAATACGATGAAAGCGGCCTTTATATGATTTCTTTTATCGGGTATGCTCCTGTCGAGGATCCGAAAATCGTCATTGGTATCTTTGCAGATGAACCGGATATCGGTGGAAATTATCATAACGGCGGCGGGGTGACGCTTCCTGCTTTCCAGGAAGCGATGAGCCGAAGCCTTCACTATTTAGGCGCGCAGCCGACACTCGCGGCGGCGGGTGACCAAGCTGCAGCCGGTACGAACGCCGTATCTGCTTCTAATGCTGTGATCGAAATGGTGAAGGTCCCTGATTTTAAAGGGAAAACGCCTGGGGAAGCAAAGAAGGAAGCAGGGGTAAGCGAGCTTTCGATAGAGGTGCTCGGGAAAGGCGGAACGGTGATCAGTCAATATCCCGTTCCTGGAAAAGAGCTTGCGAGCGGCTCAACGGTGTATGCCTTGACGGTCGATAAAGCGGAAGCGCCGATCCCGGATATGACGGGTCAGTCGATTCGCGATGCGCTGGAGATCTGTACATTCCTAGGAATTTCTTGCGAAGTAACGGGAGAAGGTTACGTATATAATCAAGAAACGGCTTTTGGCGCAAGCGATGTTGAAGCAAGCGATCCGGCAGCGGAATCCCAGGGCAGCGCTGTGCGTGCACTGCGTTTGGAGCTTCGTCCGGCGGGGGAGTGGCTGCAAAAGAAGGGTAAGGAAGAAAAGCGCTGACAGCTTGTTCTAACCCCTGTTTGTCCAGAATAGGCTGGATATGAAACGGTAACATCCTTCCGTTACCGTTAATCCATCGGACAAACGGGGGGCGCAATATATGAAGGTTTCAAGTGTGACGATTCGCCGGAGGCTGTTTATAGCTTTGATTGGCGCAACGGTTTTGTTTTTAGCCCTCATCATTAGGCTTGGCTATGTGCAATTGGGGATGGGGACGTGGCTGTCGAATAAGGCGGAGGAAAACTGGCGGCGTGAAATCCCGTTTGCCGCCAAGCGGGGTGAAATTTGGGACCGCAATGGGGCACGGCTTGCTTATAACGTAACCACCCCTTCGGTTATGGCTGTTCCCGCGCAAGTAAAGGAGCCGGAAGCGACAGCGGCGAAGCTTGCATCGGCACTGGGGATGTCTGAGGAGAAGGTGCTGCAGACGATCACGAAAAAGAAGCTGATCGTCAACATTAATCCGGGCGGACGGAAGATCACCCAGGAGAAGGCGGAGGAAATCCGCGCCTTGAACCTGCCAGGGATTGTTGTCGCCGAGGATAACCAAAGATACTATCCTTACGGGGGACTAGCGGCTCATGTACTCGGCTTTACCGGCATTGACAATCAAGGCCTGACCGGTGTGGAAGCGGCTTATGATAAGGAGCTGGCGGGCCACAACGGAAGCATCTCCTTTCTGTCTGATGCTCGCGGGCAAAAGATGGAGGGCTCATCCGATACGTTTCAGAAGCCGACGGATGGACTCAATCTTCAGTTGACCATCGATAAGCATATCCAAACGATTATGGAGCGTGAGCTTGATCAAGCGATGACGAAATATCAGGCGAAGCATGTAATTGCCATTGCGATGGATCCGAATTCCGGTGAGATTTTGGGAATGGCCAGCAGGCCGGGCTACGAGCCTGACAAGTTCAGAGAGTATTCTTCAGAGGTATATAACCGCAATCTGCCTATTTGGATGACTTATGAGCCGGGCTCGACCTTTAAAATCATTACGCTTGCGGCGGCATTAAATGAAGGGAAGGTCGACCTTCATAACGAAAGATTCCATGATCCCGGCGCGATTGAGGTCGGCGGCGCCCGTCTTCGCTGCTGGAAGCGCGGAGGGCACGGCAGCGAATCGTTTTTGGAGGTTGTACAAAACTCCTGTAACCCTGGCTTTGTCGTATTGGGACAGCGTTTAGGGAAAGAGACGCTTTTTAACTACATAACGAATTTTGGCTTCGGCCGAAAGACTGGTATCGATTTAGGCGGCGAGGAAAACGGCATTTTGTTTAAGCTGGATCGTGTAGGTCCGGTCGAGCTGGCGACAACTGCGTTTGGTCAAGGGGTATCGGTTACGCCGATCCAGCAAATATCGGCCGTATCCGCGGCGATTAACGGCGGAAAGCTGTATCAGCCGCATGTAGCTAAGGGCTGGGTCAATCCGGAAACCGGAGAAATGGTAAAAGAAGTGAAACCGACGCTCATCCGTGATAACATAATAACGGAGGAAACGTCGAAGCAGGTTCGCGAAGCCCTGGAAACAGTCGTTGCGAAGGGAACCGGACGAAATGCGTTTATCGACGGTTACCGGGTAGGAGGCAAGACCGGGACTGCGCAAAAGGTAATCAACGGACGCTACTCGGCTGATGAACATATCGTATCCTTTATCGGGTTTGCGCCGGCTGACGATCCGAAGCTTATCGTGTACGCTGCTGTCGATGATCCGAAGGGATTGCAGTTTGGGGGATTAATCGCAGCGCCTCTGGTTAAGAGCATCATGTCCGATTCCTTGCGATATATGGGTGTTGAACCGAGTAAAGAACAGATCGAACGAACATATACATATGGGGAAACCCCGATTGTGGTGGTTCCGAACCTTGTTGGAATGACCGTAACGGAAATTTATGAGGATTTAAACATGAATTTTAATTTGGCGCGGGCCGGTTCCGGCAGCACAGTCATTTCGCAGGCGCCGAAGGCCGGTACTCGGGTAGAGCGAGGCTCGACGATTCGTGTATATCTCTCCGATCCGAAGCAAGATTCCACAACATCGGAGTAATGTTTCGTCGATATCCGAATATGGATCGTTATGAACGGAGGGATTTTATGCAGCTGCAAGAATTAGGGGATTTGCTGTATGTTTCCCGTATTACGGGGGACAGCACAGTTTCATTTAACGGAATTGCTACCGACTCGCGTAAAGTCGCGGCAGGCCAGCTGTTTATTTGTTTGCCCGGCCATACTGTGGACGGACATCAGTATGCGCCTGATGCGGTTGCACAGGGGGCGGCAGCACTTGTTGTAGAACGGGAGCTTGAGCTTGACGTGCCGCAGCTAATTGTACCGGATGCCCGGTATGCAATGGCGGTTATTGCTAATCATTATTACCAATACCCGTCCCGATCGGTAAACGTTATCGGCGTGACGGGCACAAACGGGAAAACAACAACGACTTATTTAATAGAGAAGATTTTGGAGGATCATGGTGCCCGTGTCGGATTGATGGGAACCATTCGTGTCAAAATTGGCGATGTCTCCTATGAAGCAGAGCGTACAACGCTGGACGCGGCTGATCTGCAGCATAATTTGCGGAAAATGGCTGATGCCGGTTGTACATACTGCGTTATGGAGGTCTCCAGTCACGCGTTGGAGCAGGGTAGAGTGAAGGGAGTTCGCTTCCGTACGGCGGTGTTTACGAACCTGACGCAAGATCATTTGGATTATCACCAGACGATGGAGAATTACCGTGAGGCTAAGGGACTTCTATTTTCCCGCCTTGGAAATTCCGACGCAGCGGACCCGGCTGACCGCAGATGCGCGGTTTTGAATGCGGATGATCCGGCGAGTGCATACTTCGCCGGACTGACATCGGCACAGCTCATCACGTACGGCGTTGACCGCACAGCCGATGTTCGGGCATTGGATGTAAAGCTGAGCGCGCAAGGGGTCGAATTTATAATGTCGACCTTCGCCGGCGAGGTTCCGATGCGCCTGAACATGCTTGGTAAGTTTAACGTCTACAACGCCCTTGCCGCAGCTGCGGCTGCACTGGCCGAGGGCGTACCGCTTGAGCATATTAAAGCAAGCTTGGAGTCGATACCGGGCGTGGAGGGCCGTGTCGAAGCGGTTAACGAAGGCCAGTCCTTTGCCGTGCTCGTGGATTATGCACATTCGCCTGACGGGCTTCAAAATGTGCTATCAACCGTAAAAGAATTCGCGGAGAAGCGGATCATTACGGTGTTTGGCTGCGGGGGGGACCGCGACCGGACGAAGCGCCCGATTATGGGACGGATCGCCGCCGAATACAGCGATTACGTCATTGTTACTTCGGATAATCCCCGTTCGGAGGAGCCGAATGCGATTCTCAAGGATATTGAGCAGGGCATTGCTGAGTACGGATATCCGAAGCAGCGTTACGAACTAATCGAAGATAGACGTCAGGCGATCGAAAAGGCTATTGAAATGGCAGGCCCGGAGGATGTAGTATTAATTGCGGGAAAAGGCCATGAAACGTACCAAATTATACAAGGCGTTACCCATGACTTTGATGATCGGGTTGTGGCTGCGAACGCGATAAGGAGAATAACGAATCGATGAAGCGCACCTTTGGGGAAGTGCTGCAGATGGTGAACGGATCGTCCTTATGGGATGGGGATGGGAAAGCTCTAACGATTAAGGGAGTTTCCACCGATTCTCGCACGATTCGTCCGGGCCAGCTGTTTGTTCCGTTGGTCGGTGAGACCTTCGACGGGCATACTTACGTGCAGCAGGCCCTTGAACAAGGCGCTGCCGCCGCGTTCTGGCAAAAGGACCGCGGCGAGGCTCCGGCCGGCCCGGTTATCCTAGTAGAAAACACGCTTGACGCCCTTCAGCTTCTTGCACATGAATACCGGAAGCAGCTGAACGTTCGAGTGATCGGCGTTACTGGAAGCAACGGCAAGACCTCGACTAAGGATATGATCGCCGCAATTTTAACGACGACCTATAGGGTTCACAAAACCCAGGGCAATTTTAACAACCACATCGGTTTGCCGCTGACATTGCTGCAGCTGGAGGAAAATACCGAAATGGCCGTTATCGAAATGGGGATGAGTGGACGCGGTGAAATTAGTCTGCTCAGCAAGCTGGCCGAGCCGGAGGTTGTTTTAATTACGAACATCGGCGAGGCTCATCTTGAGCAGCTCGGGTCACGCGATGAGATCGCCAAAGCAAAGCTTGAAATTCTCCATGGATTGCGCGGCGATGGCTTGTTTATTTATCCGGGCGAGGAGCCGCTTATCGCTCAATATTTACCTGAGGCGGAAAAACCGGAGTCCATGCTCCGTTTGACTTACGGCGAAACGGGAGAAAATGATTTTTATCCCTGTGCAATTTTACAAGATGGCGAAGGCAGCTATTTCGCGCTGAACAACTCTCCGCGGACCACGTATTATTTGCCGGTGCTCGGACGGCATAACATTGTCAATGCGATCGGAGCCATTGCCGCAGCAAAGTACATGGGAGTGAGCGAGGCGCAAATCGTTCGCGGCTTGCGCGAGCTGAGGCTTACTGGGATGCGGATCGAGCGGCAGAAGGGCGTCAGCGGCATTACGGTGCTGAACGACAGCTATAACGCCAGCCCGACCTCCATGAAGGCAGCCCTGCAGCTGCTGCATGATTTGCGCGGATTCCGGAACAAAATCGCGGTTCTCGGCGATATGCTGGAGCTTGGGCCGAACGCGGAGGAATATCACCGGGAAATCGGCAAATATATCGATCCGCGGCAGGTTCATGCGGTATATGCCTATGGACCGCTGTCGAAACAAATCATTACCGGCGCCTCCGAAGTGCTTCCTAAGGATCGCGTGTTTTGGTTTGAAACAAAGAAGGAGCTGTGCGACGCATTACTTCCGGAGCTTCGTCCTGAGGATGCCGTGCTGGTGAAGGCGTCCCGTGGGATGAAGATGGAAGAGATCGTAGAACGGCTGTTAAAGGCATATCTTTAAGTAGGAGAGAGGGGTACGGCAAAGTGGAACTCAATGCGATTATGCTCACCTTAGGGGTGTCGTTTCTTTTGGCCGTAATCGTCGGTCCGCTGCTCATTCCGGTGCTCAGAAGACTGAAATTCGGGCAGCAAATCCGGAACGACGGACCGCAAGGGCATCTGAAAAAAGCCGGGACGCCGACGATGGGCGGAACGATCATCCTCCTTGCGCTTTCGCTTGCGTTTCTCAAATTCGCCGATCGTTCGCCGGAGTATTACGTCTTGCTGGTTGCTTGTCTTGGATACGGATTAGTCGGATTTTTAGACGATTACATTAAGATCGTATTTAAGCGGTCGCTTGGCTTGACGGCCAAGCAGAAGCTGTTCGGTCAGCTTTTATTCGGCATCGTCGTATGTATTTTGCTTGCGAACAACGGCCATGAAACGTATATTTCCGTGCCGTTAACGAACATTACGCTCGATCTTGCATGGTGGTTGTATTATCCGTTCATCGTGATCATGATGCTCGGCTTTTCTAACGCGGTAAACTTTACCGACGGTTTAGATGGTCTGCTTGCGGGAACGAGCGCAATCGCATTCGGTGCGCTCACGGTTATATCACTGCTGCACACGGAACCGGAAGCGGCAATATTTTCGGCAGCCATGGTTGGCGCTGTGCTGGGCTTCTTGGTGTTTAATGCTCACCCGGCTAAGGTCTTTATGGGGGATACAGGCTCCCTGGGGATCGGCGGGGGACTTGCTGCAGTTGCTATCATTACCAAGACGGAGCTGCTGCTTGTACTGATCGGCGGCGTGTTTGTTATCGAGATTTTGTCCGTTGTTATACAGGTTATTTCCTTTAAAACAAGGGGCAAGCGTGTGTTTAAAATGAGCCCGATTCATCATCACTACGAGCTGCTCGGCTGGTCGGAATGGCGTGTCGTCATTACGTTTTGGGTTGTCGGATTGGTGTTGGCGGGACTTGGATTATACATCAACGAGGGGTTGTAAAGCATGGAGCATCCACGCGCCTATCAAGGACGGCAGGTTGTCGTTTTAGGTCTTGCGCGCAGCGGCGTTGCGGTAGCGAAGCTGCTGCATCAATTTGGCGCAGTCGTTACGGTGAACGATAAAAAAGAACGGAAAGAATGCCCCGAGGCGGACGAGCTGGAAGCCTTGGGTATTTTTGTTATTTGTGGTGGTCATCCGGATAACCTGATCCACCAGGATGTTGCTCTGGTCGTTAAGAATCCGGGAATCCCTTATTCCGTACCTCCCGTGGCCAGAGCGCTGGAGCTGGGCATTGAGGTCGTAACGGAAGTGGAAGTGGCCTATTGGATATCCAAAGCTCCGATTATCGGCATAACGGGCTCTAACGGCAAAACGACCACGACGACGTGGGCGTATCGGATGCTGCAGCGTTCCGGGATCTCAGCCATCATCGCAGGCAACATCGGAAGAGCGCTGACCGAAGCGGCTATTGAAGCGAAAGAAGGCGATTGGCTGGTTGCCGAGCTGAGCAGCTTTCAACTGAAGGGAACCGCCGCGTTTCGGCCGCGTATTGCCGCGCTGTTAAATCTAGCGGAAACGCATCTGGATTATCATGGCACGATGGAGGATTACTCCGCATCCAAGCGAAAGCTGTTTGCCAATCAAACGGCGGAAGATACGGCTGTGCTGAATGCGGATCATCCGGTAACGGAGGCCCTTGCCGCAGGTGGCGAGCTCAAGGCAAAGATCATGCGCTTTTCCCGTAAGCAGAAGCTGACTTACGGCGTCTATTCAGACCCCGATACATGCGTGCTCTATTATGCTGATGGAAGCGGAGGCGTTCATCGTCTTGTGCACGAAGAGGAGCTCAGTATACCGGGCAAGCACAATGTAGAAAACGCGCTGGCTGCTGCTGCGCTTGCGATCGCTTCCGGGGCCGCGATTAGCGCGATTATTGAGGAATTGAAGGAGTTCCGCGGCGTCGAACACCGATTAGAGTTTGTCCGTGAGCTGGACGGGGTGCTCTACTATAACAACTCCAAGGCGACGAACGCAACGGCAACCATTAAAGCAGTGGAGTCTTTCCAAGCTCCCATTGTCCTTATTGCAGGAGGCTTGGACCGTGGTGCGGAATATGAGGACTTGATCCCTTATTTCCGTACAGGCGTCAAAGCGCTTGTGGCGCTTGGCCAAACCCGGCATAAGCTGGAGAAAGCAGCGAAGCAGGCCGGTTTGAATACCGTTAAAGTCGTCGATACTGTAGAAAATGCTGAGGCAGCGATTGCCGAGGCGGTTTCTGCAGCCTTTGATTTTGCCGAGCAGGGGGATGTCGTTTTACTTGCTCCCGCATGCGCAAGCTGGGACATGTTTCCTTCCTATGAGGAGCGTGGACGCATGTTTAAGAAATCGGTGCATAACCTTTAATAAGGTTGTACAAATGGGGACGCGGAACCGCCATTCGCGTCCTACATCGATTTCGGCGAGGTGTCAAACATGTCTAAGGTTCGCTCGGCCCCGGATGTCCTAATCATTTTTTCAACACTAGCACTTCTTACGATCGGTGTCGTGATGGTTTACAGCGCGAGCGCCGTGAACGCATTTCACAATTACGGAGACTATTTCTTTTATTTGAAGCGGCAGTTGATTTTTGCGGGGCTTGGCGTCGCTGCCATGTTCTTTACGATGAACGTCGATTATATGGTTTGGAAAAAGTATGCGAAAATCGGCCTCATCATTTGCTTTGCCCTGCTGGTTATCGTACTCATCCCGGGACTCGGCGTTGTGCGCGGCGGTGCGCGAAGCTGGCTTGGGATCGGTTCGTTTGGCATTCAGCCGTCCGAGTTTATGAAGCTTGGGATGATATTGTTTCTTTCCAAAATGCTGTCCGATGATAAATCGAAAATTACGAATTTTACGCATGGGCTGTTGCCTCCGCTTGGCTTGATGGGGCTTGCCTTCGGTTTAATTATGCTGCAGCCGGACCTTGGCACAGGCGCAGTGCTGTGCGGCGCATCGCTTCTTATCATTTATACGGCCGGTGCGCGTATGCTTCATTTAGGCGGCTTAGCAATGATCGGGGTAGCGGGCTTTGTCGGGCTTGTGCTGGCGGCGCCATACCGACTGAAGCGAATTACTGCATTTATGGATCCATGGTCCGATCCGCTCGGCTCCGGCTACCAGATTATACAATCGCTGTATGCGATTGGCCCGGGAGGGCTTGCAGGACTAGGTTTAGGAATGAGCCGGCAAAAATACAGCTACTTGCCCGAACCGCAAACCGATTTTATTTTTTCGATCGTAGCGGAAGAGCTGGGCTTTATTGGCGGAGCCTTCGTATTGCTTTTATTCATGCTGCTCGTATGGAGAGGAATGCGGACGGCCATTACGGCTCCGGATTCGTTCGGAAGCTTTTTGGCTGTTGGCATTGTCGGTATGGTGGCGGTTCAGGTCGTCATCAATATCGGCGTTGTTATCGGGATGTTTCCGGTTACCGGGATTACCCTGCCTTTTATTAGCGCCGGCGGTTCATCGCTTACGCTGATGCTGACAGCCATGGGCATATTGTTAAATATTTCACGATATTCGAGGTGAGCGTTCCATGCGGGTTGTGCTGACAGGCGGAGGGACGGGCGGACATATTTACCCCGCGCTATCCGTAGCGAAGCAATGCTTGGTTGAAGAACCCCAGTCGGAATTACTATACATAGGAACAACAAAGGGCTTGGAGCAGGATATTGTTACTAAAGAAAATCTGCGATTCGAAGCAATCGAAATTTCCGGGCTGCGCCGTAATGTATGGTCATTGGAAAATATAAAAACGTTGATCCGCTTTGTAAAGGGGGTTCAGCGCTGTAAAAAGCTCCTGCGTGAGTTCAAGCCGGATGTCGTTGTCGGTACGGGCGGGTACGTGTGCGGACCGGTCATGTATGCGGCATCAAAGCTCGGGATTCCTACGCTAATCCATGAGCAGAACGTTGTGCCGGGCTTAACGAATCAGTTTTTGAGCCGTTACGTTTCGACGGTGGCGGTCAGCTTCCGCGGTTCGGAGCTGGAGTTCAAGCGGGCAAAGCATGTGATTTACTCCGGCAACCCGCGAGCGAGCTCCGTAGCGGAAGCCGATGCGCGGAAGGGCTTCGAAACACTTGGACTCCCCCAGGGGAGCAAGGTTGTGGTCGTGGTCGGCGGAAGCCGGGGGGCCAAGGCGGTAAATGATGCAATGATCGGGTTAAAGCCCTTTGTGGGCCGTATGCCGAACGTCCATTTTGTATTTATTACCGGAAAGCCTTATTATGATTCAACGATGGAGCAGTTGAGTGCGGGAGAAGGGAAGCTCCCCCCGCATGTTCATGTGCTGCCTTACGTGCACAATATGCCGGAGGTGCTGGCGGCAACCTCCCTTATCATAAGCCGCGCGGGCGCTACCTTTATTGCCGAAATAACCGCGCTCGGCATTCCTTCCGTCCTTATTCCTTCTCCGAACGTGACGAACAATCATCAGGAGAAAAATGCACGGATCCTCGAAGAAGAGGGCGCTTCCGTTATGGTGAAGGAGAATGAGTTGTCCGGAGAAGGGCTGTATACAGTTATTGAAAGCATTATGACGGATCCGATCCGTTGGGAGTATATGTCGAAGCAGGCCGTACGGCTTGGACAGCCGAACTCCGCAAAATTGCTTTTTAAAGAAATGCGCCGTTTAATCGATGTAAATTAACATAATCCGAAATGTTCATACCGGGCCTTTGTCACACACCTGTTCTGTACGACATACGATATCGTATAACCGTGGCAAATACCCATATTTCCCTCGAGTTATGTAAGGAGGTTTCCCCATGCAGCATATCATTACCGAGCTTTCCGAAGCGAATGTCGGAAAGGTTGCGGCAAACGAAAGGCTTTCCGGTCATACCACATGGAAGATCGGTGGTCCCGCAGACATTTTTGTAATTCCCGGCAGCAAAGAGGGACTGCAGACCACGATTCGTTTGCTGCATAAACACCAATTGCCGTGGAAAGTCATCGGCAGGGGGTCCAACATGCTCGTTTCCGACAAAGGATTTCGCGGCGCCATCATTAAGCTTGGCGGCGGCATGGAAGGGCTTCGGTTTGAAGGGACCGATGTTATAGCGGGCGGTAGTTACTCGTTTATTAAGCTGTCCGTTATGGCAGGCAAGGAAGGCTTAACCGGTTTGGAATGGGCCGGCGGCATCCCGGGTACTGTCGGGGGAGCCGTTTACATGAATGCGGGGGCGCTTGGGTCTGATGTGTCACGAATACTCAAATCGGCTGAAGTATTGCTCGAAACAGGGGAATTGGTTCGGTACGAGGCACAAGATTTTGAATTTGCTTACCGGCACTCCGTTTTGCATGGCAAAAAAGGAATTGTGACGGAAGCGACATTCGGCCTGGCCTACGGCGACCGCCGGGAGATCGCCGCAGCAATGGCCGCCTATAAGGACCGCAGACTTCGGACTCAGCCGCTGCAACTGCCCAGCGCGGGGAGCGTATTCCGCAACCCGGAAGGGAATTATGCAGCAAAGCTGATCGAAGAGGCCGGGCTGAAAGGCACAAGTATCGGTGGTGCGGAAATATCGACGCAGCACGCCAATTTCATTGTCAATCATGGGCACGCGACAGCCGAAGATGTGCTCTCTCTCATCCGCTTAATTCAACGGACCGTGTACGAGAAATTTGGCGTACAGCTTCATCCGGAGGTGCTGGAGGTAGGAGAGCGCTAATTCGGAGGTGGGACATTGGATAAACTGGTTATCGAAGGCGGAAAGCCGCTGACGGGAACAATCCGAATCCATGGCGCAAAAAACGCAGCATTACCGATTTTAGCCGCTAGTGTAATGGCATCAGGCATTCATTCAATCGACAATGTGCCGGATTTGAAGGACATTGATACGATGATGAAAATTTTGAACGCAATTGGCTGCCGTGCGGAAATGCGCGAAGGGCGTATTGTTATGGACACGTCCGGTATTCATTCGTCGCATATTCCTGAGGATCTCATGCGGCAAATGCGCTCTTCGATCTTCCTGATGGGGCCGCTGCTCGCGCGTTTCGGCGAGGTGCGGGTGTATCAGCCGGGCGGCTGTGCGATTGGAGATCGAAAAATCGATCTTCACCTAAGAGGGCTTGAAGCGCTTGGGGCTACAATTGAAGAAACCGAGACGATGATCGTTTGCCGGGCGGAGCAGCTGACAGGAACGGATATCCATCTGGATTTCCCAAGCGTCGGCGCGACGGAAAATCTAATGATGGCCGCTGCCATGGCCGAAGGCACAACGATGATTACGAATGCAGCAAGAGAACCGGAAATTCAAGATTTGCAAAATTTCTTGAATGCAATGGGAGCAAACATTATCGGGGCCGGTACAGATACGATTACGATTAAAGGTACGAAGGAGCTTCACCCTGAGCCTTATCGGATCATTCCAGACCGGATCGTCGCGGGGACGCTGATGGTGGCCGCTGCAGTTACCAAAGGAAACATCACTTTAGAGGATGTAAACCCGGCTCATCTATCGTCAGTGATCCATGTGCTTCGGAGAATGGGTGTTCAAATTACGATCGACAATGATATAATGAACGTGAGCTACGCAAGCCGTCCAAAGGCGGTGGAGCGCATCGTAACGGCGCCATATCCGTCTTTTCCAACCGATATGCAGTCCCAGGTTATGGTTCTGATGAGCATTGCGGAAGGAGCAAGCGTCATTAAAGAGACGGTGTTTGACGGAAGATTCAAGCATGTCGATGAGCTTTGCCGTATGGGAGCCGATATTCGGGTAGATATGAGCTCGGCAATTATTCGCGGGGTTCCTCGACTTTACGGAGCGACGGTTGAAGCAACGGACCTTCGCGCCGGTGCGGCCATGGTATTAGCAGGTCTGGCCGCGAACGGAACGACGGTTGTTGAACAAGTGCATCATATCGATCGCGGCTACGATCGAATTGAGCATATGTTCCAAAGCCTCGGTGCCAGCATAGAACGTGTGAAGCCGGCAGCGAAAAGCAAGACCAAACGCATTGTTTTGATGGACTAATCCCTTTTATTTGAAATCGCCGAGTATTCCCTTCCTTCCAGGAAGGGAATTAAGGCGTTTTTGCTTGTTTTGGAGATTTACGAAAGAGGTGAGCCGTATGCCTGAGCTTGAATCCATACCGACGTTAAAGAAGGGAGCGGCGAAAAAGCGGAGCAGCCGCAGATTGTTAATGCTTCTATTTGTGTTCTTTATCATCCTGCTTGCTGTCTTGTTTTTTCAATCCTCGGTTAGTAAAATTTCAGCCATTGAAATTCAAGGGAATAAATGGGTGGAAACTTCTCGAATTCAAGAGGCGATCGGCATCAAACCGGGAGATCATTTTTTTTCTATAAGTGCAGAACAGCTGGAGCTGAGACTGAAAACCTTTGAAGTTGTTGAAAAGGCGACGGTGTCCAAACGGTTTCCTGGACGTATTTTCATCGAGGTCTACGAATATCCTGAAGTGGCGTTCCAGTTGAACGAGGCTGGAGCAATGAACGTCATTTTGCAGAACGGTACAGCACTTCCGCTTACGGCCGGAATGGTAGTGGACAAGCCGATTCTGACCGGCTGGGACCTCAATGAACAGACCGAGGCACTGAAGGCCAAATTGACCGAAACGCTGGCAAGCATCGATCCCGCTTTGATGGAGGACGTTTCAGAAATTCGTCCCGATGTAAGCGAATCGTACCCGGACAAGATCAAGCTGTATACACGTTCCCATTATGAGGTGACCACAACCATTGGGTACCTTCCTAAAAAAATTGTGTACCTGCGTGATTATATATATGAAATGAAGCAGCAGAACATGACGATGCGCAAAATCATTATGCTGGAGTCCGATTATAGCGAGGAGCTCGATGCTCCAAAGCCTGAGACACAGGATAGTCAAAAAGTGGAAACGAAAGATGGTCAAAAAGAGACTACTCAATAGTTTAAAAGAATGTTAGAATTTAACTTACGTATGTTTTTCATGTTATCGTCAATTTTTTTGTCGAGAAAAAAAGGGAAACCGTAATCAGTGTTGAATATGAAACAGAAGCTGTTAGCCGATGCAGTCGTTGCATTTGTATAACGTTCAGGGGGTGCCAGGGTTGGCCGGCAATGACATCATCGTCAGTTTGGACATCGGAACGTCCAAAATACGTGCCATCATCGGAGAAATTACCGGTGGAACCATTAATATCATAGGGGTCGGTTCCTCCGATTCTGAGGGAATCCGCAAGGGAGCTATCGTCGATATCGATCAGACCGTACAATCGATTCGGAATGCAATTGAAACCGCCGAGCGTATGGTCGGAATACAAATATCGGATGTGTATGTCGGTATTTCCGGCAATCACATTCAACTGCAATCCAGTCATGGGGTAGTAGCGGTATCTAACGAGGATCGGGAAATTGGTGAAGAGGATATCGACCGCGTGCTTCAAGCCGCCAAAGTGGTTGCACTGCCTCCGGAGCGAGAGATCGTTACCGTTGTGCCGAAGCAATACATTGTTGACGGTTTGGAAGACATTCAGGATCCGAGAGGAATGATCGGTGTTCGTCTGGAAGTAGAGGCAACGATCGTTACCGGGGCGAAAACCGCGATACATAACTTAATTCGTTGTGTGGAGAAAGCGGGAGTTAAGGCGGCCGGATTGGTGCTCATGTCTTTAGCATCCGGACAGCTCGCCTTGTCCAAGGACGAGAAATCGATCGGCACTGTACTAGTTGATATTGGGGCAGGCGCGACAACGCTGTCTGTATTTGAGAATGGCCATCTTATGGCTACGTCAACGATACCGATCGGCGGGGATTTTATAACGAATGACATTTCAATCGGGCTGCGGACGACTACAGAGGTTGCCGAGAAGGTAAAGCTGAAGTATGGCTGCGCGAAGGAAGCCGATGCAGCTCCGGATCAGCTCTTTAAAGTGAACCGGATCGGCAGCAATGTGGACAAGGAGTTTAATCAGGTTGATATTGCAACAATTATCGAGCCTAGGGTGCAGGAAATATTCCAAATGATCCGCAGCGAAGCACAGCGGCTCGGATATTTGGATGTTCCCGGCGGTTATGTGCTGACGGGTGGAACGGTCTTAATGCCGGGAATGCTTTCCGTAGCGCAGGACGAGTTGAAAACATCAGTCAGGATCGCGGTTCCCGATTATATCGGCGTACGCGACCCATCCTATACAAGCGGAGTAGGCATTATTCAATATGCCAGCAAGTATTCGAGAGGGACGAAATCGGCTGGTACGGTAAAAAAATCGGCCGCCAAAAAATCCGCCACCGGGCAGCAAAGCCTGTACGAAAAATTTAAAAATTGGTTGAGTGAATTCATCTAAGCCGATGGGGAGGATAAACACCATATGTTTGAATTTGATATGGATATGGATCAATTAGCACAAATTAAAGTCATCGGCGTCGGCGGCGGCGGCAGCAATGCGGTAAACCGAATGATCGAGAACGGCGTTAAAGGCGTTGAATTTATAACCGTGAATACGGATGCACAAGCACTGCATTTATCGAAGTCGGAAGTCCGTCTGCAAATTGGGGACAAGCTGACTCGCGGTCTTGGAGCTGGAGCGAACCCGGAGGTTGGAAAGAAGGCCGCTGAAGAATCCCGCGATCAAATTATTAACGCGCTTCGCGGGGCGGACATGGTGTTCGTTACTGCAGGCATGGGCGGCGGCACTGGAACGGGCGCGGCACCGGTTATTGCCGAGATCGCAAGAGAATGCGGCGCGCTGACTGTCGGCGTTGTCACTCGTCCGTTTACATTTGAAGGACGCAAGCGTCAAATGCAGGCGGAGCAAGGGATTGCTGCATTGAAGGAAAAGGTCGATACCTTGATCATTATCCCGAATGACCGTCTTCTCGAGATCGTAGATAAGAAAACACCGATGTTAGAGGCGTTCCGTGAAGCGGACAACGTACTTCGTCAAGGTGTACAGGGTATTTCCGATTTGATCGCGGTACCTGGTCTTATCAACCTCGACTTTGCCGATGTAAAGACGATTATGACAGAACGCGGTTCCGCTTTGATGGGAATCGGGATTGCAACAGGTGAAAACCGTGCGGCAGAAGCGGCGAAGAAGGCAATTTTAAGCCCCCTGCTGGAAACGTCCATTGATGGTGCCCGCGGTGTCATTATGAATATTACCGGTGGTATCAATCTCAGCTTATACGAAGTCAATGAAGCGGCAGATATTGTCATTTCCGCTGCAGATCCGGAAGTGAACATGATTTTCGGTGCGATTATTAATGAAGACCTGAAGGATGAAATTAAAGTTACCGTAATCGCGACTGGGTTCGATTACAAGGCTGCTCCACAGCAGACACGCAGACCTGGAGCACAGCCGGAAAGCGCATCGGGAAGCGACAACCGTCTTTCTAATCTGCGGCCGTTCGGCAACCAGCCAAGTAATGATCAGCTTGATATTCCGACATTCCTGCGGAACCGCAATAAATTTACCGATAAATAAGACAAGACTTGTAAACACCGGAGCGTGCGCTCCGGTGTTTTTTTATATTGCCCGGGCAACCGCATCAGTCGACAAAAATAGATCGAACCGGACGGCATGTTTAGACAGACTTTGAAATAGGATTATTTTATACTGATCTCACTGGCGGTATAAGGCGCGGGACTAGCAGGGCGGATCAGCCGGCTTGAACCGGCAGGAATGAGGTTGGTCTCGATTGATCGTCTATCTGGATCTATTGTTTTTTACAAATCTATTTATCGATGCGGTGACATTAAAGACAACAGCGTGGGTCGTTAAGAAGCGTGTAAAAGCCTGGCGGCTGCTGCTAGGCGCAGCAATCGGCGCGTCTTATGTAGTCATGATGTTTTTTCCATCGTTATCGGCGGCCTTTACATTCTTGGTTAAATGTTTATTTTCCGCTGTAATGATTATGACCGTATTCGGGTTCCAAAGCCTGCAAAATTTCTTAAGACAAATCGGGGCCTTTTATGTTGTTAATTTTGCCGCTGCCGCCGCCATTATCGCCCTGCATTTTTTACTGCAAACACCACAGGAAATCCGCAGTGGAATGTGGTTTGCGCAAAGCGGAGGAGTTACACACGGCATCCAAGTGAGTATGTGGTTTGTGCTGCTCGTGTTTGCCCCGGGAATCTTTCTTTTCAAGCAGGTGTTTAAAGGCTCCGAACGCAGGCAGCGGCAAAGTGGTTATCTGGCAACTGTACAAGTTTGGATCGGTGACGCTCAAGCGGAATGCAGGGGGATCATCGATACAGGCAATAAGCTCTACGATCCGCTCACGAGAACCCCGGTTATGGTTATGGAAGCCTCCCTATGGGAAGAACGCCTTCCGCCGTCATTTATGGATCGCATACGCGATCATGCTGTGGATCGTATCGTAAGCGATAAAGAGATGGAGTCATTCGCGTGGCAGGATCGGCTCCGGCTGGTTCCTTATCGCGGAGTTGGAGCAGGTACGAAGTTTATGCTGGCGTTAAAGCCTGATCGCGTTGTCATTGATCGGGAGGGTACGGTTACCGAAAGCCGAAAAGTTCTAATTGGACTGGATGGAGGCACGCTCAGCTCCGATGGGGATTACCGCGCCATTATTCATCCTGAACTGGCTGAACAAGCCGGTTAGTTGATAGAAACCTAAACCTTCATACCGTTTCGCTAAGTGCTGAGGAGGATCTGCGAATGTTGTTGAAATGGAAGCTATCGTTGCAAATCTATTACTATCGTTTCTTGATGCTGATCGGTCTTAAAAGCGAGGAAGTCTATTACATAGGAGGAAGCGAAGCGCTTCCGCCGCCGCTGACCAAAGAAGAGGAAGAGTTTTTGCTCGCCAAGCTGACGACGGGGGATGCTGCGATCCGAGCGATGCTCATTGAACGCAATTTGCGTCTCGTCGTTTATATTGCACGCAAATTTGAAAATACGGGCATTAATATAGAGGATTTAGTCTCCATTGGAGCGATTGGCTTGATCAAAGCGGTGAACACGTTCGATCCGGAGAAGAAGATCAAGCTGGCCACCTATGCTTCGCGCTGTATCGAGAATGAAATATTGATGTATTTGCGCCGGAACAGCAAGGTCCGCACGGAGGTGTCCTTTGATGAGCCGCTAAATATCGATTGGGACGGCAATGAGCTGCTTCTCTCCGATGTACTCGGTACCGAAAACGACACCATCTATCGCAACATTGAAGAACAGGTAGACCGAAAGCTGCTGCACAAAGCGCTCGACAAATTGTCGGAGCGGGAACGCACCATTATGGAGCTGCGCTTCGGTCTTACAGACGGAGAAGAAAAGACGCAGAAGGACGTTGCAGACATGCTTGGCATCTCGCAATCTTATATTTCCAGACTGGAAAAACGAATTATTAAACGGCTTCGAAAAGAGTTCAACAAAATGGTCTAAACGTATGTTCGGGAATAAAAACGGCCTCCTCGGGGATAATTAACATTAATGTTTCTCCTTGGGAGGTAATCACGTTGACCCGAAATAAAGTCGAGATCTGTGGAGTGGATACTTCGAAACTGCCTGTCCTGACCAATGCGGAAATGCGCGAGCTTTTTAAGCAGCTGCAAACCGAGAACGACAGGGCCGCAAGAGAGAAATTGGTGAATGGAAATCTGCGACTCGTATTAAGTGTTATTCAGCGTTTCAACAATCGCGGTGAGTTCGTAGACGATTTGTTTCAGGTCGGCTGCATCGGTTTAATGAAGGCGATCGACAACTTCGATTTAAGCCAAAATGTAAAGTTTTCTACATACGCAGTACCGATGATAATCGGTGAAATCCGCAGATACCTGCGGGACAACAACCCGATCCGCGTATCCCGTTCCTTGCGGGACATTGCTTACAAAGCCCTTCAAGTGCGGGACAACCTTACGAACAAAAATTCCCGCGAACCGACCGTGTTTGAAATTTCCGAGGCGCTCGGTGTACCGAAAGAGGACGTTGTTTTCGCGCTGGACGCCATTCAGGATCCGGTATCGCTCTTTGAGCCGATATATCACGACGGCGGCGACCCGATTTATGTGATGGACCAAATTAGCGACGATAAAAACAAGGATATTTCCTGGATTGAGGAAATTGCCCTTCGGGAAGCGATGCGCAAGCTGAATAATCGGGAAAAAATGATCTTATCCATGCGCTTTTTTGAAGGAAAGACGCAAATGGAGGTAGCCGAGGAAATCGGCATTTCCCAAGCCCAGGTATCCCGTTTGGAAAAATCCGCGATTAATCAAATGCAAAAGCACGTCAAGGTGTAGCGAGCAGCTTAACGCTCCGAAACACCCCTGTCTTTCAAAAAAGGACAGGGGTGTTTTTTGTCCTCTTTTTGACGGAAAGGACATTTTGAGCGAAATGGGCATAAACATAGAGTAAGAATGATAAACCATTCATACTCAGTGCGGATTGTGTGGTGAAACGATGAAAATATCCGATTTTCAAACCAAGGATGTTATTAATATTGTTGACGGAAAAAAGCTCGGACAAATCAGCGACTTAGAGTTGGATTTGCGTCAGGGACGCATTGATTCAATCGTTGTGCCTAGCCAAGGACGCTTCTTTGGGTTGATTGGCGGAGGAACTGATGTGGTGATTCCGTGGAGAAATATTGTTAAAATCGGTATGGATGTCGTTCTCGTACGTTTAGATGATGCGCGAATGTACCGGGCGTCGGAGGAAACGGATATGGGAAACGGTTATGGGAAAGTTTATAGAGAGCAGCAGTAATTACTTGGATCGGCTGGAAGGCCTGTGTTACACTGAACGTTACGGAGGTGTCGGTGTGGCGGAACCATTTGTATGGAATGAACGGGCGGAAGGCCCTTCTTTATTTTATTTGCAAGCATGGATGGAGCAGTCGCCGGGCTTGACGGCGGGCTTTACCTCCAGAATCGGGGGAGTAAGTGCGGGCTGGAATGACTCGCTAAACTGTGCCCTGCACGTGGGCGACCGTCTGGAGGATGTTCTTGAAAATCGCAAAAGGGTGGCGGAGCAGGTAGGCTTTTCCTTTGAGGACTGGACCTGTGCGGAGCAGGTTCATGGCAATAAGGTGCAGCTGGTTACGGCCGCTGAGAAGGGCAGAGGGCGCAGCTCGCGGGAAGATGCCGTTGCCGAGGCCGACGCATTGACCACACGTGAGAAGGGCGTGCTGCTTACGGCATTTTTTGCCGATTGTGTGCCCATTTGGCTGTTTGACCCGGTAACCGGAGCTGTCGGATTGGCACATGCCGGATGGAAGGGAACGGCATTTTCGGTGGCAGCAGAGGCTGTTCGTTCGATGCAGGATACGTTTGGCGCAAAGCCGGAGACGATTCGGGCGGCTATCGGACCTTCCATCCGCTCATGCTGTTACGAGGTGGATGGTCGTGTTATCGGCGAGCTGAAAAAGCATTCATTAGGCAGCGAGGCGGAGGCTTCCGCGTGGACGCCTAAGGCAGATGGCAAGTTCATGCTTGATTTGCAAATTGTCAATCGACAAATTTTGAGAAAAGCAGGAATTTTGCCGATTCATATCGAAATAACATCGTTATGCACGAGTTGCGATACCAAGCGCTTTTATTCCCACCGCAAGGAACAAGGGAAGACCGGTAGAATGGCGGCTTGGATCGGCTGGTCCGACAAGGAGTGAAGAGAATGGATGAACGCAAGCTGGCGGAACAACAATTCGATGCGAGAATAGCAGACGTTGAAGCACGGATCTCGGCTGCTTGCAGCCGCAGTGGCCGTACGCGGGAAGAAATTCAGGTCGTCGCAGTAACAAAGTACGTATCTTCCGATATGGTTAGGCTTGCTTTGGATAAAGGTTATAAAGTGCTTGGGGAAAACCGCTGGCAGGATGCCAAGGAAAAGGTGGAACGCTTTGGCGATGAAGCGGTTTGGCATTTTATCGGTCACTTGCAGACGAATAAAGTGAAGGATGTACTCGGGCGCTTTGCCTGTATACATTCTGTTGACCGAATTTCTTTGGCAACGGAGATTCATAAAAAAGCGGAAGCGCTTGGAATCTCGGTTCCCTGCTTCATTCAGGTCAATGTGTCCGGAGAAGAAAGCAAGTACGGGCTGCCCCCGGAGCAGCTGATGGAGTTCGCTGAACAAATCCGAGGTCTTCAAGGTTTATCGGTAGCAGGATTAATGACGATGGCACCTTACGAGGCCGAACCGGAATCGACCCGTCCGGTATTTCGCGGTTTGCGTCAGCTGCGAGATGAGTTGAATGCCAAATCGATATTGGACAAGCCGGTGACGGAGCTGTCAATGGGAATGTCCAATGATTTTGAAGTGGCGATCGAAGAGGGAGCCACGATGATTCGGTTGGGCTCGGTTTTGGTTGGAACATCGTCCTAAACTTTTGGACATGAACGGTTTTGGGACATAATAGAATAGGGAGGAAAGGGAAATGAGCGTTGTCAACAAATTTATGAACTTCTTAGGTCTGCAGGAAGAAGAGGAGATTGTGGAAAGAACAGTGGAGCAGCACGAGGAACAGGAGCCTGCCTCCCAAGAGCTACGCAAGAACAAAAACAACGTCGTAAGCATTCACGCGCAAAAAAATTCAAAGCTTGTACTTAGCGAGCCGCGTTCTTACGAGGAAGCACAGGATATTGCCGACCATCTACGCTCCCGCCGCGCCGTATTAGTGAATTTACAGCGTGTTCGTCCCGATCAGGCTCTGCGCACTGTTGATTTTTTAAGCGGTACAGTGTATGCCTTGAACGGAACGATTTCGAAGGTTGGCGCCAATATTTTTATTTGTACACCGGACAATGTAGAGGTTACAGGATCGATCACCGAGATGTTTGCCGGAGACGACGATACTATGAATTCGAGGTGAGAAACTTTTGCTTGAAGCTCAAATTGTGACGTACATAGGCTGGCTCTATCAAATTTATTTGTATATGATTATTGCCTATGTTCTACTTTCTTGGCTCCCGAACGCCCGGGAGAGCTTTATTGGCGAACTGCTTGGAAAGTTGGTCGAGCCGTATTTGAACCCCTTCCGCAAGCTGATTCCGCCGATCGCCGGCATGATTGACATTTCGCCGATCGTTGCGATTATTGCGCTTCAATTTGTGGCTATGGGTCTGCAGGCGGTCGTTCGATTTATTTTAGGAATAATTATTCCTTAAGCCAATTTCTCGCAAAGGAATAGAAACGGATGGAACTATACGCTCATTTTCACCCGGATGAACGTCCGTTTGTAGATCGAGCCTTGGACTGGATCGAGCAGGCCTCCGAGTTTCATACATGGAAAACGACAGACTTTCTCGATCCGCGCCAGGCCTTTATCGTTGAGTCATTGGCCCGTCGTGACGGCAATGTGCAGGTTTACTTGTACGGCGGTTATCCGGAAGCGGAGCGAAAGCGTGCATGTATCGCGCCGGATTATGCGCAGCTCACGGATGAGGACTTGCCTATGGTCGTGCTTGCGATTGAATCGGATGATGAGAAGATCGGCTCGCTTGATCATGGAGATTACCTTGGGGCACTCCTCGGGCTGGGGATTAAGAGGGACAAGGTCGGGGATATTCATGTCCGTCCGGACGGCTGCCACTGTATCATTTCAGGGGAGATGGCTTCCTACGTTGATCTGCATTTAAGACAGGTGCACCGGGTTCACGTGCACACCGAGGTTGTTTCCCTGGACAAGCTGCAGCCAACTCAGACCGCATTCGAGGAGCTGAATTTGTCTGTAGCTTCCTTGCGTCTTGACGGAATTGTCAGCGATGTCGTACGCATGAGCCGGGCTAAAATTTTAGCTCCGATTAAGGCTGGACGCTGTAAAGTGAATTGGCGCGTCGTTGAGGATCCGTCGTTTGCTTTACACGAAGGAGATGTTGTCTCCCTTCAAGGCTTCGGCCGCTTTAAAATTTTTGAATTACAGGGCCAGACAAAAACAGGCAGAATTCGGCTCAAGATCGGGAAATATGTGTAGGCAGAAGCAGGATTTTCCGTCATCCTGTCGAATATTCTAGAATCAGACTAAGACAGTGTGGAGGTGCGTCCTAGCATGCCTTTAACGCCGCTGGACATACATAACAAAGAATTCGGGAAAAAGCTTCGCGGTTACGATGAAGACGAAGTTAACGAGTTTCTAGATCAAATTATTAAGGATTACGAAGCATTAATTCGTGAAAATAAAGATCTTCAAGGCCAGATCCACTCGATGCAGGACAAGCTGAATCATTTCGCAACGATCGAAGAAACGCTTAGTAAGACGATCATCGTTGCGCAGGAAGCAGCTGACGAAGTGAGAAATAACGCCAAGAAGGAAGCTCAGCTGATCATTAAAGAAGCGGAGAAGAACGCAGACCGGATTATTAACGAATCGCTTGCAAAGTCCCGCAAAATCGCTCTGGAGATGGAGGAGCTTAAGAAGCAGGCTTCCATTTACCGCACCCGTTTCCGGACGCTGCTCGAAGCTCAGCTTGAAATGCTAAACCAAGACAGTTGGGATTCTTTGGAGAACATCCGAACGGAACAAGGGTAAAATAATCAAGGACACAACAGACTCGTGAGGGTCTGTTTTTTTCATGATGTAACCGAGGTTTCCCGCGTTGACAAGAAACGTAGCTTCCGATATACTCCGTGTTAAGATCTTTCGTTTGGGAAGGCTTGCCGCATGCAAGCCTGATATGAAAAAATATAGGAAAGCGAAGACCAGGACAAGTAAGCCGCAGTGCGAAGTCAGCGAGTTAGGGATTGGTGGGAGCCTAACCTTCAGCGTCGGCCGAATATCACCTGGGAGCGCCACTCGAACGCTGCAGAAGCAGCAAGTAAAGCGGGCCGGGTCATTCCGTTATGAATGTCGAGTGAATCAAGCCATAGGTTCCGACTTGTGGTCTTTGATTTAGTAGGGTGGTACCGCGGAAACGTAAGCTTCTCGTCCCTTTTGGGGACGGAAGCTTTTTTTTATTTTGACATAGAAAATGGTAAGTTTTCAGCGGAGCTTAGGGAAAAGGTTTCTTATTCTGTAAGGAGGTATAGGAGCATGAGTGTGGATTACAGCAAGACGATTAATTTGATGAAGACCGATTTCCCGATGCGTGGGGGCCTGCCGCAGGCAGAACCGAAAATGCAGGCGTGGTGGGATGAAATCGATATTTACGGAAAAGTGGCTGAGGCGCGGAAAGGCAAGCCGAAGTTTATTTTGCATGACGGTCCGCCGTACGCGAACGGAAGCATTCACATCGGGCACTCCCTCAACAAAATTTTGAAGGATTTTATCGTTCGTTTCAAATCGATGCAGGGCTTTGATGCACCTTACGTCCCGGGCTGGGATACACACGGACTGCCTATCGAGCAGGCCATTGCCAACAGCGGGAAAGTTGATCGCAAGAAGATGAGCGCACATGAATTCCGCACGTACTGTCAGCAATATGCAGAGAAATGGATCGGCGAGCAGAAGACACAATTCCGCCGTCTGGGCGTTCGCGGCGACTGGGATAACCCGTATGTCACATACCATCCAACGTATGAAGCGGAACAAATTCGTGTCTTTGGAAAAATGGTAAACAAAGGTTATATCTATAAGGGCTTAAAGCCGGTTTATTGGTCTCCATCCTCGGAAAGTGCCTTGGCGGAAGCGGAAATTGAATACCAGGATAAGACATCCCCTTCGATTTACGTTGCGTTCGATGTGAAGGACAGCAAGGGCAAGCTTCCGCAGGATGCGGCCGTCGTCATTTGGACGACTACGCCATGGACGCTTCCGGCCAACGTGGCGATCAGCGTTCATCCGGCATTCGATTACGTCGTTGTGGAGGCGCAGGGACGCAAGCTCGTCGTGGCGCAGGGGTTGCTGGAGACGGTTGCCAAGGAGCTGGGCTGGGAGGAATACAATGTTATCCAAACCCTCAAAGGCTCCGACCTGGAGTATGTGACCTGCAAGCATCCATTCTACGATCGCGACTCTTTGATCATAAACGGGGAGCATGTCACGCTGGATGCCGGTACGGGCTGCGTTCATACCGCACCAGGCCACGGGGAAGAGGACTTTGCGGTAGGCCAGGCATACCAGTTGCCGGTGCTGTCGCCAATTGACGATCAGGGTAAATATACGTCCGAAGCACCGGGCTTTGAGGGTGTGTTCTACGATAAAGCGAACAAAATGATTACGGACATGCTGCAGGAAAGCGGCCATTTGCTGAAGCTGAGCTTTTTCCAGCATCAGTACCCGCACGACTGGCGGACGAAGAAGCCGGTCATCTATCGGGCAACCGAGCAGTGGTTTGCTTCCATCGATATGTTCCGCAAGGATATGCTGGAACAAATCAAAAAAATTAACTGGACGCCTCATTGGGGCGAGGTGCGTCTGCACAACATGATCGCTGACCGCGGCGATTGGTGTATTTCTCGGCAGCGTGTATGGGGCGTGCCGATTCCGATTTTCTACTGCCGCAGCTGCAACCATCCGTTAGTTAACGAGCAGACGATCGAGCATGTGGCCACGATTTTTGAACAAGAAGGCTCCAACGCTTGGTTTATCCGCAGTGAAAAGGAGCTGCTTCCGGAAGGAACAGTGTGTCCGGAGTGCCAGCACAGCGAGTTCCGCAAAGAAACCGATATTATGGACGTTTGGTTTGATTCGGGCTCCAGCCACGCCGCAGTACTTCGTACACGTGACGAGCTGCAGTGGCCAGCGGATCTTTATTTGGAGGGCTCTGACCAATATCGCGGCTGGTTTAACTCATCTTTAATTACGGGAACAGCCGTGTTCGGGGAATCGCCGTATAAGAGTATTCTAAGCCATGGCTTCACGTTGGATGGCGAAGGAAGAAAGATGTCCAAGTCGCTTGGAAACGTCGTGGACCCGCTCAAGGTTTGCGATTCGCTCGGGGCAGACATTCTTCGTCTATGGGTGGCGTCCACCGATTATCAACAGGACCAAAGGCTTTCTGATAATATTTTGACGCAAACGGCCGAGGTATATCGGAAAATCCGCAACACGCTCCGCTTCCTGCTCGGCAATTTACATGACTTTGATGTAACGAAGGACCGTGTTGCGTTCGAGCAAATGCCGGAGCTGGACCGTTATGCTTATATCCGTCTTAATCGGGTTATCGAGCGTGTGCTGAAAGCTTACGACAATTATGAATTCCATACGGTATATCAAACGATTCACCACTTCTGCTCGGTGGAGCTGAGTGCCTTCTATCTTGATATTTTGAAGGACCGCTTGTACATCAGCGCACCGACTGATCCGAAGCGTCGAGCTTCCCAAACGGTATTATATGAAGCATTAACGGCAATAACTAAGCTAATCTCGCCAATCTTGCCGCATACCGCTGACGAAGTGTGGAAGTACATTCCAGGAGAAAAACTGGATAGCGTACAGCTTGAGGTGTTCCCGGAAGTGAACACTTCGGTGTTCGATGAAGCGCTTGAAAGAAAATGGGACCGATTCATTGATGTTCGCGACGAACTGCTGAAGGCATTGGAAACCGCCCGGAAGGATAAAGTGATCAACAGTGCGCTGAATGCCGCAGTTCATGTGTATCCGGGGAAAGAAGCGGCCGAAGCGCTTGCGCCGTTCAAGGATGAACTATCCGGTCTGCTCATTGTTTCCACAGTCGAAGTTCATGCCGAAGGCGAAGCTGCACCAGCTGATGCTCAACAGTTAAAAGGAGTATCCGCGAAGGTAATTCCGGCGGAAGGCGAGAAATGTGAACGCTGCTGGAACATTACTCAAGACGTTGGAAGCCATGAAAAGCACTCGTCTTTATGCGGACGCTGCGCAGACATCGTAGAGACTATGGCAGAATAAGGTTGACCGATTGGAGGTGAAGCTGTCGGAATGGCCGACAAAAAACCTTTGAATACGGAAACGGAGCAGCATACGAGCAAGGTGATGGCTGAGTTGAACAAAAGGCTTGCCAAAGTTGCCGAGGACATGGAGCGGACGCAAATTGCCGATTATGTCCAGCTGTTAAACAGCCCCCGCAAGCTCGTCTTCACGAATTTGCTTGCGGGCACTGCTCGAGGGGTCGGCATTGCAATCGGATTTACCATCTTCACCGGTACCATTGTTTATCTTCTTAACCTGCTGGGAGCGCTCAATTTGCCGATTATCGGCGATTATATCGCCGAGCTTGTCAAGCATGTTCAGCGCGATCTCAACTATTAATACGCACCATCATCGGCGCCGCGAAGCTCATCGGCCTCCGCTTCCCAATCGGGCTCAAGCAGGGGCTCACCTTCGCGGTTTGCCATGTATTTGCGATATTCTTCGTTTCTCACAATGGAAACCTGGTTGCCGTAAATATCTGTCGCGATAAAGCTTTCAATGGCTTCAACATAGCCTTCGTTTTCTTCCGTTTCGAAGGCCATATCATTGTAATCGTCGACATTGCGATCTTCCGAAAGAGCAGGCGTATTTGACGTTCCCCAGCTTTGAACGATCTGCCAAGCATCCTCGCCGTCAAATGCGGGATCCTCGGTTTCGTCTGTGCTGGAGCGCCCGAATCCCGGGTACAGGAAGGTTTCTTCCAGCGGACGTTCAAAGCCTTGTTCTTCGTATTTAGCGGCATGATCAATGCAGTAAACCGTTGACGGTACAACTTCCAGTCGTTCAAATGGAATTGGCTTGCCGCACTCCGTGCAAGTTCCGTAGGTGCCATCTTCCATGCGCTGCAGAGCAAGCTTGGCACGCTCCAGCTGCTCCTCGGCGAGCTCGTTCAAGGCGATATCCTTACCTCGCTCGTACAGCTCAGTCCCGATATCTCCCGGGTGATTATCGTACAGGGACAACTCATTGTTGCCGAGAGTGGAATCCTCCAAGCCGAAATTTTCGTTTGCTTCAATTTGCTTTTCTAAATCATGAAGTTCATCACGAAGCTGTCTGCGCAGAATCTTGAACTGCTGCTCTGAAAGGGTCGTATTCATTCGCTCTTCTCCTTTCTGTTAAACCTCGTTCTTACATGTAGCTTTCTCGGTTCGAACTACTTTTACGTGTGGGGTTAACTGGCGCAGGGGGAAGCGATTGGAGTTGAAAGTAACATATGTTACAATGTGCTAAGATTTTAAGGAGCCGGAGGCGTTCTCATTGGTATTTTTTTATTTTATTATTGCGGCAGTCGCAATTGCTGTAGACCAATTTTCCAAATGGCTGATCGTCAAAAATCTTGAGCTTTATGAGACTCATTCCGTCATCGGGACATTTTTTTCCATTACCTCTTCCCGGAATAAGGGGGCTGCTTTTGGCATTTTGCAAAATCAGCGCTGGTTCTTTATCGTCATTACCATTGTTGTTATTGCCGGCGTGATCTGGTATATGCTGAAAGCCGCCAAAGAGCGGAAGCATTTGCTGCTTACGGGGCTTGCGCTGCTGCTTGGCGGAGCAATCGGCAATTTTATCGACCGGGCGCGGATGGGTGAAGTGGTTGACTTTTTGCAATTCCATTTTAAATTTTCATTTTTAGGATATCCTGTAGATTACATCTTTCCTATTTTTAATATTGCCGACAGCTGTATCGTAATCGGAGTTGGGTTGTTACTGATCGATTCGCTGCTTGCGTGGCGGGAAGAACGGAAGGCTGCCGGAAATCAAAATATAGAACGCGAGGAATTGTAAAATATGTATGATTGGTTGTTGGAACGTGAAGAAGTTGGAGAACCGATCGATTTTCCGGTAGATGCGGAGACGGCCGGAGAACGGATTGACAAAGTGGTTGCCGAGCTTTCACCAGAAGGGATTTCCCGCTCGCAGGTGCAGCAGTGGATTAAGGACGGAGCCGTCACGGTTAACGGACAGGCGGTCAAGGCGAATTACAAGCTTGCAGCTGGTGACCACGTTTCTGTAAAGCCCCCGGCACCGGAGCTGCTGGATATCCAGCCTGAGCCGATTCCTTTGGACGTTTATTACGAGGATGCCGACGTCATTGTCATTAATAAGCCTCGGGGGCTGGTTGTTCACCCTGCACCGGGACATACATCGGGCACACTCGTTAATGCGCTCCTGCATCATTGTAAAGATTTGTCCGGGATCAACGGAATGCTTCGTCCGGGCATTGTCCACCGGATTGACAAGGATACGACAGGCCTTTTGATGGTTGCAAAAAATGACAATGCACACATCTCTTTGTCTTCACAGCTTAAAGAGCATACGGTTACGCGAAAGTACATTGCCTTGGTTCAGGGAATAATTCCGCATGACAATGGCACGATTGAAGCTCCCATTGGCCGGGATGAACGGGACCGCAAAATGTATACCGTTACGAATAAAAATAGCAAGGATGCCATAACGCATTTTCAAGTGCTGGAACGACTTGATGAGCACACTCTCGTTGAGCTGAAGCTGGAAACCGGCCGGACGCACCAGATTCGTGTACATATGAAATTTATCGGGCATCCTTTAGAAGGCGATCCGATGTACGGAAAAAGCAAGCGCGCTTTGCTTGAAGGACAAGCGCTTCACGCAGCAGTACTCGGCTTCGAGCATCCGCGCACGAAGGAGCAGATGAGCTTCGAGGCGCCGCTTCCAGACGATTTCAATGAACTATTGCAGCGCCTCAGAGGGATGTAACGGAACTGTAACAAGTTACAAATAAGCTGCATCGGAATCCATTGATTTTTCGGACATGCTCCGTTAGAGTAGAACAAGGCAAATATTTTTTAGAAATTAGTGGGAGGCAATCATGGCAAAGATTAATCAAAATTACCTTCAGCTTCAAGGGAGCTATTTGTTCGCGGAAGTTGCCCGCAGACGCAATAAATTTATCAGCGAAAACCCGAATGCACAAGTGATCTCGCTTGGTATTGGCGACGTGACAAGACCGCTTCCGGAAGCTGTTGTGAAGTCCTTGCATGATTCCGTTGACGAAATGGCGGAAGCGAACACATTCCGCGGTTACGGTCCGGAGCAGGGTTATGAATTCCTGATTAATGCAATTATTGAAAATGACTATAAAGCACGCGGCATCGAGCTGAAAACAAGCGAAGTATTCGTAAGCGACGGCTCCAAGTGTGACGTGGGCAACATCCAGGAAATTTTCAGCGCGGACAGCATTGTGGCTGTTCAAGACCCGGTTTACCCTGTATACGTGGACACCAACGTAATGGCAGGCCGCTCCGGCGCATTCGATAAAGAGAAGAACCAATACAGCAATATTGTTTACTTAACGTGCAACAAGGAAAACGGCTTTGTGCCGGAGCTTCCAAAATCGAAGGTTGACATTATTTATCTTTGCTACCCGAACAACCCGACGGGTATGACATTGTCTAAAGAAGAACTGAAGAAGTGGGTTGACTACGCTCGTTCAAACAAGTGCGTCATCCTTTACGATTCGGCATACGAAGCGTATATTCAAGAAGATGATGTACCTCGCAGCATCTATGAAATTGAAGGCGCTAAAGAAGTAGCGATTGAATTCCGCTCCTTCTCCAAGACAGCGGGCTTTACTGGAACTCGCTGCGCATACACAGTTGTTCCTAAAGAGCTGCTTGCTTATGACGAGGACGGCAACTCGGTACCTCTGAATGACCTCTGGAACCGTCGTCAAACGACGAAGTTTAACGGCGTTTCGTACATTACCCAAAAAGGCGCTGCTGCCATTTATTCCGAGCAGGGTAAAGCGCAGATTGCTTCGCTTGTTGACTATTACATGACGAATGCAAAAATTATCCGTGAAGGCGTTGCATCGCTCGGCATCGAAGTGTTCGGCGGCGTGAACGCACCGTATATCTGGCTCAAAACACCGAATGGTCTCGGCTCCTGGGAATTCTTCGATAAGCTTCTTACAGAAGCGAACATCGTAGGTACACCTGGTGTTGGCTTCGGACAAGCGGGTCAAGGCTACTTCCGTCTGACGGCGTTCGGCAGCCGTGAAAACACGGAAAAAGCGGTTGAGCGTTTGAGCAAGCTGCAGTTTTAAGGATGTAATGTAGAGCACCCTCATACGGTGCTCTTTTTTATTGAGTATAACCATCCTCAATTCCGTAGTAGTCTTCACATTACGACCATGATTCATGGAATGCATAAAATTAAACGTTTATTTATTTTTATACACTTTTTTTCTTCTCAAAGTGTTGACACCATTTGTCGAACTGTGAGATAATCCCTTTAATAACCGAATAGACCTTTAAATCAGTCCCGTGAGGCTGATAAGGTAAACGTGATGATTAGCTTCCAGGTTCGAGGCTGCGGCCTTTAGCATACCCGAAAGCGGGTTTTGCTGCGGTCCAAGCCCCTGGTTCAGCTTGCAGAAACGATCTCCTTGTCTCTCCGGCAAGGAGATTTTTTTATGCCCGTTTACCGGCTGCGTTCGGAATTTTTGAAGGAGGGCGTCCTACAATGAGCGAAGCAACTCATGTCATTATGGACGAAGCGGCAATTCGCCGGGCACTAACTCGTATTGCACATGAAATCTTAGAAAAACATAAGGGTGTAGAGGGTTGTGTTCTGGTAGGCATTCGGACAAGGGGCATTTACCTGGCACAACGAATTGCCGAGCGAATTAAAGAAATCGAGGGGGTTCCGGTACCGGTGGCTGAGCTCGATATAACCTCCTACCGGGATGATGTTTCAAGCGAAACCCGACCCTCTTCGATTCCATTTGAAGCGAGAATAGAAGACCGCAAAGTAATTCTTTTTGACGACGTGCTCTTTACCGGTAGAACGGTACGCGCCGCACTCGATGCCATCATGGACATCGGCAGGCCGCAAATGATCCAATTGGCAGTGCTTGTTGACAGAGGTCACCGCGAGCTGCCGATTCGTCCCGATTATGTCGGAAAAAACGTTCCCACCTCCCGAACGGAAAACATTGAAGTTTCCTTAGTGGAGTGCGATGGCAGCGACAGTGTAACGATCATGAATCCAAGGGGGAAGGCATAATGGCAGTAGCGATGGAGAAAAGCCGTGGATTGATCGGACTCAAGGGAATGAGCAGAGACGAGCTGGAATCGATTTTGAACCGTGCGGCCTTCTGGGAGGCTTGTCCGAACAAAGTAGAGCCGGTGCTGCAGGGGAAATTTGTGGCCAATATGTTCTTTGAGAACAGCACGCGCACCAGGTTTTCCTTTGAAGTTGCTGAGAAAAGGCTGGGTGCGGAGGTGCTCAACTTCGCGGCGGCGGTTTCTAGCGTACAAAAGGGCGAATCGATCTACGATACGGTAAAAACATTGGAATCGATGGGCATTGACGCTGGAGTCGTACGCATTAAGGCAATCGGTGTGATGGAGGAGCTCGCTCGGACGATCAAGGTCCCGATCATTAATGCAGGGGACGGAAACAACGAGCATCCGACGCAAGCATTGCTTGATTTATATACAATGCGCAAGCAGTTCGGTTCGATTGCGGGCCTGACGGTCGCCATTATCGGAGATATCAAGCACAGCCGTGTCGCTCGGTCCAATCTTTGGGCGCTGCGTGAATTGGGTGCAAAGGTGATGTTCTGTGCGCCGGACAACATGCATGCTCCGGAGCTGGAAGCTTATGCGCCTTACGTTTCCATAGATGAAGCGGTAAAAGCAGACGTCGTAATGATGCTGCGGGTTCAGCTTGAGCGTCACGACACAGGCTTGATCCGATCTGCAGAGGATTATCGGGAACACTATGGATTAACGGTTGATCGGGCGGCGGCAATGGCTCCGCATGCAATCATTATGCATCCGGCGCCGATCAACAGAGGCGTCGAAATTGACGATGAGCTGGTTGAATGCGAGCGTTCGCGGATTTTTGCACAAATGGCGAACGGCGTTCCGGTCCGAATGGCAGTCATTGAAAGAGCTTTGCTAAACGGGTAAATAAGTTGCCGATTAGGCGAATGAACATAAGATGATGAGAGGTTTAAAGGAGGAGCTATGGGGAACTGGATCATAAATGCAGGTTTGGCAGTAGAAGACAGTGCCGAGCTGACGCTATCCGCAATCTTTTACGAAAATGGCTTCATTTCAAAAATTGTACTAATGGGAACTGTTACACAGGCAGAGCTCGACGGACATGAAGTGTTGGACGCAGAAGGAAAGCTGGTTACAGCGGGGCTCATCGATATGCATGTCCATTTCCGCGAGCCGGGCTTTGAGTATAAAGAAACGATTGCTACGGGAACGCACTCTGCAGCACGCGGAGGCTTTACAACGGTAGCGGCCATGCCGAACACCCGTCCGGTGATCGACAATGTAGATACGCTCAAAACCGTATACAGCAAGGCGGAAGCGGAAGGAATCGTTCGCGTTCTCTCCTACGCGTGTATTACCAAAGGAGAGCTCGGTCGTGAGCATACGGACTTCGCCGCTTTGAAGGAAGCCGGTGCAATCGGATTTACCGATGATGGCGTAGGGGTGCAAAGCGCGGCGATGATGCGGGAAGCGATGAAACAGGCGGCTGCGCTCGGCTTGCCGATTATTGCGCACTGCGAGGATGACACGCTGATCCACGGCGCTCCGGTGACGGAAGGTGTGTTTGCTGAAAAGCACGGCCTCAAAGGGATCCCGAATGAGTCGGAAGCGATTCATGTCGCGCGGGACAGCATGCTGGCAGAAACAACGGGAGTTCATTACCACGTCTGCCACGTAAGCGCCGAGCAGTCGGCAAGACAAATTCGCTTGGCAAAACAGCATGGCGCTAAGGTAACTGCCGAAGTTTGCCCGCATCACCTCCTGTTGTCCGATGAAGATATTCCGGGATTAGATGCGAACTGGAAAATGAATCCACCGCTCCGTTCCCCTAAAGATGTTCAGGCGATGATCGATGCAGTAGAAGACGGCACTATCGATATATTCGTTACGGACCACGCTCCGCACAGTGAAGAAGAGAAGGCAAAAGGGATGATGGCTGCACCGTTTGGCATCGTCGGCCTAGAAACAGCCTTCCCGCTTTTGTATACAAAGTTTGTTGAAACCGGGAAATGGAGCTTGAAGTTTGTCCTTGACCGGATGACCAGCAAGCCGGCTGAGCTTTTTAACCTTCCGACCGGTGTGCTTGCACCGGGACGCCCGGCGGACATTGCGATTATTGACTTAAATAAAGAAAAAGAAGTGGATCCATCTGAATTCGCCAGCAAAGGCCGCAATACTCCATTTACAGGATGGAAGCTTAAAGGCTGGCCTGTCGCAACGATCGTCGGAGGCAAGCTGGTTTGGTCGGAGAGCCGGGTTTAACCGGAAACTAAGGAGGGAATCGTACATGGAAGCAAGATTATTACTTGAAGACGGAACACTTTTTACAGGCCGCAGCTTCGGCAGTGATGGTGAATCCATCGGCGAGGTTGTATTTAATACAGGAATGACAGGATATCAAGAGGTTATTTCAGACCCTTCGTACTGCGGGCAAATCGTCACGATGACTTATCCGCTGATTGGAAACTACGGCATGTCGCGTGACGACTTTGAGGCGGTTCGTCCATATATTCACGGCTTTGTCGTGCGCGAGCACGAAGAAGTGCCGAGCAACTGGAGAGCGGAGTACAGCTTAGGCAACCTTTTGCAGGAGTACGGTATTGTGGGCATTTCGGGTGTGGATACACGGATGCTTACAAGGATTTTGCGCCGCCACGGCACCATGAAGGCGATCATTACAACTTCGACGGACTCCTATGAGGATTTAATGGAACGTCTTCGCGGCGGCGACATTGCCACAAATCAGGTGGCAACCGTCTCGACGAAGCAGGTATTCAACGTGCCGGGCGACGGTCCGCGCGTTGCGCTGATCGACTATGGCTCAAAGAGCGGTATTTTACGCGATTTGAAAAAGCGCGGCTGTGACGTTGTCGTTGTTCCGCATGACACGACGGCTGACCAGATCCGCCGCTTAAAGCCGGACGGCATTATGCTCTCCAACGGTCCGGGGGACCCGAAGGACGTTGCGCCGGCAATCGATACGGTTCGTGAGCTCGTCCAAGAATTCCCGCTGTTCGGAATTTGCCTTGGACACCAGCTGTTCGCGCTTGCTTGCGGTGCGAATACAGAAAAGCTGAAGTTCGGACACCGCGGAGGAAACCACCCGGTGAAGGAGCTGGAAAGCGGCCGCTGCTACATTACTTCGCAAAACCATGGGTACACGGTGACGGAGGAGTCCATCCCGGATTGCCTGGAAATTACCCATATCAACAATAATGATAAAACGATCGAAGGTCTTCGCCATAAGACGCTGCCGGCATTCTCCGTGCAATATCATCCGGAAGCGTCGCCGGGTCCTTACGATTCCGGATACCTGTTTGACCGTTTCGTAGATATGATGATTCGTGTCAAGGAAGAACGCAGCGTAACGCCAAAGCAAACGATTATTGCCAAGGAAGCGGCAGAGCGTGCAGCCGCAGCCGGTGCAGAAGGAAAGGGAGAGCTGAGCTATGCCCAAAAATAATAAACTCAAAAAAATTCTCGTCATCGGCTCCGGTCCGATTGTCATCGGCCAGGCCGCAGAGTTTGATTATGCAGGCACACAGGCCTGCCAAGCGCTGAAAGAAGAAGGCTACGAGGTTATTCTGATTAACAGCAATCCGGCCACCATTATGACCGACGCGAATATGGCGGATAAAGTATACATCGAGCCGATTACTCTAGATTTTGTTGCGCAAATTATTCGCCAAGAGCGTCCGGACGGCTTGCTTCCGACGCTTGGCGGACAAACGGGCCTTAACATGGCGGTGCAGCTGGCAAAAGCCGGTATTCTTGAAAAGGAAAATGTAAAGCTTCTTGGCACACAGCTTTCCGCCATTGAAAAAGCGGAGGACCGCGACCTGTTTAAGGAGCTCATGAAGGAACTTGGCCAGCCGATTCCGGAAAGTACAATTGTTACGACGGTTCCGCAGGCGGTTGAATTTGCTCGCGGCCTCGGCTATCCGATCATCGTCCGTCCGGCGTATACGCTTGGCGGTACCGGCGGCGGTATTGCTCAGACGGAAGAAGAGCTGGTTGAAATCGTATCCTCCGGTATTCGCTACAGTCCGATCGGACAGTGCTTGGTGGAGCGCAGCATCGCCGGCATGAAGGAAGTTGAATACGAAGTTATGCGCGATGCGAACGACAACTGTATCGTCGTGTGTAACATGGAAAACTTTGATCCGGTTGGCGTTCATACCGGTGACAGCATCGTTGTAGCGCCAAGCCAAACCCTGTCGGATCGCGAGTACCAGATGCTGCGCAGCGCTTCGATTAAAATTATCCGCGCCCTGAACATCGAGGGCGGCTGTAACGTACAGTTTGCGCTGGATCCGCACAGCTTCCAATATTATGTAATCGAAGTAAATCCGCGCGTATCCCGTTCCTCGGCGCTTGCCTCCAAAGCGACGGGTTACCCGATCGCCAAGATGGCGGCGAAGATCGCGATAGGGTATACGCTTGATGAGCTGGTCAACCCGGTAACAGGTCAAACCTACGCCTGCTTTGAGCCGGCGCTTGATTATATTGTTTCCAAAATCCCGCGTTGGCCGTTTGATAAGTTTACAGCGGCAAACCGCAAGCTTGGCACACAGATGAAAGCTACGGGAGAGGTCATGGCGATCGGCCGTTCCTTCGAGGAGTCGATGCAAAAGGCGGTTCGCTCGCTCGAAATCGGCACGCACCACTTGTTCCTGAAGGACGCGCCTTCCTTGACCGATGAAGTGCTGACGACCCGTCTGCAAAAGCCGGATGACGAGCGTATGTTCCTCGTTGCAGAAGCATTCCGCCGTGGCTGGACGCTGCTGCACATTCAAGATTTGACCAAGATTGACTGGTGGTTCCTGGCTAAGATCGAAGGGCTGGTTGCTTTCGAAGATACGCTTCGCAAGCAAGAGCTTACTCCTGCGCTGCTTCGTGAAGCGAAACGCAAGGGCTTTACAGATCGCGCAATTGCTGAGCTTCGCAAGGAGGGCAACAAATCCGACCTCGTGAACGAGCAGGACGTCCGTTCTTTCCGCCTTGCTCAAAATGTGAAGCCGGTTTACAAAATGGTAGATACGTGCGCGGCTGAATTCGAAGCGTCGACACCGTACTACTACTCCAGCTACGAAACAGAGAACGAGGTTATTCCGAGCGATAAGCCGAAGATTGTCGTGCTTGGCTCCGGTCCGATTCGGATCGGCCAAGGCATCGAGTTCGACTACTCCACGGTGCACGCCGTTTGGGCGATCCGTGATGCCGGCTATGAAGCGGTTATTATCAATAATAACCCGGAAACGGTATCGACGGACTTCAACACCTCCGACCGTCTCTACTTCGAGCCGCTTTTCTTCGAAGATGTGATGAACGTTATCGAGCAGGAGCAGCCGGTAGGCGTAATCGTACAATTCGGCGGACAGACAGCGATTAACCTTGCAGCGCCGCTGGCGAAAGCCGGCGTGAAGATTCTCGGCACGGGCCTGGAAAACATCGATGCAGCGGAAGACCGCAAGAAGTTTGAAGCGCTGCTGCGCGAATTGGATATCCCTCAGCCGCAGGGCAGCACGGTAACAAGTGTTGACGAAGCGGTTGGGACCGCGCAAAAGCTGGGCTACCCGGTGCTCGTTCGTCCGTCCTACGTATTGGGCGGCCGCGCGATGGAAATTGTGTATTCGGATAAAGAGCTTCTAAGCTACATGGAATACGCCGTGAAAATTAATCCGGAGCATCCGGTATTGATCGACCGCTACATGCTCGGCAAAGAAGTGGAAGTCGACGCGATCTGCGACGGTGAGACGGTCTTAATTCCAGGTATTATGGAGCATGTCGAGCGCGCCGGCGTACACTCCGGGGACTCCATTGCGGTATATCCGCCGCAAACGATCTCGGATGATGTGAAAAGCCAAATTATCGATATTACGACGAAAATCGGCCTGCGTTTGAACGTGATCGGCCTTGTAAATATCCAGTTCGTTATCTTCCAAGAGAAGGTATATGTGATCGAGGTAAACCCGCGTTCGTCCCGTACGGTTCCGTTCCTCAGCAAGGTAACGGACATCCCGATGGCGAATGTGGCAACGAGAGCGATTCTGGGTCAAAGCTTGAAGTCTCAAGGCTACAATTCTGGCCTGTGGAGAGAAAGCAATTTTGTCGCGGTAAAAGTGCCGGTGTTCTCGTTTGCGAAGCTGCGCCGCGTCGATACGACGCTCGGCCCGGAAATGAAATCGACGGGCGAGGTTATGGGCCGCGATCAAAACTACGCGAAGGCGCTGTATAAAGGCCTCGTAGGCTCGGGCATGAAAATCCCGACAACCGGTGCGGTGCTTGCTACCGTAGCGGACAAGGACAAGGATGAGGCGGTTGAGCTGCTGCGCCGCTTCAAAGCGCTCGGTTACAAGATCATTGCAACCGGCGGAACGGCAAAAGCGGTCGAAGAAGCGGGAATTCCGGTCGATACGGTAAATAAGCTGAGCGAAGGCTCGCCGAACATTCTCGATTTGATCCGTACTGGCGAAGCGCAGTTCGTCATCAACACGCTGACGAAAGGCAAAGAGCCGGAGCGTGACGGCTTCCGCATTCGCCGCGAAGCGGTAGAAAACGGCGTAGTATGTATGACCTCGCTGGATACGGTTCGTGCCCTTGTCGAGATGATGGAAGCAATCAATTTGTCCCCGGCACCAATCGCCGGCGGAATATAAAAGATATTTGAGGGAGGCATCGCCGGATGAATGCGAATGGAGCAGGCTCAGCCGCGGAGCGGATTATGGTGGCACTCGATTACCAGGAAGCCGGAAGTGCCTTGGATGTTGTTCGGAAGCTGGACGGAATTCCGTGCTGGATGAAGGTTGGCATGGAGCTGTTTTACGCGGAGGGACCGGCCTTCGTTAGGGAGCTTAAGGATCGGGGACACAAGGTGTTCCTCGATCTGAAGCTGCATGACATTCCGAACACCGTGCGGGGGGCTGCACGCAGTGTAACCCGTCTCGGTGCGGATATGTTTAACGTACATGCAGCCGGCGGTTCGGCAATGATGCGCGCGGCGATGGAGGGCGTTGTGCAGGGCGCAGAGGGCGGCGCACTCCCGCAGGTCATTGCCGTAACACAGCTGACGAGCACGTCGCAGGACATGCTCAACGAGGAAATTGGCATTGCCGGCAGCGTGGCGGATACAGTTGTGCGTTACGCACAGCTAGCTAAGGCATCCGGTCTGCAAGGGGTTGTCGCTTCCGCACAGGAAGCCGGAATTCTTAAGGAAGCATGCGGCAGCGGGTTTGTGCTTGTGACTCCGGGCATCCGGCCGGCCGGCTCCAGTATGGACGACCAATCCCGCGTGCTAACTCCGGCTCAAGCGCTTGCGGCCGGCTCCGACTATTTGGTCATCGGCCGGCCGATCACGGCGGCGTCTGACCCTCGCGCTGCGCTGGAATCTATTGTGAAGGAGCTCGTCCATTCATGAACGGAACGATAACAGTTGATTTACAAAAGCTGCCCCAGCAAATCGCTGAGGCACTGTTGAAGATTAAAGCGGTCTCGCTGCGGCCAGACCCGGCCAACTCGTTTGTATGGACGTCCGGCCTCAAATCGCCGATATATTGCGATAACCGGTTAACGATCTCGTATCCGGAAGTGCGCAATTTGCTGGCGGATGGGTTTGCGGCGCTTGTAAAGCATCTGCATCCGGACGCCGAGGTCATTGCGGGAATTGCCACAGGAGGAATTCCGCATGCCGCTTGGGTAGCGGACAAGCTGGGGCTGCCTATGATTTATGTCCGCGATAAGGCAAAGGGTCACGGGAAGCAAAATATGATCGAAGGCCATCTAAGCGCAGGGCAAAAGGTCGTGCTGATCGAGGATTTGATTTCGACCGGCGGCAGCTCGCTGAAAGCGGCGGTAGCGGTCCGCGATGCTGGCGCGCAGGCGCTTGGTGTCGTAGCGATTTTCACCTATGAGTTCCCGCAGGCGGAGCAGGCGTTCCGCGAAGAAAACATCCCGCTCGCCACGCTGTCGAATTATTCCGCGCTGCTGGAAACGGCAGCTAAGCTCGGGGCGATTGCTGAAAGTGATATTAAAACGCTGCAAAGCTGGCGCGAGCATCCGCAGCAGTATGGAGTGTAAAGCAATTCAATGAAAACCGTATCTCGTTTTTCTCCTTTACCAAGGGGGAGCGAGGCACGGTTTTTTTTGTATGGACAGCCTCTTAGGGATGAACCAAAAGGGAAGCTAACGAATAAGATGAGGAAAAGACGGTATAGAAGGGAAGTTCGCTATGCTGCTCGTACTCGGTATTTTTGTATATGTATATTTGTTCATTTTCGTATGGGTTGTAGAGACGCTTCTTGAAGCAGCTGTTCATTGGCAAACTTGGGAGGGTGTTGTTTCGTCCTTGCTGGATGCCGGCAATCCTATACATGCATTTTTGATCGACGGACGCTTTTGGCCTGCTTTTCTTATAGCAACTGCCGCTGTAATTCCGTGTACACTTTGGGTAGACTCCACATTGGAGGAAAGAGCAAGACAATTAAGTGAATCTACCGATGAAACGTTCAAAAAGCCTTAGCATTTGCTGAGGTTTCTTTTTTTGTAAAAAAAAGTTGTTGAACCTTGTAACTTTTCCCTAAGTTGCTTCGTCTAAGTGTAAAGGAGTCATAGAAAGGAGGAGAGGCATTGGACGAAATGCAATCACAAACAAGCGAGCCTCTCGAGGAACCGCTGCTTACTGTTCACGATGTCGTGCGGTCTTTTCAAGTCGGTTCCGTCCAGCTGGACGTTCTGAAAGGAATCCACATGCAGGTCATGCGCAAGCAGCTGGTGATGCTGAAAGGGCGTTCCGGTTCGGGGAAAACGACTTTGCTTAACATGCTGGGCGGCTTGGATGTTCCGACGAAGGGGGAAATCCGCTTTAACGGGCTGTCTTTCCATACAATGAGCGATGACGAAAGAACAGCAGTAAGACGCAGGGATATAGGCTTTATTTTTCAAACCTACGCTCTGCTTCCGCTGCTCTCGGCATGGGAAAATGTCGAGCTGTCTCTAAGGCTTGCCAAAACGCCAAAACATCTATGGAAAGAACGGGTCGGCCACTGCTTGGAGCTGGTCGGGCTCGGCAAGCGCATGCACCATCGCCCTTTCGAGCTTTCCGGCGGGGAACAGCAGCGCGTGGCCATAGCGAAAGCGATTGCGCATCAGCCGACACTGATTTTGGCGGATGAGCCGACAGCGGAGCTGGATTCGCAAATGGGTGCACAGGTGATGGCGGTGTTCCGGGAAATTATTCGCACAGAAGATGTAGCTATTTGTATGACCACGCATGATCCAACGATTTTGGAGGTAGCCGATTATGTTTACGAAATGGTGGACGGACGATTTGACCGAAGTTCAAACCACACAAACCAAGCGTCCTAAATTCCGCTCTGCCATTGCTCTGATTGCTGCGATATCGGTAGTGACCGCAAGCGGATGCTCTCTCTTGCCGAAAGAGGATGAGGAGGAAGTGCTTCCGACAATTACACAGCCTACGATTTCAAAGAAACCGGAGTATACTGCAAAGACGGAGACGCTGGAAACGAAGGTGCGCGGCTCAGGAAAGCTGATGAGTGAGAAAGAGGAGACGTTGTTTGTTGCGGGCGATGAGTCGGATACGCAAACGAGCAGAGTAAAAGACGTCTATGTGAAGTCAGGCGATACAGTGACTGCAGGGCAGCTGCTGGTGGAGCTTGATGTCAGCGAGGTGGAGCGGGATTTGCGCCGTAAGGAATTGGAATTCCGCAAGCAAGAGCTGACGATGATTGAAAACCTGCGTAAAGCCAATGAATTGGCTCCGGAAAAGCTGGAGGAGCTGAAGATCGATTTTGAGCTTGAGCGGACAAAGCTGGTTGAACTCCGGGAGCAAATCGCCAACGCGAAAATTACGGCTCCTTTTGACGGAACGGTTGTCAAGGTACATATTGAAAAAGGCGATTCGGTTAAGGCATACGATGAAGCTGTGACGGTTGCCGATCTTTCCATGCTTACAGTAGCCGCCGATATCACACAGGATGATTTGAAAAAGGTGGCTCCGGGCATGGAGGTCATTGTCGACATTAACTCGGCGGGCTCCCATAAAGGCAAAGTTCGCAGACTTCCAACGAAGGAGAAGACTCAATCCGGAAACGGCGGCTACTACGGGGGGTACCCGAATAATAGAGACGGAAATGGTCAGCAGGAGCAGGAATCGGTTGAACAGTATCTCGTAGTGGATCTTGAGGCAATGCCGGAGAATCTAGCTAGAGGGACTCCGCTGAGCGTTCAAATTATTGTAGACCGCAAGGAAAATGTCGTTACTATTCCTCCGTCAGCGCTTCGCACCTACGGCGGCCGAAATTATGTGCAGGTGATTGACGAGAAGGGCGCAAAGCGTGAGATTGACGTTGAGGTCGGGATGCAAACGCCGACTCAGGTGGAAATTGTGAAGGGCTTATCCGCAGGCCAAAAGGTGGTCGGTCGGTAATGGGCATGCCAATGCTTCGCTTTACCTTCCGCAAAATGTGGAATACAAGGTGGCTGACGTTTAGCAGCCTGCTCGGTTTGCTGATTGCCGTTGCGTTTACGACGAGTATACCGATGTACGCTGACGGAGCGTTGAAACGGGTCGTATCGACCTCGCTGAAAGCGGAGAATGAAGGGATGCCGGCAGGCTCGCTATTGATCCGTTATCAGGCTGCTGGCAACGACCGGCCGGAAATCTCGTCTTTAGAAGCAGTCGACTCGTTTATTAAGACGGATATTCCGCAGCGGATCGGGTTTCCTCAGGAAGCCTTTGTACAAACGTTGTCCTTGAGAGGGGCGAACCTGAAGGTTGTCGACCCTCAGAAAACCGATGCCAGCAAGCGCAGACAGATGACCTTATCTTCCATGTCGGGCTTGGCGGATCAGGTTGAATTTACAAGAGGCCAGGCGGCATCGACAGAGATCAAAAACGGCGTAATTGAAGTCGTTGCATTGGAAGACGCGCTATACCGGAATTATATTCAGATCGGCGATGAATTCACCTATCCGATTTCCGGAGGGCAAGGATCGCTTAAGGTGCGGATCGTCGGTTCGTTTTCACCGAAGGATGAGACAAAGCCTTATTGGTACGAAGGCACTGAAGGGCTGCTCAACACCCTGCTGGTCAACGAGACGCTGTTTACCGAAGAGCTGTTGAAGAAGAAAAACATTCCTTTAACCTTAGCTAATTGGTATTACGCCTTTGACCTGAAGGACATTCAGACGAGTCAGCTTGCACCGCTCACGCAAACCTTGGATCGACTCGATATTGAGCTGTATCAGCTGCTTAAAGACACGAAAGTGGATATTTCTTTTAAATCCATGCTCGGTGAATTTCGCCAGCAAAGCCTGCAGCTTCAATTTTTGCTGCTGACGCTTGCCGCTCCGATGATTGCCATGGTTTTTTATTATATCGCTACAAATTCGCGGCAGGCGCTGGATAAGCAAAGAACGGATATTGCGGTGCTGAGGAGCCGGGGGGCGAGTACGAGTCAGATCGTGCGAGTGTACCTGCTTGAAGGCTTTATTCTTGGCGGCATTTCGCTGCTTATCGGACCGCTGATCGGCTGGTTTATGGCCAAGAGCATCGGTTCCGCAAGCGGGTTTTTGTATTTCGTAGACCGTAAGGCGGTGCCGGTCGGTTTCGGAACCGACGCCATGCTGTACGGAGGAGCAGCTGTTCTGGTTGCTTTAACGGCAAGCTTAATTCCGGCAATATCCTACGCGCGTTCCTCGATTGTCGGTTTGCGCGCACAGATGGCAAGGGCCGACCGGAAGCCGGTATGGCAGCGCTGGTTCTTAGATCTTGCACTGCTCGGCCTGGTCGGATATGGGTATTATCTGTTTCAGGAGCGACAGATGATTTCGCTCCAGACCGGTCTTGCTAGTGATCAGCTTCAGGTACAGCCTATGTTATTTTTTGTGCCGGCCATGTCCATCTTTGCTATGGGGTTGTTTTTCCTTCGCATTTTCCCGTGGCTGCTGAAGCTGTTCAGCTGGCTTGGACGCAAATTTTTGCCTGTACCGCTGTACTTGACGCTGCTGCAGCTTTCACGCTCGGCAAAGTCGTATTATCCATTGATGCTGCTGCTCATTTTGACGCTGGGTTTAGGCGTTTATAATTCGGCTGCAGCACGTACCATTGATCAAAATTCAACGGAACGTACGCTTTACGAGTATGGAACGGATGTTATTATCAACAGTGTCTGGGAAGGATTCACCGAGCTCGATCTCAGCGACCCCGGCCAAGGCCAGGGAAATTCGGGCGGATCAGGCGGAGGCCAAAACGGCGGCCAAACGCCCGGCGGCGGTCAAGGAGCACCCGGTTCAGGAAATCCCGGAGCACCGGGACAGGGCGGCGCACCACCGAAACAAGCGCTCTTGATTGAACCGCCTTTTCAAATTTATAAGGAGCTGCCGGGTGTTGAGCATGCCGCTCGGGTGCTGAAAACCAAAGCGAGCGCCTCCGTTTCCGGTAAGACCGCAGGTCAGGTAACGCTGATGGCGATCGATAACGCCGATTTTGCCAAGGTCGGATGGTTCCGCAACGATTTGTATCCCGCGCATCCATACGAATACTTGAATCTGCTTGGGGCGCACTTTGAACAAGCGGTTATTATCCCGCAGGATTTTGCGGAGAAGCATCAGCTGAAGCCGGGGGATATGGTCAGTGCATCCATTTCCGGCACCGCTCTTGATTTTATCGTTGTAGGCACAGTGCCGTATTGGCCCAGCCTTTATCCGCAATCAAGCCCGTTCTTTATTACGAACCTGGAGTACATTTACGATCAAGTGCCTTTGATTCCGTACGAGGTTTGGATCAAGATGGCGGAAGGCGCAAAGGTGGGACCGCTTGTCGAGCAGCTGACCGCAAAGGGGATTCAGCTGGCAAGCGATGTCAAGGATGTCCGCAATGAGCTTATCATTCAAGGAAAACATCCGGCTCGCGGGGGAGTATTCGGGATTTTAAGTCTTGGCTTCCTTGTGTCCGTTATTATTTCCTTAGTCGGGTATTTGCTCTATTGGTTCTTCCATTTATCAGGACGGGTCGTACAGTTCGGCGTACTCCGCGCCATGGGGCTGTCGCGTAAGCAGCTGACAGGTATGCTGCTGCTGGAGCAAAGCTTTACTGCGGTGCTGTCCATTGGTCTTGGACTTGGCATCGGCAAGCTGACGAGTCTGCTGTTTCTTCCGTTCCTGCAGACGACTGGCAGCGCGCAGGCCCAGGTGCCGCCGTTCCGTGTCATTTTCGAAGCGAGAGATACCTTGCAAATTTATGCGGTTGTCTTGTTTATGATGGCTGCGGGCGCGACAATGCTGTTCCTGTTCATTCGCCGATTGCGCGTGCACCAAGCGGTAAAGCTCGGAGAGGAGCGATAAGGAGCTGCTATGATTCACTGCGAAGAGCTAGTTAAGATTTTTAAAACGGATGAAATCGAGGTTGTTGCCCTGCGCGGTTTAAACTTAACCGTCAATAAGGGTGAAATGATGGCCATCATTGGAAGCAGCGGAAGCGGGAAATCGACGCTTTTGAATATGCTGGGCGGTCTCGACCGCCCTTCCGCCGGTCAGCTTCGTGTCGGGGAATGGGATTTGCTTAAAGTCACCGAGGAGCAGCTGGTTGAATATAAACGAAGCACCGTCGGATTTATTTGGCAGAACAATGCGCGAAACCTGCTTCCTTATTTAACGGCGCTAGAAAATGTTGAAGTGCCGATGATGCTGGGCGGGAAGGTGGATCGCGCTTACGCCAAGCAGCTGCTGGAGTGGGTTGGTCTCGGCCACCGCATGAACAACAAGCTGCAGCAGCTTTCAGGCGGGGAGCAGCAGCGGGTGGCAATCGCCATCTCGCTCGCAAACCGGCCGCCGCTGCTGCTCGCCGATGAACCGACAGGCTCCGTCGACTCGCAGACTTGCGATACGATTATGAGCATCTTCCGCCGGATGAACGAAGAGCTGGGGGTTACGATTGTGATCGTTACCCACGATTTGTCGCTCGCCGGAAAGGTTGACCGCGTCATTGCGATTCGCGACGGGCTTACGAGCACGGAATTCGTGAAGCGCAATGAGCTGCTTGATGCGGTTGTGGAGGGCAGTGAGGTTGCTGCCGCCGGAGGCGGTCTCCGCATAAAGGGCGGACGCCACGAGGAGTTCGTCGTGGTAGATCGCGCAGGGCGATTGCAGGTGCCGAAGGAATACCTGGAGGCATTGCAAATTACAAACAAGGTGTCGATGGAATTTGATGGTGAGTCCATCACGATCCGCGCGCCAAAATCAATGGAGGGAACCAAAAATGACTAAATGGAAGCAATGGGTGAAACCGGCATCCGCAGGGCTTATCGCGCTGACGATGCTGGCGCCGACACTGGCAGCATGCTCGAAGCAGAGTGAAGCGGCCGATAATACACCGCGGACGCTGCGAATTGTGACGACAATGGGCGGGGGACCAGACGATGAATGGTTCCGCCAGCAGTATACGGAAATTTTCGAATATGCCAATCCCAATATCACGCTGGAGATTATCCCAGCTGTTGATTACTCGCAGTACCGTTACCAGACGGATGAAAAACGAGAAAAAATGCCAGACCCGATTGAGAGTATGAAAGAGATGATGAACGGACCGAATCCGCCGGATCTTGTCATTACGGATTACGGTGCGTTGTCCCCGTTAATTGCCGATAATATGCTGCAGCCACTGGATTCACTGATCGCTGAAGATAAATTCGATACTTCCGATATGGTTCCGGCTGTAATGGACGGGATTAAAAATCTCAGCACCGATAAAAAGCTGTATGCTTTGTCGCCAACGTTCAGCTCTTCCGCATTAGCTTACAATAAAACCTTGTTCGAGGAAGCGGGAGTTCCATTTCCTGAGGATAATATGACTTGGGACGAAGTGTTTGAGCTCGCCCGCAGATTGAGTCTGCCAAAAGGTGAGGAGTTCCAATACGGCTTCTCCTTTACGAATTACGCCGGATCCAGCGGAATGTGGGAATCCAACATTTATACGCAGCCTCTGCAGCTTCGAATTTTTGATGAAAAAGCCGAAAAAATGACTGTAGATTCCGATGCATGGGAAAACGTATGGAAGAAAATGCTCGACCTTCGCACCCAAAAGGTGATTCCTTCTGCTGAAGATGCGCAGGAAAGAGAACGCAAGATGATGGAATCGGGCCGTTATAATCCGTTCGAGCATGAAGTGTTCTTGTCTGGCAAGGTAGCGATGACGATTATCGATTACAGCTATATTAATCAAATTATCCAAGCGAATAAGAGTGCTGAAAATATTGAAAACTTTAATCCGATTAACTGGGATGTCGTGACGGTACCGACCCATCCGGAATACCCGGGTGTCGGCGGTTACGTAAATATGCATTCCATAATGGCCATTAATGCAAAAGCGCAAAACCAAGCAGACGCTTGGAAATTTATTAAGTTTATCAACGGCGAAGATTGGGCGCGTACGAAAGCGAAGAGCAGCTACCAGCTCGTTTCGAGACAAAAGTACATTCAACCGAAAGACGGCTTGAATTATAATGTTAAGGCGTTTACACAGCTGACGCCGGTTCAAGAAATGTATGATGCGGATCGTAAGCTGTATATGGAATATCCAAACCTGCATATGGTTCAAAGTATCGGCGATCAGAAATATCGCGAGGTCATGGAAGGAAAGAAAGGGGTTCGTGAGGCGCTCAAGGAGTGGCAGACCGAAGGGGATGCTATGCTGCAGCAGATTCGTGAAAATCCGGAGGGCCCGATTAATATGCCGGGCGACTCGCCGATGGCGGTTCCTGCAGGCTAAAAGGGAATGAAGAAAAAGGGAGACCAAATGCGCGCTTGCATTTGGCTCCCTTTTTGTGTTCTAAGACAGTACCTTCTTTCTATCGCTGGCCTTGCAGTAAAAAGGTTTGATACACCGTCCAAGCTTTATTGTCGGTCTGGTACAGGAGATGAAGCCGGTCAACTTTGAAGGGGAGATTGACCGGTTTCTTCCGCAGACTGGACAGCACGTCATGAAGCTCATCGTCACTCAGCTCCTGACCCACCGTTAGATGCGGATTGTATCCGTATCTCCGATTCGTTTCCGCCAGCGGGCCGGAGCAGACAGCTTCGACCATGCTCTGAAATGGCTCGTTCTCCTCCAGAGCCAAATAAATAACGTTATTAACCGGATAAAAGCTGGAAAACCGATTCAATTTCGCGTCAAAGGGCGCGATGGTCTGGGCAATCCGAGTAATATGCTCGACAGCCTCCTGCAGACGGGCTTCGCTCCAATCTTCGCTTTCGCGAACAGTCAAATGCGGCTGGATTAAGCTATAATGCGTGTCGTAGCGCTTGCGGAAGCTGTTGGCGTAATCCTGAGCTTCCCGTGACGGGAACACAGCGATACCATAATTCATCATAACTCCCCCTTTATGGTTTATTATACCTCCAAGAAATTCGTTTCATAAGGGGAAACAAAGAAAATATTGTGCTCAAAATGCAGGAATAGGCGATAAAACACCACTTTTTTTGCTCATGCTATCTCATACCAGGATAAGTTCATTGGAGAGCTTCGGATCAATGACAGCGGCCTCCTGCACTCTTAAACGGGCTATCATGGGACTGTATTCATAAAAATCTGGTTATCCTAGTAAAGGAATTATTTTGGCCAAAGGGGTGAACACGCGTGAAGTGGGTATATTGGGGAAAGCTTTACGAAACGAAATTTCAGGCAGGCTGCCTGGCCAAACGAATGGAAGAAGACTGGTGGATCTACGGCTACGAGTGTCCGCAGGAGGTCGAAGTGTTTCGTTCTAAGAAGGGCCGCTTCGGAGTGAGATACAGCTTATAATCTTGGTTTTGAAATTTGTTTTGAATAATTTTGCTAAAAGGGTTGACGAAGTCTTTGTTTATAGTGTATATTTATCTTCGTTGCTTCTTTTGGTGTCGCGGGGTGGAGCAGCCCGGTAGCTCGTCGGGCTCATAACCCGAAGGTCGCAGGTTCAAATCCTGCCCCCGCAACCAATCTTTCTTAGTCGGGCCTTTAGCTCAGTTGGTTAGAGCGGTCGGCTCATAACCGATTGGTCGCAGGTTCGAGTCCTGCAGGGCCCATAAATTTCAACACTCATATCCCGTAAGGGCTTCCTAACAAAATTTTAACCCGTCTTTTGACAGCGAAATGATTTCGCTTCGGAGGCGGGTTTTTTAGTACTCGTTTCTCTGCAGCGCAAACGAATGGCGCATATCTCGTTAGGCGATGTTTTCGACACAATACAAAAAGGACCCAAACGGGTCCTTTTTGTAGAGGGGTGAAACTGAGTGAGGGTGAGGAGTTGCTATTGAGAATGAGAAATATTATCATTTGTCACACCTTTATATTACAACAGTTGAGAACGTTTGTCAACACATCACTTTTATTGTTTTGGGATCGGAGTAATGGCTGCGGAATTCACAACTTCCACTTGATATTCTGAGGAAACATACGTCTCCGCCTTCGGATAGGTGATGACGGTTAGATAGCTTTTGTCCGGGTCCGGCGTATGCAGGGAGTAGCGGATTTCTGCCGTTTTATCCGTTTCGTTAAAGTGAATGCTGTCAATCGTGATACGATAACCGGAACTTGGCTGCTCCCCCCATGCCAACGTCACGCGGTTTACGTTCTCATTGATTGCGGTTGTTTGCATGGTTACTTCCTCGTTTACGGGTTCAGCAGGATAATCGATTGTTGTGTCTCGGTGGCTCAGCACAAATACTCTGGCGTCATGAGTCATTACAGCGGCATCGGCACGAGTAATGATTTGATCCGGATAAAACTTTGCATCTGCATCAAGCTCCACCGCTTTCATGATAATTAGATGTTGGATGGAATTTTGGTGCTCCGCTTCAATCGCTTCGCCATCGGCAACTTCATGGTAGATTTTCACAAATGCATAATCGCCTGTCGCATCAACCGCACTCATCAGCAGGTGAGCGAATTGTTCGCGGGAAATTTCCGTATTTGGGTCGAGGGTCTTTGCCAGCGGCAGTCCATGTAAATGAGCAATAACAAACGATTCGGAATACCATTGATCATTCGGAACGTTTACAAAATAATCTGTTGTTTCCGGCGCTTTGATGAAGGTAAATGCGGCCAGGCTTAAATCCATTGCCTTAACGATCATATGAACGGATTGAGCGTAGGTCATTTTTCCTTCCGGTAAAAAGGTTTGATCGTCAATTCCGCTGATGATTCCAGCTTCTTTCAGTGCAATAATTTTTTGCTTGGCTTGCAGATCCTCTACGTCTTGAAATGCGTAAGCATGCCCTGTAACGGCAAATACAAAGATGAGCAAAGCGGCAATCCATTTCGTATGTCTTTTCATTATCAGCACCTCTTTTTATTTGTTTTCAGCATTAGAAACGAGTGAGAATCGTTAAATGTTGCAAAAAAATATTTTTTCCTCGAAATAGGGATCGGCTGGTATATAATGGATTAAGGAAAGATGGACGAAAGACAAGCTTGTTAAAAGGAGGCGAAACGGGTTGAATAAGCATCCATTTGAGCTGCCGGTTACTGGCGATCGGACGATAAGAGGGGATTTTTACCCGTGCATTTCGGGAGCCTCTTCTGCTACGATTATAGTTTGTCATGGATTTAAAGGATTTAAAGATTGGGGAATGTTTCCTTTTGTCGGCAAGCAGTTATCCATTGATTTTGATACGGTATTATTTAATTTTTCGATGAATGGCGTTGGGGCTTCGCTGACGGAATTCGATGAATTGGAAAAGTTTGCGGGCAACACGTTTTCGCGGGAGCTGGAGGATTTGGATGCGGTTGTGCAGTTCGTTCGAGAGGGGGGGTTGCTTTCCGGCGCAGAAGCTGCCGCCCGGCCGATTGTGCTGCTGGGGCACAGCCGAGGGGGAGGGCTGGCGATCATATATGCGGCCGAGCATGCGAAGAGCGTTTCCGGGGTCATTAGCTGGAACGGTACGACCGATTTCCGGGCTATCTTCCCAGAAAACGTCCAACGTGAAATGAAGGAAGCAGGGCGCTCTTGGATTGAAAATGCCCGAACCAAGCAGCGGATGCCGTTAGATGTGGAAATTTTGGACGACTTAGACGCGAATGCGGAGCGTTTCGATATTGTTAAACGCGCGGCTGCACTGGAGGTTCCGCTCGCACTTATCCAGGGTACGAATGATTATGCAAGGCTGATCGAAGGGTCGAAACGTCTGAAAACGGCCTGCAGAAACGTGGATTGGCTGCGAATAGACGGCGGGGATCACACCTTTGGCGCAAAGCATCCGTTTGTTGAATCGCCAAAGCCCTTGGCGGAGGCTATTCGTGTAACGAAGCAATGGGTGAATCGTAAAGTTATCCACAGATAATATATTTTAATAATATATAAAGAGATAGGGGAAAGACATCATGGTAACAGCATGGCAATTAGGCTTCGTTGTGTTTTTGACCATAGCTGGGCTGGCGGCGGCTTACGTAACGAATGCTCCGCTTGCTGCGGGGTTCGCCCTAGGTTTGATTGCTTTGGTGCTGCTAGTTCGCCGTTCAGGTCTCGCCGAATGGGGGACGATAGGAAGGTCGATGCGGTCCGGTGCAGCGCATACCAAAGAAGTCATTTATATTTTACTGCTGGTCGGCCTGCTCATTCCGAGCTGGACCGCGAGCGGGACGATACCGTACTTAATTTCTTCCGGCTTGTCACTGCTTCATCCCGCGTATTTTGTGACAGGAAGCTTTGTGCTTTCCGCTGTTATCTCGATGCTTCTGGGGACATCGACAGGCACATTAAGCGCAGTGGGGATTCCGTTAATTGGAGCAGCTGCCTATCTTGGCATCCCTTTGCCGCTGGTGGCCGGGGCACTGGTATCCGGCGCGTTTGTCGGGGATCGCGGATCGCCTTTCTCCAGTGCGCATCAGCTTGTCGCTGCTTCCACTGGGGTGACGGTCCGCGCTCAGCAGCGGTCCATGCTTCCTACAACGTTGACAGCGATCGCTTTCTGTCTCGTTGTTTTTGGAAGCTTTGACGCAATGGGCGGATGGGGGAGCAGCTCCGGCGCAATCCGTGCTGCGGATGAGCTGCGGGAAGCTTTTGTGCTAGGGCCGCTGCTTCTAATACCTGCGGTAGTACTGGTCGGCTCGATCCTGCTGTTTCGGCTGAAAACGCGGACGGCGTTTCTGTGGGCAATCGGGATCAGTGTGATTCTCGGCAGCATGGTTCAGGGGGTTCCGATCGGGGATTGGCCTGTGTATCTTTGGTCAGGCTATGAACATGCCACATTAGCCCATCTTCATTCTAAGGGCTTGTCGGATATGGTTGGCCTCGTTATTTTGATAGCGATGGCCGGAGCGTTTAGCGGTATTCTAGAGGATACTCAGCTAATCCGGCCATATGTGGAGAAGCTGTTTGGCCAAACCGCAAAGCAGCTTTCCGCGACGCTTCGCACGGGGGGATTCGGTTTAGCCTTAGGGCTTGTCTCTTGTACACAGACACTGCCAATCATGATGACCGGGAGAATGTTTCTGCCGCTATGGAAGGAACGCTTTCCGGCCGTTTCACTGAGCCGGGTGGTTGCGGATACCTCGCTGGTATTTGCCGCAATGGTGCCTTGGAATATGCTGGCGATCCTGTGCAGCACGATCTTGGGAGTTTCCGTGGAGCAGTATGTTCCTTACGCTGTCTTCTTGTGGATTTTGCCGTTAGCAACGTTAGTGGTGTCTGGGCTCAGCAGTATGAAAGGGGAGCGTTCGCATACAGCGGCGGCGCCGATTGATCAAATGAAATAGAGGTAGGTTGGTGCTTATGAAGGTAAAGCTGCAGCTTCTAGTGGATGAAAACGTGAGTAAGGAGCATGTACTTGAAATACCGGACCATAAGCTTGAAGAGCTGACGGAGGAGGAAACCGAAGCGGCGATCCAGATTCTCGTTCGGGATTGGGTGAATGAAACCGTCGGTGTCGCCTGGGAGGTTCTAGAGGAAGATGGCGAAAGCGAATAAGGGGGCGAAAGCTCCCTTTTTTCTCTAGGGGGAGATGTTTTGATGCTTTGTACTCCTATCCATTCGCCAAAAATTTACGGGTACAAACCTGTTGACTGTTGTGCCGCAACCTGATATTATATACCTTGTCGCCGCTAAAAATGTGGTTGAACTGAATACGATCTGTTAGCTCAGCTGGGAGAGCACCATCTTGACAGGGTGGGGGTCAGTGGTTCGAGCCCACTACAGATCATAGCCGAGAGCCCTTGCTTAGCAAGGGTTCTTTTGTTTTACGATTTCCGCAAATCTACCAGAAGCTTGGTCCAAACGAGAAGACATCATTTTTCATAGAATGAACCATCAAGACAGAAAGAGGTGATGACAGCGGATTTGAAGGAAATGTACCTGACCTGCTGACTCCCTGTTTCACAGTGTTTTCCATTTTTTTATGTTGTGATCGAGTAAATGCCTAACCTCCTGCGATGCCCAAACGCCCTCTCCCCCATATAAAGAAAGTGACCGGAACCCTCTTAGGAGCTCTCTTGTTCAAACAAGGGGGCTCTTTTTCTTGCCACGCTGTGACGCACCAATCCGCGCTCGGTTTGTCAAGATAATTTTGGGTAAATGAATGGTTATCGCTATTTGTTTTCTACTGAATATATAATGGGGAAATCCCAAAAAGGTTAACTGTGTAGTCATTTCAGCTGTGGAGGGCGAGCTTCATTGATTCGAATCCGTACCTTATTGATCATTACTTTTACCGTAATAGTCATTGTTTTGAGTTTTGTATTAAGCACGATGATGGCGAGGCAGTCTGCTAAAGTGATAGAAAACGAGATTGGTCATTCGTTGTCGGGAATCGCCTATCAAATGGCAGATAAGCTTGATCATTATATGTGGTCAAGAGCTGGAGAATTAGAGATTTTAGCTACTCTCGATACTTTTCAGCGGAGCGGGAATGAAAAGCAAATTCAAAAGCTGCTTGATCAGTTGAAAAAAAGTTTTCCGGCCTTCTCATGGGTAGGATATACCGATACGAAAGGGAAGGTAGTTGCGGCTACGGACGGGATATTAGTAGGCAACAATATTTCCGAGCGTCCGGTGTTCAAAGAAGGCATAAAGGGCCGGTTTATCGGTGATGTTCACGATGCTGTACTGCTTGCAAAGCTGCTTCCGAATCCATCTGGAGAACCGTTAAAGTTTGTCGATATCAGTCTTCCGGTTATCGGCGCTAACGGTCAAGTGATCGGCGTTCTAGCAGCTCATTTAAGCTGGGAATGGTCGAAGGAAATCGAAAAAATTATAGTGGCCCCACAGCTGGAGTACAGCAAAGGCTTGGAAATGTTTGTGGTTAGCAAACAAGACCGCATGGTGCTGCTCGGTCCTCAAGGATCGGTGGGAAAAACATTACAATTTGAAGTTTTGGATCGGGTTCAATCCGGGGATGATGGCTGGAGCTTGCTGCAGTGGCCGGACGGTAAAAAATACTTGACCGGCTTTGCATATGGAGACGGGTATTTAGGATATGAAGGGCTAGGCTGGTCGGTGCTGGTACGGGAGCCGGAAGAAATCGCATTCTCCCCGGTTGATGCCATGATCCATCGTTCCCTTGTGACTGCACTCTTTGCTGCACTTGGATTTGCAGTTATCGGCTGGTGGTTGGCCGAGAAAATATCCAGCCCGATTCGGGGACTTACGGTTGCGGCGAATCGGCTCCGTAATGGAGAAAATATTAAGATTCCAGAGTATAGAGGTTTTAAAGAGCTTTTGATTTTATCGAGCTCTTTGAGAAGTTTGGTTGAATCGCTTGTTCGTACGGAGTCTGCTCTGGATTCCATGACATCGTTAGCTCAAAGTGATCAGCTGACCGGTCTTCCAAACCGTGTCGCTTTGGAAAATTATTTAGAATCAACCCTTCAGCACTTTGACTCGCAGGAGGAAACCCTTGTTTTTATGTATCTTGATCTCGATGGCTTTAAACAAGTGAACGATAGCTTGGGTCATCAAATCGGAGATCTTCTTCTGCAAAAGGTGGCCAATCGATTGAAGTCGCTTAACCGCTCATTAGATATTACCATTCGCCTGGGTGGAGATGAATTTTTGGCCGTACGGCGGTTATCTGCTGACGATGCTGTAGAGGAATCGGAAAAGCTGGCACAAGAAATATTGCTTTCGATTAACAAGCCCTATATTGTTGAGTTTAATCAGATTTCGATCGGCTGCAGTATCGGCGCCGCTTTTTATCCAAAGCACGGCAAAAATCCAACGGAAGTCATCCAATTGGCTGATGAATGCTTGTATAAATCAAAACAAGCGGGGAAAAACTGTGTGTCCTTTGCGGATAGTGCTGAAAATAACAAAGCAAGAAATGAAGCGTAAGAGTGGAAAAAGCCCCGATTCGGGGCTTTTTATGATGGATAAGGTATACGGGACGTCATTAACGAGTCTCGTTTTTATTTTGTTGATCGCTTGCTTTGTTTGGCATAAGCTCGCGGTCCATTTTATCCTCTGCATCTGTAATTCCAAAATCTTCCTTTAGGTTTGGCGGTCTATTGTTGAGAACCTCGTTATTCACGTTCGCATTTAAAATATCATCCGGCATAGGCTCACCTCCATTTTTACCAATAGGGTTTGCCTTCTATGCACGGTTTATTCTAGAAAATCAAAAAGGGAGCCGAGGCTCCCTAGACTGATTGGTTATGCTTTATTCCCTTCGGCAAGACATTGATCAAGTCGGCCATTTTCCAATAGCTGGCTTTCAATGACATCGCTGTGATGCTCGAAGCATTTGCAGTAATAATCCTTCATGCAGATCGGGCAAGGCAGCTGAAGCAGGCGGGATACGCCGGTAAGCTTCCACTCTGGGTTTTTCACCACAAATGCGCGTGCTTTCGAGCCATTTTCAAAGGTAACGATAAATTGATAAAGATGATCCGTTGTGTTGTTGTCGGATAACACGACGTCTTTTACGGCTAAGTTTCTCAATGTTGGTTCTCCTTTTACATTAAAAATGTGTATACCATTAATTATGAACGACATCATAGCAAAGTCAAGTCGGAAGGACGGAATTCATCTTTTCATCTTAAGATAAGGTTCAGAAAGGCTCGGAAAATCCCTTCTTTTTTTCGCTTTCGCTTTGAACGGGGCAGATAGGGGGAATCGGACCTACGCTTTTCTTCCGTGTCGCTTGCCAAAAGAAGTTTTCGCTCTTCCTCGTTAACGCCCTCAGACATGCCGCAGTTCAGCCCCCATTTCCAAATTCAAATCTGCTTCCCCGTACAAATGCTAATCAAGTAAATTTCCCTTTAGGCGGTAAAATCACGTCAATATTGAACTGCTCTTCCTCTTTATCTGTCTGCATTGGCCGTTGGTCGGGTTTGGGGTGACTGTTCTTTTGACGTTCCTGTAGGAAAAGGAAGAGATCGGTGATCCATTTGGAAACAAGCACGATTACCATGTAAAAGACAAATAAATAAAAGTAATTCACCCATTCATACATACGAAACAGCCCGGCATACACCATAATTGGTTTTAATATGAATGCGAATGCTCCACTCAGCAAGGTGGTGTAAACATAATAATTTTTATTGCGCGAGGTGATCCATTGATAAAGCAGCATATAACAAACCGGTACGATCGCTGCATCCAAAGCAACGTTTACGGATAAGAAAGGAACAATTTTATGCGGATAGTTCCAATAGCCATTCGTAACCCCAAAGGAGTCGATATAGTGAAACCATACGTGAATGTTAAAGCCGTAAAAGCCGAGCAGCAGGGCATGTTTCCAATCTAGGTACTTATATAAAATGACCAATGGAAGGATGAGCAGCAGGAGATTAACCCAAAACTGCCAAGTGCTAAAGTGTGAATGCTGCATCCAATATTGAAATGTTAAATCGGCCATCTGGTCATGAATATCTTTAATTTGATCGATTCCTTGGGCTTTTTCTGGTGTCATCGCGAATTTCCCCTTCTGGAATTGAAGATACGCTTCTTACTATTTGCAATATGGCACTAATCTATGTTTATAAAAAACAGTGTTTTTGCTCTGGTATTTATAAGTAAACGGATCTTATTCGGGCAAACAATGATGGACCACATGGAAATAGACGGATAATTAAAGTGTTTTGGTCGAGTATTTGTAAGATATTGTATTTTTAATTCGTTATAATGAAAATGTGTTTAAGAAATCGATTTACCCTGAAATGAGGTGATTTTCAACCGAGGCAGCAGACCACTGATTCACTTTGCTTTTTTGCAGTGGAACAAATAATAAAGGAGTGAAAGGATTTGAAAAGATCATGCAGTTTGTTTCTCGTCGTTTCTTTAGTTTTTTCGTTGTTTGCAATGGTGCAAGCAGGTGCGGCAAGCTTTGAATCAGGCAAAGAATACAAAATTGTAAACAAGAAAAGCGGTAAAGTGCTTGAGGTTGAAGGTTCATCGATGAACGATGACGGCAACGTAGTACAGCGGACTTGGCAAAATACAGCGAATCAGAAGTGGAAAGTTGTCAGCTCTGATGACGGATATTATCAAATTGTTAATGTGAATAGCGGTAAGCTGTTATATATTCAAAATAAATCGAAAGCGGATGGCGGCAACGTAGTTCAGATGAGAGAACGCTCCAGCCAAGCTCATGAGTGGAAAATCGAAGATAAGGGCTCGTTCGTATCGCTTACCAATAAAAACAGCAAAAGAGCGCTAGCAGTTGCAAACGCATCCAGCAATGAAGGAGCTAATGTCGTTCAATGGACGTTTAATGGAGCGGATGAGCAGTTATGGAGCATCTTGTTGGCTGACGCTGCGGGCGGTGGCGACAACGGTGGCGGTGATAACGGTGGTGGCGATAATGGCGGTGGTGACAACGGCGGCGGCGGAAGCGGAGAAACTATTACAGTGAACAGCACCATTATCGTGGAAGCGGGGCAAACGTTTGACGGGCAAGGCAAGCGTTATGTTGCGAATGCCGATACCTTAGGGGACGGAAGCCAAGATGAAGGCCAAAAGCCCGTGTTCCGTCTTGAGGATGGCGCAACCTTGAAAAACATTGTATTGGGCGCGCCGGCTGCGGATGGAGTCCATACTTACGGAGATGTGCTTGTAGAAAATGTCGTTTGGGAAGATATTGGCGAGGATGCTTTAACGATTAAAGAAGAAGGAACCGTCACCATTCGCGGCGGGTCGGCTAAAAATGGGGACGATAAGGTTTTCCAGGTTAATGCGGCATCGACCTTTAACATTTATAATTTTAATGCAGATAATGCGGGTAAAATGATTCGTCAAAACGGAGGGACCGATTTTAAGGTTTCCGTCTATATTGATGGCTGCACAATTACAAATATGGATGAAGCGATCTTTAGAACGGATAGTGATTCCAGCGAAGTTACCATGGTTAATACCAGATACTCCAATGTTGGAGATAAATGGATCGGTGTTGAGCACATGACTGAAAGGAATAATGTTGAGTTCTAAATGATTCGTTATGAAAAAAGCTGCTCCAGCAATCGGCGTAAGCCGCGGCGGAGCAGCTTTTTTCATACTGCTGCGTGAAAGCACACATTTGGATTCAGGGATGAGAATAGGCGGGTCTGATTTAAGGAATAGTTATAAAGGCTTCATCCACTACAGCACAGGGAGGTTGTCATCATGAAAACAAACAAAGGTCAAAACTCTACGTCTTCTTCCCAAGTCATTAATCCGCATCAAAATGCAGTTCAATTGGAGCAGCAAGCTCAACAGGTGATTCAGCAAGCTCAACAAGCGTATACTACCGCTCAGAAAGCGGACCAAATGGCGCAGCAGGCGCATCAAATCGCCGCGGCCAGCACACAACAGCTTCAACAAGCTCAGCAGCAGCTGAAACAAGCGCAAAGCACCTCTGCAAGCATGATGCAGAGCACTGGCAGCAGCATGTCCCAAATGCCGCAAATGCAAAGCACTTCCGGCACTATGGCAAATATGAGCTCCCAAGGGGCTATGCAGGCTTCCTCGAGCATGATGCCGTCTCAAGGCATGACTTCCGGCACAATGCAAGCTCAAGGGGCTGGTGCAGCAGCAGCGGCGCCAAGCATGTCCGCACAAGGTGCAATGAGCAGTATGGCGCCAAGCATNATGGCGCCAAGCATGTCCGCACAAGGTGCAATGAGCAGTGCGACGCCAAGCATGTCGGCCCAGGGCGCAACGAGCGGAACGACGCCAAGCCCACTGAATGCTGTCGTGCCGGGTGAGAGCAAAACTCAAGCTTCGCAAGGGGTAGAAACACAAAGCTTCCAGTAAAACAATCGGATATGTGGGGTCTGTGTTCGTCACAGGCCTCTTTTTTTATGATACGATGTGTTGAATACTCTGCTCCATATCGAATCTTTTTATACATAAATTTTTTTGTTCGCGTGATACAAAACTACATTCTCATCCGTCTTATATATAGCTGCAGCGGAAAGGAGAATCAACCATTGACGGATCATTATAAAGAAATATTTTACGCCCACTACCCGAACGTTTTACGTAAGCTTACTGTGTTAGTTGGAGATCGTGCGGCGGCGGAGGATTTGGCACAGGAGGCGTTCTTACGCTTGTACCGGAATCCGCCTGAGCAGCTGGAAGCAGTTGGGGCCTGGCTGCATCGAGTCGCAACCCGGATCGGATACGATTATTTGAATCGTCAGGCGCTAGAGCGGAAATGGCTCGAGCAGCATGGCAGCAAGGACCCTGAGGTTAGCTTATCGGCTCCATCGAATGAGGACGTTTATCTGCAAAAGCTGGATCAAAGCGAGATAAAGCAGTGGCTTGACGAGCTGCCGGAGCGGGATCGCCAGCTGCTGATGCTTAAGTACTCAGGCTACAGTTATCAAGAAATTGCAGAAAAGCTGCAAGTACGAAAACCGCTTGTCGGTACGATGTTGAGTCGCGCCGCAGAAAAATTTCGGAAAAAGGCAGAGGCAGGACTGCCTAATGGATAAATCTACGTTAATCGAAGTGTAATGAAGGAGGAGCGAACGATGGCAAATAAAAATCCGAATCAAGAATCCGTTCAAAATATAAATGTGGATGAAGCTTGGGAGAAAATGAAGGAGAAGCTAAAATCCGAGCCGGCTCACCCGTTATGGAGTCAGCTCCAGAATGTCGATCATATGGAGAATAAACCTAATTTTTCGGTGATGCATGAAGAGCAGGCTTCTCAGAAGGACGATGTAACGCAGCTCAGTCCGTTGCCAGCCGGGCAGCAAACGAAAAAAAGAAGTCTCCTGTCGATGAGAAATCGGAAATGGTTGAGCGGTGCAGTCGCCGCAAGCGTAATCGCTCTCGTTGTCGTTACTCCGATCGGCAATCAAGCGCTTGCCTCGATCATTAATCAATTCCGCATGGAAGAGATGACGACGATTAATGAGCAGGATGCGAATCAGTTTTTTAATTCCTTTTTTCCCGACGGAGAGGAACGTGAATTTGAAAATCAGTTCAGCGAAGTATCCCGTACAACCGGTACGATCAATGGGGTTTACAGTATTCAGGATGCTGCCAAGGCGTTAAACCGTAACCTGGTAACCGCGGATTGGTTTACAGACGACAAGGTGGACGTATCGCCTTCAGAACGCTATACGTTTACGATCAATGTTGCGGAAGTGAATAAAGTATTGAAACGGTTAGGAGCTACAAAGCTGATGCCGGAATCTGTCAGTGGAAAACCGATTACGATCGTGCTGGGCGAACAGGTCAATATGTACTCCCATGATGGCGAAAAGCATATTTCATTCACCCAAATGCCGGCGCCTAAGGTTGAAGTGGATCCTTCGATCGGTGTGCAGGAAGCGCTGGATGCGATCATCGATTTTCCGATGCTTCCGGGCAATTTGAAGCATCAGCTTCAACGGACAGCGCTCATGAATGGAGGAACCGTTCCGCTTCCGGTCATTACCGATGAGGGTGCACGCCGCGAAACGCTGGAAGGAAAAGATGTTGTGATTGGAGTAAATGAACAGCCTGGTGGAAATTCTTATTACCACTCCGTGTGGATTGATGAGGGCATCGTCTACAGCCTATCGGGCACTCAATTTACGGATGAGCAGCAATTTAAAACTGAAATATCGGAGTTGATTCGTCAATGACTGAGCAGTACGTCATCCAAGTGGACCATTTGACGAAGGATTACGGCAATGGGCGCGGGTGCCGCGATATATCGCTTACGGTTAGGGTTGGGGAAGCCTTTGGCTTCCTCGGCCCTAATGGCGCTGGAAAAAGCACGCTTGTTAAGATGCTTGTAGGCTTAACCCGGCCGACAGGGGGAGCTGCCTATTTATTTGGAGAGCCGATAGGTACCATTGAAGCCCGGCGTCATATTGGTTATCTTCCGGAACTTTATCGCTACCAAGAGTGGCTGACGGGAGAAGAAGTGCTGCAGCTGCATGCCAAGCTATGTCAGCTGGATAAAGCTTACGCGAAAAAAAGAATCGCAGAGACGCTCGAAGAAGTAGGAATTGGTTTGCGCGGCCGCGATCGCGTAAAGCATTATTCCAAGGGAATGCAGCAGCGCTTGGGGTTTGCCTGCGCAATATTAAGTGATCCGAAGCTCTTGTTCCTCGATGAGCCTTCGTCCGCAATGGATCCGGTTGGCCGCTTCGAAATTCGGCAGCTTCTGCAAAAACTGCGGGATCAAGGCAAGACGCTGTTCCTGAATTCGCATTTGCTCGAGGATGTCGAGGTTTTATGCGACCGGGTAGCGCTGCTGAATAACGGACAGATTATGGCCCAAGGCTCCGTGGAAGAGGTGCTTCGTTCCCAAAATCGCTGGCGGCTTCGCGTTGCCGGACTTACGCCGCAGCATTTGGAGTTACTGCAGCAAATGACAGGTGATCATGTAAAACTGTATTTTGTCGAAAAGCAGCAGGAGTTCGTATGGCTGGAAGCCCAATTAAAGGACGATGAACAGATCGGTTGGATGAATGCTTTGCTTGTGGACCAGGGCCTAACCCTTTATGAGGTATATAAAGTGAAAAGCAGGCTTGAGGAGTGGTTTAGAAATGCCGTTTCCGGATTAAATCATAGGGGGGAACGGGTATGAGCAGTATTATCGGCATGACCTGGAAGGAAATGCTTCGCAAACGCGTTCTTTTGCTGACGCTTATTATGACAGCGGTCTTTTTAACGGGATTTTGGTATGTTGCCCGTACGATTGGGATGGAATTTATGGACAAACATATGGAGCCTGGAAGCATTGAATATACTTTGGCCGAATTCCGCAATGGCAGCATTATTTTATCGCTGGGCTTTTTCTTTGGAACGTTCGTCATCGCCTTTTTATCGATTTTCAGCTCTTTATCCGTTGTTGCCGGGGAGGCGGAGCAAGGGGTGCTACAGGCGCTTTTGCCGCGCCCGATTGCTAGGTGGAAATGGTACTTGGGCCGCTGGATCGGCTATGTTTCACTAGGAATTGTCTATTCCGCGATTTTGTTTGCGCTGTTACTGTATATCACTGACATATACTCCGGAATCCCTCGGGATTTTCTTGTCCTGTTGAAAGCGTTCGGTATATTGGCATGGATTGTTCCTCTTCTTGTTTCGGTATCCATGCTGGGTTCATGTTATTTTCCAGCCTTTGGTAATGGTGTGTTTATGATTATGCTTTATGCAGTTGGCTGGATCGGCGGAATTATTGATAAAATGTCCGCTATTTTTTCAGATGAAGCCCAGCAATCTTTGCAGCTTGTCCAGGGGATTGCCTCGATGCTTATGCCAACGGATATGCTGCAGCGAAGAATGCTTTCTGAGCTGTTCTATATGAAGGAATTTAACGGGATCATTCGTGAGATGGATCTCGGCCCCTTTGGGATCGGAATCCCGCCGTCGAATACCTTTTTGTTATACTGCGCACTTTATACGGTAATCGGTCTGGCCTTAGGTATTCGCGCTTTTCACAAGAAGGATCTCTAACGTTAAGAAACAGCAGTCTACAATGAACGAAAGACCGGAGGGCGAACAAAAGCCTTCTGGTCTTTTTATATGGCTTATTACACGGGCTCGTTGTTGGTCATTTCGCTGTGTTTCGCTTTCGGGATTGGACTTGTAAGTAAATGCTCAACGGTTTGGCTATTGGAGCCTGTATTTTTAATTTGTTTCACTGGCTGTTGGGCTTTTCTCATGTTCTATGACCTCGCTTGGGGAAGATTGAAATTAGTTTACCCTTATCCGATAATGGATACGTGCGATAGAGATGGTAATAATTTTTTTGTATTGGGGTGTAAAATGAACTCTGGATCGCAGCAGGTTATGGATCTGCTTTTGCAAATGGAACAAGAGGAACAGGTTTGTGTTTTGTATGCTTGCGAAGCGGGGAGCCGGGCTTGGGGGCTGGACACAGAGGATAGTGATTATGATGTTCGTTTTATATATCAGCGGCCGTTGGAACAATACTTAACCCTTTTTGAGCAAAAAGAAGTCATCGTTCATCCCGTAGGTGCTCGAATTGATTTACATGGTTGGGATCTAAAAAAAGCGCTGCAGCTTCTTGGGAAGTCCAATCCGACTTTGCTGGAATGGCTTCATTCGCCGGTTGTATATAAGGAGGAGTCTCACGCTGTACAACAGCTGCGGAATATCGCGCTGGATTCGTTTTCGCCGAAAGCTTGTTTTTATCATTATTACCGGATGGCCAAACGGAATTATGAAGCGTATTGCCGCGAAGAACAGCACGAGCGTAGGTGGAAAACGTTGCTGGCGGTATGGAAGCCTCTTCTTGCGTGCGGCTGGCTTGAGCGTCACGGCACTTTTCCGCCTGTTGGATTTAAGGCGCTGGCTGAAGAGGTGCTGGCTTCTATGCCAAGTTTGCTGCAATCCGTTCTCGAATTAGGCATCCGCAGTAAGCCATCTGGTTATGGTTATGCTTCAATGCAAGCCGTTGGTGAAATGGCGGTGTATATCGAAGGAAGGCTGGCTCATGCAGAGGTGGCCGCGGAAAGCTTGCCCGGTGTTCGAGGAGATATGAAGGAGATGCTGGAGCAGTTTTTTAAAGAACTGGTTTTGGGCAAAATGAAATAATGCAGCATTCCAGTGATTACCATTTGATTTTTTAGTTTAGGCTGTGCTATTATATCCTTCTGCCGCTTTGAGCGGTTGGTGATGATCTTGTCGAAAAGCTGTGAAGCAAGACGAGAAATGGTAAAAAATAAAATTTGCATTATAAATTAAAACGTGCTAAGATGTAATTCCTGTCGCCGAGAGCGACGGA
>NZ_WTLI01000017.1 GCF_011421635.1 Paenibacillus turpanensis
CAGGGTCCTGGGAGAGTAGGACGCCGCCAAGCAAATAAAACACGTCGATCTATAATAGATCGGCGTGTTTTTTTATGCCTTGAAACGTTTTTTTGTTGTAGTTACTGAAATTTCGTCATGATTGACTACGCGCTTTATCACTCTTACTTAACGTAGATTAGAGAAGATTTTCGTCTATAGTTCGAAAGAACTTGTGTTTGTCAAGTTGATTTGAGTCTAAATACGAACGTTCTAAATTGACGTTATACAATTGTTCGTGTTTTTGGTTGACATGATGAAATCAGCTTGGTAAACTGAAGAGGCAGTGAAGGAATCGGTGAAATATCGGCTAAATAACCGTTGAGAAGGGTATACCAACAAATGTGTTATTACGAATATTGCCAATTTGAATATACAATCACGGCCACTACTTGTGGCTTTTAAAAAAGCCGAAGAGCATTAGCCTGTCAGGGTGTTTTTTATCGTTCAACCTGCACCTGGGCTTTTTTGTTTGAGCATTATATTTTTACAAAATGCTATTTATAAGTTCTTGAAAGTCTCATCCATTCAGGATCAATCCATTTGTCAAGGAAGATGGTTTGCTTTAAAAAGTGGCTTAGGTTTATAAAAAGCTTTCTTAGGGCGGAAATGCTCAAACTTAGAAGGGAGTTACGGCAATGTCGATTTTGGTTGGCGTTATTATGGGGAGTAAATCGGATTGGGATACGATGAAGCTTGCATGCGGCGTACTTGACGAACTGGAAATTCCTTATGAGAAAAAGGTGGTATCGGCGCATCGTACTCCTGATTTAATGTTTGAATATGCGGAAAAGGCTGCCGAGCGCGGAATTAAGGTGATCATCGCTGGGGCTGGAGGAGCGGCTCATCTTCCGGGTATGGTTGCGGCGAAAACAGTACTCCCGGTTATTGGGGTTCCCGTGAAGTCTTCGACTTTGAATGGCCTCGATTCACTGCTCTCCATTGTACAGATGCCAGCGGGGATTCCGGTAGCAACCGTTGCAATCGGCAACGCTGGAGCATCGAATGCGGGACTGCTGGCCGCACAGATGGTCGGTGCTTATGACCCTAAGGTACAGAAGCGTGTGGCCGAACGACGCGAGCGGATTCGTAAAGAAGTGATCGAGAACGGTGAACTGACGTAAATAAGGCTTTTTGAAAGCTCATCAGTAGTACAGTCAAGATTAGAAAGCGGCAGCAGCCGTATTTTACGATAGAACGTTCTTTTCGGACGGAGACAAACATACGAAAAGGCGGTGGATGGCAAAGTGGCAGCGACAGAAGCTGATATATCAAAGAAGGATAAGGGGACGGAGCAAACGGTCATGAAGTCACAACAAACGCAAAATACCGATAACCGTGTCATTGCTCCTGGAGCCACGATCGGTGTGCTCGGAGGAGGCCAGCTAGGACGTATGATGGCGTTAGCCGGCCGTGCGATGGGCTACCGCTTTGTGACGCTGGATCCGACACCCGATGCGCCCTGCTCTCATATTGCTGACCGCCAAATCGTGGCGGAATACAGCGATGCGCAGGCGGCGAGGCAGCTGGCGGAGCTGTCCGACGTCATTACGTACGAGTTCGAGAATGTGAGCTCGGAGGTGGCGGCGATGCTGATGGAGCAGTCCTATGTACCGCAAGGCAGCGAGCTGCTGCACACGACCCAGCATCGGCTGAGAGAGAAGCGAGCGATTGAGGCGGCTGGAGTGCCGGTTGCGCCCTATGCCGAGATCAAGACCCTCAGCGACTTGGAGCACGCGATTCAGCGCTTTGGTACTCCTTGCGTATTGAAAACGGCTATGGGCGGTTACGATGGCAAGGGCCAGTTCGTCATTCGCCAGCCGGAACAAGCAGGACAAGCGTTTGAAACACTTGGTTCGGGCAAGGTTGAGCTCGTGCTTGAGCAATTCATTCATTTTCATAAAGAGATATCGGTTATAGCCGCAAGAGGTACCGATGGGTCAATCCGGACGTTCCCGCCTGCGGAGAACATACATGTAAACAATATTTTGCATCTCTCCATTGTCCCGGCAAGGATTCCGCAGGAGGTGGCGGCGGAAGCGCAAAAGCTGGCTGAAGCGATCGCTTCGTCAATGAATGCGGTGGGATTGCTGGCGGTGGAAATGTTTTTGACGCCGGAAAACAAGCTTTATGTGAACGAGCTGGCGCCGAGGCCGCATAACTCGGGCCACTACACGCAGGACGCGTGTACAGTATCGCAGTTCGAGCAGCATATCCGCGCGGTATGCGGGCTGCCGCTGCCGAAGCCGACGCTGCTTACGCCCGTTGTGATGGTAAACGTGCTGGGCGAGCATATGCAGCCGCTGCTGAATTGGTTTACGAATGGCGGCGAGCGCGAGCTGCCGGAAGGCCTGCGGGTAAACCTGCATTTGTACGGCAAAGAGGAAGCGAAGACGGGCCGCAAGATGGGCCATCTCAATATTACCTGCGACGACGTAGAAACGGCGCTGCAATGGGTACAACAATTAGGCGTATGGGAGGCGTGACGACGTATGATCGAGCGTTACAGCCGGCCGGAAATGGCCGCGATTTGGACAGAGGACAATAAATTTAAAGCATGGCTGGAAGTAGAAATTTGCTCCTGTGAAGCATGGGCGGAGCTTGGAGTTATTCCGAAGGAAGACGTACAAAAGCTGCGCGCGAATGCCGGGTTTAACATTGACCGTATTTATGAAATTGAGCAGGAAACCCGCCATGACGTAATTGCGTTTACGCGCGCGGTATCCGAAACGCTTGGGGAAGAACGCAAATGGGTGCACTACGGTTTGACTTCTACCGACGTCGTGGACACTGCACTGGGCTATCTGCTGCTGCAGGCAAACAGCATTTTGAAGAAGGATTTGCAGCGCTTTATTGATATTTTGCGCAGGCAAGCGATTCAATATAAAAATACGGCGATGATGGGCCGCACACATGGCGTCCATGCCGAGCCGACCACCTTCGGCTTGAAGCTGGCGCTTTGGTATGAAGAGATGAAGCGCAACCTCGAGCGCTTCGAGCATGCTGCGAACGGCGTCCAATTCGGCAAAATCAGCGGTGCGGTAGGCACCTACGCCAATATCGAGCCGTTCGTGGAGCAGTTCGTGTGCGACAAGCTGGGCATCGGCGCAGCGCCGATTTCGACGCAGACGCTGCAGCGCGACCGTCATGCGGAATATATGGCGACGCTGGCGCTGATCGCGACGTCGCTGGATAAATTTGCGACCGAGATTCGCGCGCTCCAGAAGAGCGAAATGCGCGAGGTGGAGGAGCCGTTCGCGAAGGGGCAGAAAGGCTCGTCCGCGATGCCTCACAAGCGCAACCCGATCGGCTGCGAAAACATCAGCGGCTTGGCGCGCGTCATTCGCGGCCACATGGTTTCGGCTTACGAAAATGTGCCGCTCTGGCATGAACGCGATATCTCCCACTCCTCTGTGGAACGGATCATTTTACCGGATGCAACGATCCTTCTGAACTACATGCTGAACCGTCTGGGCAACATTATCGGCAATTTGACGGTGTTCCCGGAAAACATGAAGCGCAACATGGAGCGCACGTTCGGTGTGCCGTTCTCGGGCCGAGTCATGACTAAGCTGATTGACAAAGGCTTCTCGCGTGAGCAGGCGTACGACACAGTGCAGCCGCGTGCAATGCAGGCATGGGAAACACAGAAGCATTTTAAAGAAATCGTGCTTGAGACTTCGGAAATTACGAGCGTCCTGAGCCGTGAGGAAATTGAGGATTGCTTTAATCCGAGCTGGCATCTCAAGCATGTCGATACGATTTTCCAAAAGCTTGGCCTGAATGAGGAAGGAGCCGCGCAATGACCGCACTGTACACGGCGTCCCATTTGGTAAAGGCGCCGCTTTTGTATAAAGGCAAGGTTCGGGAGCTGTACGATCTGGGAGAGCATTTTTTGATCGTCGTGACGGACCGCATTTCGGCTTTCGACTATGTGCTGAAGCCGCCTGTTCCGGATAAAGGGAATGTGCTCAACTTGCTCAGCCGCTACTGGTTTGAGATGACGAAGGACGTTCAGCCGAACCACGTTGTGCATACGGAGGTTGATCAGCTGGGCGATCTTGTAACGGAACCGGAGCTGCTGCGCCATCGCATCATGGTGACCCGTAAGGCCGAACGTATCGACATTGAATGTGTTGTCCGCGGATATATCACGGGCGGCGGTTGGAGACAATACCAACAGACAGGCGAGGTCAATGGTATTCCGCTTCCGGCGGGACTTCGCAAAAACGAACGGCTGCCAGAACCGATTTTCACACCTGCGGCGAAGAACGATGTGGGGCACGACGAGGACATTTCTTTTGAAAAAATGAAAGAGCTGGTCGGGGAAAAGGTTGCGGAAGAGCTAAAGGCGCGGTCGCTTCGTTTATACGAGCTGGGGCGCGCGTACTGCGAGGAACGCGGTATTTTGCTGGCGGATTGCAAGTTTGAATTCGGATTTTTAAACGGTGAAATTATTTTAATTGATGAAATGTTAACGCCGGATTCGTCGCGCTTTTGGGCGAAGGAGAATTACGGATTGGACATCGAGATCGACAGCATGGACAAGGAGCCGGTGCGGACATACTTGTCCGGAACGGATTGGGATAAAAATAGCGAGCCGGAGGCGCTGCCTGCCGAAGTGGTGGAAGCGACCTCGAGACGTTACATTGACATTTTGCGCAGGTTAACAAATGAGGGCGTTAAAGGGTAATTAGGTTAACTAGCGGTACGGTAATCCGAAAAACGATACGGGAGAGGTCCCGGAGGAGGATTTTTTAACATGTGGAAGGCAACGGTTTACGTGACAATTAAGCAAAACGTATTGGACCCGCAAGGAAGCGCGGTTCGCGGCTCGCTTCATGCGATGGGCTTCGACGAAGTGGAGAGCGTGCGCATCGGCAAGTACATGGAGCTTAAGCTTGACGCAGGAAGCCGGGAAGCAGCGGAAGAGCGCGTGAAAACGATGTGCGAAAAGCTGCTGGCAAACACGGTTGTTGAAGATTACCGTTACGAGCTGGAGGAAGTCTAATGAATACGGCGGTTATCGTATTCCCCGGCTCGAACTGCGATATCGACTGCGCGAAAGCGATCGAAACGACAGTCGGCGGAAATGTTGAGTATGTATGGCACACTTCGACGGACTTATCCAAATATGATCTGATTATGCTTCCGGGCGGCTTCTCTTACGGGGATTACCTTCGCACCGGCGCCATTGCGCAGTTTGCTCCTGTGATGCAGGAGATTGTGAAGGCGGCCGATGCGGGCAAGTTCGTGCTCGGTATCTGCAACGGGTTCCAGATTTTGCTGGAGTCGGGACTGCTGCCAGGCGCAATGCTTCGTAACGTGTCGTTGAAGTTCCGCTGTCATCCTTCGCTTCTTAAGGTTGTAAATCATCAAACGCCTTACACAACGGGTTATTCCGAAGGCGAGCTTATCAATATTCCGATCGCTCACGGCGAAGGAAATTACTACTGTGATGCAGAGACGCTTGCGAAGCTGCAGGCGAACAATCAAATTGTGTTTACGTATGAAACGAATCCGAACGGATCGGTATCGGATATCGCGGGAATTGTGAATGAACGCGGTAATGTGCTTGGCATGATGCCGCATCCGGAGCGCGCGGTAAGCGAGCTGCTCGGTTCCGTAGACGGCGTGCGGATGTTTACGTCGATTTTGAGCGCATGGAGGGAAAAACATGGCGCAGCAGTCTAATAACGTTGCAGCGGCTCCGAAAGAACCGACAGCGGAGCAAATTAAAGAGCAAAAAATTTACCGCCAATTCGGCGTTACGGATGAAGAGTACGAAAAGGTTTGCGAGTTTTTGGGCAACCGTCTTCCAAACTATACAGAAATCGGCGTATTCAGCGTCATGTGGTCCGAGCACTGCTCGTACAAAAATTCCAAGCCGGTGCTGCGCAAGTTCCCGACAAGCGGTCCTCGCGTATTGATGGGTCCGGGCGAAGGCGCGGGCATCGTCGATATCGGCGACGGACAAGCGGTTGTATTTAAAATCGAGAGCCATAACCACCCTTCGGCGATCGAGCCGTTCCAAGGCGCGGCGACAGGCGTAGGCGGCATTATCCGCGATATTTTCTCGATGGGCGCGCGTCCGGTGGCTGTGCTGAACTCGCTGCGTTTCGGTTCTCTTACCAATGAGCGGGTACGTTATTTGTTTGAGCATGTGGTATCAGGGATCGCAGGCTACGGCAACTGTATCGGCATCCCGACGGTCGGCGGCGAAGTAATGTTCGACCAAAGCTATGAGGGCAACCCGCTGGTTAACGCAATGTGCGTCGGCTTGATCGACCACAAGGACATTCAGCGCGGTGTGGCGAGCGGGATCGGCAATCCGGTGCTGTATGTCGGACCACCGACAGGCCGCGACGGAATTCACGGCGCGACGTTCGCGTCCGAGGAGCTGACGGAAGAATCCGAGGCGAAGCGTCCGGCGGTTCAGGTTGGCGACCCGTTCATGGAGAAGCTTGTGATGGAAGCTTGTCTTGAGCTGATTAAGAGCGGCATCGTGGTCGGTATTCAGGATATGGGCGCAGCAGGCCTTACTTGTTCGTCCGCAGAGATGGCGAGCAAAGGCGGCACAGGCATTGAGCTGAACCTTGATCATGTTCCGCAGCGTGAAGTCGGCATGACGCCTTATGAAATGATGCTTTCGGAATCGCAGGAGCGGATGCTGTTTGTCGTGAAGCCGGAGCATGAGGAGCAGGCGCGTGAAATTTTCACCCGCTGGGGTCTCATCTGCGCGAATGTCGGCCGGGTTACGGATGACGGCAGACTTCGCTTGATCCATAACGGCGAGCTGGCGGCGGACATGCCGATCGATGCGCTTACGGAAGCGTGCCCGATCTATAACAAGCCGAATGCGGAGCCGCAGTACTACCGCGAAAATGCCTCGGTGGACACAACGCGTTATGCTGAAGTGACCGATCTGAACGGCGCGCTGGATAAGGTACTGGCTAGCCCGACGGTAGCAAGCAAAGAGTGGGTTTACAACCAATACGACTATATGGTTCGTACGAATACGTATGTGCCTCCGGGCTCAGACGCGGCGGTAGTCGGCGTGGAAGGAACGCGTAAGGCGCTGGCCATGACGACGGATTGCAACGGACGTTTTGTATATCTTGACCCGGAAATGGGCGGACGAATCGCAGTGGCGGAAGCAGCACGTAATATTGTGTGCTCCGGCGGTGAGCCGCTGGCGATTACGGACAACCTGAACTTCGGTTCGCCGGAGAAGCCGGAAATTTTCTGGCAGCTGGAAAAATCGGTGGACGGTATGGCGGAAGCGTGCCGTGAGCTGAATACGCCGGTCATCGGCGGTAACGTCAGCTTGTACAACGAGCGCGCGCGCGGCGCCATTTACCCGACGCCGGTTGTCGGGATGGTTGGTCTGGTGCATGACCTAGACCACATTACGACGCAGGGCTTTAAGCAGGAAGGCGACGTGATCGTTGTGCTTGGCGATACGAAAGCGGAGCTTGGCGGCAGCGAATTCCAATATGTCGTTCACGGCGTAACGGAAGGACGTCCGCCGGTGGTTGACCTTGCGGTAGAGAAGAAGCTGCTCGCAGCCGTATTGAAGGCGATCCAAAGCGGCCTTGTAAAATCGGCGCATGACGTTGCTGAAGGCGGCCTTGCGGTTGCTCTGGCGGAAAGCTGTATTTCCGGCCGTGTCGGCGCATCGGTGGATTTGAATGCTAGCGGACTTCGCAACGATATTTTCTTGTTCAGCGAAAGCCAGTCCCGCATCGTGTTGAGCGCATCGCCGGAGAAGGTCGATCAGCTGCTTGCGCTGCTGGCGGAGCACGGCATACCTGCCGTCAAAGCCGGTACGGTAAGAGGCAGCGAGCTAAACATTGCAGTAAACGGTAAATCTGTCATCCAGTCCTCTGTGGAACACCTCACGAAAACTTGGAAGGATGCGATCCCATGTCTGATGAAGGCGTAAAGCTGTGGACGGGGCCATTTTACAACGCAGGACATAACCCCAGCGACGAGCTGTGGTTCGATAAATTAAAGGAAGAATGCGGGGTTTTCGGGGTGTATGGGCATCCCGAAGCCTCTTCCTTATCTTATTACGGGCTTCATGCGCTGCAGCACCGCGGCCAGGAAAGCGCCGGAATGTGCACCGTTGCCGACGATGGAGAGTTCAACTACCACCGCGGCATGGGGCTTGTGAAGGAAGTGTTTGCCGGCGATCAGCTGGCGCAGCTGAAGGGCTCGGTGTCGATCGGCCACGTGCGCTATTCGACTTCCGGGGAAAGCAAGTTGGCTAATGCGCAGCCGCTCGTGTTTAAGTACCGGGAAGGCGATCTCGCCATTGCGACAAACGGAAATATCGTGAACGCAGGCCAAATCCGCAAGGAGCTGGAGAGGCAGGGCTCGATTTTCCAAACGTCAAGTGATACCGAGGTTGTGGCGCATTTGATCGCCCGCTCGCCTTACGACGATATTACGGAATCGGTGAAGCATGCGCTGAAGCAGGTAACGGGAGCGTTCGCCTTCTTGATTATCACGAACGACAAAATGGTGGCGGCGCTTGATCCGCACGGTTTGCGTCCGTTTGTGATGGGGCGTCTCGGCGATGCGTATTTGTTCGCCTCGGAAACATGCGCGTTCGACGCCGTTGGCGGCGAGTATGTGCGCGACGTGCTGCCGGGCGAGGTGCTCACCTTCGAGGGCGGCAAGCTCGTCCGCGAAGAGAAGTACATTGAAGGACAGCGCCGCGCGGTATGCGCGATGGAATACATTTATTTTGCGCGTCCGGACAGCGACATGGACCAAATCAATATCCACACGGCACGGAAACGGATGGGCAAGCGTCTGGCGCAGGAAATGTTCGTGGATGCCGATGTGGTGACGGGCGTGCCGGATTCCAGTATTTCGGCTGCGATCGGCTATGCCGAGCAGACCGGCATTCCCTATGAGCTTGGCCTGATCAAGAACCGTTATACGGGCCGTACCTTTATTCAGCCGAGCCAGGAACTCCGCGAGCAGGGCGTAAAGATGAAGCTGAGCGCGGTGCGGAAAGTGGTGGAAGGCAAGCGCGTCGTCATGATCGACGACTCGATCGTACGCGGCACAACGTCGCGGCGGATTGTTAATCTGCTGCGCGAAGCGGGAGCGGTCGAGGTGCATGTGATGATTACGTCGCCGCCGTTTGCGAACCCTTGCTTCTACGGAATTGATACGCCGACGCGGGAGGAGCTGGTCGCTTCCTCGAAGTCGGTCGAGGAAATCCGGCAGATGATTAATGCGGATTCGCTGCATTTTCTATCGAAGGAAGGGCTGCTCGATTCGATCGGGCGCGATGGCGCGGGTCAGGAGAATCGCGGGCACTGCACGGCCTGCTTCGATAATGTGTACCCGACGGAGACGGAGTTTAACGGGGAAGAGGCGGCTGCCGGCTGTGGAATGGGCTGCGGCTAAGCCGACACGGTAGATTGTAACGACGAAGAAAAAAATCAGCAGGAGAGCCGGAAGCGGCTCTTTCCTGCATCTTACATAATCTTATTATTTTGAAGGTCAAAGGGGAGTGGAACGCGGTGGCTGACGCATACAAGCAAGCAGGGGTCGACATTACAGCGGGCAATGAAGCAGTGGAGCGGATGAAAAAGCACGTGAAGAAAACGTTCCGTCCGGAAGTGCTGACCGGCCTTGGCGGCTTTGGCGGCCTTTTTGGGCTGAATAAGGACAAATACGAGGAGCCTGTGCTCGTTTCCGGAACGGACGGCGTAGGAACGAAGCTGAAGCTGGCGTTTGCCGCCGATATCCATAACACGATCGGCATCGACGCGGTGGCGATGTGCGTGAACGACATCGTCGTTTCCGGCGCGGAGCCGCTCTTCTTCCTTGATTACCTCGCCTGCGGCAAAGTGGTGCCGGAGAAGATCGAAGCGATCGTCAAAGGCATTGCCGACGGCTGCGAGCAGTCCGGCTGTGCATTGATCGGCGGCGAAACAGCGGAGATGCCGGGCATGTACCAGGACGGCGAATACGACATCGCAGGCTTTACGGTTGGCATCGTCGATAAGAAGAAGATTATCGACGGCTCCTCGATCCGTCCGGGCGACGCGATCATCGGTCTTGCGTCGAGCGGCTTCCACAGCAACGGCTACTCGCTCGTACGCAAGCGCCTGCTGGAGGATTACAAGCTGGAGCTGAACCGCAGCTATCCGGAGCTGCTGCAGACGGATAAAACGCTCGGCGAGGTTCTGCTGACGCCGACGAAGCTTTACGTACGCTCGGTGCTCAAGCTGATCGAAAGCTTCGAGCTGAAGGGCCTGGCCCATATTACAGGCGGCGGCTTCCTTGAAAACATTCCGCGCGTGCTTCCGGCGAATGTTAACGCACAGATTGAATTCGGCAGCTGGCCGATTTTGCCGGTATTTGACCTGATCCGCCAAGGTGGGGACTACGGTCAGACCGATATTTCGTACCATGACCTGTTCCGCACGTTTAACATGGGTATCGGTATGGTAATTGTCGTTCCGGCGGAGCAGGCGGACGCGGTCATTGCAAAGGCGAACGAGCTTGGCGAGCAGGCATATCGTCTCGGCACGATTACGGAAGGGACGCAGGTTGTCGACATGCAAGGAGTTCAGCTATGAGCTTGAGCCAGTCCGTGTATCGCATCGCGGTTTTTGCTTCCGGGGGCGGCACAAATTTTCAGGCGATCGTCGATGCGGTAAAGGTAAAGGAGCTGGACGTCAGCATTGAGCTGCTCGTCTGCGACAAGCCGTCCGCACAGGTGATCGAGCGGGCGAAGCAGGCCGGTGTGCCGACGTTCGTGTTTAAGCCGAAGGATTACGACTCGCGGGAAGCGTATGAACGTGAGATTGTGGCGAAAATGCAGGAGCTGCAGATCGACCTCGTCGTGCTGGCCGGGTATATGCGCCTTGTTACAGACACGCTGCTGAAGCCGTTTGAAAACCGGATCATTAACATTCATCCGGCGCTGCTGCCTTCGTTTCCGGGGACCAAAGGCATTGCCGACGCGTTCGATTACGGCGTGAAGGTGACTGGGGTCACGATTCATTTTGTCGACGGCGGGATGGACAGCGGACCGATTATTGCGCAGCGGACAGTGCCGATATACGATAACGATTCGCTGGATACGCTCAGTGAACGGATTCATGAGACGGAGCGGGAAATGTATCCGAGGGTCATCGGCTGGTTCCGCGAGGGACGCGTGAAGCTGGAGGGACGCCGGGTTACGGTTGATTTTGAACAGGATAAACGACAGATCGGGTTTGTGAATTAATTATATTGGGAGGGGATTAAACGTGGCGGTCAAAAGAGCGTTGATCAGCGTGTCCGACAAAACAGGCATCGTTGATTTTGCAAAATCGCTGGCTGAGCTTGGGTTTGAAGTGATTTCCACAGGGGGAACGAAGTCGCTTTTGGAAAAGGAAGGGGTACCGGTTATCGGCATTTCCGATGTAACGGGCTTCCCGGAAATTCTCGACGGCCGGGTAAAAACGCTTCATCCAAAGGTGCACGCAGGCCTCTTGTCCGTGCGTGACGACGCGGAGCATGTCGGACAAATGAAGGATCTGGAGCTCGAATATATCGATCTCGTGGCGGTAAATCTGTATCCGTTCCAGCAAACGATTGCGAAGCCGGATGTAGAATACGATGAGGCGATTGAAAATATCGATATCGGCGGCCCTTCGATGCTGCGTTCCGCTGCGAAAAACCACAAGTTTGTTACGGTGGTAACGGATGCGGCGGACTATCCGGCGGTGCTGGAGCAGCTGAAGGCAAACGGCGACACCACGCTAGAGCTTCGTAAGCAGCTTGCAGCGAAGGTGTTCCGTCATACAGCGGCGTATGACGCGCTGATCGGCGACTATTTGACGAAGCAAACCGGCGGGGAGCAGCTGCCGGAGCGTTATACGATCACGTTTGAAAAAATCCAAGAGCTGCGCTACGGGGAAAACCCGCATCAGGCCGCGGCATTTTATAAGAAGCCTCTGGCGGCAAGCGGCAGCATCACAACAGCCGAGCAGCTGCACGGCAAGGAGCTTTCCTACAACAACATTAACGACGCGAATGCAGCGCTGCAAATCGTACGCGAGTTTGACGAGCCTTCGGTTGTCGCGGTGAAGCATATGAACCCGTGCGGCGTCGGCATTGGCGAATCGATTTTCGATGCGTACCGCAAGGCATATGAAGCCGATCCGACTTCGATTTTCGGCGGCATTGTAGCAGCCAACCGTGTGATTGACGGCGAAACAGCGAAGCTGCTTAACGAGATTTTCCTTGAAATCGTGCTTGCACCGGATTTTTCCGAGGAAGCGCTGACGATTTTGAAGCAGAAGAAAAATATCCGTCTGCTTCGTTTGGGCGACATTCCGCTCGTCGGCAAAAACCCGCAGCATGTGGTGACCTCCGTCGAAGGAGGCCTGCTGGTGCAGGAAAGCGACACACTTCAAATTACCCCTTCTGAGCTGAAAACGGTGACGGACCGCGCTCCGACCGAGGAAGAGCTGAAGCAGCTGCTTTTTGCATGGAAGGTTGTTAAGCATGTGAAATCGAATGCGATAACGCTGGCCCGCGATAACATGACGATCGGCGTAGGAGCGGGGCAAATGAACCGTGTCGGCGCTGCGCGCATTGCGATTGAGCAGGCTGGCGACAAGGCGAAGGGCGCGGTGCTTGCATCCGATGCGTTCTTCCCGATGGGCGATACGGTGGAGCTGGCGGCGAAGGCCGGCATAACGGCGATCATTCAGCCGGGCGGCTCGATCAAGGACGAGGAATCGATTAAAGCGGCGAATGAGCACGGTATTGCAATGGTGTTCACCGGCGTGCGTCATTTTAAACACTAATGGGTAAAGGGAGAGGGGATCTAACCGTGCGCGTATTGGTAATCGGTCGAGGCGGGAGAGAGCATGCGATCATTTGGTCCTTGCTGAAGTCATCCAACGTGGAGAAGGTGTACTGCGCACCCGGCAATGCAGGAATCGGGCAATTGGCGGAAAATGTTCCTCTTAACGAGCATCAGTTTCAGGAGCTGGCGGAGTTTGCGGTCGATCATGCGATCGATTTGGTCGTTGTAGGTCCGGAGGATCCGTTGTTCGCAGGCATCGTCGATTACATGGAAGCGAAGCAAATTCCGGTATTCGGTCCGCGGAAGAATGCGGCTGAAATTGAAGGCAGCAAGGTGTTTACGAAGGACCTGCTGCATAAGTATGCGATTCCGACGGCGGCGTACGAGACGTTCGAATCGTATGATGAGGCGCTCGCGTATGTGCGCAAGCAGGGCGCGCCGATTGTCATTAAGGCCGACGGCTTGGCGGCCGGCAAAGGTGTAACGGTAGCGGCGACGCTTGAAGAAGCGGAGGAAGCGCTGCGCGTCATTATGGTCGACAAGCAGTTCGGCGACGCGGGCAATCAGGTCGTGGTCGAGGAGTTCTTGACCGGCCAGGAGCTGTCGATCTTGGCATTCGTCGACGGCGAGACGGTGCGCCCGATGGCGGCGGCACAGGACCATAAGCCGGCATATGACGGCGACCGCGGTCCGAACACGGGCGGCATGGGCACGTATTCGCCGGTGCCGCAGTTCTCGCAGGAGCTGATCGACGAGGCGGTTCGCACGATTATTGAGCCGACAGCGAAGGCGATGGTGCAGGAAGGCCGTCCGTTCCGCGGCGTACTGTTCGCGGGACTGATGATGACGCCGCAGGGGCCGAAGACAATCGAGTTCAACTGCCGCTTTGGCGATCCGGAAACGCAGGTCGTACTGGCAAGGCTGGAGACGGATTTGATCGATATCATGATGGCGACGGTAAACGGGCGCTTGGCCGATATGGATATTCAGTGGAGCGATAGTGCGGCGGTTTGTGTCGTGCTGTCGGCCGGAGGGTATCCGGGTCCGTATAAGAAGGGCGATGTTATTACTGGACTGGACGAGGTTCAGGAGTCCATCGTGTTCCACGCCGGCACCGCGCTGAACGCGAACGGCGAGGTAGTGACGAACGGCGGACGCCTGCTGGGTGTTACAGCCGTTGGCGCAACGTTCCAGGAAGCGCGCGCGAAGGCGTATGCGGATGTAGACCGGATCCGATACGAGGGCAAGCACTACCGCACGGATATCGGCGCGAAGGCACTGTAAAGCGGGAAGCCTGCCTATGTGGAGGCGGACGATGCCCGTGTGGCGGAAGGGATGCGCTACTCTTCGTTTTCGGACGGAGGATTTGAACTGTTATAAAGCAGTTGGTTACGGTTGACGATCACGAAATATACGGCAAAAATCGTCCCGGTGATGAGGACAATGCCTATTCGATGTTGTAAAACGAATTGCATCAGCTCTTCCATCATGTTGAACCTCCTATCAAGGTGCTTTTGTAATGAAAATCATGATTAAAATATAGATTATCCAGTATGCGGAAAAGCTATGTAATCCGGAACAGGATTGCGACTGATAGCGGCTAAATGAACGTTAAAAAAGCCTTGAATCCGATGGGAATGAGGGACACCCGGCGGATCAAGGCTTTTTTTCATTGGCAGAGAAGCTTCATGCCTAATCAAGCAGCTTCAGGTTTTGTGCTGTGAAAACGGCTTGTGTGCGTGAGGTGACGCCGAGCTTATCGTACAGGCGGGATAAATACACTCTTATCGTTCCCTCGGATAAACCAAGCTCTCGAGCAATTTGCTTGTTGGCTGCACCCTGCTGCAAATAACGGAGGATGCTTCGTTCACTGTCGCTCAAGGGCTCAATGATTTCGGAAGGCAAGCTGGCTTCCGATTTGTTGCTGCGAGGAAACGATTCGATCAGCATACGGACATACTCCTCAGCTCTATCAAAAGGCATAACCTCACCGTTATTTTTTACTAGCGCTCTAAAATAAACAGATAAAAGCTCCTTCATCTTTGCGCCTTCGTCAACAAAGCTTCGAATATATCCGTTTGTTTCGCCGATCACAAGCGCCTCATGAAGAAAAGCGAATGCTCTCGAGCGTTGTCCGCGCTGATATTCGAACAAAGCCTGCAGGTTCGATATTTCTACTAAACTTGACCAAAGCTGCTCTCTCAGCGATTGGGGTTTAAGCAGTTCGAGCAGGCGCAGGGCCTCGGATTCTTTATGCTGTTTACCGAGCAAACGCGCAAGGGTGACATAAACATATTCTTGATTAAAGGTAGGCTTATCCGCGGGGGATACACCTAGCCTGGAAAATTGCTTTTTTGCTGCAGAGAGTCGATTTTCACGCAATAACAATCTAGTTTTGAAGGCAATCAAATAGGAAAGCCAATGGGGCTCGGAGCCATGATCTAGGGCAGATATTGCTTGATCAACCCGATCGTGTGCCAGCTCAGTACGCTCTTCCGTTAGATCCAGCAAAGCTCCGGTGATTGCCGCCGGAATCCATAATCCGTCGATAGGCTTGGTCACAACGACTCTTTCGATTTGCAGCAAAAGCTCTCGGCTTTCCTCGAGCCGATTCCACTCGTAAAACCCCTCGCATAACGACTGGATGACATATAAGTTGATCAGCGAATCCTGCCAGCCGTGGGACTGGAGCACACCGCTAAACATCCGGCCGATGGACTCGGTATCTTGAGATAGACTGCCTTTAAGACCAAGCGGAGTTCGTCTGACGAGCGGCTCGGTAATATTATAGTTAAAATTGTAGTAAATCGGATCTTCCGGCAGCATTTGATCCAGAATTCCCTCGATGAACGCAAACCATTTTTTGAAGTCACCGGTTAAAAACATGAGATTGGATCGAACAAAGAGAAGACCGCTTTGCAGCTGCTTCCTTCTGTCGATTTGTTCCACGGAGCCGAGAGCATGCTCGATGGTATCCAGTCTTCCCTCGGCCTGCTGCCACGCCCCCGTCTGAACGAGAATAAAAGCATACAGCAGGGAAAGCTCGGGGGTAAAAGTAAACTCCGAAGGAAAGCACTGGAACCAATGCAGCAGTGTTCTTAGTTCCCCCTGTTTAAGCACGGTCGGAATGCAGCGCTCCAAATACACCTGCATCAAATCAAAATCCCGCGCCTCATATGCGTGGTGAAGCGCCTCATCCATGAATCCCCGCTCGGCGAAGCATTGACTGGCCAAACGATTCGTTTGCAGCCATTGCTCAGGATCCTTTTTCTTAAACAATCCCTGCAGAAACTGCGAAAACAAGTGGTGGTATCGGAACCAGCAATCCTTATCGTCAAGCGGAATCAAAAATAAATTCATTGTTTTTACGGCATCCAGCAATTGATGGCTTTTTGACCCTTTCGTGACTGCATCACACATATAAGAATCCATCCGTTGCAGGATAGAGGTTTTTATTAAAAAATCGCAAATGTCAGCCGGAAGTTTAGTGAAAACCTCATGGAATAAAAAGTCGGTCACATTTCGCTGATCCCCGCTAAATTGTTGGATATACCGCTCATAATCGATTTCGGAACGAAGGGAGAGCGTGACGAGCTGTAATCCGGTAATCCATCCCTCCGTACGCAAACGAAGCTGTTCGATGTGTCGATCAGACAGCCTACTATCTACCGAATCGCGGCAAAACAGCTCCGTTTCATCCTGGTTGAATTGCAGCTGCAGCATACCGATGTCATTGCGTTCATTCTGGGCCCTCCATTTGATCGTCGGAAAGGGAGGCTCGTTACGGGACGAAAGAATGATGTGTGCAGTGGGCGGCAGGTAATCGATGAAATAGGAGAGACTATCGTGAATTTGTTGCTCATGAATGCTGTGATAGTCATCTATAATGATCGTTACAGTTTCGGATTGGGAAAAGAGTTCGTTTACAAGAGAATCGAGAAACGAATAGATTGATAGGCTCGGGAGCAAATGGGAAAGGCTGAGTATACGTTCGCGGGTAGTCTTGGGAACAACCTCTGCTAAGGAATGGACGAAATAACGCCAAAACCGGATGGAGTCGTTATCCATCTCATCTAAGGATAGCCAGGCGCAGCGCCGCTTCTCCGTATGCGCCCATTGGGCCAGAAGCGTTGTTTTGCCGAATCCGGCAGGAGCATAGACCAAAGTGAGCCGGCCTTTTATACCGGCTGTAATGGAGTCGATAAGACGTTCCCGCGGGATCTGGGTCTCTTTAGGCACAGGAATTGTAATTTTGGTCTTGAGTAAGACAGGGCTTGTCGATTCTATCATGGTTACCTCGCGGGAGCATGAATTTTTGCTGATGAATCTTTCTATGTATTCCATTATATAAAACTATGGAGCAATTAACATTTGTCAATTCATAGAAATGACATTTTTTTTTATGATTGGCTGGGGGGAAACCCGATTTTTATAGGGAGGTTATCAAATTGACAGCAAAATTATGCCAAAGGCTGATTATACTCACAGCAGTCATGCTGGTGTGCACGCTTGCCGGCTGGAATCGTCAGGCTCATGCAGCCGTAATGATGGAGGCACTGCCGGAATCAGCCAATATGCCTGAAACTCTGGAAAGTCCATACGCGAGTTTGTACTTTTTGGGCAACGATATATTGGTTACCGGCGGACTTAAAAACATGTATGGGTTTGCTTCCCATTCCTATGTCTTTCATCCGTCCACTCAGACATGGAGCGGCGGTGCCGCAGCTTTGCAGCTGGGGTATCACAGACAGTCCATGCTGAACGACGGAAGAGTGTTTGTAACCGGCGGGCAGTATTATGATCCGGCGCCGGCTTCGGGCATTTCGAATACTTATAACAATCGCTCACGGATCTACAATCCTGCTACGAACAGTTGGACGGATGCGGCAAATATCCCAAAAGCAGCAATGTTCGACAATAGTCAAAGCACGCTGAAGGACGGTCGAGTGATGATCGTAGGCGGTTCCACTGAGATGGGGAGATATGGGGAAATTTACAACAATGCGTATATCTACACCCCCTCGACGGATAGCTGGCAGGAAGTGGCGCCTCTGCCTAATGGAGTTTACGGTGCGGCACAGAGCACCTTAAACGATGGACGCGTTCTTGTAACCGGGGGAGAAGGTGGTCCATTTAATGAAGCATACATTTATGATCCCTCGAAAAATACATGGACGAAGACAGCTGACTTTCGTTTTTCGGAGCTCCTGGTCAGACATACGCAGGTGACACTGCCCAATGGCAAAGTACTGCTGATGTCGCCCACACACTTTTTTCTGTATGACCCCGAAACCGATACATGGAAAAAGGATTCAGCAATTCCAGTCAACTTAAAAGAGCGCCCGAGCCTGGTACCGGTTGGCGATAAAGTCTATGTGTTTGGCGGGTATGAGAATCTAAATTATAAGTGGAGCAACAAAGTATATAAGCTTACGATTGACTTTGACGATCCAACCGCTCCGGTGATCCATGGGGCGAATCAGGGATGGAGTACATCCGACGCTGCGATTACGTTTACACCGGGAACAGATGTGGGCTCGGGAGTAAAACATGTGGAGTATATGCTCTCAGGGGCAACGACAAAAGGTTGGACTACGTATCAGCCGGGTGAAACGATTTCCATTACGAATTCGGGGCAAACCAGTGTCAGTGCCCGGACCGTTGATAACTCCGGCAACATAAGTCCTTTGGCTACTGGAACGGTCTCTATCGATCGTACCCCGCCGACTGCTCCTGTCATTAGCCGCTCAGCAGAGTCCTGGGCCGCGAAGCATGTCACTTTTACTATATCTGCAAGCGATCCGGGAGCCTCTGGATTAAATTATACGGAATTCAGCTTGTCGGGAGCGACTACTCTTGGCTGGACAAGATATACGGGAACTACAACGATTAGTGCGGAGGGTCAGACGACGATCCGGGCACGGGCAGTCGATAAAGCGGGCAATGTGAGCAGTGAAAGTACAGCAGTCATTTCGATTGATAAAACTTTGCCTACGGTCCCCTCTTTAACCTCTTCTACAACGAGCTGGAGTAAAGAGAATGTATCCGTTACCGTAGCACCAGGTACGGACAGCGGAGGCTCCGGAGTGAATCGGACAGAATACCGATTGATTGGGGCGTCAACCTTAAACTGGACGACTTACAGTGGACCGATCACGGTAAGCGCAGAGGGATATACCACAGTCTACGCTCGAACGATAGACAACGCGGGCAACATAAGTACGGCCAGCTCTATTGCGGTGATGATCGATAAAACACAGCCTGCCGTTCCTAGCGTAATCCCGGAGGTAACGACTTGGACTTCCGCTCCCAACGTCAACGTGACGCTGGACACAGGCCCTGATTCGGGCTCCGGCATGAATCGGTTAGAATACAGTTTGAGCGGAGCGACAACCAAGGGCTGGACCGTTTACTCGGTTCCATTCCCGGTATCCGCCGAGGGTCAGACAACGGTGAATGCCCGGGTCATCGACAATGCGGGTAATGTCAGTGCAGTATCATCCGGCACGGTGAAAATAGATCGGACGGCTCCTGCCGCACCGGGAATGAGTCCTTCCGGCGGAGAATGGACGTCGTCGAACATTACTGTGACTCTGTCCCCGGGAGGCGATGCGGCATCGGGAGCATCGCGTGTGGAATACAGCATGTCAGGAGCAACTACGGAGGACTGGAAGACTTATACCGGGCCGATTTCGATTACAGCGGAAGGGAACACAACATTGTCGGCGCGTACGGTGGATCATGCGGGGAACGTCAGCGCATCCGCCGATGCGAATTATTTAATCGACAAAACGCTGCCGTCCATGCCTACAATTGGCGCGGGAACAACGGATTGGACTTCCGCCTCCAGCGTGCCATTCACAATTACACCCGGTAATGACTCTGGCTCCGGTATAAACCGGACGGAATACAGCTTGTCCGGTGCGTCGACTGCAGGCTGGACTGCTCGTCTAACAGGAGAAGTGACCGTAGAGGGTGTAACGACGATCAGCGCAAGAACAATCGATCATGCCGGAAACAGCAGCCTCGTTCGTACAGCCGTCATATCCATCGACCGAACGGCGCCAGCGCAGCCGATGATTACACCGGAGACGACGGGAACGACGTCTGCTGCAGCTGTTTCCGTATCCATAGATGGGGGATCGGATGGCGGATCGGGCTTTAAGCAAATAGAATACAGCCTATCTGGGGCCAGCACGCTTGGATGGACGCCGTACAGCGCTCCGATTTCCATCACCTCGGAAGGGCTCACCACAGTAAATGCCAGGGCGGTTGACCTTGTGGGCAACGTCAGCTCCGTTTCCATGGCAGTGGTGCAAATCGACCGTACCGCGCCTGCGGTTCCGGTTATCGTAACGCCGGTTCAAGGCGGGACTACGGGGAATAACAAGCCGGCTATTCAAGGGACGGCGGAAGCGGGAAGCAGCGTCACGCTTCGGCTGGACGGTAATTTGCTTTCTCCGCTGGCCGCTGGCGGCGGGCAGTGGTCTTATACGCCGTCTTCCGCATTGGCGGATGGCGTGCATACGGTCACGGCTTTTGCCAAGGATACCGCAGGCAATGAAAGTCCGGTAACTGCGAGCGTATCCTTTACGGTGGATACGACGGCGCCGGCCGCCCCGGCGATCCACTCACCGGCGAACGGCGCTGTATTGAACAAGGCAAAGCCGGTTCTTACGGGGCAGGCGGAAGCTCTTTCGGTCGTGAAGCTTTATATTGATGCTTCGTTAATGGGTACGGCCGCTGCCGATGGCAGTGGAGCTTGGAGCTTCGTATTGACCACTCCGTTGGCGGATGGGGCGCATACGTTGAAAGCAGAAGCGGAGGATGCGGCAGGAAATGTGGGTCCGTTGTCATCCGAGGTTACGTGGAAGCAGGATACCGTGGCGCCGGGAGCCCCTCTCGTGCTGACACCGCAGAGCGGGAGCTTCACATACGAAACCCGTCCGGTCATATCGGGTACCGCTGAAGCGGGGGCTGCCGTTTCCATCCGTCTGGATGGCAACGATCTGGCGGTGGTCACTGCTGACGGAAGCGGGAATTGGTTGTATACACCGGCTGCCGCGCTGGCCGATGGAGTTTATAACATTGAAGCGGACGCAAAGGATGCGGCGGGCAATGTAAGTCCGGCGTCGGGGGCCGTTCGTTTTACGGTGGATACAGCGGCTCCGGCGGCTCCGACGATTACTAGTCCCGCGAAGGCGGCGCAGCTGAATCTAGATCAGCCGACGATTCACGGACTTGCCGAGGCGGGCGCTGCTGTCCGTATTACGCTGGATGGCGCAGAGGCTGCTGGAACGGTGATGGCTGACGACAGTGGCAGCTGGAGCTTTACGCCGAGCAGCGCACTGACGGATGGCCTACATACCGTCAAGGCGGCGGCTGTAGATGCGGCGGGCAATGTGGGACCGGCTTCGGAGGGTGTGGCGTTTACGGTTGATACGACAGCGCCTGCAGCTCCGGTAGTGGTTTCCCCGGCGAAGGATACCGCAACGGCGATGGCCGAGCTTTCCATCTCGGGAACCTCGGAAGCAAGTGTAACGGTGAGCGTATACCTGGACGGTACTCTTGCGAATAAGGTGCAGGCGAACGGAAGCGGCGCGTGGAGCTTCACGCCTACCGGTGTGCTGAATGTCGGCCCGCATACCGTTCAAGTGCAGGCTGTGGATGCGGCGGGCAATGCGAGCGAGCTTACAGATGAGCATTCGTTCCGCATCGTGTCCGATAATGCCGGACTTGGCATGCTTAAGCTGAGCGGCATCGAGCTGAACGAAACGGTAACAAGCTCGACATACTCCTACACGGCGAAGGTCCCGTATTCGTTGTCGAGCACTGTGATTACTGCAGCGGCGCTGGATCCGAATGCATCGGTACGTATTTTGCAGGACGGTCAAGGTGTGACAGGTCCAGTCGGTCTGCTTGTCGGCAAGCAAACCTTCACGGTTGAAGTGACGGCGCAGGACGGGAAAACCGTTGGGCGTTATACGGTAATGGTCGAGCGAAGTCCTTCAAGTGTTGTCAGCTTGAGTGAACTTACGGTTAGTCCGGCTGCGCTGCTTCCGGCTTTTGATGAAGGGATCACGGAATATACCGCCACGGTGGCGAACAGTGTATACAGAGCAACGATCAGCGCAAGAGCAACCAGTGCTGAGGCAAGGATCGAAATAAACGGCACTCCTTTTGCCGGACCGGAAGGAGCGCTGCCCGTCGACTTATCGGTGGGAAGCAATCCGATTACGATCCTTGTAACCGCGCAGGACGGCGTATCGACGCAGAAGTACGAGGTCGATTTGAATCGGGCGCCGAGCTCGAATGTGCTGCTGAACGGATTGGACTTGTCTGCGGGAGCGGTTGAGCCTGCGTTTGACAGCGGCATCGTTCGCTACAAAACGAAGGTTAACTACGGAACGGCCAGCACGACGGTAACGGCGTCCGTCTACGACCCGAATGCGACCTTGGCCGTAAACGGTGTTCCGCTGCTAAACGGGCAGCCGTCCCAGCCGATTGCGCTGGAAGTAGGCGTCAATCCAATATCCGTCACGGTAACGGCGCAGGATCGCGTGACCACTCAAAGCTATGTGGTCGAGGTCACCCGAAAGCCGATCCCTGATGTGACCTTAACCGGCCTTGAGCTGACCGATGGCAGACTGGCCCCTGCTTTTACCAGCGGTGTCACATCGTATACGGCATGGGTCAGCTACGAGACGGAGCAAACGACAGTAACGGCTGCGGTTTACGATCCGGCAGAGGTGCGGCTTAGCATAAACGGGAAGGCGGCGGTAAGCGATCAAGCGGTTGAGCCGATCCCCCTTCAGGTTGGCGCGAATACGATCAACCTGACAGTTACGGCTCTGGATGGAACAGCGGAGAAGACGTATACCGTTGTGGTGAACCGGATGGATGACTCCGACGACGATTCATCCGATTCCCCGATCGAGGTGCCGCTGCCTGAGGAGGCTGCTCAACCTGAACCGGTTCGCCCCGAAGCACCAAAGCCTGAACCGGCGAAGCAGCCGAAGGGAGAGCTAGGATTTAGGGGATGCGAGCAGGATTCCGGTACGCAGGACTCCGCGGCATCGTCCGGCGCTTTTGCCGATATGCAGGGGCATTGGGCGGAAGATGTAGTTGTCGAAGCCAAGGAATGCGGCATCGTCAGTGGTTACGTCGACGGCACATTCCAGCCGGATGAAGCGATAACGCGTGTTCAGTTCATCGTAATGCTGATGAATGCAGCAAAGAGCGGGGCGGACAATGGATCTCCTGCATCAGCAGCCCCAACGTTTACAGATGCGGAAAGCATCCCAGACTGGGCGATGGATAAGGTAGCCGCGGCAAAAGCATTAGGCATCGTAGGCGGATACGAGGACGGCACGCTGCGTCCGAACGATTATGTAACGCGGGCCGAGATGATTACGCTGGCCGCTAAAGCTGCGGGGCTTGAACCGGCTGCAGCGGAAACGGAGGATGAAACATTCTCCGATATCGGTGTGATTCCGCAGTGGGCCGCAGGCTATGCGGAGGCTGCGCGGCAGCAGGGCTTTGTGCAGGGGCGTGAGCAGGGCGACTTTGCACCGCTGGATCGCACAACACGTGCGGAAGCAGCAGCGCTGCTGCTTCGCATGATTCAATCTCCATAAGGTAAGAGGGAACGAGGCAGACGAATTTATACCCCTCATAGAGGGAAAGAATCCAGTCCTCCTGAATAAAAAAATGGACCATCACGAACTCACGTGATCGGTCCATTTTTTTATCCTTGAACGTTACCCGAGCATTAACAACTCTCGAACCTCCTGCTCGGACAAGGAGGATAGCGTCTCCTGCCCCGGCTGTATAACCTCTTCAATCAGATGCTTCTTGCGCTGCTGCAGCGCGTACATCTTGTCTTCGACAGTTCCTTCGGCGACGAGGCGAATAACGTGCACGACCTTTTTCTGCCCCATACGGTGGGCACGGTCGGCGGCCTGCTGCTCCACGGCAGGGTTCCACCATAAGTCGTACAAAATGACCGTATCGGCGCCGGTCAGGTTGAGCCCCGTCCCGCCCGCCTTTAGCGAGATGAGGAACAGGTCGCGCTGCCCCTCATTAAACTTGGCGCACAGCTCCACCCGCTCGGCCGCTGGGGTGCTGCCGTCAAGATAAAAGAACGGGATGCCCTGCGAGCCAAGCTCGCGTCCGATTAAGCCCAGCATCTCGGTAAACTGCGAGAACACGAGCATGCGTTTTCCCGCGCTGCGGCAGTCGTCAATGAGCTCCAGCAGCTGCTGAAACTTGCCTGAGCTCCCTCTATAACCTTCGACGAAAAGAGCGGGATGGCAGCAAATTTGGCGCAGCCGGGTTAAACCGGCGAGGATGCGGATGCGGTTTTTCTCAAAGCCCTTGTCCTCAATATGCTTTAACGTCTCCTGCTGCAGCTTGACCAAATAAGCGGCGTACAGCTTTTTTTGCTCGGGCAGCAGCTCGGAGGACTGGAGCGTTTCGATTTTTTCCGGCAGCTCCTGCAGCACGTCGGATTTCACACGGCGCAGCAGGAAGGGGCGGACCCGCCGGGCGATCGTCTCGCGAGACATTTCCTGATACGCCCTGCGGCTCGGAAACAGCTCGGGGAACACGGCGTCATAGATCGACCACAGCTCCTCGAGCGAATTTTCCAACGGCGTGCCGGTCAGCGCAAACCGATAACGGGCGGCGATCGTTTTTACCGCTTGCGCCGTTTGGGTGGTGTAGTTTTTGAACGCCTGCGCCTCGTCCAAAAACAGCGTGTGAAACTCGTGTTTCGCGTACAGCTCCATATCCTTCCGCAGCAGCGGGTACGAGGTGATCCACACGTCAGCACCAGCAGCGTCACCGGTACCGGCATCAGCCGTCGAGCGGGACATCATTCGCATACGCTCCGCCTTCGAGCCGTCGATAATGACTGCGCGAACCTCCGGTGCAAATTTGGCAAGCTCATTGCGCCAGTTATAAATAAGGGACGCGGGAGAAACGATCAGGGCCGGCTGACCCAAGCTGCGGATGTCCTCAAGCACAGAGACGAGGAAGGCAATGCTCTGCAGCGTCTTGCCAAGCCCCATATCATCGGCCAAAATGCCGCCGAAGCGGTAATGCGCTAACGTTTTCATCCACTGGTAGCCGTACGCCTGGTAATCGCGAAGCACGGGAGCGAGGCTTTCCGGAACCGGAAAGTTGAGGTGATCCGGGTTGCGCATATGCTCCAGCAGCTGGCGCAGGGAGCGTCCCAGCTTGACCGAACGGCCATGGCGGTCCGCCTCGATTCCGTGTACGCCGCGGGCAAGCGGCAGACGCAGCCCCGTACCCTTGAGATCGGCGGAACGAACGCCAACCTCGTTGAGAAAACGGATCATCTCCTGCAGCTCCTCACGCTCGAGCGGCATAAGCGCTCCGCTGGGCAGCCGGTAATACTTCCGCTTCTCCTCGAGCGCCTTTAATACTTGCCGGATATCCTTCTCGGAGATGCCCTCCATTTCAAAACGAAACTCCAGCCAATCCGTCCGTTCATCGACATCGACCTTGACGACCGGGGAAACCGGACCGCTGAACAGCCGCGCCTTCACCGCGCTGGTGGCATGGATGTCAAGCAGCTTCTCCAGCTCCGGGACGACGTATGATAAAAATTCGAATTCTTCTTCCTCGCTTACAAGGGTATATCCGGCTTCATTTTGAATAAATCCGCTCCCGGCCATAAGCTGCAAAATGCGCGCTTCCCGTTCGCCGTCACGGATCAAAATCCGGTCCGAAGCGGTTCGGCCGGAAATTCCCGCCGCTTCCTCCAGCGGATTGATCACGATGCTGCCGTAGTGGAACTCGAGCCCCGCCAGCAGCCGATCTTTGACGCGGTCGAGATACAGCTTGGCTTGCAGCTGCAGCTGCGTGATCCGCTCGGAAATCGTACCCGCGATTTGCACAGCGCCGAGCTGCATTAAGCCGGGGACGACCTTTTCGACGTAGGGCTCGATTTGCTCGGGCGGAATCAGCAGGTGCCGGCTGCGGGACGAATGAAGCAGGCGCTGGATCTCGCCAAGCCTGCGGCAGTGCTCATCGCCAAGGCGCAGCACCTTTCCTTCATGGAGCACGACGCCGTAAAGCTCCAGTATGGTGATGTTCTCAAGGCCGTCCACCTCCAAGCGGTACGAGCCGCCGGGCGCTTCATCGACGGTGAACTGAAGCGGTACTGCTTCCTCGGAAAGCTGCAGCCCATGGTACGAATGGCCGTGCTGCTCGAGCGTCACCGACGGCGCCTCCAGAAGCAGCGGCAGCAGCCGCTCCCAAAAAATCGGCGGGACCAGCAATGTCCTGCTGTTGGCGCTGCTCCTTGAAAAAGAGCCGAGCATATACGATGCATTCGCCGTTTCCTTATATAAGGCTTCGTTGCGCTGAATGTGGATGAGAAGCTGAAGCACGGCGTCCGTTTTGGCATCGAAGCTGTGCAGCTGCGGGTCGTACGTAAACTGCTTGGAAAACACCTGGGGCTCCTTGCGATCCATCCGCTCCAGAAACTCTTTTACATTTTGCACAATATAGAGACGTTTGGGGCCGAGCTTTAAAGCGATGCCGAGCATATGCTTCTGAACTCCGTAAGGGACCGTTTGCAGGATGATTTCCGTTTCCAGCACGGTTCTCGTATCGTACACCGACCGGTTCCCGGTTGGGCGCGCAGGCTTGTCCGCAAACAAACCGAGCACGCTGCTCGCCATTTGCCGCTCTTTATAGGATAATCCGCCGTGATTGGCGGGCGCGTTCTGCCTCAGAGGATCATCGGATACGACCTTTTCTGAAAAAGCATCGGCGCTTGCGTCGGCATGGGTCGTATTCCAATCCTCTTGTTCCAGCTCCCGTTCACGAATCTCGAGCAGCACGGCAGCAATATGCTTGCAGGGATCCTCGTACTGTTCATAAGCCGGACAGCTGCATTCTGCGTACAATTCTCCATTACGCTGCGGATGAACGCTTACGAAATAGCTTCGTTTCCCTTGAACCTCAGCCTCGTAAACCGCAGACTTTTCGTTGAACTCAAGGAAGGTGACTCGCTTCTGCTGAAAATAAACCTCCCCTTTTTCAAACGAAAACAAGCCGCAAAACCTTCTTATTTTTTCTTCACTCCATGGGAAGCTGTTCGCCATCGATTAGAACCTGCCTTTTTTCCTGTAAAAATGGGATCGTCCGAGTTGTTCGTTTCTTCTATGATACCAGAAAAATAGGAGGGGAGACGGGAGGAGAACGTAACAAAAAAAGGCAGCCAGTTGTTGCCGGCGTACCTTTTTCACGTTTATGCAAGGGGAAAGCTCTATTGGTTTAGTTCTGTAAGGATCAGTTCATTGACTCGGGAGCTGAAAATAAGGCCGATATGCGATACACCGGAAATCTGGATGTTATTTGCGCCGATCAATCGCGAAAGGCTGTTGGTCACGATCGTATCACTTGTCGAATAAATGGACGTCACGTCTACTCCATCCGGAGCAACGCTCGTTGTAAGGCGATTTGCGCCTCCAAGAGTAATCAGCTTGTCTACTTTGGAAGCTCCGCCCCGGTTTAGGATGTAATACAAGCTGTTTGCTCCGCCCATGCTGTGTGCGATAATGTTTACTTCACTGTGGCCAGTCTTGGCCAGGACTTCGTCGACGAAACGGTCGATTGCAGCGGAATTTAACCATTGGTTCCCCTGCTTGCTAGGGAGATCAATGGCGTACAGTTCATTGCTTGTCCAGCCTTGTCTTTGCAAGAATGCTTTAATATAGGCAAAATTGCTGTCCGAGCCGCCAAGTCCATGAACGAAAATGACGGGCGTACGGGTTGTCGCGGCAGCAGAAGCTTCATCGGCTGCGACCTTCGGAAGAGGGGAAATAACAAAAACCGATAAGAACATCAAGCATGCCAACAAGGTACTAACCAATTTACTTTTTCTCATCTTCCTCATCTCCATAAATTGTATTTTAAGCCTATTACATTATAATTTTATGGTAAATGATAGAAAAGAAACGAAAGTATTGCTTTACTGTAACTTATGTCGCTATTTTAACGTGTTGGATGAGACGGTTTTGCATGAGTATTTCGCTCTATGCTGGTAGGAAACATGGATGATCTGGCAGGTGATAGAGTTGCAGAACCTTAGAACCATTGCAGAAGGACCGTCCAATGCGGGTCGTATGTTTCAAAAGAAGACATAGATGCATTTCTATATCTTCTATTTTTTAAAAAATCGAAATGAAAGGAACTCTTGGAATGAATAATTTGATTAAATTCCCCTACGAAAATGTAAAGATTGTCAGAAGCATCGAATTTAAAAATAAAAACCAAGGAATTAAAAAAAACCAGGTATCTCGAACTTTTGATATAAGCTATAATCGCAATTCATTTGTTGGATTCATTGAACCAGTTGACATACCTACGACAAATTTGTGTTTACGTAACTATTTATTTCTAAGTGGCACCCAAATTTCACCGGATCAACTAGGTGAGCTTTATTTTAGTGAGTATAGAGTGAACTACAAGGGTTTTATAATAGAGGAGTTAATCATTCAAGAGGGTAATGAATTGCGAAGTAATACGTATCTTGAAGTGTCACAAAATAATTTAAACTTAAAAAATTTATCGCTGGTCCAACTACCAACTGAATTAAAAGAAAAAATTAATGCTCAATTCATTGATACAGCTAGCGATCATTATCAAGAATATTGCAAAGGTAAGGAAGGATATTTTCTATGGTCATGTTTAGATGAGAACACAAATCATTTATATTTAACCATTACTGAGTTTGAAAACAAGACCCGTCCAGCTTTTGGAGATGATGAAGTATTTGTTTTTTGGGATATCTATCATCTGGGGTCGAAATTAAGGGATTTCGGGAGAAATCAGATTATCCGTATCAAACTCGATTTTTTATTAGACAATGTAAATAGCTTTCCTAATGGTTTGTATATCTATCATGAAAAAGAAAGATGGTTTGCAGCGCTTACCCACGAGGAAATAGATTCAGGTGGCCGCAATGTTATCTTTACTATGGCTTCATATCAATAGTTAAGGTGGATATGAACTACAAGAACAGTGTACCGAGAAATTGGCGCCAACCATCGATCCGTGATGATTGGCGTTTTTGTACATCTGTGGAAGAGTTGCATTTTGAGAAGAGGCGGGGTATATTGTAATGAAGTAACTAACTTAAAGTAAGTTAATTGCGTGAGATAGTAGTCGGGACATAAATCGAGTTCACAAGATACAAGTAAACTAAAATAGATACAAGTAAAGTTCAAACGAAATTGAAAAGAGGGAAAGCCGATGACGCCATCTTCAAAAATGCCCAGCCTATTTATCGCGCATGGCGCGCCGCTGCTGGCGATTCAGCAAAACGAGTACACCGATTTTTTAAACGGGCTGCCGCGGATGCTGCCTTCGCGCCCGAAGGCGATTGTGTTGTTTTCGGCGCATTGGGAGCAGCCGGTTCAGCAGATCAGCCGGGTGAACGGCACGTATGAGACGATTTACGATTTTGGCGGATTTCCGCCCGAAATGTATGAGATGCAATACCCGGCTGTCGATGTGCCGGTAATGGCGGAGCGGATTCACACTTTATTGAAGGAACAGGGAGTAGATGCTGCGTTCGATGAGCAGAGGGGACTTGATCACGGGGCATGGGTCGTCCTGCGGCTGATGTATCCGGAGGCGGACATTCCGGTGGTGGCGATGTCGGTGAATCCGGGGCTTACGCCTGAGCAGCAGTATGCGGTCGGTCGGGCGCTGGAGGCGCTGCGGAGCGAAGAGATGCTGATGATCGCGAGCGGCGGTACGGTGCACAACCTGCGGCGGATCAACTGGCAGGGGGGCACGGAGAGCTGGGCGGTCGAGTTCGACGATTGGCTGGCGAATCGGCTTCAGCAGTGGGATTTGGAGCAGCTGTTCCGGTACGAGGAGCTGGCGCCGCACGCGTCGGATGCGGTTCCGCCGTATGGCCGGGAGCATTTTATTCCGTTGTTTTACGCGATGGGAGCTGCAGATAGTGCAAGACAAGCGTCGCTGCTGCACCGCAGCTATCAGTACGGGTCGCTTAGTCACAGTGTATGGCGATTTGGAGTATAAATGGAGTATAGACTTTGAAGCATAAATATTTATATTCGTTAATAAAGTTCTCTGTAAGACGAAAACATACTATTTTGCTTGGCCGAATCATACTATAATGAATGTTGCTAAAGTACAAGCATTCGGGAGGCACAAATATGTACGATATGTTAATGGGCGGCGTCGCTTCATCGCTGGCAACTGGCCTTGGCGCGCTGCCGGTGTTCTTCTTTAAAACAGTGTCACACCGTTGGAAAGATATTTTATTGGCTTTTACGGCCGGCGTCATGGTGGCTGCATCCACATACGGATTGATTCCGTCCGCACTAAAGCTTTCAAACATGCTGGTGCTGACGATCGGAGTACTGCTCGGCACACTCGTACTCACTCTGCTGGAAAAGATCGTTCCGCACGTCGATCCAGAGCATAACTCGGAGGGGCAGCAACGGCTGCTTGAGCAAAATGGATTTGGCGTTGAATTGGGCGGCAAGGCGCTGCTTTTTCTCGCCGCGATGACTTTGCATAACATCCCTGAGGGCCTGTCAGTTGGGGTCGGATACTCCAGCAGCGATGAGACGCTGGGGCCGATTGTGGCGATTTCGATGGGGCTGCAAAATGCGCCGGAGGGCTTTCTGACGGCATTGTTTCTCGTGACGCAGGGCGTAAAGCGCTGGCCGGCATTTTTATTCGCATTCATTACCGGCGTGCTGGAGCTGCTCAGCTGTATTGTCGGGTATCATCTAACAGCCTTCGTGTCCGGCTTAATTCCGTATGGGCTTGCGTTTGCCGGGGGCGCGATGCTGTTTATCGTATATAAGGAATTGATTCCGGAAAGCCATGGTCACGGGCACGAAAGACCGGCGACGTTCGGCTTTATTCTCGGTCTGCTGCTGATGATAGGCTTGTCAGAATGGCTTGGATAAACCTGGGCAAAAAGGGTGGACAAATGGCTCTCCTTCCGTCAAACTTATAGAACACATGAGATGATGGAGAGGACGGGGAAGGTCATGGGTTGGGAAAAACGTCTTTTTGCGTTAACTGCATCTACGGCTGTACTGCTGTCCGGCTGCGGTCTCTCGGGGAAAGAGCCCGCTGCTAAGCCGGTCGTTGCGGAGCAAGCTCCGCCGGATTCCAAGGTCGTTGAAACGGTGAAGGAGCCCGTGTTTCGCTTTCCGCTGACGGGGCTGGCCGCCGAGAAGGAAGTGAAGGATCGGCCGGTCGCGGTGATGGTGGAGAACTCGCCTGCCGCACGGCCGCAATCTGGTCTGCATCAGGCCGATGTCGTATACGAGGTGCTGGCGGAAGGCGAGATCACGCGGTTTGTGGCGATCTATCAAAGCAGCCCGGCGGAGCGGATCGGGCCGGTGCGCAGTATTCGCCCGTATTTGGTCAAGCTGGGCGACGGGCATGATGCGCTGCTGGTGCATGCAGGCTGGAGCCCGGATGCGATGGAGCTGATGCAGCGCAATAAGCTGAATCATTTCGACCAGGTGTATGGCGATGATAAGTATTATTGGCGGGACAGCTCACGCAAAGCGCCGCATAATTTGTATACGAGCATAGCGAAAATTCGCGAGGGCGCGGAGGATAAGAAGTTTCGCGCCGAATGGAAGGGCGGCGCGCTGGCCTTTATGAGCAACGCCGAGGCGGTTGCGGCGGGGCTGTATGTGGCGCCGGCGGAAGCGGGCGGAGGCGCGGGCAAAGCCGCCGGACAAGCCGGCAGCAAGGGCGAGGCGGCGCCCGGCGCGAGCGTGGCGGCTTCGGCGTCGCCGAGCGGCACGGCCGGCGGCGGTGCCGGGGCAAGCGGCGCTGCGTCCGGCAGCGGGAAGGCTGCCGCCGATGGAGCGGCCGTGCCTGCCGGGGCGTCAGCCGGGAAAGAGGCTGCGGCATCTGTGCGCGCCGAATACATACGCGGCTACGACGTGGAGTACAAGTACAACGAGAGCACGAAGCGCTATGAGCGCTATATGGAAGGCGAGCCGCATCAGGACAAGGATACCGGCGAGACGCTGACGGCGGCCAATGTGCTGATCGTAGAGGCGGAGCATCAAATCCTGGACGATGTGGGCCGCCGCGATGTCAACATAGACGGTCCGGGCCAAGGCTACTACGCAGCCGGAGGCATGATCCGGCCCATCGAGTGGAAGCGTACCGGAGGCATCATCACAGCCTACGAGAACGGGAAGCCGGTTAAGCTGCTTTCCGGCCAAACATGGGTGCAGATCGTTCCCGTAGGCTCGAAGGTCGAGTGGTCAAAATAGCGCTAGCGCTCATGGGAGCTTAGCGACAAACAGAAAAGCATGGTCGGCGGACAAGCCCGTGAAGGGCTAGCCTTGCCAACCATGCTTTTTTTTCAATTTCATCATTAGACTTGCACGTTACACCTTAAACTTAGACATCGCTTCCTTCAGACGGAGTGAGCTTTCCTTCGTTTCCTCAAGGATTTTAACAACCTCACCTGTGTTGCCCTGTACAACGGAACCCTTCTGGGCAATGTCCTGTGTGCCTTCCGCCGATTCATTGATGGCAACGGAAATCTCGTTCATCGCCTTGACGATGCTGTCGATCGAATAGTCCAGCTCCTGCGCCGTACGATTAAAATCCGTAACCAGATCTTTCACATACTCCGCGTCCTGATAGTACTGCTCGCCGTTTTCAACCATGGCGCTGTAGTCGGTAATGACCTTCGTTTCAATAAAGTTCAAAACGGATTCCGAATTTTGCTTTAAATTGTTTACAGCAAGAATGACGGTTTCCGTTACCTTTTGAATTTCGGTAACTGTATTTCTTGAGTTTTCGGCAAGCTTGCCGATCTCACCGGCAACAACGGCAAAGCCTCTTCCGGCCTCGCCTGCCCTAGCGGCTTCGATGGAAGCGTTCAGCGCAAGCAGGTTTGTCTGCTTCGTAATTTCTAAAATCGAATGGGTCAGCACGTGGATTTTTTCCACGGCTTGCGATTGCTCAATCGCTTCGCGCAGTCCGCGATTTACATTTTGCCGGATTTCATCGGCCGATTGCTTGGATATCGCGGCATTCTGCTTCATATTCAGCGCCCGCTTGCTGATTTCTTCCGATGAAGCGGCTCCGCCTTCGGCTTTGACGGCAATCGATTTTACCGTTTGGCCAATTTCCGTTACGGTCGCATTGATTTCTTCCGTGGAAGCAGCGGCCTGCTGCATGCCCGCCGACATTTCCTCGGTAGTGACGGAGACGTCGCCGATCTGCACATTCAAATTCGAAATATGCTTATTCGATAACGTTACGCTTTCATCCAAACGGCTCGATTCCTCAGCGACAGACGCTACAATGCTTTGGACCGATTTCTGCATCGTATGGATGGAAGTCATCAGCATGCCGGTCTCATCCTTCTTGCGCATCAGCTTGTCCGAAATCTGATGAGAGAAGTCGCCGCCGGCTACAATTTCAAGATGCTCCGCCGCTATGCGGACAGGTCTTGTAATGTTGCGGGCCAGGAAAAAGATAACAAGCGCAGAGAGCAGGATGCTAGCCGCAATGACCATCATCAAGCCTTGTTTCAGCTTCTGTACGCTGGATAAAAAGGCGTCAGTGGAAGCAAAGGTTATAAGGTACATACTATATTTTTCGCTTTTTACAAAGGATGCCGTGTTATGAATGCCGTCAAGTGTGAACGAGCCGGTACCCGTAGGAGCCGCTTGGACCTGCTGGAAAAACGCAGCAAGATCACCTTCGGACTTGCTAAGATCCATCTGTAAAATTTGGTCGTTGTTTTCGGATGCGATAATAATCCCGTTCTTGTTTACGATCCATGTTTTCAGACCCAGCTTGGATTCGGTTTGAACAAGCTGCTTGGTAAGCGTGTTGAGATCAATCGGGATATAAAATTTGGACATCCCTTCCTTGGTATCCGGATGTAATACCTTTGAGGAAACGGTAATAACCGGCCGGCCTGTAGCGGGAGAGGCCATAGGGTCACCATAGATCAGTCCGGACGGAGTCTCAGCAGGAGCGGCCGGTGCAGGCGGCTTTTCTTCCTTAGCTTTCTCCGGTTTTGCATCAGCAGGCTTATCCTTTGGAGTTACGGATTTACCGCCAATCCCGTCGAGTAAGATTTTTCCGTCATTCCCCATGAAAAAAATGTTTTCATATAATCCTTCGGCGTTCGCGTATTGCTGCGCCAGGTTATCGGAGATGCGCTGGCTTTGCTGCGGTTCTACTTTTTTCTTGTCTGTCAGTTCCGTAAAGTAATCGACAATGAACGGTTCCTTTGAGAAGGATTGAACCTGTCTGCCTATACCGCTCAGGGCTAGGTCAAGCTGGTTCTTTTTTTCATGAGCAATGCTGCTTAGGGAATCCTTCACTTCCTTTTCTACTGCTCGCGACGATGAATAGGAGGAATAAACGAGACTGACGATCATCGGTATGACCATGCATAAGAGTGATACGAGTAAGATTTTGGAGAACAAGCTTTTCAACTGGAAAAAGGATAGAACTGCACTGCGCTTTTTCATTGTAGGCTCCTCACTTATTGAGTATTGGATAAAACCTTCATCGGACTAAGTATGGGTCTGATCGTCGTAAACGACAGATAAAGGATATTCTAATAACAACCTATCAAAAAATGTCGAATAGTGTCTATTCAAGTTGAAACGCGTCGATTTATGGTTGAAAGCGCTTGACAGATTGGCGGAAGAAGGATATGGAGCAACGAAGGGAGAGTAGGAGGGGAATGACGCTCTTGATCACAGTGTGAGTTTATGTACAAAAGTAAATTGTAAATGCTGTTAAACTACAGAATGGGAAAACAAAAAAGGAGATGGAACGATTCCATCCCCCGGAGTAAGCTACTGCAATAGCTGCAGCGTAATGTGATCAGCGTCTGCGGCGGCGTGTGCTTCTTCTGCGGCTGGCCGAGCTGCGGTACGGGCCATAAACGCCGCTGCGTCTTCTTCTCCGGCGTCTCCGCTTGCGGCGTCGCGGTTTGTAATCCTCGAAATCATCGAGGTCGCTGTCGTTTGTTTTGGCCGCTTTTCCAAGGAAGGAGCCGAACAGCAGCTTTGCCATCGGGGCCATTTGCTGCGCCATTTGCATAAATTTCTGGACCTTCCCGATGTTCGCCATCACACCTTCGATGCCGCCCATTTTATCGATCAAGCCTTTAATATCCTTCATGTTGCCGAGGCCGCCGAGCAGTCCACCGCCGGAAGAAGTGGATTGCTGTGTCGGAGCTGCTGGCAGATAGCCCGAGTAGGTATCCTGCGGGTACCCGCCATATGGTGCACCGACGCCTGGGTAGCCTCCCGGATTGTAGGCGTTCGCCGCCGCTTGATCCGGAACGACATTATTGATTTGGGCATCGTAGTATTGGTTACGCATTGCGCTCAAGGTATTCACCCAACCTTTATCATAAGAATAGTGGAATGTAACGGTCCGTATTAGGCGTTTTCCATACTACACTCTATGTGCTGGGCAAACGTTGGGATTGGACTCCTGTCACGGTTTTGCTTGATTTTCTGGATGTATTCGTTTACGTTATATAAGTAAAGTGGTAACGCATAGAAATTTTAACGTTTCGCAAACTTAAAGGAAGGATATTGAGGCCTTCCGTCGAATTTGTAAGGGTTAGCGGAATCACTGAAATGGGGATGAATCAATTGCAACTCAAGAAATTAAACGATAAATCGATTGACCAGTTGTTTGAGGCCATTTTAACGTTGAAGGATTTAGAAGAATGCTATGTGTTCTTTGACGATCTGTGCACGGTCAACGAGATTCAGTCGCTATCCCAACGCTTGGAGGTTGCACGGATGCTGCGCAAGGGCTGCACGTACAACCAGATCGAGACGGAAACGGGCGCAAGCACGGCGACGATCTCCCGGGTGAAGCGCTGCTTGAACTATGGGAATGACGGGTACAAAATGTCGTTGGAGCGTTTGGGCCGATAACCGTTTGGTTATGATGGTAATGATATAGAAGATTCACGGGCATCCCGCAAGGTTCGAGCTTCTAGGTTCGAACGGGGCGGGATTTTTCTTGCGCGCGATGTGCTTCCGCAAATTGACTTTTACAGGGTGATTCGCTAGCATATAGGTACAAAAATCGGGATTTCGGTTTCCCCGGCGAAGGGGTTGAATTCGGTGAAGTACGGTGTGCTGGTGATTAGCCATGGCTCGCGGGACGCGGAATGGGTGCGTTTGGTTGACGAGGCAGTGGAGGCAGTGAGGCTGCCTGGCGATGTGCCGGTGTTCAGCTCGTATTTGGAGCTTGTGGACGGCAGGCTGATTCAAGACGGTATCGACGAGTTGGAACGGCAGGGAGCAACCGATCTTATCGTGGTACCTTTTTTTGTATCGTCGGGCAGTACGCATGTGGATGAAATTATGTGGGCGCTTGGGGTCACGGAAGAGCCGAAGCGGGAGACGGATTTGGAGCCGTTCCGCGTGGCGGCGAGGCTGCACCCGTGTCCGCCGATGGACGATGATCCGGATGTCGCGCAAATTTTGTGGGAAAAGCTGCAGGCGGCGTCGGTTGATCCGGCGCGCGAGCTGCTGCTTCTGGTTGGGCATGGCAGCAATGAGAAGGGGTTTCACAAGGCGTGGCGCGAGGGCATGCTGAAGCTGGCGGAGCGGGTGCGCGCGCTTGGCGGGTTCGCGAAGGCGGACATTGCGATGCTGCTGCCGAATCAGGCGCCGTGTAAGATGAAGCTGGCCGCGCGGCGGCATCCGGAGCTGACGGTGGTGGTGGCGCCGCTGTTTATCAGCGATGGGTATTTTACGAGGGCGGTGATCCCGGAGCGTCTGGCCGGGTATTCGTACCGGTACAGCGGTCAGGCGATGCTGCCGCATCCGCTGCTGAGCCGGTGGATGGAGCGGCAAATTGCCGCATATCTTGATAGTGCAGCAAGCAACGACGACACAGCGTAGGGGATGAACGATGGCGAAACGAGCTCGATTAATATATAACCCAACCTCCGGCAGGGAGGAAATGCGCAAGCGGTTACCGGAAATTTTGCAGCGGCTGGAAAAAGGCGGCTTGGAGACGTCATGCCACGCCACCGTTGGCGCGGGCGATGCGACATTGGCGGCGGCCGATGCAGTGCAGCGCGGCTTTGACGTGATCATTGCAGCCGGCGGGGACGGCACGATCTATGAGGTGATCAACGGCATGGCGGAGAAGCGGGTGCGTCCGCCGCTCGGGATTTTGCCGCTGGGGACGACGAATGATTTTGCGCGGGCGCTGGGCATTCCGCGGCACTGGGAGTATGCCTGCGACTTGATAGTGGAGCAGAATACGAAGCTGATTGACGTGGGTAAGGTGAATCAGCGGTATTTTATAAATATTGCCGGCGGCGGGTCGATGACGGAGCTGACCTACGAGGTGCCGAGCAAGCTGAAGACGATGCTTGGGCAGCTCGCTTATTATATGAAGGGACTCGAGAAGCTGCCGCGTCTGCGGCCGATTGAGCTGCTGATCCAGTCGGAGCAGGTGACGATTCACGAGGAAGTGATGATGTTTCTCGTGGCGAACAGCACCTCGGTGGCGGGCTTTGAAAAGCTGGCGCCGAATGCGCAGCTGGACGACGGGTTGTTTGACGTGTTTGTGCTGAAGAAGTGCAACCTGGCGGACTTTATTCGGATTGTGTCGCTTGCGCTGCGCGGCGAGCATTTGACCGAGACGCGGCTTGTGCATTTTCAGACGAAGTACGTGAAGGTGACATCGCCGGATTACGTGCAGATGAACCTGGACGGCGAATTCGGCGGAACGCTGCCGTGCGAGTGCACGGTGCTGGAGAAGCATATCCCGATTATCGTGGATGCGTCGGGGGAATCGAGCTATCATATTAAGCCTGGAGTGAATTTGCCGCGATGAAAAAGGATCGGAGACGCCCTGGAGCGGGCGCAAGTGCAGGAGCCGGCGGCAAGCCGGGGCGGAAGCGGTTTGGCGGCGCGGAGCGCGAGGCGCGTGGTGCAGCAAGTGCAGGTGCGGAGCGTGTGGCGGGGCGTGAGACACGTGGTGCAAGTGCAGGGGCGATGCGTGGGGCGGAGCGTGGAGTGAGTGGCCCCAACGGGGCCGGGGGGCGAGGCGCGGGTGAAGGGATGAGCCCTAGTGGGGCTCCTCGGACCGGAGCAAGGGGAGCGCGAGCTGCTCAGGCTGACAGCACGCGTTTAGCGTCTCTTCCCGTGCAGATCGGGCAGGAAGTGAGCATCGACATTGTGGGCATTAGCCATGAGGGAGAAGGGGTAGGCCGGGTTGAGGGCTATACCCTTTTTGTGTCGGGCGATGTGCTGCCCGGAGAAAAGGCTATCGTGCGGGTCGAGAAATTGAAGTCGAGCTTCGGGCATGCCCGATTGGTGCAGCGTCTCGAAGACAGCGCTGACCGCGTCGTCGCACCTTGTGCGGTGTACGAAGCGTGCGGCGGCTGCCAGCTGCAGACGATGTCTTACGAAGCGCAGCTTCGTTGGAAGCGCCAGTCCGTTGCGGATGCACTGAAGCGGATCGGCAAGTTTGAGGTTGCTTTGGCGGATGAGTGTTCAGAGGAGCAAAGGGCAGGTGGAGCCGAGATTGCTGAAAGTGCTGCTATTGCTGCTACGGATTCCACAGCTCATTCCAACAACTCCAGTGCTCGTATTCGTCATTCCGGTGATTCTGATGGAAGTGACGGAAGTGAGGGTGCAGCTAACCGGATCGGCGACCATTCCGATATCGTTGACTCCGTGAATCCAATGCTTCCTACCGATAGTAATAAAACGGAGGCAATTCTTGTGCGGCCCACACTAGGCATGAGCGATCCGTGGCGGTATCGTAACAAAGTGCATGTACCGACTGGGGTGGATCGTGAGGGGGGCTTGATCGCTGGATTTTACGAGCCCGGCTCCCATCGGATCGTGGACATGGATACCTGCTGGATCTCAGGAAGCGAAGGAGACCAGGCAGTCGCTCTCGTGAAGGAGATTGCCATAAGGCTTGGAATCAAGCCTTATCTTGAAGCGACACATACAGGCTTGCTTCGCCACGTTGTAGTGCGCTTCGGTGCGGCCAGCGGTGAAGTGATGGTCGTTCTAGTAACCAACGGACCGGAGATACCTCGTGTGGATGAATGGGTAGAGTCGATCCGGGCCGAAGTTCCCGGTATCGCGAGCATCATCCACAACATAAACACCGATCGGACCAATCTCATCTTCGGCGATGAAACGAGCGTCCTGTGGGGACGCGACGTCATCTATGATTCGATTGGCGATGTTCGTTTTGCGATCTCGGCGAGATCGTTTTATCAAGTTAATCCGGTACAGACCGAGGTGCTGTACCGGACCGCAGTCGACTACGCCGGACTTACCGGCAGCGAAACCGTCGTCGATGCCTATTGCGGCATCGGTACGATTTCGCTGTTCCTCGCCCGCAAGGCTGGGCGCGTGTACGGCGTCGAAATCGTCGGCGAGGCCGTCGCCGATGCGGAGCGTAACGCCGAGCTCAACGGCATCACGAATGCCGAGTTCGCGTTAGGCCGCGCCGAAGACGTGCTTCCGGCCTGGCGCCGCGAAGGCATCGTGCCCGACGTCATCGTCGTCGACCCGCCGCGCAAAGGCTGCGACCGCACGCTGCTCGACACGATCCTCGCCATGCGCCCCGAGCGCGTGGTGTACGTGTCGTGCAGCCCGTCGACGCTTGCGCGGGACCTGCGCATCCTCGCCGATGGCGGTTACCGCGTTGTCGAGGCGCAGCCGGTGGACATGTTCCCGCATACGGGGCACATTGAAACGGTGGCTTTGTTGGTGCGGAGTGGTACAGAGGGTTGAAAGTGTAGTGATGGTGCGGGTTTGTGGAGTGGTACAGATGAAGTGAAAGTGTGAAACAGAGACAAAGAAATAGTAGAGTTGACTGTTTGTTGACGAAACAAATAGATTAACAAGTGGGTTTTCAATGCTTATATCGGGGGTTTCATTTTGGGATAGGGGTTAGACTCTCCTCGCTTTTCGAAAACCTTGTTCGTACAGTGCCACAACGGTTTATATTAAGCGCCATGTCGTTAACTCGGAACTATCAGATGATGAAAATCGTAGACCGGAATATAAATTTCAGGAGCAGATTCTTAAAAAGATTCTATGGGTTTATAGCTTGTATAATCATTGAGGTGTTTCTGTGATGGCATACTGTAAGAAATGTTATACTGAGATGAGAAGGGATTAATATGAGTAATATGGATATAAGTAGTTGTTAACGTCACCACCAAAGTGGTTAGCTTAGTCCACCTACCAAAACTTTTTCAGCAAATAACGGTGAAAACCCAGCCCGAATGCGGGCTGGGTTTTTCTGTGGCCAGAAATTAAAACGGATGTAGTCAACAACATTACTGGTGTCCATTATTTGTTTCGTGTGTAGACTGCTTGTCTACATACATGCTGTTAAACGGGATTACCTTATTTAAACATATATGATCAGGGCGCGTGTGTGATATCTTCCCTTCTAGTAAATCATATTGCAGACGTTAAGTGAGATAAATGGACGCCTTAAGGATCCGCCTGGTAGAAAAGAAGCTAATGTTAGTCTCTTCAGGTCCTTAGTTACATCTACTGTAATTTATTGTAGAATAATGTCATAGGAATATTACAGATGAGTAGGTGACACTTTTGTTTGAAAAATTTAAAAGATCGAAAAACAATGACAATATTAGAAAGTATTTTCTAGAAGATAAACCATTACAGAAAATCAATGATGACAAATTTCAATACAGTCAAGTGGCTGAGATTCTATACGAACTTCTCAAGCAAAATAATTTTCCTACACATATAGGTTTATTTGCTCCTTGGGGATCTGGAAAAACATCTGTTATAAAACTACTTGAAAGAATACTTGAAGTGGATAAAGCGAATGGTGACAACTTCATTATCAAGGTCATTAGTGTGTGGAAGTTTGCCGACGATGCACCTTCTTTACATAGAAAAATTGTACGTGAGGTTCAAGCTGAGCTTAATGTTCACGATGAGGAAGGATTAAACAATGAATCTACAAAAAGCGAAAGTGTTACCGGTGCGGGCATTTTTTCAATACTCTTTTTAGAAAGTAAGTTATACAGGTGGTCAATAGTCGGCTTTTTGTTAATAATGCTTATTTCCATCGTTATATCTGTTTATCTTAAAAGCGCTGCTTTCACTTCTATTGCTTCAGGTTTAATCTCGGTGTCCACGATCGCATTAGTAGTTGGTGCACTAAAGATATTTATAGGTTCCTACCAACGAGGCAGCCAACTAAGTGTAAAGACAATACCCTTAACCCATGGGGATCAGTATGAGGCAAGATTCAAAGCAAGTGTAAATAAATTTCTAGAAAAAAATGACGGAAGTAAACTTGTGCTCGTCTTTGATGATCTAGATCGACTGCCTCCGAAGCAGCTACTTGCTGCGCTTAACACAATCAAAACTTTTTTACATTCTAAAGATTGCGCATTTATAATTCCATGCGATGAAGGGGTACTTAGAAACGGAATCAAAGCTGCCTTTGAGCAAAAAGATATTTTAGAGGATGCCAAGTCTGATGATAAATACGTCTCGGAGTTTATAAATAAAACATTTGATTATCAAATTCATCTTCCTATATTGGAACAAAAGAATATGAAAAGGTACGCTAAGCAGCTACTTTTAGATCAAGAGATTCAATGGTTAGAGGATTCAGATATTAATATAGATAAAGTACTTGGTATATTAATTCATAGTTCAATAAAAACACCGCGGCAGGTAAAAGCTTTATTAAACTCCTTTTCGTCAAATTGGCAACTGGCTAAAAAACGGGACCACGAATCTGGAAAAAAGTTACTGTCGGCCAATTCCTTGGCGATTGCAGTATTCACGGTACTTCAAACTGATTTTCCAGAGTATTTTATGAAGTTAATTTCTGACCCGTATTTAATAACTCGAAATGAGGAATGCAAAGATGGAAATAGTGATGGACTTAATGCATTCCTAACACGTGTTGAAAAATGTATTCCTAAGAATGATCCTAGACCATTTATCTATTTTAGTAACGAAAAGTTAAACCCGGTAACAGGAAAACCTGAATTGATAAAGATCAAGGATTATTTACTTAATGCTCAAGTAGAGGAGTTTAAGTCATCTTACGAAATTCTGAATGCACGGGATAAGGAAATATTATTTTCATCTGTTATTTCCGACTTTGATGATAATCCCGGCATAGAAGTTGAGAATTGCATCAAAACGTTAATCGAAGCGGATACCGAACTTAATGTCATCTCAGATATGGATATTCATAATTGGGATCTGCTTCTCAGAGACAATATAGATATCTTAAAGGATTTTCCTCCATCAAAAGTTTGCAGGTTGTTAACGTTTTTATCTTATGACAACACCACGTGGAGCGAGTATGGTTCAAAAATTGTTGTTTCTGAATATTCGAGTGATTTATTACGTTTATGGATTGATAACCCCGTATATATCAGTAAAATGGCAATTCCCAACTTGGCACCTAACCTTGAAGATGCATTTATCCAAAACAATGATGGATACTCATTAGCCGCATCGATTTTTGAAGCTTCGTCGGAGCATAAGATTATTAACTCTCTCGACTGGCTCAGAGTTATTAGAGAGTCACTAGATACAAATGTTGAAGCGGAATATAAACTAGCGTCTTGGCTAAGGACTTGGGCGACTAAATCAAATAACCCAATCCAAGTAGCATTAATTACTGAATTAGTTGCAGCTTATGATTTCAAAACAGAAGCTTTCCTCGAGGGTACTGGTGAATTATGGTGCGACAGCTATGTGCAAAATGACGTGGATTTAGCAGCTTTAATAATGCTGATGGATCGTGAAGAATTTTGTGGATTCACTGATACAGATTTTGAAAAGATAAATGAATATATGGCAAAATCAACGTACAAGCATATTCGTGATGTTGTAAGACCTCTCTTAGATCAGTGGTGGGAGGATGAGAAATTTGAAAAGGTAAATAAATATTTGACAACTTTCCCCAGGAGTCCAGGGGTATCAGGATTTTGCGAAACTAATTTTGATTTCAGTATAGGTGATTACACACAAGAAATTTTCTTAGATATTGTAGTGGAACGCGCAAACACTTTGGGGGGGATCCCCAATATTATTAAAAAAATCCAATCTGAATTTGATTCTGCAGTAAATCAACAAAGGGCTTCAAAAACACCAGCTGTTATAAAAACTCTTTTGCAGTCTGAAAAGTTACGTGGCTATTTAACAACGGTTAGAGAAAACCTCATGCCCATTAACGATAATTTAATTTGGCTGGGATGGTGTGAACAAGTAGTAAATGACCGGCTTGATGTTTTTCATTACCTATGGGCTGAAGATGAAGCTGCCAAAAACTGGATATTCGATTGTGTTATTACTTTAGCGAGTGTGTCGCAGAACTATTTAAACTCTGGTCGTCCTTATAATAATAATGCTTCTCGATATTTGAACATTTTTATTGAATCTTTATGTGACTCGTATAAAGACATTGATTGGGATGCTGTAGTAACTGAATGGGTAAGTTTACCGATGAAGAACAACTCCAACGTGAAGATAGATTTGTTTTCAATCTTAGATTCAACGACTAGATCTACAGTAATAGGACAGTTAAGTCGTAGGTGTAACTTAGGATGTGAAGAATTTAACGCATTGCTAATAAAATTTTTAGATGCCTCGGTTAACTCTCATCGGGAGGCAATATCTGCTCGTTGGGAAGTTATTGGAGAAGAGAATAGAAAGGTTATGCTTGAGAAATGGTCTAATAATCTTGAGAGTGAAGGAACTAAAGAAGTTATTAATTTAACTATAACTTCTGTCGAGAGCAATCCATTGGCTGATTACATGGAGGAACTGGTCGAATGGGATATCGAGGATCGTCTTAGACAAACGTTATTGACCATTTTGATTGATAAGCTACCATATGATTATGTAGTTAATTGGGTTAATGAAGCAATGGATAGTATGAATAAAAACGGATTCCATAAATGGAAGGGACATGCCATCGAAGTTGCAATTTCGTATAACAAGATTAATGTAAGGAACGTAGAAAATATGCTAGAAGTAGCATTGGGCTTGGGCAAGGACAGAGCAAGACTTGCATTGCAATTACTGCTGGCCTCTGATTTGAGTAGAATAGAAATTAGAAGATTCAGAGACAGAATAGTTGATCTTTATAATGAATATCCAGATTATGTAGACAAGTTCGGTTTTAGATTTAAGCTAAAGAAAGAAGTGAATTGATTTTTTTCAGATTTGACCTAGTAATGTGTAGTTAGGATTATACAATTTATAAAAATAAGGGTAGGGCAAAACCGTTTCGAATAGAGACGGTTTATTGTTTTTCAAGATGTTTTTGTGGGGGGGGATATTCAAAAGCTCACTCTTCCTCGTCCATCGGCAATACCCCATAACGTTCCAGCGACTTTAACGACGACTCCAGCATGCGCCGCTTCAAGTAATCTCCTTCGAGCACTCGCACCCGTTTCCCTAGAAAACGAATCTTCGAGAGCAAATACTCCAATTCATCCCCGAGAAGAGTCACTTTCACTCTGTATGTATCGGTATTCAAATCATACTCCACGTCTTTCTCGAAGCTAGAGAAGGCATATAGGATGCGCGACAGCTCCCCGTTATACTGGCGAACAAGTTCGATGACGGCTTCGCTTTTACGAGATTCGAGGAGGCTGTCCACTTTTCGAATGATCTCGTCTGCTCTGGTAGCATCGACTGCTTCAGCCGCGATAGCATGAATCTTCTTCAGTCTCGTGCTCATGAAGGCGCGATGACGGAGGTGGTACCAGAGTAGGTACCATTCCCGCTTGACCATGGAGTATTCGAGCTTGTACGGAATACCGGAGTGGTCTGCGTTGATCCGGCCGCCTTTAATCTCGTAGGTGATCCGGATGCCGCTCTTGTCCATAATGAGCCGACGCAAGGGCGGAGGAGCGGGTGGTAGATCTGCTTCTCCATGCTGCACGCTTTCTCGATGAGATGGTTGGAGACATCCATGGCCTCATCGGACGCAAGCAGCGAACGAAGCTTCCCCAAGGTATCCCCAGTGAAAGCTTCGCCTGCCGCCGGATGCTCAAGCATCGTCTTCAGCCATGCCCGTTCGTGAGAAGTAACCATGTACGTACCGGAGTCCTCCAGTCGGGAGAGGATCTGATGATTAAAGATTTTCTCGAACAGATTCATAATAGGATTGGATCTCCTTCCATTCGGTGCTCATTTCACGGCGGAAACGGGGAGGCTCGAGGATCTCGCAGCTGGAGCCGAAGCTCCGCAGCCACGGCCTGATTTCCGTCGTGCCGTTCACGATGAATTCGTACACAAACGACTGCTCATCTTCCGCCACGATCTGCCCCCATTGCCCTTGCAGCATGACCCGCGGGCAGGGGGTTGTACTACGCTGCGCTCCTTGATGAAATCCGGTTCCGAGCCCTCCGGTTTATAGAAACGTGCACGCACCGTCACCGGCGGACTCGTATCGATGAGCCAGCTGTACCGAATGCTCTCGAGTAGCTGTTGAATCTTTTCCTCGAACCACTCTTCAGCCACGGCTTCATCCTCTTCAATTTGCGTGATGCCTTCCATGTGATATTTCCGAATACCTTCCCGGCCGTGAGCAAGCAGATACCAGCGCCCGTACTGATGATCGTAGACGATCTTCAGCGGAAGGGTCTTATGCAGTTTCCCTTGTTTCTCCTTTCCGAAAAGGGGGTTCGTATTCTTGGATGCGTAGCTTGTTTCGGACTTAGGAGAGAATAGATGAACTTCACTCTCCGCCGCCCCCGGATCGCGTGGAGCAGCGTGAACAGATGCGCTTCGTCCAGAATCCGCGAGTAGTAGTGATATTTATATAGAAATGGCTCAACAGCAAGCGTCTCGGCTTGATAGCGCAGCTGATGCTTCTTCAGTCCATCGCGCAGCAGGTATCCTTGAACGGAAGGAATCTGCGTGTTGGCCATCACGTCCACGAAATCATAGAGGTCGATCAGCTCCCCTCCGTCAGCTCCCGAACGAGATCGTTCCGAAACCGATAGCGATAAGTGCGCGGGCCAGGTTCCCGCTGAATGACGCCGACCTCTTCCAAATATTTCAGATCTGAGCGAATGGTTTTCTCATCAGGCATCGGAAGGTCGGAGGACAGCCCGCCGCAGCATAGATCCAGAGGCTCCATCGCGGTCCGCGCTTGCTCGTTCATGGCTCCCAGCAGCAAAGAGATGCGTTCGCTTTCCGTTTCCTTAACGGATTTCGCACGGAACAAGAACAGCAGCATCGGATCGGAGGAGTCGTAGTAGCTGTAACGCAGGGTGTCGGCCAGCTGGCCGCTCTGCTCCTCGTTCGTCTGTTGGTGCACGGAGCTTGCGATGTCTTTGAGACGGCGGATCTTTTTGTCGAAGGTATGTACGGAAATCCCCAGACGCTCCGCGAACTGCTGCCTGCTGAACGCCCCACTGGTAAGCACGAGCATGCGAAGAAATTGAATTTCCTTATCAAAGCTTTCCTTAGCCAAAAATGATCCCCCGTTCGCGTATAGCTTGTTCTTTCATTGTAGCAGGGGAGGGAAATGGGCGAAATGGAGAAGTTTATGCCCTGTCGTAATACTTTCGCCATGTTCGTCGTTCCGGAAATAAGCGAATATGGACGACGCGTAACCACGTGCGGACGGCGAAAGATCATCGAGGCGCATGGAAGGGTTACTTCGACTTTTAATCGGCTTGTCGTTGGTTCGAGTCCAACCTCCTCCGAGAGGAGGAGTAGCTCAGTTGGTAGAGCAGCATGTGCCTTTCCGCCCCCACTTCCTCGATGATCTTACTCTCTTGCATAACGAAGCGAGGCGCTTGAAAGGGTTCCTTCGACTAAATGGGTTAGTATTGATAAGCGTCGGGTGACGCTGAGACCTTTTGGACCTTTCCTCGCTTCGATATGAAAATAAATCCGGTGAGGCGATGGGATGGGCTCCTTCGAGCTTATTCGGAACAATGGTTTACCTGGGCAATACGGCAGGTTCGACTCCTGCAGCTGCCTATCCCGCTTTTTCCTCACCGTGATCAATAAAGAAGGAGTGACGCAATCATGAGTATGGCGAAGCAACTGTTCGGTTCCATTCGACGACCGAACATATGGAATAAAGACAACTACCCTGCGTTCACACGCTCCAGCGAGGAGCAGTACATTCAGGCGCTGCTGACCAATACGATGGGGAATACCTTTTATGCAGATCAACATGAACTGCTAAACGACGCGGCGCAGCTTCATCACGAGATGGCGGAGAGTAACCCGAGTTTTATGGCTAAGGCGATCGTGTTCGCAAGAAACGAAGGCTTTATGCGACTGCAGCCGTTGTTCGGACTAGCGATCCTTTCGCTCTACCGTCCTGATTTGTTCGTAAAGATCTTCCTCCTGGTCGTGCGGTATCCAGCAGACTTGTCTGATTTCCTCAGCATTGTGAAAGGACTAGGACGCGGGCAGGGCGGACGCGCGATCAAACGTCAGGTGAACCGTTTCTTATTCGGTGTTTCCGAGTATTGGGCAATCAAGTACAACGGACGCGGATGGGGATACAGCCTGGGGGACGCGATCGCAACCGCCCATCCGAAGCCAGCTGATCTGAAGCAGCAGGCGCTGTTCCGGTATTTGCGCGGAGAGGAAGCAAACTTGGAATTGCTGCCGCAAGTCGAGGCGAGCAGATCGAGTGGATCGAACGCGGCAAGCTACCATACGAAACAGGGGAACTCGCTGTTCTGGCTGTTCGATACCGAGGTCATGGATGCGAAGCCTTCGCGCAAGGACAGCATTTTAACATAGGCTGAACGTATTCATGCTCGCGGAGGAACGGACACGGGAGCGCCTGTGCGTAAGCTGCTGCAGCAACGGGAGAAAGTAGATCAGATCATCATGATCACGGACGAGCAGCAAAATAGCGGCAGCCCGTTCCACGAGCAGCTGAAGCAGTACCGATCGAAGGTGAACCGAGACGTGAAAGCCTTCATTGTAGACATCGCTCCGTATCGCCATACGATGGTACCGGTACAAGATCAACGGACTTTCTACATCTACGGCTGGAGCGACACGGTGCTTTCATATATCGCTCAATCGGTGCAAGGGTATGCCACGCTCACGGAGCGAGTGGATGCCATGAGCCTAGAACCATAACAAGGGAGGGACCACATATGTCCGACGTAAGACAGCAGATTGAGGTGGAGTTACAGCGGATTGAGCAGGAAGAAGGCGTTAACATCTTGTCCGCTTGCGAATCGGGGAGTCGGGCATGGGGCTTCCCGTCGAAGGATAGTGATTACGACGTTCGTTACATCTATATCCGGCCGGTGGAGTGGTATTTGTCGATCTTCGAGAAGCGGGATGTGATCGAGCGGCCGATCAGCGATATGCTGGACATCAACGGTTGGGACTTGAAGAAGGCGCTGAACTTATTCCGCAAGTCGAACCCGCCGTTGCTCGAGTGGCTGCAGTCGCCGATCGTGTACTTGGAAAATGGTTCGGTCGCAGAACAAATCCGGCGTGTATCCCCTCTTACGTTCTCTCCGCGTTCGTGTATGCATCACTACCTGCATATGGCGAAGGGGAACTACCGGGAGTACTTGTAGGGAGATCAAGTGAAAATCAAAAAATACTTCTTCGTGCTTCGACCGATTCTTGCCTGCGATTGGATCGAGAAGACGATTGAAATGCGCCGATCGAATTCGATCGCCTCGTCGAAGGACTTGTGTCGGAGGAGAGCGAGCTGCGGACCGTCATCATGGAATTGCTGGCTCGCAAGAAAGCCGGCGACGAGTTAGATTACGAGCCTAGGATCAATCCGATCAACGAGTATCTTGAGGATCGGATCGGTTACTTTGAGAGGGCGGTCGCAGAGACAGTGACAGCTGCCGGCGGCCCAAATCGGGAAGGCACGCTTTCCGCTGCTGCCCACCGAATGGTCGTACGTGTGGAGGGAGTGAGATACAATGAGAGCATATCGCCTTACGCGATGTGCTCTTTAGTCTATAATAAGAAATCTATAAATTAATTTCGAAAAGAATATTAGGAATAATCAGTGGTTAAAATTACCTGGGGGTTTCTTATATTTTGTAAATAATTTCTCTTCAAATAGTAGTAGAGTTCTAGTACGATTGGTAGTATAACTAAAGTATGGGGATCCTTAGTGACGTAAAATAACCATTGGAAATGTGAACGATGCCACTCAGTCGTTGTACAATTAGTTTATAGAACAATATTATACGGAGTTGATTTAATAATGACACAACAAAAGTCGATTTTTGTTGAGTTCATAGAACAATGGAATACTGAGGCTGCAGCATTGATCTTTAAGATGGAGAGTTTGATTTATCAGGATCCAGCAAGCGCTATAGTGAAAGCTAGAGTATTTGTTGAAGTAATTCTCCAGGGAGTGTTACAGACTGAAAAAATTGAACCTCAAGGGAACTGGAGCCTACATGAAAAAATTTCATATCTAAGCAAAGGATACATAACCCGTGAAATCGAGAGCTTGCTGCATACAGTTCGAATGGCAGGCAACAAAGCCGCACACACCTTGAACTATGACGATCTTAGCGAGGCAATTAAATTACATAGATCCGTATACCTGATCTTTAAATGGTATTACGAAACGTATTTGTCGTTTCAAGCCTCCGTTCCAGAATACGAATATCCGAGACCACTATCCCAGAATTCTGAGGAACTTCAGAACCTCAAAGTGGAAGTGAAGAAAATTATGGAACTTGTTCGTGCAGAGCAATCCAACAAAAGAAATAGCGCTGTCAGTCCTGAGGAGGCATCCATTGAAGCAGAAGAATCCCTCCTTACCCTTAATCTATCAACGGGGCAAAGTTATTTATTACGGGAGATGAGACGGCTTAGAGATTCTTCGAAAGAAGCGATTGAAAATGCCAACGCATTCAGCAAGTACAAAGACTATTTGCATGTTGAGCGGAAGGTTCAGATTGATGTAGAAGATTGCTTAAGACATAGACAAGCATTACCGAATTCGAATTTGATATTGTTATGCGGAAGCGTAGGTGATGGCAAATCTCATCTTCTGGCTTATCTTAAAGAAAATAAGCCGGAACTCTTGGCGGGTTACGAAATCTTCAATGACGCTACCGAGAGCTTTTCTCCTTCCAAGGATGCAATGGAAACGCTGGATGACATTTTGAGAGACTTTTCCGACGAGCGAATCGCTTCGTCGGATAGAAAAGTAGTATTAGCAATAAATCTAGGGATATTACATAATTTTATCTCTATTAAGAGCCGTGAAGGAGTAACGTATAGTCGCCTTGAACGATTTGTAAACGAATGTGGATTGTTTTCAAGTGATACGGCAAAAGAACGTCAGCGGGATGCATTTTTTGACTTAATCAGCTTCAGCGACTATCACCCATATGAGGTAACGACACATGGAGCGGAGTCGAGTTTCTTTAGCACTATATTAGAAAGAATTTTTTCGCCAAACGATGGGAATCCGTTTTATCTAGCATTCAAGGAAGATTTATCTCGAAACGTTAAGACTATGATGCACGAAAACTATCTGTTTCTCCAAAACAACGTTGTCCAAGGGCAGATTGTAAAATTCGTCACCCAAGCTATCGTTCAGTATAAAGTTGTGATCTCGGCCAGGGCTTTTCTTAACTTTATTGCGGATATAGTGATTCCCGATGATCAGACTCCATATGACTTTATGGGGGATTTTGAGAGAATGGAGCATGCAGTTCCTACCCTCATGTTTAAAAGAAGAGAGCGTTCCTTTATTTTACGAACATTGCACGATTTAGATCCGATTCATAAGCGGAGTTCGCTTACGGATAATGTTATTATAGAACTGAATACTTCAAGCAACTGGTCCAAAATTACGGAGACGCATATATCGAACGAGGTTGCATTGAGATGGCTTAAAGCGTTTCAGCAAACGGAGGAGCATGAGTACTCTCGAGAAATTTTTTCTGCGTACTATGAATTTATTATCCGTCTAGCAGAGTTGACAAACAGGGATTTCTTTGAGAGAACGAGTTCCGATATATATAAGAAGTATTTGAAAATGTTATTTGGGGTGAATGTAGGATCTAGGCCCGAGTTAAAGGTTCTTTACGATGAGATGAAGGAAGCTATTCATCGTTGGAGAGGGACGCCTTTGAAGGATTATGTTTACATTAATAAATCTACCGATGCAATTCGTATTGCACAGAAACTGGCGTTAACTCCCCATATAGCGGATCTTAAGCAAATCTCTAAGGATAAGTTGGATACATTTCGAAATACGATCAAGGTGTCTTATTGTTTCCCTAATCAGCAAATTGTAAGTTTAGAAGTCGATTATCCTTTGTACGAGCTATTGCAAAAAGTTCTGAATGGGTATTGTCCGAATAAGAAGGACGAGGAAGATGCCGTTAATTTCGTTGAATTTATTGAAAAAATCATGAGACTTGGGGAGAAGAACAAGGAAATATTAGTCCATTTTCCTGAAGACTCTCGAATTTACAAACTTTACAAAGGTGATTTTTCCTCTTTTGTTTTCGAAAAGGAGTAGTGAATGATGAACTTGGCCTTAAACCTAGACCAGTTAAAGATAACCTATAAGAGTATTCATCCCCCTTCTAGCCCAGTTAATCCCGTTTTACCTTTTGTTACAAAGACTGTAGTTGAATTAAAGGGTGGATTTGACGAGCTTGTCGGGGAATACGTAAGACAGATTTGCGGAAATACCACTCAAGCCCAGCAAAAACAAAAAGATGAGTTGGAATTTGAAGATCCACTCATTTTACAGTTAACTAGTCAAATTGAATTTAATACGGAAGTCCAAGAAGACCTTGAACGTTTTCTGCGTCACTTCCTATTTGGAACAAATCGCAGTATGAATGTTTTCCATCCATATATTTACAATTATTTGCCCGCCCCGGAAAAGGATAGCCTACGTAAGTGCGCGGCATTTATTTCGGATGTACTTGTCGAGGGAGATCAGGCAGTAGCGGAAATCTTTAGGGATAAGCAAGCGGACGATCTTTTGACGGAGCTTATTCTTGAGAATCTAAAAGTGGTATCTGCAAGCCGAAAAGACAAAGGAAAACATCAAGGTCTACTTCCGTTCCTCTCCTCTCTCTACCGTGAAGATTTGCTTTACATGAACAAACATAGGGACTACTTTTTATCGCATTTTTCTTTACTGACCCATTTTTATGCGTTTAATTATATCTGCCAACTGTTATTTAAATTTGAACGTTTTATAGAAGCTGATTACAGTCAAGCGACTCCTCTGTATTTTGCCTTGGAGTGGGAAACGTTAAGCAAAAGACGCAAAGCTACCGAAGGATTGGGGTATCGCGCGATTAAAGAGAAGCTCCCGCATTTGTTCGTACATGTGCATACGATGACCCAACTCAGCATGCTGTCGGATACGGAGGACCAACCATTTATAACGTATGTGGAATTGGACAAACGGTTGGAATTGGATCAAGACAGAGCAAACTTTGTTGACAGCTTGAACCAATGGATTTTAGAATACGCTAAAAAATTCCCTTTAAATGGGGAGGATGAGAGCTTCCGTACGTATAACGAGCTCGGTGAGGCGATGGAGGGTCTCTTTAAGCGAGTACAGAAAGGCGTCAACCAAGAAGCAGCCGTGAAATATGGGAGGAATCTCTCGGGATTCGGGGGAAAGACCTTTATTAAAAGCAGGAGCAGCCTAGGTCAAGTTTTTAATATGACGCAGGAGATGCTGCTTCTCCTGACGGCGGTTTGCGTTAAGGATACTCGCATGCCATTAAATAAGTTGTTCGTCGAATTTGCCAAGCGGGGCGTAGATTTTGATCGACTTTCCAAGAAAGCCATCATTGAGCTATTCGATGCATTAAATATTTTGGACAAAAAAAGCGATAGTGGAGATGCACAATATGTTAAACCCATTCTTTAAAAAAATCTCAAATATGCTCCATCAGTTCTTTCAAAAAGAATTAGTATCTCCCGGAGAACGCTATTATCTTCAATTAGATCATGAAGGCGATGTTGAAGGGATGGCGGAAGCCCTTCAGACACATGCCGACAGTATTGCATTTACGTATCAACATGAGTACGGTGAATCCTATACTACTTTCGCGCTCCCGGTTAACGGTATAAATCTTGTGGTAGCGTTCACTTCTAACAACGTAAAACCAGATTTCTTGGTAACCTTGCGCAATCAGGTAGGGGAGCAAAAGGGAGTTTGGGAGAACAGTGCGTTATTAAGCATCGTATCTTCCCAGTTGGATTCGATTCAAGGGGGCAGTAGTGATTTATCCAAGGAAGGGATGCCACTACACGCACAATCGGTTGTAACTCACTTGAAACAAGAAATCGAAAAAAGCGCATTAAGCAAGGTAGAGCAACTAATTCTGTTAGACCGTATGGATCTTACACTACAGGAGCAGGTGTTTCAACAAATCACGATTTTTGATTTCGAAGAAATATTTCGTATCTTAGAGGTAGGTAGCATCCAAGATCAAGACTATAAGATGTTAGGTTTATTCAAAGATGACCAATTAGATACTTTAAAAGGTAATAAGCTGAAAGAACGAATTGAAGCGAACCGTGAATTGTTCGATTACGTAAAGAACATCCATGATTTCGGGTTGGATTTCGAGGAACTGGACAAAAAATTTACCGGTAAGGTGAGGGATCAGCTCGAAAAAGAAACATGGTCAGAAATCTCGTTTTCAGATGTCTACAATTCTAATCAAATTCAGGTAATCTCAAAGAAGGCGGAGTTAAATCTTAAAGAAATTAAGTATCACGATCACGCGCTGCTCTGGAATAGACCTGTGAAAGAAACGAAAGCAGGCGAAAGAAAAAGACATTTGCTGATTTTTAATCCGGAAGGAGCTCGGTCCGTTCAATTTTCAGTGACGTTTCAATTTGAAGGGGAAATAAAGAGTCTACATGAAAAGTTTTTTCATACGTCCAACAGCCAGGTGACGGCAAAGGTTGGAAGGACTACGATTCAAGTTGAAATTCTAGGAACGGAACAATGCGTCTTCACAAAAGTAGATTATAGACATGACAATAAAGCTACGCTCGGTGCGGAGTTGCACATTGCTGTAGTTCCGACCCACCCGTCGCTTTTGGAAAACTATCGTGCGGCATATGCCGTAGACGTGAAGAGCGGATTCATATCGCTTCAATTTGAAGGCGATCGGTTGAACTTCGGCCAAGGAACTGATGAGACGATTGTAGTCGTAAATGAAGATGGTCAAACCGTTTTAATTCCAACAGAAGGTAAATTGACCGTGCAGCCACAACCGGAGGCTTTCACTGACGAAGAAACCCTCCAGTTACAGTTACAACAATCTAATGGAGTCATCGTCCCTATAAAACTGATCAATGAACTTCCAGAGTCGATCCCGATTACAGGGGCACGGATTTGGAAGTTAAAACGTGAACACCAAAGGAGCTTTGAGTGGAAGAACAATCGGCTTATTCTTGGGAATCGTGAATACTATATGCACGGTGAAAATAAGCAGTTCTTTGAATGGGAGAATAAATGGGTTGAGGAAGGATATAGAACGGCGACCTATGTTTCTGGAAATTTAGTTCGAGGCCATATTGAACTCGATGAAGAGCTTCGTGAAGCATATAGTAGGTTCATCAACCAGTTTAGTGTCATTCGTAACATACCTAGTCTAACCCATTACTCGGACGAATTGGTTTCTAGAGCTAAAGAATACCTACAAGTATTCATCAATGTAGTTGATTCGTTCACGGAAAATAAGGAGGCAGGGAAACGAGGTAGAGATTTATTTAAGTTAGGCATTATTAAAGCGCATAATACCATATACCTCACTCCCTTTCACCCGCTTGTAGTGGCTTATCAGCTGCAGTTAAACGATTTTCTCGGAAACGAAGAAGTTGATAGCAATATTATGAATCGCTTGAGGCCGGATGCGCTTTTGCCTTTCCTTTACGATACTGATGAAGAAGAGCGCTTATATAAACCTGAACCACAGACCAAGTTGATGGAGTGGTTGGTGTATAAACCGGTAAGTCAAGTGTCAGTTGCGGATGCCAATAAATATTTAGCTAAAGTTATTGAGGATAAGTTGCATCAATTCGAAGAACATTTTGGTTACTTATTCGCGGGCGGTTCTAGAGCGCCGTTAAACATCAATTTAATTCATATTGAGAATGACGCGGAGGTGCTCCGTGGAATCATTCTGTGGATGCTTCATGTCATTGAACGCAAGGGGCTAGATGGGCTTTTTACAGTTGAATTGACGTTGTATAGAGAGAGCAAAACACCAAGCGCTTTCGATGAATTTTCCCGAATTAATACAACTGAAGAGTTGCAGGAGAAATTTGCAATCTCGCTTTCGTCAAAACAGTTCGACGCACTAGACCTTCTTAGAGTCATCCGCACGAAGCTAACTTATTACAAGCAAGTAGAAACAAATAATTATAAATATGCGCATATCTCTTTCTACAAGATGCACGCTCAAGAAAAAGATGCATTACAGCCGATGAATGAGATGATGGCCGGAGTCGCTTTAGAAGGCCTTTACTCATACGTTCCGGCTATGAAGTCGGCAGAAAATTACCGGACTGGCTTTGGTATTAAAGGGTATGGGATTGACCCAAATAATCTCTTAATGAGTGCTTCCTTCTATTTGAATGAATTGGTAGCAAACTTGAAGAATGGCGGCAATAACGTTTACCATAAGGCAGAGGCCATTTGTTCCAGGACGACGACTGCAGATGAAAAGACCCTTGAAGCCATATTTAATTCATCTTATTGGGTAACATTTATCGATTCGAATATTGATCTGGAATTTTTTTATAGTTTTAAGAATCTTGTTGTCATCCATTACAGCGATCAATATTCGACCACATCAAAGTATGATGCAATTACGGTAACGGATAAATCGGCCCAGTACTACTCCGTTATTAAGGAAGTGCTCAATAAAAAGCAGGTGGAAGTAAACCAGCAGGGGATTCTAAACACCGTTAAAGCGTTTAATACGTTTAACGGGGAATGGTTGCTTCGAATTACTGGCAGTAAGGGACATTTCACTAGAGAAAAACTTAGCATCATTTCCGCAATCAAGCTGTCACTGGCTTATTTCGATCACCCCAATATCCTCTGGGTACCGATTTCGCTAGAGGAGATCTTAAGGGTCGCAGGAGCTGTAAGCTTGAATAAATCGGAGGGCGTATTTACCGCCAAAAATTTAGGCGTAAGTGGAGCGCATAGCGACGATTTGCTTTTGGTAGGGATGGAAAACCGACAAGGCAAGCTGAAAATGCATTTTTATCCGGTTGAAGTTAAGATTGGTATCAATAATAGCACGGTGATTGGGAAGGCAAAGGATCAAGTGCAGAAAACAAAGAATATCATTATTGATGCTCTTACAAGTCTAAACCAGCCGTTTACAAGCATGTTTTACCGATATTTCTTCGCTCAGTTATTCATTACGAATGCACAAAAGCTGGATCAAAGTGAATTTTGGCTGGAGAAAGGATATCGTTTAAAAATCGAACAAATTGAAAAACTGCTAAAAGATGATTTTGAAATTTCTCATAATGTAAACTCCCTGATTGGTTCTGGAGCTGTTCTTTCGTTTGAGAAAGCTGCTTACGTTAGAAGCTCTTATATAGAGGATGACGTAACTTATTTGAAAGTACCTGAAGAAGATGGATATAACATCTTGACGAAATCCATGGAAAGCACGAGAACATGGATCCAGTACCAGAAGAACGATTTTATTAAGGAGCGTATGCTATCTTCGCTATATAGTGCTCGGCAGGATGATACTGAGGAAGTCTTTGAAGGTGATGGTATTTCAAAAACAGTTAATAGCGCGAAAGGGGATTTACTGGACGGGAACACGAAGGGTGAGGAACAACCTGAGTCGCCCCAAATCGTCTTGGTAACCCCAGAACCTTATGGTGAAGTTAATAACGGGCAACGCGTTGACGAACATGAGGAGGTACCTAAAACGACCAATGGGGGGGGCTCGACCACAACGGATGAGCAATCCGGGAAAGAAAGTGATTCTCCAACGAGCGAAGAGCCTTTGGAGGGAAACATACCAGCGCTCGTAGAAAAAATGGGACTAGAAAAGGTAAGACTGCTCATCGGTAAGGCTGAAAATAGCGATCGTCAAATCTTTTGGGAGTATGGGCATACTGATTTGGCGAATAGGCATTTGCTCATCTCAGGAAAATCTGGTCAAGGCAAGACATACTTAATTCAATGCTTATTAATAGAACTTTCAAAGAAGGGGATTTCCAGTCTGATCGTTGACTACACGGAAGGCTTTTTGCCAAACCAGTTGGAAGCGGATTTTGTTGAGCATCTCGGATCAAAGCTTACGCAGCGTGTTGTGTTTAACGAGAAATTTCCTATAAATCCATTTCGGAAGAACATTCGTAATATTGGTGGGATTACGCTCCCAGAAGGAAATACGGATGTTGCGGAACGGGTAAAAAGCATATTTTCGTCAGTGTATAACTCTCTTGGCATCCAACAATTAAACGCGATTTATGATGCAATTCTGAGAGGGCTAGAACAGCAAGGGGATCAGTTCTCGCTCCATCATTTAAGACAAGAACTTGAGAACGATGGATCCTCCTACGCGAAAACTGCATTGTCCCAAATCAGACCGTTTATTGATCGAGACCCGTTTGCTGATGACGCTCCAATCAACTGGGGCGATATTATAGACGGCAATGGCGAGATATATATTATTCAACTCACAGGTTACCAGAGAGATGTTCAGTTGGTATTAACCGAATTTGTGCTCTGGGACTTATGGAATTACTCCTTAAGAAACGGTCACAAAACGAAGCCGATTTCGCTTGTATTGGATGAGGCACAAAATTTGGATCACAGCGAAAATTCGCCTTCAACAAAAATTTTAACCGAGGGAAGGAAATTTGGATGGTCAGGTTGGTTTGCGACACAGTTCTTAAAGGCTCAACTGGGTAATGATGAATTAGCTAGGTTACAGAACTCCAGTCAAAAGCTGTACTTTGCGCAACCTGAACAAGAAACGCCATATGTTGCCGGGAACTTGTCGAGTGATCAGTCAGATAAAAAGAAGATGGAACAAAAATTATCCAATCTGAAAAAGGGGCAGTGCATCTTCAACGGGCCGATCCTGAAGGAAGATGGGACACTATCCTCGCCGCTTGTAACGGTGGTTAATATTACTCCGATTAGAGAGCGGTTATAGTCAAAAAAGTGCCTCGAAGGAGGCACTTTTTTGTTGCAAGGATGACTACTGCAGCATCTTGATGCGAAAATCTTCAAGGGAGGTTTGTTCTTCCGTTACTTTCTGAAGTGCACGAAGACCAGCTTCAATATACGCTAAGACATAGTCACTCACTGTCTCTTCATCTAAGCTTTTCTGCTGCTCTTGGATAATAAGATGTTTAAATAACAAGTATTCCCGATCTTTTATGAGACCATCAGGAATTGTCCATTTTGGCTTGTCGTCTTTCGGTGGTTCAAGTTCGTAACGGCCAAGAGCGATACCTTTGGCTAAGGCTATTTTTAAAGCGACGGGGCGTTCCACTTCTGCTCTGACACATAAGGAATCTAATAATTCTTTACCGGTCCCTGACAAATTACGTTTACGGTTCGACATCGACTCACACCTTTACAAAGTTGAAGTAACCATCGCGGATGACTGTGTATTTTTTCTTCTGGTCGTAATCCAACATGTATTGTTTATAGGAATGCTGTTTCATCAGCGAGACATATTCTTCGGTGACTTCCGTATCGGTGGACAGAATTATCACTTGTTCACTCAGATTTTTGTAATAATGGTGAATCAGGTGATTCCGATGCTGGCTGTCTAACCGTCCGAGCGGCGTATCGATTATCATTGGAAGGGAAAGGTCGGATGCTTTTGTAAGCGCCCATATTAACGATGAAGCGATCATTTGCATTTCGCCTGCCGAGCGATCCTGGATACTTATTTCTTGTTGACGTTCATTATACAATCGAATTGTGTAAGTAGTAACGTCAAATTCGATGCGACCGAACTCATCTTGTTTTCGGAGAAGGGTCGTGAGCATTTTGGCGAATTCTTCTCTTATAAATTCGGTTTTTAGTTGTGTCATTTCTTGAATATATTGCTGCATGCCATTTTCGAGCTTGGTAATGTTATGTAGGCGTTGAGTCAACTTTTCACTGTCGCCCACATTGGTAGAGGTCCTGGACAGTTTTCCTAACTCCTGAGTTTTTTCTTCCTTTAGGTTTTTCAATTTAACATTTGCAGTCCTTAATTTAACATCTAGAACGCCTAACTTCTTTGTAAGTAAGTCGATTTGCTCATTCTCTCCGGCAACGTCGATGGATTCTGGTGCGTTACGCAGCTCTACTTCGGTTGCGGCGAGTTCTTGCTGACAGGCTTCAATCACGTTAATGAAATGTATGACAGTTTGACGATTAGCCTTCTGGAGCGAAACTAGATAATTATAGTCGTTGGGAGTAAGATCGTGTAAATCAGTTGGTTGCTCCCGCGGCTGCTCATTAATGTTATTTTCTCTCTTCCACAACTGTTCGCCCGCCTCCCTGAGTTGAAGTAGTTGCTCATTCGAAAGCGGAGGCGTAATCGGTTCCTGAATAAGTTGGTTGAAGAAGGTATAATATGGTGTCATTTTGGCATCAAGAATAAGCCGCCGCTGACGCTGGTCATATTCTTGCCTTAATGTGTTTTGTAACAGTTGAATCTTCTCGCTAAGAATAATTTCAATGGCTTTCCTCTGAATCATGTCGTTCAAACTAGCTATAGAAGACTGCAATTTTTGTGTAAGTTGCCCTTGTTTGTTGACGATAGTTTCTCGGGAACGGGAATTGCTGAGTAAGATGTCGTTTCGTTTCTTTTTCGCATCCTCTAATAGTGATAAGATTTGCTTCCATTCTTTAGCTAACGAATCGCGTTTCTGCTCTTGTGCAGCAATATCGGATTCGAGTTCCGCTACTTTCCTAGCATGACCTGAGACAACTGCTTGATTTTTGGCCTTGGCCAGTTCTCGGGCTACCGAGTTCTTGAGACCTTGTAAGTCCTTAATTAGGGATTTGTAAGCATCAATTCCGCTGATCTTATGAATAGCCTCCTTCATCTCTTGGCTGTTCTGACGAAGTATTATTTCCTTAATTTCTTCACCATCGAAGATAAAGAATGGAGCTGCATGATAAGGAATAATTCGATCGATATAACGATAGTACGCTGCGATATTTTCAACGTTTGCTTTTTTTCCACCCATCATTCCGGGCTTCCGAACCGTTAATTCTCGGTTTTCTTGGACAAGTACCTTGTTGTGATTAAATGTCCATTTAACAACCAAATCCCATTCCTCTCCAGCGTCTAATTCCAACGTTAAGCGGATCCAGCACTCTCTTCCCCCTTCCTCGAAGAAAGTGTTGTTTAATACGTTTGAAAATTGACGCTTATGTTCTTCCTTAGTCATACCTCGTTCGCCAAACAAAGCGTAATGGATTGCTTTGAGGATGGTCGTTTTACCGGCTCCATTCAAACCGCCGACGAGAATGATATTTTGTTTGCCTTCCTCTCGTATATCTTTTGGAATATAGAAGTTTAGGTCTTGTTGACCGTAATAGGTTTTGTAGTTCTTAAGCGAAAGTTTCTTAATGATCATTGAGAGTCACCCTTGCCCTTGCCATAGTAATCAATAAGGTCGCTGTAGTCTTTTAATCTGGCAGATTCAGCGGTATTCTCATAAGAGAACTTAGTTGCGGATTTTAATAATTCCGCAACCAGTTTCATGGGGAGGTCATGTTCTCTACAGACCTTGGAAAGTAGTTGAATTTCTTTTTCCTTCATATTTCGCATGTTGTATTGCCCTTTCTAAATTATCCACGAAGAATCGCGATGAATTGATCAATTTCTTCGATGGTATTGAACTTTGAGAGAGATATTCGAATTGATGAACGTACTTCGTCAAGACTGCATCCGATGCTTTGCAATACATGCGACGGTTTACTGCTGCTGCATGCAGAACCGCTCGAGAGTGCTACATAAGGAGAAAGTTTCTTAATTAGCAACTCGTTATGAATACCCTTAAAGCGTATATTAATGATACCCGGGAGCTTTTCTCCTGAGGGAGAATTAAACGAGACAATACTTGAGAAATGCTCTTTGATCTTGTGAGTTGCGTAAGATTCAAGTGCAAGAATCTGTCGCTGAGTGGACTCTAAGTCACGCTTTGCAATTTCCGCTGCTTTACCGAAACCTACAATTCCGGGGACGTTTAGGGTTCCGCTGCGTAAATTGAACTCTTGCCCTCCCCCATGAATCAACGGAGTCAATGGCGGGCGTATGCCCAATTCGTCTTTACGTAAAACCGCTGCCCCAATCCCTTTGGGGCCATGAATCTTATGTGAGGACAATGACAAGTATTGAACCGGTAGGTCCTTAAGATGGATCGGGACTTTTCCGACGACTTGGGTTGCATCTGTATGAAAAGGAATATTGCGCTGTTTGCAAAGATTCCCTAATGGAATAATGTCGTTTAGTGTCGCGATCTCGTTGTTGCCCCACATAAGGCTCACGAGGAACGTGTCTTTAGCGTTCCGGTCAAGCGTGGCGCTTAGCAACTCTGGTGGCACAACACCTTTGTTATCCACTTTAAGCAGGTCAACTTGAAGGCCTTTCGTTGTCAAATATGATGCAACCTCCAAGACCGAGGAGTGTTCCATGGAGCTTGTAATGAAGCGTTTCCCAGTACCCCAGTGGGTGTCAGCGACACCTTTGATGATCATGTTGTTGCTTTCCGTCGAGCCGCTTGTAAAAATAACCTCTTCCGGTTCGCACCCTAATAAATCGGCTACGCTACTCCGTGCGACTTGAACGGCTTCTTTTGCTTCTTCAGCGGCAGTGTAATACTTACTGGATGGGTTACCATAATGATGTAGGAAAGGAAGCATTGCTTCCTTAACTTCCGGGTCCAGTGGAGTCGTAGCGGCGTTATCGAAATAAATCATGCTGTACCGATCTCCGTTTTCCCTAGGAGGTTAAAGATGAGTTTCTCGTAGTTACCTGCGTACAGATACTCGTTCTCCAAGAGTTTTACACCGCGTTCAAGGTGTGCAAGGAACAAATTCGGAAAATATTCCTCATCGCTTACCTCGCGACCTTCGTATTGGGTGATGAGTGCTTTGAATACATAATCATAAGTGCCGGTAAGCGTATTACGATTAAACTCTAGACCGCCCTGATCCTTTACTTCCGTAATATTAATTTTATTTGATTCACGAAGCGAAAGCGATACCGATATTCTGCAAAGAATATTCGGAGTTAGACCGGTTGAATTTTGTAAAGTTTTTAGTCGATCGGCGGTTGCTTTAGACGTGCGTAGACGAAACTGCATAAGAATCGATACCTTCTTTAGCGCGAGAATTGGAAATACTGGTCGTGGACATGTACAGTAGAGTCTGACGTGCTGTAGTCCAGTAAGTAGTTCTTTGCTACGATCGGAAGTATGAGCTGATAATGTTCTTCATCAACTTCGGAATCCGTAGAAAGAATGATTACCTGTTCACCACACTTCGGAATGAAGTGTTGAATAATACTCTTTTTGTGCGTCTGATCTAATCGTCCCAGTAATGTATCGAAAACAAAAGGAAGTCTGCGGTTCGAGCTTTTCGCCATTGCCCACATAGTGGAAAGAAGAAGAATCTGTTTTTCCCCAGCCGATAAGCTATCTTTAAGGATTTCTTCGTTAAGAGAGTCGTACAATCGTAACTGGAAAGTTTCCGGATGAATCCATACACGGACGACAAACAATTCTTTACGAAACAGTTGGCGGAGCATTTTAACAGCTTCCATTTCTACTTCTTGAAGTTTCTTGGTCAACTGTATTTTTCGGAATTGTTTACTCACATCAACAACTCGGGATGAAATTGCAAATATATTCTCGTTTTTCTTGTTTCGAATCTGCTTCTCCTTAGCAGCGGCGAGTTTCTGAGCGACTTCCGTAATTTCCCTTTCAAGGTCCAACTGGATGATTTTTTTCTGAGCAAGGTTATGGTCAATCATCGTAATGGAACTTTGAGCGGTGGAAATATTTTGAAGAAGTTCGTGCAATTCGCTTGTCTCATCATTATCCGACAGTTTTTTCCGGATTTTTTGGCTCCGCTTGATCAGCTCCGTGTTTCGCTTAAAGTTTTCCTTTAACGATTTAGCGTCGAAATCCATAAGCTGAACAAGCATCGATTGGATCTCGGTTCGTTGTTCAAAAGACGCCCTATGAATCGGAGCGGGAAGTTGGTCAGAAAGAAACGAAACCAGTTCATCACGAAGTTGGGTAACGGCATTAGAGTCATTTAGCGAGATACTCCCTTTTTCCTGCAACTGGTTAATGATGTACTGAAATCCGTCGGGCTTAAAGAGTTCATCAACATTTTCCACAAGTTCATTTTTTATTTCGTTTTGCATTTGCTTCTGGATTTCAAGTAATTGGCTGTTTACGAGAGCAAAAGGGAGCAGCGAAGAGAGGGTTTCCCTCGTCGACTCCATCATGGTTTTGCGGTTAAGCTCCAACTCGTTAAGTTCACGTAGCAATGCTTCTCGTTGTTCCTTTAATAAACCGCCATATGTTTCGTAATTTTTAATTAACTCTTTGTGTAAGGCCTGGTTGTTCTCCAGTTCCTGCTCTAACTGGTGAATTTCACTTAAATACTTGTCTTTACGGGTTTGCAGAGATTCATGACGGGATGAAAGGTCCACTATCTCTTGCTGGTCTGTGGTCAACGTATTTTGGATGTTTTCCTGCTTTAGGTAAGACTGCAGATCAAGCTCCAGATTTTCAAAGAGGTCTAAATTAAACATGACCTTTGCGCTTTCCCTGAGGTAATCCGATAACACCTCGTCGGAGATTACTTGACTAATTTTTTCCCCATCGAAAAGACAAAGATCCATCAGTTGTGGGGGTGTATTTTCTCGTAGCTTGTTCTGAAAGTATTCGCGCTCTAAGTTCGAAAGTTCTACGCGGTTTCGGAGTACGGTGAAATCTTCCTTAAGGCTGGACTTAGTCGGGGACCAGCTTCGCAACAGCGTATAGTAGTTTTTCTGAAAATCTTCAATAATCTCTAGGTCCAAAATGATTTGAAATCGTTGTTCCTGATGTTTCTTGGCTATTTTATTCAGTTTACTGTGGATCTTATCGAAGTAGGGGACAGATTCGGATTTGTAACCATATGCGAGCGGACCGAATAGAGCGAGCTTAACGCTCTCAAGGATCGTCGTTTTACCCGCTCCGTTTTTCCCCCCGAATAGAACCACGTTTTGTTGGTTTGAATCCGTGCGTAGATCGAAATCGTAACTCCCATGATATGCGCCTATGTTAGTTAACCGAAGTCTAATGAATTTCATTGTTTGTAACCATCCACTTTTCCAAAATGAACTTTGTCCTGATTTAACACTCGATTAAAGTCTTGTAATAACCCGCGTCTCACCTTAAAGCCCAAATAGTTTTTTTCTATGCCGACCAGTTTCTTTAAGAGATCAAAATCTACGTCATGTTGATTGCATAGCAACTCCAAATCCGTAATCTGATCTTGCTCAAACATTGGGCGGTCATCATCATATTCCCAATCTAAGTCCTCACTGAATACCTTCCGATAAATGGTTGGAAGCGAGTCATCCCAATCTCCGTCTTCAAGCCAGTATTTTCGAATCATCCGAAGTTCGTCTTCTTGAATGAGCTTATAATCAGGATCATAGGGATTTTGTGTGTTCTTTTGGGTAACGAGTAATTCCTCTAAGATCATCTTCCTTGCTTCTAGAGTAAATGGCCCCAAACCTAGTTCCCGTTCCTCGCCTTCACCGATGAAATAAACGGATCCATTCATGCGGTGCTTTTCACGGTAGTCACGTTCATCCCTAATATTGGAGAGCCAGTTGCGGAATCCAAGCAAAGGTTTCATCCAGGCTTCTCCGCTTTCAATAAACCCGATTAAAGCCTTGTCTTCTTTAACGACAGTACAAGTCCAACAGCCGAACCGACTGTTGCCGCACGAACCGGCACTTTCTTTGATGTCCTTATCGACGATTAGAGGGCACTCTCCGCCAGATGAGTTTTGGTAAAGTGCGTGAAGTTCATTGTTATCCGTACCCCAGGGGGTCAAGCCTTGATTGCTTAGGAGGTAATTCCACACGTCGTCTAAGGAAAAATCTCGAATTGGAGCGTAAACGTAAGCATTTGTAAGCGTAGAGTGCCGCATAAGTGTTTTGCCGCTGATGGTATGGGATTCCATAACCTGGGCCCGTGTAGCACTCTCCGAGTCACGAACACCAAGTACCATGATAACTTCGCCAAATTGCGATACTTTATCCAAAATGAACTTGTTGGCAGGATCGATTTTCATTCGGTCCGTACACCAACGAAATTTTTGCCTTGGGGATGGATAGCCTTTCCCAATAAGGGATGACCAAAAGGTCTTGTCCGCCGTTGGTTTTACTTTGTGCGTTTCAATAGGGATTCCTGTCTCTAACGCTAGGTTTTGAATCTGAAGTAACGTTTTATTGATTGAAGAGATGATTAACGGAGTCTCCACAAGTGTATCCGAAGAAATGATAAATACTTTCTTATGGAGTTGCTCAGGTTTTAAACCACGAAGTGCTTCAAAAACGAGTTGGACAACGACAGTAGAGTCTTTTCCTCCGCTATATCCTACTACCCAAGGGCGCTCGTCAGCTAAGAACACGTCCTGAATATCTTTGATTTTATTTTCAATCATGCGGGAAGAACCTAACAATCCGTTTAACATATAAGATCACCCGTTTCTCATCTTTTCTTCAAGCAAGCGTTCATGCTCAGTCAAGGGCAAGCCAATGCTGATTTTTATCTTGTTTGCGGTAAGTTGTATGGTTTCGTTGTTTTTATTAATTCTGCCAGTAGTTCCGTAGGCTCTCCCGAGCCATACTTTGTTACTTCGATTCCAATCCACCTTTGAAAGGCGGTGCATGTATTCTCTCCAGTCCGTAGGTTGGTAAGTAAAAAGGTAGTTTCCTACGATGCCGATTGCTTCAAGAAAGACCCCATGCGTATTAATATAATTAGAGCGCAACTCGGCCGGAGAAAGCTCTTTCTTCATAACGAGCTGCCATTCTAGCATGGATTCGCATAATTCATTCCAGAAGTCTTCTAAAAACTGTTCCTCCGCTTCGGATACGAACTCTCCACGATTCTTTTTCAATAATCGGCTATTGGTTTGGAATAAATTACTCAAGGCAAACAGCTTTGGCGATAGCTTTGACAAAGACTGTTTCTCCCTATCAGTATAACGTTCTAAGAGAGGGACTTTAGACAGAATGCTCTTTGTAATATTTGCGAGTTGGTCGCGATGCTCGTAAAGGATACCTAAAGATGATGTTGTGTTGACGGCATGACGATTTAAGTCTGCAAAGAGCTGCTGGCTTTTTACTAGACCAGTGTCTTTGAAAAACACGACTGAAATAGTCTCGGTCCCCAACTCTGGTGAGATTTTTAGTGCTTCTTCAATCGCGGCCCTGCGGTGTTGTCCATCATTAATTAAGAATCTAGCTTCAAGCGAAATGGATAGCCTACCAATGTCTTTTACATGAGATTCATCCGAAAAGGGGTTAAACTCCATCTCGCCGTCAACTGAAGCCGTAAGGGAAGAAAACGCGTAATCTTTCGGGTTATTTAGTATGTAGTTGCAGATTTCTGGTACCCGTGATTTGTTAAGTGAGCGTTGTGCACGGTGCTCAGGCGGAATCTCTTCTTCATCAAACAAGAAGATCCTGGGAATTAGCTTAAGAGGACACATCGCAACGTAATATTCGTTCCCCGCTTGGATTCCCCGAATTGCGGGGAAATTGTAACTAAAGGTTTGTTCCATAACGACCCCCGATTACGTACGTAATATGTGGTTATTATATCATCTATTAATGCCGTAAGTATACCCTCAAAGGGAAGATTCTGATATAACGTTGAGGTTATATACCGCCTCGCGCTTTTCAGAAGATTGTTTGAAGAAATTACGCGTGCCTAGCGAAATGGGAACTTGCTGCGTTGACGGGATATAAGTATTTAGTTCAATCCCACACTTACGTGCGTCAGCCTTTAAAGACGAAGGGGAAACAAAAAGGTTCTCTGTCTAGGAACTAACCCCGCGCTTTAAGACGGGATTAAAACATCCTAAGCTATCTAAACAGCAAGTCATCAGAAATCAACCTTTGGTTGATACATATTGGCTGCACTATAATTGTGTTACATCAGTGAGCCGAAATAAGCAAGAACCCGATTGATCCAAAATCATTCGGGTTCTTTTGTGTTATAATTAAGTGAAAATGCCGATACTTCTAGCTATCGGGAAGGTGATACTCATGAATAAGATAAAAGATCTTCAAAAGCTTATTAAGCTTACTGGCGATCGCGCTAAGCTAGATGCTAAGGCGAACGAAACATATATTGTGTACAAGATTGAAGATGGCCAGATCAATAAGGAATATAATAATGGTCAGATTGTCCTAGTAACTCGACAGGACTCCCCTCATGCATGAATTGTCTCCGATTATGTGCATTTTGCCGAAAATAATGAAACCCAGGACTGTGTTAAGATGAAGAAAAAACTAGGCTTGGCAATATTTTATCTAGCAATCGGATGCTTGCTTTATCTTTACGGAGAAGCCATTTTAGGTTGGTTCCGAGATGCCGATAACGTTATCCTAGTCATTGTCATGGCGACGGTTATGGCGTTATTTCCCGTGATCCCTTACCCGATCGTCGGAGGAGTGATCGGAGCGGCATATGGACCTGCGCTGGGCGGGATCATGACATGGACAGGTTCGACAATCGCTTCGATCCTCATGTTTTTATTTGTTCGTTACGGGTATCAGGATTGGGGAAAGAAGGTACTGCATAAGTATAAGAATATCGAACGAACAACGGTGCTTTTTGAAAAAAATGCTTTTTTGTTCATCTTGTTTGCCCGGATGATTCCATTCATTCCGTCGATCATTGTGAATGTCTACGCTGCGTTGAGCCGCGTATCATTCGGTATGTATGCCATCCCTTCTTCGTTGGGGAAGATTCCCGCGATGCTGTTATTCGCCCTTGTAGGCGACAGCTTGTTAACCGAACCGAGGAATGTGGTCATAACGATTGCAGTATACGGTTTCTTTCTAGCATTGACGCTCTATATTTATCAGCAGTGGAGGAAGAAACACGAACAAGGTTGAAAAGTCATATGATGATGCCGTGTTAGCTTTGGTGAGCTGAGACGTTCGATTGAGCCTTTCCCACATGATTTTGGGATAAGGTTCTTTTTTTGTTATTATATCTCTATGTTAATATGTAACTATTCTATAAAAAGAAGTGATCGCTATGGTGTTTTCAGATGAACAATTGCAGCAGATCATCCAAGGTGAACTTGTTGGAGATTTCTTTCCTTACTTCGGAGGGACCAATAAACAAGTCATTTTCTACTTAAAAGAGTTAGTAGGAAGATTGGAAAGATCAAGGTTACTTACATTCGAAGCAGATTTCCGATCATATGGCAGTGGGTATGCTTCCTATGTAGATGTTTTTTGTTACAAGAAGGATGGGAGTTCTACTAAAAATGTAAACGGGACACTTTGGATAGACGGTATTTCCATATATTTATGCAAGCACGCCCCTGTTGCGATATTTGGCCCTAATGAAAAGACGAAAGGTAGCGGACATGGGAGCTATGGTATTCTGAGCGCATCTGATGTAGGTGAAATTCCATCAGGAAGCTGGGATGTAGAATTGAAATTTATTAAGGAGAAGCTGGCAGAATACAAAATTGAGTTTTTGACGAAGAGGGTCATTAAGAAACAGTTGCCCTTCGAAACTAAAATTAGAACTGTATTAAACGAGGATGGGTATAAAGTATTCGATGCGTTATTCTACTGGGAAGATTAATACGTTGGAAGCGAATTGGTAGAAACAGCAAAGAGGGGCGGAAACGCCTCTTTTTTTATACAAACATTTTGGAGTGAAGCCCCTCCATACAGGAAAAATCTATTCCTCATAGAATTACTTAGAAAAATAGAATGATGGAGTGAGTTTCATGCGATTGGCGAAAGTGAAAAAACATCTGCTCATCAGTGCCTCCTGCGCAGCTTTGTTTCTTGGCGTGCAGACCGGAACCGTTCAAGCGGCAGATTTTCAAGATTTGAAGGGGCATTGGGCGCAGCAGCTTGTTGACCGCTGGACAGAGCAGGGGGCGGCAAAGGGCTATGAAGACGCTTCTTTTCGGCCGGACGCCCCGATCAGTCGAGCGGAGTTTGTGGCGTTAACCAATCGTATGTTAGGTTTTACGGCAACACAGCCGATTGATTTCGTTGATATAAGCAAAAGCGATTGGTTTTACGAGGAGCTTCAGAAAGCGGTCGAAGCGGGATATATCCAGGGTTATGAGGATGCGACCATACGTCCCACTCAACAAATTTCTCGCGCCGAGGCAGCGGTTATTGCAGCTCGACTTATGCAGCTGTCCCCTGTGGAAAGCTCAAACGTAAATACGGCGTTTAGTGATGAGGAGATGCTGGGCTGGAGCAAAGGCTGGGTTAAGGCGGTAGTGGATCAGGGCATTATGTCCGGTTATACCGAGGATCGCGCCTTCCGGCCGCAGCAGCCGATCACCCGTGCGGAGGCGCTTGTCACCTTGGATCGGGTCGCGCAGCAGGTTTTAGATGGAGTCCCATCATTGGAAAACGTTACTTATACACAATCCGGCGTTTATGGTCCGAAGGGGAACGAACCCCAAACCATTCGCGGAAATGTAGTCGTGTCGGCGGGTCAGGTTACGCTGCAGAATATGATCATTGAAGGGGATTTAACGATTACCAAGGCCGTTGGTGAAGAGGACGTCCGGTTAAAGCATGTCACTGTGGCAGGAACGACCCGGATTCAAGGGGGCGGCGAGAACAGCATCCATATCACAGACTCGGAGCTGGGTGACATGGAGGTATCCAAGCCAAACGGCAGCGTCCGTATTGTGTCGGAAGGCTCGTCCAGCATCCAAAATGCGACGTTGGCCACCCCAGCGAAGCTGGAGGAGTTGAACGGATCGCAAGGTGAAGGCTTCCAAACGGTGAGCGTGGAGGTGCCATCCGCTAATTCTACCGCATCCGTGCTGGCGGGGGACTTCACGAGTGTAAATATCGTTACGCCGAAAGCGCAGGTGGAGTTCACCAAGGGGAATGTGGAGGAAATGAAGGTCGACGGCCGTGCAGTAGAGGCGTCCATTCATGTCGCCAGCGGAGCGCGGATCAAGCTGTTGACGCTTGACGCCAAGACTACGGTGACCGGTACAGGTCCAGTGGACAAGGTTGTGGCGACTAAGAACGCGGACGGGTCCGTCATCCAGCAGCAGGTTGTGGTGGAGCTGCCTTCCGGTGTGCAGATCCGCACGGGCGTTGCTTCGGGTTATGCATCCTCAGGCTCAGGCACCCGTTCAGACTCGGGCTCGGACGATTCCGATGATTCTGACGATGGTTCAAGTGAGGCATTACGTGAATTGGCGGCGAAAAAATACATTGTCCCCGATGTTTTTACCATTTATGAATTTACGGGTAAGGTCTCGGGTGCTGTGGAGGAAGTCACGATTACGGCCGGCTTCAAAAAGAAGCGTCTGACTGTCGAAAATGGCGTTTTTAAATGGCAGTTTGCTGAAAAGGTTGATTTCTCGTCAGCCGTTATTACTGCGTATCACGCCGATGGCAGCGTCTTGCAATCAACGGAATTAACCATCGTCAGAGCGAAATGAACCGGGATAAAGGAGCCAGTTTGATGAAAAAAAGAAATGCATGGATCAAGGTATTATTGGCAGCAAGTATGGCCTCGACTGTATTGCCTGCAGCAGCCCTTGCTGCACCTCGGGGCGGCATATATGTTGGCGGGGATGTAGATAAATTTTATAGTATAGACGCATTTCTTTCCGATCACAATTTTAATCAAGCTTTAGATGAAATGCTTGCCGCTCCCGAGTCTGCCCTATATGTGGATTCAGACGGATATGCTGCCCATATTCACGACTTATTGACGGCTGAAACGGTTAACGATGTGCTGAACTTTGCGGATGAAGCAGATTTCGACGCGATCGGTGCTTGGGACGGATTCCAATCGATTTCGGTAGATGGCGAGGAGGGGGAGAGGTATACTCCTGCTGCTGACTTGGAGCCAGCCGCGGGACCGACGGAAGTTTTGCTTGCTGAAGGCTCGGTAGGGAAGGCTGTCCATGAGGCGATCCTCAACTTGATCCAAGGGAAACGGTATCTCGTTACGGTAGACAGCCGCACCTATGGAGTAAAGTCGAACGGGATGTTTGGGGCAGAGGGATCGGCTCCCGAGCCATTGGCTGAGACGGCTATTCGCGGATTGACCAACGGAACGTTGTACATGGTGAAGGAAGACCCTTCCGCCGTGGTGCCTTCCGGGGAGCATTCCGGCTTGTCGTCCGTCGTTCCCGGTGTGCAGGGAAGCCGTGAGGTCACCTTAGCGTTGACTGTGAAAAATAAGTATGGGGAAGTCCTTACCGGCCTGAAAGCCGAGCAATTCCAAATTCGGATTAATGGAGCGGAACCGGTTTCGTTTGCTAATGAGCAATTCGGTCCGTTTGCAGAAGTAGGCAGTGGACAATATTCCGTTAAGCTGAAGGGGACAGCGGATTCGGCTGTGTACGAGCTGACGAATCTTACTGCGGCCGATGTCCTCATTCATGAAAACGAAACCGTCACGATGCCCGCTGCAGATCCCGTTCCTGCAGATGCATCGTCGGCAGTAACCGGCGTCACCTATGGAGCATCCGGCTCCAAACAGGTCGTGATTCAGTTGACCGTAAAAAATTCCAATAACGCTGCGGTAACAGGTTTACAAGGCAGCGATATCTGGGTACAAGTCAATGAGGCGGAGCCGACAAGCTTAACGGGTGGAGGGTTCAGTTCTTTCGCCCAGCTTGGGGAGGGCATGTATAGCGTAACCTTTACCGGTGATGCGGATAACGCTTTATACGAGATGACCAACTGGACCGCAAAGGGAGTCCGATTCCATGACTCGGTAACGGTCAAGCTGCCGGGACCTGCTGCACAAGTGCCGGCGCCTGTTAACTCGCGTATTCTTGAAGTTGTACAGGGTGACAGGGGAAGTAAGCAGGTGAAGGTGACGATGGAAGTGCGTGATGAGAAGGGGGCTATCATTACGGGGCTTACGGCATCGGATTTTACCGTCCAAGTGGAGCACGCGGCGCCTGTCAGCCTGAACGAAGGAGCCTTCAGCGGATTTGCGGAAATTGAACCGGGCTATTACTCGGTTACATTCACCGGGTCTGAACACGCAGCAGCTTATACGCTGTCGAATTTATCGGTTAAACATGTAGTGATCTCCGAGACTCAATCGGTGATGACCCCTTCGGCAGAAAGAGAGCTCTTTTCAGATGCGGTCTGGCAGGATGGTTATGTCTTTGCGGCAGGGTCAACCGTCACGATCCAGCCCTCATTGCTCCTACATGCCACACCGGATGAATCCGTGGTTACGGTCGATTTAGGCGGAGTCTTCAGCGCCGAGAGATTGGTCGATACGTACGACATTGTACCGTTAAATGGGGGAGAGCACGGAGCAATTCCTCTTCATGAAAGCCATATCACGAATAGCGGCCAGCAGGTGCAGCTGGTTTTGCCGAGTGCGGAAGAGAGCGTTATTACGTTCGTGTTCAACGATAAAGTTGTACCGATAACTCCCGGAACGTATACCTTCACCTTTACGGTGAATGGGGCATCCATTGAGGTGCCGGTAACCGTTGTAGGGGTCCAGTAGTCGGATAGAACGAAAGACAAGCAAGGGAATGGATTCTTGCGACGATAGGAAGCACTGATGCCTAGGAAGCTAGGCTCAGTGCTTTTTTAAAGTTTAAGAAGCGGCCAAAAGAAGCAGTTGCAGTTTACAGAGGAGTGAGAACCTATTAAAGTAAGAATAGAGGTGAGGAAAATTGTTCTTTTCCGTAAATAAAAACAATAATGCTTTACATGTTTATGAAGAAACAGATTTTAAAAGTAACAACGTTCTTGAAAGAAACCATATTGAAGATTGGGTGATCAAAAAGCCCGAGATTCTGGGTGAGGAACTCTATATTCTAACAAATGAATATGACAAATTCGATAAAACGTCTGAGCGGCTTGATGTTCTGGCACTCGATAAACAGGGGAACTTAGTTATTATAGAGCTGAAGAGGGATGATAGTGGGAAAGACGTTGAATTACAGGCGGTAAAGTATGCTGCCTATTGTTCAACTTTAACAGTAGAAGAGATTTTGACATTACACCGTGAATATTTGAAAAAAGAGAATGTTGAATTATCGATAGAGGATGTAAAAACAAAGATTGAGGATTTTCTTGGTGCCCCACTTGATAAGATTTCAGACCGGCCACGGATTATTTTAGTTTCGCGCGAATATAGGCCTGAAGTAACCGCAACCGTACTCTGGCTTAGAAAATTCGGGATAGACATTACTTGCGTAAAATTTACGGTCTATAAACTTAACGATTCGGAAATTGGTGTCTTCTCTAATATATTGATTCCTTTACCAGAGGCTGAGGAATATATTATTCGGGCTGAAAAGAAAGAGCATAATGAAAATGAGATGACAAGTCAGGATAGGCTTAAAATCGATTTTCTAAATAAATTAAAAACAGCAACGGTTTCAAAATTAAAAATCGATGATAATTTAATTAAAGTCAATCACAACTATAAATATTTACAAATTAAAACAACGCATTCAAGCATACATTTTGAATTCTGTTTTAGAGGCAGAAATTCTCTGGAGATCGGATTGCATTTTGAAAAAAGCAACGATGACTGTAATAATCAGAAGGTAAGGGAACTTAAGTCCAGATTCGAATCAGAATTAATTAATGTTTTTAATCAAGAAGTTGTTTTTGAAGAAGATTGGACTAGCAGAAAATGGGCGAGAATTTCGATCGTAAATTCTACAGGCTCCATTGATGAAAGCTTATTTAACTGGGCAATTGACAATATGAAAGCTTTTTATGAAAAACTCATAAATGAGCTATAGAGACGATAACCGGTAAATCCCGCATTTTAGCGGGATTTTCTTTGTACTGTCATAGGAGCGTATATCACATCGTATATATAAAAATGTTGCATCGAGCGTGTTTCGGATGAAAATAGTATAAATAAGGAATGAATAGTAAAGTTTAAAAAGGAGAGGAGGAGTAAGGGTGAGTAAAATTGTATTTTTTTCAATCCCCGCATATGGTCATACCAATCCGACACTTCCGGTAGTTTCAGAGTTAGTAAGCAGTGGACATCAAGTATGGTATTATTCGTTTCATGAATTTCAAGAAAAAATTGAGAGCACAGGGACTACATTTATTTCATGCGACGAGTTTTTACCTCCGATCTCGGAAGAGGAGTTAAATCGTAAGGTAGGAAAAGATTTCGCTGCTTTGATTGAAATGGTTGCAGACACTACCATTGCATTGGATGAAAAGGTGTGTACAGAGCTAAGAGCGTTCCAACCGGATTGTATTGTCTCTGATTCCTTATGTTTTTGGGGAAAACTATTTGCCAAAAAACTAGAGATCCCGTACATCTGCTCAACAACTTCTTTTGCGTTTAATAAGCATACGGCAAAGCTAATGAAAAGAAGTATAAACGAGATTTTCAAGATGATTGTTGCAATGCCGAGAATTAATAAAAAAATGGAGATGCTCCGGTCCCATGGGTATGAAGTGGAGAGCTTCATATCGATTGTTCAAAATGATAACGAAACGGATACGATTGTTTATACCTCTGAAAAATTCCAGCCCATGGCCGAAACCTTTTCGAATCGATATGCTTTTGTTGGCCCTTCCATTTGGTCGTCCTCTGAAATATTCCTCGAGGAGAAAAACGGAAAAGTCATCTACATCTCATTAGGAACTGTACTGAATCAGAATAAAGATTTTTATCAAAATTGTATCGAAGCATTTGCCGACAGCGAATATGTCGTTGTGATGTCTGTAGGTGAAAAAACAGACATTACCTTACTCGGTCAGATACCGAAAAATTTCATAGTAAAAAACAGAGTGGACCAGATGGCCGTATTAAAGCAGACAGATGCATTTATTACCCATTGTGGAATGAATAGTGTGAATGAAAGTTTGTACTATGGTGTTCCCATGGTACTATTCCCGTTACATAGTGAACAAAGGGTAGTAGCAAACCGCGTTGCTGAACTCAAAGCGGGTGTATTACTAAAACGAAGCACCCCGAAAAATTTGAAAAAAGCCGTTGCTGATGTGATAGGGGATCGAAAATATCGCGAGAATGCGCAGCAGCTCACTGAAAATTTACGAGGTGCTGGGGGCGCTGTTAGAGCAGCAAAGGTAATTTTGCAAGTGATCGGAGAAAGGTGAAAGCAAACAGCAACCTAAATCACAACCCCAATATTGCTCCGAAACTCATTCGGCGTAATGCCATACTCCTTTTTAAACGCACGATAAAACGAGCGCAAGCTGTTGAACCCCGCATCAAACGCAATTTCCGTAACCGGCTTCGTGGTCGATTGCAGCAGCATTTGCGCAAGGGCGGCCCGCCGGCCGTTAATATAATCGCGGAACGAGGTGTGGAGCTGGTCGGAAAAGATCCGCGAGATCAGAAATTTGCTGATGCCGAGCTCTTTGGAAAGCATCTCCAGGGTCAATGGCTCTAGAAAATGAAGATCCACATAGGCAAGAATCCGCTGGATGGTGTCGAGGTCTTGAGTGTAGTCGATCTTTTTCAGGGATAGGGATGGCAATAGATAACCTAGAATGACGGATGTGTAGGCTTTCAGCAGACGGTTATCCCTCTGTTCGGTGTACAGCTTGTGCAGTGTGCTAAGGCTGCTCGGGATCGGCTCGGGCAACTCGGTGGTTGGAAGCATTGGGTACTCCGGAATATATTTTGTCAGCTCCCCCGTATAATCCCCCGGAAAGGCAGCATCGAAAAACACGAGCAGGATACGGCTGTTCTCCGTCGTTTTGTAGCTGTGCGGCTGATTGGGAAAGATGACGATGAGGTCGCCTTCGGACAGGAGGTATTCCTTCTCGTTGATGGTAATCTGGATGCTGCCGCTTAGGACTATGGTGATCTCCACGGTTTTATGCAAATGAAGAGGATACGTATTATCAATGGATATAAAGCTGTGAAATGGCTGATGGCGATGCTGATATTGGATCTTCACTAGTTAGCCCCCATACCGATCATCTGGTCTCCACGTTTGCTGTGAAGTGATGCCCTTCCTTTTTCCATATTGAAACGCTTACCTCTATACTACTACACCATGGCAAAGGCACAAGATTTGGCGCAAAAAATAAATTTTTTGGCACGTGTACGAAGGTTGAAAGCGTTACAATAAGAAAGCAAGCAACTTCGTGAAGTCATTAAACAAAGTGGCAGCCGAAAGCTTTAACAGGCAGCAGCACACTTTATGATTCTGGAGGCTTGCAGCTTACTTATGGTGAGAGGAGGATGTATAACAGGAGGGCCGAGAAGGTAGTAATGGCACGGCAGGCACCATCCATGTTATACAAACAACAAATGAAGAGTAAGGGTAAACGTTTAAACAAATCGATGGCTGTTCTTCTGAGTATTTCGACAGCGCTTTCATTGGGCTGGACACTGCCGGGGGCAGCGGTTTCGGCGCAAACGGACGGGGACCAATTCACCGGCGCATCCATTGTGGCGTTTCCGGGAGCCGAAGGCGGCGGAGCGTATACCAGCGGCGGCCGCGGCGGAGACGTGTACATTGTAACGAGCCTTAAGGATTACGGCGAAAATGAAGAGCCGATTGAAGGCTCCCTTCGTTATGGGGTTACCTCAACACCGAAAGAGGGCCGGACCATTGTTTTCCACGTATCGGGCACGATTGAGCTGAAGGGTTCCTTGCGCTTTTCCGGTATTAAAAACCTAACGATTGCCGGTCAAACCGCCCCGGGCAACGGCATTACGATCGCGGGCTGGGACACGAATATTAGCGATTCGGAAAATATTATCATCCGATACCTCACCTTCCGTCCGGGAGCCAAAAATGTGTTCAACGGCAGTGACTCGATGGATGCGCTGTGGGGACGCGACAACAATTATTTTATCCTCGATCACTGTTCCTTCAGCTGGAATACGGATGAGACGCTTTCTACATACAGGGGTGAAAACGGTACGATCCAATGGTCGCTGATTTCCGAGAGCTTGACGCTTTCCGGGCATTCGAAGGGCAGACATGGCTACGGCGGGATCGCCGGCGGAGATAACACGACCTTTCATCACAATTTATACGTGAGCCATACCTCTCGTAATCCAAGACTCGGCGGGGGGTATGCCGGTGCGGCAGATGCGGAGCATGTAGCGGTGCTGCAATTTTCCAACAATGTGGTCTACAACTGGGGCTTTAATGGGGTTTACGGCGGCGGTTACACGTTTACGAATTTCATGAACAATGTGGGGATTGCCGGACCGGGTACCAGAGACAATGTGGAAAATAGGGTCATTGACGCAGGGGAATCCGGAAAGCTCGGCGGCTTCTATATTTCAGGGAATCGGATTAACGGCAAGGGAACAGGCCTGCTGGACGGTTCGTCGGAATATGTGAAAAACTCCGGCGATAGCAGCGGCGACAAAATGACCACGTATGCGACGAAGCCGTATCTTTCCGCGGACAGCACCGGCGTCAATAAAGGAATAACGAATAAAGCGTTTGACGACTATGTTCAGAACGGGGTAAAAGAGGCCAACGAGCAACTGCTGACGGACATTTTGGAGCAGGCGGGCGCAACTTATCCTCGACGTGATGCCATCGATGCCAGAATCGTGGCGGAAGTGGAGCAGGGTCTCGGCCGATATATCAACACGGAGCATGAGGTTGGCGGATATGTTTCGGAATTCGGTGTCATCGAAGAGCAGCGCGCCGCTGACTTTGACACGAATCGGAACGGGATGGCCGACACTTGGGAGAAGGAAAAGGGCATTTGGGAAGCCAAGGACGCCTATAAAACGATCACAGACAGCGGCTATACGTGGCTGGAGCAATATATCAACGGTCTCGTTGATATGGAGCACGCAGCGGAAAATCCGGAGGCAAAGCTGGCCGCGCCGGCGAACAATGCGCAGTATGCCTTGGGTGAAGCGGTGAGCGTAGAGGTTCAGGCTTCCTCCGACTTCGGGCATAATATTGCGAAGGTTGCCGTCTACAATGGCTCGAAGTACCTTGGCGACGCGGTAGCCAAAGGCAGCAAATACGTATATACCATCGAAGGTCTGGAGGATGCCTCGCACTACATTTCGGCAAGAGTTACCGACTCCGAAGGCAATGCTACGCAAACGACTGCCGCTCACATTCACATCAATTCGGATGGCGGAGCGTTGGCGAAGCAGGGCTGGACGTCGGCGGATATCGGCAAGCCGGACGTTCAAGGTACGGCAAGCATCACAGACCAGGTTCTTACGGTAAAAGGAAACGGGAAGCTTGGCATGAGCGAAGGCAGCACGGAGAAATCGAAGGAAGCCGATGCCGCCAAAGACGACTTCCACTTTGTTTATAAAGAAGTAACAGGAGATATGGAGATCACTGCGAAGCTGGAGGAGATCGGATCGGCTGACAATCACGCATTCACAGGTGTGATGGTTCGCGATGATCTCAAGGACGACAGCGCAACCGCAGCGCTGGGACTATCTTGGGTGAAAATTTCCAACGCGTACCCTTGGTCGGCTTACTTGGCAGGACGGGAAACGGCGGGCGGAGATTTCGATAAGTTGACGGAAACGCTCGACAGCGCTACGGCGGCGGAAAAGGCCGGGTTCCAGCTTCTTCCGGACATCGCGTTCAAAATGAACGGTGTCGAGCAGGGCTACTGGCTTAAGCTGGGCCGCAAGGGTGACACCTTCTACGCATACGGTTCCGCGGACGGGAAAGAGTGGACGCCAATCGGTGAAAAAACGGTAGCGATGAAGGATTCGGTGTACGTCGGTTTTGCCGTAGACAGCAATGATGTGGCGAATGATTTGGAGCAGCTGAACTACGCGAAGTTCTCGAACATTCGTGTAAAGGATCATTTTAAGCCGATCAGCGAAGAGGTTGAAATGGGGCCGCTGGTCACGGTTGACGGCCTTCAGGAGGTTGACCCGGCAAACCTGCTAGACGTTTCCCATGCAAACAACAAGATGGTTCTTACGCAATCTGCAGCCGAAGGCCGGATGACGAAGTCGACGGCAAATCTGGCTTCTAATGTAAGCTACCTTGTGTTTCCGAAGAGCAACCGGAATGCATCAATGGAAATGGACGTAACGATTACTTCGAAGACAACGAATAGCAATGACATGGGGCTTTTTGTAGGAGCGTTCCAGGTTGGAGATAGTCAGGAGCTGTTTAGTTCCCTTGGGTTTCGGAGTGGCAACAGCCAGACCTTAACTGGAATTTGGAGCAAGCTGGGCAAGGAAAATTCTGCAGCTGGAAACGGCAGCAGCGCGGCGAACAACGGCAGTAAGAATACGAAGCCATCGTATGTGCTGAACGAAACGTATCATGTTGTATTTGAGAAAAATGATGACGGATATGTTGTGCACTACAAAGGCGTGGATGAAAACGGCGAAGCCATCGATGCGACGAAGCTGTTTAAGGCGACGGAAGCAGTGCTCTCTTCCCCGGACTACTTGGATCAGGACGTGCAGCTTGGCTTTGCGCTTACGGGGGTGACCGCTGAAATCGAAAATCTTGTATTAAAAGATGAATTCGGTCGCGTGATGTACTCTCAGAAGGAGCGCGGCGGGAATGCGGCAAGCCCTGCCGATCAAGCCGCAGCGAACGGAACCAGCGGCGGTACTGCTCCAAACGCGCAGCAGCCTCAGCAAAATGAGAGCACGCAAAACCCTTCAAAGGATCAGGCCGCTCAAACAGAGCCGACCATCTATGTGGTTCAAAAAGGAGACTCCCTGAGCGCTATTGCGAAGAAGTTTTACGGGAGCGCGAATATGTACCCGGTTATTTTCGAGGCCAATAAGGAAGTAATTGCGAATCCGCATTTGATCTTCATTGGTCAAAAGCTGGTGATTCCGAACCGCTAACCATACGAGATTGCCTTACACGGACAATACGAACGATCAAGCTGGTCATTGAAAAGGCTGCAAAAAACGGTTGCTCTCCGCAACCGTTTTTTTGCTGTGTATATATCTCCACATCCCCTTGGCTTTGGTCACGTCTAATCGGGCGCAGGCTTGATCTCTAAATCAGAACTTCTTGAAAAATTTGGGTATTATCTATAGTTTGTACAGTTGTTAATGAATACGCTTTCAACCTATAATTTTACTCAAAAGGAGGTGATCTTGAACACTCGCAGCTCAGAACCTACATGAAGTGTACTGCAAAAATGAACCATGCAGTAGGCACCAGAGTGGAGGCAAGTGGCGGCAAATTCATTTTATCAAGGAGGCGGCTTATGTTTACGTTTAAGAAGAAAATGGTGACGGCATTACTTACTGCTTCAATGGGTTTAAGCTTGCTCGCGGCAGCTTCAAGCTCAGCGGCAACGGATTATTGGCAAAATTGGACCGACGGCGGCGGCACAGTGAATGCGGTTAATGGCTCCGGCGGAAATTACAGTGTCAACTGGACGAATACCGGGAATTTTGTTGTCGGCAAAGGCTGGAACATTGGTTCGCCGAACCGGGTTATTAATTATAATGCCGGTCTTTGGGCGCCGTCCGGCAACGCGTATTTGACGCTTTACGGTTGGACAAGAAATTCGCTCATTGAATATTATGTCGTTGACAGCTGGGGGACGTATCGACCGACGGGAACGTACAAAGGCACGGTATCGAGCGACGGCGGTACATATGACATTTATACGACGATGCGGTACAATGCGCCTTCCATTGACGGTACCCAAACCTTCACTCAGTACTGGAGTGTCCGTCAGTCCAAGAGACCGACAGGCAACAATGTGTCGATCACGTTCAGCAACCACGTCAATGCGTGGAGAAGCAAAGGCATGAATTTGGGCAGCAGCTGGTCGTATCAGGTGCTGGCGACAGAGGGATATCAAAGCAGCGGCAGCTCGAACGTGACCGTGTGGTAATAGCGCCGTTCGGACGCGAATAAGGAGTTTCCAAAGGCCTGCCGGATTCAAAGCCGGCGGCCTTCTTTTACATACTAAGCCGTGAAGGCTAACCGATCCGATTTGTTGAAAGGAGCTGAAAGGATGGGAAGTCGAATCATTCTCTTTATCCTGGCAGTGGCGGCGGTCCTTGGCGCTTGCTCGCAGGCCGTTATTGAACAGAGTGCCAAAACCGGCTTGAAGCCTCGTATGGTCCTCGTCAAAGGCGGGACGTTTGTGAACACGAATTCTAACTATTATGGGAAAAATGTGACCATCCCGGACTTTTATATCAGCCAATACGAGATCATGCAAAAAGAATGGATGGAGGTCATGGGAACGAATCCATCCCAATTTAAGAGCGACAATGCGCCGGTAGAGGGAGTCAGCTGGTATGATGCCGTTGAATACTGCAATAAGCGAAGCATCAAAGAGGGGTTAGCCCCGTTTTACAGCATCGAGAAGAACAAAATCGACCCGAATAATAAAAGTGAATTCGACTCTGTCAAATGGACCGTAACCGCCAATGAGGGAGCGAATGGGTACCGCTTGCCGACCGAAGCGGAATGGGAATATGCTGCAGGCGGAGGGCAGGATAGCAAAAGCTATCTTTACAGCGGTAGCAGTCATGCGGACGATGTGTCCTGGTATTGGAGAAATTCGGGGGATCAATACTTGAAGGGCAACTGGAACTGGCCTTTGATCCAGAACAACCACAACACGACAAAACCGGTCGGCGGGAAAAAGCCGAACGAGCTCGGGTTATACGATATGTCAGGGAATGTAAGAGAATGGTGCTGGAACTGGTATGAAGATGAGGCTGGCGCTGGCGGCTCTTACCGGATCGTAAAAGGGGGCGGATGGATGGGAGATGTCGGCAGCCACGAGGTCGCGTATCGCGGCAAGTTTGAGCCGAACGGCTTCGGGCCCGACCAAGGCTTCCGCGTGGTTCGTGGCGAGTAGGCGGGGGGCCGAAAAAAATGCCCTTCCGGCTTCCCTGCTAGGAAGGAAACGGAAGGGCTTACGATTTTTTTTGCGAAGAATTGGTGCTATATTAGTTCAAACTTTGCAACGCTTCTTTAATCGTTGGGCTTAGACTATACGTGTTGATGATCGTTTGGATGGATTCGGCTCGTGTTGCTCCTCCATTCGGATCAAAGGCTTGTGTTGTCTTTCCAGTAAAAATGCCAAGAACAGTTGCTTTTTTAATTGCGTCTGCACCGAAGGCTTGATCCAAGTCGGTAAATTGGACGTTGGATGTATCTTTGTTCAGAATGTACGCGTTCAATACTCGAGTGATCATGATCGCCATTTCTTGGCGGGTAATCGTTTTTTCGGGTCGAATCGTACCGTCCTCATATCCCGTCAGTACGCCAACCGCGACAAGCTTTTTAAGATTATTGGTTGCCCAATGATCATTGATGTCATGGAACGCTGCAAGCTCTTCTTCGTTAAGCGTGACGTTTCTTGATGCCATATCAACAAAACCGCGGTCAATCATTGCCGCAAATTCAGCGCGTGTGATCTGTTCATCCGGTTCAAATCCACCTTCAGGATAACCGTTTAGAACGCCGAGCTTGGTTAGTTTTTCAACGGAAGGAAGCGACCAATGCTGATCAACGTCATCATATTGGATCGGAGGCTTAACCATTCCGTTCCGGAGAATTTCTGTCGTTCTGTTCTGTACACCTGAGATTACATTGCTGTCCGCGTTAACAACCCGGCTTCTAAAAATATCGTTAGGGTCCTGATATTCTTCCATTCTCTCAGGTACAGCCGGAGTTGATGGCGTAGTCGGTTGTTCCGGCGCAGCCGGTGTGGCTGGTGTGGCCGGTACGTAAGGTACAGACGGCGCTGATGGCGCAGGAGGCTCCTCATCTTCATCCGAATCTCGACCGGGGCTGCTAGGTGGAGTTGGCTGAGTAGCGGATGCTTCCGTCACCATTTGCTCGAGCTTCGCCGACGAGCTGACATTGAATTGACTGTCACCGCTGTAATCGACGGTGATCAATTGTAATCCAATAGGTAATTGGTTAGTTTGATATGTTGCCGTCCCTACGGTTAAATCAACGGTACCCAAGATAGTATTGCCATTTTTAAAGGTCACGCTACCGGTTGGCGTACCGTCTGTTCCGGAAACGATTGCGGTAAACATAACGTTTTGACCTGCTGTAGATGGATTCTGGTTACTAAGCACAGTCGTTGCTGTAGGTTTTTTCGGCGCTGATGATATATCATTTACCGTTTGGCTTACAGTTGTGGATGTGCTTGGGCTAAAGGTCCCGTCGCCGTTATAAACAGCGGTAATCTGGTGTGTGCCTAAGCTTAAACTATTTGTAGAATACGTAGCTTCACCAACAGTTAATGAAGCAGTACCTAGTGTGGTGTTTCCAGCCTTAAACGTTACTGTACCTGTTGGCGTTCCAGGTAAGGTATTCGTTACCGTAGCGGTAAAGGTCACCTGTTGACCCTCGATTGAAGGGTTAACACTGCTCGCTACTGTAGTGGTTGTCGCAGCCTTACTTACTACCGTGACTTTAGCGACTCTCGAAGGACTTGTCGTTGTATTCATCCCTGTTTTTGTCGGATCATAATGTGTAATGAGAACAAAATAATATTTTTCGCCTAATTCGGAAGTATCCACGACAATGGAATTGCTAGTCTGTCCTTGAAGAAGAATATCTCCTGCAGTTCGATTCAAGTCCGACGCTTGGTACCATTCATAGCTCAGCGTACCGCTGCCGGTCGCGTAGACACTCATTGTCACAGAATCATTGAGACCAACGATGTAGTCTGCCGGTTGCGTAGTAATCAGCGCCGGGGATATGTGCGTCAGTTCCTCCCATTTTGCATAGAGTTTAAAATGGCCGGCCCCGATTGTAAAGGTGTCCCCTTCTTGATAGGTAGTACCCGTCCCATCCGCCTTCGTGTTCCACCCTGCAAATGCATAATTGTTGCGCTTAAGCTCTCCCGTATTGCCTAATACGGTAACGGAGCTGCCTTCCGGATAGGGATTGCTATCCGTAGGCGGTTGTCCTATCGTGCGATTGTTTCCGTCATAGGTGACACTATATTTTCGAATGTATGGGCGGAGTTTCGGGTATTCCTGCCCTTCTTTAATAGACCAGATCGTATCGAAATCCCAATTGATGAAGGTACTCATGGTTTGCATTTCAATCGTTGTCTTGGGTGTGCCTTTACCCGTGTCACTCTTTTCAGAAACCTCTGTATCGTAGTACGTGCTTGTCATGTCGCCAGCAAAGCTGGAGAAACCTCCAACGCTGTCTCCCGGCCCTACGACCTTGCCTGCTGAATATGCATTGACAATGGGTCCCGAGCTGCTTGGGACAAAACCAGCCAGAAAAGTGCTTGTTGCAGGACCTTCATACATGACACTGCCTGTGGCGTAACTATTATCTATTCTTCCTGTACTTTGCCGACCAATAAATCCTCCGGCGATCACATAGCTGCCGTCTTTCACGGAGACATTGCCAGTGGCATAACTTTTCGATACCGTACCAATGTCATTTTGCCCGATCAATCCGCCAATACCCGCCCCGCGTCCATGAACGTCCCCGGATGCGTATGTGTACTCAATCGGACCTGCACCGTTATAACCGATCAGCCCGCCGACATCGATTCCGCCTGTTACAACACCGGTGGCATAACTGTCATGAACGCCTCCATTACCCTCGAGCCACCCGATCAGCCCGCCGACATTGCTTTCGCCTAACACGTTGCCAGTGGCGTAATTGGCATCCATCGAAGTGAAGCTGCCATAGCGTCCGATCAATCCGCCAATATGTAACAGCCCTTCGACGTTGACGTTAGCGGAACTGCCTGTTATCGTAGCGTTTCTCTCCAGAAACCCGACCAGACCGCCAACCTGGTCTTCACCCTTCACGACGCCGCTCGCGTGGACATTTTGGATCACGCTTTTCATCGTATACCCTACCAAGCTGCCGGTGTCATCCTTGCCTGCTACGTTTACATCTGTCAAATTGACATTACGTATGTAACCGTCTGTAACATAACCAAACAATCCGACATGGTTGTATTGAGCCCGGCTGATGGTTAATCCTGTGATCGTATAACCGTTACCATCAAAGCCGCCTTTAAATGGGTAGTTACTATTGCCTAGTGGTACCCAGGTTACGTATTTTAAGTCAATATTGCGTCCGAGCTTAAAGTAGCCGCTCAGGTTATTCGCGATACTTTTTAGTTGATCCGCAGTTGTGATGATAAATGGCTCCGCTTCGGTGCCCTTTCCACCGGAAAAGGCGTTTGCTTTACCCGGAAATGCGGAAAACGATGACATCACAATACTCAAGATAAGCAAAAATGCAGTTAACATGGAAACAGTGCGTTTTATTTTTTCATTCACTTTACGTAGGGCTCCTCATTTGTTGTGAAATAGATCTTGCTGTGACCATCATTGGCTTTTGTTTTGAGCTTTGTTGAACACGAACCTGTACAATGATTCAACCTGTATTGCGCATGTCTTGTACTAGGCTGTGAAATGGTAGACTTCAACTTCAAAGTGTATTCCAGTCGTTCTTTTCCCCCCAGAATAGAATAATTAAATGACAAATTTTTATCTATTTCGACAAATATAATATCATAGTTTCGGGGCAATTAACCATGATTTAATAAAAGAAGCTTACTATTCGGGTGCCGGTTATTTCATTGAAAATGTTCATTCCGATGCGCAAAGAGATTTGATCCTTATCGAAAAAAAGCTCGATTTGGCTTCTGGAAAAAGAGTTGACGGCAGGACGGGCCTTACCATATCGTAGAATAGCAGGCACGTTACAAGGTAAGGGGTGTCAAGGTGGGAGCCAGCATTAAAGACGTCGCACAAAGAGCCGGAGTATCGGTCACCAGCGTCTCCAGGGTGTTGAACGGCGAGAAATACATCAGCAAAGAACTGCTCGAGAAGGTCAATCGGGCGATTGAAGAATTAAACTACTCACCGAGCCACATCGCACGCAGCTTGAAGGCGCAGAAGACCAACATTATTGGCATCATCGTACCGGATTTGACGAATCATTTTTGCTCAACCATCTTAAGCAGCATCGAAGAAACTGCAAGCGCCAAGGGGTATAATCTGCTGGTTGGCAATATCGCGGAAAATATGGAGAAAGAGCTGAAGTACCTGCATATTTTCCAAACAATGCGGGTTGATGGGATCATTGTCATGCACCAGAAGTTTGATGAGCGTATCCTGGCGTTTTTCGAGAACGCGGCGATGCCGATCTTATTCTCCAGCATTAAAGCTCCGTCATCTGCACATCTATCGGTCATGGTCGACGATTACCAAGCTGCATTCGACGCGACGGAGCATCTGATCCGATCGGGACATACGAAGATCGCCTTTTTCGGCGGAGATCTGCAGGACATTACTTCCGGTCTGAACCGTTATCGCGGGTATCTCGAGGCAATGAAGCAGCATCGGATCGTGCCGGATGAGCGTTTCGTCAAGTTTGGCGATTATAAGCTTCCATCGGGACGCAGGCTGATGGATGAGATTTTGCAGCTGGACGAATGGCCGACGGTGGTCTTCGCGGCTAGCGACGATATGGCCGTTGGGGCGCTTAACTGCGCTCTGGATCGAGGGGTGCGGGTTCCCGAGGAGATTTCGATTATCGGTTTTGACGGGAGCGCGATTACGGAGGTCGTCCGTCCGTCAATTACATCGATGGAGCAGCCGGTGGAGGAGCTTGGCCGGAAGTCGATTGAATATTTGCATCAGCTGATTGTAAATCCGGAGTTCACGTTTGATGGGGATATCGTACTGGGGCATCGACTCGTCGAACGCGAGAGCAGCCGAGCAAGAAGGTAGTTCGATCATAGTATAGACGCGTAAAAAAGATACAAGGACAGGCTTATTCGAATTCGAAAAGCCTGTTTTTTTATGGAATCAGACGTTTACGTGTAGTGGAGAAGGCTGCTGTTGCCAAATTTACAGATTTTCAAAAAAAATCGTCAATAGATTTTACAAAAGTGATCTACGATAGACGAAGCATCACTTCTGGTAACGATACCATACATAATCATACTAAAGGTGGATCGAACCTATGGACGAGCTGTTGACCGTGGAGGGAACGTTAACTCCGCTTAGCTCCAAGACGCATATTACGTACCAGTTTCATATCGACGAGCCTTCCGCTTCTCTTGTGATCGACTTCAAGTACAGTCCTAAGGTGCTTGAAGATCGAGAAGCCGCGCGCCCGCTCATTGTGGAAGCGATCGAGAAGTACGTCGAACCGTCAGTAGCGGAGCTGCAGAAGAAACAGTGGGAGCGCTTCGCCCCGCTGCAAAATTTGCTGACCCTGTCGATCGACGATCCTTCAGGCTTTCGCGGCTCCGCTCATCGCCATCCTCCGGAGCAGCACCATATCCTTGGCGAGGGAGAGGCATCTCCTGGTTTTATCGCTGGGCCGCTGCCGAGCGGCATCTGGAAAATTACGATCAGCGTGCATTGTGTCGTGACTCCGACTTGCACTTATCACTTAACGGTGAGGAAGGGAGGGGATGCGCATGAATTGGGTACCGTTTGAGCTGCATACGCATACACCCCACAGCGATGGAAGGCATTCGCTGCTGGAGATGTGCAGGGAGGCGAAGAAGCTCGGCCTCGGAGGCATCGCGCTTACCGACCACAATACGGTGTCCGGATTGGCGGAAGCGAAAGCTGCTCTGGAGGAAACCGGTGTGGCGGTTATCCCGGGCATGGAATGGACAACGTTCTACGGACACATGTTGACGCTTGGAGCGCCTTACTGTGAATGGAGGGATCTCGGACCGAGAGACATCCATAAGGGGATCGGGCGAGTGCATGAGGCCGGGGGCATTGTTGGCATCGCCCATCCGTACAGCTTGGGCAGTCCGATCTGTACGGGTTGTCATTGGGAGTACGAAATCAAAGACTGGAACGATATCGATTACATTGAGGTTTGGCATGAAATGATGCCGCCCTATAAAAATCATAATGTCCCGGCGCTTCAGCAGTGGACGGCGCTGTTGAACGAAGGGTACCGGATCGCGGCGACGGCCGGACGCGATTGGCATCACTCCGACCATGTCGAGGGATGGTCCGCTTTTACGTATGTCGGCTTGGCGGACGAAAAGGACCGCTTTTCCGCGGAATCGGTCGTGAAGGCGATTCAGAGCGGACGCTGTATCGTAAGCATGGGACCGCTGCTGCATGTGGAGGCCAGCGTCGGCGCGGCGAGCTACGGCATAGGTGACGACATTGATGCGGCGGACGTCGGGGAAAGCAGGGAAGGCAAGGACGGGGAGACTTCAATGTCGCTCCGCATTCACGTGGAGCCGTCTGCCGAACCCGGCCGGTTCGGGGATGAGGTGCAGGTCACGAAGCTCATCATCGAATCCAATGTGGGAGAGCTGGCTGTCTTGCCTTGGACGGACCAGCAATCGGCTGCGGAGCACCACCTACAGACGGAGGGACTCCGATGGCTGCGAGTGAAGGCCATGGGCGTGCTCTATGGCGGATTCACCACAATTGCGTTTACGAACCCAATCTATTTTGTAAGTAGATAGTAGTGATCATTTGCAGAAGGAGAAATGGATGATGAAGCATTATCAGGTGATTGCACATACAGGCTGTGAGGGTACCCCTTATAACTCGGTAGAGTCTTGTGAAGCCGGCTTCGAAGCTGGTGCCGATGTACTCGAAGTGGACGTTCGATCGTCCAAAGACGGCGTAGCCGTGCTCTTCCATGACGACGAGCCGAATTCCTCGCTTTTTACCTGCGAGGAGTGGAGGGCTGCCGGACATGATCCGGTCGAAAAGCTGGAAACCGTACTGCGGTTGTTTCTCGGGAAGCCGGTAGCTTTTAATCTCGATTTGAAAACGGTAGAGGCTTATGAAGCTGCAGCGGCGGTCGTGGATGCATTGGGGGCTTGGAGCCAAGTATACTTTACGGGCGTCACGGACCATCTCGCCCAGGGCCCACGGGCCAAGCATGTCGTCTGGAATGTACCGCACATCCCAGAGGACATGCCCGATGAGGCCTATGAAGCGGATGTGCGGCGCTATTGCGAGCAGGCGAAGCAGGCGGGTTTCGCCGGTTTGAACGCTCATTACAACTCGTGCCGTTCGACTTTAGTCGAGCATGCCAAGCGGCATGGCTTGCTCGTTTGGATCTACACGCTGCCCGCGAATGAAGCATTATTCCGCAGCTATGTCGAGATGGGGGTCGACGGACTGTCCGTAGTTGATCCGTCTTTCTTTACGGGGATGCCGAAAGATGGGGCGTCTGAGGTTGTTCATGTCCGATAATCATCATCGATCTGCGCCGAGCAGCCTTCAGCAGGACGGGGACGCGAAACGGCTCACGCTGTTCCGCTTAGCGTGGCCCATTCTGCTGAGCCAGTTCGTACAGACCTTGATCGCTTCGATCGATACGTTGATGCTGAGCGGGTACTCCGATCAAGCCGTCGCGGCAGTAGGAGTCGTCTCGCAGCTTATGGCCGCCGTTCATATGCTGTTCGGCTTTATCATCGTCGGTTCGGCCATTTTGATCGCTCAGCTTTCAGGAGCGGGAAGAGGGCAGGATGCGACGCGCATCGCTTCGGTTGCCCTCGGAACGAACGTTGTGTTCGGTATGGTGCTTGGTCTTGCCCTATTTGCTTTCGCAGAACCGGTGCTGAGGATGTTCCAGCTGCCGCCGGAGCTGATGGACGAGGGGAGAACGTACTTGTCGATCATCGGGATCGGGGCGTACGCGACGGCCTTCGTGCAGACGTCCGAAATGGTTCTACGGATGAACGGAATGGTCAAGCGGATGCTGCTTTTATCCGTAATCATGGTAACGGCAAACACGATCGGCAACTATGTCGTGCTGTACGGTCCATGGGGATTTCCAACGCTCGGCATAACCGGCGTAGCGTGGGCGACCCATGCGAGCCGCCTGCTCGGGGCGGTTGTTGCTGCGGTCTTGCTGGTTCGAGGCCTGCGCGCGTCCCTCTCTCTATCGGGAATGCTCCGCCAATATGGGAAGGATCTGAAGCAAATTTTCAGGCTCGGCATCCCCTCGGCAGGGGAGCATCTATCGTACACTGCCTCTCAGGTCGTCGTTACGATGATGATCGCGCTGCTCGGAACGACCGCCTTAACGGCCAAGGTGTACACCCAGACCATTACGGGGTACGTATTCCTCCTCTCGGCGGCGATCGGGCAAGCCACGGCTATTCTCATTGGGCACTGCATCGGAGCGAGGGAGCATGATCACGCCGAACGGATGGGCATGCGGTACACGGTGCTGATGATTGCGGCAGCTACCGCCTGCGGCGGGGCCTTAAGTGTTATCGCGAAACCGCTGCTTGGCTTATTCACGACAGATCCGGAGGTCCTTCGCATCGGGCAGGCGCTGATTTTCATCAGCGTACTTCAGGAAGCGGGCAGAGCGTGTAATGTCGTCATGATTAACGCACTAAATGCAACCGGGGAAGTTCGCTATCCCGTCATCGTCGGTCTTGTGATCATGTGGGGGATCAGCATTCCACTAACGTACGCGCTGGCGATCGGCCTCGAATGGGGCATTTACGGGGTATGGATCGCGTTCGTGGCCGACGAGTGGATTCGAGGTATATTTATGCTGGCTCGGTGGAAATCCGGGAAGTGGCGTCGGATTGAGCTTACAGCAGGAGAAGGCAATATAAGTGCAAATTAACAAATTCTCTATCTTGATTTAACGATAAGCTAACAAGCGTTAACGCTCGTTTCACAATCGAAAGGTACAATGGCATGGAAAATGGATCAAGTTGATTTTGCTTTGGCAAATGTGGTATCGATACCACACGCGTCAAACCTAATGGATTGGAGGGAGGACAGCCCGGGTGCTGTCCGAAATACATGTCGCTGGTGAAAGCAAGAAGACCGCAGACCGTAGTGTTTGGAAAATGGAGGGTGGCCGCGAGGCGGGAGTCACATGCCGTATGGTATGTGTTCCTGCTCCCGACGCTTCTCGGTATTCTGGTCTTTACCCTGTACCCTTTGATCGAGTCGCTGCGCCTTAGCTTTACGCGAGGGGTCGAGGAACGGTTCGTCGGGGTTCAAAACTACACAGACGTGCTTACGTCGGAGACCTTCTGGTATGCGGTATACAACACGATCTACATTACGATCTTTCAGCTTCTGATCGCGATTCCGATCGGCTTCCTCATCGCCTGTTTGATCAACAGCCTGCGCCGATCCTCTAATTTTTTTAAGGTACTGTTTTACATTCCGAATGCAACCTCCATGGTCGCGGCGGCAACTGTTTTTCTCGCCATCTTACACCCGGACGGTCCGCTCAATTATGTTGTGGAGCTGCTGGGCTTCGAGAAGGTCGTGTGGCTGTCTCAACCCGTCTCGGCAAAATGGGGCGCGGTCATCTTATCCGTGTGGCATTGGCTCGGTTTCGTCATCATCATTAATCTCGCGAATTTGCAGGCAATCCCGATTGAATATTATGAAGCATCGTCGATTGACGGAGCCACGCCTCTGCAACAGTGGTGGCTGATCACGTTGCCGAACATGGTCGGCAGCCTGACGATTCTCTTCGTCCTCGGCTGGATCGGTGGACTGCAGCGTTTCGCTGACGCCTACATGCTGGGCGGATTGCAGGGCAGCCCGGCTCGCTCACTGCATACGGTGGTTGGTTTTATCTTCGAGCGCGGCTTTGGCGGCAACGAGTATGGGATCGCCTCGGCCGGAGCGTACATTTTATTCGTGTTTATTTTACTCTTCACGTATTTCAATACGAAGCTATTGCGCATGAAAATCTAGGTGGGATGGGGGATCGCATATGCTTAGCTTGCAAAATAGACGAAAAGCGATGGATGGCGTGATCATCGTCCTGCTGGCAGTGATCGGTTGTACGATGATTTACCCGTTCATCTGGATGATCAGCGTCAGTCTGGAGCGAACGGCCAATGTGGCAATGCCTTTTCCGCCGCGGCTTATTCCCGAAAACTTCGCATGGTTTAACTATCGGCTCGTGTTCGAAAATAACGCCCTGCTCCTAGCCTATTGGAACTCGATCGTCATTGCATTTTTCAGCGTCCTATTGAGCGTCGGCTCAGCGCTGCTTGGGGGATATGCCTTTTCCAGAGGCAGCTTTAAAGGAAAACGCCTCTTATTTTTCGTCGTGCTGGCCACGATGATGATTCCTTTTGAGGCAAAGCTCATTCCGATGTTTACGATGTTCAATGATCTGGGTCTTATTAATACGAAGTACCCGCTTATTTTACCATCGGTCATTAACGCGCTTGGTCTCGTACTTGCAAAGCAGTATTTCGATCAGCTCCCCGAAGGGCTGAGGGAATCTGCAAAGATGGACGGCGCCGGCGAATTTAAAACGTTTTTCTATATCTTCGTTCCGCTGACCGGTCCGATTACGGCAACGCTCGCTATATTGGCCTTCCAAGACAGCTGGAATTCGTTCCTTTGGCCGCTTGTCGTCATCAACGATCAGCATTTGAAGACCGTGCCATTATTTTTGTCGAGCTTCTCCGCGGAAAACGGAGGCCGGCTCGCCGGGGTCACGATGGCGCTGGCGACGATGAGCATTTTACCCATTCTTCTGGTGTTTCTGTTTTTCCAAAAATATATTATTCGCAGTGTCGCTTTGAGCGGCTTGAAGGGAGAGTGAGCGGATCGGGAGTGGACAATGGGGCATTGCGTAGAGAGAAAACAGGCTTCGCAGGAGTAGTCCGAAATTCGGATCGGCAGGTACTTAGGAAGGTTACTAATTATTGTTATGGAGGGATATCCATGTTTAAAGCAAATTCCAAGTCTATCGCTATGATCTTGATCTTGTTATTTACGATGGTGCTCAGCGCATGCAGCAGCGGTGGGACAAGCTCTACCGGTGAGGCTAGTAAACCCGAGACCGGTTCAAGCACAGGCGAGAAGTCTGCCGAGAGCAAGGCGGCATCGACGGAACTGGCTTCATCGAAGTCACTGTCGGGGACGCTGAAGGTACAGCTGATCGGCGATTTCGCGTTTGAGAATAAAACCGACGCGGTGACGGGCAAAACAGCCAAAGGCGTGAAGGTGCTGAAGGAAGAGTTCGAGAAGCGCTATCCGAATGCGAAGGTAGAGTTCGTGCTGATGGGTTGGGACAATTACAACGAGAAAACCCAGACGATGCTCCAATCCGGCGCGGCGGACGTTTATCAGGTGCCGGGAATTGCTACATTTGCGGAGCAAGGCTTGCTGGAGCCGCTTCAGCCCTATATCGAAAAGGACAAGTTCGATCTGGGGATTTATTTGAACGGCCAAGTGGACGGCTGGAGAGCGATGGGCCCGAAGGATCAAAAACCGGAGATTTACAGCTTGCCGTTCATCGGCGATGCGCGTTTAATCGTGTATGACAAGCAGCTCTTCGATGAATGGGGCGTCGAGCACTTATCCGAATCGCCGACTATTGATGAAATCATGCAGAAAGCTGCGAAGATGACGGGTAAAAACCCGAAAACCGGCGCGCAAAACTACGGCTTGACGTTCAACGGAAATGATGCCGCAGACACGGTTATGAACATTAACGAAGCGATGGGCGGCCAATGGGGAACCGGGTTTTTGTGGAAGGACATGAAGCTGGAGTTCGATTCGGAAACGATGACCAAGGCGGCGGAGTGGCTGAAGGAAGCCAAGAAATACGCACCGGAAGGCGTGCTTGTGAACCAAGGCTCGGAAAACTTCTATAAGGATAACAACAACGTCGCGATCCACCTGCGCTCTGCGCCGGGGTTCATTAACAGCCTGGAAACGTTCGGAACGCAGGACCGTTATCAAGCGGCGCTCCTCTTCAAGCATCCTAAGCAGGCCATGGGCGGCATGTTCGCGGGAAGCCCGTTTGCGATTGGCACGACAAGCAAAAACAAGGAGCTTGCTTGGGAATGGCTCAAGTTCAGCGGAAGCGAGTTCTTCCAAGAGTATATGTGGAAGGAGCAGCGCTCGCAGAGTATGCCTGTTATTAAAGCAGCGGCGGATTGGGACAGTGTGAAGGCAACGCCGCAGATGGATATTATTCTCAAGCAGATGAGCCAGCTGTGGGCGCCGCGTTATCCGTACCGTTCCGGTCAGCCGCGCTACATTCTGTCCGAGAATGTGGAGCGCATCTTGCTAGGCGAAGCTTCTGCCGCAGAGGCCATGAAGAAAGCCCAAGAAGAAGCGACAAAATGGCTGGAAGGCCAGAAATAAGCGCCACGCTCGTTTGAAAGAGGCGGGGTCCCGTACATGGGGCCCTGTTTTCTTTTGGTCGGGGAATCGGATTGTTAAGGAGGATAAATATGTTAAACATTGAATCTCTATACATAAGGTGTATGAAGAAGGGTGATTGCTAGCGATGGAATAGGGTGTTCTACACCTTTTGAAAATGTGATAGGAGGAACAACGATGCACGAAGAAGCAAATGAAGAAGCAAAAACATATGGTTGGGACGCAATTGAACTGGCGATGGGTAAGCTTTACGGTGAGCAAGAGCCGAAGCATTACGGTACCCTGATTTCTTATATGCTGGGCGGACCCGATCCGCTTGAGGGCATTAGTGCATACAAGGCGGAGGAGCCTGTTCCTCATTGGCATTTCGTAACGTTTGGGTTTTCCGAGCTGTATGAAAAGGAATCGGACGATGCCGAGCACAGCGGCTACGGATTTGAGCTGACCTTTCGGCTTAAGCGGGAGGAAAACGAAGAGGAACCCCCTGGCTGGGCGCTGAACCTGCTGCAAAATATGGGGAGATATGTTTTTAACAGCGGCAACATTTTCCGGCCGGGTGATTACTTGGATGCCAATGGCCCGATCTGCTTGGGAGAAGATACGGAGCTGACGGCGCTGGCCTTTGTCGAGGACCCCGAGCTTCCGGAAGCGGATACGCCGAACGGTCGGGTGCAGTTTTTGCAAATGGTGGGGATTACAAGATGCGAGCTTGAAGCGATGCAGATTTGGAATACGCGGGGCTTGCTGAAGACCTGCGAGGAATATATGCCGCGGTACCTTACGGATTTGGCACGCGATTCCTTCATGCGGATGCCCGAAGTCGCTGACGCGGTGCAGCAAGGGATGGAACGGGACGGTTCCAGCACCGGATTTTTATATGTCGATCAGTTGGGCTGGGAGCCGGCCAAGAAGCGGCTGTTCGGCCGGATTCCGGCATCGCTCCGTATTGGAGCCAAGCAGGCGGAGATCGTTGGGAAGCTGCTGGCGGGCCGTATTTTGAAAGAAAAATCGCTGTATATGACTGGGCCGGATATTCAGGTCGTATTCGAACCGGGAGAGAAAGCGGGCTTTGAAGAAGGCGAGGACGAGGTTCGCATCCGGCTCGACAAGACGAGCGCTGCCGAGCTGTCCCGGGTACTGCAGCCGAAGGAAGGGGCGGTGTCGCTATCTTCTTTTAAGGGCTTGACGGTTCAAATTGTCAAAACGTATATCAAGGACCAGGACGGAAATGTCGTGACGACAATCGGCTAGCTTAGCCGATGATCTATGCAAAGGAGAAAAATATGAGTCAATATCCTGCCGTTATTGAAGATTTTCACGAAACCATACGTCAGTTAAAAGGCATTACGGGAATGGAAAGCGGAGTGGAGAACCTGGAGCCGATCGATACGGAAGTGCTGGGGTACAGCGCGTGCGCTCATCTTCCCCACGCTGCCCTCCTTCGGACCGGCGGCGGGCTGGAGCAGGAGGTGCTGATCCAGTTTGAGATCACCTTCGATTATTCGCCGGAAAGCCTGCAATCCATCGAATTTTTGGCTTGGTTTGTGAGGGACTGTGCGCGGGGCGGAACGAAAGTGCAGCTCCGGCCGTTCGCGCTGCCGCCGGAAACCCCCATGGGAAGGCAGCTTGGAACGACGCTGAAGTGGCATATGGACCTTTTTGTCGATGGTATCGACGAGAGCTTAGAGCCTGCCTTTGAAACGGTTCGCCAGCTTCATCAATCGCTGCAAACGGCGATCCGGCTTTATGATATTCCGCTGAAATGAGCTGCCTGCTTGCCTGAGTTAAGAGGGAAAGGATCGACCACCTTAGATGAATTGGACGGAGATCAGCAAGACGAAAGATGTGGAAGCGGTTCGTAAAGCGGCAACCGAGCTCGATGTTAATGAGAGGGATGTATGCGGTAGAACGCCGCTTCTGCTGTTTGTGACGAACCGTATGCCGGTTGAGGCGATCGATCTGCTTATTGAGCGGGGGGCCGACCTGGAGGCGGAGGATAAACTTGGTGATACGGCTTTGAAGAAGGCCGTAAAATTCAAGCAAAAAGACGTGATCGTAAAGCTGCTTGAGGCAGGCGCCAAGCTTGATTCGCCGCGTGGGATTTTGGCTAGCGCCTGGAATTTTGCCCGCGGGGGCAGAAAGGAGATCGCTGACCTCCTGCTAGGCACGACCGGTGCCGTGCGGATGACACTAACAGCGGAAGAACGGGCCGCCCAGGATCATATTTTATATGAAGAATCGATACCTACGATGTGCAGTAAAATTAGCCGGGTGGACTGCTCTGTTCTGCTGTATGCTGTCGTGAACCATTACAATTGGGATAGCGGGCCGGAGCCGATGCTTGCTGCATTTTCCAATCCGGCTTGTCTGGAAATCACGCTGCTGGATATGTACGAGCTATTGGACGGGGATTATTGGCTGGAGCAGGACGAGACGGAGCTTGCCGCGTCTGGAGAGGATGCGCGCTGGAGGGAGCTGGCCGAAGGGTTGCAGAAAAGGTTACATCGGACCCGGGAGGAGCGGTGAGGGAATGCAGATCGGCTCCGCAATGAAGGAACAGCTGCGGCAATTGAAGCTGGAATGTGATCGTGTGTCTGAATATATTGATATCTGCATCCATTCTCCGGAGGAGCTGGAACCCGAACAGCTCGGCTACTGCGTGGACCCGGAGGGTAATTGCTTGGCCACTTTATTACATGGCTTTTTCTCTACAATTCATCACCACCTAGAGCCTAATGGTTGGGGAAGTAAATATCCATGTTTAATGAATCATTTATACCAGGGGGAAATAGAGAATACTTTACTGCCGAATTTATTGCAGGAAGTGAAGGGAATCCATTCCTTATTACAAAATTACAGTCCAGATAAAGTAATTTGGGATGCAGAAGATCTATCCCAGCAGCCGCCATGGGGGAAAAACATTAGTGAGCATATAACGAGTTTAGGTAATTATTTTGTAACAAGTGAAGGAGAAGACTTATTTCTTTAGGGCCGGTTCTTCGAATCCGCCCTTTCCCTTTTGTGAAGGGACAGACTACGACGACATTTCTTCGCCCGTCGTAATCGCGCCGTAACGCTCCAGCGCCTTCGTTGATGCCTCGAGCATCCGCCTTTTTAAATAATCGCCCTCAACGACCTTCACCCGCTTACCTAGAAAACGAAGCTTGGAAAGCAAATACTCAAATTCATCCCCAAGCAGCGAGATTTTCACCTGGTACGAATCGTCTCTCGAATTATACTCAACTTCCTTTTCAAAACTGGAAAAGGCATATAAGATGCGGGACAATTCCGCGTTATAGTTACGAACAATTTCAACGATCACTTCACTTTTGCGGGAATCCAGAACCCGCTCGATCTTCTTCACAATGCTTTCCGCGGATGCGGGCTCGATCGGCTCGGCCGTTACAGAATGGATGTGTTTCAGCCTCGTGCTCATGAAGGCATGATGCCTTGTGTGATACCATAGCAAATACCATTCCCGCTTCACCATGGAATACTCCAGCTTGTACGGAAAGCCTGAGTGGTCGTGATTAATACGTCCGCCTTTAATTTCATAGGATAGTCGAATTCCGGTTTTATTCATGATATGACGGCGTAAAGGACGGATGAGCGGGTGATAGGCTTGTCTTTCCGTACTGCGCGCCTTTTCGATCATGTGACGGGAGATGTCCATCACTTGATCCGCTTCGAGGATCGAGCGAAGCTTGTCCCGTGTGTCTGCAGTAAACGCTTCGGCCGCAGCAGGATGCTCCAGCATGGTTTTCAGCCAGGCCCGCTCATGTGCGGTGACCATGAAGGTACCCGAATCCTCCAGCCGGGAGATGATTTGGTGGTTGAATATCTTCTCAAACGGATTCATAGTAGGCTTGAATCTCCTTCCATTCGGCGATCATTTCCCGGCGGAATCGAACGGGCTCCAGCACTTCACAGCTGGAACCGAAGCTGCGCAGCCACGGCTTAATTTCGGTCGTCCCGTTAACGATGATTTCATAGATAAAGGAGTCCGCATCCTCAAACACAATTTGTCCCCACTGTCCCTGCAGGAGGACCCGTTCCTTGACGAAGTTCGGTTCGGAGCCCTCCGGATGATAAAATCGGGCGCGAACCGTCACAGGACGTCCGGTATCGACCAGCCAGCTGTACTTGATTTTCTCGGCAAGCTCGATCTGCTTTTCCTCAAACACCGCTTCGTCCACGGATTCGTCCTCTTCGATTTGCGTTATTCCTTCCATGCGGTATTTGCGAATCCCTTCCCTGCCGTAGGAGAGCAAGTACCAGCGGCCATATTGATGATCGTAGACGATCTTCAGCGGAAGCGTTTTTTCGGCTTTGCCCTTGGAGTCCCGCTCAAATAGAGGATTCGTGTTTTTGGCAGCGTAGCTTTTTTCAGACTTTGGCGAGAAGTAGAGAAAACAAACCTTGCGGCGGTGCCGGATGGCATGAAGCAAGCTGAACAGATGCGCCTCGTCCAAAATGCGCGAGTAATAATGATATTTATATAGAAACGGTTCGATTGCATGCTGCTCGACCTGGTTGCGCAGAAGCTGCTTTTTCAGCCCGTCGCGCAGCAGGTAGCCTTGAACCGAAGGGATCTGCGTGTTCGCCATGACATCGACAAAATCGAAAACATCAAGAAGCTCCTCATCCGTTAATGTTCGAATCAAGTCGTCTTGAATGCGAAAGCGGTAAGGACGCGGCCCCGGCTCTCTTTTGATGACTCCGACTTCCTCCAAGTATTTCAGATCAGAACGAATGGTTTTCTCATCAGGCAGCGGGAAATCGGAAGGCAGGCTTTCGCAGCAAAGACCCAAGAGCTCCATTGCGGATAATGCCTGCTGGTTCATCGCGCCCAACAGCAGTGAAATTCGTTGACTTTCGGTTTCCTTGACGGATTTGGCGCGAAATAGAAACAGCAGCAACGGATCCGTAGAGTCATAATAGCTGAAGCGGATCGTTTCGGAAAATTCCTTGCTCTGTTCTTCGGGCAGATGCTGATGCAGGGAGCTTACCACTTCCTTGAGCTTCCGGATGGTTTTATCGAAGGTATGGACGGAAATGCCCAAACGCTCTGCAAACTGCTGTCTGTTGAATGCGCCGCTTGTCAGCACGAGCATGCGCAGGAATTGGACTTCTTTATCAAAGCTTTCCTTAGCCAAAAGGAATCCTCCGTTCCAAAAAAACATCTTCTACCATTGTAACAGGGGAGGGAATTGGGTGAAATGGTAAAGTTTTTCTTTCGTTCACCATACGCTCATTTCCTTGAGTCTCTTATTTGGAAGTATAATGGTAGAAATCGAAAACGTTTCTACAAGGGGATGTAAAGATGACTCATGATTATATTGAACGTGTGAATCGGGTGATCCACTACATCAAAGAACACCGGGACCGCAAGCTGACGCTTGACGAACTGGCCGCCTACTCCAACTTTTCAAAGTTCCATTTTAGCCGAATATTTAGTTCGATTGTCGGAAAAACCCCCATGGCGTATGTTAATGAGCTGCGTTTGCAGTATTCCATTGACCTATTAATCAACACGAGCAAAAGCATTTTAGACATTTCACAATGCTGTGGGTTCGAATCGGTGGCAACATTTAATGCGGCTTTTAAGAAGCATTTTCAGAAAACGCCGAGCGAGATCAGAGCGGATTATAAACATAGCAATATCTCATTACTTCCTAGCAATATGCAAGCAGAATTATCCAATCCTCTCCGTTACTATAAGAAAAACGAAAGTAACTTTCTAAGGAGGATTTGGGCGATGAATATGACAATCAAGGAGCTTCCGGCGTACGAGGTGGCGTTTGCCAGACATATCGGCAGTTATTTAGACACTCATCATGCATGGGGGAAGCTGGGAGAATGGGCCGGTAAGCATGGGCTCACGCCGCTTAACCACTATTTTATCGGAATCTCTTTGGACGATCCGAATGCCGTGGATGAATTCGCCTGCCGTTACGATGCCTGTGTGACATTGCCGGAAGGCTTTGAAAAGAAAGAGGAGGGGGACATTCGGTTTAAAACGCTCCCCGGCGGAGAATATGCTCTCTTCCAATTTTACGACACAATCGACAAGCTCGGCATCACTTATCAAAGCATATTTGGTCAGTGGCTTCCGAACAGCAACTACGAAGCTGACGACCGACCATGCCTTGAATTTTGTATGAATGATCCCTCAATGGACGAGGAAGGGAAATGCAAGGTCGATTTATATGTACCGATCAAACCGAAAAATGCTGCGTAGAAAGGGATTTATATGGATACTAATGTACTGTTTACTGCGTTTCCTATAATCGAGTCTGACCGGCTGGTATTAAAAAAGATGGATACGAGCCATCTTGAAGACGTATTCGACATCTATAGTAATGATAAGGTGTTCGAGTACTGCGGAATCATCCCGAAACATAATAAAGAGACGGTTAAATCGATGATTGGGCATTTTGAGAGGGATTATCTGAAAAAGTCACGGGTGAAATGGGGAATCTTCGAGGCCGCCGATGATCAAAAGCTGGTAGGGATTATGGAAGTATTCGATTTGAACCAGAAGGTGAATATGGTGACGATCGGTTACTTTTTGGCGGAAGCCTATTGGGGAAAAGGCATTGCGACTCATGCGGTCAAAGTATTGATGCGATATCTGTTTCAGGATGTCGGCGTTAACCGAATTCAGGCGGAAGTGATGCCTCCGAATGAGAGCTCGAAGAAGGTGCTGCTTAAGAATGGTTTCAGCAAGGAAGGTACGCTGCGGCAAGCGTCATTATGGTCGGGGAAAGGCATTGTGGATCTGGAGATTTATGGTATTTTAAAAAACGACTATCCACTTGATGCGTAAATGGACGGCGGGCTTCTACTCGAACAGGGTAGGAGCTTGTTTTTTTGGGCTTGATTCGATGCTGGCAGAACAGCCGCAGTCGGTCCTGCTAGTTGAATGTATTGAATATAACCTCCTCTTAAACCAACCGCTTTCGCTCGTCCAAATCATCCGAAGGCTTCCGCCCAGTGATGCCTCGAAAAATCCGATGAAAGTACGATACATCGCTGTACCCCAAATATTCCGAAATTTCCCCCACCGTCAGCTGAGACTCGGTCAACAAATATTCAGCTGTTCGGATCCGCTGCGCATGCACAAATTCGCTGATCGTTTGTCCTGTAACAGCTTTAAACAGCGAGGCTGCATGGTTCGGGCTGCGTTCGATGACGTCGCCGAGTACCTCTTTTGTGATTTTGCTGCGGTAATTTTGCTGAATATACAGTTTCATCGCCTCAACGTGCTTGATTTTTTCGGGTGAGGCCGCGCCCCGATCCAGCTCCCGATTCCAAAGGGTCATGATTTCCGTGAAAAGGGCAGCGGCGTAAATGTCATAATAGGACGGCTTGTCAAGCCATTGGGTGTTTACCCTTTTCATCCGTTCAAGGACCAGCTCGTAGCAGCCGATTTTGGAATGAACAGCCTGCCTGGAAGCAAGCACAGGAAGTAATGGTAAAACGCCTTTGCAATCAAATTCAACGATATATTTTGAATGCATAACCGTCGGCACCGTTTTCCAATAATAAGGAAATCCTGAGGGGATAAGAAGGGCATCGCCTTTTTCCAAAATGACTTTCTTTCCCTGAACCCAGTACACACAGGTACCGTAAGTCACCAAAACAAAGCTGATCTGATCGGGGCTGCATTTTTCCTCAAAGCCATTCATCCCATGGTCCTGCCGCACATGCTGGATCGAAAGCATTCGTATCACCGCTTCATACTATTTTACAAGCATCATACTATAATTCATGGTTTTTGGGAGGCCTTTTCCCTACACTGAAGAAAATAACGATGGGAGCTGATCGGTTTGAGAAAGACGAAAATCGTTTGCACGCTGGGGCCTTCTTGTGATTCGGGGCATATTTTACGTGAGATGATTCGGGCTGGTATGAATATTGCAAGATTAAACATGGCGCATGGGGAGCTGGATGAGCATCGGGAACGCATTCGCAAGGTGAGAGAGGCCGCGGAGAACGAGCAGGCCTATGTTCCCGTGCTGATGGATATTAAAGGTCCTGAAGTGAGAATTGGAAAGCTGAAGGAGGATTTTGTCGAGTTAGTCAGCGGCGCGGACATCATCCTAACCACGGAGCAAATTCTCGGCGATTCCACAAAGATTCCGGTGAATTATGAAGAGATGCCGAAAGTAGTCAAGCCCAACTCACGAATTTTAATCGATGACGGTCTCATTGAGCTAAAAGTGAAGTCCACTTCGGATCATGAAATTTTGTGCTCCGTTGTTAATGGCGGGAAGCTGAAACCGCGTAAAGGGGTCAATCTTCCGGGGGTTCATACGACACTGCCAGGCGTGACGGAGCGGGATGTGAAGCATGTTCTTTTTGGGATTGAGAACGGAATTGAGATCATAGCGATGTCTTTTGTGAGAAAAGCGGAGGATATTCTAGAGCTGCGGGAGATTTTGAAGGAAAACCACGGGGAGCACATTCAGATTATATCGAAAATCGAAAACGATGAGGGCGTAGCGAATCTGGATGCGATTATCGAGGCTTCCGATGGGATTATGGTAGCGCGTGGAGATCTCGGTGTCGAGATTCCGGTCGAAGAGGTGCCGCTCGTCCAGAAAGAGATCGTGGAAAAATGCAATGCGGCAGGAAAGCCGGTTATTGTGGCCACGCATATGCTCGATTCCATGCAGGTGAACCCGCGGCCGACCCGGGCGGAGGTAAGCGATGTGTCCGCCGCCGTATTGCAAGGAGCGGACCTCGTTATGCTGTCAGGGGAAAGCGCAGCCGGCAAATATCCGGTGGAATCTGTGCGCATGATGGCAACCATCGCTGAAAAAGCGGAGTCCGTCATGGACTACACCGAGCAGTTCAACAAACGGCAGGCGCAGCACGGGCCGAGCATTACCGAGGTGATCAGCCAAGCAGCGGTTCGTTCAACATTCGAGCTGGATGCCAAAGCGATTCTTACACCGACGGAGAGCGGATTTACGGCTCGGATGGTTTCGAAGTATCGCCCCAAAGCGCCAATCATTGCGATCACACAGCACCCGGAGGTGATCCGGAAGCTTTGCCTTCTGTGGGGTGTGATTCCGGTACTCGGGGAGCCGGTTGCCTCAACAGACGAAATGCTGGATTCCGCGATGAAAAACAGCTTGGCCACAGGCATCGTTCGTCAGGGTGATTATGTTGTGATGTCCGCAGGGGTGCCGATCGGTAGAGCGGGGACGACGAATTTGATTCGCATCGAACAAGTATAGGGAGGCATAGCAAGCTTCCATTCTCAGATATAGATGCTGTTTGTGAGAGGAAGGAAAACTATTGCTAGGAATTAGGGGTGCCAATGAGGCACCTTTTTTTATAGTTAAAATAGATCCATCTCTCCTAAAGATATGGAACTTTTTGTATGGTAAAATAAGGATGTGTAGTAGGTTTATTTTGTTAATTGTGTACAAGTTCTCATGGATTATATAGAAAATAACAGAGGAGAGGTAGCTTTCATGCTCCACATGCAACCAAACGAGCATCGTTCATTGAAGCACCAAATTCAACGTACACCCCGGCTGGTACCCTCCTATCCGGAAGGAGAGCTGAAGCTGGAGGACCCGGCCCGTCCGACAACGAAGCCGACGATCTCTTGGCTGTCGATACTTCTTCCACCGCTAGTAATGCTTACGATCACAATATTTGTGTCGACCTTTACACGATCGGTCTACATTTTGGTGATGACAATGGGAATGACGTTGGTTTCTGTATTGGTCTCCGTTTTGAACTATAGCAGTAATGTGAAAAATCATCACCAGAAAAACAAAAAGCTAACGCGAAAATATACCGATTACTTATTCCAGGTCCGCAACGAGCTCGTTGAGGCCTCTAATCAGCAGCGTAATGCGATGAGCTTCATTCATCCTTCTGTTGAGGGCTGCTATGATATTGCGCGTCATCAGCGTAAGCAGTTGTGGGAGCGAACCGCAATTGAAAACGATTTTTTGGAAATACGGATTGGGATTGGCGAGAGGGGGATGGGCAGGGTCCCTCAGTATACTCCGAAAAGTCGTGCCGTGGATGAGGAAAATCCGGCGGAGCGTATTGCTGTACAGATATGCGAGGAATGGCAAAGGGTCAGGGATGTACCTTTCAGCTTGCCGCTTACGGATATCAGTACGCTAGGGTTCTTCGGAAAGCGGAGCGAAGTTCGATCGTTTGTTTATGCATTTATTACCCAAGTGACTACCCACCATGGTTATGATGACATTCGTTTGATCGGACTGATCCGGCCCGGAGAGCTGGAAGAGTGGGACTGGATTCGCTGGCTTCCTCATACATGGGGAAAAGACCGCAAAGTACGGTTCTTGGCAGCCTCACCGAATGAGGCGATAGAGCTGGCAGATCTCCTGCTGCCGGTTCTGCGCACACGTGAGCAAAGTAAGAACGTGAATATGATTAGTAGAAAAACGCGTCTTCCGCATCTTGTTGTACTTATGCTCGCGCCTGAATTTTGGGAGCAATCGGAGATCATGAAATATGTGCTTGCGAACGATATGAATTTGGCGATGACAAGTGTGTTTATTTCGGAAAAAATAGACTACGAACTTCCACTCAATTGTCAGGTTATCGTCGAGGTTAAGGATGGCACAGGCTGTATCCGCAAGGATGTTCATCATAGGCTGGATGAGGCCGGAAAAACTTTTCGTGCTGATTTGGCCGGCTTGGAGGCTTCCGACGCGTATGCAAGATCATTGGCTCCCATACGGCTGAAGGATTTGGATGACCACGGTCACATTCCGACGATGGTTACGTTCCTAGATAGCTTTGACGTTAAAAGTGTCGAAGAGCTTCGTCTAACGGAACGCTGGGAGCAGCATAAAGCGAATCGTTCCTTAGCAGTGCCTTTGGGCCGGGGACAGGCGGGGAAAATGCTAATTTTTGATTTGCATGAGAAGGCTTATGGGCCGCATGGCCTAGTGGCCGGTACAACTGGTTCAGGGAAAAGTGAGCTGCTTCAATCGCTCTTACTGGCACTTGCGGTGAATTACCACCCCCATGAAGTAGCATTCGTACTTATCGATTATAAAGGGGGAGGAATGGCTAACGCATTTACCGGCATTCCCCATCTCGTCGGAACGATTACGAATTTAAGCGGGAACCAAATTCTCCGTGCACTTGCCTCTATTAAAAGTGAACTTCAGCGCAGGCAGCGATTATTTAGTGAAGTGGATGTTACGAATATTGATGATTATATTGTCATGGCCCGAAAAGATTCCCTGCTTGAGCCATTACCACATTTGCTTATGGTTGTTGACGAGTTTGCCGAGCTAAAATCGGATCAGCCCGAATTCATGAAGGAGCTGGTGAGTGCCGCACGGGTTGGCCGGAGCTTAGGTATTCATTTGATTCTAGCTACACAGAAGCCGTCCGGAGTCGTAGACGACCAGATTTGGAGTAATTCCCGATTTAAGCTGTGCTTAAAAGTGCAAACGACGGCAGACAGCCAGGAAATGCTGAAGCGTCCTGAAGCAGCAGAAATTACTGAGAAAGGACGCGGGTATCTCCAAGTAGGCAATAATGAAGTGTTTACGTTGTTCCAATCCTCTTGGAGCGGTGCTCCTTATGAAGAAAAGGGATCAACGAAGACTACAGGTGGTCAAGCCTACGTTGTAGGTCTTCAGGGCTCAAGAGCACCATTGGTGTGGAGCCAGCCTAAGGAACAAAGCGAGAAGAAGCCTACACAGCTGCAGGTTGTTGTAAATCAAATTGTGAAACAATCTGAGCTACACGGTGTGCAACGTGCGTTTCAACTGTGGCAACCTCCACTCCCAACTAAGGTTCACTTAAATCAATTGATTGAGAAGGAGCAGAATTGGAACGGTCGAGAATGGGAGACGGCAACGGATTACTTGGTTATCCCTATTGGCATCGTAGACCATCCAATGCGCCAAGTACAATTCCCACTAAAGATTGATTTTAGCCGAAACGGTCACCTGTTGATTTATGGTCTACCCGGAACGGGTAAAACCATGCTATTGAAAACGATAATGATGGCATTGGCCTTAAAGTACAGTCCAGATGATATTCACATGTATATTTTGGATTTTGGAACACGAACATTAGGGGTGTTTCGAAACCTTCCTCACGTAGGAGAAGTGGTATATCCCGAGGATGAGGAGAAGCTTGAAAAGCTGTTAAGCTGGATGCTTGGGGAATTGGAGATTCGCAAACGGAAATTCGCAGAACGCGGAATTAGCAACCTCGTATCGTATAGGACTGCTACGGGTGAGCAGGTTCCTGCAATTCTGATCGTTCTCGACAACTATACGAATTTTCAAGAAGCCAGTATCGATCGGGTGACGGACATTGTGAAGCTTGTGAGAGAAGGCGGCAATTATGGGTTTTATTTCGTTTCTGCGGCAAATGCCGTCAATTCCTTTCCTTATCGCATCACGCAGAATGTCACCCAAATGCTCGTATTCCAATTGTCGGAGAGATCGGAATATACAGCAATTGTAGGAAGAACGAATGGGCTGGAGCCGGAGAAAACACCTGGAAGAGGCTTAGCTAAGGATTCAACCCCATTGGAATTCCAAGCAGCATTACCTGCCGAGGGCTTGTCGGATGATCAAGTTTCGGAGAGCATCCGTATGCAGTGTGATGCAATGAAAGCAGTGTTCCATAAACCGGTTGCCCAGTCTATATCGGTTGCCGAATCCGTAACGATTCAAGAATTGCTGTTTAAGACAAAGGAGTCTTTAACAACGGAACAACTTCAGACCGCGTTCCCCATTGGATTGAACATGGAGAATATACAGCCGGTGATTGTAGACCTTCGACGGACAGCTGTTTGTGCCATATCGTATGTAAATGCCGCAGAAGCATCATCACAACTGGAGTGCCTTGTTCGAACACTTGCAGCTTCTTTTCAAAAGGTCAAATTCGGTATTGTAGCTTCTGAAGGCATGAAATCTCTTAATGGGGAAACGGGTTCCTCATGGGAGGAAAAGCGTTTAAGCACCGGGATAGAGCTGCTAGCTTATACATCAGCGGTCATATCAGAGCTTCAGGAACGAAAAAATGATTCCAGGCAGGCAGCCGTTTGTGCCGTCGAACATGACGAAGCGGATTATATTGCGTCACGGTACCCACTGATCGTGATCGTCATCCCGAACCTAAAATCGGCAATCCATTGGATGGATGATGAATCGCTAGGCCATGTAGAGCGTATTGCCCGGTATGGCTCGGGGTTAGGAGTGCTGCTGTTGGTTGGGTCAACTGCCGAGGAATGGCTTCAATTGAAAATGACTGTCTTCGTGAAGCTGCTGATGGATCAGAGACACACCTTGTTAAGCGGGGGACTGCTAAAGGAGCATGGGGCTTTTATTGACGATTTAAAAGACAACGGGCTGGAAATCAACAAACGAATCGGAGAAGGAGAAGCTTACTTTTTATTGGAAGACATGCATTATCGGGTGAAGCTGCCAATCTCGATGGACAAGATATAGTGGGAAAAGAGGGTTTCGGCGTATGATCGTAACGGTAAGTCTTGAAGATGAGCATACGAAGCAGTTGGATGTTGAGCTTCCTTCGGAGCTGCCTGTTCAAGCATTTCTTGACCTTCTGGTACAAGCGTATTGGTTGACAGAGCCGGCGGGTAGCAACCATGGTTACTACATAGAAATTAGAGTGTCCGATCGGGAATGGATCCTATTCCCCGGGGATGGTATGCTCACAAGTGAAAATTGTGCCGATGGTGCGCGTATCGTAATCCGCAGAACAGAAGCGGCATCATGAACCGAGTGGGGGCCAAACGATGAAGATACGATCGTTGCTGTTTGGATCACGTTCCGTTAAAAAAATTCACCTAGTATGCTCTCCTGATTTAAGCATGTTGCTGTCTTATTTTCTAGAGAATGAGGGGTTTGCTGTTACGGGGAATCATCATTCCTACGCGGATTTTTTGACTGATCTAAAGAGTCGGGAAATCGATGGATCCTCTATCGTGTTCATAGAAGGATCGGTGGGGCTGCAGCATCCTGTGCAGTCGAGCTCCATTCTAAAGCACATGGCGGATATAAGGAAGTACGGCAAGTCACTGCGAATCATAGTACAGCTGCCAGACGAGCTTCAACAGGAAATTGAATTTATCCGTCAAATGGTTCATCTTCGTATTCATGATCTGCAATTTTTTACTAGTTATCAGGGCGACGACATTCTAAATTGGATCCGTGAGAAAAAAACAACGCGCGATTATTATGCCGTTATAGGAAAACCCAAACGAGGTCTATTCGGCTGGTTAAGCGGTAAGAAGGCAAATATCGATAGCATAACAGTGGAGGCGGCCTTCCCTGAGCAGGAGACGAGTTTAAAGAAGGATGAAGCAGTCCATCCTTCTTTAAAGGTACGCCCTGTATTAGGTGAGCTTTCGTCGGAGGAGATGAAGAGAATAACGTCAGCAGAGGAGGAGGCAGCACCTGTGCTTGACCATACTTCTCCTTTTTTCAAGGAAGCACCGCTTGCTGGTATGCCCCTAGTCATTAGTATATGCGGAGCGAGGGGGGACGAAGATGTCGGTGCCGCTGCCTTTTTGCTTGCTGCAGGGCTTGCCAAGCTTGGCTGGAAGCCGCTTGTTTGCGGCGATGACCGCCAGGAAATTAGCTCGCTCGAAGAACTGGCCTTTCAAGGTGAACGGGAAGATCGAAGCTCAAAGATGTTTGAGTATGAAGGTATAACCTTCTACCGCAGAGAGCATCGCTGGGATATTTCAGAGCTTATGCTAAGCGGATACTCACATATCATATTATGGATTGATATGTTTAAAGAGAGGCCCGGGCTGAATGGTCTCGAGCTTTGGCTGAATGCGCAAGTGCCGATCGTTGTCGGACATGGGGCAATGTGGAAATATGAGCTTTTGAAGGAAAGACTAAGTATGTATAGTCCGTATGAGAGAAGACGCTGCAGGCTGCTGCTTGAGAGCGGACAACAGCTTGTTCTTCAAAGACTAAAACAGGACTTTGATGATTTACGGACCTATTTAATTCCGGGATACGAGGACCCGCTGTATCCGGATGAGACCGCGGTAGATTGGGTATCCAAGCTGCTAGTCGTTACCAAGAAGCCTATCAAGAAGACAATCATGCTTTGGGGGGCTGTGGGAGCGGTGTTCCTGCTTACTTTGATATTAATCAGTTTGGGATTATCGTTCTCTCCTGAGAGTGCGGGATAACATTATTGTTAAGGGGGTTCCCGATGGTAAGCTCAACATATGTATACGGATTAAGTGAAAGCTGTGAGCGTTTGCTAACCAGTACAGAGGCATGCAAGAACGATATGGATGAAGCAATATACGATATCAGAGATTATTGGGTAGGAATGGGGCAAGCTGATTTTGAAGCCGATTGCAGGTTATGGATGAGAAAGACCGATCAGCTCTATCGAGCAATTCTTAATCTCCAATCCGGCCTATCACGATATGCCGATCAATTGCAGCGTGAAGAGGAAAGAGCACGCCGTGAGGAGGAAGAACGAATTCGTCGCGAACAAGCTGCGGCAGAAATGGCTAGACCAGGTTGGTCCGCTCCCTATTCCTATTTATGATAGGACATTTGGTATAAACAATTATTAATCTAATGGAACCATGTCTTAATGAAAAGTTTTTGAAAAGTCGCATAATGCGACTTTTTTTTGTGCGATTTAGGTGCGTATTCTATTTTTTAAGCAAAATGTGAGTTTCTTCCCGTATCCTGAGAACCTATTGAAACCCAAAACGGCGTGGTAATATGTGGAAGGGATGAGAAAAAACGCAACTTGGTCCCATTGATTAAAATCAGTATTGTGAAAGATGACTTATCTATTTGGTTGACGGAGGGACTTATTGTGGCTGTTCGGAAGGTGAAAAAAGTCGTTTTATATTCAACCATCTCCGGGATTTTAGTTGCTATATTAACGTCGGGTGTGTGGTTCGCTACCTATCGTTTCTATACGGCCAAGCTGTTGGAAGAGAGGCAATCTTTTGAGAAGCAGCTGGCCCAACGAAATTCGCTGCTTCAACGTTATCAGGATGAGTCGAAAAAGGCGTATGTGCTGCAGTCAGCCAAACAAGCAGGCGAGATCATCGGGGCTATGGATTTGCGGGAAGAAAAAATTCCCAGCCATGTAACCCCTGGAAATGTGGTGCTCGACCCTAAAGACCTAGTGGGTAAGCACTTAAAAATTAATGCCTTAGCGGGAACCATGCTTACTTCCGATATGGTTCGGGACGCAAGTAAGATGGATTCTACAGAACGCAAGCACGAGTCCCAATATATTCGTCTACCGCTGCGAATTCAAAAGACGGATGTTGTCGATATTCGGATCGTATTTCCGAACGGTGAAGACTACATTGTAGTCGCTAAGAAAAAGCTGTCTGATGTTCATGCCGGACAACAGCTTGCCTTTTTTAATGTAACAGAAGAAGAACTCATGATTTTGCAATCGGCACTTGTCGATAGCTACATGAGGGAAGCTGAGCTTTACGCTGTTCCATATGTAGATCCGGAGTTCCAGGAGCGGGCGGTTGTGACGTATGTCCCTACTATGGATGTACTGCGTGCGATGCAAACTGACCCTGGCATTATCGATAAAGCAAAGCTAGCGGCGATGGCGCTTCTTCGTCCGGACTTAGATAGACGAATGAATGAATTGCCTGAAGGAAGCAAGGTTCGGATCGGTGCGGATCTGCCAAGCGGCAGTGGTGTAAGTAAGCGAATCTCAGAGGGAGGGAGAGCTCCCTTAGGTCCGGAGGAAGAAGGTGTAACTGTACCACAGCCGGCGGCACCGAACCCCGGGATGCAGCCGCAAACTCAAGCTAACACTGCTCCCGTTCAAATGCCGGTCGAGCCGCCTCAGAATCAAGGGGCCCCTGCAGCCGATGGAACCCAGCCTTCTCCTTCGGCTCCAGATGTGTCAACAGGAAATAGCACAAGTCTTCTAGGAGGATAAACCTAATGCGTCTTGGCATTCTGGGCAATTGCGCAAAGCATGATTTGGTTCTAGTACTTGCAGCACTAATACAATCCCATCGCGGAGAATCGGTCTCCGTTGGAACAAAGGAAGAGAGGGTATATCCCTACTTTAACGGAGAAGTTTCCCAGATTGCGATCCATCCGCTCGATAAAGATGAAGGCAGTATCATCATTCATGACCTACACGAAATTCCGGAAGAAGCATCAATATATGAGAAGATATTCCTGGTAACGACTTTCGACCGATACTCTATCGACTTTATGGAGAGTGCAAGCCGAGTGGTGAAGTTTGACGCTGTTGTACTCATCTCAGCCCCTTGCAGCATAACACCAAAATTCATTGAGCAGCGGCTGCAGGAGCAAGAGTCTCCACGCTTCTATGTGTACGAGGAAGATGCGAAACGAAGAATAGATATGGTCTTTGACGGTCGTATCCCACTAAAGAAGCTTTCCGCTGATTTTGTAGACACAATGAATGATATTTTGATCGAGCATTTTGAAGTGCCTTCTAAGAGCATTAAGAAATTATGGAGCTATGCTGCCAAGAGGTTAGGGGGGTGAGCGTATGATTGTCGCATGCTGGGGACCAGTTCATGGCCAAGTCGGCACCACGAGTAATTTAGTGGCTATCGCTACATTATTGGCATTGGATTATCACTTGCGGATTCTGGTATGTCACTCGCATTCGGAGCCTTCTCTTCTTGAGCGAAATTATATGCGCAATCCCAAGTCGGAGCTTCTTCTGGAGGGAGGCGGCTTGGACGCAATCGGACGACTTGTGCACTGCGGACTGTTAACTCCGGAGGGGCTGAGAGATAATACAGAATCCGTGCTTAAGAACAGGCTGGATTTCTTAGCGGGTCCGGACTCGCTTCAGACTGGGAGCATCATGGAAATAATGGTCCCTCTACTTGAGGTATCAAAAAGCTACTATGATCTCACATTTGTGGATATCGTTCCGGGAGCTCAAAACCCTTTATCCGACCTTGTTCTTACTCATGCGGATCTAGTGGTGGTGAATTTGAATCAAAACGAGGGTTTGCTGGAACAGTTCTTTACGAAGACCTCATGGCCGACACATCTCGAGCAAAAACGGATTTTGTATGTATTGGGAAAATTCGAGCGTTCATCGAAATATACGATGAAGCGTCTTTCGAAGCGTTTTGCCATGTCCGAATCGTCTTTGCATGCGGTCCCTTATCAATCTAAATATATGGACGCACTCAATGAGCAGCTTGCATTAGAATATTTGATTCGTGCTTCAAATGCGAAGGCGCGTATGCTGGAGTTCAACGAAGATGCATATTTTATTGCTTCCATTCGGCGGTTCAATGAACAAATGCTTAAGATGTTAGAGCTTTCTCCGAGAGCGGAGGTCACGGTATGATTAACGCCATTCTAATCCTACTGATTACAATCGCACTTCTTGCTGGGCTGCTTATGCTCATGAGGAGAAAGCGTCAGAAGCTGAGTGATAAAGATGAGGGACGTTTTAATCTAGAGGATATTCAGGCGTTCGTCCGGGCGGCTCTGCAAGAAGCGATATCCGCATCGATTTACGAGGGCAATGTGAATGATGAGGAGTTTAACCGCAGGAAAGCCCGGAAGAATGAGCTGAGGAAAGCCTTGCGCAATTGTATGCATGGAGATATCGCCTCCAAGCGTTACGTTAAGGCATATATGAAGGACATCTTAGTCAGTGCTTACGGGTTCGATGAAGAAAATGTGAATGAGGTTATCCCTTTCGACCGACGGGATCGACTGACTCCTCAGCACATGTTTGACATTCTGCTTCATGTCTACCAGAAAAAATACGGTTTGAATGCGCTCAATGAATTGATCAGAAAGCATGGACTTGACCAACTGCGGCAGTTCGAGGATGGTGCCCGCTGTTATAAGATCACTGCTGAAGACATCAAGAAAGTGTATTTTGAAGAGATGCCTGCATTGTCCTTAAGCGATAAGCTGGATATTATCGTTCAGCGTGTGTATCAAGCCTATAAAGGACTAGGGGCAATCGATGAGATCCGAGATCAAAACATTGACGGTGTTAACGGAGGGACGAGCGGTCTTCCGCCTGATGTCTCCCAATCCCTTGACATGGGCGACTATTTAGGACAGCGAACCAAAATTCCGAGGGCTCATGACGCAATCTGGATATTCTATCGTGGAAAATCAATTCACTTATCGTTCCTTAGCTTCGAAAGTGATCTGGAATTAAAGAGGGTTTGTCAAAACATCTACACGTTCGGAAGTCCGGGTCAATTAAATGAGACGAACGGGTATATGGTTAATGATATGGCCGACGGAAGCCGTGTCGTCGTGGTACGGCCTAAGATGTCGGAGAGCTGGGCATTCTTCGTGCGAAAGTTTGATATTTCCAAAGCGGAATTGGAAGAGCTGCTTCAGGATGATAACGCGGACCTTGTGATCGACATGATTAAGTTTTTGATCAAGGGTGCTAGAATTACCGGTATTACCGGTCAGCAGGGGACGGGGAAGACGACGCTTCTCATGGCCATGGTCAAGCATATTGATGGCACGTTAAATTTAAGGATTCAAGAAATGGCGTTCGAGCTTCGTTTACGCAAAATTTATCCGACACGCAACATTTTATCATTTCGGGAAACACCCACAGTTAGCGGTCAACAAGGGCTAGATACACAGAAGAAAACGGATGGCGCTGTTAACATTCTAGGTGAAGTTGCGACACATCCAATCGCGAGCTGGATGATTCAGATGGCTCAGGTTGCTTCTTTGTTCACCTTGTTTACCCACCACGCGAAGACCTTCCCAAGCTTAATCTACTCACTGCGCAACAGCTTGCTTGCTACCGGTGTGTTCTCCAATGAAAAAATCGCAGAAAAACAAGTTGTTGATGTAATTGGTTTTAACATTCATTTAGTGAAGAATGAAGCGGGGCATCGTTACATTGAGCGCATTACCGAATGCGTTCCGCTGGACGATACGGCTTCCTACCCGTCCGCATACAAGAATATGCCGGACTTGGAAAGTAAGCTCGATGCGTTTATGGATACGATGACCGAATATTTCGCTCGCTCAACAGATCGTAAATCGTTTGATTTTCAAAACGTCGTGGAGTGGCGGGACGGAGCGTACATCGCGGGTCCCCGGCTGACCGAGCGAAATATACGCGAGATGCTGCGTCATATGAATTCCGAGGATGCAAAGCAGTTTCGGGCATTTCTGGACCGGTATTGGGGGGAAGCCTCATGAACCCGATGGTTCTTCTGCTTGTCATGGTCGTGGTCATTCTTACATTAATCCTACTTCTGCTGCTTGTTCTTGCTACAGCACAGGCACAAGGCTCCCATGATCTTAAACGGCTGAAGGCACTCTTGCCGAAGCAAAAGAAGCAGCGCTCCTTTAACGGGTTCTCTGAGCGAGTTTACCCCTATATGCGCGAACTCCCGATTGTTTCTCTATTAATGAGGCGCGCACGCTCTAGATTCACCGCGATTTATGCAGGGGATGAGCGAGTGGTACGCAGTAAGTCCGTTGAGGTTACGTTGCTTGTAATCGCGTCGGTCAGTGCAGTCGTTCTATTCTCTTTTCTTTTGACATCGGAATGGCGCATTCGCTTTGCCATTATATTCTCAGCTATCTATATCGGCAGTGTGATCAGCGATATGATGATCGGCCGCGTCGAGAAAAAGCTGCTTTACGGTCAATCAGAGTTCATGCTTGATTTGAGGCATGAATATCACCAAACGCACATGGTCGTAGAAAGCTTTGAGAGAACGGCCGAGAAGTCCAGCCGTCTAATGGCAGTACACGCAAGGCAAATTGCGGACGTTCTAAAAGCTGTTGATCCTGAGGACGAGCTTCGTAAATATTACGAGGTTGCGCCGAATCGATATATGAAGCAGCTTGCCGGGATTAGCTTTAACACAGCTGAGTATGGTGACGGTGATGAGAGTAAGGAAGGTAAGTCGCTTTTCTTAAACGGCCTTGGAAAAATTAATGAAGAAATTCGGATGGATATCATTCGGAGAGAGAAGCTGGATAATCTCCTCGGGGGAATCGTATTCGTTGCTGTCGCACCGGTCTTTATGATAGACCCGCTGCGCAAATGGGGTGAGAGTAATTTCCCAATGATGGCGGATTACTATAACTCGCATTGGGGGCTATATTCACTTCTTCTATTATATGGGTTAATTGTAGGCTGTTTTATCAGTCTTCGAATGATTCGTGGGCTTGATGGGGATTCCCAAGCGGTGAAAGAAGAGGGGAAGTGGCTGCGGAGACTTCTACAATCGAAACAAATTCGCGCCTTAGTGGAACGCCTTGTACCACCAAGTCATCGGATCGGTTACTTCCGGGTTCAGCAGCAGCTCAGGGAAGCGAACTCCCATATGTCGATCAAGGAACTGTATACACAGAAGGCAGTGCTTAGTGTAGGTATTTTTTTGTTCCTCATCATCGCTCAGCTGTATATCCACGGAATTATACGAGATCATCTGCTTCACCCGAAGCCTGCGGCCGTCGCGGGGGCGGGACAATCCAGTGCGGATACAGAATCGTTTGTGCAACAGGAGCAATATTTGGCGCAGCTGATGCGTGAGCTGATCACAATGAATGTGCCGAGTGATCGTCTTGAAGGGTATGCGCTCGAGAAGCTTCAGGGACAGCCATACATGCCAACTGGGAAGGAGGCAGAGCTTCTGGCTAAGGAGCTGGCGCAAGCGCGGCTGCAGTACGAGAGAGAAACGTTTCGGTGGACGGATTACTTGCTGGCTATAGCAGTTGGCTGGGGGAGCTACTGGATTCCAAACCTGCTGCTGATCGTTCGGCGGTCCATGCGAAAATGGGAGATGCAGAATGAAGTAGATGGCTTCTACTCTATCGTCGGGATGCTCTCCGGAATGTCGCGAATCAGTGTCTATGAAATCCTGGAGTGGATGCATCGTTACAGTTACATCTTTGAGAAGCAGCTGTTCCGATGCTTGATGGACTATGAATCCGGTTCCTGGCAAGCGCTGGAACGATTAAAGGATGAGGTACGCTTTCCTCCGTTTGAGCGAATTATAGAAAGGCTGCAAGTTTCTACAGAGCTGATTCCGATCAAAAAGGCTTTTGATGATTTCGAACAGGAACGAAGCTTTGCCATGGAGCAGCGCAAGCTGATGTACGAGCAGATGGTAAACCGGAAAGCAAGCATCGGTAAGCTTGTCGGCTTCCTTCCGCTGCAAGCAACCTTTGTTGTGTATTTGCTGGTTCCCTTCTGTTTTATGGCGTTCCAGCAGTTGGGTGAACTCAATAAGCTGACAGGCAGTATGTAAAGGAGGCAGTCGGATGGGCAACATTGAGAAATTCCTTTACTGGACAATCGGTGTACTGGTGACGATGTTGGTTATTAGCACCGGGCTGCTGCTGTGGAACAAGACCAAGCCGATTATGACGCTTGCCAATAAAGAGGCAGCAGCGCAAGCCCAGCTGATTACAGATGCGCAGTTTTCTGCCTACGATAATCAGATCGTGAGCGGGGCGCAGGTTGTAACCGCATATCGAAGGTATGCCACACAGGAAGCCTTTTATTTATATATTCGCATGTACAAATCAGGTACTTATACAGACTTTGGGATGACCCCAAAGGGAGGTGGTTATACATGTCCCCGATTTAGCTTTAGCTTAGGTCAATTGGTGAGCGGTAGTCCGATGAGCTGCAGTGTTAAGGAGGAGCAAATTACCAAGTTTGGCGGTACCTATTATGTCCCGCCTCAGGCCAGCTTTAGATCGACTATCGTTCGGGATGTGAACAAGCGCGTTACGGCTATTTACTTTGACATGCAGTAATTGATCGGAGAGGTAGAATAAGGAGGAGATTGGAAGATGGAGAACGTATCAACCGGTTTAAAATGGGCTATTGGAATTTTAATCACGCTGCTGATTGTAGCGGCTGGGGTGAGCGTGTACATGCTGTCAAGCGGGTATTTCAAGCGTGCTCAAACGGGCATCAGCGCGACGACCAAAAACTTAACGGATGTTGCGATGTACGATGCAGCTGTATTAACGGGTACGGATGTGTTGGACGCGGTTAACAAATTCAGAGAGCGTAAGCAGTTTACGGTTCGTATTCAAACCGGGGCTGTAAAAGCATTAAACCAAACCAATACGGCTGATTTAGTTGTGAATAATGGGGACTTACAGAATTGCTATGCGCCTCAATCCACAAGTGGTAACTTAGTTGATCCAGCAATTGCAGGATGTACCACCCAAGGTAAAACTATGTCCGATTTTCAAAATGTTACAAAGCCAGGATCTTATGTGAGCCCAAGTGCTACATTCTCCTCTAAAATTTATTACGACCAGAACGGTGACCCGCGGCTGATTGTTTTTACCCAGCAATAATCAATGATTTGGGGGCAGTCCGGATGTACGCTAGGGCTGCCCTGTTTTACCCACGATCACATAACGAACTGGAGCTTGGCCATGGATTCGGTGCGTAGTTTTTTAATGACACTTTTTGCTTGGATGCTGTTTGCCGTTTCGGGGTTCTCCTTCTTATCCAATGAGCTGTCGGCCCCGGTCTCCACGGTTCAGCCAAAGGAGGACAAGGTGATGCCTTGGCGTTACGAAGGGCTGCCTGATCTATCCCTGATATCGGGGGAACAGGCTCTCTCGCTTGTCTCTTATGCGTTGGCAGGCGATTTCAAGCTTCAAGTTGAAACGAGTACAGGCTACATCACCGTCGAAGCGGTAACCGGTTTATCTAACGTCGATTTTTTTAAAACAAATGAACGAGCCACGGAAATATCCAAAATTGATCTATCCGTTATTCCGGGGCAGAGCTATAAGATGTCCGTTTACCGGGACAAAGGCACGATAACCATGATACAGCTTAAACGGCCATGACCATGTTACGGCTTACATGTTAGGAGGGGTTTGCAATGGTGGATACGTTTAAGGCGTGGATAACCATTGTTCTCCTGATCTTTGCTTTGATTATATATCCCGCCTTGCGGACAGCGGAGCGCACGGAGGATCAAGCCAGACTTACGGCTCAAGCAGCGGCCCGCGAGTTTGTAGACCGGGTGAGGGCAAAGGGGTACATTGATGTTCGCGATTATTCCACATTAATGAAGGGGCTGGATAGCAGCGGTCTTGTTTTACAGGCGAATTTCGAGCACAGCAAGAAGCTGCTCATTCCCGTCTACGACGATGCCAATGATCCCTCTACATTCAAAAACACATTCAGCGTTGATTACCAAGGATACTTTACAAAGGACATCCTCGAGAAGCTGTTTCCTCCTGGTTCAAGCGCCCGGGACGACCACCCAAGCCGCCGATATAAGATGAACGTCGGGGATCTTTTCGTAACACGGATTGAATCGAAGGGTACGACCTTGGCATCAAGTATCCGTTCCTTCCTGTTCCGTACCAGCCACGTGCCGATCGTATTTCAGTACGGAGGGATGGTTAGGAATGAAGCCCCTTAGTGTACTTCTTATCTATCTCGTTGTCATGCTCCCGATCGTCATTGTACACGATACGCTTCAAGGTCGAGCGCAGCGTAATGAGCAGCTTGCGTATCAATATCAAGAGGGCTTTCAAACCGCGGTAGACGATGCGGGCGCATATTTGGCGATGCTGGAGGCTCAGCAGGTGAAAGGGGGCGTTCGCTACGGGAAAGAGAAGCAGTTTGCTGTCGGAAATGAAGTGTATGAAATATTAATCAGAAATATTGCTGCGCAATTTATGATTAGTCATGATGCAGCCGCCATTCAAAATCTAAAGATGCATATGCCTGCTACTGTATTAATTCGATACGACGGCTACATATTGGTTACCTTGGAGGATACTGCATCAGCCAGCGGTTCGCGTGAGCTCAAGCCTATCTTCTGGCCGATCCGTCCTTATTCCTACACAACTCCAGGCGGAAAGATCATATATTTTACATTGGATGATCAAATTACGGTCTACGATCCGGCGGGAAACCGTTTTTATCAAGGCCGATTTAAAGAACTAACAGCTTCTGGATTAAGCCTTAATCCGATCAGCGATTCCAATTTCTGGGAAGTCCAGCAGGAAGCAATCACGGCGACAATTGAAAAGGATATGGCTGCTGCGGTCAATCGACATATGGAGATGATCAAACGCATGGGGTTGTCGGTCCGATTCTCTCTGAATCAGAGTATGGCGGAACAGTCCATAGGAGGAATCGGAATCATTTCCCTACTTCAAGGTTATCCTCTACCGGGCGGCGACCGGCTTGAGGCGATTGCATTCGGAGGGGGAGGCGTGGCAGGGCGGAGAACTATGGTCGGCACGGAGCATAACAGCAATGGCAGATTAACTGCGTACCCGACAGGATGTACGGTGCCTCCCGGAGTTACAAAAGTCGAAGTCTTGTTCGATCCAATCGAAGCGGTGAAGAAGGGATATTTTATTGAGGAATGCGAGTAACAAGGCTAGTGACGAGTAGAGGGGAGAATTTGAGATATGAAAAAGTGGTTTATGCTGTTAACTGCAATAATGCTTATATGGACTGCGGTGCCTGCGCAAGCTGCACAAGAAATAAAAGTGACGGTTAACGATTCCCCTGTTATTTTTCCAGATGCCAAGCCGTTTCTTGATGAAAACGAACGTACGATGATTCCGGTTCGGTTCGTTTCGGAGAAGCTTGGAGCCATCGTCGACTGGGACGGAGAACAAGGTCTTGCCACAATCAGACTCGGTCTGGATACCATTCTTCTGACGCTGAATAATCCCACGATTACAATTAATGGGGAAGCGCATCAAATGGATACAATGCCAATATTCCATGAGACGCGGACATTCGTACCGCTTCGTTTTGTGTCGGAAGCGCTTGGAGCCAAGGTCGAGTGGGATGAGACTAGTTATACAGTGAATATCACAACTGATGAGTCGATTGCGCATGCAGACATAGAGGACCTTGAAGGCCAAGAAGGTATGGTGGAATTCTCAATCCATATCAATTATTTAAAGCCTGTAGAAAATCAATATAAGGAAGTAGAAATTTTCTTAAATAAAAAAGTTGGCGAGGAAATCACGAAAGAAGTCATGGATTTTGTTAAGGCTAATTCGGACTGGCGTAATGAAAAGCAAGAAATAAAATACATAGATTGGGACAGTAAAAAGATTCAAATTATTACGCAAGGTAATGATCCTTTAACTAGTATTCAGGCTTGGTGAAAAAAGTGAAGAGATTAACTCCACTGGTTATTATTATATTAATAGCTGTCACCTTATCTAATAACGCAAATGTTTTTGGAGATACGGCAGTAGGTGCGGCTAATAAGGAAATATTCGAAAAATACGGTTATTCGAACTATTACGACATTGAAAAAGTAAATGCAGAGGTTTGGAAAACGAAAAATAGATTAGTGTACGGCAGTCCCCATGGAACGTACAAGCAAAATGAATATAGGTACCTTGGTTACACAAACAAGGGCGAAGAATACCCGAATAATGATTATCCTTATGATGATGCTCCCAATCCAGGCAGTTTTTTTAACAATTATACTTGGGTTGCAGATCCATGGAAAAATGAAACGGTTAAATCAGTGTATCCGAACGTTAAAAAAACCGTATTTGATGATTACCGTAGTCATTTTCGTGCCAATTTTATCGAGGGTATGAAGCGGGAACATGGAGCTCATTTCAAAGAGGACGTCTATGTGCCTTGGGAAAATTATTACCACATAGTTGTGCCTTCCACGAAGCATACATGGGGGGTAGCCCGAATGTGGCATATTCGAAACTCTAAACTATGGTATATCGATGTGGGGCTGGCTCCAGATGTTCTTCTTAACCCTGACTCGGAAACCTTCGTTTCAACGCCGGAAGGCGATGCAGTTCTTAAGGCGATGGATAGGGGAGCGGAAAAGTACGATGTGTCGCTTGGTATTCCATCGAGTGAGGAGCTCTATGCGAATGTGACCAATGCGAAGCAGTATATGCATGAATTTGGATACCAATCGGTGAGTGGATACCGTACTTACTATATCACGGTAAGCAAGCAATATAGGTCTTATTGGTATGTACAGGTACCGGACTATTGTACGCGGACCGTTAGTGATGGGAAGGGGGGCAGCCATAGTGAAACGTATAGGTGTGGATCGCATACCGAAACGAGATATGGCAGCTACTCTACATTTACACGAACCTATCCAGTGATGCGTCCATACAAATACTATCAAATTAATCGTTTCGGACTTTATAAGCTTGATCATGCAGACATACAGAATGGCGCTCTGCCTGGTGGTACCGTACGTCTTGATCCAAACGGATATTCACCGCCATCAGCAGATGTATGGCACAGTCCGGATCCAGATGATCATTATAAAGAGGCTCCGGTTACTAGTTATTCGGTTGATCTTGGCCGAGATAGTGTTCATAGAGACAGCTGGGGAAGTACCAATTTTTATTCCGGATTTTCCTCGGCAGCTGAGGCACAGGTTGGGAAGGTTCAGGTGCGAAACGATCGTTTGATCTTAAATCATCTGGGGACGTCAACGGTTGTCATGAACGATGGCTATAGAGATGAACAGGCACCTACCCCGTCTCCATTCCCGGATGCCCCCAAAGTGGGGGCGGATATGCTATATGAAACGAATCTGAGAATTCCGGATATAACTCCGAATAAAGATGCCTATGAATCCACTGGAAGTATATCATACACGATGGTCTCTAGTGTGGGATCACCGAGTTCAAGTGTCGAGGTTCCGATACATCCCAATTCAGTGACTGTACATACTCCTGTCGTGAACTATATGAAGATTCCGCACGACAACAGACGCTTCGACCAGCGGAAGGAGCCGGATCTATCACGGCCCCCACTTATCTTAAGCCGTACATTCTCCGTTGAAATTCCAGAAGAGGGGAAGCACCGGGAAATATTAGGCTATCATACACGCAATTACGGAGCTTATATTCGGGATCGTGGGCCAAACCTTGGGGATAAAGGGAAATATGTATTATTTCCTTTTGATGTTACGAATGAAGATCAATCAATCTACTATCCCGCTAATAAGTGGATTGAATTTCCGAAGGGCCAGACCTCTGTCACCTATCGACTGCCTGAATGGGTTGATGAGGGCAATTATACGGTAAGGACGAAGGTGCTTGCGCTGAATGATAAGACCACCTCGCCGGATGCCCCGGAAACGGCATGTCAGAAGGAAGCAAATTTAGAATTAGCCAACACTTGTGCCGTTAATGATATTGAAGTTGGAGTCGTGGGTAGGATGTACGGCTTCCAAGTTTCGGATATTGGTGACCCTAGATATAAGGAAGTATTTCGTACGGCGGAAGGCGCTTTATCAGGAAATCGGTATGTAACCGGCCCTCTAGATCAGAATGCGTTGGAGACAAGTTATAAGGATAAACCGATTTGGTTTTTGCCGGTACGACAAGGCTCCCATCCAACTCAGAAACGAACGGTTGTCCATTCCGGTTATTCCTTTGATTTCCAAGTTACGACGATCGGTAATTATTATAATCATGGTGAAGGTGTCGTGATTAAGCCTTCCTTCCGTTTTGTGAGTAAAAAGGGCGGGGCCTCGCAGGAAGTAGACCTGTACTACAATGCAACCGACGCTAATAAAATGGTCAAGGTTGGGTCGGAAGAGGATAAGCTGCTATATTTACGGACTTATAAGCTGTTTGACCCGATTCGAGGAATAACCGAGGAAGAGCTTAAAGGCGCCGGGGAGTACGAGTATAAGAGTATTGTCCCTAAGATTCCAGAACAAGCGACCCTCACAGAGCCGAATTTTATGGAATGGTTCCGCACTCGTCCGATAAATATCGCGAGAGGATACGGAGAGGAAATTTTAAGCTACAAGACCCGTACGTTAATTGGTCGAACGATCGGACCTGCGGCGACCGCAGTAGACCCTCTCGTTGTCAGACGAAGTGTTCAGCGCTGGTATGGCGAGTATCATGTACCTATCGCTCCCTATGTTCTTCCTAAAGGCACGGATATCGGCCAGCTTGCGATTAATCACGGTGGGTATTTGACTGGTAAAGAGCCGGAATTTCTGCGGGACGGTTATATTATAGTAAATTTTGAGCTGTATACCGTTCGTGAAATGAATGAGGAAAAGAAAATATTGGCTTACGATGCGCGGACGACGGATGAAATAGCAGCCGGAACCCACAGGGGAAATATGTGGGAAATCGAAGGATACATACCTCTAAAGGACACGGCTGGAGTTGAATATACGACATTCGGGGATATTATTCTTTATGATGTGGACTACTCGGCGACAAATGATGTACAGGGGTCCGGACAATAAATGAAGAGAAACAGCTGTGCTTAATGCATAGCTGTTTCTATATCATAGAGGTTTTCGAATAGGGTCAAAAGAAAGTACGATGTTCATAGGAATTGATTCAAGAGCTGACTAGGGGGATCACAAATGAAGCGAGTAGCATTCGTATTACTATGCTTGTGCTTGGCAGTACTCTCAGCTTGTAATGGCGAACCTCGCCAGACAGGAGAGACCACACCTATATCAACCCCCCAACAAGAGAGTGAGGTTGGGAATAAGGAATCCTACACTAACCCCGTTAACACTACAGATGAGGCGAAAGGGAAGAAGGGAGAGCAAACATCGGACTCGCTTATAGCCTGTGCGAATGAGCTGGAAAGGCTGGGTCAATACACTGCAGAAAAGGGAGACGCGGACTATCGCTCTGGCCGCCGTATATTTCCGCTGCTGCATTTTATACTCACCAAAAAATCGGTGGATGCAAAGGAAGCCGCAGATTATAACTTTGTCTTGGATAATCCGATATTTGTAACGAAACAGGAGGAGTACTCCAATTCTCTCGTTTTTTCTACAATTCATACGATTAGAACGGGGATTTTGCATGGTACCGCCGGTTTCCCAATGAATTCGGTGACCAGCTTTTATGAACCAATGGTGCTAGGAGAGGACTATGACTATAAAGAACAAGTGCCCGGTGTGCAGGTAACACCTGATCGTTTTGTCGAGCTAAACCGCGAAAGTTGGATCAGTGAGTTTGGAGATTCGTCGAAAGCTTGTGAGGATGTACTGAAATTACCGCCTGCTTCGACAGAGTATCCATGGTTTGATTATAACCATGCCGTGTACCCGTTTTCCAAAGAAATTGATTTTGTTGCCGGTGTTGAAGGGGTAGGAAACGGCTTGCATGAATTTAACCGTTATCCCGAAGCGGACAGCAGTAAAATACAAATTCCTCTCTTATTGTACTGCCCGAATTGCAGCGAGGTAGAGGAAGTGGCAATGCTGCAAGAACAGAAGAGGTTAAGTTTTAATAAAGACCCCTATTATGAGAAATGGCAGGATTGGCTGGGTAAGGAGTGGCACATGTATTTATCTGAGCCGATCGACTTTGATGATGATGCTGCCGTAAAGGCGGATTTTGACAAGCTTTATGCGGATCTCCCGCCCTTTGTTAATGAAAAAAGTTCTTTCATTGAAGTCACTTTGAAGGGTGATAAGGTTATGTTCTTTAACCAATAGGCGGATTAAATGGGAAGTACTAAGACAAAAGTCGTGTATTGAGGTGGAAAATAGACCGAACGGCAATGGGACGCAGAAGTGTAATAGAGTATAATATACCATAAATATNTGCAACAATTAGCATTGCTGTTCTCACAGAGAGACCTAAAACCTCCCAAGCAAGAAATGAAGGCACTGGCTTATCTGATGTAGTTTATTTCAACCAAGAAGATCCCCAATGGAAAAACATCATGTATTCCGATCACAACGATAAGAAGCAAACTATCGGTTCACAGGGCTGTGGTCCGACTTCTATGGCGATGATTGTATCGACTCTAACTGGAAATGAGGTTACCCCTGTTGAGTTATGTGAATATTCCACAGAAAATGGTTATCTCACTTATGATTCTGGAACAAAGTGGACGTTCTTTGCATCAGTTGCAAAAAAATATGATATTAATTGCAAGCAAACAGCATCATATACAGTCGCGAAGAAAGCACTTGAATCCGGTAAAATGGTTATTGCTTCAATGAAACCAGGGCGTTTTACTTCTGGGGGTCATTTTGTAGTGCTTTCTGGCACAGAGACTCGAGAAGGTCAGACTTGGTATACCGTTTATGATCCGAATATGGATAATAACCGCTACGGCTCAAACAGTAGTGAAATAGAACAAGGCCTGGAGGATGACGGAATAGTAAAAGCGGTAGACTCCGTTATAGAGTCTGAAGCGAAGCAATATTGGATTTTTGATGCACCAGCACCTGAACAACAAGCTCCATCTAATTCGAACGCTCGTCAGAAAGGCTTAAGTGAAGCTGCTGTTGAATTTCTTCATGGGTCTGAAGGTTTTAGTGGGTATGTATATAAGGACGTCGCAGGGTTGGATACGATCGGGTACGGACACCTGATCAAGCCTGGAGAGACATTTAATGAGCCTATATCAAAAGAAGAAGCCTTGGAGCTTTACAATAAAGATGTAGGGAAGTTTACAACTGCGGTTGATAATTTTGAGAAGGAGTACAACGTGAAACTTACGCAAAATCAATACGAAGCAATGGTCAGTTTTAGCTACAATTTAGGTGAGAATATTTGGAAGGAAAATACAACGATTAAGAGTCTAATTCTATCTGGAAATTATACGGAACAGGAGATAAAGGATGCATTCGGCTTGTTCTGCAAATACAGGGATCGCGAAACGCAAGAGTATGTCCGGTCTAGAGGGGTTTATAACAGACGGATAGATGAGGCGGAGCTTTTTCTATATGGAGATTATGAAAGAAGGACGGACCGGGCGCTCCCATGAAAAATATAATATGTATTGTTGCCCTGTTGTTATTTGTAGTGGGTTGCAGTCATTTGAAATCGGATCAGGATACTGACGCTAAGCCTGTTAAATATAAAAATGAATCATTGGTGGGTAGCTCAATTGATCATTCGAATGATCAAACGAAGGGGAGAAATGAGGTGTCACTTAACCAGGCGGATGTTGCACATCAAAGGGTGGAAACTAAACAGGAACCATTTTTTGGGAAATGGAATATATCCCAGTTGTTAGAGGCAAAAGTAACAGCGTTGTCTCAGGAGGATGTGGATCGAATTAATAATACACCTTTCGTTTTTAACACTCAGTATGCAGAGGTAAACGGGGTAAGACTAGAGAAACCGCGTTATCAGATCGTGATGACCACAGTTCAAGAACTAATCGATGGGGGAATTATACTCGGGGATTTAGGAATGGCGTTAGATGATCCCGTAATGGAGATCACAATAAAACGACAGGACAATGAGAAATGGGAATGGAACATATTAGAGTTTGGGGGTTCACTATATTATGCCCATTCGAAAATGTATCTATCATTGGCTGGGGCTCTTTTTGAATTAGAGAAAAGTAAGGAGGAAAACCTTGGAGCATTTACAGGAGGACATAGCCACGATTTCCTTGGTGTTTGGAAGATAAAAAGTTTTATTGAATTCGTCGGAAATGAACGTAGGAGTGATACAACGGACGAATGGCTCAAATCTCAGTTTGTTTTTTATACGAAATACTCCGAATTAGCAGGATTGGTTATAAAGCCCTTGGATTATCAGTTTTTATCTATAACTCTTGAAAAATTCAAGGAAATTAAACAAATTTCTGCTGATTTAAATGTAGATGGTAAACCATTGGTGAATCAGATTCTAATCCTTCCAAAAGATAAAGATGAGCTGAAAAGATTTGTTGAAATATATGGAGCTGAACCTGAATTTTACTTTATTCAGTCTAAGATGTTTCTGTTTTTCAATGAGAATTTTTTTGAACTAGAAAAGGTTGAGAATCATCAGGGGAATCGTGTGAATAAACATCTAATCCAAGAAGGTCAAACGTTTAATGGATTAACAGTTAAAAAGGTTGAAAGAAGCGATGAAGCGGTTACGGATATAACTTTCTCTGGAGAGGTGGATTTAACGGGTAGTTATCAGTGGAATTTAGAGTTGAATCAAATCATTTTTCAATTAGAAGAAAGGTCGTTGCAGCAATTGCCGGTTTTGGACCACATTCTTAATGAGAATTCCATACAATTACATTATTCGGATGAATTAGAGCAGAAGCTACCGCCACCTTCGGGTACAGCAACTATTCGAATTACGAATTATTCGATGGGAGAACGGGAAGTAACGATGTCTGCCGACGTAGTAAAAATACTTAAAGCCAAACGGGATGGCCTGTGACGTGCAAAACTACTTCTTACCTATATCTATGACCAAAGTCGTGTGCAAGTTATGGAAAATAGACCGAACGGCAATGGGACGTAGAAGTGTAATAGAGTATAATATACCATAAATATCCATTCATTCTTGGTGAAACAGCTATGCGAAGGGCATAGCTGTTTCTTTGTGAAGGGGCGAGATTGCTCATATGGCTAGGGGAGAGGTTATATTCAAGTCGGACCAGGTTGAGCGTCTACAGCGTAAGCTGGTTGATCTAAGCGACGATGTCAATTTGCTGCGGCTTCATATCCAGTCGCAGGTTAGCGAATGGAGCCGAGAGCTGCCGGTATGGGATCAGATCGAAGAGGTGCAGCGGCTAATTCAGGAGCTGACGTCAGACTCCGAAGGGTTCATTACCCGAATTGGAACGATAAAACACAATGTCGAACGCCTGCAGGAACAGCACCAACAAGAGGTGGCAGGGTTACAAACGTCCATTGCGATGCCGACGGGAGAGGGGACTGGCTCATCCGGTACAGGCACGAATATGGATTGGAAGCAGCGGCTAGAGCTGTACCGGACAGATGTCGAAGCGGCGAAAGCGGAGCTGCTGCGGGCCCGGGATGTATTCGAGCAGGAGCTGAAGGCCGGCAAAGATATGACGAGGCTGGAAGCAATTTTGCGCTGGATGAACCAGGTACGTGAGGCGGCCGGGATCGCGGAGGATGATGTGCGGTTCGGTACGAGTTTAACCTCCTCCTTAATGGTGGACAGCCTGAGTTATCATTGGACGGTAAGGCTGGAGATCTTTCGAACTGATCTGGCTGCGGCGCAGCGGGAGATCATGCGGGCAAAGCAGAAATACGCCGATGAGCTGGCTCGCGGGGCGACATCCGAGGAGCTGGCGGTTATAGCCAAGTGGGCGAATCAGGTACGGCAGGCAGCGGGCATCAGCATCTACGACCCGGAATACGGCAATCTTCAAGATCCGCGGGAGCTTGCGCAGAACGATCCGGTACTGCAGGAGAAGCTAAAGTGGTGGGACTCGCGATTTGCTCTAGACCCAGCAGGAATGGAAGAGGCGCATAAGAACGTAACGAATATGCCGAATGCACCCGCGTCAGCAACCAGCAAGCTGATCGATGCAAAGAATGCGGAGATCTACAAGGCGAAGCTCGATTATTATCAGGCGATTGTGAACATGGATGAGAAGGGGCAGCGCGACGCGCTGGAACGAATCCGGGAGGCGCAGCTGACGGGCGGAACGATTACGGATGAGCTTACTGAGCTGGACCGGGCGAATTTAGCGATCATCCAAGCGAAGAAGGACAAGTGGGCGGCGCTTGAGCGGGGGGACAGCCAAGCGGCACAGGAGGCGGTAAACCGTTCGATTGCCGCCCGCAAGAAGGGGGAAGGGAGTCCGTGGCTTGAAGGGGCGCTTATCAGCGCGGAAGAAAGTGCGCTGGACCGTTACCTTAGAAGCTTAGGGGAGCTGAGAAACCAGCTTCGCAAAGGCAGCGCAGCAAAGGCATATGAAAGCCTAAAGGAGCTCTATGAGCTGGATAAGGAGAAGGCGGTAGCTGCGCTAGAAGAGATGAACTTGACGCCGAAGGAGAGCAGCGAGCTGTTGCTGGAGGCATCGAAGCAGTGGTGGAAAGGCAAGGCTGAGCTAAGCGTCGAGGAACAGGAGAAGGCGGCAGAGCTGGGAGCGTTGCTGCGTGAGCGGTTCGGTGCCGTGTATACGCCGGAATCGGAGAGGCTGGTACAAGCCAATAAGCTGATGCTGGCGGCGAAACGGGATTATTGGGTCGCAGTCCTGCATATGGATACGCAGCATATGGAAGCGGCGAAGCAGGCGATGCGGCAGGCCGAGAGGGATGGGGCTTCCATTCCGAGCGGCACGACCAAGCTGGATGAGAAGAATCTGGAGCTGCTTAAGGAGAAGATTACGTATTATGAAAACATCGGTTCAGGCACAAGCTCCAAGGCCGAAGGTATTCGGGCGGAAGCAGAGGCCGCCGGTGCCCTGCCCTATGTTCTCGCCAATGACAATAAGGCGAATAACACCTATATGCTTCCAGTCAATGGTGCGCCGGGTTCGAGTACCAAGTCCGGAACGTCACAGCTTGACCGGTTGTTAAGCGAACTGTATGAGTTGAAGAAGGATAAGTGGAATAATGAAGAAACTTCAAGAAATCCTTCTGTACCGAGCAGCGTACAAGCGGAGGCGATCAAACACAAGCAAGAAATCGTACAAAAGGGAATCGAAATCCGCAAGCAGCTGTCCAATGTACTTGACCGGCTGGATGAGGAGGTCAAGGTAGCGGACAGCTGGGTTATTGATGAGAAGAATCAGCAGGTGCTGGATGCTGCAGAGAAGATCAAGCAGTATGAGCAGAGCGGAGATATTAAGGCTGGACAGCGTGAATATGATCTTGCATTAAAGCTGCTTAAAGAGGG
>NZ_WTLI01000018.1 GCF_011421635.1 Paenibacillus turpanensis
TGAAAACTTATACATTCTTTATCGTTAAAAAAAGCAGCCTTCTGTTTGGAAGACTGCTCTCAATATAAGTATAGAAACGTAGAATTTCGATTTTACACGTAGATACCGAGTCCGTTGTCTTTAAACTGCTGGGATTTTTCCTCCATGCCTTGCTGCATCGCCGATTCCTCGTCAAGGCCGTTGGTACGGGCATATTCGCGGATATCCTGCGTAATTTTCATGCTGCAAAATTTCGGCCCGCACATGGAGCAGAAATGTGCAGTTTTCGCCCCTTCTGCCGGCAGCGTCTCGTCGTGGTATTCCATAGCGCGCTCCGGATCGAGCGAAAGGTTAAACTGGTCGCGCCAGCGGAACTCAAAGCGCGCCTTGGACAGTGCGTTGTCGCGAACCTGCGCCCCCGGATGGCCTTTGGCAAGGTCGGCCGCATGGGCGGCGATTTTATAGGCGATAACGCCTTCGCGCACGTCGTTTTTATTCGGCAGACCGAGATGCTCTTTCGGTGTAACGTAGCAGAGCATGGCCGTTCCGAAGGAGCCGATCATCGCTGCGCCGATCGCCGAAGTAATGTGGTCGTAGCCGGGAGCGATATCGGTGGTCAGCGGGCCGAGCGTGTAGAACGGCGCCTCTTGGCACACTTCCATCTGCCGGTCGACGTTCTCTTTAATCAGGTGCATCGGCACATGGCCCGGACCTTCGATGATGACCTGCACATCATGCTTCCAAGCGATTTTCGTCAGCTCGCCCAAGGTATCCAGCTCAGCGAACTGCGCTTCGTCGTTGGCGTCGGCAATTGAGCCGGGACGCAGGCCGTCTCCTAAGGAGAAGGTAACATCGTAGGCTTTCATAATTTCGCAAATTTCCTCGAAGTGCGTGTAGAGGAAGTTTTCCTTGTGGTGCGCCAGGCACCATGCCGCCATAATCGAGCCGCCGCGGGAAACGATGCCTGTCGTTCTCTTTGCCGTCATCGGCACGTAACGCAGCAGCACGCCGGCATGAATCGTGAAGTAATCCACGCCCTGCTCTGCCTGCTCGATCAACGTATCGCGGAAAATTTCCCACGACAGCTCCTCAGCTTTGCCGCCGACCTTTTCCAGCGCCTGATAAATCGGTACCGTACCGACCGGCACAGGACAATTTCGCACAATCCATTCGCGTGTCGTATGTATGTTTTTTCCGGTGGATAAATCCATGATCGTATCGGATCCCCAGCGGATCGCCCAAGTCATCTTTTCAACTTCTTCTTCGATCGATGATGTGACAGCCGAATTGCCGATATTGGCATTCACCTTCACAAGGAAGTTGCGCCCGATAATCATCGGCTCGCTTTCCGGGTGATTAATGTTAGCCGGAATGACGGCGCGGCCAGCTGCCACCTCACTGCGCACGAACTCCGGGGTCACATTCTCGCGGATCGCGATATATTCCATCTCCGGTGTAATGATCCCTTTGCGCGCATAGTGCATCTGCGTCACGTTCTGACCCGGCTTCGCCCGGCGAGGCTTACGCTTCACTTGAAACCATTCCTGATGGTTTACGCTTGCCGCTTCGGAGGATTTGTAGCCGTTATCCTCCGGAAGAATTTGACGGCCCTCGTACTCTTCGGTATCGCCGCGCTCCAATACCCATGAATCGCGGTTGGCTGGAAGGCCTTCACGAATGTTGATTGAAACGCTAGGATCGGTATACGGCCCGCTCGTATCGTACACATCAACCGGTTCGTTATCTTCGATCCCCTGCGGGCTTTCCGTCTGCGAAAGCTGAATCCGGCGGACGGGAACGCGCACGTCCGGTCTGGTCCCCTCCAAGTATACCTTGCTGCTGCCAGGGAAAGGCTGAATGCCGCTGATTTGCGGCTGTTCATTGATTGATTTCATTGAAATCCTCCTTGTCTTGGTAAGGCTTTGGCCAAATGGCGCGCTTGTTCACAAGAACCAGGGTTGCTGCACAATCGAGAGCAGCTCATCTCATGCGGCCAGAGACAGAGGCCGGCATGAACGCTATGCAGGGAGGTATACAAGTAAAAAAGACCGCTTCGGGTTAGAAGCGGTCCTCTCAAACAAAGTCCGGACGAACACGAAGCGCAGCACGCAAAAATAGCGTCCGAATGCTAGTGTCGTAGACGATGAAGAAATTCCTCCGCTGGCATTACCCAGTTCAGGTTCAACGGTCGAGGACTCCAAGTCCTCCTCTCAGCCCGGTGCATCCGAGCTCCCGCTTTGCAAGATATTCCATTATATGTTACTCAGGGACGATTATAACAGGGGAAGCAGGGGGTGTCTACCCAAACGATCAAAATTTTTAACCAAGCAGCTTCTTCCTCCCTCTCTGGTGTCGTTTTATTTATGACCTTAACGAATTCGGGTGCTCTTTGTATGACATTGTCCTGGGCGGGCGAAATGTAATCTAAACAATAAGACGCGTTTTTCCGAAATAATAGAAGACCTATATTATTCTTGGGAGGACATCAATGGGAGTACTACGTAATTTAAAGGTCGTGCAAAAGCTGTTTATTATTATTTGCATGGCGGTCGTCTTTTTGGCGTTTGTAGGCGGGACGGGTTTTTTCTATCTTAATCAAAATAACAGTGAACTGAATGAGATGTACGAGGAAGGCTTGCTGCCCGTCAAATGGATAAACGCAGCTCGCGCGCACTCCCGCGCAATCGAAGCGCAGACATTCCGAATGATGCTGGCGGATGAAAAGGATGACCGTCAAAAGGCGATCAATGAAATTGCCAAACGAGTTAGTGAATATGACGAGATGATGACGAGTGTGAAGGAAACAAATCTCGACTCTCACTTGTCGGAACAAATTACAAAGCTGGAAGCGATCACGAAGGACTATCGATTAGAGCGTCAAAAGGTGATTGAGCTGACGCTGTCGGGAAAGCAGGACGAGGCCTACCAATATTTCATGCAGAAGGCGGTTGGCTATCTCGAGCAAAATAATGATCTGCTTAGCGAAATTGCCGATTACATTGCAAAGGATGCGGATGAGTCCAATCAGACGGCGCAATCCAATTACATGGAAGCGGTCGTAATCATTATCGCGGCGATTGCTGTGGCGATCGTGCTGTGCGGCGCGCTCGGCTACTGGATTGCCCGCACCATTACAAGGCCGCTTGCAGAGCTTGAGCGTGTGGCTGCGGCTGCAGCGGATAAGGATCTTACGGTACGGAGTACATACCGCTCTAAGGATGAGCTGGGCGCATTAGCGGCATCGTTCAACCGGATGCTGGAGGATACTTCGGCGGTGATCAAGCAAATTCACAGCGCTTCGGAGCAGGTTGCGGCATCGTCTGAGCAGCTGACGGCGAGTGCGGAGCAAACGGGACAAGCCAGCGAAAACATTGCGCTAGCTTCTCAGGAGGTTGCTGCCGGAGCGGCAGACCAGTCCAATAAGGTGCAGGAAGGCTTATCGATAGCGAGCAGCATTGCCGGGGACGCTTCGGTCGCCTCAAACAATGCCCAGGTGGCTACTGCGGCGGCGCTGCAAACCGCTGAGCTGGCACAATCCGGCCGAGAGAAGATCGGCAATGCGTCGCAGAAGATGGACTTTATTTATGAGACCGTAGAAGGCATGGCCGAAGTCATTCAGAAGCTGGGCAAGCAGTCGGAGCAGATCGGCGGTATTGTCGGCATGATGACGGAAATCGCCAACCAGACGAACCTGCTTGCTCTGAATGCTTCGATTGAAGCGGCACGTGCCGGCGAGCACGGTCTCGGCTTTGCCGTAGTCGCCCAGGAGGTGCGCAAGCTGGCGGATCAATCGATCCAAGCGGCGCAGCAGGTAAACGAGCTTGTCCAAGGGATTCAGCAGCAGACGAAGGCGGCTGTCACCTCCACGCAGCAGACGGCCGACGAGGTCAGCGGAGGTCTGCGGATTGTGCATGAGGCCGGCGAGTCGTTCCAGCAAATCGGCGGTTCCATTACCGAGCTGGCTGAACAAATGCAGCAGGTGACAGACAACGTGGTCCGTATGGCTTCGGGGACCGAGACGGTCGCGAGCCTGATCCGCGATATTCATAAAATTGCCGAGGAGGCTTCCTCGGGTACGCACAACGTATCTGCGGCAACTCAGGAGCAGCTGGCGACGATGGAGGAAATGTCGGCTTCGTCCGAATACCTCGCCCAAATGGCGCAGGAAATGCAGCAGCTGATCGGCCAGTTTAAGGTGTAACGAAGAGCAGGCAGATCGCCAGAATAACAGAAAAGCTGTCCCAGCCATGTCTGGTCACCGGGTTCAAACTCGGGTACAGACATTGGCGAGGGGCAGCTTTTTTCTTTCGTGGACGGAGCGGATCGAATGGATGAACTTTCACGATTAGGAATCGTGGCGAATGTTACGTCCGGGCACGAATTTCTTTTCATCAACCATTTCATTGCGCTTTGCGGACACGGTAACATCAGTAATTTTGTAAACGGCCGTGCGGCTTCCCATGGAGGAGCGGTATTTGTCCACATGGCTTGCGGCAAGAGGGTGGTTGTAGTAGCCGGGAACATACTTCTCCAGCAATTGCTGCATCGCGCGGGTGGCTTCCTCAAGGTCAGTCACCGCCTCGGCCCGGCCGAACAGGATGACGCTCATATAAGCCGTATCGGTTTCAGCGGGAACCGGATCGGCGATCGTGCCGTACTCTTCGCTGACGGTAAAGCAGGCCCGCGGATTGCGGCGCATCATTTGAATTTTGCGGCCTTCGTCCGCGCCGTGGAAATAGATGCTGTTGTCCATCCAGACGTAATTTAACGGGATGACGTACGGTACTCCTTCATCGGCTAGGCCCAGAAAGCCGGTTTTGGCATCCTGTAAAAAACGTTCGATCAATTCACGGTCTGTGCACTCGCGAGTCATTTTTCTCATCGGCATCATCATGGTTCTCTCCTTTCGTTCAGTAATGCGTTATAATGCAATTGTACGTTTCAATTGACCTCACGATAAGATCCAGTTTTCATCATCTTTATGGGGTCAGTTTATCAAGGTCATTGAGAGGATTCCATTAGAGGATTCGTAAGGGATTCTATAAAATAATCGAAGAGAACGCAGATCAAAGGACGGGCGACACGATGGAGATTACCTTTTTTATCGATAAAATGAATCCGGCTCCGTTGTATGCGCAGCTGTATCAAGCGCTCCGGGCGAAGCTGGAGCGGGGAGAGCTGGAGGCAGGCGCGCGTCTGCCCTCGGTGCGGGAAATGGCGCGTCTGCTCGGTGTAAGCCGCAACACCGTGGAAGGCGCCTACCAGCAGCTGATCGCGGAAGGCTACGTCGAAAGCAAGCCGCGAAGCGGGCTGCGCGTGCTGGCGCTGGAGGCGCCGCTGGCGGCTGCAGAGCCTACGCGCGCAGACCCGCAGCTGGGCGCGGGACGCGGTGCCGAGCGGCAAGCGCGTGACGGAGCCGGAGTGCCGGCGGCTGCGAGGGAAAGCGGAGCCGGCGAGCCGAAAGCCGCGCCGGTTCCGCTTATTGATTTCCGCTACGGCGACATTGACGCCGGGGCGTTCCCGCTGCGCGAGTGGAGGCGCTGTCTCCACGATGCGCTGGAGCTTACGGCCGGAGATGTGCTCATGTACGGCCAAGATCAAGGCGATGCCGACCTGCGGGCAGAGATCGCCAAATATCTGGAGCGGGCGCGCGGCGTGAAGACCGCTCCCGAGCTGATCCTGCTCTGCCCGGGGACGCAGCAGGCCATCGCCCTGCTCTGCCAGCTGCTATCGCTGCAGGGCGGCGCAGCCGCGATGGAGGATCCGGGTTATGCCGGGGTGCGCGCCGTCTTCGTCAACAACGGCTGCCGGGTGCAGCCGATCCCGCTTGACGCCGATGGGATCTGTACCGAAAGCGTGGAAGCTTGCGGCGCGCCGTTGCTGTATATCACCCCGTCACATCAGCTCCCTTTCGGGATGGTTCTTCCGATTCAAAAGCGATACAAGCTGCTTCAGTGGGCGAATCAGACCGGCAGCTATATTATTGAGGATGATTACGACAGCGAGTTTCGTTACATAGGACAGCCGATTCCGGCGCTCAAGGCATTGGATACGGGAGACCGCGTCATTTATTTGGGGACGTTCTCCAAATCGTTTCTGCCCTCGGCAAGAATGAGCTATCTCGTGCTGCCCGAGGAGCTGTACAGCCAGTATCGGGCGCGTTTCGCCGCCTATAACCAAGGAGTTTCTCCGCTTCTGCAAAAGGCAGTTTATCTCATGATGCAGGACGGCCGTTTCGAAAGGCATATTCGCAAGATGCGCAAGGTGTACCAGGAGAAGCACCGGGTGCTGCTGCAGGCGGTGGACCAACAATTAGGCGGATTTGCCGAGGTGGTTGGGGAGCGCGCGGGCTTGCATATTTTGCTGAAGCTGAAGCATGGAACAGAGCAGCTGCGCATTCAGCAAGCGGCCGAGCTAGGGGTGAAAATTTACGGTACAGCGAAATACTGGATCGAGCAGGAGCGCATGCCGGATCACCATGTTCTGCTTGGCTTTGGAGGCTTGACTGCCCCGCAGATTCAAGAGGGAATTCGCCTATTAAAGCAAGCGTGGAGCTAGACCGTCACTCGATTGCCGCTTCCACGCGTTTGAATACTTTTCCAGCGATTAGGGAAAACTAGGTATTACTACTTACTCGACCGAGGGCAATATGCTACAATAGGTATGGTTTGCGGCTGGAAGCCGTTGGCTATATTTGTGAACGCAGCTTATTCCCCGGGGCAGACAGGGGTATCCGAATTGGATGGAATCGATAAGCTTAAACATATCAGCAGCTATATCAGCAAGCTCCTTCGCCGAAATTTCGGGCGGGGGCCGGATGCTTGTTACGCTTCTGTAGGCAATCAATTTCTAGTGGTCTATGTACGCGGATTCTTATCGCCGATGGAAGATATTTTGGTGAAGAAAGATCCGCTTACGGTCAGTGTCGCCAGAAAGTCGATTATCGGAAGCGCATTGAATGAGCTGAAGGGTGTTATTCATCTAACGCTTGATGTAGAGGTGCTGGAGTTTTACCACGACTGGAATTTCCCCAATAATACGGGGATGATCGTAGCGCTGTTGGATCGAAAGCTGGAGCCGTTCGAGCCCGTCACTGACGGTCCGATTCCGGACTTTTCGATGCTGGAGGAAGAGGTTGCTCGGCTTAGCGCTCTTGTGCAGAAGGTTCCAGACCAAATGGAGATTGTGCCGATTCACTCCAGACTGTATATTGTTGTCCGGGAAGGAATACTCATTCCGATCGAGAAGGCATTGATCCATAGAGGGTTTGAGCAGGAGCTGCTGTTTGTTAAAGATGACCTGGAGAAAACGTATTTCCATCGGGACGGCCGTTTCCAGCAGTACTTTGGAAGAGATGTGCTCGACATTTTCTTTACTTGGAATCTGGCAAGGGACAAAAGCTATATTGGATTTATTTTAAAATAAGATAGCGGGTAAACACGAGAATCGGCAGAAGGCCGAAGTCGCCGTGTGGCCCGGCTCCTATGAAGGAGTCGGGCTTTTTTGCGTGAAAAGGGAGGCATGCATGGAATGAAACCGAGTAATCGGGGCATGGGAGAGGTTCCGTTATGGCGTTCGATGCCATGGAGACTTTCCTTGTGCGTTGTTTTGGGGATTGCCGTTGATCAAATAATGTATTGGCTGCTGGATGCAAAATTATTCGTAAGGGTGTGGGCGTTATTTTCGTGGACCGCAGTCGTTTTTCTCGGTGTCATGCTGTATAAGCTGCGAGAAAATCAAAAGCAGAAGCAGAAAGAGATTGAAAGAGAAATCGGGGCAGGGCAAGAGCTGCTGGAGCAGTCGGAGAAGCTGACGATGGTCGGAGTGCTTGCGGCGGGAATCGCGCATGAAATTCGCAACCCGCTCACCAGCCTTCGCGGATTTGTCCAGCTGACACAGGGGAATCACCCGGAGTACAGCAGAATCATGCTGTCGGAAATCGACCGGATTAATCAAATCGTAGGGGAGATGCTGGTGCTCGCTAAGCCGTCTTCCCCCACCTTCGAGCCGCAGCGAATCGATCGGGTGATGTGGCATGTGATGGCGCTGATGCGGGCGCAGGCGCTGCTCAAAAACGTCGAACTGAACATCTTTTACGATCGCGGCGCAGAAGCGAAGGTGATCCACTGCGAGGAAAATCGAATCAAGCAGGTCTTTATTAATATCATTAAGAACGGCATTGAGGCGATGCCGCAAGGTGGTCTCATCGAGGTGAAGGCTTCGGTAGAAGGAGGCTATGCGGTTATCCAGGTCTTGGACGAGGGAACGGGAATGACGAAGGAGCAGCTGGAGCAGGTGGGAAAGCCGTTTTTTTCGGGCAAAGAAAAGGGTACAGGGCTCGGAATTATGGTGTGCCAGCGAATTTTGGACGAGCATAGCGGGTTTCTCCGATTTGAGCCAAACCCGTCGGGAAAAGGCACGGCGGCGATCGTCGGGATTCCGCTTTTCCACAAATAACCGCCGAGTCAATCCGTTTACAGGGACGCAAAATTTTATTAAAATAGTGATACTTTCGGCTGCGCCCGTACATACTAAAGAAGAAAGGAAAATTAAGCCTTTCTTTTAAAGGTGGGAAGCGAGTGTCGCCGTTGCAAGAGTCAAAGCAGAGTCCAAGCCAGCCGCAGCTGATGATCGGAAGCTATATTGGAAAGCTTCTACGGGACAATTTCGGCAAAGGACCGGAGTCGGTTTATGTTTCCATGGGGTATACCTTTATTACGATTTATTTGCGTAACTTTCTTACGCCTTCGGAAAGGGTATTGCTCGAGCAGGATCAAGACATGATCATCTTGCAGATGCGGGAAAAGCTGATGGAAACGCTGGTTCCTGAAATGAAAACCTATATCTCGGTGGTTACCGGAATTCGTCCGCGCGAGATGTACTTTGATTGGAATTTGCACAATCGTTCCGGCATGATTGTTGGGATTACGTCGGAGCCGTTCAAAGAGGCGGCGGACATTCAGGAAGTTTACGAGAATAAGCAATTGCTGGAATATGAAATCGTGAAGATCAGCCAGCAGGCGCAGAAGGCGCCGGAGGAAATCTACTCCTGCCTGCTGAATCCGAGAACACTGGTTGTGGTTCGCAACGGGATTCTGGTTCGGATTGAAAAGGAACTCATTCGTCTGGGACACGCTGATCTGCTTAAACGGGTCAAGCGAAACCTGGAAAAAAGCTATCTTCATAACAATAGCGCTTTTGAATCGCTCTTATCGAAGAGAGTGATTGACATCTTAGTCGATTGGGACTTTGTTTTAGACAAAAGCGTAATTTTATTCATACTTAACCCTAAACCGCCTTCAGGTGGAAATGTCATGGACATGGTTGACACGGACTATGAGCCAAACATGAGCCGGAACGGGATGCAGGATCCTTAGCGATCTGCGCCTGTTTCGGTTTTTTTATGTAATTTTTTCATTCCATATTGCTTGATTTGCTACAGGAGGAGTATGTGATGCATCACCATTTCGATTTTTTGAACCGCGCAGCGATATTTGACGAACTGTCCGCTGCTGTCGCTTGGCAGCTTCGCAAAACCATCGATCATCTGCAGCAGGGGATCCATTTTAACTTTTCGGCCCACAAGCTGAAAAGGCGGCGGACGGAAAAACAAGCGCTGGATCATCTGTTTTCCCGAATTGAGAATTTGCTGCAGGCGCTGATGGATGAAGGGGATGAGGCTGCGGGGAAAATGGCTGCCCGGGTGCGCAAGCTGGAGACTGCTTACGAACTGCGCGATCTGCTTGAGGCACTAGAAAAAGAAATGGAGCTGTTCATCCGGAACATGGGCTATGAACAGCTGACTGCTATTTTCGTAGAGCGTGTCAATTACATGCAGGCGCTCTTGCGGGAGCTGCTGGCATTGTTCGCCACCTCACCCTCTAGAATTTCGAAGGGAGTCGCTTTTGTAGATTAGCTGAAAATGCTGTCGTTCCTCCCTCTTTGGTGTCGAATAATATCAACGTTTGACTAGCAGCGACGAAACTAAACCTCAATGATTTTGTTGGGCGCTATGAAGGAAATCTATGGATCTCGTCGAATTACCTACAAGCAAGTTGTCCATTCAACTTCATATTCGTAAATTAGGTGCCTTTGCGAGAGCAAAGGGTAACAGGGAATCGGGTGAAAATCCTGAGCGGTCCCGCCACTGTATACGGGGAGTGCGCTTCCACGAACGTCACTCGGGCGAAAGCCCGGGGAAGACGGAAGCCTGCGAAGATCCGAGAGCCAGGAGACCTACCTAGTTTATGTACCCAATTGCCTTCGCGGAAAGGAGAGGTATACGATGATGCATGAACTCACGATTAAGGTGATTCTACTATCTGACTACACGTACTCTTGACCATTCCCTATGAGGACTGGTCTTTTTTGTGTCGCCGTACATAGAAATAGGAATAGTTTATTAGGAGGATAAAAATGAATCGGAAAAAAAGACTCTCGTTGCTGCTCGTGGTGGCAGGCTTTGTCTTGTACTTTTTAATAAATGAGCCTCAAACGGCATATGCGATGCACATTATGGAAGGTTTCCTGCCAATCGGCTGGGCGGTTTTTTGGTGGGCAGCGTTCCTTCCTTTCTTCGTGCTCGGTCTGCGTTCATTGAATCGAATTGTAAAGGAGACGCCGGAGCTGAAAATTTTCCTCGGTTTGGCCGGAGCGTTTACGTTTGTGCTTTCCGCCCTGAAAATTCCTTCCGTGACCGGCAGCAGCTCGCATCCGACAGGTACAGGCCTTGGCACGGTTATGTTCGGACCGCTGCCGATGAGCGTGCTTGGCTCGATTGTCCTGCTCTTTCAAGCCGTGCTGCTTGCCCATGGAGGGTTGACAACGCTTGGGGCGAACGCATTTTCGATGGCGGTAGCAGGTCCGATGGTCGGTTATTTTGTATACCGCGGGCTGATGAAATCAACCGGCAGGCAAAAGCTTGCGATTTTTTCTGCGGCGGCTTTCGCTGACTTATCCACATATATTGTGACAGCAGTCCAGCTGTCTCTTGCCTTTCCGGCGGAATATGGCGGCTTCGCCGCATCCTTCGTCAAATTTGGAGGCATTTTCGGGCTAACCCAGATTCCGCTTGCGGTCAGTGAGGGGCTGCTCACGGTGCTGATTTGGAACTGGCTCCAGTCTTACAGCCCCAATGAGTTTTCGCTGCTTCAGCAAAAAATGAAAGGAGTCCGTTCGTGATGATCAGAACGAAAAATATAGTGATCCTGCTTGCAGTTATTGCGCTGGCCGTGCTGCCGCTGTTGTTTGTAGAGGGTGAATTCGGAGGCGCGGACGGAGCTGCGGAGGAAATGATAGTGACACTTGCTCCGCAGTACGAGCCGTGGTTTCAATCGTTTTTCGAGCCGCCTGCGGAGACGGAGAGCGCGCTGTTTGCGCTTCAGGCTGCGCTCGGAGCGGGCTTTATCGGGTATGTAATCGGCCTGTTTAAAGGCAGAGCGTCTAAATCCGCCGGAACCAAATGATACGGCTGCTTGATACCCTCTCGTATTCCAATAAGCTGCGGAGCGTTTCCCCGTTGTGGAAATGCAGCTTCGCAGCTGTTTTATTCGTTTTGGCGTATGCTTCACACGAGCTTGTGCAGCTGCTGATCACCGTATGGGTGCTGCGCTGGGTTGTCCGATACGGTGGGGTGTCGTTACGCAGCTATGCTCTGCTGCTGGTGCCTCCCTGTTTATTTTATGCGGTCAGCCTGCCCGCTCTGCTGTTGGAAGCGGCCCCGGCGGAAGAGGTGACGGACGCTGTCCGGACATTAGCTGCGGTTGGTCCGTGGAACGGTTGGACGGTTTATGTTTCGGAGGAGGGCGCGCAGCGGGCGTGGAGCTTGTTTTTCCGCATTGCGGCGTGCGGCTCCTGCTTGTTATTCGTCGTTGTGTCGACGCCGGTTTCGGAGCTTTTTCAGGTGATGAAGAAGCTCGGCATGCCGTCCTTAGTGCTGGAAATTATGCAAATCATGTACCGCTTTTTGTTTCTGCTTACGGACACGGCGGAGCAGCTGCTGATTGCGCAGCGGGCGCGGGGCGGACAGCTTGGCTTTAAGCGAAAAATAGCCGACACGGCGATCATCATCACGAAGCTGTTTGGGAAAACGATGCAGCGGTATACGGGCTTGACCTACGGGCTTACAGCAAGAGGCTTTATGGATGAACTTCGGCTGACGCCTTATGAAAAGAGGCCGATGCTACCTCGCCGCTACCGCTGGGAAAGCGCTGTGGGGGTGTTTATTTGCATCATCATCGAAATAGGGCTGCGTTGGAGGGAAGCGGGATGGAACCCATTGTAACGGCGGAAAATGTCAGCTTTGCGTACCCGGGTACGTCGCAATCGGCGCTGCGAAATGTAACGCTGCGGATTCCAGCAGGGAAAAGAACCGCGCTCTGCGGACACAACGGCTCCGGAAAGTCAACGTTTTTCCTTCAAGCGGCCGGTCTGCACCAGCCTTCCGAAGGCCGGATGCTTTGGGGGGATTCGCCCTATTCCTATCGATCCGCAGCGCTTAGAGAGCTGAGGCAACGAATCGGTCTTGTGCTGCAGGACCCGGAGCATCAGCTTATTTTAAATACGCCTCGCGAGGATATTTCATACGGGCTGCGCAATGCGGGCTTCAGCGAGCAGGAGATTGCCCGTCGCACCGCGCAGTCGCTTGCCGCTATGGGGCTCGAAGCGCTAGCCGATACGCCGCTGCATCATTTGAGCATCGGGTTGAAAAAGCGCGTTGCGCTGGCCGGCGTGCTTGTACTGGAGCCGAAGCTGCTGCTATTGGATGAGCCGACGGCATATTTGGACCGCGCGTCGGAGCGCCGCTTGGTGGATGAGCTGAACCGGGCGCATGACAGCGGCATTACGGTCGTGATGGCGACGCACGATATGGACTTAGCTTACGCTTGGGCCGATTGGGTCATCATAATGGACGGCGGCCGCGTCGTGATGGAGGGCGAGCCGACGGCGATCTTTCGCGACCGTGCGGCGCTGCTTGCGTTAGGGCTGGAGCAGCCGCTGCTGATGGAGCTGTGGCAATCGCTTCCGTCGGAAGCTGCAGGGGAAGGGGCTGCTCCGCGTACGAAGGAGCAGTTTAAACGTTTTTTGAGCGAGCGGGTTAGGTGAAAGGGAGGCGGTCACACAGATGTGGCCGTTTTTTTTATGGATAGATAGCCTCTAACTCAACAACCCGCCCCGCCACCAGTCCTTATTTTGAAGGCGAAGCGGGGGCGGGGTATACTAGATTTGGAGAAATATCTTTGAAGAAGGCGGGCATGGCATGTCGGAAAATCAATCGGTGTTGAAAAAGCTGCAGCTAAAAGATGAATCGGTTCCCATGTTAATAATAAATATGCCGGAGCAGCTGGTTGAGCTGAAGTCTGAGCTACCTTCAGACCTGCATACCGGAATTCATGAGGATACGGAATATGGGTTTGTGCTCGTGTTCGGCACCTCGAACGCAGCGCTGCGGGAGGCTGGTAAGGCGGCAGCCGGGGCGGTGGCGGACGATGGGCTGCTCTGGCTGTGCTACCCGAAAAAAACGTCGAAGCTTTACAAAGGGAGCGATTGCAGCCGCGATACGGTCGCCGGGCTGCTGGCGGAGGAAGGGTTTGAGCCTGTTAGACAAATAGCGATAGATGAAGACTGGTCGGCGCTGCGTTTCCGGCCGGTGGAACAGATCAAGACGATGACTCGCAAGTTTGCCGTGACGGCCAAGGGGCAGGAGCGGACCGGGCGTTCTGCTGCTGAGGCTGCGGAAAAAACGGAGCAGTCATGAGCAGGCTTCCGATCGAGGATGTAATCGGGGAGCTGCAGGAAGCGCTGCGTTCTCGTTCGTGTGCTGTACTTGTGGCCCCTCCGGGAGCGGGGAAGACGACGCGGGTGCCGCTTGCATTATTGGAGGAGCCGTGGCTGGCGGGCAAGCGCATCGTTATACTGGAACCGCGAAGATTGGCCGCCCGCAGTGCGGCGCGGTTTATGGCTGCTCTTCTCGGGGAGCAGGTCGGAGGGACCGTCGGGTACCGGGTTCGATCGGATACGAAGGTCGGACCTTCTACCCGCATAGAAGTCGTGACCGAGGGTGTGCTGACGCGTATGCTGCAGTCCGATCAGGCGCTGGAGCAGGTCGGTGCAGTGCTGTTTGACGAGTTTCATGAGCGGCATCTGCATGGGGACCTGGGGCTTGCGCTGTGCTTGCAGTCGCAGGAGCTGCTGCGGGAAGATCTGCGTCTCGTGGTCATGTCCGCTACGCTTGATGCGGAGCCGGTCGCACGGCTGCTGGGAGAAGCGCCGATTATTGTGAGTGAAGGGCGTATGTATCCGGTCGAAACTCGCTACGCGGAGCGCTCTATGCAGGAACGGGTGGAGACGGCGGCAGCACGTAAGGTAAGAGAGGCGCTGGCCGCGGAGCCCGGCGATGTGCTGGTCTTTTTGCCGGGGGCGGGAGAGATTCGCCGCACCGCGGAGGAGCTGCTGCGAGGCGGCGGGATGGCTGGGGTGCGCGTTGCGCAGCTGTACGGGAATATGCCGCTGGAGGAGCAGGATCGCGCGCTTGCGCCGTGTGCAAAGGGAGAGCGCAAGGTGGTTTTGGCGACGTCGATTGCAGAGACGAGCTTGACGGTAGAAGGCGTGCGTGTCGTGATCGACGCCGGATTGATGCGGGTGCAGCGGTTTTCGCCGCGCACGGGAATGTCGCGGCTGGAGACGGTGCCGGTCTCCAAGGCTTCGGCGGATCAACGGCGGGGCCGCGCAGGCCGGGTTGCACCGGGCGTGTGCTACCGTCTGTGGACGGAAGGTGAGCACCGCTTCCTGCCGGAGCATCATGCGCCGGAGATCGCCGAGGCGGATCTCGCGCCGCTGGCGCTGGAGCTGGCCGCCTGGGGCGCGAACGATCCGGCCGAGCTGCGCTGGCTGGACGAGCCGCCGCAAGCGGCCTACGCGCAGGCGCTGGAGCTGCTGCAGCGGCTCGGGGCGCTCGCAGCGGACGGCAGCCTGACGCCGTACGGCCGGCGCATGGCGGCGCTTGGCGCGCATCCGCGGCTGGCGCATATGCTGCTGCAGGCCGTTCCCCTTGGGCTGGGCGGGCTCGCGTGCGAGCTGGCCGCTCTGCTGGGGGAACGCGACGTGCTGCGCGGCGTGCACGACGCCGATATGCGCCTGCGGCTCGACGCGCTGCGCGGGGCGCCGCATCTGCGCGAGCGCGCCGACGAGGCCTCGCTGCGGCGGGCCGCGACGGAAGCGGCGCGCTGGCGGCGCGAGCTCGGCGTACCGGCGGGCGGGGCCTCGCCGGGGGACGCGGAGCGCAGCGGGCTGCTGCTCGCGTACGCGTTCCCCGACCGCGTCGGACAGCGCCGGGAGAGCGGCGGCCGCTTCCTGCTGTCGGGCGGGCGCGGCGCCGTGCTTCCCGGGCAGCAGCCGCTGGCCGCGGAGGAATATATCGTCGCGGTCGAGCTGGACGACAGCGGGACGGAGAGCCGCATCCAGCTCGCGGCGGCATGCCGTCTTGCCGAGCTGGAGGAGCATTTCGGCGCTGCCATACAGCGCAGCGACAGGGTGTTCTGGGACCGGGAGTCTCAGACGGTCCGGGGCAGGCGGCAGCATCGGCTGGGTGCGCTGCTGCTGAAGGATGCGCCGCTGCCCGAGCTGCCCCCGGAAGCGGCAGCCGAGGCGCTGCTGGAGGGCGTCGCCGCGGAAGGGCTCACGCTGCTCCAGTGGACGAAGGCGGCGCGGGCGCTGCAGGCGCGCCTCGTCTTTATGAAGCGGCAGGAGCCGGAGGAGTGGCCGGCCGCCGATGACGACAGCCTGCTGCGCAGCCTGCGGGAATGGCTGCTGCCGCAGCTTTACGGCATGAGAAGCCGTGCCGATTTGCAGCGCCTGAACCTGGCGCAGCTGCTGGAGGCGATGCTGCCCTGGGAGCAGCGCCGCAGACTTGACGACGAAGCGCCGACGCATCTCGTCATCCCAAGCGGCTCGCGCATCCCGATCGATTACAGCGATCCCGATGCGCCTGCGCTGAATGTGCGGCTGCAGGAGCTGTTCGGGTTAGCCGAAACGCCGAGAATCGGCGGAGGGCGGGTGCCGATCACCATGCACCTGCTGTCTCCGGCCCAACGGCCTGTACAGATTACGCGCGATTTACGCAGCTTTTGGAATCATACGTACTTTGAGATCAAGAAAGATTTAAAAGGGCGATATCCGAAGCATTACTGGCCGGATGACCCGTGGAATGCAGCGGCCACAAGCCGGGTGCGTCCGAAGCCGACTTAAACCGATCCTCCGATTGTGGAACAGACAGTCCCGCCATGATGGTATGCAGCTGTCGTTGTCGGGGCCTGCGGCAACTAAGCGTTCCTCTTCAATAAGGCTGTTATCAGTCATTGAGCAGGGACCTTCCATTGGCTAAAGCGAAAAAGACCTCAATCCCACCAGTCCGGTGATAGGGATTGAGGTCTTTTATTTTCCTTGTTACCGCTTTGCTGAGCGAGGCTTTGCTTCCCGCTCGCTTGATCATGCCTGCTGAACAGCCGTCTGCCTTTGGTTGTCCGGCGCTGCCGACTCGGCGGAGCGCATGCGGCGGATCTCTCGCTTCATCATAAGCGAGAGCACCAGTGCGGCCGCGATCGGACCGGCAAAGCTGTAAAACACCGCATCGTAGCTTTGCGTCGAATCGCGGATTGCGGCGGCTGCCATCGGTCCGGCCGCCCCTGCAAACGACCATGCGGTGAGCAGGTATCCGTTAATTTCGCTAAGATGCTTCATTCCGAACAAGTCGCTGACAAACGCCGAAAGGGAAGCGAAGCCGCCTCCATAGAAAGTGAGTATGATGAAAATGAAGGCCTGGAAAAGCACTGGATTCGTAATGGACGGCATGAGAAGGAACAGCACCACCTGCGCTGCAAAAAAGACAAGAAATACGTTGCCGCGCCCGATATAATCGGACAGCGTGCCCCAGCCGATCCGCCCTCCGCCGTTAAAAAGGCCCATCACGCCGACCATTGCGGCTGCGGAAACGGCGGTAAGGCCCACCTTCTCCTGAGCCATAGGCGAGGCGACGGAAATGAGCGTAATACCGGCCGAAATATTGACGAACATCATCGCCCATAACAGCCAAAACCGCTTTGTTCGGACCGCTTGACCCGGTGTCAGCGGCGCAGGCTCGAATCCGCGTGAATGGGCAGCTTTGCTGGACGCAGCCGTCGTCTTGCTGCCTCCGGGCGTCCAGCCTGCAGGCGGCTTTTCCAAATAAACCGAACCGCAGACAATGAGAAGGAAATAAACTCCGGCGAGCACCAAATAGGTTTGGGACAGACCGACCAGATCGATCAGCTTCACCGCGACCGGACTGCAAATAAGAGCGCCGGCGCCAAAGCCCATAACGGCGAGCCCGGTTGCCAAACCCTTACGGTCGGGAAACCAGGCCATCAGGGTTGAGACGGGGGCTAAATAACCGATCCCGAGTCCGATTCCGCTGACTACCCCGTACGTTGCATAAAACAATGCGAGCGAGCCGACGTCAACCGCCCAGCCCGCACCGGCAAGACCGGCGGCAAACAGCACAGCTGCGGCAAAAGCCGATTTGCGCGGACCAAGCTTCTCGACAAAGCGTCCAAATACAGCGGCGGACATCCCGAGGAAAAAAATCGCGATCGTAAAAGCAAAAGCGACCTGCGTACCGCTCCATCCAAGCTTTTCTTCCAGCGGGTGCTTAAATACGCTGTACGCGTAGGCAGACCCGATCGATAAATGGATGGCTACGGCTGAGACGGCAATGCCCCAACGGTTCTTCCTTACAGTTTTCTCCACGACGCTTCCACACCTTTTCCCGAAAATGTGTTATTCTCTCTACAGCTTTGCTCATGGCCTTGCGTAAGGATGCAGCGCAGCAGCCGATCGTAGCGGTGCCGCAGGACCTCCTGTTTCAACAAGTTTTTTCGTTAAAACGATGATGAAAAGAGCATGAGCACGCTTAGTGTATTTACTGTAACGCAATCTCGAGCTAAGTAATGTGATTATTTTCACAAGTAAATGAGTTTGTGTTATATTGTTGTCGGAAGGCATGGAAAATTGATGTTTTTCGAAATCGTTTAGTATACTGGAACGAGAAGAAGGCGGAATGGAGGACTGTTCATGATCCAAGTATATCCCGCATCGACGCGCCGATCGGTCGATCTCGGTTGGCTGCGCAGCAGCATGAGCTTTTCGTTTGGGGAGTACTATGACCCGGAAAATGATCGTTTTGGACCGATGCGCGTGTGCAATGACGATGTGGTTGATCCGGGGCGCGGCTTCGGTCCGCATCCGCACAGCGACATGGAAATCGTTTCTATTGTGCTGCGGGGGCAGCTCCGCCATGAGGACAGCGGAGGAAACGTCGCCGTAACCACGTTTGGTGAAATTCAAAGAATGTCCGCGGGAAGCGGAATCATTCATACGGAAGTGAATCCTTCCGAGACGGAACCGGTGGAGCTTTTGCAGCTTTGGTTTATGCCGGAGAAGCGCGGTTTGCCTCCGAGCTACGAGGTGAGCCGTTACGATCCGGAGGCGTTATCGAATACGCTTGTCCCGGTTGTGAGCGGAAAGGGAGTACCGGGTGCGGCCAAGGTGCATCAAGACATGACCCTTTATTTGTCCAAGCTGGAAAAAGGAAAAAGTCTTACGGTGGAGATTGGCACAGAGCGTCGGGCGTTTCTCATGACCATTGAAGGGGAAATGGCTTTGAATGGGGAAACGCTGGCGCGGCGCGATACGGCGAGGGTGACCGGGGAGAAGCAGCTGCAGCTTGCTGCGCTGGAAAACAGCTTCATTATGGTGATTGACCTGCCGTAAAATCGAGCGGAGAAAAGGAGTGGTCCGGATGGGGCGGCAGCGCCTGCTGATCAAGCATGCGGTTGGAGGGCGAACGTTTGTAGATTCGGTGCGGGACGGCGTAACGTTTACGCTGGAGCAGAAGGATGGCGGCTGGCTGATTACGGTTAGGGCCGAGGAGCTCCCGCAGCTTAGCGAGATGGTACGGCTGCAAACGGAGCTGAACGTGTTTATTTTTGATGAGGAAGCTGGAAAAGCGGTTCGCAAAACCTGGTATTATGTCCGGGAAGAAGGCGTGTCGGTAAACGGCGGTGACGGTGTGCTTCAGCTTTTCGCGGACTCGCGTATCGAGTATGACCCGGATGGGATGATGGGCTGATGGGAAAGCGAACGATCAAGACAACCCTCGCCGTCTTTGTGACGGCGGGGATTTGCACTTGGTTGAATTGGCCCGTCATCTTCGCTGTTATTGCCGCGATGGTTACGATCGAGCCGACGGTAGCGATGTCTGTACGCAAGGCGCGGACGCGGATTCCGGCCGCGGCGATCGGTGCAGCGTTCGCTATGAGCTTGGAGTTTTGGCTCGGACAGGCGCCGCTGACGTATGCGCTGTCGGCTTTGGCGACGATTATCGTGTGCAGCCGTTTTCACTGGAATGATGCGATCCTGGTTGCGACATTAACCGCAGTAAATATGATTGCGGTAACGCAGGATCATTTTTTGGCGTCGTTTGTGACGCGTCTCGGCACAACGGTGGTGGGCATCGGCGTATCGACGGTGATCAATTATGCGATCCTGCCGCCGGATTTCACCGGGGCCGCCCGGCAGAAGCTCGCGGAGGCGGCTTCCGGCATCGATGCTTGGCTCCGCTGGGCTGCGGTGCTGCCGCAATGCCGCAGGCGCGATGCGGAGCATCTGATGAGCGGAGCGGAGCCGATGCTGCGCAGCCTGCTGGAGGGCATTAAGCTGACGGAGTATCAGCGGGAGGAGTGCTTGTTCCACCGGAAGCGCCGCGGCAAGCTGAAGACGGCGCTGCGGCTCCAGCGCATGCTGCGGTTTTACTCGCTGACGCTGCATCGCCTTTCGGCCGTGCTGTCCTTGCGGCTGGATTGGGAGTCGCCGTACCACCGGGCGGTGCTCGATGATGCGATGAAGGCCTTGGCTGCCTTTGTGGAAGGCGGGGGGGCTTCGGCTTCGCACAGGCAGGAGAAACGACGGCGGGTCGTCATGGAATTGGCCCGCTTGGAGGCGCTGCCGCTGCGGCAGGAGGCGTTGGATTGAAGGGGAACGAAGTTGTGGGCGCAGCATGGCCTGGCTTCAATCCATGTGCTCGCAGCGCAACGTAAAAAAACGGTTGAAGGCTTCTCGTATAGGACGAGCTGCCTTCAACCGTTTTTAAATATGGAACGAGAATACGTTTAGGTTGATGCGTTCAAACCGTGCTTCCAAACTATGCGTTTGATTCGTTGTTCTCTACGGTCTGCCGCTCCGTATTTTTTGCCGAACGCCTTGGGATGAGCATCCATACCCCTGCACCGATCAACAGCACAGCGATAAACGCCGGGCGGATAAACCGATAAATCCAATAATCGAGATTGAAGTCCGGGAAAAATCGATGCACGAGACTCATCATGGCGCCGTCCAGCATCATGTATACGCCGGATATGAGCAGTGCCCAGCCGGCCCATTTGCGCCAGTGGATCGGCATCGCCGCATCCTCCTGCTCCGCCTGCGTCGTACCGCGCTGATTCAGCATGTCAAAAAAGCTGTAAAACCAAATGAGCGGCGCGGCGTAGCCGAGAATAGTAACGCGTACGGTATCGGAAAGGTAAAGCGCTGCGAAAAATAACGACATCAGCTCGATTCCGCGGCGTTGTCTGCCTATAAAGAGGTGCCCTGCGCCGGGAAGGAAAGATAGAATTATTGGGAGGAAGCCGACCAATCCGGTACCGCTGTTGCGATCCTTCAGCAGCAAATGAATCGGTGTATCTTCCATCGGCAGACCCTGCTGCTTTTCGTTCAGGCGCTGCATTGCATCCCAAATGCCTAAAATCCAAATGAACGGCAGTGCCAGGAAATAAATCAGAAACGATTCATTGTTCGTGACCGAGGTTAAAAAGATCGTCATCGCCGCCGTGCCGAAAAAGCTGAAAAACCACAGCAGGCCTCTCTGCTGAAGGCCAAGCTGGAAATGGCCGACCCCGGGGATGAACGATAGGAATAGAGTTGTGGCCTTCTCTTTTTCTACAGACGATTTGCTGTAGCTGTAAGGCGGCGGCGGGTACGCGCCTGCTTGCTGTCCGGCGTAATAATTGCCGGCTGCCGGGATAGACTGCTCTGGCGGAGTTCCGGCTGCATTGCTGCCGATCCCGCCGGCTGCTCCGCTGCTTGTGCTGGCCGCGGAAGCTGCCGCTCCTCCTGCATAGCTTGCACCGGCTGCGAACGAGCCGCTGCCGTGGTGCCCGATAGGGCCTGGAGCTCCCGGAGCGGGATATCCCCCGTAGGAAGCAGAGGGGGAGCGGAACAGCAGCGTAAAGATCATGTCGATCATGTTAATAAAGCCAACGACCAGCCAGAAAAAGGCCGTCGCCACGATATGTTCTTCTTCTAAATCATGCGTGACGCCTAAAATAAAGAGCAGCGGAAGCGGAAGCAGAATCAATCCCCCATAAATGATCCCTCTCACATATTTTCCTAAGTAAAGATGACCCAGTCCCGGAATTAAAGCTAGTGCCAACGCGGCGGCCGGGTGCTTATGTTGTTGCGTTTCCATGAGAAGATATTCCCCCTGATTGTTTTTTGAGCTCTAGGCAATACAGTGCTGCTGTTCGAAGCACCCGTTTGCTGCGCACTTCGTCGCAGTTACTATCGCAATTCCCTATAAAAGCTTGGTCTTGAAACAACTGAAGCAGTGTCTCCTGAGCAGCGGCGGCGGCCGCATTTTCATCCCCGAGCAAAAATAAGCAGTACGAGTAGCATTCCCTTTCGTACCGGTAAAGCACCGATATCTTTTCCGAAAAGGAGGACTCGGAAGGCTTGGGTTCTTTGGTTTTCTGCAGCGTCCTCGCATGAACGGAGTGCTTCGGCTGTTGTGCTTGAGATGCCTGTGGTCCCAGTGTGGTCTGACATGCAGCAGCAGCTTGCGAGGAGTGCGCTGCTTGCACAGACTGCGTGTTATACCGCATCACGGACTCCTTCATTGAGATATCGTTTATGAAGTCATTATATAGAACGCTTTTTAAGACGGGCTTAATGAATTCATAAGTTTTCTTAAGAATTTGGAAAATGGAGTAAATTGGGGTGCGGGGAAGCGAAGGATGAACTGTCTTTTTCGCGATAAAGAGGTAGATATTTGGGCACAAGTTGGATCATCTTAAAGGGAGGGGGGCCATTTTATGCTAAACGTTTGCAAGCTCAACGGGTTTTATGATCGTCGAATTTTTCGAATCCGGGCATATGAAGGTAGAAGCGCATATTTGATTGATGATGTAGCTGACGAGGAAATTAACGAAGGAATCGCAGGAAAATGCATTCTATTGCACGAGCCCTCTACAAATCGTTATGAAACGTATCATTTCCGGGAATCGGCTCATGGATTAGACCGATGGTTTCGCCGTAATGAGTCTATTATTTTTTATATCCGGTTTACAGAGGGCCAGCGTTTTTTGCACATACATAAGGTGGACTGCGGGCGCTGGACTCCAAGGGCTCAGCCTGCCGATGAATCAATCCAGACGAAGCGGATGACCAAAGCCGGAAATGAATTTGAATCAGCGCTAGAGGCGGAACCGGAGCTGGTTATTTTTTTGCCGGAGTATATTGGGCACGAACCTATTCTGCGGTACGAGCTTCGCCAAATCGACGAAAGATATTGTCTGTTTGGGGTCGCCACCGACCGCAATTACCAAATAAACAAGCTGCTGCTGATCGATTTTGCGGCACGGACGGTTTGCGAGGGTAATCCAGAACTTCCAGGGCAGGATTCGCTTTTCAGGGCTGAACATATTTTTAAAATGGACCACCGCGATAGACAGTGGATTGGGATCAAAACAACCTCCATCCATTGGCGAGAAAAATACGAGCTTTGGAACGATCCGGCGAAACGGGAAACGTACAAGGATGATTTGGTGGAGCAGCTATTGCTGTGCGAGCTGGAAGCCTACATATCAAGTGTGAAAAAGGGCGAGCCGTTCCCCATGGTAGCTGGACGCGTTGTAGAACGCTGTCCCCTGCATCAACATTTGCTCTGGTGGCAGGCTGATGAGAGGGGGTTGAATTATTGCTTGCACGATTTTGAACAGCATGAAACCATTTTGGTTACTTATGGCGTAGACCATGGATCAGAGGGCAGAACGGGCTTCGGTAAAAAGGAGCGGGTTGTTGTGGCCGGATCTCTTTTGGAGGAGGCGAGCTATCGCAACGGATCTGTATATGCTGTTGAAGCTTTGGAGCAGGGCGGCAGCGTCTTCCGAAATGTGACTTCAGGTAGGGTAATATTTGAAGCGTCCCCGCATGAGGGGCTTTTGTTTGCCGATGAGGATATGGCGATTACTTACGTATGGCTGCAGGATTCGAATCAGCAAATGATCTATTATTATGATTTGGCGGAAGGCGGGCGAGAGGGGCAGCTGCTGGGTATCGGTTTTGCCCAGTTTGATGATAGGGCAAAGGTGCTGACTATTTTTAGTTAGTCAGCGGCCCAGTTTGGGCGCCGCCCCGCCGGTGTCGTCTCCGGGCAACTCCTTGTTCGCTTCAACGATTGTACTTCGATTTACGCCGGGTTGTTCTGCAAACTTCCGTTCCGATTTACAGGGCTCTGCCAGAACGGCATCACGGGCAGTTTACTATTGATCTAATGCATGCACGACAAGACGATCCAATCCAGCTGAGTAAGCGGCCTTCACACCGTCGATATAAACGGCCAAGCCTGCGTCCTTGTTGTACTGTCGGCCGAGCTTATCATACATGATAGTAATGTTCTTACCACGATAGTACAGACGGTCCAAACAAAAATACTCCCATGTTCCTTCAGGAATAAGTGGGTTAACCTCAAAGCTGCCATCAGACCTCGTGCGGAATCCGATGAGACCGGTAATGATTAGATCGTTGAATGTGGAATGGTTGTAATCCTTTCCTCGTTCGCGGCCTCCCTTTCTTTCAGGCCAATTCCACTCCTCAAGTATCCGTCTGGACAGCCACTCGCCTGTATAAGGATCAATGTTTTCGTCTAACCAGGATACTCGCTTGCCATCAGCTCTTGTGCGGTAATGACAATGCGCGTAAGTGCTTAATAGGTTCCAGTAATCTTCTTTATTGACGACTTGTTGTTCGTAATCGTTTAATACGTTGGCCATCGCTGTTAACGTCTGGGAAGTTGCGAATGGCCATGATGGTCCATTCCACAAGCATTCGTGCTCATAGGAGAACATGAATCGGGTATGGCGCTGCTCCGCAGTTGTTGGCCCGAATGGAGCGTAGAAACCGGCAGGATCCATTAGCTGTGCCCATGCTTGTTCATAACCGACGTCGGGAAGGTGGAACGCCCAAGGGATATATCCAAGCTGCTCGCGTACGTTATGAGCGGGATCCATCTCTTGAAATTCCCATTGTTCTACAGTTTCTCTGGCGGACTTCAATGGGATGACCTTGAAAAACTGCGCTTGGTCGTCCCACAAATGTTCTTGGACAAGTTGTTTTAACCGATTCGCTTTTTCCTTAAACATTCTCTCCGTTTCAAAGTCCCCAGCCAGGCGTGCGATATTGGCAATCGCTATAGCATCGGCGTACATATAGGCATTCAGGGTTGGTCTAAGCCCTGAGCCGCTGATAGAAATTTCCATTGCGTCGCGGTCGTCAATGGACCAGAATAACCCGCTTGGGTTCAGATGTGTTTTTTCCCATTCTGTGTAGTTGGTGACCATATCCGGCAGTAAATCAATGGCAAGCTGGAAATCGCCGTCTACTTTGCAATAATTCCACACGGCATCTGCTATCCAACAGCTATAGGAGCGGAGACTTCCGTTTCTTTTGAACCAAAACAGGATATAGTCCTTGAGAAAATCCTGACGGTTTCGCAGCCAGCGTCCTTCACTTAAATGATGCCCGACAGCACAGTTGATCGTGTTATGCTTGCCCGCCCAAGGAACAGACGGATGAAACTCCGTGATCACGAATCCGTCTGGCGTCTGCTTAACGTGTTTACGGTAAACCCACCACCGAAAGTAGTAAGTCTCCTCCAGACGGCTGTCAGGACAATGGAATAAAGGAATCTGATCGCGCATCCATTCCCAAGCTGACGCATTATCAACATGCTGGATTACAGATTCTTCGTCATGCATATTAAAAGTTTCGAAGTGCTTTCTAAAATCGTCTGGGATTAACAACATGTTACGATCAACCTTTCTGATTATTTTGTAAGCCGCTAAAATACCAAAAACTTATACTTTTGTCGCTTGTCCCGTTTGATTTGAACAGGGGGATAAAGTCCTGGGATTCATCTCAATCGCTATCTTTTCATTCTGTTTTGATCATTTCATATCGATACTATCATGCTAAAATGTTTATTTACATGATCGAATCAGTTATGCTTTTGATCATATCCGACTTGAAAGAGGGGTGTGGTGACCATGGAGGTATATCCTGTGCTGTGTTTTACATCCAACCCGTTTCCAGCTTTTATTTCTTCGGGAAAGGTAGTTTATAAGAAGGGAGATAAGCATCCGGAGCGGATTTTTTCGACATTTGTGGCCATGTTTATCGAAGAAGGGACACTGTATTTCACAGAAGGCGGTATGGCACATACGCTCACAGCAGGGCAGTGGTTCATCCAGACACCGGGCATTCGGCATTATGGACATCAGGGGTGTGAAATGAGCACAGTCTTCCACTTTATCCACTTCATGCCGTTAGGGGAATGGCACATCGAATCCGACCACTTGACGCGGAAACAGACTGCTTATCCAGTAAATCTAATTGATAGCGGAGAAGGAGTTCGTGTTCCTAAGTTAGAAAACGAGCTGCCGATGCGGGGAGTCTATCCGCTTTCGAACTGGAGAGAGCTGTTCGAACGTCTTGAGCAAGAGCAGGAAGCAGGCAGATGGGCCATTGGTAAGCAAGCTTGCTTCTTGGAACTTCTTGAACGAATGGTATGGTTAGATACCGGGAGGGACACAGCGAATGTCATGGTCCGAAAAGTGATTGCCTATATTCAGATGCATTACGCGGAATCGCTGACCGTTTCAGGGATTGCTTCACATTTTCATTTCTCACCCGATTATTTAACTAGGCAGATGAAGCAGGTAACAGGTATGACACCATCGATGTTTCTTATCCAATATAGAATGGACAAAGCCAAGCATCTGCTTGTGCACACAAACTATTCCATTCAGCAAATTGGCCGTGAAACGGGATATCCTGATATTGCCGTGTTCAGCAGGATGTTTAAAAGGCATGCTGGTCTTTCTCCAGCGCAGTATCGAAAAGACCAATGGGGCACTTTATCCGTTGGACCCAAATCTCCCCGCTGATCCGAAGCATACTGTTTTTCCTTGAATAGAGATATTGCTTGGGTGTGCGTAATTAGCTTGTGCGTGGGGGAGAGGGGAAGTCTGCTGGCCCCGCGCCCGTACCCGCGCCCCGCGCCAAGCGCGGGCCAACCCGCCTGCCTGCGGCAGCGGCGGGTCAAGCCCCACCGCCTGCCCAGGGCAGGCGAATCGAAAAACATGTGCGCGACCAGTCGCTCTCGGCGGAGACCACGCCGCCATGCAGCTCCACGATATTCTTCGTGATCGCGAGCCCCAGCCCGGAGCCGCCGGAGTCGTCTCCGCGCGATTTATCGACCCGGTAGAACCGGTCGAAAATATACGGCAAATCCGCCGAAGGAATCGGCTCCCCGTAGTTCGTCACATCGACGACGACTGCGGTGCCGTCGCGATATGCCGAGATCTCCATCCGCTTCCCGTCCCGGCCATACGTGATCGCGTTCGAAAACAAATTTTCGAACACGCGAACCAGCTTGTTCGGGTCGCCGTTCACCATCAAGTTGCCCTCTTTTTGCTGGAAGGAAGCTTCAATCCCCGCCTCCTGCAGCTGCAGCCGGGACTGGACGAGCAGCTGGTTCAGCAGCTCTCCCAGATCCAGCGGGCAAAACTTCACGGGCAGCTTGGCATGCCGCATTCGTGTATACTCAAATAAATCGTTAATGAGCACGTGAAGCCGCTTGGATTTCTCGTAGGCAATGCTTACATAATGGCGCAGCTCCACCTCGTCGCGGTACCGGTCGCCATCAGCGAGCCCGAGATAGCCGAGAATCGACGTCAGCGGCGTACGCAGATCGTGGGACACGTTGGTGATCAGCTCATTTTTCGTCTGCTCCGCGTTCCGCTCCTCATCAAGGGATGTTTTCAGCCGCATGACCAAATAATTGATATACTCCGCCAAATCCCCCAGCTCATTTCGCTGCTTTATAGGCAGCTTTTCCTCAAAGTTGCCGTCGGCAATCCGGCGAATCGCGCCGAGCATACTGGCCAAATACCAATACCTTCGAATATTAAAAAGCACCATGTAGAGAATGAAGAAAAACAGCGCCAGCATCACAATCAGAACCTCATCGGGCACAAGTCTCGTAACCAGGTTTAAGATCTCCCGTATGACGGGGATTTCTTTGCCGACAATAGCGAGTAAAAACCCGGTTGCCAAAACGCTGACCAGCGTTAACAAGGAGCTTACGATCAGCTGTCCAATGAGACGAAACGTCATTCGCTGCACAATATTAGCCATCGATTTTATACCCCACGCCCCAAACCGTGGCAATCAGCTTGTCCCCGATTTCATGCTCAAGCTTGTCTCGCAGGTTGCTGATGTGCACCATCACGGTATTATTGGAATCAAAATATTTTTCCCGCCATACCTGTTGAAAAATTTCCTCCGCTTTAAACACTCTACCCCGATGCGAGGCGAGCAGCAGCAATATCCCAAACTCCGTCGACGTCAAATGCAGCGGCTTGCCGTCCGCTTCGGCCGTGTGAGTCGTTTTGTCGATCGTCAGTGCGCCGATGCGGATTTTATCCCCGCCGTCGCGTGAAGCCGTTTCGGTTTGCAGCTGGTAGGTACGCCGCAGCAGCGCCTTTACGCGGGCGATCAGCTCCAACGGATTAAACGGCTTAATCATATAGTCGTCCGCTCCGGTCATGAGGCCAAGAATTTTGTCCATATCCTCCGCCTTCGCGCTGAGCATTAGAATCGGCATTGGGTTATCCTCGCGGATTTTACGGCACAGCTCCAGTCCGTCCATGCCCGGCATCATCACATCGAGAATCGCTAAGTGGAAATCGTCCTCCCCCAGCTTCGCTAGAGCCTCTTTTCCATTGTGGGCTTTCCCGGTGTCATAACCTTCGTTGCGCAAGTAAATTTCGATTAATCCGGCAATCTCTTTATCATCATCCACGATTAAAATGCGGCGGTTCACAAAAGGCAGCTCCTTCAATAAAAGATCTCGTTCATTGCTACTATACCTTAACTTATCCGATTTGTGGGAGAGACAGGCATCGATTTAAGGAAGCTTATGAATTCTTAAGGTTTCTTAACGATGGCTAAAGAATGTCTTGAAAAAGGCCCTCCCAGCGAATGTTGTCATGTTAGGTTTATCCGTAGTTCGTGTGGAGTTGTGAAAAACCCGAATAATCGATTGACATAAACGAGATAATGTGAGATATTCTCACATAGTGGTGGTATAAAAACTTAACATTAATACATATAAATGAATCTATATTTCGAGATGAGGGGACCAAATGAAGAAAATAGAGGCTATTTTAAGACCGCAGAAGCTTCACGACACGATCAAATCACTTCATGTCATCGGGGTCACCGCCTTTACCGTTAGCCAAGTCGTGGGGCGCGGGCAGCAGAAGGACCAAACAGGCACCTACCGGGGCCATAACTATACGGTAAACCTTCATCCGAAGGTGAAAATGGAAATCGTCGTCTCCGACCATATGGTCGAGCGCACCGTACAAGCGATCATTGCCGCGGCGCAAACGGGCGAAGCGGGAGACGGCAAGATTTTCGTCACGACGATCGAGCAGGCTTACAACATTCGGACGGGTGTTGCCGACGAGACGATTGACGAGCTGCATCAGAGAAGGGAGGCGAACTAGCGATGGAAGCGATTCATGTAAATACGATATGGGTTGTAATGGCAGCCGCTATGGTGCTTTTCATGGAGGGAGGGTTCAGCCTTCTTGAGGCGGGGTTGGTTCGCACGAAAAACGCCGTCAACGTGACCATGAAAATTTTCGTCGACCTTACGGTGGGCGCACTCGCCTTCTGGGCGATTGGCTTCGGCCTGATGTTCGGAGACGGGGCGACGGGCTGGTTCGGAACCTCGCTTTTCGGCGCTCCGCAAAATATTCAGCTTTCCATTGATCTTCCTCCGGCCGCTTATGTGCTTTTTCAAATCGGCTTTGCGATTGCCTGTGTATCGATTATTTCCGGCGCGGTTGCGGAACGGATGAACTTTAAGGCGTACGTCATTACGGCGGCGCTGGTGACAATGCTGCTGTACCCGATTTCCGGGCATTGGATTTGGAATGCCGAGGGCTGGCTGGCGCAAATGGGCATGAAGGATTTCGCCGGCTCGGCGGTCATCCACGCGCTGGGCGGTTCGGCTGCGCTGGGGCTGGCTTGGAAGCTTGGACCGCGCCGCGGCCGTTACGCGGACGGCAGCGTGAACGTATTTGCGCCATCCAACATCCCGCTTGCATCGTGCGGCGTGTTCGTGCTTTGGTTCGGCTGGTTCGGTTTTAACGCAGGCAGCACCTTGAATGCGGCGGACGCGATGCTGTCCGACATTGCCCTGAACACAATGCTGGGTGCAGCGGCCGGCGGCATGTCCTCGATGCTGTACACGATGTTCCGCTACGGCAAAACGGACCCGAGCATGACGATGAACGGAGCGCTTTCCGGCCTTGTCGCTGTTACGGCAGGCTGTGCATTCATTACCCAGTGGAGTGCAATCGTGATCGGCCTGGTAGCCGGACTCATTGTAATCGCGGCGACATTATTGATCGACCGGATTCAGGTAGACGACCCGGTCGGCGCAGTAGCGGTTCACGGCTTTAACGGAATCTTCGGCACGATTGCTGTTGGCTTATTTGATAAAGAAGCGGGGCTGTTTACGGCGGGCCAATCAGGGCTTCTTCTCGTTCAGCTGATCGGGATCACGGCAATTTGTGTGTGGGGCTTTGTAGGCGGCCTGGCTATCGCGTATATTTGCAAAATTACGGTTGGTCTGCGTGCGTCCCAGTCCGATGAAGAGGAAGGGCTGGATATGGCGTACCACGGCATCCCGGCTTACAACGAATTGGACCGCTTCTCCGAAACCACGAAGGCGTTGTATGATTTTGAAATGTCAACGGGTGTGAGCATTAAGGAGACCGTGGCTTTTAAGGATCAGGTGAGTTAACGAACGGATCGGATAAGAAGGGCGGTGGCCGCGGAATGCGGCTGCTGTCCTTTTTGCATATAGGAATAAAATGGCGGCCGGCGCCGCATACTGAGACGGATGAATTCGAACTTTTGACGTCTCAGGAGGAACACGAGCTATGAATAATGAAACAAGCCTGCAAGCCCCAAATGTTGTTGCCCAGGCGCAAAATTCCGTTGATAAAGCGGAGCGCGCGGTAATGCAAGCGCAGACGCATCCGACAGAGGACGCGGTGGCGAACGCGAAGGACTCGATTGAAACGGCAGAGCACGCGCTGCGCAATGCTTATGAAGGACAAGAGCCGAATCAGGATCGTCCGATCGCAGAGGTTCAGGCTCAAATTGAAACGCTGCGCCGTCAAATTTCAGAGGTAGAAAGCCAGCTGCAAGGCTAGTAATCGGTTGTCGGGGGGCGTTGAGCCTCTTGCTCCAGGCTTCGGATACACCTTTTCCGCATGCATGCGGTCAAGCGGGGTTTGTACCGGGTCATGCAGCGGTATGAAAGGTATAGGAAACGCGGTCTCTTCAGGAGGCGGCGTTTTTTCTGTTATAAGGTTTTTTTTTTTAGGTGCGGAATAAGGGAAGCTTGTTGCGGAATTAGATGAACGAGTATACTTAGTAAAAAATACGCGTATCTCTGTCTGCAATAAGGAAAGGGCGGAGCTATGGAGGTGCTTTTTCATGAGTCAGCGCTATCGAATTACGAGAGAATATCAAGAGGGCGGAACGACTCCGCAAACGATAACGTTGGAGGAATGTAAGACGTATTTTGCCGCGAAGCCCGATTTTTCGTATACCTCGGTGTATACGGTAAAAGGCGCAACCACGATGTCGATTGAGGGAGATTTCTTCATGTGGAGCAGCGGCGATTCGCAGATTCCGTTCCGGCATTACGGCGGAGATCTGTATGTGTCCGGCACGAATCCGGCCGTAATCCCCAAAATGCTCGAGGTGGCCAGCGATCTGCGGGCGGATGTGGAGGAAGGGTAGGGTCGGGCGATGATTTGGATTGGATTAGCGGGATGGGGGGACCATCCGGAGCTGTATACGGACCGCGAAGCGGCCAAGCATAAGCTGGCGTCGTACGGGGCGCATTTTCCGGTGGTGGAGGTGGACACCTCTTTTTACGCGATCCAACCGGAGAGGAACTATGCCAAGTGGGCGGAAGAGACACCGGAGGGCTTCCGGTTTGTCGTGAAAGCCTACCAAGGCATGACGGGTCATGCCCGGGGCGGCACGCCCTATGCGGATGACGAGGAAATGTTCCGCGCTTTCCGGGAATCGATTCAGCCGCTGCAGCAGGCGGGCAAGCTGGAGATGGTGCTCTTCCAGTATCCGCCGTGGTTCGATTGCACTAAGGAGCATGTGGAACAGCTGCGGCGAGCGAAGGAGCGGATGGACGGAATCTCGTCGGCGCTGGAGTTCCGTAATCAGAGCTGGTTTACCGAGGAGCTGCGGGAGCGCACGTTAACGTTCATGCGCAAGGAGGGCTGGATTCACAGCGTCTGCGATGAACCGCAGGCAGGGGCAGGCTCGGTGCCGACCGTGCTGGCCGCCACGGACGAGAAGCGTACGCTGGTCCGGTTCCACGGACGCAACCGCGAAGGCTGGAACAGCAGCGGGGAAGCGAACTGGCGCGACGTCCGTTATCTGTACAATTACTCGGAAGTTGAGCTGATCGAGTGGAAGGAGCGGCTTGGGCAGCTGGAGCAGCAGAGCCGGGACATCTGCGTGATCTTCAACAACAATTCCGGCGGCCATGCTGCGGGAAATGCCAAGCAGCTGCAGAAGCTTCTCGGCCTCGAGTACGACGGGCTGCATCCCCGGCAGTTAGAGTGGTTTTGACGGAAGCGGAATGATGCGTTTGCTATTTCAATGGAAAGCAGTGTTGGACGAGAATTCAAAGTCCGGCACTGCTTTTTTGGTTGATTGGATTGATAGGGTCATTGTCCGCGAATAAATACAACTTCCCGCGTCATACGATTGGATGGAATATAAATAATAGGAAAGGAAGTGATTGGTTATGTGGTTTTCAGAAGATCGGCAGGCATGTTCGGTAGAGCAGATTGGATGGCCGCCCGTAAGTGACCCGTCCCCGCCTTTTTTTCCGAATCCTCCATCGTCTGTTTATGATTTGGATTTAGGCTGGGAGCACATTTGGATTCGAAGCAATCCGGTCGGGGACACGGCTTCTGCCGGGCCTGACCGCAAACTGTGGATCTTTATTACTTACCTTGATCCGGTTCGAGATCTCGTCTATGGATGCGTATTTGCCGGGCATACCTACAGGCTTGCGGCGATTCCGAGAAGCTGGATCACGATGCACGTACCGAATGTTGGAGAAACAGGCGCGGGACAGTTGGGGCAATTATCCCAGGGGCCGGCCGCTCTTCAACGAGCTTGGCTGCAAGCTCCGCAATTTCCTCCTCAGCAAGGCTTCCCCCAGTACCCGGGTTTCCCCGGAGAAAGGCGCTGCCAGGTCCAATTCATTGGATATCCGCCGACCTTTATCCCGTCGCTGCCGTTCATACCGAACCCGCCGTCCAATGTGCTTGAGCTTCGCTTGGGCTGGCTTTACCTGTGGTTACACCCTCGTCAATCGGGACAAGGCGGCCCAGAGGGATGGATCTATGTCACCTACTTAGACCCGCTGTTTGACGCGGTCATCGGATGTATATATGTCGGGGGCAGCTATTATCGCAGAGTGTGGATTCCAAGAAGAGCGATATATTCTTATATTCCGTTTGGATGAAAAAGCCCAGGACAGCAAAGTAAAAAGCTTCAAGGAAATTCCGGTGAGTTAGTCGCATATTGCTGTCAAAACGCGGTCTCTGCGGAGGCGGCGTTTTTTGCGTGGAGAGTAAGGACTCTTCGTTGAAGTGAAAATGTGAACGTTTGTTTAACGTGTGCATGATTCCCAGGAATAGGACAGGCTGCGGGTGATGTGCATCACATTTTGCCGGAAAACCCTGTGTTACAGTGGTCACGACAAAGATAAAAAGGGAATGAGGAGAAGCGACGTGTCTATTTTGCCTCAGAAAAACGAGTTGGGTTTCTATGAAATTCGTCTGGAGTCGATCGGAGGACTCGGCGCCAACCTAGCCGGCAAAATGCTGGCTGAATCCGGCGTCATCGGCCTTGGCCTGAACGGCTCCAATTTCTCGAGCTACGGCTCGGAGAAGAAGGGCTCGCCGGTAAAAAGCTTTATTCGTTTCTGCGATCCGGGGATCGAGATCCGTGACCATAGTCCGATTGAACAGCCGCATGTGATTGGCGTCTTTCATGAAACGCTGTATAAATCCGTCGACGTCGTTAACGGCTTGCGGCCGGGCGGGATCGTGCTGGTAAACTCGATCCGCGGCTTCGAGGAGGTGGCGAAGGACCTTGGGATGCAGCGCGGCACTTTGGCGATCCTCGATGCGCTGAAAATTGCGGTAGAGGAAAAGACGAAGGTCAACACCGCGATGCTGGGCGGGCTGTTCCGCATTTGCGGCTTCCTTGATCCGGATGCGATGAGAGACATCATCCGCAAGACGTTCGAGAAGAAGCTTCCTCACTTGGTGGAACCGAATTTGCGCACCTTTAACCGGGGCTACGAGGAGGTTCAATTTTTGACGCTGGACAGCGGCGAATTGGAGGAGGACGCGGGTTTTGTGCGGGCGGAGGCGATGCTCGGGTATGAGACGCAGGAGCCCGGCGGCGTGCTTACCGTGACCGGCAACAGTGTGCTGAAGGACTTGAGCGGCTCCAGACAAGGCTATCTTCCGGAATTCCACAGCGATAAATGCATTAGCTGCGCGGCCTGTGACACGGTGTGCCCTGACTACTGTTTTGTATGGGAAAAGGCTCCGGACAAACGCGGCAATCTCCAAATGTTTTTGCGGGGGATCGATTATCAGTACTGCAAGGGCTGCCTGAAATGCGTGGAGGCGTGTCCGACGGACGCACTAAGCGAAAGGCTGGAGGAGTATCAGTTTGCGGAGCTGCACCGGGTGAAGCAGCAATTTCCGATGGCGAATGCAGCAGGGGGGAAAGCGTAATGACCATTCCGGCGGAACAACAACGGCAGGAGCAAGCATTTTCAAAGCCTGCCGAGCAGAAAATGGTTTTTGAATCGGGCAATGAGATGGCGGCCATGGCAGCCGCGCAAATTAACTATCATGTAATGGGGTATTTCCCGATCACTCCTTCAACGGAAATTGCCCAGTATCTCGATATGATGAAAACGCGTGGCGAGCATGATATCCAGCTCATCGCAGCGGACGGCGAGCATGGCTCGGCAGGGATCTGCTACGGCGCGGCGGCTGCAGGGGCGCGTGTATTTAACGCAACGAGCGCCAACGGCTTTTTATATATGATTGAGCAATTGCCTGTGCAGTCGGGAACACGGTTTCCGATGGTTATGAATTTAGTGACCCGTGCCGTCAGCGGCCCGCTCGACATTCGCGGCGATCACTCGGACCTCTATTACGGGCTGAATACCGGCTGGGTCATTCTCACGGCCCGTTCGCCGCAGGCCGTCTACGACATGAACATCATGGCGCTGCGCATCGCCGAGCATTCCGAGGTGCGTCTGCCGGTCATTGTCGCCTACGACGGCTTCTTCACTTCGCACCAGAAGCGGAAGGTGCAGGTGTTCCAGCACCGGCAAACCGTGCAGCAGTTCGTCGGTGAAAAACCGCCGGCGCCGCATGTGCTCGACCTGGAGCATCCGATCGTGGTAGGCGCTTATATGAACGGCGACGACCTGATGAATAACCATTACCAGCAGGCGAAGGCGATTTTGCGCGCAGGCGAGGTATTCCAAGAGGTCGCGCAGGAATACGCGGCCTTGTCCGGCCGCACCTACGGTGTGCTGGATCTGTACCGCATGGAGGACGCGGAGGTTGCGCTGTTCCTGCTCAACTCAGCCGCTGAATCCGCCAAGGACGTCGTTGACCGTCTGCGGGAGCAGGGCATTCGGGCCGGGGTGATCAGCCCGAATATCATCCGCCCGTTCCCGGCGGAAGCGATCCGCGATGCGCTGCGAGGCGTGAAGGCGGTGCTTGTCGGCGAGCGTGCCGATTCCTACGGAGCGAACGGCGCGAACCTCACGCACGAGGTGAAGTCCGCGCTGCAGGACATTCGCGGCCCGCAGCCGATTGTGCTTACGCGGATTTTCGGCATGGGCGGTAAGGATTTCTACGCGGACGATGCGGAAGCGTTCTTCCGGCTGGCGCTGGACGCGGCGGAGAAGGGATACGCCGAGCAGCCGTTCGATTACTACGGTCAGACGCCGGGCGCCCCGGAGAAAAAGCTGACGCCGGTGCTGGCCCCGATGCACGGGGACACGTTCAAATCCGGCCTCATTACCGTGAAGCAGAACGAAGAGACCGGCAAGCTTTCCGTCAGAGTGCCGCCGCTGCGCAGCTTAACGGGTAAGCCGAAGCGGATCGCTTCCGGCCACGGCGCTTGTCCGGGCTGCGGCATTTTCCCGGCGCTGGAGCTGTTCTTTAAAGGCATTGAGGGCAATGTGGTGACGCTGTTCCACACCGGCTGCGCCTATATTACGACAACGGGGTATCCGTACAATTCTCATAAACAAAGCTTCATTCATAACCTGTTCCAAAATGGCCCGGCTACGCTGTCGGGTACGGTGGAAGCCTTTTTCGAGCGCAAGCGGCGCGGGGAGATCGACGTTCCGGAGGATTTCACCTTCGTCATGATTACCGGGGACGGCGGCATGGATATTGGCATGGGCTCGGCAATCGGTACGGCGCTTCGCAATCATAAAATGATCATTTTGGAGTATGACAACGAGGGCTACATGAATACGGGCGCGCAGCTCTCCTATTCAACGCCGCTCGGCCATATGACGAGCACCTCCGGCGTCGGCAAGAAGCAGCAGGGCAAGGCGTTCCACCACAAGGATACGGCGCAAATTATGGCGGCGACCCATATCCCGTACGTGTTTACGGCGACGGAGGCGTTCCCGCAGGACCTTGTGGCGAAAGCGGCAAAGGCGCAGTGGTACGCCCAGAACGAAGGGCTCGTCTACGGTAAAATGCTGATCACCTGCCCGCTGAACTGGAAATCCGAAGACCGCGACGGGGAAAAGATCGTAGGCGCCGCCGTGAACTCCTGCTTCTTCCCGCTGTACGAGGTGGAGCATGGGCAGACGAACATTACGTATGACCCGGAGGCGAAAAACAAGCGTGTGCCGCTGACCGAGTGGCTGAAGTACATGGGGAAATCGAAGCATTTGCTCCGTCAGGAAAATGAAACGATGCTGCTGGAGTTTGAGCGCGAGGTCCAGCGCCGCTGGGCGATCCTGAAAGCCAAGCACGAGCATCCACTTTTATAAAAGGGAGGACGTAACCATGATTACAGAACCAACGAACGGAAAACCTCAGCTGCCGTCCATGTTTTGCTTTCAATGCCAAGAAGCGGCGAAAGGCACCGGCTGCACCATTGTCGGCGTGTGCGGAAAGCCGCATGACGTGGCGAACCTTCAGGATCTGCTGGTCTATCTACTGAAAGGGATCTCCTACTGTAGTAATCACGCCGAGCTTCCGGAGGCTTTGGAGCAGCGGGTGTCCGTCTTCATCATGGACGCTTTATTTGCAACGATTACGAATGCCAACTTTGACCGTGACGTCTTTATTCAAAAAATTCATGAGGCGTTGGCACTTCGCAGTGAGGTGCGCAGCGTCCTGGAGGAGCAGTACAGTGTGGATGCTTCCAAGCTGCCTGACGCGGCGGTTTGGTATGCGGATACGGAAGCTGCGTTTGACGCGAAGGCGAAGCTCGTTGGTGTGCTTTCCACGGTAGACGAGGATATCCGTTCGTTGCGGGAGCTGCTGACGTACGGGCTGAAGGGGATGGCGGCGTACGCTTATCATGCGCTGCACCTCGACTACGCAAGCACCGAAGTAAACCGGTTTATGCGGCGCGCGCTTGCGGCTACCCTGAACGATTCGCTGGGGGCGCAGGAGCTGATCGCTCTCAATATGGAGGCCGGTAAGGTCGGCGTCGAAGCGATGGCGCTACTCGATCAGGCAAACACGAGCACCTACGGCAATCCGGAGATTACGAAGGTGAATATCGGAGTACGCAATCGTCCTGGCATTTTGATCAGCGGCCATGACCTCAAGGACATGGAGGAGCTGCTGAAGCAAACGGAGGGCACCGGCGTTGACGTGTATACGCACAGCGAGATGCTTCCGGCGCACTACTACCCGGCGTTTAAGAAATATGAGCATTTCGTCGGCAACTATGGCAATGCCTGGTGGAAGCAGAACACGGAGTTTGCATCGTTTAACGGGCCGATTCTCATGACCACGAACTGCATCGTGCCGCCAAAGGACAGCTATAAGGATCGTATCTACACGACCGGAAATACCGGCTTCCCGGGACTGCAGCATATTCCGGAGGGCAAGGACGGCAAGCCGAAGGACTTCTCGGTGCTGATTGAGCATGCGAAGCGGTGCCAGCCGCCGACCGAGATCGAGAGCGGCGAAATCATCGGCGGCTTCGCCCATGCGGCGGTGATGGGCGTGGCGGATCAAGTCGTGGATGCGGTGAAAACCGGCGCGATCAAACGCTTCTTCGTTATGGCAGGCTGCGACGGACGGATGAAGTCGCGGGAATACTACACCGATTTTGCCGAGCAGCTTCCTCAGGATACGGTCATCTTGACCGCAGGCTGCGCGAAGTACAAGTACAATAAGCTTGATCTGGGCGCCATCGGCGGAATTCCGCGCGTCCTCGACGCCGGACAGTGCAATGACTCCTACTCTTTGGCGATCATTGCGCTGAAGCTGAAGGAAGTATTCGGCCTGCAGGATATTAACGAGCTGCCGATTTCCTACAACATTGCGTGGTACGAGCAAAAAGCGGTGATTGTGCTGCTGGCGCTGCTTTATCTTGGCGTAAAGAACATTCATCTCGGTCCAACGCTTCCGGCGTTCCTTTCCCCGAATGTAGCGAAGGTGCTGGTGGAGAATTTTGGGATCGGCGGTATTACGAATGTAGAGGACGATATGCGGATGTTCCTTGGGGCGTAAGTTTCCATACAATCCGGGCATAACGCTCAGGTTTTACAGGGCTGCTTTGAACCCTCGGAAGGGGGCGAAGCAGCCTTTTCCTTTGGTAATGTATTGGTACTGGCATGCTCCGCCCGGTCGCGAATATATTTAGCTTTGGGTGGTGATATGCAGATGACACAAGCAAACGGTTTTCAGCCTGGCGATATTTTAGTCGCCTGCGATAATGAATTAAATGTGCCGACAGGGATACTCGGACATGCGGCTATCGTGGTCAGCCCGACCCAGATCGTCGAGGCGGTCATTACGTACCCGTATGTTCAACTATCGGTGATTGAGTCGTTTCGGCGTATACACCCGAAGCATGCGGTGTACCGTCCGAATACTCCCAAGCTTGGGGAGGCGGCGGCCCAATTCGCGGTGTGGTATTTGCAGCAAAGCAATGCGTATAAAAAGCAGGGGTATAATGTGCCTCCGTTTTCTTTCTCATCCGCGATTCCGCTGCAGGATGCATGGACCTCGACGTACTGCTCCAAGCTGGTGTGGCTGAGCTATTTTTACGGGGCGGGCATTTCGTTTTACAACGATTTTTACTTATTTACTCCGGAGGATTTGGACACGGGATTGAAAAACGACCCGCAATTTACCCTGTTGTATAAACATCCGGAATTCCAGTTTCTCATTAATACGTAGGATTACGAAGGAGTCCCCGGTTAATCAAAGCTTTCCAGACTGACGTAGTCGAACCCATCGCTACACTCCGCACCTACCCAATTTCGCCCGCTCTAGGCGGATTGCCGATTCCGCCAATGCACCCTCCACATATGATGACATTGTGTTAACGCACAGGAACAACAAACCATAATGAAGACATAAGGAGTGTGTTAAATATCATGGTAGGATTGGGTAACGGAGCTTTCGGTGCAGGTTTGAACGCAGGTCTTAACGCGGGTGTAAATGCAGACGCTCATGTGAATGCAAACGTTGGTCTGGGTGCAGGCGTAGGCGCAGGTTACGGTGCAGGCTATGGCGCGGCTAACCCTGGTTTCTATGCAGCAGCAGGCTACGGTAAGCCGGCAGCGGCAGCGGCGTATTCCACAACAGGCGCGATCCTTGTGCTGTTCATCCTTCTCGTTATCATCTCCCGTTCCTTCCGCGTGTAAGGAGCGAGGAAGAGCGTTTATGATGAAGCGTTGAATCCGAGTAAGCTCGGGTCAATTGTAAAAAAGCGGCTTCGCTGAGTATAGGCTCAGGCGTAAGCCGCTTTTTGTGGTGCTTTGCCTTTGTACAGCAGGGCTGTTTACTTTTCTTGGTTTTTGTTTTGCTCGGCGTTATCGTTATCCGGTACGTTGTTAAAGGACGTCACCGTATCCGCTGCCTCAACCGTATCGTTGACGAAAGCCATATCCTGGTTTTCGGCGTTCATGTTTGTTGTGCCGGTGTAGTTGCCGCGGTGTACTTTGTTTTCGGACATGCGGGCACCTCCTCTCCTCATTCTTCTTAGATAAGATTTGCTGGAAAAGGGTGGTTTATACGGACGGGCAGTAATAAGTAGGCAACCTTCAATGGATAACAAACGTTATATAGGAAGAGAAGATGAAGCGTCACCATAATATAATCGATCGTGCAGGGGTGTTGATATGAGTAATCTTGATGAAACGGATTTATCCTGGGACCATCCTGGCGAGGCGTCACTTTGGATCGGGAGGTTTGAATCGGAAGAACATCTGAATAGCTATTTGGAGTTCTGTTATGGAGATGATGATGAAACCATCAAGCCTCCATTTTGCAAGGATTTTGCCATTTACCATTTTGATGAGGACTTTCGTGAGGCTTACATAGTGGAGGAAAGCAGCAATAATCTTGCAGATTTATTGTCCGGCTGTTCCTATGATGAAGAGCTCATCCAGCAATTTATCGATGCAGGAGAATTGGAAGAAGCGATGAATACCGTGATTCTATTATTTAATTATAAGTATCATGGTAGATGTAAAGAAATACGTAGTGATGGCTATAGTTTAAGATACATTGGGAACGTCAGGTACGAGTAACCGTGTTAATGTCGGAACCCAAGGCTTGGATAACAGGCTGCCGGACGATGAGCCGAGCAGCCTATCTCCGTTTTACGGACCGATGACGACCTAACAATGCCCCCGCGACGCACGATATTCATCCTCAAGAATACTCATGATAATCGCATCGTGAAACTGATGATCGTAGAACAAAACCTCCCGCTGCACACCCTCGCGCTTAAAGCCGATGTTTTCATAAACGCGGGCAGCCCGCTCGTTATATGAAAATACATTCAGCTCGATTCGATGCAAATGGAGTACGCCGAAGCCGTAATCCAGCATTAAGCGCAGCGCTTCGGTTCCATATCCCTTGTTTTGATGCTCCTCGCTCGAAATGGCAATTCGGATGTTGGCGTTACGATTGACCGGATCGATGCTTTGGATGGCAATATCTCCAATCAATTCATCAGAATCCCGTAAAGCGATTAAGAGAAGCACAGTGGACGCATCTTGAGACTTGCCCTCAATGTATCGCAAAATTTGCTCGCGGTTGAAGTGCTTCTGCGTACCGGTCAGCTTTCTCGTATTCGGCTGATAGAGGGATGCGAGATACCAGTCTGTATCCGCAATTTCGATCGGCCGTAAGTAGACTTGTTGGCCTTCCAAAAAACGTACAGGTGTCATATGAGCTCAGCTCCTTGGCATGTTTACAGTATCTAAAACTAACATATCCCTGTATATTAAAAAATGTACAGTTTTTGATATTTTAAGATGACAGCTAGGAGTAAGGCCATGTTATATATTCCACAATTTCATCATGCTTCAGCGTTGCCTTATTACATTGCGCTGTATGAAGCGATCAAACGCGACATTATGGAGGGGAGATTGCGTCCGAATGACGCTCTGCCCTCAATTCGTAAGCTTGCTGCGGGTTTATCGATCAGCACGACCCCGGTAGAGGTCGCCTATCAGCAGCTGATTGCTGAAGGCTTTGTAGAAAGCCGCCCCCGGCAGGGCTTTTTCGTTGTTTCTCTGCCGGTCTCCTACGGAGAGCTTAAGCTTGGGGGGCCGCAGCTAGAGCCTGCACAGCTTGACGAGACTGCAGCCGCCTCAGAGCAGGTCTACATATATGATTTTCATATGGCCAAGAACGACAATGAGCATTTTCCGATCCGGGTTTGGAAAAAGCTGTTCAGCCAGGTATTACGCGAGGATTATGAAGAATTGTTGTTTTACGGCGATGCCCAAGGCGAAAAGGAGCTGCGCGAGCAAATCGCGACATACTTGGGGCGTCTTAGAGGGGTAATTTGCAGGCCGGAGCAGATCGTGATCGGCGCGGAGCAGCATCTTCTTATGCATTATTTGGCGCTGCTTCTGAGGGATGTATCCTCTGTGATAGCGGCTGAGCAGCCAAGCTACCCGCTCATTCCTTCCACGTTTGAGTCAGAGGGTTACGAGGTATATACGATCCCGCCAGCGGACCACGGCGGTATTTCTGTGCCTCATCTGGAGCAAAGCTCTGCGCGTATACTCTTCGTATCCCCTTCCCATCGTTTCCCGGACGGCAGAGTGATGCCTTTTTCCGAGAGGCTGGAATTGCTGGAATGGGCGAAGCGCAGAGAAGCCTATATTTTGGAGGACGATTATGGCCGAGAGCTGCGCTATCAAGGCCAGTCCATTCCTGCACTGCAAGGAGTAGATTCCAGGGCGAACGTGATTTACCTCGGGGGCTTCTCGCAAATTCTTGCACCCGACCTATGCATTCATTATATGGTGCTTCCGGAGACGTTACTGCCGCGCTATCACAGTCTGCGCCGGACATTGCTGTTTGAATCCTCCTGCTCCAGAATCGTTCAGCGGGCACTCCGGCGTTTTATGGAGGAAGGGCATTTCGAGCGGCATGTCAGCAAAATGAGAAATGTGTACCGCCAAAAGAATAACGTCATGGTGCAATCGCTTCGGGCGTTATTCGGCGAATGGGGGGAGATCGTTAATCCCGAAGCGGGATTGCACGTAATATTGAAGCTCCATTCTGCAGTTAGCGAGCGGGAGATGGTTCGGATTGCGCGGGAAAACGGCGTGTTTGTGGCTGCGGCTTCCCCGTATTATCCGGGACTGTCTGACCGCAACCGGGAGAGGCAGTTTATGATCGGCTTCGGCGGAGTGCCGGAGGAGCGGATTCACGAGGGCTTGCTTCGGCTGAAGGAGCTTTGGGCGCCATCCCTCTTTCCAATATTTTGATATGGATTCTCCCCTCTCAAATTACGATGATAGAAAGGAGCTTACTAGAAGAAAGGGGAGATCCGAATGAAGAAAGCGGTTGTAGCTGCTGCCGGCGCGTTGCTTGGCATGACGCTCATAGCTCAGACGGCTTTCGGAGCATCCTATACGGTTCAGGCCGGGGACTCCGTTTGGAAAATTGCAACGAAGCACGGACTTAGCACGGGACAGCTCGTAGAAATGAATGGACTGGCTTCCGACATGATTATGCCGGGGCAAGTGTTAAAGGTACCGGGTCCGGAAACGTATTCGGTGAAAAAAGGCGAGACACTTTGGATCATTACGCAAAAGCTGGGGATTACTTTGGAAGCGCTTTTGGAGGCAAATCCGGGTGTCCAACCGACCAATATTTACGAGGGTCTTACCCTGCAACTGCCGGAAGGCGTGGAAGTGTCCAAGGAGCTGCTTGCTCCAGCGAAGCCGGCGGAATATCTTAACGGTGTGTTCCCGGTTGCCAAGGGTCAGTACCAGCCGATGATTAACACGTACGCAGACGCGAGAACGTGGACACCAAACGGACCGGCGGTTCGTACGCATGAGGGTGTAGACATTATGGCAGCCGAAGGGGTGCCGGTGTATAACGCCGTTGAAGGCACGGTCATCAATTATGGCTGGAACCAGATGGGCGGCTGGCGTTTAACCGTGCGCGTCGATGATTCGACGGCATTTTATTACGCGCATCTCAGCGGCTACGCACCGGGCATCGGCCCAGGGGTGAAGGTACAGGCCGGACAGCTGATCGGTTATGTCGGCGATACGGGTTATGGGCCAGTAGGGACGAAAGGAAAGTTCGATCCGCATCTGCACTTCGGCATTTACAAAACGAATGGCAAGTGGCAGAGCATGGATCCGTTCGAATATTTAAAATGGTGGGAGTTCAATAACGCCAAACCATAAGTGAAAAAGGTTCTTTTCCGCATGCTGGGGAAAGGAGCCTTTTTTGCGCGCCGTGCCGTTTTGACTTCCGATTTATTTTTGGGTAAGGTAGGGCGTAGGAGGATGATGCAAAATGACCTTTAGTCAACTATCGGATTATACGGTTTTACATAATGGAGTAAAGATGCCTTGGCTCGGCCTCGGCGTATGGCGCGTCAATGAAGGCAATGAGGTGGAGCATGCGGTAAAAGCGGCGATTCAGACCGGATACCGCAGCATTGACACGGCCGCCGTTTACGGCAACGAAGAGGGAGTCGGCAAAGCGATTAAAGAAAGCGGAGCCAAGCGCGAGGACCTGTTTATTACAACGAAGGTGTGGAATGCCGATCAAGGCTACGACCAAACCCTTCAAGCCTTTGAAGACAGCCGCAAGAAGCTGGGCTTGGAATACCTTGATTTGTATCTGGTGCACTGGCCGGTAAAAGGTAAATACAAGGACACATACCGCGCTCTGGAGAAGCTGTACAAGGACGGCGTTGTGCGCGCGATCGGCGTAAGCAACTTCCAAGTGCATCATCTGCAGGATGTAATAAATGACTGCGAAGTGAAGCCGATGGTCAATCAGGTGGAATACCACCCGCTGTTGACGCAGAAGCCGCTTCTTTCGTTCTGTAAGGAAAACGGCATCCAGCTGGAGGCGTGGAGCCCGCTGATGCAGGGCAATCTGGACCAGCAGGTGCTGCAGACCATCGCGCAGAAGTACAGCAAATCGGTGGCCCAGGTCATCCTGCGCTGGGATTTGCAAAATGGCGTCGTTACGATTCCGAAATCGATTACACCGTCCCGGATTGAAGAAAACTCGAAGGTATTCGATTTCGAGCTTTCCGACGACGATATGGAAGCAATCGATGGACTGAACCAAAATCATCGTTTCGGCCCGGACCCGGACAATTTCAATTTCTAAAACAAAATAAACGACAACAAGGAAGAGCATCCGGTGGAAGGGTGCTCTTCTTTTTATCAAAATCTCAAAGGAGAAGGTAAAATAAAGCGCTTGCACATATGGTAAAATGGATTGGTAAAAGGTGGAGGACAAAACAAGGAAGGGGATTCGCCATGTCCAAGGTGCGCGTCGGAGTGATCGGATTAGGCAATATGGGTACCCAGCATTCCAAGTATTTGTTTGAGAACGAGGTCGCCGGGGCGGAGCTTTCCGCCGTATGTGATGGAAGACCGGAGCGGCTCAAGTGGGCAAGAGAGCAGTTTGGCGAAAAGGTAGCTCTATTCGATAATGTGGAAGCGCTTTTAAGCTCGGGTGTGATCGACGGGGTGCTGGTGGCGACGCCGCACTATGACCATCCCGATTTAGCCATTCGCGCCTTCACGCATGGGCTGCATGTACTGATCGAAAAGCCGGCGGGCGTGTATACGAAGCAGGTGCGCGAAATGAACGAAGCCGCGGCCAAGTCCGGCAAGGTGTTCAGCATCATGTACAATCAGCGCACCAATCCGCTCTATGCGAAGCTGAAGGAATTGATCGATTCCGGTGAGCTTGGCGAGGTGAAGCGGACGAACTGGATCATTACGAATTGGTACCGCCCGCAAAGCTATTACGATTCGGGCGGCTGGCGCGCAACCTGGGCCGGCGAAGGCGGCGGGGTGCTGATTAATCAGGTGCCGCATCAGCTGGATTTGTGGCAGTGGACGTCAGGGCTGATGCCGAAGCGGATCCGCGCGTTTTGTTATTTCGGCAAGCATCGCGACATTGAGGTTGAAGATGACGTTACGGCTTTTGTGGAATACGAAAATGGCGCAACCGGCGTTTTCGTCGCTACGACGGGGGAGGCGCCGGGAACGAACCGGTTTGAAGTGGCAGGGGATCGCGGCAAAATCGTCATCGAAAATGATCAGCTCAGCTTTTGGCGGCTGCGGGTGCCGGAATCGGAGTTTAACCGCTCGTTTACGGGCAGCTTCGGCTCGCCGGAATGCTGGAAGGTCGATGTGCCGATTCCAAGCGGCGGGGTCCAGCATAAAGGCATCACGCAGGACTGGGTGAATGCGATTGTGAAAGGCACGCCGCTGCTGGCGCCCGGCGAGGAAGGCATCCATGGGCTGACGCTGTCTAATGCGATGCTGCTGTCGACGTGGACCGACAGCTGGGTGGAGCTGCCGATGGATGAGGACTTGTTCGTGGAACTGCTGCAGGAGCGGATTCGCAGCTCGAAGACGACGAAGCAGGCGGGAACCTATAAATAGCAAGGATAAGCACACGAACGGAAGAATGAAGGTCAAATAAACGTAAGGGTAAGTATACTAGGGGTCGAAAAGGAGGAACAGCAGCTCATGCAGACGAAGGACGGAATGAATTACGCCCCGCAGGGAAAGCCGCAGCCGGTTGTAGGCAGCGGGGAGTTTGTATTTGCGGCGATGGCGCTGGATCACGGTCATATTTATGGGATGTGCAACGGCTTGCAGGAAGCGGGCGGCACGCTGAAATGGGTGTACGATCCGGATGAAGCGAAGGTCGCTGCGTTTCTGGCCAAATATCCGGGGGTGCGGGCTGCCTCGTCGGAGCAGGAAATTTTGCAGGATGCGGAGGTGCAGCTTGTTGCGGCGGCCGCCGTCCCGAATTTGAGGGGGCCGCTCGGCGTGAAGGTCATGGAGCATGGCAAGCATTATTTCACCGACAAAACGCCGTTTACAGCGCTGGAGCAGCTGGAAGAGGCGCGGGAGGCGGTTGTGCGAACCGGGCGCAAGTACGCGGTATACTACAGTGAGCGTCTGCATGTAGAGAGCGCGGTGTTCGCCGGGCAGCTGATCGCAGACGGGGCAATCGGCCGCGTCGTGCAGGTGCTCGGACTTGGACCGCATCGCTTGAATGCGCCGTCGCGTCCGTCGTGGTTTTTCGAGCGGGAGAAATACGGCGGGATTTTATGCGATATCGGGAGCCACCAGATTGAGCAGTTTTTGTTTTTCGCCGGCTGCAAGGATGCCAAGGTGCTGCACAGCAAGGTGGGCAACTACCGCAGCAAGGAGTACCCGGAGCTGGAGGATTTCGGCGATGCGACGCTCGTTGGGGATAACGGCGCGACGAATTACTTTCGCGTCGATTGGCTGACGCCGGACGGGCTCAGCACGTGGGGCGACGGACGGATGACGATTCTCGGCACGGACGGCTACATCGAGCTGCGCAAGTATGTGGATATCGCCCGCGATGCGAGCGGCGATCATGTGTATTTGGTGAACGGCGAGGGCGAGCGCCATCTTCACGTGAAGGGCCAAGTCGGCTACCCGTTCTTCGGGCAGCTGATCTTGGATTGCCTGAACGGGACGGAGAAGGCGATGACGCAGGCGCATACGTTTAAGGCGGCGGAGCTGTGCCTTCGGGCGCAGCTGCAGGCGGAGCGGGTCGAATAGGCGATAAGGGAGATGAGGCGGATGAAGCTTTCCGTGTTTACAGCGGCAACACCGGACATGGAGCCCGAGCAGCTGGCCGCTGCTGCGGCGGCAGCCGGGCTGGACGGCATCGAATGGCGGTACAAGGAAACGCCGGAGGAGCTCCGGCAGGAGCCGCCCTCGTATTGGCGCAATAACCTGTGCACCATCCCTCCATCGGAGGCGCCGGAGCGGATGCTTCGTTTTCGGCAGGCTGCGGAGAAGCACAAGCTCGCCATCGTTAGTGTCACGCCGTATTTAACGGTGGGTGACCTGGAAGGAACGGAGAAGGCGCTGCAGGCGGCCAAACTGCTTGGCGCGTCTTTCATCCGGTTGGCCGTTCCCGGATATCACCGTACGGAAAACGCACGGGTCTTATTCGACCGGGAGCTCGCCTATTTGCGTGAGGTTGAGCCGCTTTGCAGGCAGTACGGCGTTAAAGGGCTGCTGGAGACGCATCACATGACGATCGCCGCCAGCGCAAGCGCGGCCTACCGTCTGTGCGAGGGCTTCGACCCAGACTGGATCGGCGTGCTTTACGATCCGGGCAATATGGTGCACGAGGGGTTCGAAAATTACCGGATGGGCCTAGAGATATTAGGTCCGTATCTGACACATGTGCATGTGAAGAATGCCGGCTGGCGGCCAGAAGCGGCGAACGATGGAAGTATCGCATGGAAGGCAGAATGGCAGTCGTTAAAGCAAGGCATGGTGCCGTGGCGGCAGGTTATCGATGACTTGAAGGCGGTCGGGTATACCGGCTATTTGGGGGTAGAAGACTTCAGCGGCGTTTATGGAACGGAAGAAATGCTGCGGCAGTTTGCGTCTTACATGAAAGAGCTGCTTTACGTGGAATAAGGATGGCCTAGTGCTCAACGCCCGCCGAAACGTCCGGATTTGGCGGTCTTTGAGCTGCATTTTTAAGTGCTTGAAGACTATTACTTTGGGGGGTTGTTTTTAGCAGAATATAGATCAATAGACTGTAAATGTTGCCAATTTAACATTGTATCCCAATCTACGGCTGTGTTAGATTGAAATTAGGAGATTCCTAGAATGAGAGGCTTACGGACGGCTTTTGTATCTGTGATTTTGCGGAGCGTTTGGGCGATACCAGAAGGAATCAACGATATTATGCTGTACCCAATGGGAGGGTCACAAGGAAATGGAGAAACGGAAACAAGGCTTGGGACGCGGGGCGGCCGCAGTACGGACAATCGTACTCGCTGCTGTTTTACTGTTAGCAGTACCCGTCGGACCTGCCGCTGCAGCATCGGCAACACTGACCGTACCGGAAATCATGGAGAAGACGAGTCCTTCCGTTGTGGCGATCATCGGACGCCCGCAGGAGCAGGAGGAGTACAGCGCGTTCGGGGGGCTGAGCCGGTTTGATTTGGCGCATGGCACCGGGGTAATCATTAAATCGGATGGCTGGATTGTTACCAATGCACACGTTGTTCAAGAAATGAAGAACTTAATCGTTGTTACCTCAGACGGAAAAGCATATAACGCGAAAGCAACACATCTGGATGAGGACACGGATTTGGCCCTTGTGAAAATTGAGGCTGCCGGTCTTCGCGAGGCTGAATTTGCCGAGATTGAGGATGTGAAGGCGGGACAAAGCGTAGTCGCGATCGGTACGCCGATCTCGTTCGCGCTTCGCAATTCGGTAACCGGCGGGATGATCAGCGGAATGGAGCGGACGATTAGCTCCAAGTATCAGCTGATTCAAACCGATGCGGCGATTAACCCGGGCAACAGCGGGGGGCCGCTCGTGAACATGAACGGCGAGGTTGTCGGCATTAACTCGATGAAGTTTGTGGAGTACGGGGTGGACAATCTCGGCTTTGCGATCCCGGTCGATACCGTTAAGCACGTCATTGCACAGTTTTTTGAAAATGGCGAGGTGAAACGTCCGTACCTGGGTGTAGAGCTGGAGGAAAGCTGGGAGGCGCTTGTCGGTTTGCCGACAACGAATCCGCTGACCGTTATCTATGTGGATCCGGATTCGGCTGCAGGTAAAGCGGGGCTGAAGGATGGCGACCAAATTTCGGCGATCGACGGCAAGACGGTTACAACCCTGGTTGGTTACAACGAGCTGCTCAAGCTGTATAAGCCGGGACAGCAGGTGTCTTTGACGGTCATAAAGGGGACTGAGGCGGGCACATCGGTAACGGTGACGCTCGGCGAAGAAGAAAGCAGCAGCGATTGGGAGCCGGGAGAGGACGACGGCGATCTGGATGCGGATCGCGGCAAAACGAAAATCGGCGACAGCCATTTTGACTGGTCGATGAAGTATCCGACGGGACTCGTCAAATCGTTCCAAACCGAAGAGGGCCGCAGAGTCATGTTCGGCAACACGAACGGCGAGTATTCCATCATTGTTAACGTGGATGAAAACGAAAGCTTGAATCTGTCTCCGGCAGCGTTATTGAAAAAGCTGGGCGGGGAATCAGCGAGCACGGTGCTTGAAAAAGGATACGTGAAGGACGCGGAATACCCCTACGCGAAAATGACGATCGAAGGGGAGTACGGCGGTTATCAGGAAGCGCGGGCATTCCAGAAGGGTTCGAATGTTTATCGCGTTGCGCTGAACGTATCGGATCCGAGCAATGTACAGAATAAAGTGAAATTCAACAGCTACCTTGATGTACTGGGAAGCTTTAAGCCGGAATATGACGGAGACAGCGATTCCGTAAAGGATATTTCCGTGTTTAAGACGGGCAACAGCAAGTATACGAATGCTTACGGTCTTGGCTTCGAGCTCCCGGCGGAATGGGAATCCGACAGCTTAGAGGGCGGCTCGTACTTTACAAATGAGGACTATACGCAGAGCGTTTCCGTTCGTGTAACCTCCTTATCGTCGGGAGATTCGCTAGCGAAATGGATCGAGCGGGACGCTGACTATTTAAAACGGACGTATGTAGAATCGTCCCGTGAGATCGGTGAAGCGAAGCCTTTTGGCGAAGGTGAAATCGGTCATGAAGTACGTTATGCTTCGACGCTGGGCGATACCTGGGAGGTTCTGCACATTTTCTATGTGGTGAAGGACCGTTACAAGTACGAGATCGCTGTACAGTTTATGAAGGACGATGCGAAGGAAGCGGAAGAGATTGTGGATCTGCTCCGTAAGACGATTGCGATCGATAAGGATGAAATGAACCCGCTGGTCGGCTTTATTCAAGATGACCAGGAATGGATCGACCCGAATCGGTACCAGAAGGTGACAAACGAGAAATACGGATATACGGTCTCGGTGCCGGAGACGTGGGAGAACTACTCGGACTATTACTCTTATCGCGATAGCGGCAGTGATTCCGATTACATCAGCTACGAATTCGTAGGCGGTACCTTTGATGTAAGTGCAGAGAAGGAAACGTTGGACGATATCCTGAAAAATCGCGAAACGTACCATAAGGAAAGCGCCGAAGCCGATATGGAATACAAGTATACGGTCGAGGATGCCGAGCTTTATGGGCTGAAAGGCAAGAAAATCTCGGTCCGTTACAACGCGGATACCCCATATGAGCTAACCGAGTATTTGTTTGAAAAGGATAAAACAACGTATACGGTATCCGTACAGGTGCATGACGCCGTAGCTACGGATGTGCTGAAAGCACAAGTGAAAGCCGTGCTGGAGTCGTTTAAATTAACCAAATAGGGAAAAGGAAATCGCCGCCCGGCAAGGGGCGGCGATTTTTTGTGGTGCCGGAATGTGTGATGAAGGCTGTCGCTGATCCTGAATTCCGGTCAATCACGATATGGTGCGTAACATCGAATAATGAGCTATCCCTGCGAAAATGTGGAGCTTCCGTGGTCTTCACCCCATACGGCATGCTGCGCTGTACATGGGCAAGCCCTGTAAGAGGTTTTCTTAGGATCAGATTGGCGATTTACTTGATGCGGAGGTTTTCGTCCGTATTAACGAGTCCTTTGACCGCTCCGCTTGGATTAAAATCGACGCGGGATTTGCCGTAATGCCAGCTGCTCCCGGCTTTGCGGTAATCGAGAATGGAATCCGGCGTACCCATGGCATCGACGACCTGCTGTTTGGTGGAGCCGACCTGGATGCGGTCGGCCTTCGGCTTGGCTTCGCCTACGGAAACCTTCAAGGCTCCCTTCGGGTTGTTCCATCCGATGACATTGCCGTCGGCGTCAAAATAGATGGAGGCATCGCCCGAATAGAGCCATTCATCCTTCGTGTAGCGGTAATTGATGCGCTGCTCGGGCTCGCCGAGCCGGGCTTCGACGTCGCTGGACGGCGTGCCTAGGGTGACGACGCCGTCGGGAATGCCGGCCGGGTCGATATAGGCGGCCGATTCGGTTTTGGCGGCCGCAGGCGCTGGCTGCGGCGCGGCGGCTTGGGCCGGTGCGGCGTCGGTGCCGCTGGGCTGCAAGGCCGGCGTATCGCCGCCGGCAGGGGCGCCAGCGCTTGGCGCCGGGCTGGCGGAGCCGGCAGGCACTGCCGCTGGGCCGGCTCCGCCGTGGGATTCGCCAGCCGCCGCAGTGCCGGCGGGCGGCGCACTTGAAGCGGCAGGCGCGGAGGCTTCCGCGCTGCCGGATGCTGCCGCCCCGTCAGGCTGGGCGGCTTGGCTTTGCTCGGCCGGCGCCTGCCCGGCCTGTGCCGCAGCTTGGCCCGCGACGGCAGCGACTTCGCTGCTCGCAGCGAGGGGCTGCTCCTGCGCGGGCGCGGACTCCCGCGGCCATACCGCAAAGGCGATCGCTGCCGCGGACAGCGCGGCGCCGACGGCAATGGCTATGCGCATGCCGTTTTTCGGCGGTTTGGAGCGTCCATGCCGTTCACTTCGTCTCGATTCAACTCGGGATAATGTCATGATGATTCCACCTGCTTTTATGTTTTAGATCGGTATGGGTCTTGCAATCTCCAGCGCGCTCTCCATTCCTTCTCCGGAGGACTTCTCAATTTCCGGGGGGGAGAAGGAAAGGGAGCTGCTGGTCGGGAGGGTAGAACTTTTTTGCCCTAAGAATTATTAAAAACTTACTTCAAGAAACGTTTCATCCACTGCAGCGCATTTTTTGCATTTGGATAGCGGAACGGTATGTCAAAGCGCGACGTTTGGCGCAGCACACTTTTGCGATGCGAGAACAGATCAAAGCTCGCTTTGCCGTGATAGCTGCCGATGCCGCTTGCGCCTACGCCGCCGAAAGGCAGGTACGGCGAAGCGATATGCATAATCGTATCGTTGACGCAGCCGCCGCCGAACGAGACCGTATCGGTAACGCGGCGCTGAACCGCATCGCTCTCCGTAAACACATAGAGCGCCAGCGGCTTCGGGCGGGAACGAATCATCGCGAGCGCCTCCTCCAGCTCGTCATATACGACGACAGGCAGGATCGGCCCGAACAGCTCGTCCTCCATCAGCGGGTCGTCCCAGCCGACCTCGTCGACGATCGTCGGCGCCAGCACGCGCGCTTCCGCGTCCCCGCTGCCGCCGTAAACAATGCGCCCGCGCGTCGCCGCGAGCAGCCCCGTCAGCCGCGCATAGTGCCCTTCGCTGACGATGCCGGCAAAGCGGCTGCCGTCGCGCAGCACATCCGCGCCGTACAGCTCCGCCGCGTGCCGCGCCAGCGCCTCCAGCAGCTTCGGCTTAACGCCGCGCTGCACGAACAAATAATCCGGGGCCACGCACGTCTGCCCCGCATTCAAAAACTTCCCCCAAGCAATCCGCTTGGCGGAAAGCTCCAGCTGCGCATCGCCGTGCACAAGGCACGGGCTCTTGCCGCCGAGCTCCAGCGTCACCGGCGTCAGCTGCTTCGCCGCCGCTTCCATCACCAGCTGCCCGATCCGCGTGCTGCCGGTGAAAAAAATATAATCGAACCGCTCGCGCAGCAGCGCCTGGCTCGTCTCCGCATCACCCTGCACGACACAAACGTGCTCCGGCTCGAACGCGTCCCGGCAAAGCTCCGCAACCACCTCCGAGGTGTGCGGCGTCAGCTCGGACGGCTTCAGTACGACGCAATTGCCGGCGGCAATCGCGCCGATCACCGGCCCGAGCGACAAATTGACCGGGTAATTCCAAGGCGCAATCACCAGCACAACGCCGAAAGGCTCCGAGTGTATGTAACTCGCCGATCCAAAGTGGGTCACCGGCGTTTTCACCTTGACAGGCCTGCTCCACTCGTCCAGATGCTTCAGCGCATGGCGTATCTCCGATAACAAAAAGCCGATTTCCGTGGCATAGGTTTCAAACTCCGGCTTACGAAAATCTTGGCGCATCGCTTCAATAATCGCAGCCTCATGACGGCGGACCGCTTCGGCAAGACGCTCCAGCGCCCGCCTGCGATAAGAGATCTCCCGTGCGGCGCCGCCGGCGAGAAACTGCCGCTGCCGCTCCAGCACGGAAGGAATCGTCGGTTCCATAGCTTCCATCACAAACTCCTTTTCATCGGGCGTGGGTCATGCTGTACTACCGTTAATTATACAATTTTTTTAAAGCAATACTATCCGTTGACATGCGCTTGTCCCCATTGATAGACTTGGCTTGCTTCGATATGCGAGGAGGTGGCATCGGTGCTTGCGGTGCTGGGAAAATTAAAATGGTTTTTTGTGAATGAGAAAAAACGGTACGCCATCGCGATATCGCTGCTCATTCTAGGCGGGATTCTGGAAATTCTTCCGCCGAAGCTGATCGGAGATGCGATCGATGCAATCCATCTCGGACAGCTGACCGGGCCTGAAATGTGGAGGACAATCCTCGGCTACAGTGTACTTCTTCTGCTTACATACTTCATTAACTACATTTGGTCCTACCAGCTGTTTGGCGCGGCTCACTTGGTTGAACGGAAGCTGCGCACCTCTTTCATGGGACACCTGCTTAAGATGACACCAACCTTTTACGAGAAAAACCGAACGGGTGACCTGATGGCGCGTGCGACGAACGACCTGAAGGCCGTCTCGGCGACTGCTGGCTTCGGTATTCTAACACTGGTCGATTCCACGGTGTGGATGACGGTGCTGCTCGTAACGATGAGCACGCTCATTTCCTGGAAGCTGACGCTTGCGTCACTGCTGCCTTTGCCGTTGATCGCACTCATGATGAGCATCTACGGGAAGATCATTCATGAGCGGTTTACCGCAGCGCAAAATGCGTTCGGCGAAATGAACGACGGGGTACTGGAGACGGTATCCGGTGTTCGGGTAGTGCGCGCATATGTGCAGGAGGAAGCCGAGCAGCGACGTTTTCGCCAAACGACAGAGGAAGTGTATGGGAAAAATATGGCCGTTGCCCGCATCGAATCGCTCTTTGAGCCAACGATGAAGGTGATGGTGGGCGCCAGCTACCTCATTGGATTAGGGTACGGCGCGTATTTGGTGTTCAAGGGAGAAATCACGCTTGGGAAGCTGGTTTCGTTTAACGTGTACTTAGGGATGCTCATATGGCCGATGTTTGCGATCGGCGAGCTGATCAACATTATGCAGCGGGGCAGCGCTTCGTTGGATCGCGTGAACGAGACGCTGAATTACAAGGCGGACGTAGCGGATGCTGCGGACGCAGGCTCCACAGATCGTGGCGCAGCGAATAGTTCGCCAGCCGAAACGTCCGCCGCACCAAAGACGGCACAGGCGGCCGCGCAGATGAAGCCGGGAATACTCCGCTTCGAGGACGTCGCCTTCCGTTATCCTTCCTCAACGACGGATAATCTGAAGGACATTCACTTTACGCTGGAGCCGGGCCAGACGCTGGGCATCGTAGGACGAACGGGCAGCGGCAAAACGACGCTGCTCAAGCAGCTCATCCGCGAATATCCGTACCCATCGGAAGGCAGCATCACGCTTGGAGACTTGCCGCTGAACCGCATTCCGCTGGAGCGGCTGCACGGGTGGATCGGGTACGTGCCGCAGGAGCAAATTTTGTTCTCCAAGACGGTGCGCGAAAATATCCGCTTCGGCAAGCCGGACGCCACGGAGGGAGAAATTGAACGGGCGCTTGGGTTAGCCGCCTTCCTACAGGATTTGAACACGCTGCCGAAGGGGCTGGATACCCTTGTCGGGGAAAAAGGCGTCGCTCTCTCGGGCGGCCAAAAGCAGCGCATTTCCATTGCCCGCGCCATGATTGCCGATCCGGAGCTGCTGATTCTCGACGATGCGATGTCGGCCGTCGATGCGAAGACGGAGTCGGCGATTATTGAGGGCATCCGGCGGGAACGGAAGGGCAAGACGACGCTCATCTCGACGCATCGCTTATCGGCTGTGCAGCACGCGGATGTAATTCTTGTGCTGGATGAAGGCCGGATCGTGCAGCGGGGAACACATGCGGTGCTGGCCCAACAGCCGGGCTGGTACCAGGAGCAATACATCCGGCAGCAGTCGGAAGAAACGCTTGGGACTCGCTCCTGAGCCGGGGGTGTTGAACGATGCAAGTCATGAAACGATTGCTGCGTTACGCGGCATTAGAGAAGTCGACCTTCTTTTGGGCGCTGCTGCTGCTGACCGCTGCTGTAGCGGCGGAGCTGGCGGGACCGTTTATCGGAAAGACGATGATCGATAAGCATATTTTGGGCATTGAGCAGCCGTGGTACGAAACGGTGAAGGGAACCGACACGCAAGAGGTGGATTCGGAGGCGGTGCTGTACAACGGCACGTACTACAAACGAGCCGACCGCTTTGCGCCCGGCGAGGAGAAGGGGCGTGAGGTTCGCCTGCTGCAGGTCGGCGTGAAGTTTTACTTCGTGAACGGCCCGATCGCCTTTGACGGTCAGCGCACGGTTTCCGGCGACACGCTTACGATCCGCCGTGTCGGCGGCGAGCAACCCGCAGCCGCGGATCCGTCCGCGCAAGTCGTGCCCTCCGCACAAGCGGCATCGGCGGCCTCCGGCGCGCAGGCTGCTTCGGCTGGTGAGCAGACCGCGCAGTACCGCGTAGAGGCGCTGTCCGCGGAGCAGCTATTCGCCTTTTACCGGCCTGAAACGCCGTATTTGATACGCTTGGCCGGGCTATATTTTGCGCTGCTGGTCGTGTCGGCGATCTTCACCTTCGGCCAGCGCTTCTATTTACTGAAGGGCTCCAACCGGGTCATTCTGCGGCTGCGCAACGCGGTGTTTGCACAAATTCACCGGCTGCCGATCCATTATTTTGACAACCTGCCGGCAGGCAAGGTCGTTTCCCGTGTCACCAACGACACGGAGGCGATCCGTGAGCTGTTCGTGACGGTGCTGTCCAATGTGGTGACGACGGTCATTTATATGATCGGCATTTTTACAGCGCTGTTTATCTTGGATTACCGCATGGGGCTGCTTGCGATGACGCTCGTTCCTGTGCTCGCCGTGTGGATTTGGGTGTATCGTAAGTTCGCATCGCAGTACAACGAGCGGATTCGCTCGCTGCTGAGCGATATTAACGGCATGATAAACGAGTCGATTCAAGGGATGCCGATCATCCGCATTTTCCGCAGGCAGAAGGAGACGGCGGCAGAATTCGAGCGAATGAACGAGGAGCATTTTACGTACCAAAACAAGCTGCTCAGCCTGAACTCGATCACTTCCTTTAACCTCGTTAACGTAATCCGTAACTTTATTTTTGTCGGGGTGATCGGGTACTTCGGCTTAACCTCGATCGGCGGCGCGGCGGCCATTTCCGTCGGCGTGCTGTACGCCTTCGTGGATTACATGAACCGGTTGTTCCAGCCGATCACGGGGATGGTCAATCAGCTGGCGAATCTGGATACCGCGCTGGTGTCCGGCAGACGCGTGTTTGAGCTGATGGATGAGCCGGGGACCGATGTGGCGCAAGGGACGATTCCGCGTTACCGCGGGGATGTAGCTTTCCGCGACGTGACGTTTGCTTATAAAGAAGGGGAGCCGGTGCTGCGGGGAATCAGCTTTGAGGCGAAGCAGGGGCAGACGGTGGCGCTTGTAGGCCACACGGGCTCGGGCAAAAGCTCGATACTCAACCTGCTGTTCCGTTTTTACGATCCGCAGCAGGGCGAGATTACGATCGACGGCATGCCGATCCGCGACATTCCGAAGCAGCAGCTTCGCAAGCATATGGGCATCGTGCTGCAGGATCCGTTTTTGTTTACCGGCACGATTGCATCCAACGTGAGCTTGGGAGAGCCATCGATTCCGCGTGAAAAGGTTGCGGCATCGCTGCAGGCAGTCGGCGCGGACCGGATTTTACAGCATTTACCGCAGGGCCTTGATGAGCCGGTTATTGAAAAAGGCAGCACGCTTTCCGCAGGCGAGCGTCAGCTGATTTCGTTTGCGCGGGCGCTGGCGTTCGACCCGGCGATCTTGATTTTGGATGAAGCGACGGCGAATATCGATACGGAAACGGAAGCGGAAATTCAGCAGGCGCTGGAGGTGGTGAAGCGGGGACGGACGACGTTTATTATCGCCCACCGGCTTTCCACGATCCGGCAGGCGGATCAAATCCTTGTACTGCATCGCGGAGAAATTGTGGAGGCAGGCAGCCATGAGGCGCTAATGCAGAAGCAGGGACGCTATTATCAGATGGTGCAGCTGCAGCAGGGTGTGCCCGTTGCAACGACGCCGTAACGGTTCGGAACACAAACGCAGTCAGGCTTAGGCTTTGATCCCGGAGAAGAATACATCGAAGGTGATATTCAACTGCTGGCCAAGTTCGTCCTCGCCGATTTCCAAAGCATGCAAGGACAACGCTCCGAAGAAGGTTTGCAGCGTTAAATAGGATAAAAATTCGGGGGATACGTCTTTACGGTATTCCCCTCTTTCTTGTCCAAGGCGGTAAATCGGAGAGAGCAGCCCTGCCATCTCCATAATATCCTGCTGCTGCTGGGCGAGCGAATTGGAGCTCGACATCATGCATTGGAACATCGCGCGGGTCAGCACCCGGTTCCAGCTGTGCTGGGGGAACATATCCATCATCAGGGAGCGGAGGCGGGGTGTAATCGGTCCCGGTGTTTCGATCAGCTTGCCGATTTCGTGGGAGAAGAACAACCCTTGAATTTCAAAGAAAACCTGCTCTTTATTTTGAAAATAATTAAAAAACGTGCCTTTCGCCACACCGGCTTTATCGGTGATTTCGGAAACGGCCGTCTCTTCATATCCTTTTGTTTTAAACAATTCCTCAGCAGCCTCGATTAGGCGGCGCCTAGTCTCTTTCTTTTTCTCTTCGCGGGTCAACCGGCCCAACCTCCTGTCTATCCATAAAAAACCAAACACTCCGTTATGTATGATGATATCGTAGGGAAAAATCCATATATGTGATATTTCGCACGACGGTCGAAAGCTTTACGAGCCCTCAAAGTCTTTTACTAGTTTAACATAAAATTAATATCCGGTGATGGTCGTTCTTTATGAAAACGGTTGCTGCGGCATCGGCAGGTTCTCCCCGTTGTATCGGTGTCTTCTATTCGACAAAGTGTGATAAGATACGGAGATAGGAACTATATTGGGGGGCTGGAGATGGCTCGAATCGCAATAGAAGACATTTTGCATGCCGCGCGCATGTTAAATACAGTAGTTGAAAAAACACCGCTGCAGAAGAGCACTCTTTTGTCCAAAAAGTATCAATGCGAGCTTTATATTAAAAGAGAAGATTTGCAGGTTGTCCGTTCGTTCAAAATTCGCGGTGCGTACAACTGCATCAAGAGCCTTTCGCAGGAGGAGCTCGATCGCGGTGTCATTTGTGCAAGTGCGGGAAACCATGCGCAGGGGGTAGCGTATTCCTGCAAGTCGCTCGGCATCAAGGGGAAAATCTTTATGCCCAGCACGACGCCGCGGCAAAAAATTTCGCAGGTGGAGCTGTTTGGCGGAGAATGGATTGAAATTGTGCTGACGGGCGACACTTATGACGACTCATATCAGCAGGCTCGCAAGCATGCGGAAGAGTATGGCCTGACGTTTATTCACCCGTTTGACGACAAACGGACCATCGCCGGGCAGGGCACGGTCGGCTTGGAAATCATGAACGACATTCCAGGCAATCTCGATTACGTGTTTGCGTCCATCGGCGGTGGCGGGCTAGTTTCGGGGATCGGCTCTTATATCAAGTCCATCTCACCGGCTACAAAGCTGATCGGGGTGGAACCCGCAGGCGCTCCCGGCATGAAAACCTCGATTGAAGCAGGCAAGGTTTCGCCGCTGCAAACGATCGACGGCTTCGTAGACGGTGCGGCCGTGAAGCAGGTTGGGGAGCTGACCTTGGAGATTTGCCGCGAGGTGCTCGATGAAATTGCCATCGTGCCCGAAGGGAAAGCGTGCACGACGATTTTGGAGCTCTACAATAACAATGCGATCGTCGTCGAGCCGGCGGGGGCGCTGCCGATTGCCGCACTCGATTTTTATAAAGAGCAGCTGGTCGGCAAAACGGTCGTCTGTGTCATTAGCGGCGGCAACAACGATATTGACCGGATGCAGGATATTAAAGAGCGTTCGCTTATTTATGAAGGACTGAAGCATTATTTTATCGTCAATTTCCCGCAGCGGGCGGGAGCGCTTCGCGAATTTTTGGAGAAGGTGCTCGGCCCGAACGACGATATTACGCGTTTTGAATATACGAAGAAAAATAATCGCGATAACGGCCCGGCGTTGGTCGGCATCGAGCTGAAAAATCCGAACGATTATGAATCGCTGATCGAACGAATGGAGCAGTATCATTTTTCGTTTATCGAGATTAATAAGGACCCGAATCTTTTTAATTTGCTTATCTAAAAAGGGGACTGGTTAGGCGGCCCCTGAGTTTACGGAGGTGCACGATTCGTGCGGATCAATAAGTTTTTGGGCGAAACGGGAGCGTGCTCCCGGAGAGAAGCCGATCGGCTGGTGGAAGCGGGGCGCGTCACCATTAATGGCGTGAAGGCGGAAATCGGCATGCAGGTCGAGGAAGGCGATGACGTGCGGATCGACGGCAATCCGGTTGGACGCAAGGCGGAGTTCGTTTATATTATTCTGAATAAACCGGTTGGCATTGAGTGTACCACCGACCCGGAGAAAAAGGATAATATCGTTGATTTTGTCGGGCACAAGGAGCGGGTTTTTCCGATCGGCCGGCTCGATAAGGACTCCGAAGGGCTGATTATGCTGACAAGCGACGGCGATATTGTAAACAAGATTTTGCGCTCGGAGAATAATCATGAGAAAGAGTACATTGTTACGGTTGATAAGCCGGTAACGGATGCCTTCCTTCGGGGGATGGCGAGCGGGGTGAAAATTCTCGGAACGGTGACCAAGCGCTGCGAGGTTACGCGGGTTAACGAGTACACGTTCCGCATTGTGCTGACGCAGGGACTGAACCGGCAAATTCGACGGATGTGCAAGGCGTTTGGCTACCGTGTTTTTCGGCTGCAGCGCATTCGCATCATGAATATCCAACTGGGCACGCTGCCGAAGGGCAAATGGCGGGATGTGACCGAGGAGGAGCTGACGGAGCTGCTCCGGTTATGTGAAGGGAGCACGAAAACCGCCTCCCAAACGTAGAAAAGGGGGATTTTCTTGGCATCGATGAGAGAATCGCGATTCACGTTGGAGAGCCGGGGACCGAAGGTCGTCGGCTACCGCTGGGAGCCTGCCGCGCAGGACAGGGCGCCGAGGGCCGCCGTCCTGATTTCGCACGGCATGGCGGAGCATGCGGGGCGCTACCGGCGCTTCGGAGAGGCGCTTGCCGCCGAAGGCTATGCCGTGTACGCCCATGACCATCGGGGGCATGGGGAGACGGCGGGCAGCCTTACGGCGATGGGCGTGCTCGGCGAGGACGGCTTTGCCGGCATGGTCGACGACATGGCCCTGCTGAGCGGGCTGATTCGCCGGGAAACGGCGGATGCGCCGTTGTTTTTGTTCGCCCACAGTATGGGTACGATTGTGGGCCAGTGGTTTGCCCAGCAGCATGGCGAAGCGCTCGCTGGGGCGATTTTCTCCGGCGCGGTGGCGCATCCCGGGCGCATGCTCGCGCCGGGTCTTGCGCTTGCGCGGCTGGAGGAGGCGCTGCGGCCGCATAAGCCAAGCCGCATGATGACGGCGCTGACGTTCGGGCCGTACAATGCGGCCTTCCGGCCGGTGCGCACGCCGTTCGACTGGCTCACCCGGGATGAGGCCGAGGTGCGCCAGTTTATGGAGGACCCGCTGTGCGGCGTGGTGCTGCCGGCGGAGTTTTACGCGCGGATGCTCGAGGCCATCCGCACGGTTTACAGCGAGCAGGCGATGCGCAAGACGCCGCGGGAGCTGCCGATGCTTTTCGTCTCCGGCGACCGCGATCCGACCGGCGCCTTTGGCCGCGGCATCCAGCGGCTGGCGGAGCAGTACCGCCATGCCGGCGTGCGCTCGGTGGATGTGAAGCTGTACCCGGAGGCGCGGCATGAGCTGCTCAATGAGCTGAACCGGGAGGAAGTGACCCGGGACCTCATAGCATGGATGAATGCGAGACGTAATACGATAATGAATTGTGTCGAAATGGAGGGGTAATCCGTGAAAGTAGAAATTTGGTCGGACTTTGCTTGTCCGTTTTGTTATATCGGCAAACGCCGTTTTGAGGCTGCTCTAAAGCAGTTTCCTCAGGGCGAGGAGGTAGAGGTCGTTTATCGCAGCTTCGAGCTGGATCCGAACGCGCCCTTGAAGGTGGATTACGACGTCCACCAGATGCTTGCCGCCAAGTACGGCATGACTCGGGAACGGGCGATTGAAATGAACCAAAGCATGACGGACCAGGCCGCGGAGCTTGGGCTTACGTACAATATGGATACGCTCGTCGTGACGAATACGTTCGATGCGCATCGCTTGTCCCAATACGCCGCAGCGAAGGGCAAGCTCATCCCGATGACCGAGCGGCTGCTGAAGGCGTATTTCACGGACTCGCTGAACCTTGGCGACCGCGAAATACTTGCCGATCTTGCTGCGGAGGTAGGCCTTGAACGGGATGAAGCGGCTCAAATGCTGGAGAGCGATGCATTTTCGAATGACGTTCGTGACGATGAGCAGGAAGGGGCACAGCTTGGTATCCGCGGCGTCCCTTTCTTTGTCATCGACCGCAAATACGGCGTATCGGGAGCGCAGCCGAGTGAGGTGTTCCTTCAGGCGCTGCAGAAAGCGTGGGAAGAGTCTCGTCCGCTCACCATGCTGAATGAGGAGAATGGAGAGCTGGCGAACGAAGCTTGTGAAGACGGGGTGTGCCAACCTCCGGCGCGGAAACCATAGTCAGGGATCGAAGACCTGCTTGGCTGTAAAATGCCGGGCGGGTCTTTTTCTGTTTTGTCATCATTTTTTCAAATACAAGATTAGTTTTTTATATGACGGGTGAAGCGGGATATAGGTATAATGAGTACAACATATTACGACTCCATCTCAATCGTACGGAAAGGTGAAGCTTGTGCACAAAGATACCTATCGAGTGTTTGGGTTGTTCCTCCTAGCCATGGTTTTGCTGCTTTCCGGTTGCGGCTCGCAGCAGTCTCCTGAGCTATCCGAAAGGGCTCGCCCTGAATCGGCTGAAGCAGCAGCAGGGGAAACCGTGGAACTGACCATCTCAGCGGCAGCGAGCGTAACGGATGCACTGCTTGAGATCGAAAAAGCCTACGAATCCAAGAACCAACGGATTCAGTTAAATTTAAACTTCGGTGCCTCGGGTGCGCTGCAGCAGCAGATGGAGCAGGGAGCGCCGGTGGATGTGTTCTTGTCTGCCGCACCTAAAAATATGAAGGCTCTTGTGGATAAACAGCTGATCGATCCGAAGAACCAGGCTGCGTTATTGACCAATGAGTTGGTTGTCATTACACCGGCTGATGCGAAAACAGCGATCCGTGATCTCACGGAACTAACGAAAGCAGAATGGAAAAGAGTAGCCATTGGCATTCCGGAAAGCGTCCCCGCCGGCAGCTATGCGAAGGAAGCGCTCGTTAACGGTAAGCTTTGGGATGCATTGTCCTCCAAAATGGTTCAGGCGAAAGACGTGAGACAGGTTCTGCATTATGTCGAGACGGGCAACGCGGACATTGGATTTGTCTACAAGACCGACGCCTTAACCTCGAAGCGAGTGAACATCGCTTTTGCGGTTGATTCGGCAGCCTATACACCGGTTACGTACCCGCTCGGATTGGTAAAAGCGTCAAAGCATACAAAGGAAGCAGCGGAATTTTACAACTATCTTCAATCGAAAGAAGCAATGGATATTTTCATCAACCACGGCTTTTCCGCGGCAAAATAATGGGGACAACGATGAACTGGGACATGTACTGGGCTCCGATTCGGTTGTCGCTGCAGGTTGCGCTCGTATCCAGTATCTTGGCTGCCGCTATAGGGGTTGCCGCTGCATGGTGGATATCACGGAAGTCGTTTCGAGGAAAAACGATCGTTGAAACGGTGTTTATGCTGCCGCTCGTGCTTCCACCGACCGTCGTTGGTTTTTTGCTGCTGGTGGTGTTTGGACGCAAGAGCTGGATCGGGCGAATGATAGAAGGTATATTTAACGCGCCGATCATATTTTCCTGGTGGGCCGCTGTCGTCGCTTCCATTGTCGTAGCCTTTCCGCTCGTCTACCAGACCATGAAGGTAGGATTTGCGTCGGTGGACCGGGATTTAGAGGATGCGGGGCGGTCCATAGGGGCGGGCGAATGGCAGGTGTTTCGCTATATCAGCTTTCCTTTAGCGTTTTCGTCATTCGTGTCCGCCTACATCCTTGGCTTTGCCCGCAGCCTTGGCGAATTTGGCGCGACCTTAATGATCGCCGGCAATATCCCGGGGAAAACCCAAACGGTTCCAACCGCAATTTATGTTGCGGTGGACGCGGGGAACATGACCATGGCTTGGGCTTGGACGGTTTCGATGATCGTGATTTCATTTCTGCTGCTCTTGATTACGGGGCGGAGAACAAAGGGATAGATAAGGGTCATAATGCCTCTGATCTAAAGTTAGGCTCCATTGACGTTGGATGAATTTTACTTCCGCTTCGCGAACTCATCCACTATACTACACATAACAACAATATCATCCATGATTCGACTATTGGGCAAACCGGTTGAAAAGCCGGGACGCAAAGGCATGGGTCGTCGATTTCCATTGTGAAATACCGATTGCCAGTCTGCATGTTCATTTTGCGTCCCTCTGAAACCTCCTTGTACAAAGGCGGTTTTTATTTTTGTCCATTCGTCATCATGAGAAAACAGCGAGGATGAACAGCATGAAGAAATCAATGAAGGCTTTATTGCTACTGCAATCCGCAATTGTATTGGGGGCGACGGCGAGCTTTCCTGTACAGAAGGCTTATGCGGACCATGGAGGGCTGGATGTACCATTCGTGGACGTGAAGTCTCATTGGTCGGCGGACAGTGTCATGTGGGCGGTCGGCAAAAATATCGTCAGCGGCTATGAGGACGGTACGTTCAAGCCTGATCAGCTGGTGACGGAGGCCGAATTTTTGTCCATGCTTATTCACAGCTTTAAGCCCGAATTGAAAAACGGTTCAGCTTATTGGGCGGAGCCTTATTACAAGCTGTCTGCGTCCCTGAATTATCCAGTAGATGCGCAGGATTCGGGAATACATAGCGAGCCGCTTACTAGGCTTCGCGTGGCGGAATTGATCGCGTCGACGCAGGGCAAGCACTATGACGGGGAGGATTCCGTTCGCTTTATGTACAGCAAAGGTCTTGCGCAAGGAGAGGACGAACTGCCGACCATAGCTGGATTCAACGGCTCGAAGACGCTCACTCGCGCCGAGGCGGTGCAGTTTATTAAAAACTTGTCCGAGCAAGGGGGCGGCGAGCTTTTAGCGAGACCCGAGCAAGCATCAGATCCTGGTGAACTACCGTTATTTCCAAGCGGGAACACGAATGCTGAGGTTAGTACCGGACAAGCATATAATGGCTCCGCCGTACAGACGAATGCTTCCGTTGACGCCGCTGTACCTGTTTTAAAGCTGGATGATCAGCCTGTTGTCTTCCGTACGAAACCGGTTGTAATGGACGGAATGGCGTACTATCCGATTGAGGATGTATGTGCCGCATTTGGGATCGGGTACGAGGAAAATGGCGACGGCAGCGTCACGACAACCATTTTAGACGAAACGAATACGTTCCAAGCCGGAGATACCGAAAAGTTTGTTCATTATAATCCGGACGGGGGCATTCTCCAGGAGGAGGATATTCCTCTTGATGGAGAAAAGCCGATGAGGGGAATAAACGGCGTCTACATGATCCCGGCGGAGTCGCTAGATCATATTTGGTTTGCCGTGAAAAATGAAGCGACAAGGTTCGCCGATATGTTAGTCATCAACAACGGTCAAGTGGATGAAAGTGAAATCAATTATTATACGTATAAGCAGTTTACGCGAAGAGATACGGAAAATAAGGACGGCTCCAACAGGCAGCCGTTCGATAATGCCTCTTTAACCGCTGTCCCTAGTGAAATTGAGAGAGCAATCTGGGTCAAGCAATATCGTCTGCCGAGCCATGGAACCCTTGTGTATGCAACCTGGAGATGGAATTACCAAGACAGCGATTATTATAAATTCCAAGAGATCAAGTTTACCGGAAAAATAGTCGATGGGGTCGCTACGGGAGTGCTCCGATTTGAAGGTGATGTTACGTATTATCAAGAGAATGACCGGTTTGAGCAGTACGAGCCTGTGGAGCTCTACGACGTACAATTACCGTATGAAAACGTGGATCTGAAAATGACATGGAACGATGCATTCAACATGTTTGCCCAAAATCATATCGAGCTTCCGCAGTAAAGTGATGTTGAGCTGGGTTCCCGCGGGAACCTGGCTTTTTTTTATGGTTCACACGGATACACCAATCTTTGCTCGCGTCCACTCAGTAATGGGGGGACAATAGCACCTTAAAATGAAAAGGCCGGCGGATCGATTTTTGCATAAAAAGGGAGGGTAGGATAAACGATACAACGGAGAACAATTCAAGGAGGATATTTATGGACGCCGCATTACTTTTAGAATACGCATGGGTTCTGTTGGTGTTGATCGGGTTAGAAGGGATTCTTGCAGCGGATAATGCTTTAGTCATTGCGATTATGGTCAAGCATCTGCCCGATGCAGAACGGAAAAAGGCGTTATTTTATGGGCTTGCCGGCGCTTTTGTGTTCCGTTTTGGCTCTTTGTTCATTATTTCCTTTCTCGTCGATGTGTGGCAGGTTCAGGCTCTCGGCGCGGCGTACCTCTTGTTCATTTCGTTAAACCATATCGTGAAGAAGTTCGTGCTGCGGAAAGGCCATAACAAGGAGACGGGGAATGAAAAACAAGGCTCCGGACTTTGGCTTACCGTCTTAAAGGTGGAGCTGGCCGACCTTGCCTTCGCGGTGGATGCGATCTTAGCGGCTGTTGCTTTTGCGGTTACTCTCCCGGAAACACCACTGCCGCCCGTAGGGGGCTTGGATGGGGGACAATTCGGGGTCATTCTTGCCGGCGGGATTATCGGTCTCGTTATTATGCGGTTTGCAGCTTCCTTCTTCGTTGGATTGCTTCAGCGGAGACCGGGACTCGAGACAGCGGCGTTTCTGATTGTCGGTTGGGTTGGGGTCAAATTATCGGTTTACACGTTATCGCATCCTGAATTAGGGTATCTTCCGTACGGCTTCCCGAAGTCGGTTGCCTGGAAAGCGACGTTTTGGACTGTTCTTTTATTGATTGCTGTACTTGGGTGGTTCTTATCTAAGGAGAAGAACGTTACGGGTAATGCTGCACCCCATTAACGGCTTGGTGGTGAGTAACTTTGTTTGAATTGTTTGTGTTAATCGTTCTTATTTTTGTGAATGCGTTTTTTGCGGCATCGGAAATTGCGCTCATTTCGCTAAACGATGTCAAGGTAAAGGCGGAAGCAGAAGAAGGGGATCGGAAAGCCATATTGCTTTATGCGCTGCTGCAGGAGCCTAGTAAATTTCTTGCGACAATTCAGATCGGGATTACACTGGCCGGCTTCATGGCAAGTGCTTTTGCGGCAGACAGCTTCTCGGAGTCTTTGGCCGCTTTCGCAGCAGAGGCTGGAGTGCCGCTGCCGTTTGCCACGTTGGACGCAATTGCGGTTATTTTGATTACCCTGGTTCTATCCTATTTCACACTGGTCTTTGGAGAATTAGTTCCGAAGCGGCTGGCGATGAAAAAAGCGGAGCTCATTTCTTCGATTGCGGCTCGTCCGTTGACGATCTTATCGAGGGTCACGGCGCCTTTTGTAGCGCTGCTCACTGCCTCGACGAACCTTACGGTTCGGCTGTTCGGCGTTGACCCGGATGCGAATGAGGAAAAGGTGACGGAAGAAGAAATTCGGATGATGGTGGATATCGGGAAAGAGCGTGGAGCCATACAGGAAGCTGAAAAAATGATGATTGACAACATTTTTGAGTTTAACAATAAGGTTGCTTCCGATATTATGACTCATCGCATCAATATTGTGGCGATCCCGGTTGATATCTCGTTAGAAAAACTGGTTGCGCTCATGAACGAGGAACAGTTTACACGATATCCGGTTTACGATGGAGGATACGATCATATCATTGGCATTCTTCATGTGAAGTCTATGATGCCTTATTTAAATCATTGCGATGACGAGCCTTTTGATATCCGATCGCTTATTTATAAGCCTTATCATGTTCCTTCATCACGAAGAACAGATGAGTTGTTTCGAGAAATGCAGCAAAACAATGTACATATGGTTGTCGTTATCGATGAGTATGGCGGGACCGCAGGGATCGTTACCATCGAAGATTTGCTTGAGGAGATTGTCGGCAATATTTTTGACGAGTACGATGAAATCACGATGGAATTTGAGAAGGTGGATGATCATACGTACGTGATCGAGGGTACCGTAAGCTTGGAATTTGCCGGGAGATTGCTGCGGCTGAGTCTTCCGGTGGAAGCTTATGATACCTTAGGAGGCTTTATCGTTGGCGAAATAGGAAGATTACCTGTTGTGGGCGAGGAATTGGAATACGGCGGGGCGTTGTTCAAGGTTGCGGAAGTAGGCGAAAAAAGAATATCGCGGGTGAAAGTGCTGATCTCACAGAGTAAGTAAACCGCCGATCGTGCTAAGATGAGGAAGCCATGGCGGCTAGGGGAGGAAGCTCGTGCCCCTAGCCGCCATGGCTTCTTGTTGAAAGGAGATGGAGCTTTCCATCCCAAAAGGCTCTTATTTTCCGAAAAATCGGAACAAGTAGAGGATGAGAGAGCCGGCAATGCTTACGATGATGCAGGTTACGATGGGGAAGTAAAAGCGAACATTTTCTTTTTCGATTACGATATCACCGGGCAGCCTTCCCAGCTGCAGGAATCGGCCGCCGATTTGCCACAGCAATCCCGCAACAATAAGAACAACCCCTGCTATGATCAGAAACTTTGCAGTCGGATTCATCACCGACGAACCTCCTTGTACCGAATGGATGCTATATCGATTTTTCTTCTTGTGTTTCTCTAGGGTTGTCCGCACGATGTACGCCTGGGAGTCTCGGGAGCACCCAGCGAAGCAGCGGCGGAATGACGAGTAAGATAAAAAATAGCCGGAACGTTTGGAACGAGGTGACCAGCGGCAGGTCGGCGCCGACCGAGATTGCAGTCACGCCCATCTCGGTTAAGCCGCCGGGGGCGGTGCCGAGGAAGGCGGACATGAGGTCGCTGTGTGAGGCGACCGACACCAGCCATGCCGTCAGCAGCGATACAGCCAGCAGCGCTGCTGACGAGCCAAGCGCCCATGGCGTCAGCTTCCGCCAATTGGCGAGATGCTCCGGCTGGATGCGCATGGCGATATGGATGCCGAGGGCAAGCTGCGCGGCCATCGTCAGGCCGCCGGGCACGGGCGGCAGCGGCACGCCGGAGGCGGCGACAACGGCGGCGGCCAGCACGGGGCCCATGAACGAGGGCGTCGGCAGCCGCAGCCGCTTCGCCAGCATGGCCGCGCCGATGCAGCCGAGCAGGGCCAGCGCCAGCGTCCACGCCGGCAGGCTCGCCGCCGCAGCCGCCGCTTCGCCGGCCCCGGCCGACGGCACGGCCACGCCCGCAGCGCCGTCGGCGCTTGCGCTCAGCGCGGCTGCGCTGGCTGCCGGCGTGCTGACGCTCGCGGCCCCCGCCGCCGCAGTGCCCGCCAAGGCGCCGCCTTCCGGCGCAGCCGAGCCGATCCAGCCGTGCATGACCATGAACGGCACAAGGAAGACGACCGATATAAGCCGGATCGTCTGCAGCAGGGCAACCTCCGCGGTGTTGCTTTCCTTCAGCTCGCTGCTGAGCAGCACCATTTGCGAAAGCCCGCCGGGGATACTGCCGATGACGCCGCTGTAGGGGTGGATGCGGCACGCTTTCGCCAGCAGCAGGCCGGAGCCGATGCTGAACACCATAACAAGCGCGGTTACCGCCGCCATCAACGGCAAATCGCCGGCCATCGCCGCCAGCGTCTCCGCGGTAAACGACCGCCCCAACGCATAGCCGACGATCAGAATCGCCAAACGGCTGAGCGGGTCGAATTCGTACCCTTTTCTTGAGGCGAAATTCCATACGGCCGCGCCGGTCAGAGAACCCAGCATCCAGGATAAAGGGATGTTCAGCAGTGTAAAAAGCCCGCCGCCGGCAGCTGCCGCGGCGAGCGTTGCAATAAATTTAAAGGGATTATTCAAAACGAACCTCCGGTGTAAGTACCGACTTTAGTTGCCTTCCTGATATCCGTCCACAATGATATCCAGTTTGCCTGTCTCCGGATCGACGACAAGCCCGTGAACGCGCACGTCAGACGGGAGCAGCGGGTGGTTGCGGATCATTTTCACATTTTCGGATACCGCCTCCTCCACACAGGCAAAGCCGTGCAGCCATTGCGTCAGATCGATGCCGGCGTTCTCCAGCATATTGATGCGGTCCTCCGGAATGCCGCGATCAACCATACGGCTCATCGTCGTCTTCGGGTCAATGCTCGCCATGCCGCAGCCGTGGTGGCCAATCAGGCAAACTTCTTCAGCGCCAAGCTCATACACAGCAACCATAATGCTGCGCATAACCGAGCCGAACGGATGCGAGATGACACCGCCGGCGATTTTAATAATTTTTGCGTCGCCGTTTTTTAAGTTGAGGGCTCGGGGCAAGAGCTCCGTTAAGCGTGTGTCCATACAGGAGACAATAACAAGCTTTTTATCTGGGAATTTATCCGTTTGAAACTGCTTATAAGCGCCGCTAACGACGAAGTTTTGGTTATGCTCCATGATTTGCTGTAATGTATTCACTCTCGTACCCTCCCGTGTTAAGAAAAATGTTTTTCTATTTATCATATCAAAAAATTCAACGAGTTCTGCTCTTCTGGTAAAAAAAATAAAAAAAGCTCTACGGAGACAATGAAAAAAAGTCTCCGTCCACCTTTCGGGAACAGAGACTTTATGAGCGATGAAATGTTATTGTGCCGCACCAGCGGAACCGAGCTCCGTAAATTTCCGAAGGATGGATACTTCCACCCGGCGGTTTTTCGAGCGTCCCAGCTCCGTGTCATTCGTATCCATCGGGCGGAATTCCGCGTATCCGACGGCACTGAGCATTTTTTCATCAATCTTGTCGTTGGTGAGAAGCACCTTCATAAAGCTGAGGGCACGTGCCGCGCTTAGATCCCAGTTGGAATCAAACTGCGCTGTTTTGATCGGGACATTATCGGTATGTCCGGCCACAACGACCTCGTACTGGTTATACTCACCGAGCAGATCGCCTACCGTCACCGCAATTTGCTGTGATTCCGGGCGAAGGGTCGCGCTTCCGGAAGCGAACAGCGCATTGTCGCTGATCACAAGCTTCAGCTCTCTGTCGTTCATCTCCGTGCGAAGCTGTGTCGTGAGGCCGTTTTTCTCGATATAGCCGTCGATTTTTTCCTTCAGGTTTTCAAGCTCCCGCTTTTCCTGCTGCATTCTCTTTTCCAGTTCGTCCAGCTCGGCTTGGCTGAGCTTTCGCTTCTTGATCTCGCTGTCAGAACTGTCCTTTGTTTTAACGCCTACGTTATCCTGGGATGGAGCGGGGGTGTGGTTTTCAAAAAAGCCGGTCCCGCCGTTCAATGCGCTGTTAAAGGATTGCTTCAGTTCCTCGAATTTTTTAGCATCCACCTGGCTGGTGGCAAACAATACGATGAACAAGGCCAGCAGCAGCGTCAGCAAGTCTGCGTAGGGAATCAGCCATGATTCATCCATGTGTTCATCATGATCATGCGCTTTGTGCTTTTTGCTCACCGGTAGCTTCCCCCTCTTTTTGCTCCGCATTGCGTTCGGTCGGAGTCAAGAAGACGGACAGCTTCTGACTGATTGCGACGGTCGAAACGCCGGATTGGATCGATAATAAACCTTCAACCATCATCAGTTTGATTTCCATTTCTTTCTTAGACATACGCTTCAGCTTGTTAGCTATAGGGTGCCATAACACGTATCCGGTAAAAATCCCGTATAGTGTCGCGATAAAAGCTGCGGAAATGGAAGCGCCGAGCGCGTTGATGTCGCTTAAGTTACCGAGTGCGGCGATCAAGCCGATAACGGCGCCGAGTACGCCGAGGGTTGGCGCGTATGTGCCGGCCTGGGTAAAGATCAATGCGCCGGCCTTATGGCGATCTTCCGTCGCGTGAATGTCTTCCATAAGCACATCGCGCACAAAATCGTGATCATTGCCGTCAATGATCATCCGCATTCCGCCCTTCAGGAACGAATCGTCGATTTCGTCCACCTTGCTTTCCAATGCGAGCAGACCTTCACGGCGTGTAATGGAAGCCCATTCCGTAAACATGCGGATGACTTCTTGCTTCGAAATCAGGGTTTGTCCTTTAAAAACGATGCCGAACAGCTTGCCGATTTTGCTGATTTCCGCCATCGGAAACGCAATAAAAAGCGATGCTGCCGTACCTACCATGATAATTACGATCGCGGCAGGATTTACTAGTGCGGCAATCGGCGCATGCTTGAGCACCATCCCGCCGACAACGGCGACAATACCCAATACAATACCTATAATTGATGACTTTTCCAAAAGCTGTGCACTCCTCTCCCATAATGACGCGGCTTCTGTAACGGATGTGGACCGTTCGCAGAAACGAAAATTCGATACCTACATATTTCGACAAAAACCTGCATTCCTCCTTTTTTATATCGGTGGGATTGAAATGAAAGTTTAGAAAGGAATTGCAAGAAAACACAATATCCCATACAATGGCGATAAGACGTGATGTTAGGAAACCTAACACAATATCAAGGGATGGGGGCACATTGGATGGGCAGAGGCACAAAAACCCGGAAGAAACATGACGTGATCCCCTTTTTTCAACCGATCGTATCGATTCGAACGCAGCAAATCTTTGGATACGAGACGTTAGGGAGAGGTGTGACCGAGGGGCGGATGTACAGTCTCGGTCCTTTTTTCAAGGACCCTTCGGTTTCGGATGAACGGCATATTGAGGTGGACCGGCAGCTCAGGGCGAAGGCGATGCGTGCCCTCGTGCAGAGCGGCAGCGAGAGCAAGCTCTTTATTAATATTAAGCCGGCGTGGATTTTTAAGGCTTGGCAGGAGACGGGGATCCTACAGACACTTGAGCTTGCAAAGCAGGCCGGCTTTGATCCATCGCGGCTTGTCATTGAAATCACCGAGGAGGAGTTTCACGGGAGATTATATGAGCTGACGGAGATTGTAGAGGTGTATCGGCAGGCTGGATGCACGATCGCCGTTGACGATGTGGGCAGCGGGTTCAGCAATTTTGACCGTATCGCCGTGCTGCAGCCGAAAATTTTGAAGGTGGATTTGAATATCCTGAAAAAAAGCGCAAGCCATCAAGGGTACCGGGCGCTGCTCAAATCCTTCTCCATACTCGCCTCGCAAATGGGCTCGGCTCTGCTGGTCGAAGGGGTGGAGCGTCCGGATGATTTGCAAAATGCGCTGCATGCCGGAGCCCGTTATGTCCAAGGCTATATGGTGGGACGCGCCGCGCCGGCTCTTCTCGATGAAGGAGCGTTTACCGAGCAGCTCAAGGTGGAAATTGATCGGTTCAGCGCCATGCAGTTTGAAAAGTTTGACCGGATGTTTGAATTTGAACAGCGCTTAAATAAACGCTTTGTCCGGCATGCGGCGCTGCTGTCCGCCGATGAGGCTGACGAATGGATTCAGCTGATCCTGCCGGATCTGCCGGATTACTGCTTGCGTGCGTACATTTGCTGCGGGAACGGGGAGCAGGTATCGTCAAATTTCAGCAATACAAAAGCGGGCGGTTGGCTGAGGGACGGCTCGTTTCGCGGATCGAATTGGCTGTGGAGGCCGTATTTTATTCCCAACGTCGTTATGATGAGCAGGGAAGCAAAAGGGATTTTGTCGGCGGAATACACGGATCTGGAAACCTCAAAGCCGATTCAGACGTATTCCTGTCCGATTGGTGATAATTGCTATTTGTTTTTGGATATGCATGCACAATAAGAAGGAGCAGGGAAATGAAGCTTTCGGAAAAGGAGATCGACACGCGTCTCGCGGAGCTCGCGCATTGGGGCCGGACGGATGGCAAGTGGATCGAGAGAAAATACCGTTTCGCCGAATTCATGGATAGCATCCGTTTTACGAACCGTGTTGCGGAAGAGGCGGAGCGATTGAATCATCATCCGATGATCGCCATCGATTTTCGAATGGTTACGCTGCGGCTGACGAGCTGGAGCGCCGGGGGGCTGACTGCGCTCGATTTTGAGGCCGCGCAGCACTTTGAAGCCGTTTATGCTTCAATGGAGAAATAGGCAGAGCCTGTGGCCCTGCCTATTTTTTGTACAGCCATTGGCGCACGTCATGGGCGGAGACCGGTTTGCTGTAATAGTAACCCTGCACGGTGTTCACGCCCATGCTTTTAATGAATTGAAGCTGCTCTTCGCTTTCCACTCCCTCTGCGACCACCCGCATGCGGAAGCTGCGGGCCATCATGACGATCGCTTCGGTTAACGCCATGCTTTTGGTGGAATCGGGGATTTCTTTGACGAAGGAACGGTCAATTTTGAGAGTGTCGATCGGAAAATGCTGAAGATAGCTGAGCGACGAGAAGCCGGTGCCGAAATCGTCAATCGAAATTGATACGCCGAGCGATTTCAGCTCCATCAGCAGAGACGTCGACAGCTCAACATTGCTCATAATGCCGCTTTCGGTCAATTCGAGCTCCAGCAAGGCCGCGTCGAGCCCGGTTTCCTCCAGCACGGCCTTGACCGAATCGCGGAAGCCGCTTTGCTGCACTTGGCGGAACGAGATGTTCACGCTCACCGGCACCGGTGCATACCCTTCCAGCTGCCATTGTCGCATTTGCCTGCAGGCGGTGAGCAGCACCCAATCTCCGATTGCGCCGATCAGTCCGTTTTCTTCGGCAATGGGGATGAACAGGGCGGGGGAGACAAAGCCCAGCTCGGGCGATTTCCATCTTACCAGTGCCTCCATCCCCGACATTACGCCGTCCCGCACATTAAATTTCGGCTGGTATTCAATAAAAAATTCGTTGCGCTCAATGGCGCCGCGTATGCTGCTGACGATTTGCATCCGTTCCGTCATTTGTACGCGGAGCGCCGGCGAGAACAGGCGGCATTGATTCCGGCCGGATTCTTTGGCCTGATGAAGCGCCATGTTCGCGCTCTTCATCAAGGTTTCGGCGTCGGTGCCGTCTTCCGGATAAAGACAGACCCCGGCAGAGGCGCCGACGATTACCTCCTGCAGCCCAATTTGATGCGAGCCGGTCAGCTTGCGAATGATGCGATTGCAGGCTTCGAGCGCTTCGTTGGCGGCTTCGGCATCCTGGAGCAGGACGACAAATTCGTCTCCTCCGAAACGGGCGGCGATATTGTGGGGCCCTATGGCCGTAAGGAGCTCTTGTCCAACCTTGCGAAGCACGGCGTCGCCGACGAGATGCCCCAGTGTATCGTTAATCAGCTTGAAGCGATCCAGGTCGAAGACGGCAACGGCGAAGCTGCGGAGGTCGAGCTTCGCCGAAGCGATCACTTCCTGCAGCTTCTCGCGAAACTGAATACGATTCGGCAGGTTCGTGATCGCATCATAATTGGCCAGGTAGGAGATATGCTCCTGAGCGGCCTTCCGTTCGGTAATATCGATCACGGTGCCAAAGAGCATTTCGGCTTGTCCCGCATGGCTTCCAGCCGGCCGGCAGCGCACCCGGATGTGCTTGGAGTCGCCCTGCGGGGTAATGATTTCGACTTCTTCCTCCTGCGGCTTTCCTCTTAATGCTCCGCGCAAAAAACGGAAGACGCGAGGATGCTGCTCGCTTGGGATGGCTTCCAGCAGACGAGGCAGGAGCTCGCCGGGTTTGCCCTCTTCGAAGCCGAAGATGGCCGGGGTTTCCTCGGACCATGTAATCACACGTGACTGAATGTGAAATTCCCAGTTGCCTACATGAACAAGCTTTTGGGTTTCATTTAAGCGGGACTCCTGCAGCTTAAGCAGCTCTTGCGCCGCTTGGCGGTCGGATACGTCACGAGACGACGTCAAATAACCGATTCGCTGTCCGTTTTCCGAACGCAGCGGCTTGGCGGTCGTTTCCACCCAAGTGTACTCGCCGCTTTTTTTGCGAATCCGATATTGAAGCGTGATCACGCCGGGTCCTGCGGAGCCGCTTTGGATTTCATTGCGCACTCTTGAGAAATCCTCCGGGTGGATCCAGTAGTACGCGCTGCTCCGAATCAATTCTTCCGGCGTATAACCAAGCAGCTCGGTGATGGAGGGTGAAACGTAATGGATCGTGCCGTCTACTCCGTGCAGGCACACTAAGTCGGTCATGTGCTCGGTAATGAGCCGATGAAGGGTCGGTTGGTCATGAGCAATTCCCATGAGCTGTAAATAGGAGGGAAGGGATAGGAACGCTTCCCGATCCGGTACGGTGGAAAGGGTGCCGACGACGAGATCACACGGCTGTTCGGGATCCTCGATGGATTCCGCCCTTAGCATCGCCGGACGGATGGAGCCGTCCTGGCAGTACAGAGCAGCGTCTTCGCCGGAAAGCGAACGCAGTGAAAAGTGGCCGCGCAGCGAAGGCGGCGCCGACAGCTTGGCGCTAAAGGTGCCAAGAAACGAACACGGCTTGCCGATCAGTTTGCTGCGCTCGAAGCCGGTCAAGTTCACGAGCGTCTGATTCACATAGAGAATAGGCAGATGCGGTTTGTGAGCGTCGCAAAGGAAGACCCCAAACGGCAGTAGATCGGGATCGAAGCCGGACCAAGGAGTTCCATTGAAAGCCTTCGTCAGGAGGCGCTGACACTGCCCGTTGCTTAGCGGCGAAAAAGCACGCACAGAATAATCGGATTTCATCGCTTCAGACAAGATGGCCCCTCCTTTATGCGAATATCATTTTGTCTAGAACCCATTTTCCCCATCTTATCACGTAAGGAAGCGGTTTCACAACATTTTTTGGAAACGCTTTAAAGGGGCGCTTCCAAGACCATGCAATGGACCTCGACTTCTCCTTGAAGAGTTGGCTTCATATACGTATCGGTGATGTGAAACCCGACTTTTTGATACACGCGAATCGCTCTTTCATTCCAAATATGAACCTCGAGATCGATTTCGTCCGTCGGATGCTGTTCCCTGGCGTAGGCCACAGCCTGTACAATGAATTCGGCACCCCAGCCCAGCCCGCAGTATTCGGGACGCAGTCCAAAGCCGAGACGGGTGACGCCTACCAGCGGAAACAGCTGTAGAAACCCTGCGAGGCTCCCGTCTTGGAGAAGCACAGTGCGCAGCTGCTGCTCGCGAATGAGCGGGTCGGCGGCCATTTCATGGTAATAGCAAAGCTCTTCCCAGCTCCTCCAATTAAAAACATGGTAAGGTTCGGGGTAGCGCCAGGAGCAAATGTGGATCGCGTGCTGTTCTGTCATGGGCACAATGTCGAAACGGCTTGGCAGATGTTGTGGAATCAGCATGAATATCACCCGGAATAAAGGATTTATTTCCCTCTTTGTCGAAAAGAATAGGAAATTAAATAGCTCGTGAAAAAGGAAAGGATGTGTCCAAGTGCGGACGATTGTTAGTATGAAATGGCTCGCTTCCCAGCTTGAACAGCAGGATGTAACCGTGATTGATTGTCGTTTTGTCCTTGGATCCCCAGAGGCGGGCCGCGAGGCGTACCGCCAAGGTCATATTCCGGGCGCTTATTACTTCCATCTGGAAGAAGATTTGTCCGGACCCAAGGAAGAGCATGGCGGACGCCATCCTTTGCCGGATTTTGAGGCGCTGGCGGCCAAGCTGGCATCAACGGGAATCAAGCCGGGCGGTACAATCGTAGCTTATGATGATCAAGGCGGAGCGATGTCATCCCGTTTATGGTGGCTCCTTAAATATATCGGCATCGAGGCGTCTATTTTTGTAATGGATGAAGGATTTACGAAATGGAAAGAGGCAGGGTACCCGGTAACGGAAGAAATCCCGCCGTCGCGTCCGGGAGAAGTGACGGTAAACCTGCAGCCCCAGCTGCTTGCTTCTATGGAGGATGTGAAGCAGCGGATCGGCCGCGAGGGTGTCGTGCTGATCGATTCCCGTGAGGAGCCGCGATTCCGCGGGCTCGCGGAGCATATTGATCCGGTTGCAGGACATATTCCGAGCGCAATCAACCTGTTCTGGAAGGCAAACCTGGACGCGGAGGGCCGCTGGAAGCCGATTAAGGAGCAGCAGGCCCGGTTCGAGAAGCTTCAGGGCGCCAAGGAGCTGATCGTGTACTGCGGTTCCGGCGTGACGGCATGCCCGAATGTGCTGGCACTGGAGGAAGCCGGCTTCACGAACGTGAAGCTGTACGCAGGAAGCTGGAGCGACTGGATCACCTACCCGGACAACCCGGTGGCGAAGGCGTAACCAATGTTCACCCGCTTTGAGGAGTTATGCAGCATCGAACCCTCATGTTATAGCGCTACATACATACGAAGCATCTTTTCCCAAGAATCAACGTTACCTCATTTGATAAGAAAATGTAAGCAGTCTGCCGGCAAGATCGGAGCAGGCTGCTTTTTTTATCGACGAATAAACGACAATATACAACAATTTCCACGCCTGTTGGAAGAAAAAATTGTATTTAGTTGTAGAATTTTATGATATTATTTTGGATGAAAATGTCGGAAAATATCGTTTTTACACAGATCAGCTAGGCAGGGAACAGAAAATTAGGGGGAACTTTCATGAAACGTAGTTTGAGGCTTTCTTTGTTCAGCAATTTAAAAATCGTACATTCACTAATTATTTTAGTGGTCGTGGCTCTACTTGGCTTAGGAATCGTTTTCTTTAATGGGCTAAACGGGATGTACTTTGCTAAAAAGCAGCAGGAAAAGCTCTACGACGATTATTACGCTGGAACAACGAAGATGCTGGAGATTAAGGCTTCTTTCTACAACATGAGAGGGAATTACATAAAAATGCTGGACGGCTCTGTTAGCGACGGGGCCTATGAGAGTGTTCAGAAGGATCGCAAACGCATTTCCGAGGGCTTGGCCTCATACATGAATTTTCCGATGGGTGAGCAGGAAGCGGCAGCTGCGAAGGAGCTGAATGCGAAGCTGGAGGCATACTTCCAGGACACCGACAAAATGCTCATGATCAAAAAGGAAACAGGTAAATATGACAAGGCGGAGCGGGACCGTATTAATAAAAACAGCACCGCGATCGTGGATGGGGTGCAGGACCTTGTTGCGCAAAATCAAGAGCAGTCTAAGCAGCTTTTTGAAGGGACAAACAATGAGATCCAGCGTTTGATTACACAGGCTTCGATTTTATCGGTCGTTACCTTGCTCATTTTGCTGGTCATTGCTGTGATTTCGATCCGTAAGCTGCGGATGAAGCTGAAGATGATTGCGGCGCATTCCGAGAAAATAACGAACGGCGAATTAAACAGCGCATTTTCGGAGCGAATGCTGGATTCCAAGGATGAACTCAGCGGTATTGCACGGCATGTTCAGCTGATGACGGAATCGTTTGCCGAGCTTGTAAAGGGCATGGTTGGAGAATCGAAGACGCTTCGTGATGTTTCGGAAGAAGCCAAGAAGAAGATGGCGGAGCTCAACGAGCGTGTGGTTGAAGTGGCCAGCACGAGCGAGCAGCTCTCGGCCGGCATGCAGCAAACGGCGGCGACGACGGAGAGCATGGCGGAAGCAGCCGGGGAAATGGAGACCGCCATTGGCACCATCGCGAATAAGGCTCAGGAAGGTGCTTTTACAGCATCGGAGATCAGTAAGCGTGCGGCGGAGTTAAAGGCCTCGGCCTCGGAGTCGATTTCCAAGACACAAGTGGTTTACAAGTCGACGAATGAAAAGCTGCGTCAAGCGATTCAAGATTCGAAGGCAGTAGATCAAATTAAGGTGCTGACGGACTCCATTCTGGAAATTACGGCGCAAACCAACCTGCTTTCTTTGAATGCTGCTATTGAAGCAGCGAGAGCAGGGGAATCGGGAAGAGGCTTCGCTGTCGTGGCGGATGAGATCCGCAAGCTCTCGGTCAGCTCGCAGAATACTCTTGCGGAAATTCAGAATGTGACGGGCACAGTTACCAATTCCGTGAATCGTCTTTCGGCCAGCTCCGATGAGCTGTTAAAGTTTTTGAACGAACGCGTGCTTGAGGATTACGAGATTCTTCTCAAAACCTCGGAGCAATACTATAAGGATGCGGAGTCGTTTGACGATATGACGCAGGATTTCAGTGCAACCTCGCAGGAGCTGATGGCTTCGATGCAAACGGTGGTGCAGGGCATCCGCGAGCTGTCGCAGGCGAATCAAGAATCGGCGATCGGCACGCAAAATATTGCAGAGCGCACCTCGGATACGCTGGAAATGGCCTCGCAGGTCGTCGAGCAGACGAATGCTGTAAAAGAAAGCTCGGAAAGACTGGAAACATTAACAGGCCGCTACAAGCTGGAAGAGGAAAAGTAATTCGTCGAATATTTGCAGAACGTAACAAGGCAGGCAGCGTAAGCTGCTTGTCTTTTTTTATAAATTTACCCGCCCCCAGCAACTAAAAGTTTACTCCGCTAACTTTTGGTTGATATCGATCTCCCCGAGTATTCGTTACACTAAAAAAAGAACGAGATCCGTTCAGTTCATTCACCACCGCATTTTTGAAAGCGCTTGGAATGTGTCCGTTCTCAAGCTGAAACTATTGCTAAAGGAAAGATCCTAGTCATGCCAAAGCAGGCGTTCAATCCGTATTTGCCAAGCTACGAATATATTCCGGACGGCGAGCCTTATGTTTTTGGCGACAGATTGTACGTTTACGGTTCCCATGACCGGTTTAACGGCAAGCTGTTTTGCCTGAACGATTATGTTTGCTGGTCTGCGCCCGTCGACGACCTGTCCGATTGGAGATACGAAGGGGTTATTTATCGAAAGACCCAGGACCCGATGAATACATGGGGCTGGTATCAGATGTTCGCTCCAGATGTCGCCAAAGGAACCGACGGGCGGTACTACCTTTACTATACGCTTTCGTTTCGAAGCGTCATGGCGATCGCCGTTTGCGATACACCGGCAGGCAAGTATGAGTTTTACGGGTATGTGAGCCGCCCGAATGGGGAGCTGTTATGGAATAAAAGCGGCGACCCGTTCTTGTTTGATCCGGGTGTGCTTGTTGACGAGGATGGGAGCGTTTACTTGTATTCGGGCTTTGCCCCGAAGAAAGAGGTGCCCTCCTTCCTGACAGGAGGGAAAAGACGGACCTGCAAGGGCGGTTATGTCATTCAGCTGCAGCCGGATATGAAAACAGTAATCGGTGAACCGGAGCTGATCCTTCCTAAGGCAGGAGAGGCCGCAGGTACCGGATTCGAGGGGCATGAATTCTTTGAGGCCAGCTCGATTCGGAAAATAAAGGATATCTATTACTTTATTTATTCCTCGATTAACGGCCATGAATTATGCTATGCCACCAGCAAACGCCCGACAGGCGGGTTTGTGTTCGGCGGAACGATCATCAGCAACGGGGATCTTTATTTAAACGGCCACAGCTCGGATCAAAGAGCATTAAACTACATAGGGAACAATCATGGAAGTATTGTTCAGGTTGGGGATCAGTGGTACGTGTTTCACCATAGGCAGACGAATCGGCATCACTACTCCAGGCAGGGACTGGCTGAGCCCATCGAAATAAATGAGGATGGCTCGATCCCGCAGGTGGAGCTGACCAGCTGCGGCTTAAACAATGAGCCATTGCTGGGCAGAGGAGAGTATGAGGCGCGCATTGCCTGCCATCTGATGTCATGGGAAGGCGCAGGGCGGTACGGTGTATATTTTGGGAATATTCCATTTCGGAAGCACCCGTATTTCACCCAAAGCGGCAAGGATCGGGAAAGCAGCCCTGACCAGTATATTGCGAATATGCGGCATGGAGCGGTGGCAGGCTTCAAATATTTCTTGATAGAGGATTTGCAAGAGATTGCAGTGTGCGTTCGCGGCCGTGCATCCGGTTACATGCTGATTTCCACCGGGCTGCACGAAGGACCGATTGCCAAAATTCCCGTTCACCCCAGCAAAGAATTCGTATATTTTCGAACCAAGGTGAACATGGAAAACGGCAAGCAGGCCTTATATTTTACCTATGAGGGGTCGGGCAAGCTGGACTTTCGATCCTTTGTACTGAACTAACGGTGCAAGCTACTCGCCGAATTCCTTATGGACAACGGTCAAGGCTTCCCCGATCACCTGATGCATGTCGTAATATTTGTACGAAGCTAACCGGCCGCCAAAAATGACATTCGGTTCGTTGTCGGCCAGCTCTTTATATTTTTTGTATACACTATTGTTTTTGGCATCATTGATCGGGTAATACGGCTCCAGTCCAGGCTTCCATTCGAGCGGATATTCTTCGGTTACGACCGTCTTTTCCTGCGTGCCGAACTCAAAGTGCTTATGCTCAAGGATTCTCGTATAAGGCGTTTCCCGATCCGTGAAGTTGACGACGGCATTTCCTTGGTAGTTATCTGTATCTAAAATCTTTGTTTCAAAATGCAGGCTTCGATATTCTAAAACGCCATGCTTGAAGCCGAAGTATTGATCTATCATCCCTGTAAAAACGACCTTGCCTGCAAGAGCAGCCAGCTGTTCGCGATGCTCAAAGAAATCAACGTTCAACCGGACATCAATACCCTCGAGCATTTTCTCGATAATTTTACTGTAGCCGCCGATCGGAATGCCTTGGTATTGATCGTTGAAATAGTTGTTATCATAAGTGAATCGAACCGGCAGACGCTTAATGATAAAGCTTGGCAGCTCGGATGCCGGACGGCCCCATTGCTTTTCGGAGTAGCCTTTAATTAATTTTTCATAAATATCGCTTCCGACTAAGGAAATCGCCTGCTCTTCCAGGTTCCGTGGCTCTGTAATGCCGGCTGCGCGTTTCTGCTCTTCAATTTTTTGTTTTGCCTCGTCCGGTGTTACAACGCCCCATAAACGGTTGAATGTATTCATATTAAACGGAAGGTTGTAGATTTCGCCTTTATAATTGGCTACCGGAGAGTTGGTATACCGGTTGAATTCCGCGAAGCGGTTTACATAATCCCATATATTCTTGTTATTGGTGTGGAAAATATGCGCACCATATTTATGAACCTGGATTCCTTCGACTTCTTCGGTATAGACGTTTCCGCCAAGGTGATCTCTCTTATCGATCACCAGGCAGCGTTTGCCTCTCTGTTTGGCTTCGTAGGCAAATACGGAACCGAATAAGCCGGCGCCAACGATCAAATAATCGTACATGATGGTTCTCCCTTTGGTTAACGAGTGCTGTAATGTCAAATCAAAGATACGAGCTTCAATTATTCTACTATGGTGTAAAGATGTCCATTCGAACGGGAACAATCTATGCTATACTAAGATACTATTATGCCCGCAACCCACGAAAGGAAGCAACATGAATATAGAGGCATTAGAGTACTTCATCAAAGTGTACGAGAAAAAAAGCGTCAGTGCTGCCGCCAAGGATTTATATATAACGCCTCAAGGAATCAGTAAGACGATCAAGCAGCTGGAGATGGAGCTCGAGGCGGAGCTGTTCTATCGCGGTCCCCGCGGTATGGAGGCTACGGAAGCCGGTGAGCTGCTGCATGCCCGGGCGAAGCATATTCGTTATTTGATGGAGGACATCAAAAAGGAAATCAGCATCATCAGCGGGAAAAGAGGCGGCCTTCATATCGTTGTCTCGTTTTCCGCGGCATCGGAAGTGCCTGTGGATTATTTGTACGGCTTTACGAGGCTGTATCCGGACATTCAGGTAAAGCTCAAGGAATCACCGGATGAATGTCCGATTGGCGAGCTGCTGCAGGATGAAGCGGACATTGGCTTGGTGCTTGGACCCGATGAATTTGAAAATTGCGATGTTGAATTGATTACCGCAGGGGAAGTTGTCGCTGTTGTATCGAAGGATCATCCGTTGGCAGGCAGAGATGTCATCTCGATCGCCGAATTGGAGCATGAAGCCTTAGTGGTCAAGTCTACGGGAAAAGGGAAAGACCACGGGTTTGTCGAAAAATGCTTGGAGCAGGGCTTTACGCCTAATGTGATGCATCAATACGGCAGTGTCCAAACGGCGCATAGGCTGTGTGAGTTGAGTGGATTTGTCGCTATTTCCGTCGATTTTATGGAAGAAGCCTGCCGTAATGAGAAAGTGAAGATCATTCGGTTAGAGGAAAAAATCCCGCAAAATATATATTTGGTCGCGAGGAAAAACGGCTTTCAGGCAACGGCCGTCTCGTTATTCCGCAATTATGTCAAAGATAAAAACAGATCGTTATGATGTGATCGAGCGTTCCGTCATAGGGGTCTGTTTTTTTTGTGCCCGAAACTAAAAGTTACACCCCGTTAACTTTTCGTTGATTCTGCTTTTAGGACTTATGGAGTAAGCTTACAGAGCAATGAAAATTACGCGCTGACGCGCTGCATTTTATTTTCAAGCATGAAAGCGTTTGAAATGTTCTAGGGAGGGAAGGCACGAAGCAAGGCTAGAGAGATCGAACCGCAACAAGGCAAACACATATTGCTACTTAGGGGGTTACACAAAGATGGCAGGGAAAAGCAAGAAGAAATTCCGCATTATTATGAGCTCGTTGTTGTCCCTTGTTCTGCTTGCAGGGGTCGGAGCAAACGTTGCGATGTACTATTACGCGGATGTTATTACCTCATATTTTTCAAAAATTGATATCACGACCGCGGAAGCCAAGGAAGCACGGGCGGAATCGGAGGTCGTTGCCGAGAAAATTTCGGATGAAGGCATTGTCCTTCTGAAAAACACGGAAAACATGCTTCCGATGAAGATGAATAAAAAAGTAAACGTTTTCGGGTGGAGCTTTACATCGCCTGTATACTTAGGATCCGGTTCTGGCGAAGCAGACGCGTCGACAGCCGTGACACCGAAAGAAGGACTGGAAGCAGCGGGCTTCGAGATCAACGAACAGCTGTATAACGATTATGTTGCAACTGGAATCAAGAGACCGGTATCCGGGATCGAGGGTTACGACTGGACGATTCCGGAGCCGGTAGCGTCCGAGTTCTATACCGAGGAAAGAATGAAGCAAGCAAAGGCTTTCTCGGATACGGCGATCCTCTTTATTGCCCGTGCGGGCGGGGAAGGGAAAGACCTTCCGGCGGTTTTGGACGGCCCGGATACGTATGACCCGAAAGGAAGCTCGATGGGTCCTAGCGGAGAACGCTTCGGTAACCCGGACGACCTTGACCCGAACAAGCATTACTTGGAGTTAAGCAATCGCGAGCTAGGCATGATTGACGCGGTTATGAAGAACTTCGATAAGGTTGTACTCGTGATGAACGGCGCCAATACCTTTGAACTGGACTGGGTTAACAACTACAGCCAAATCAAGAGCATTGTGACTGTTGCCGGTCCGGGACAAAGAGGGTTCGCATCCCTTGGTAAGGTGTTGTCCGGACAGATCAATCCATCCGGTAAAACCGTGGACTTATTCGCAGTGGATGTTCTCGACGCCCCTGCAATGGCGAACTTCGGTGACTATAAATACGTAGTCGATAATGGTAACGGCACGTATTCCGTAGCTGTGGATAAAAACAAGGTTCCATTAACGTATGTGAATTATACTGAGGGGATCTATGTCGGCTACCGCTATTATGAAACGGCTGCAGCTGACGGAGCCATTAACTATGACGAAAAGGTCATGTTCCCGTTCGGTCATGGTCTAAGCTATACCACGTTCACTCAAGAAGTTGTGCCGAACAGCTTGGCTTGGAACGACAAAGAGATTTCAGTGGATGTGAAAGTAACGAACACCGGCTCGATGGACGGAAAAGAGTTGGTTCAGCTTTACTATTCCGCGCCATACACCGGGAAGATTGAAAAATCCTCCATTGAGCTTGCTGCATTTGCAAAAACCGGCGTCATTAAAGCAGGTCAATCGGAAACGGTAAAACTCAAGTTTAACGTCGAAGATATGGCATCGTACGATTACGCGAAGGTATTTAGCAGCACCGGCTCCTACGTGCTTGAGCAAGGTGAATACAAGCTCATGCTGATGAAGAACTCGCATGAAAAAATTGCCGATGTAGGCTCCAAAACGCTTGCACAAGTCGTTTACGATAAGGCAGGACGTTCTTCCGATCTTCAAGTGGCGGTGAACCAATTCGATGACGAAGTCACCGGCCAAGGAAGCATTAAAACGTATTTATCCCGCGCGAACGGCTTTGCCAACCGCGATGTCCTGAATACGAACAAAATCTTTAAAGTGACAACGGCTGAAGGTGCATCCGAAGAAGTAAGAGGTACGCTTGTCGATACCGCATTCGTCGATTACATCAACAGCAAGAGATATGACGTCCCTGCGGATACACGAGACAAGCCTCCTGTGACGGGAGCTAAGAACGGTAAAACGTTAGAGGAATACGTTGGTGTGGATTACAACGATGAAAGCTGGAACCAACTGCTCGACCAGCTGACGGTTTCCGAACTGGTTTCCGCAGGAACGCTTGGCGGTTACCGTACGGTGGAATTGGCATCGGTAGGCAAGCCGGCTACAGTTGACTACGACGGTCCGGCAGGCATTAGCGCACTACTTTCCAAAAACCCGATGTCGGGTATCGGCTTCCCTTCGGAGACGATGCTTGCACAATCCTGGAACCTGCAGCTTGCCGATGAAATGGGCAAAGCGGTAGCAAAGGAAGCAATGGCTTACAACGTTAACGGCTGGTACGCACCAGGCATCAACATCCACCGTACTGCTTTCGGAGGAAGAAACTTTGAATACTACTCCGAAGATGCTTACCTTTCCGGTAAGATGGGATCGGCCGTTACCCAAGGCTACCAAAGCCGCGGCGGATTCGTCTTTATGAAGCACTTTGCTTTAAACGATCAGGAAATCAATCGTGTCAAAGGTATGCTGACTTGGAGCAACGAGCAAGCGATGCGTGAGATTTACTTGAAAGCATTCGAGTATGCGGTTAAAGAAGGCGACGCTCATGGTGCGATGTCCGCATTCAACAGCATCGGCAACACCTGGGCTGGCGCAAGCTCGGCACTTCTCAAAGATGTGCTTCGCAACGAATGGGGCTTTAAAGGAATCGTGAATACAGACTTCTTCATTAATGTTTCGTATCCTTACATGAATGCCGAGCTTGCCTTCCGCAGCGGTAACGATATCCTGCTGACTGGGGTTGCGCCGCACGGTGTACCGACAGTAAATACGAAGAGCAATGACACGTTATGGGCGCTGAGAGATTCGGCACATAACATTCTATACACCGTGGCCAACAGCAACGGAATGGAAAGAGGCATGAGCACAGACTTGCCGCAATGGGCAATCATTACGATCATTGTTGACATCCTTCTGGCATTGGCGATTGTACTCGGTTTCTATTTTGTGTTCCGTAAGCGTAAGCCTGCAATCGGAGAAGCGGCTTAAGTCAACGTAAATAGGTGGAAAAAATGATATGGCGGTACTCCTTAGGGGGTACCGCCATAATAAAAAAAGAGGACCATACGATGAAATACAAAGAGCTTATTAAGAAAATGACGTTGGAAGAAAAGGCGTCTTTAATGTCAGGTAAAGATTTCTGGCAAACGCAGGATCTTCCGCAGCATGGCATTAACAGCATATTTCTTGCGGACGGCCCTCACGGGATTCGAAAGCAGGCGGAGGCGGCGGATCATCTTGGCCTGAACGAGAGTATTCCGGCCACATGTTTTCCGACGGCCGCTACCGTGGCGAACAGCTGGAGTGTGGAATTGGCAGAAAAGATCGGAGATTATCTTGGGATTGAGGCTGTTGCCCAGAAAGTGAATGTATTGCTGGGACCCGGAATCAATATGAAGCGAAATCCGCTGGCTGGCCGAAACTTCGAATATTTCAGCGAGGACCCGTATCTGGCCGGCAAGCTGGCGGCAGGTATGATCCGGGGCATCCAATCCCATGGCATTTCCGCGTGCGTAAAGCATTATGCGGTGAACAATCAAGAAGAAAGACGTATGGTGATCGATACGATCGTCGACGAGAGAACCCTTCGCGAGATTTACTTAACGGCTTTTGAAATTGCGATTAAGGAAGGGCAAACCAAGGCGGTCATGTCGGCTTACAATATGCTGAATGGCGTTCATACGAATGAAAATATGCATATTATGCAGGACATCCTGCGCAAGGAATGGGGCTATGACGGCGTCGTTGTCACGGATTGGGGCGGCAGCAACGATCGCGTAGCAGGCTTATTGGCCGGAAATGAGCTGGAAATGCCGACCACGGCAGGGGAAACGAATCAAGAGATTATTCAGGCGATTCGGAGCGGGAAGCTTCAAGAAGAAGTGCTGGATGAATGTGTAGACCGAATGCTTGATCTTATTTTTACGACAGAAGAAGTGTATGCGAAGCCTTATAAGCAGCAGTTCGACGTAGATGAGCATCACCGCGCAGCCCAGAAGGCGGCGGAAGAATCGATTGTGCTTTTGAAAAATGAAGGAAACATATTACCGCTTAAGCAAGGGGTAAAAGTAGCAGTCATCGGCGATTTCGCCAACGAAGCGCGCTATCAAGGCGCAGGATCTTCTATTGTAAACCCGACAAAATTGGATCAGCCATGGAATGGGTTGAAGGAATCGGGCTTTGTGACAATCGGCTATGAACCGGGCTTTGAACGTTATGGAAAAAAGAGCAGGAAGAGAATAGAAAAAGCATGTGCATTGGCGAAAAATGCGGATGTGGTTCTTTTATATATTGGTTTAGATGAAGCGACGGAAGCGGAAGGCCTCGATCGGCACGACATGAGGATTCCACAAAACCAGATCGATTTGCTGGACGCATTGTATCAAGTCAATCCGAATATTGTAGCGATCCTTTCCTGCGGCGCGGCGGTGGAAATGCCGTGGATCGGTAAAGTAAAGGGGCTGCTGCACGGGTATTTGAGCGGTCAAGCGGGAGCGAAAGCGATGCTGCGGATCTTATCCGGTGAGGTGAACCCTTCCGGAAAGCTGGCCGAAACGTATCCGCTTCAGTATGAAGATACCCCTTCCTATCGTTATTTTCCGGGGAAGGAAGTCAGCGTAGAGTATCGGGAAGGGCCATTTATCGGCTACCGCTATTTCGATACGGCGAACGTAGAGGTTCGGTTTCCGTTCGGGTTCGGTCTCAGCTATACCACGTTCGAGTACTCCGATCTACAGGTCGATCGGGATGGCGTTACGTTCAGCATCACCAATACAGGCTCCATGGCAGGCATGGAGGTAGCGCAGCTTTATGTAGGCTGCGAATCCGGTTTGATTTTTAGACCGGACAAGGAATTAAAGGGCTTTGTGAAGGTGCATTTGAACGCGGGCGAAACCAAGCGTGTCACCATCGCTTTTGATGATAAAACGTTCCGTTATTTCAATGTAAAAACCGATCGGTGGGAAATCGAGGAAGCCGATTATAAGATGATGATCGGGGCCTCCAGCGCGGATATCCGATTGCAAGACCGTCTGTTCGTGGAAGGGACAGAAGCGCCAATTCCTTACGAGAAAGAGAAGCTTCCGACCTATTATTCGGGAAAAACCAATGACGTCAGCGTGGAAGAGTTTGAAGCTTTAATCGGGCGAAAGGTGCCGGTTTCGAAATGGGACCGCACAAGACCTCTTGGGTATAACGACACCATTGCACAGTGTCAGTATGCCAAGGGCGGACTTGCTAGATTTGCCTTTTGGCTCATTTCATTCTCCTACTGGTTCTTACGGAAGATCGGTAAACGCAGCACGGCGAACATTATCATGATGTCGATCTACCATATGCCGTTCAGGGGGATCTCCCGTATGACGGGCGGCGTAATTAATATGCCGATGCTCGATGGAATTCTCATGATTGCCAACGGGCAGCTGCTAAAGGGAGCCGGCCATTTGTTAAGAGAACGTAAAAAACTGGTAAAAGGCGCCAAAGGCTTGTAATAACACTAGCCATAATGGCGGAAGGAGGGTTAATATGAGTAATAGAAGCGTAAGTATGAAAAAGATCGTTTCAGGACCTGTAGGTCTTTGGACAAAATATAAGGAAAAGCACCCGACAACTGCGGAATTCATCGTATTTTTTATGCTTAGCAACGGGATCACCGTGCTTCAGCTCGTCCTCATGCCTCTATTTAAAAGTATATTTGCCAAGACGGCGCTCGTCAGCACCAACTTCCAGGTCTGGCAGCTGGGCAGCAACTTTGACGGAAGCCCTTATTACGTATTCGATTATGCCGGCGGTTCTTTAGCGGATGGCGGCGGCGGGGGGCTCGCCTATTTCCTTGCCGTACAAATCACGATTGCGATCGCGCAAATCATCAATTTCTTCGCCCAGCGCAGCATCACGTTTAAATCGAGCGGGAACATATGGAAAGCGGCATTTTGGTATGTGATTGCTTACATTTTGATCACACTGGGTGCTGCGGCCGCACAGGGCTTCTATAAAGCCCCGATCTATGACCTGTTCATGAACACTTGGGGCTGGGGTTCTGTTGGTGAAACGACCGCAGACGTAATTACGATGGTTATTAACAGCGCGATCGCGTTCTGGATCTTCTTCCCGATTTTAAAGGTCATCTTCAAGCAAAAGTAAAGGTTGTGTAAGGATGAAGTTATTATCCGTAGTAATCCCTTGCTATAATTCTCAACATTATATGAGAGATTGCATCGAATCCCTTCTTCCCGGCCGGGAAGAAGTGGAGCTCATCATTGTCAACGATGGATCCGTGGATCAAACGGCAGAAATTGCGGATAGCTATGCGAAGCAATATCCGGCGATCGTTAAAGTGGTTCATCAAGAGAACGGCGGACATGGAGAAGCGGTCAATGCAGGGATACGAAATGCAACCGGGTTATTTTTCAAAGTCGTAGACAGTGATGACTGGGTGGATATGAAGGGTTATTTTAAGATATTGAACACCCTGCGTTCTTTTGTTGAACAGAAGAAAACAGTCGATATGATGATCAGCAATTTTGTGTTCGAAAAGGAAGGCGCAAAGTATAAGAAAGTGATGAAATACGACAGCGTGCTTCCGGAAGGCACGATCTTCGGATGGGACGACATGAAGCACTTTGGCAAAGGCCAGTACCTGATGATGCATTCGATCATTTACCGTACGCAGCTGCTCAGAGACTGCGGTTTAGAGCTTCCGAAGCATACCTTCTATGTCGACAATATATATGTTTATAAGCCGCTTGCGCACGTGGAGAACATTTACTACTTAAATGTAGACTTCTATCGATATTTTATTGGCCGGAATGATCAATCGGTAAATGAGCAGCTCATGATCAAAAGAATCGATCAGCAAATCAAAATAAATAAGCTCATGATTGAAGATGTGCGGTTGAACGAACTGCCAAATGCCAAGCTTAAAAGCTACATGTTCCACCATTTGGAGATCGTCACCGTAATCTCTACGATTTTGTTAATCCGATCCGGAACGGAAGAAAACCTGCAAAAGAAAAAAGCGTTGTGGAAGTACATTAAAGAAACCGATTTGGAGCTGTACCACAGCCTACGATACGGCCTGTTCGGACATATCATTAACCTCCCTGGACGAATCGGACGGAGCATTTCGGTGGGAGCATACAAGGTTTCGCAAAAATTAGTCGGCTTTAATTAATAGACTCATAATCAAAAAGTAGAGGGAGAGTGAGTCATTCGCTCTCGCTGCAGAATTAAACAGGAAACTCCTATGGTTTCCTGTTTTCTTTTATCGGCCCTAGAGATTCCTATTAGTAAATATAGCGGTTCTATTGTAGAATGTTTCATGTGTTCATCATTGCAAGCCATCATCCCTACTGACATCAAATTTCCGGAGTACCGCCGGGGTACCCGAAAAGAGGATTTAACAGATGAAATATAAAGACCTAATCGAGAACATGACGCTGGAAGAAAAGGCGTACTTAATGTCCGGTAAAAATATATGGCAAACGCAGGAGATTGAACGTTTAGGCATCCGCAGCATCTTTTTTGCGGATGGTCCGCACGGAATCCGGAAACAGGCTGCAGCTGCAGACAAGCTGGGCCTGAATGCCGGGCTTCCGGCAACCTGTTATCCGACAGCGGCGACCGTCGCAAATAGCTGGAATACCGAGCTAGCGGAAAAAGTAGGGCAGTATCTTGGGGACGAGGCAATCTCACATAAGGTAAATGTTCTGCTTGGACCCGGTGTGAATATGAAGCGAAACCCTCTGTGCGGGCGTAATTTTGAGTATTACAGCGAAGATCCGTATTTAGCCGGTAAGATGGCTGCGAGCACGATCAGAGGCATTCAGTCGCGCGGCATTTCCGCTTGTGTAAAGCATTTTGCCGCCAATAATCAAGAGAAAAGACGGATGTCGATCGACTCGGTCATCGATGAGAGAACGCTGCGGGAAATTTATTTGACCGCGTTTGAAATGGCCGTTAAAGAAGGCAAGACGAAATCGATCATGACCTCCTACAACCGCTTGAACGGAAGCTACACCACGGAAAACATGCATCTGATGCGGGATATTTTGCGGGAAGAATGGGGTTACGAAGGCACCGTAGTTACCGACTGGGGCGGCAGCAATGATCGTGTGGCCGGTTTGCTTGCAGGTAATGAGCTGGAGATGCCGACCTCCAGAGGAGAAACCAATGAGGAAATTATCGAGGCGATTCGCAGCGGCACATTGAAGGAAGAAGTGCTGGATGAGTGTGTCGACCGCCTGCTGGATCTCATTTTTACGACGGAAGAAACCTTTGCGAAGCCGCATTTGGAATTTCATGTGGAACGCCATCACCGGGTGTCCCAGAAGGTTGCCGAAGAGTCGATCGTGCTGCTTAAAAATGACGACCACATCCTGCCTCTGAAATTCGGCCGCAAGGTTGCCGTTATCGGAGACTTTGCCCAAAATGCGAGATATCAGGGCGCAGGTTCATCCCTTGTCAACCCGACGATCCTCGATCATACCTTGAACTGCTTTGAGGAATCCGGGATTGTCAGCATCGGCTTTGAACCCGGGTTTGAACGTTATGGAAAGAAGAACGAGGAAAAAATAAAGAAGGCATGCGCGCTGGCCGAGCAAGCGGATGTTATTCTTCTCTATATCGGTTTGGATGAAGATACGGAAGCGGAAGGACTCGATCGGCAGAGCATGCGAATCCCGCAAAACCAAATTGACTTGCTCGATGCACTTTATAAGGTGAACCCGAATATTGTCGCGATTCTTTCCTGTGGGTCGGCCGTGGAAATGCCGTGGATTCACAAGGTCAAGGGGCTGCTGCATGGCTATTTAGGCGGACAGGCAGGGGCGAGATCGATCCTGAGGGTGTTATCCGGAGATGTGAATCCTTCCGGCAAATTGTCGGAGACGTATCCGCTTCGTTATGAGGATACGCCGTCTTATCGTTATTTTCCGGGAAATGAAGCGAGCGTAGAGTATCGGGAAGGGTTATATATTGGGTACCGTTATTACGATACGGCGAGTGTTGAGGTACTGTTCCCTTTTGGCTATGGGCTTAGCTATACGACATTTGAATATTCCGATGTTCAAGTGGAGAAGGACCGCGTCACGTTCACCCTCTCGAATACAGGAAAGGTTGCCGGGATGGAGGTGGCTCAGCTGTACGTGGGCTGCCCATCCGGCAACATTTTCAGACCAAAGAAGGAATTGAAGGGCTTTAAAAAGGTGTTTATCAACGCAGGGGAAACGAAGAGGGTAACGATTCCTTTTGACGATAAAACGTTCCGGTATTTCAATGTGAAGACGAACCGGTGGGAAATAGAAGAAGCTGACTATGAAATCATGATCGGTGCGTCCTGTGCGGATATTCGCTTGAAGGCCGAGCTTTTCGTGGAAGGGACCGGAGCACCGCTTCCCTATGACAAGCAGAAGCTCCCCTCGTATTATTCCGGCAAAATTGACGCTGTCCCCGTGGATGAATTTGAAGGCCTGCTTGGGCGGAAGGTACCGGTGTCCACATGGGATCGGGAAAAGCCGCTTGGATATACGGACACGATTGAGCAGTGCCAATACGCCAAGGGCTTTGCTGGAAGATTCGCGTTTCACGCTGTGGTGTTTGCGCATTGGTTCCTACGAAGAATCGGGAAGAGGAGCACCGCCAATCTCATTATGATGACGGTTTACCACTTGCCGTTCAGAGGGATTGCCAGAATGACAGGCGGCGCCATTAACATGGCTATGGTGGATGGAATGTTAATGATGGTGAATGGGCGGTTTTGGAAGGGCTTGTTTCACTTGTTGACAGAAACGAGGAAGAAGCGAAGCAGCCGTGCCTGGAATACGCTTCGCAGCGAACGGTAAGAGATTTATGGTGACGATATAAGCATGGAAAAAGGGTGCCTCCAGAGGGCTTGTACCGGTAAACGGTGCAATTCTGGAGGTACCCTTTTTGAGTGACGGGATGCGGATTATTCGAGCGGAAGAGTCGATTTGCTTCCAAGGATGCTGCGGTACACCGCGATGGCATGCTCGCGCGATTGCGCCAGATCGACGATCGCGTTCGGCTGCGGCCGGTGGATCGCTTTGCCGCTGAGGGCTCGCAGCTGCGGAAGCCAGCGCCGAATATATTCGCCGTCCGGATCGTATCGCTCCGATTGGGCGACCGGGTTCATGATGCGGAAGTAGGGGGACGCATCATAACCGAGCGAGGCGCTCCACAGCCAGCCGCCGCGATTCAGGATGTTGTCGTAGTCCGCCAGCTTGCGGCGGAAAAGCTGCTCCCCTAACGGAAACGGGCAGAGCAGATTCTTCGTGAGGAACATCGCGGTAATCATCCGCAGCCGATTCGGCATGACGCCCGTTTCTAGGAGCTGGGTCATGGCGGCGTCGATGATCGGGATACCGGTCCGCGCTTCCGCCCAGGCCTCGAAATGCAGGTCGCTCAGCCCGGAAAGGTCGAACAACGACTCGTAACGGAAGAACGCCGGGCTGCAAGCCGCCTGAATGTAGTAAAAATCGCGCCAGGCCAGCTGTCTGCGCCATGGCTCGGCGGCGACGGTATCCGGCAGCGCTTCGTAAATCTCGCGGATCGAGATTGCCCCCGTGTTAATGTACACGCTGAGCCCGCTCGTCCCTTCCCCGGCGTAGAAATCACGCCGCGCTGCGTATTCGTCGATGCCGCTTTCTAGGAAGCGGCGCAGAACCTCGCGGGGCACGGCTTCCGCCCATGTGGATGAGGCGTAAGCCTCCAGCGGAAACGGCAGCGCAAATGACTCCGCAATGGCTGGAGCTAGCTCCTCGGCTGTCACCTCCAGCTCCGGCAGTCCCGCCGCCGATGACGGACGGTAATGGACGGAAAGATATTCCGACCATTTCCGATAGAACGGCGTAAACACCTTGTACGGCTCCTTGCGGCCGCCGTATGCCTGCAATTCCACCCCGTCGACCAGCGTCCCGTCTTCGATGGCGGTCCACGCCGTTCCGCGGCTTTCCGCCAGCAGGCGGAGCACGTGATCCCTCGCCGCCGCATAAGGAGTATGCTCGCGCTGAACGACGACCTCCTCGACCGGGTGCAGGTCAAGGAGCCGCGACAGCACCTTGCGCGGCTCGCCGTATACGATCTGCAGCTGCTTTCCGTGGCGGCGGTACTCCTCGCCGAGCGCCTGCAGACGCCCCAAAAAAGCGCGTCCGCTGTGTTCCTGCTCCCGTCCTCCATTCAGCAGAGCCGGATCAAGGATAAAGACGTGCAGGCTGGGCCGGTTTCGGGCCGCAATATAATCGAACGCCCGCAGATCCTGCGTGCGTAGATCTTTACGATGGATGAAAACAATGAGGCCGATGGCCGTTCACCTCCGCAAGTATTCGTAACCTATTCAAGGACAATTCATTCCATAGCTTCTCATAAATCTTCGCTGCAAACCAGCCGACAGAGCCGCTGCACACAAAAAAAGCCCTCCAAACGGGGCACTTGTCCACCGTCTGAAGAGCTTTTGTCGGTTGAAAATGATTATTGCTGCGCCGGAGGCTCAGTTGTTACTTGTGCATACTGCTCATCGGATAAAATACGGCGAGCGGTTACGTACCGCTTAGCATAATAGGATTGGTCCATGCTGTCGATGACGATTCCTTCATTCGTTGCGGAATGAGCGAATTTACCATCGCCAACATAAATGCCTACATGGGAAATGCCTTTGCCGCTGGTGTTGAAAAAGACGAGATCTCCCGGAATCAGCTCGCTTTTCTCAACCTTCGTGCCGTGCTTCGCTTGCCCGGCCGATTGGTGAGGAAGCTCAATTCCGAATTGCGCAAAAATGTACATCGTAAATCCGGAGCAGTCAAAGCCCTCTTTCGTCGTGCCGGCCCATTTGTAAGGGCTTCCCATGACGGAGTTAACTGCGCTGTTGAGAGGCGTTTCAGCCAATGCGCTGCCTGTTCCAAAGAACAGGGTTGCAGCAAGGCATAACGCTGCCAATGCTGTCTTTTTCAATTGATTAATACTCCTTCCGCTGCCGACGAGGTTAGCTGTAGGGTTCGGTCGAAGGTGCCCTATGATTCTTTCAAGCAGAATCAATTCACCCAAGATGGTTCCCCCGTTTCCGTTTGACGGAATTAGGCAAAATTTGAGTAGTAATGATTAACAACCCTAAAAAGGATTCGCCAAAATTCTGCGGAATCCTTCTTCTCCTAGCAAAATATTCAAATAAAAATGAAAGGTTCAGAGTTTGCGAGAAAAGGGGCGAAACGGAAAGAAGATCACGTTTTCAATAGAGGCTGATGTTCAAGAAAAATAGAGGCGCACATCGGAAATTGGCGAAACGGGGACGTGAAGCGCCGACAGGAGATGGTGAAAGCTGGAGGGGCACAGCGCGAATAAAAGCGAATGGAAGCATATGGAACCGAATGGTAGCGCGCAAAAAACCAGCCTTCACCGCGATTTGCACCGCAGAGAAGGCTGGTTGGTGTTGAAGGGAGAGGGGCTCGGAGGAGCCCTGCATCCTTCAGGTGTACGATCTTTCTATACTATTTAAAAATGCTACCTCGACTTCACCGTCCAAAGCTGATACTGCGCGGCGATTCCCCACATTTTAAAGAAGCTTTGGAAGAAATAGAACGCTTGGTGAACGAGCACCGCCGCAAAGCCTGCCCACCATAAGGTGGAGCCGACAGCCGTTAAGGCAATGGCGCCGGTGATCAGCGCTAGGATCAGCGCCAGCCCGCATACGGGCAGCAGGGAGCGGAAGAAGGTCAGAAGCGCATTCACCACCCCGTATTTCGCGACGCGGCCGAATTGAATGTACATGAACATCAGCTCGATCAAGCCGGCGTACAGCATCCAGCCGATGACCCATGGGGCGAGAGACAGCAGCATTTGCTCATAATTCCCCACCAGGAAAACCGCTTCCTTCAGATGAGGGTAGATCCAAATCAGCGGCAGCACGGTCAGCGCAGTTTGCAGCGCGTAATACACGATGAACGGCTTTGCCATCCGTTTCATACCTCGGAAAAAAGCGGTGCCGACCGGTTGATCCTGGTGATGCAGCGCGTAAAACAAGCCGCCGCTTAGCAGCGGAGTGGCAAGCATGCGGATCGCGAACAGGCCGAGCAGCGTCCAAAGGTACGGATTCGCAAGGTCCGTTTTGAACAGCTGGAACTGTCCTTCAATCAGAAACAAGCGGACGGCCGCGGGGGGCAGATCCCCCGCAGGATAGCGATGCATTAACGGAACGATAATTGATTTCACGTATTGATACAAAGTGATGCCCCAGCCTATGCGGTACAGGAAAAGCACGAGTACGATAAAGAGCTGCTTCCACGTTATGCGCAGGCCTGATTTCAAATAATCCATCATGCGTGATCACCTCACCATGCCACCCAGCTGAGCAGCGTCTCAATCAATTTCACCGTGCCTACGTTCAGGCGAACCTTCCATTTTTCATCCACTTCGGTCTTCATAAAGTTGTTAATATGCTTGTTCTCGAGTACGATTTCATAGCTGGGGTCGAGCATGGCCCATTTCAGTTTCTGCGGATGGACAATTTTCACCTTGCTGCGGTCCTCGGTCTGGTTGATCGTCTGGTCTGCATACGAGCCGTCGGCAAAATGCAGCCGCATCTTTATCGGTGTATAGTCTCCGCCCAATCGACGTACGGTAATTTCATGCTGGTAGCCTGCCGGCTGACCGTTTTCGCCGCCTGAAGGAGTGGATACAATCGACTCGATTGCGTAATCGGCCATTAAGCCGTTGTAGATGTATTGATCGAAAAATGGCTTCCACGACTGGCCGGTAACCTTTTCCACAACGGTCTGGAAGTCCTTCGTGGATGGATGGCGGAATTTCCACTGCTGATAATACGTCTTGAGCACCTGCTTCATCTGCTTTTCACCGATCTGCTGTTCCATTGCGGTTAGTACAAGCTTGGCCCGGGTGTACACATTTTCGGCGTAAGTGTTATGGTTATGGTATTTCCATGCGTTGAGCGTGAGCGGCTCCGGCGCGGTGATGTAGCTGGCTTCAATGAGGCGGCTAGGCTTGGAGCCGTATTCAGTTTCCATCAACTTATCCTCGGTATAAGAGGTAAAGCCTTCGTCCAGCCATGCTTCCTCGAATTCGTTGCTCGCGACCATACCGTACCAATACTGGTGCCCGATCTCATGAACGACGACTCGCTCAAGCTCCAGCCCCGGTGTTTCTTCGGCTGCTCCCCAAGCGGTGATGAGCGTCGGATATTCCATACCCCCGGCGCCGTTCGCTTCGGCTGGCGGCACGACGACGGACAGGGTCGAATACGGATAAGCCCCGTACCACTCGCTGTATCGCGCCAGCGATTTTTTCGTCGCCTGCAGGTAGCGTTCTTTCAGATGCTCATGCTTCGGATCAAGGTAGAGCTTAATTTTCATGCCGGGAATATGATCGGTGGAGAAGGGCTCCTCGTGATAAACGAAGTGCGGCGAAGCGGCCCAAGCAAAATCATGCACATCGTCGGCGTAAAAATGATACGTTTTGGTTCCATTGCCCGTCTTGGCGACGGGAGTCGTCGGGAACCCGGTCGCGGCGACGGTGTAGGTGTCCGGCACTTCAAGCATTACGTTATAAATGCCGAAGTCCGAGTAAAATTCCGAGTTGCCGTGGTATTGGTGCGTGTTCCAGCCGTCCTCGGTACGGCCTCGAGTTCCTGCCGGCTCATAAACGGCAACCTTCGGGAACCACTGGCCCGCCATGACGAAGTCTTCGGAATAGCCCATCCGCGCAAAGACGGAAGGCAGCTTCACGGTAAACTGGAGCTGCAGCGTCGTTTGCTGTCCGGGCAGCACCGGAACAGGCAGCTTCAGCATGGCAAGCGTTCGATCGTTCGAGTTGTCGTCATCCGGCTGAACGAATTCAAGGCGTTCGTCTAAGGAGGATCCATCGGACGCTTTAAGCGAATCGATGGTCATGCCGCCATAGCTGTTTGCCTTCGCGCTGTCCTCGCGGTGCTTTCCGCCCGACTCGCGCATAAAGGTCGATTTATCCGAAGCAAAGGCGTTCGGATATAAATGGAAGTAAAGCTCGCTGACCGCCTTCGTGCCCGGATTGGTCCAGGTGACGGTCTGATTGCCGTAAATCGTTTTGGTTTCCGCATCCAGCTTGGCGCTCATGTGATACTGCACGACACGTTTGCTGAGCGGATCCGGCTTTTTCGGGACGACGGCATCGCTGGTGCCTTCCTGCGGAGCGGGAGCGGGCGCCGGCGCATTCGGCGCAGGGGCCGGAGCAGGCTGCTGCGCTTCCGGACCCGAAAGGGCGATGTGGCTGTTTGGCATCGCAGCTGCAGGAGAATTGCCGTTCTTCGGGTCATCGGCCATATACAAGGAAGTAAATTTGCTGTACACGAGCATCGCTACGAAAGCGGCTACCAAGGTGTACACGGTAATCGATTGCAGTTTCGATTTCGGACGCTTCATCATCTTCACCCCGTTGACAAGCTTCTAGAGCATGTATATGTAAGGGCTCGGGCGATCATGTCCACGAATTTGGACACGGGTGTGGAAAACACTACTGCATTTTCGATACAATAATGTAGATAACTTTTCGAACAAGGGGGACATCCATTTGGATTCCAATGAGAATGAGGGCAAAAAACCGCTGCGGTCGCTGAACGTGGTCAGCAGTAAAGAACATAAAGGCTTTGGCGCAGGCTCCATCGATCTCAGCAATTTGTCGTCGGTCATTATCGATGGCGAAGAGGCGTACATCGATATCGGTGCGCTGCACGCCAAGAGCAAGGTGGAGCGCGGCATTAAGTTCACGGTGAACCAAGAGGAAGTGCCGAACGGGCGCAAATGCTGGATCGTGTGGGTGGCGGTTGACCGCAGGCCGGAGGGAGGCTCCTATTACGCCGGGGTGACGGCCTGCGAAATGTCCGTCGATCCGGAGGCGAAGAAGGGCTGGAAAATTCTCGCCGACCACGTCAATAAGATGGATTATGCGCTGAAAAGACGCATCATTTTGGACGGTCTGAACGAGACGGAAAAAGCGGCTTTAAAGCGCTGCCTGCAGGAAAATAACGCGGAATGGTGGGATAATTCCCTGGAGCAATTGAAGCAGGGGCTGGCGTAACGCAGCAGCTTTTCGCGGCAAATTTTGACCTGTGACGAATCTGTGTCATCCGTTGTCACAGGACACGCTACCGATTACAATAAGCGATAGTATATTGAACGATATACTAGGACAACAAAGAGGCAGACCGTCTACGCAAACGGTCTGCCTCTTTGTGTTGTATAGGGAAAGCGTCGAAGACAGGCCCACCCGGCGAGGGACGGGGGCTACTCCGTCCACCACCGCTTCAGATCGCTCCACCAGGAGTGCTCCTTCTTCTTCGTCTCAGGCGTCTCCGGAGCCGCGGGCTTCGAGCCGTGCTCGCTGCAGTACGTCGTCGGCTCCGTTCCGGCGACGAACGTCTCGAGCCTTGAGCCCTCGCACTCGCTGGTCGCGAGCAGCCCGGTTTTCGGGTCGATATAAGCGCTGACGACCCCTTCCGGCATCGCGAACAGCTTCGGCGGCACCGCCTCGAGCGCCCCTTCGGTAAACTTGGCGAAGATCGGCGCAGCCTGGTGCGATTCCACCGAGCTGATATTTCGCCCCTTGTCATAGCCGACCCAGACGGCGGTGGCGAGCTCGGGCGTATACCCGACCATCCAGGCGTCGGTATTGGTTGTCCCGGTTTTGCCGGCGACGGGACGCTTAATTTCAGCCGCCACCCGGCTGCCGGTGCCGCCTGCGTCAAATACGCTCTCCATCAGCTCGGTGAGCACATACGCATGCGCCGCGTCGAAGACGCGCTCCGTCTGCGGCTCCGCTTCGTAGAGCACCGTCCCGTCGGCGTCCTCGATCCGCAGCACGGCAGTCGGCTCGATGCGTACGCCGCCTCCGGCGATTGTCGCGAACGCCGACGCCATCTCGAACGGCGACACCGGGAACGTGCCGAGCGCAAGCGACGGGAGCGGGTCCATGGCGCTGGTCACGCCGAGCTTCCGCGCCATGTCGATGACCTTGTCGGCGCCGACCTCCATAATCGTGTTCACCGCGTAGATGTTATCCGAACGCGCAATCGCCTCGCGCATATCGATTTCTCCGAAATACTTATTGCCGAAATTAGAAGGCGCATACGACTGTCTTCCCTTATCGAAGGTGAAGGTCGTCGGCTCGCTGACGAACTTCTTCAGCGGCGTAAAGCCCTCGGTTTGCAGCGCCGTCAAGTACAGGATAGCCTTAAAGGAGGAGCCCGGCTGCCGGGTTGTGGAAAACACCCGGTTGTATTGGTTTTCTCCGTAATCCGTGCCGCCGACCATGGCGCGAATATAGCCGGTTCTTGGATCGATCGCCACGAGCGCCGCCTCTAGCTCTGTGGAACCCGGGCGAAGCGTCTCGCGAATCGCTTTTTCCGCTTCTTCCTGCTGCTTGATATCGAGCGTCGTATAAATTTTGAGGCCGCCCGATTCATAAAGCTCCTCGTCAAGACCGAGCCGGTTCACCACTACGCTGCGCACGTAATCCTGAAAATACGGGGCAATGGACGGGGTGCTTTTTTTCAAAGGAAGCAGGTTTAATTGCTCCGCCGAAGCGGCCTTCGCCTGCGCTATCGTGACTAGGCCCTGATCGGCCATCGCCTGCAAAATAGTCCTCTGCCGCGCTTTCGCCTTATCCCAATCCATATAAGGAGAGTAATACTTCCAGCTCTTCGGCACGCCGGCCAGCATGGCGCTTTCCGCCAGCGTCAGCTCGGATGCGTTTTTGCCATAGTAGAGCTTGGCTGCTGCCTCTACCCCGTACGCGCCGTGACCGAGGTAAATTTGGTTCAAATACATGGCGAGTATTTCTTTTTTGCTGTACTGGAGCTCCAGCTGTACCGCATACAATGCTTCCTTCAGCTTCCGCGTCCAGGTTCGTTCATGGGTCAAATATAAATTCCGGGCAAGCTGCTGGGTCAGCGTACTGGCCCCGTGCCTCATTGATAACGTTTTGGCGTCGATGTAGAGCGCTCTGGCAATGCCCACCGGGTCCAGCCCGAAATGGCTGAAGAAACGCTTGTCCTCGATTGCGACCGTGGCGTTAATTAAATGAGGGGAGATCTTCTCGAGCGGTACAATTTCCCGGTTTTCTCCGGAATGAAAGGCGTCGATCAAATTGCCGTGCAGATCGTACATGCTGGATGTCTGCGAGACGGAAACCGCCGGGAGCGCATCCGAACGTAAATAAAGTGCAAGCACGATGATTCCTGCGGCCGAAATTAAAGTACTAACCATCATAAATGAGAAAAAGAAGCGAATCCGGCGAAGCCATCTGGGGGAGCCCTCGTTTCCCCGTAATCGGGCTTGGGAGTTATTCATCCTGCATCCTCCTTCCGAACGGAATCCGTAAACCGAGCTTGGTTTTGGTCCATATTACCATTATGGAATTCCGGGAAGCGGGATATTCGTGCAAAGCAGCAGTTTATGAAATTTTCTTCACGCGGCCCCTGCTTATTGCATTTTCACCGCGTTACACTATAATACAATTTGTGTGTCGTGGCACACTAAACGGGAATATAAGGAAAGAAGGCGATCCCATGGAGCTTTGGTATACCGAGAAGCAAACCGAAAACTTCGGAATAACGGCTAAAATCACCGAGACCCTCGTTAACGAGCAGACGGAATTTCAGCATCTGGCTATTATTGATACGGTAGAGTTTGGACGCATGCTGGTTTTGGACGGCATGGTTATGACAACCGTGAAGGACGAATTCGTTTATCACGAAATGGTGGCGCATCCGGCGCTGTTTACCCATCCGAATCCGGAGCAGGTGCTTGTTGTCGGCGGCGGTGACGGCGGAGTTATTCGCGAGGTGCTGAAGCATCCGAAGGTGAAAAAAGCCGTTCTCGTTGAAATCGACGGCAAGGTTGTAGAATATTGCAAAAAGTATATCCCCGAAACGGCGGGAGAGCTGGACAACCCTCGGGTAGAGGTTATTATCAATGACGGCTACATGCATATTCATGACCATAAAAATACATACGATGTGATCATGGTTGATTCGACCGAGCCTGTTGGTCCGGCGGTTCAGCTGTTCTCGCAAGGCTTTTATAAAGGGATTTATGATGCGTTGAAGGAAGACGGCATTTTCGTCGCGCAAACCGATAACCCTTGGTTTAAGGCGGATCTGATCCGTACGGTTAACCGCGATGTGAAGGAGATCTTCCCGATCGTTCGTGTGTACGTTGCGAACATTCCGACGTACCCAAGCGGACTTTGGACGTTCACGATGGGCAGCAAAAAGCATGATCCGCTGCAGGTGGACACCGACGCGATTCCAGAGCTGGATACGAAGTACTACACGCCGCGCCTGCATAAGGCCGCTTTCGCACTTCCAAGAATCGTTGAAGATTTGGTAAAAGGGGAGTAGGCCGCGCATGCGTTTGGATCAAAAATATTCCGGTAACGTGTTTATTTTGAGCAGTGACGATTACGCCGCTTCCCAAGCGGTTATTTACGGGATGCCGATGGATTATACCGTCAGCTTCCGTCCGGGCTCGCGCTTCGGTCCGGCCCGCATCCGCGAGGTTTCGATCGGGCTGGAGGAGTACAGCCCGTATTTGGACCGCTCGCTCGAAGAGGTTAACTACTTCGACGCAGGCGATCTGCTGCTGCCGTTCGGTAACGCGGCGCGCAGCTTGGAAATTATCGGCGAGTACGTAAGCGGTCTGCTGGCGGACGGCAAGTTCCCGTTCGGTCTGGGCGGCGAGCATCTCGTATCGTGGCCGGTCATTCAAGAGGTCTATAAGAAGTACCCGGACCTCGCAATCATCCATATCGACGCTCACGCGGACCTGCGCGAGCAGTATGAGGGCGAGCCGTTGTCGCACTCAACGCCGATCCGCAAAGCAGCCGAAATGATCGGCGGCAAGAACGTGTATCAGTTCGGCATCCGCTCCGGCTCCCGCGAGGAGTTCGAGTACGGACGCAAGAACGTCAACTTCTTCCCGTTCGACGTAGAGGAGCCGCTTCGCAAGGTGCTTCCGGAGCTGGCAGGACGTCCGGTTTACGTGACGATCGACATCGACGTGCTCGATCCGTCGACTGCGCCGGGAACCGGCACTGCGGAAGCGGGCGGTATCACCTCGAAGGAGCTGCTGGCTGCCGTGCACGCGATTGCACGCTCCGATGCTCGCGTCGTAGGCGCGGACGTTGTGGAAGTAGCGCCGGTGTACGACTCGTCGGAAATGACGCAAATCGTTGCGTCCAAGCTGATTCGTGAGATGATTCTGGGCTTCGTGAAGTAAGCCGGAGAACAATAGCAAAACGCCTGATTGGCAAGGGAGGGAAACCTTTGCCGATCAGGCGTTTTTTTGTGGTTTGGGGCCCTACGGTACGGAGTGAAGTGGACTGCTGATCCCGCTGGGAATCGGCCCTTGCCTACTCTTCCGCCGGATATTGCAGATGAATATGCCGGAATGTCGTCGGGGTCATGCCTTCATGCTCGCGAAATATCTTAATAAAGTAGCTCGGATGCTCGTACCCGCAGGCCTCGGCAATGTCCCGCACCCGGCGCTCCGGCTCGGCCAGCAGCAGCTCCTTGGCCGCACGCAGGCGGTAGCTCGTAATATATTCAAAAGGCCGCATGCCCATCGCCTGCTGGAACAGCGTGCACAAATACTGCGGGCTGACCTCGATGCAAGCGGCCAACTCCGGCAGGCTAAGCGGCTCGCAGTAATGCTGCTCGATATGCCGCAGCACCGGGGCGATGTGCTCGATCCGCTGCTGCTTGGAGCGGGCTTCCGCCTCTGACGAGTACCGCAGCAGGTCAATCAGGAGCTCGTACATCAGCGAAGAGCCTTCATAGCTGCGCAGCGGATCGCCAGAGACGATCGTTTCATGCGCTTCGTGCATTTTTACGAGCATTCCGCCGGGGTTGGACAGGGTCAGCACCTTCGATTCCGTCAAAGCCATCCGCTGCAGCAGCTCCCGGGCCAGCCCGCCGTTAAAGGTAAGCCAGCGTACGCCCCAAGGCTCCGAAGCGGCGTAATACGTATGCGGCTCATCGGGATAAAGCAGCATCCCTTGTCCGGGCAGAACGGTGTAGGTGTTCCCGCTGAGTTCAAGCCGGCCTTCGCCCGAATAGACTTGAAGCCAGTGGAAATCGGGGAACCCGCTTTCGCGAACAATTCGTTCTTGATTGGACCAGCCGCCCGACGAGGTGATGTAGAGAGGTAATCTTCGCTCATGCTCGGTTAGCACAGCGAAGGAGCTTTTATTCAGCAAGATCGAGGACATGCGCGGTTCTCCATCCTTTTTTCAATGCAGGTATTTTCCAATATGAATATTGTTATATTAGCAAGAAAATGCTTTCATTGATACCGTTTTCTTTACGGGATATGATTCTCATATGATGATATGGGAAAGGGTGTTGACTAATGGCGGGATGGAGAACAGAGAAGCTGCAGGGCTTTTGTTATGGCGGGGATTATAACCCGGAGCAGTGGCCGGAAGAGGTTTGGCTGGAGGATATGCGACTGATGAAAAAAGCCGGGGTAAACCTGGTCAGCGTGGGCATATTCAGCTGGGCGGTACTGCAGCCGGGCGCGGACAATTATGATTTTGCATGGCTTGACCGGCTGATGGACCTGCTGGCGAAGCACGGCATTTATGCTGACCTTGCGACGGCCACAGCATCTCCGCCCGCGTGGATGGCAGTGAATCACCCGGACACATTACCTGTGGATAAGCGTGGAAGCAGGTACCGTCACGGGTCGCGGCAGCATTACTGCCCGAATTCACACGTATACCGCGATTACGCCGCACGTCTGGTGCGCCGGCTTGCGGAACGTTATAAGGATCACCCGGGATTGGCCATGTGGCATGTGAACAATGAGTACGGCTGTCATATATCCGAATGTTATTGCTCCTCCTGCGAACATGCGTTTCGAGTGTGGCTGGAGAAGCGTTACGGCACGATTGATGAGCTGAATGCTCGGTGGGGAACAAACTTTTGGAGTCAAAAATATTACCGTTGGGACGAAATCGGCCTGCCCGCGCATACGCCGACCTTTGCAAATCCTGGGCAGCAGCTGGACTACCGCCGGTTTATGTCGGACAGCTTGCTCGATTGTTATTTGAATGAAGCGAATATTTTGCGGGAAGTAACTCCGGGCGTTCCGGTTATGACGAACTTTATGGGCAGCTTCAAGCCGCTCGATTATTTCAAATGGGCGCAGCATATCGATGTGGTCAACTGGGATAGCTATCCGGAGCCGACTTCAGGGACAGGGCAGGAGTATGCCGCTTTGAATCACGACCTGCTGCGGAGTATGAAGGGCGGTCAGCCGTTTTTGCTGATGGAGCAGGTGACGAGTCAAGTGAATTGGCGTCAGCATAATCCACTGAAGCGTCCCGGCGTGATGCGGCTGTGGAGTCTTCAGACCGTCGCGCGCGGCGGTGACGGTGTGCTGTTTTTCCAGTGGCGGCAGTCACGTGCGGGTGCGGAGAAGTTTCACGGCGCCATGGTGAGCCACATGGGGGATGAGCACAGCCGCGTGTACCGCGAGGTTGAGCAGCTCGGAGGTGACCTCCAGCGCATCGAGGAAATTGCCGATGCGCGGATTACCGCCAAAGTGGCGATTGTATTCGATTACGATAACTGGTGGGCGCTGGAACTGGATTCAAAGCCAAGCGCAGACGTGCGTTACATGAAATCGATTGAAACGTATCACCGGGCGCTCTACCGCGCGAATATCGCCGTGGATTTTGTAACGCCGGAGCAGGATTTGTCGGCTTACGCATTGGTGATCGCGCCGACACTTTATATGGTGAAGCCAGGGGTTCAGGATAACCTGGAGCGATACGTGTCTACGGGGGGCAGTCTGGTGCTGACCTACTTCAGCGGCATGGTGGACGAAAATGACCGGATTCATCTTGGAGAATATCCGGCTCCCTTCCGCAAGCTGCTTGGATTGTGCGTGGAGGAGTTTGATCCGATGCTGCCGGAGCAGCGCAACCGCATCAAAACGGCGGATGGCGGTTCGTATGAGTGCAGCCTGTGGGCGGATATAATCCGGTTAGACGGTGCGGAGGCGATTGCGCATTTTGAGTCGGATTTTTATGCCGGGGGAGCGGCGGTGACGCGCCATTCGTTTGGTCAGGGAAAGGCGTACTATGTAGGGACGCAGCCGAACGATGTTTATGTGGCGAAGCTTCTCGGTACGCTTTGCGAGGAAGCGGGCATCGTGCCGCCGATTGCTGCGCCGGCAGGAGTAGAGGTATCCGTGCGGGAGCATGCGGATGGCCGCGCGTATGTATTTGTGCTCAACCATAACGCCGAGCCGGTCCGTGTGGAGCTGCCGCCGGGCGAGTATGCAAATGTGCTCGACGGCTCGGCCAAGCAAGGGGAGATTGAGCTACCTGTGGCGGGCGTGGCGATTTTGAAGCGAAACGCAGAGTAGGCGGGGCGGTTGCACCCGCATCCCACGGGCAGCGGCACTGGCACTCGCGCCCGAATCTGAGCCGGCTCCCGCACCTGCACCCGCATCCGAACCGGCAGTGGCACCGGCACTCGCGTCGAACCCGCACTTGCAGCGTCATCTGCAGCAGCACCGGGCACCCGCACCTGCATTCGCATCCGACCCGTACCCGCACTGCACCCGACAGAAGCGCTATATCACACATTTGAGCCGGCACCCGCATCGGTCGACAGAATAGCTATGCCACACACTTGAGACGTCCCCTTAATACAAATAAGTTGTACTATTTTTGAGTGGAGCTTGAAATACGACTCAACAATACAAATTATTTGTATACTTTAGCGTGATTCTTTGGGGGGAGGGCTCCGAGCGGGAAACAATACAAATTACTTGTATAAGTTCGAGCAAAATGGAGCTTTTTGAGCAAACAATACAAATAATTTGGTTTAGTGGTGCTCTGGCTATCTCTTGCTAGGGATCTGTTTAAGATCTTCCGCAAAGACTACCCTGCTTGGTTGGGGGCTTCGAAACTTCTGGTAGATGGGGCGAGCACCGGATTTATATGGTTATGGGATACGTTTATCACCGGATGTGTTCAGTTTCTGAAAAATCGGGCTCGGTTCGGTATGGGCGATGACAAGAATGGTGTACCGTTCTCGAGTTCTCGGCGGGCATTTCATGTATCGGTTGACACCTAAATTGTTATGCGGGAAAGAAAATGGTTTGTTGAAATATAAAGTCGGAGCCTATTCTTCCAAGGTGGGCTCTGACTTTTCTTTTTTGGCGAATGTTCATAACTTGAATAGGTGTTCGTTATATGGCGAGGGGTTCAATAGCTGTATGAATGCGAGTTACTCGTTGGGACGGGTGTTCATTATTTGAGTATGTGTTCTTGATTGTGTCGAGGCGTTCATTAGTTGAGTGAATGCGAGTTACTCGTTGGGACGGGTGTTCATTATTTGAGTATGTGTTCTTGATTGTGTCGAGGCGTTCATTAGTTGAGTGAATGCGAGTTACTCGTTGGGACGGGTGTTCATTATTTGAGTATGTGTTCTTGATTGTGTCGAGGCGTTCATTAGTTGAGTGAATGCGAGTTACTCGTTGGGACGGGTGTTCATTATTTGAGTATGTGTTCTTGATTGTGTCGAGGCGTTCATTAGTTGAGTGAATGCGAGTTACTCGTTGGGACGGGTGTTCATTATTTGAGTATGTGTTCTTGATTGTGTCGAGGCGTTCATTAGTTGAGTGAATGCGAGTTACTCGTTGGGACGGGTGTTCATTATTTGAGTATGTGTTCTTGATTGTGTCGAGGCGTTCATTAGTTGAGTGAATGCGAGTTACTCGTTGGGACGGGTGTTCATTATTTGAGTATGTGTTCTTGATTGTGTCGAGGCGTTCATTAGTTGAGTGAATGCGAGTTACTCGTTGGGACAGATGTTCATTACTTGAGTATGTGTTCGTCATTTGGCGAGGGTTCATTAGCTGTATGAATGAGTGTTACTCGTTGGGACGGATGTTATTACTTGAGTGCTCGCCATCTGGACAGGTATTCATATTCAGTACCTAAAAGTGTTGATGTATCTAATTAAGTGTGCACCATGAATAGAATGCGAAAAAGCCCGCAGTATTTATGGGTCAGAAGAAATATGAAATGTACGAAAGCCCAGTCTCCTCCACAGTAAATCGATCAGATCCGGGTCACCCTCCTCATCCCTTATTCCAACCACAAATTGTTCGGAAGAAGTCCCGTTCTCCACCATTCTCCGGCCCAAGACCACTTTCTGCGTTGAATTTACGCGCCGATTAAGATATGCTTGTAGCAAAATTTTTCTTTTCAAAAAAGGATTGAGCGCGGCATGTCCATCCTGAAAAAACAAATCAAAATCCGCATCGAAGCCGATCATGGCGACGGAGGGCGGGTCGTACGGACCGTAAGAGGCGAATGGTACGGCAAGGAAGGTGCGGAATATATCCGCTATCACGAGCCGGAGCCGGACATGGGCAACACCACGGCCACCATTCGGCTGACGAATGAGGAAGTGCGGGTGATCCGGCACGGGGATTTTCGTTCGGAGCAGGCGTTTGCCGAGGGGCGCGCGGATACGGGGTATTTTGAGACTCCGCAGGGCCGCATGGTTATTGAAAACCGGACGCTCCGGTTCGACAACCGATCCGAGCAAGGGAACGGAACAGTGGAATGGAAGTACGAGATGATTGCCGGCGGAGAAGCCGTTGGAACGTATACGTTAAAAATGACAATGCAGGAGGAAAAATAAACGATGGCGCAGTATGTGCTGGAACAAGTGAAGCAAAACCTGAAAGCGGAAATTGAAAATGCGCTGCACGCAGCGGGACTTTTAGAAGGAATTGAACCGGCAGCGGTGCCTGCGATTTTGCTCGATGTCCCAAGAGAAAAGGCGCACGGCGATTTTGCATCGAACATTGCCATGCAGCTGACGCGGCTTGCCAAGAAAAACCCGCGCCAGATCGCGGAAGCGATTGTGGAAAAGCTGGACACTGCGAAGGCGAAGGTCAGTAAGGTAGAAATTGCGGGCCCGGGCTTTATTAACTTTCATATGGATAAAACGTACCTGCTCGACGTGATCGGACAAGCGCTTCAGCTCGGCGACAGCTACGGAAGCATTAACGACGGAGCGGGACAGCGCGTCCAAGTCGAGTTCGTCAGCGCGAACCCGACGGGCAGCCTGCATCTAGGCCACGCGCGCGGCGCGGCAGTCGGCGATGCGCTGTGCAGCCTGCTGTCGTTCGCGGGCTACGACGTGAGCCGCGAATACTACATAAACGACGCGGGCAACCAAATCGCTAATCTCGCGCGTTCGCTTGAAGCGAGATACCTACAGGCGCTTGGCCGCGACGCGGAAATGCCGGAGGACGGCTACCACGGCCAAGATATTATTGATTTCGCGGCGGAGCTCGCCAAGCAGGAGGGCGACCGCTTAACGACGTTGTCTGAAGAAGAGCGGTTCGCTTATTTCCGCCGTTACGGCCTCGACAAGGAAATGGCGAAGCTGAAGCGGGATCTGGAACGGTTCCGCGTGAACTTTGACGTTTGGTACAGCGAGACCTCGCTCTACGAGAATGGCAAAGTTGTTGAAGCGTTGAACGAGCTTCGCGCTAAAGGCCATGTCTATGACGAGGAAGGCGCAGTATGGCTGCGCACCACTCCGCTTGGAGACGACAAGGACCGTGTGCTTGTCAAAAACGACGGCTCCTACACCTACCTGACGCCGGACATCGCATATCACCGCGATAAGTTCGAGCGAGGGTTTGATCGGCTGATCAACATCTGGGGAGCCGATCACCATGGCTACATTCCACGGATGAAGGCGGCGATGACCGCCCTTGGCTACGACGCCGAACGTCTGATGGTGCTCGTCGTGCAGATGGTCAGCCTGTTCCAGAACGGCGAAAAAGTAAAAATGTCCAAGCGTACGGGCAAAGCCGTGACGATGGAGGACCTCATGGACGAGGTCGGTATTGATGCGACCCGCTATTTCTTCACGATGCGGGGACTCGACACGCATCTTGATTTTGATATGGACTTGGCCGTTTCCAAGTCCAATGAGAACCCGGTGTACTACGTGCAGTATGCGCACGCGCGCATCTGCAGCGTATTCCGCCAGGCGGAGGAGCAGGGCATTGCGATCCCGCAGAGCACCGACAACCTGCAGCTGTCGCTGCTTAACTCAGAAGCAACTTACGATCTGCTTCTGAAGCTGGGCCAGCTGCCGGAGGAAGTTCGCATCGCTGCAGGAGAACATGCGCCGCATCGCATGATCCGGTATGTATATGAACTGGCGTCCCAGTTCCACAGCTATTACCGGGCGGAGCGCGTCATCACCGAAGACGCCGCCGCCACAGCTGCGCGCCTCGCCGTGCTTGGCGCGGTCAAAACCGCCATCGCCAACGTGCTGCGCATCGTCGGCGTCAGCGCGCCGGAGCAAATGTAGCTCCGGCCCGCGCAAACACCCGCGCCGCCGCCAGCTCCGGCCCGCACCAACACCTGCGCCGCCGCCAGCTCCGGCCCGCGCAAACACCTGCGCCGCCGCCAGCTCCGGCCCGCGCAACACCTGCGCCGCCGCCAGCTCCGGCTCGCGCAAACACCCGCGCGCCGCCGCCAGCTCCGGCCCGCGCAAACACCCGCGCCGCCGCCAGCTCCGGCTCGCGCAAACACCCGCGCCGCCGGCAGCTCCGGCCGCGCGCTACCCCTTCCGCGCCACGCGCGGGCCGCTCGCCAGCTTCAGCAGGCGCGGCGCGTCAAGCCGCCCGGGTCCCCGCTTGCCGCGGCGGACCGGCTTGACGACCGCCCGCTTTAGCAGCGCGCGAATCTGCGCCGGCTTAAGCCCGGGCTTCGCCGCAAGCGTAAGCGCGATCATGCCCGACACATGCGCGGTCGCCATCGATGTGCCGCTCATGGCGTTATACTTGCCGCGCAGCCAAGTCGAATAAATCTTGTCGCCGGGAGCATACACGTCGACACCCTTACCGCGATTGCTGAATGAAGCAATGCGGTTTTTTTTGTCGGTGGCGCCGACGGCGATCGTGGAAGGAAAGCGGGCGGGGTAATCCAGCTCGGCTTTCTTGCCGTCGTTACCCGACGACGTAATAATCAGCACCCCGGCCCGTTCGGCGCTCTGCACCGCGGCCAGCAAAGAATCGCTGCGTTTTTTCATGCCGAAGCTCATGTTAATAATGTGCATGCCGTTACGCACACACCAGTCGATGCCGTGAATAATATCCGACACGTAGGCCGTACCGTTGTAATCAAAGGCTTTTACCGGGAAAATTTTCGCCATCGGGGCGATTCCGGTGATGCCGTCGTTATGCCCGCATGCCGCAATCGTCCCGGCAATGTGTGTGCCGTGTCCATTGTCGTCGATGGGCAAAATACGCGGGTTCAGCATATTGATGCCTCTAGAAAGCACCGGCTGTAAATCGGGATGCGAATAATCCACACCCGTATCGATCACCCCGATGCGGATGCCGGCTCCTTGGGAAATGGGCCAGACATAAGGGGCGCGTACCTGCTTTACGCCCCAAGGGATAAAGCTTTGCAGCTCTGCCTTGGCCAGGCTGTGCACCCGAATTTTCGGGTTCGCCTCCACATGAATGCTGCTGCCGAAAGCCTGCAAAATTCGCACGGAGCGAAGCGGGCATGCAATGCCTCGAATCAATGAAATGGGAAGAAGGGAGCTGGGGACCCCTTTCTCCTTTTTTAATTCACGAAGCTGCTTAACGAATCGTTTGTATAAAGCTGGATTCCGAAACCGGATAATATAGGACCTGTCGTCCTTCCGGGAGGTTTCGGCTTCCCGGAGCAGTCGATCGAGTAATTGATTTGTATTGATCATGCCCTTACCTCCATAGCCGCATATCGTAGTGCATCGATTCCTCATCAAGCCCCAAACGCTATGCTCCATCGTATGAAGGGGAAAGGCGCTTCGCATAAGCCTTGTGCCCGTTTTCATATAATTAGGCGGCTTTGGGTGTCAAAGGGGAATTGTCGACATAGGATGGTAGGAGGGTTCTTAAGGGCTCTTCGAAAAAGGTACCGCGAAACGTGTGTAAACGCGTCCAGCGGGCGGATACAGTCAGGGCGGGGGGCGACCCCCGCTTTTCCCGTTTTCATGCAGTTGCTTTTTTATAAAAAATAAGGTTTACTATAGGTTGATAATGGAAACATAATAGGTAGGAATCATCGTTGGTGCCGAAACTGCTGGAAGGGATGTGCCGTAGTGAGCAGCCTCGAATTATTGAATTTATCGAAAGAGGAAGCTAGAGAACTGCCAATGGTCGACTTGGCGTTCATGATTTTAAAGTTAAAGAATGAACCGATGTATTACCGCGACCTCATGCAGGAAGTGGCTAAAATTAAAGGGTTTGCCGAAGAAGAAATGCTGCGGGTGATTGCGCAGCTTTACACCGAGATTAACATCGACGGACGTTTTGCTTGCGTAGGGAACAACCTGTGGGGACTCATCCGCTGGTATCCGGTCGAGAAGGCCGACGAGAAGGGTGGCGCGCGTCCGCGTATTATCAACGACGTCGACGACGATCTGGACGACGAGGATCTTTACCAGGAAGAGGAAGAAGAAGATTATCTGGCTGAGGGAGAAGATTACGACACGATCGATGAGGATCGCGACGAAATCTTTGAGGAGGAAGAAGAAGCTGAAGAGGATATCGGAGAAATCGACGAGGATGCTGACGACGACGAGGACTCGGATGACGAATTAGAAGGCGACTCGGATGATGATGAAGACGAGGAAGACGAAGGCGATTTTGACGATGATGAAGACGATAAATAAGTGAGAACCAACCCGTCCATAAGGGCGGGTTTTTTGCTTGACAAGCTTTTATCATCAGAGTAGACTATTGCATGGGCTTTACAATATATTTACCAAGAAAACCAAAGTGCCCCGAAGCTTTTCGGGGTCACTTTCTTTTTTTTAATGAGAAAGTAAGCCGTTTTTTCATGGTTCTGCCGTTGTTTCGGCATCCTAATCAGGACGGTAGTTTTCGTATGGCAATGGGTTCGTTTCGTGCTCGGAATCAATTTTCTTAATGATAAAGCTGAGGGAGAATGGTAATGGCAAAATATATTTTCGTGACAGGCGGGGTTGTATCTTCTCTGGGCAAAGGAATCACCGCAGCGTCGATCGGACGTCTGCTGAAAAACAGGGGGCTAAAAGTAACAATTCAGAAGTTTGATCCGTACATTAACGTCGATCCGGGCACAATGAGCCCATATCAGCACGGTGAAGTATTCGTTACTGACGACGGAGCGGAGACAGACCTCGATTTAGGGCATTACGAGCGTTTTATTGATATTAATCTATCCAAGAACAGCAACGTGACGACGGGCAAGATTTATCAATCCGTCATTACCAAGGAGCGCCGCGGGGAATATCTCGGGGGTACGGTCCAAGTCATTCCTCATATTACGAATGAAATTAAAGAGCGGGTGTTCCGTGCAGGCCGTGAAATGGGCTCGGACGTCGTTATTACGGAAATTGGCGGAACCGTCGGGGATATTGAAAGCCTCCCGTTCCTCGAAGCGATTCGTCAAATCCGCAGCGATATCGGCCGCGATAACGTGATGTACATACACGTTACTTTGATCCCGTATCTGAAGGCGGCCGGCGAAGTGAAAACGAAGCCGACCCAGCACAGCGTAAAAGAGCTGCGCAGCATCGGCATACAGCCGCATGTCATCGTATGCCGGACGGAGCATCCGCTGCAGGAAGACATGAAACGTAAAATCGCGCAGTTTTGCGATGTAGATAAAGACGCGGTTATTGAATGCGCAGACGCGGATACGTTGTATGAAGTGCCGCTCATGCTTCGCGAGCAATCTCTCGACGATATCGTGGTGCGTCATTTGAAGCTGAATGCCCCGCTTGCGGAGCCGGATATGACGGAGTGGACGCAGCTGGTGCAGAAGGTCAAATCGCTCAGCGCCAAAACGGAAATTGCCATTGTCGGCAAATATGTTGCATTGCATGATGCTTATTTGAGCATTGTCGAAGCGCTCGGTCATGCCGGAATCGACTGCAATACGGAAGTGGAAATCCGCTGGGTCAATGCGGAAGAAGTCACTGACGAGAATGTGGACGAGCTTCTTGGCGGCGTACAAGGGATTCTCGTGCCGGGAGGCTTTGGCGACCGCGGCATCGAGGGTAAGGTTTGTGCGATAAAGTATGCCCGCGAGCAGAAGATCCCGTTCTTCGGCATCTGCCTTGGTATGCAGGTTGCCGTTGTAGAATACGCGCGTACGGTAGCGGGTCTTGCTGGAGCAAACTCCTCCGAAATTAACCCGACTACACCGTATCCGGTTATTGATTTGCTGCCGGAGCAGCGCGATATCGAGGATCTTGGCGGCACGATGCGCCTTGGATTGTATCCGTGCAAGCTCGTTCCAGGGTCGCTTGCGATGGAGTGCTACGAGGATGAGCTTGTGTACGAGCGCCATCGCCATCGGTATGAATATAACAACGAATACCGTGATGTGATCGAGGCGGCAGGCTTGAAGGTGTCAGGCACCTCGCCGGACGGCCGTTTGGTTGAAATTGTGGAGATGCCGGATCATCCGTGGTTCCTCGCGGTACAGTTCCATCCAGAGTTTACGTCTCGCCCGAACCGCCCGCAGCCGCTGTTTAAGCAATTTGTGCGTGCGGCTTATGCGCAAAAGCATGAGGGGATTCTAAATTAATTATCATAAATTAGAAGGAATCCCCAGACGGGTAGCGAAGTTATAAAAAAACTGGGGATTGGGAGTGTTTCGATGACTGGGGATAAAGTGTTGATTGTTGATGACCAGAACGGGATTCGTGTTTTGCTCGTGGAAGTGTTCAGCAATGAAGGTTACCAAACGTTTCAAGCTTCGAACGGCAAGCTTGCGATCGACATTGTCCACCGCGAATCTCCGGATCTTGTCCTGCTTGATATGAAGATTCCAGGCATGGACGGATTAGAGATTTTGAAAAGCGTGAAGAGCATTAACCCGGATATCAAAGTGATTATGATGACGGCTTACGGCGAGCTGGATATGATTAAAGAGGCGACCGAAGCCGGGGCATTAATGCATTTTACCAAGCCTTTCGACATTGACGAGCTGCGGAATGCAGTAAATGACCAGCTTCGTCCGAACGGCGCTCCGAAGACAGCTTAGAATCCTGAAAAGGATTCTTTTTTGTTTCATAAGGATTGTGGTATACTTGGTGGGTACGATTTACGGAAAATCTAATACATATTGGAGGAATCGGTCTTGGCACTGGTATCTATGAATGAGTTTTTGCCTAAGGCAAAAGCAAACAAATTCGCGGTCGGTCAATTCAACATGAATAACCTGGAGTTCGCGCAAGCGATCGTGGAAGCGGCGATGGAGGAGAAGTCTCCGTTTATCTACGGTGTCAGCGAAGGCGCTCTGAAGTACATGGGTATCGAGTTTACAGTAGCAATCGCAGAAGCGGCGGCGAAGAAATCCGGACTTCCGATTGCTTTGCACTTGGACCATGGCAGCAGCTTTGAAGTGGCAATGAAGTGTATTCGTGCGGGCTTTTCTTCCGTTATGTTCGACGGCTCCCACTATTCCTTTGAGGAAAACATCCGCTTGACGAAGGAAGTTGTGAAAGCAGCGCGTGCAATGGGCGTTTCCGTTGAAGGCGAGCTGGGCACAATCGGCGGCGTAGAAGACGATATCAGTGTTGATGAGTCTGATGCAAACTTGGCCAAGCCTGAAGAAGCTATCCGCTTCTACGAAGAAACTGGCGTAGACTGCCTTGCAATTGCTGTTGGTACAGCGCATGGTATGTATGCCGGCGAGCCGAACATCCGTTTCGACATCATTGAAGAAGTGTCCAAGGCGATCCCTGTACCGGTTGTACTTCACGGCGGTTCCGGCGTACCGGACGAAATGATCAAGAAGTCGATCCTGGCGGGCGTAGGCAAAATCAACGTAAATACGGAGAACCAAGTAGCTTGCACGGAAACGATCCGTCAAGTGCTTGCGAAGGACGCGAAGGTATACGATCCGCGTAAATACCTTACTCCTGCAAGAGAAGCAATGAAGGCTGTTGTTCGCGAGAAGATCCAATTGTTCGGCAGCAGCAACCAAGCGTAATTATTTTCCTTAGACAGGAATTGTTGTCGGGATAGGCGCCTTCCTCGGGTGCCTTTCCCTTCTCTTCTTTTTTGAGCATACCTAGGGGGAATACGATGCAGGAGAAGTTAATTGTAGGCGGAGGCAGGCCGCTTCGGGGGACTGTTCAAATCAGCGGGGCAAAAAACAGCGCGGTGGCGTTAATTCCGGCTGCAATCCTCGCAGAATCACCGGTCATTTTAGACAATTTGCCGCATTTGAGCGATGTAGCGATTTATTCAGAACTGCTTCAGGAATTAAACGCGGGAGTTTCCCGCAACGAAGACCAAATGAATATCGACCCAACTCATTTGAAATTAAAGGAAATGCCGAATGGCAAAGTAAAGCTTCTAAGAGCCTCCTACTACATGATGGGTGCGCTTTTAGGGCGTTTTGGCAAGGCGGTAATCGGTTTACCGGGCGGCTGTAATTTTGAGCCTCGTCCGATTGATCAGCATATTAAAGGCTTTGAGGCACTTGGTGCAACGGTTAGCAGCGAAAACGGTGCGATTCGCATTGAAGCGAAGCAGCTTCGCGGCGCGAAAATTTATTTGGATGTAGTTAGTGTGGGCGCTACCATCAATATTATGCTGGCGGCGGCTCGTGCGAAAGGCACAACGATTATCGAAAACGCGGCGAAAGAGCCTGAAATTATAGATGTTGCAACACTATTGAATGCGATGGGTGCCAAAATTAAGGGCGCTGGCACGGAAACGATTCGTATTGAAGGCGTAGAGTCTATGCATGGAACGCGTCACTCCATCATTCCGGACCGTATTCAAGCCGGTACGTATATGGTGGCTGCGGCTGCGACTCGCGGCGATGTCGTAATCGACAACGTCATTCCGAAGCACATGGAGGCCGTAACGGCAAAGCTGCAGGAAATGGGCGTGCATGTGTACGAAATGGACGAGTCGATTCGCGTTATCGGACAGCCTGAATATGAGAGCATCGACGTCAAAGCGTTGGTTTATCCGGGCCTCGCAACAGATTTGCAGTCACCAATGACAAGCCTGCTTACTCAGGCGAATGGAGTCAGCATTTTAACCGATTATGTGTACAACAATCGTTTTCAGCATGTCCCGGAGCTTCAGCGAATGGGTGCTAAAATCCGAGTCGAAGGCCGTTCTGCCATTATTGAGTACAGCAAGCTGCATGCAGCCCGTGTGAAGGCAGCGGACTTGCGGGCGGGTGCTGCTCTGTTTATCGCAGGTTTATGTGTACAAGATGGATATACGGAAATTTCCGGCGTAGAATACATAGACCGCGGTTATCACCGTTTGGTTGAAAATCTAGCTGCGCTAGGCGCTGAGGTTTGGCGTGAAAATGCTCTTCCTAAGGAGAAAACGGCGCAGGGTTGATTTTATGAAATGTTGGAAATACTAGCTTTTTAGGGACTTATTGAACCCTTTATTCTAAACAGAGCGTGGTGGTACAGCCAATGGATTTGGATTTAGCGCAGCTAGAGGCGCTGAAGTTAACGGAATTATATAAACTGGCGAAGAAGTATCAGATTCCGTCGTACGGTACGATGAAGAAAAAAGAGCTCGTCTTTGCCATTTTGAGAGCCCAGGCCGAGCAGTCGGGCCTCATGTTTATGCAGGGTGTGCTGGAAATTTTATCGGAAGGCTTCGGATTCTTGCGTCCGATCAACTATTTGCCGAGTGCTGAGGATATTTATATTTCAGCCTCACAGATTCGAAAATTTGACCTGCGTACGGGCGACCTTGTATCTGGTAAGTGCAGGCCCCCGAAGGAGAATGAACGTTATTTTGGCCTTTTGCATGTTGAAGCGGTTAATGGCGAAAAGCCGGATGCCGCTGCAGAACGTCTCCATTTTCCCGCATTGACTCCCCTTCATCCCCAGCGCAGAATATCGCTGGAAACATCGCCTACCCAATTATCAACCCGGATCATGGATTTAATGACACCTGTCGGTTTCGGACAGCGCGGACTTATTGTGGCACCGCCAAAAGCCGGTAAAACACTCTTAATTAAAGAAATCGCTAACAGCATTTCGACAAATTATCCGGATATCGAGCTGTTCGTGCTTCTGATCGACGAACGTCCGGAAGAAGTGACGGATATGCAGCGGTCGGTAAAGGGTGAAGTGGTGGCGTCGACTTTCGATGAGCTTCCGGAAAACCATATTAAGGTTGCGGAACTGGTGTTGGAGCGTGCGCTTCGTTTGGTAGAGCATAAGAAGGACGTTGTCATACTGCTCGATAGTATTACGAGACTTGCCCGTGCCTATAATTTGGTGATTCCGCCATCGGGTCGTACGCTTTCCGGCGGTATTGATCCGAACGCATTTCATCGACCGAAGCGGTTTTTTGGTGCAGCTCGGAACATCGAAGAAGGCGGCAGCCTGACGATTTTGGCGACAGCATTAGTCGAAACCGGTTCGCGTATGGATGACGTCATTTATGAAGAATTTAAAGGTACTGGAAATATGGAGCTTCATTTGGACCGCAAGCTTGCTGAGAAGCGCGTATTTCCGTCGATCGATATCCGCCGTTCGGGAACACGTCGCGAAGAGATGCTTTTGTCCAAGGAAGAATTGGATAAGATTTGGAACATCCGCAAGAACATGCAGGACACACACGACTTCGTTGAAGGCTTCCTGAAGAAAATGAAGGATGCGAAGACGAACGAGGAGTTTTTGGCAACACTAGAATCAGGTTCGGGCGGAAGCGGTGGCGGCAGCAAGCGTGTGAAGACGCCTGCTTCCTAATTCATTGCCACATCAATCGCTGGCAGCATGGCGTAGGCTCAAGGGCAGAGTGCGTAGTAGTTTTTGCACTGCCTCAGGTCATTTACAATTTTAAGTGGCGCACTTTAGAAAACGTCTTGCTGTTTGCCCGAAGCTTTACGATAAGGAGAACGCCTCATGCATTTGGTATATGCCGATGCATCCGGACAAGTGTATGACCATCCGGAGCTGCTCGGTTTAGGAAGAAACGCGGAATTTTTATCGGAAATATTTGAAGAAGAGCTCATTCCATTGCCTGAAGGAGCAACCCTGGTAAGCCTGCCTCATACGCGCCCGGTCGGTATTGATCCCGAATCGGGAGATATGGTTCCGGTGCCGGGTGAAGTGAATGCGGTTGGCGCACTGCTTCCTCAGGGGTATACACGCCTGCTGCTGCCAGGGTATGTAAAGACGGACCGTGAGCAAAAGCTCCCCCTGTTCGGCTATACAGCTGTCGTATGGAAGGATAACTCCTTTTACGTGGCCGCAAGGCTAAGCGATGATCCAGAGCGTTGGAACCCGCGCAACTGTGACCCTGCGGAGCTTGAGGTTAGCGTAAAACGTCTGACCGAAAAATATCCGGAAAACCGGCTGTATGAGCATCTTTCCCACTGTGCCCTCGGATACGAATGCTTAACGGCATCGAATACGTTTTTGCAGCGCTGGGAAGGAGCGGTTCCGGTTTCGTTTTCTTGTAATGCAGGCTGCTTTGGATGTATTTCCGAACAGCCGGACGACAGCGGATTCCCGGCTCCCCAAACTCGCCTGAAGTTTAAGCCGAGTGTGGATGAGGTTGTGGAAATTATGCTTGAGCATTTGAAAACGGAGGACAGCATTATTTCCTTCGGACAAGGCTGTGAGGGCGAGCCTTCTACACAGGCTCCGACCATTATCGAAGCCATCAAGAAGGTGCGATCCATTACGCAGACGGGCTATATCAACATTAATACGAACGCCGGGCTGACGGATCATATTCGCGGGATCGTCGATGCCGGCTTGGATTTGATCCGTGTATCTACCATCAGCGCGCTGGACGATCACTACAATGCATACTACAAGCCTCGTGGGTATACGTTGAAAAATGTCGAGCGCTCGCTTCGTTATGCTGCGGATAAAGGGGTATTTTCCTCCATTAACTATTTGATTTTCCCTGGGGTAACCGATCGCGAGGAAGAGCTTGAGGCAATGATAGATTTTGCCAAGCGAACGGATTTGAAGCTGATTCAGCTGCGAAATCTCAATATAGATCCGGAAAGCTACTTGGAGCTTATCCCCAAGGCGCAAAGCGAAGCCATCGGAATGAAGCAGGCCATTGAAATCCTTGAGCGTGAACTGCCGAATACGATTATCGGATCGTTCACGCGTGTGCCGCCTCAAAAACGTCTCGTTACGTAAGGGCAGGAGCTCTATCAATTGGAACTTGCTTCAGATGAATTTAGCGTGCTATAATGTAATTCGTGTTTATTCACTCTGGGTACAAATGAGATCCAGGGCTAAGAGAGGTGAAGATAGCGATGAAAACTGATATTCATCCGCAGTACCATGTAACAACTGCTACTTGCGCGTGCGGTAACCAATTCGAAACAGGCTCCATTAAGCCGAACCTGAAAGTCGAAATTTGCTCCGCTTGTCACCCGTTCTTCACAGGGAAGCAGAAGTTCCTGGATGCAGGCGGTCGTGTGGATAAATTTAAGAAGAAATACGGAATCTAACAGATTCAAGAACGCCTTCCTTGGTCACCCTAATGACCAAAGGGAGGTGTTTTTTTTTATGAGCAGAAAACTGCACGCTTTATCTAAAGGTCTTTTAGCTGCTGTTCTTGTTCTTGGTTTGTCTGCTTGCGGTGAAGCTGCGGACGAGCATCCGGAATATGAAGGGTACGCTGATGACGGTTATTTGGGACTGTCGGATTCAAACCCGAATCTGCGGACAAACCCCGATCATCACAATTATCGCACCGACGTTCGATTGATGAAGGAAGCCTTGTCGGATTTGCACGTGGATGAAAATTCGGAAATTTTCGTCGATGGAGCCGATGCTTATGTGCGAATCGCCCTTCCGCAGCGGCTAAACGCGATGCAGCGCGAAACGCTCGTATCGGATGTAACGACACAATTACGCAGCTGGGTTCCCCGCTATAAATATCATGTGACGACGAATCAAGACGATAAATTGTTTAACCTAGGTAATGAGGGTACAGCTGCAAAAGAGGCCGCCGGACGGTAAGTTTTACCGCGGGTTGCCTTTTGCCCAAGCATGGGCTATACTTATATTCACCGTTGGTGTTGATGCCGGGTCCTCCGCAATGGATGCTCGCGAACCCGGTCAGGTCCGGAAGGAAGCAGCCGTAGTGAGATGTTTCATGTGCCGGAGGGAAGCCTGGTGGAGCCAGCGGCTTTATATTGGATAAGAAGAACACTTATTAACGCTAAGCTGCGTTACTAAGTGTTTTTTTGTTGTGTTCGAATAGTCATCGTTATTCTTTCAAAGGTTCCGTTTCAAATTGAAGGTGAACTTATAGTATAATGAATTCAATCATTGCCGGAGTTAGTTCTATTTTGGCACATACGAATTTCTTAAGCGGGAATGATGGGAGAGGATCGTTGACCCATGAACCATATTGCGTTATACCGGGCGTGGCGTCCTCAAACCTTTCAAGACATTGTAGGACAAAGCCACATTACTCAAACCTTGCAAAATTCTCTTGTGGAAGGCCGCTTATCACACGCTTATCTATTTAATGGACCTCGTGGTACAGGCAAAACAAGTGCGGCAAAAGTGCTGGCCAAGGCAGTCAATTGTGAGCGCGGGCCTGCTCCCGAGCCGTGCAATGAATGCGGGCCGTGTATCCGAATTACGACCGGAGCCGTCATCGACGTGCAGGAAATAGACGCCGCCTCGAACCGGGGTGTGGAAGAAATACGCGATATTCGGGACAAGGTAAAGTATGCTCCTACCGAAGTTCGGCGCAAGGTTTATATTATCGATGAAGTACATATGCTCACTACAGAAGCTTTTAATGCACTTTTGAAGACGCTGGAAGAGCCGCCTGAGCATGTGATGTTCATTCTTGCCACGACCGAACCGCATAAGCTTCCCGCCACGATTATCTCGAGATGCCAGCGATTCGATTTTCGGAGAGTGTCGTTGGAAGAGCAGGTTTCGAGGTTGCGCCGAGTTTGCGATGCGGAGAAGGTTCCGGCGGAAGAGGAAGCACTGCGTTACGTAGCGAGGCTTTCGGACGGAGGAATGCGGGACGCCTTAAGTATTCTCGATCAGTCGATCTCTTTTGCCCCGGATGGGGCGGTTCGTTTAGAAGAGGTCGTGCGGATGACAGGAGGCGTGGCGTCCGACCGACTGAGTGACTTGGCGCTTGCGCTTAAGCAAGGAGAAATGGCGCGGGTGCTCGAGCTTGTCGATACCTGGATGCAGGAAGGCAAAAGCGCGGAAAAATGCTTGGAGCAATCCTTGCATTTTTTCCGGGATGTGCTGCTGTTTCAAATGGTGCCTCCGAATTCGCCTGCTGCGGAACGGTTAAGCCCTGAGGCTCTTCAGCCCGTAGCTGAAGCGTATTCACGGGAGGAGCTTTTTGCAGCGATCGATTTATTCAACCGCTACTTAACCGAAATGAAATATGCGACGCATCCGCAAACGTTACTGGAAGTCGCACTCATGAAAGCTTGCACGGGAGCCGACATTAAGCCTCATGCGAAAGCGCAAACGGCATCTGTGGGCGGCCCTGAGCTGAACGCGCTGCTGGGCAGAATCTCCAAGCTGGAGGAGCAATTGGCCGCTGCATTAAAGGGCGGCGGTCTTGCCGCAACAGGGGCCGCCCCTGCAGCTAGCAGCAGAGAACGTTCCTCGCCTCCAACAGCACCGCGCTCAAAGCTCGATCTTGCGAAGCTGGAGGGCTTCATCAAAAACAAGGATGAAGTGCTGTTTAAGCAAATGCTCGGGAAATGGGCGGGCATTTTGCAGCAGGTGAAGGAGCGGCGCGTAACGGTACATGCTTGGCTCATGGATGGAGAACCGGTCTCAGCACAGGATGATGTGCTGCTGGTCGGCTTTAAAAATTCCATCCATCGGGAGACCACCGAAAAGCCGGCGAATAAACAGCTGATCGAGCAGGTGATATCTGAAACGGCAGGCAAATCGCTTCGTCTGATGACGGTCATGCTCAGGGATTGGAATGAAGTATCGTCCGGGGCTTCCAAGGAAGCGGAAAAGCCTTTTCAGCTGGAGCAAACTGATCCTGATGAAGGGGAAGGAAGCTCGCCGGATGGGCGGGAGCATAAGGAGCCCTGGATTAATGAAGCCATTCAAATGTTTGGTGAGGATTTAGTCGTAATTAAAGATGATGAATAGATGGAGGTTGTTTGAAGATGATGAGAGGCAATAACCAAATGCAGCAAATGATGAAGCAAGTGAAGAAGATGCAGGAACAGATGATGAAGGCTCAAGAGGAGCTGAACAACAAAACGGTGGAAGGTACTGCCGGCGGTGGTGTAGTTACTGTCGTCATGACGGGACAAAAGAAACTGGTTAACGTCGCGATTAAACCGGAGGCTGTTGACCCTGATGATGTAGAAATGCTTCAAGACCTCGTCCTGACAGCAGTAAATGACGCATTGACGAAAGCGGAAGAGCTGGCGAATCAAGATATGGGCAAATATACAGGCGGCATGAACATTCCGGGATTGTTCTAATCTAAAAGGAGATGCATCATTGTATTATCCGGAACCGATATCCAAATTAATTGACGCTTTTGGCAGATTGCCTGGCGTTGGCCCCAAGACGGCTGCGCGTCTTGCCTTCCATGTGCTTCGTATGCGTGAAGAGGAAGTTATGGATTTTGCCAAAGCGCTCGTAAATGTGAAACGCAATCTGCATTACTGCTCCGTTTGCTGCAATATAACCGATATTGACCCTTGCCGGATTTGCCAGGACAAGAAGCGGGATGCTTCGTTGATCTGTGTCGTGCAGGAATCAAAGGATGTTGTAGCCATGGAGCGCACCAAGGAATTTAACGGTTACTACCATGTCCTTCAGGGAGCCATCTCTCCAATTGAAGGTGTGGGGCCTGACGAAATTCGCGTAGCCGAGCTGCTTCGAAGGCTGAGCGATGAACAGGTGCAGGAGCTGATTTTAGCGACAAACCCGAATATCGAGGGAGAAGCGACAGCGATGTACCTTTCGCGGTTGGTCAAGCCGTTTGGACTGCGGGTAACCCGAATTGCACACGGTCTTCCAGTGGGCGGCGACTTGGAGTATGCGGACGAAGTTACTTTGACTAAGGCGCTTGAAGGGCGCCGGGAGTTGAATTAATATTTTGCACGGACAGCTTATATCAAAATAATAGTATCCTGCGGACCTTCGGGGCTGCGGGATTTTTTCGTTTTTGATCATATTTGGACATCCCCTTTTATATATCTAGAGATAGAGATGTACGGGCTCATGGCGGGAAAATTGCAGTCCGGGTTTAGAAAACCTAAGGAGGATGTCATGATGAATCTATGGTCGAAGCTCCGTGAAAAGTGGACAAGCGGGTCAAAGACAGAGGCGACGGAACGTCAACAGTTGGATTGGGAGCTGGTTGCACAGATCAAGCGGGCCCATGTGGAATGGACGATTGCGCAAAACCGTTTTGATATCGCCCTTGAAAAGGATGAGGTCGATTATGCGGTGTATGCGCTGGAGGCGGCGGAGAAACGTTATGAAATGCTGTTAAAGCAGGCGAAAAAGGTTCGCGTTTCGATGGTTGACCGGGAATCCGGCAAAGTGATGGGGGGAGGTGTGCCGCTATGAAATGGATTGCACTAGGAGTGCTTGTGTTATCGGCAGTGATCTTGGTTATGGTAGTTCTGCGTACGAAGCTTTCATATCGAATGTTAGGTTATGCGGTCATGAATCTGGCGGCTGCGGCAATCTTCCTCTATCTTATTAATTTGGCTGAAGGGTTCACTCATTTCAGACTGCCGATCAACGCTGCGACGGTTTTAACGGTAGGAATCTTAGGGGTTCCGGGCATTGCGCTGCTTGCTGCAGTGAAATGGTTCGTTGTCGGTTAGACAACGTTCCAAAAAATTCTTGTCGAAGAGTGTTGACTCGGCATTTGTCATTATGATATATTATTCAAGTCGCCGCTGAGACGGTTGACATCGAAGTGAAAAAGTGCTCCTTGAAAACTGAACAACGAGCGTT
>NZ_WTLI01000019.1 GCF_011421635.1 Paenibacillus turpanensis
ATCACGCTTATTCGTTTCAAGCAAGTTGTAATATTTCCCACAACCTCGCTTATGAAATCAGTCGATACATTCGATGTGATCATCTCACATCCACCCGCTTGGTTCAGCTGGCGGATTCATAATGTAACATAACGACTTGGGGCATTCAATAGGAGACCACTGGAAAAAACCACGCCACCACGAATCCACTGATTCGTCTTAAGCTTCTATATTGTATAATTAACTGCTTCAAAATTAAAAATAATGCTGCACGGCTTAAATGAAACCCCACATACACTAGGAGACACGAAATGATAAATCAGATCATCCTGTACGTCCTGCTTTTCGGCCCATGGATCTCGTTATTTTGGGCTAAAAAAGGCAGCGTCCGAAGATATATGCCGGTTACAATTTTCACATCCTTCCTGATGACGATCGTTTTTCAAATTGCATACACTTATGATTGGTGGACCATTCACAGCTATATTGTGCCTTGGGGCTACATGATCGACGTCAGCTTCGCATATGGATTGTTTGCAGTCGGCACGTTTTGGGTGTTCTATTTTACATCTCAACGGTTTTGGCTCTATTCATTAACAAATTTAGCATTGGACAGCTTCTTCTGCTTTGTTGGATTCCCCGGCTTACAATATTTCGGAATCGCAAGCTTAAACAACATTACTACGTGGCAGTATCTCATCGTCATTTATGCCGTTTCCATGATCATTTATGTTTATCACCGATGGCAGAGTAAAATTTTCACTCCCCCCAGCTCACGAGAGATCAAGAGAACGACAGCACCCTCTCCATTTGAAATCGAAGTTCAGCTTGGAAAGCGTGAAAAAATCAAATAACAAAATAGCCCAGTTCACCAGGGAACCAGGCCTTTCGCTTTACGCTTATCAATATCTTTTTACGCCAACACACAAACGATCGCCGTAACCCCCGGATTCGGTGCCAGCCGGATTCCATGAACCGTCTTTTCAAAAGCAGCTCCATCGACAGAGCGAATTCCACTGCAATTGCGCAAAAGCATGGTCCATGGTTGGCCTGAGCGGTCTAAAGATACATCCACGGTAAGCTGATTTCCTTCCCGGGATGCACAGATGGAAAGCTGGTTTTCTCCATTTTCATCGTAAACGCAGCAATCCGCCTTTCCTCCATCTTCCAACCGATAAAGCTGCAGCTCAACTCGATGAGCATAATCGTAATCCGGACGGCTGTCTACTGCGCCAACTGCGATGATCGAATTGGGCCGAACATAAAGAGGCAAGCTCATATAACCATGCTGTTCCTTAACCCATGTCCCGCCTTCAACTTCCTTACCCGTAATAAAATGCGTCCAGGTTCCTTTCGGCAAATAATATTGGACCACCCCGTCCTCACGAAAAATAGGAGCAACCAGCAAAGATTCGCCAAGCATATACTGCCGGTCTAAATAACCGCAAGTGGGGTCGTCAGCAAATTCTAATAGCATGGCCCTCATCATCGGAATCCCCTTTTCCGAAGCTTCGCATGCTGCAGCAAACAAATAAGGCATGATGCGGCATTTTAGCTTGACAAAAAATCTCATGACATCAACGGCTTCCTCATCATATATCCAAGGAACCCGGTACGACTGATTTCCATGAAGACGGCTATGGCTCGAAAGCAGACCAAAAGCGGTCCATCTTTTATAAAGATCGGCTGGGGCCGTGCTTTCGAAACCGCCAATATCATGGCTCCAAAATCCGAAGCCGCTCAACCCGAGTGAAAGTCCGCCGCGCAAGCTTTCCGCCATTGATTCATAAGTGGCGTAGCAATCCCCTCCCCAATGAACCGGGAATTGCTGACCACCGGCAGTCGCCGATCTGGCAAACACGGCCGCCTTTCCTTTTCCAAGACGAGCCTCCAGCAGTTCAAAAACAACCTTGTTATATAGATAGGAATAATAATTATGCATTCGATCCGGGTCAGAGCCATCGTAATAAACTACATCCGTTGGGATCCGTTCGCCAAAATCCGTTTTAAACGAATCTACTCCCATGTCGATCAACCGCTCCAGATGACTCGTGTACCATTTGCATGCATTCGGATTTGTAAAATCAACAATGCCCATCCCCGGCTGCCACCGATCCCACTGCCATACATCGCCGTTCGTTTTCCGCAGCAAATACCCCTTCTCCACAGCTTCATCAAATAGGCAGGATTGCTGCGCAATATACGGATTGATCCACACACAAACCGCCAAATCCTTTTCCTTCAAGCGGCGCAGCATCGGCTCAGGGTCCGGGAACACCTCATCATCCCACTCAAAATCCGTCCAATGAAGCGCCTTCATCCAAAAGCAGTCAAAATGAAATACGCGAAGCGGAATATCTCGATCCTTCATTCCATCTACAAAATGGTTGACCGTTTGTTCGTCGTAATTTGTGGTGAATGACGTCGTCAGCCACAACCCGAACGACCATGAAGGAGGTAGCGCCGGCTTGCCGGATAAGGAGGTGTAATTTTGAAGCACCTCTTTTAAGGAGGAACCGCCGATAATGAAATAATCCAGCTGCTCCCCTTCTACGCTAAACTGTACCTTGGATACCCGTTCGGAAGCCACCTCAAAGGATACGTTCTCCGGATGGTTTACAAACACGCCGTAACCACGGCTCGATAAGTAAAAGGGGATATTTTTGTATGCCTGCTCCGTGCTGGTTCCCCCATCGCGATTCCAAGTATCGACGACCTGGCCATTTTTGACAAATGGAGTAAACCGTTCGCCTAAGCCGTAAATTTGCTCTCCGACAGCGAGGTCCAGCTGCTCTCTCATAAACACGCCTTGATTTGGTGTAGAGATATGCGCCATCGCTTTCGTTCCCGTTCCCGTGAGCTTTTGGCCGTCATACTCGAAGTTGATTCCCCAAGCCCCTTCCGTTCGCACACGTGCAGTCAGGCTTCCGCTCGTAAGCAGAGCTTCACGTTCCAGTCTCTCCGTTCTCACATCATGATCCCCAGAGGAGTGAAGCATAAATTCGGGCAGCTTTCTTCGCCCTCCTTTATGCCGGTACAACTGAACACGAATGATATCCTTCCTAGGTGACGACAAACGGACCGTTAAAAGCGGCAAATCCAGCTGCGCCCAACGCTGCGTCAAATCCCTTGGAGAAGCATAGCCGATGATCGAACCCTCTTCAATATGTACATCGAACGGTTGAACAGAGCTTATAAATTCATAACCCTGCCGCACTAACCAGTTGCCATCCGTAAACTTCATGCCGTTCACCCCAGCCTTAAAAGAATAAAAACTCTCCTTTATTGTAAGGGAATTCCATCCCTTAAAACAATAAAACCCTGCGTCTAACGCAGGGTAAAAAGTTGATATTCGGCTAGGAATTTTCCAGCATTTTTTTCTCGATCGGAATCCGTACTTCAAATTCGATTTGTTGATCGTCCACTTCCACGTTAATCGAGCCGCTGTATGCTTCTACTCTTTGCTTTACCAAAGCAAGCCCGAGTCCTTGATGGTCCCCGCTTTTGGTTGAGAAGCCGCTTCGGAATAACGATTCCCGTTGCAAGGTCTCCATTGGTTGAGAGAGCGGATTGGTCACTACGAACCAAAGCTGGTTAAGATGAACCCAGCCTTTAATGCTGACTACTCGCTGGTCGGGCGGAAGCTTCATCACCTCGTCGTAGGCGTTATCCAGCAAATTCCCCATGATTTTCACGACATCGACGGATTTAATCCCCAGTGACAAGGTTTCCATCGAATGAAACTCGTAATCGAGCTTAATTTTCCGCTGCAGCGCAATTGCCTCTTTGGCTTGAATTAAGGCTGCAAGTCCCGGATGCCCGATTTGGATCATTTCATTGACCTGCTGGACATCCTCGACCAGCTCAGCTACATATCGCTTCAAAGCATCATATTTCCCAGCGGATACGAAGGAAAATATCGTCTGCACATGGTTTAAAAAATCATGCCGTTGTCCGCGAATAACCGAAAACATATTGTCGACATCCTCAATATACAGCTCTTGAGTCGTACGAACGGCTTTCTCCCGATTTTGAGCAATAAGGCGGCTGGTCGTAACAAATACGATGACACTAAATATCGTTGCAATGAGCGCCATTACCGATATTCGTACTAGCTCCCGGTTTAAAGTCGATTGGATTGCATTGTAATCCGATACAACACCGATAACAAAAGGCTTCTCCCTCTGTTCCGGCGCTTGCTTCATCTGGTTAGGAACCGGCAAATAGGTTTTAAGGACATGCCGTCCTGCAACTTTTTCCACGTGACTATAAGTAGATCCATTTTTTAGCGCTTTCATAACAAACTGAAGATCAGCTTCACTGTAAAACTCATTTGACCCGAACATAATCGGCTGATCGTAAACGGATATAAACTCCGAACCATCGGCCCCATTATAAATCGGGATTTCCTTACCAAATGTATTGCCGTTAAAGCCGGTAATCTCCAAAATATTAGAATTGGTACTCAACGTTTTCGCGACCGTTCGTTCAGGTCCCGTCAGCTTTTTATAGCGTACGATCGTTTCCGCCTTCACAAAAGGGTTAATAATATAATCCGTCGTTCCATCATGGTAATATCCGAATTTATTAATACTCTCCGTATCCGATGCGGCAACCTCGAAAATGCCGGCCCAGAAGTTTGGGAGCTTTTGCCCCTCAGGTATCGTAACATTATGATGGTCGAGCAGCTGGTTAAACGCAGTAAACCAATACCCGAAGTCTTTCGTGCTTAACCCGATTTCTTTCGGCTCTGAGGAACGAAGGGCAACAATGTCATCTCCTACTCTTTGGAGCAAAGTGATATCATCGACCCCAACCTTCTCCGCAAGCTTTTCAAGCCGTTCATTGGTAACGTCTTCAAGCTTAGGCGGAAGCTCGCCTTTGGCAGCGATAGCCGCGGCCCGGAGCTGCTGACCCACAAGATCCTCTACGTAAAACGAGCCTTCTTCCGATTGTTCGATAGACAAACGAATTTGTTCCGCTACCGATTGCGTTTCATTGGAGAGCTGGTCAGTCAGCATCGCTTTAGTCGAAAAATAATATAGGGTATTATTTAGTATTAAAATTAAAGTAACGATGAGGGCAATGAAGAAAAAAGCGCGCCGTGAAGGCATACTCGGACCACCTAACTCTTGAGTCTGTTGAAAGCTGTCGCATTTTCTTTCATTATAACAGATTCTGTCGCACTCTGCTGAAAGGTTTGTTTTGCCGGGATCATTACTCCCATAACATTGCCCCCTTGCCCATTTATCGATGAATCATTTCAAAATCACTTATTTTCTTCCATTTACCTCCATTCTATTACATTGTTTCCACCATATATTCGAGAAAATCCGTAATTTTAAATAAAAAAATAAAAAACCGCCCCGCTAGGGACGGCTTCCATTATACGCAATCGACTCGCAGCACGAAAAGCAGCTTATACCACTACAACAACTTCAGTCCGGACACAATTCGCTGTGCCTCTTCTTTTTCCATTGGAGGAAGAGCAACGACGGTTAAAGAACCGGATGGGACCTCCGTATGACCAGCATCACGGATCGACAGATAGCCTGCATTCGCAAGCTCATTCACCTGTTCTTCCGATCCACCAAGAACAATCTTCTTTTGGCCGGAGCTGAGCCAGGCTTGAAATGTGTCATGGTTTTGCTCCTGCTGAAACAAACAATGAAGGGTTACCGTCACAGCGGCGTGAGCCACCTGTGCGGCTATTTTCCCATCGGACATTTGTAAATCCCGGTTAACGACATAATATTGGACCAAATTGGATTCATTTGGCTTTTGCATTGGATTTGTCCTCCTATCCGAACCTGACCACAGGCTCGTCCTCTATTCTATTCCCATTGTACTCTATAATTACGTAGTCTATGACATAAAATAAGACCGCCGTATCGGCGGTCTCAGCTATCAATTTCCGTATCCGGCCTTAACGGCTGTCCAAAACTTTTCGTCCTCAAGCCCCATGCGCCACATCGCTACGCCTGCCAGCTGGTAGGTCACGGTGAGCTTTGTTTTTAGCTGAATACTCTTCTCATTTTCGTACCACACCATGCGCTTAGAGCCGTCGGCTGCAGTGTAATACAGATATGGAGATTGGGAAATTGTGTCCCACTGGGGAGTTGCACCAGTATTCGCAATCAATGTAGGCATCGCTTTCCAGGAAACCGCCTTATTGCCAACCCCCGTTGATTGATTCCAATCGTAACCGTAAGCATTTAATCCTAGCAAAACTTTGGAAGCTGGGACGAGTGAAAGCGTGTACTTCACCACATTCTCCACCCAATTCAGTCCGGCTACAGGACCGGCTGCTCCCCATGGCCCGTGCTGGTCATACGTCATGAGCTGCAAATAATCCGTATATTTTCCGATTTCCGCATAATCAAAAGCACCGGTCCAGGCTGCAGTCAAGGAATCGGACGTTTTCGCAGAAACCGAGACGATCAGCTTCTTTTGCACTGCATGAAGCTCCGCTGCCAATTCCTTCACCAGCAAGGAGTAATACGGACGGTCCGCTGCATACATATTTTCAAAATCAAGATTAATCCCTTTAAAGCCATGCGTAACGGCAAAGGCCGCCATATTCGCTGCCGCTTTCTTTCGAAGCTCCCCGTTGCGCAAAATCGAGCTCGCTAAAGCAGGATCAAAGTGTCCGTTCCCCAAATTCTGAATGGCAGCATAGGCTCCTACACCTTTGCTCTGGCCGAGCTGCAGCGCATCCGATACATGCTCACCTTTGACAGTCCCATCCGCATCGATCGAAAATGTCGTCATAGAGTAATCACTCATATAGGTGGAATAAGAGTTTAAGCTATTATAGCTATTTTTATCGGTAGACCAATATTTTACGTAATAGCCTAGAGTCATTTTCGGTAAGACTGTTGTTGCAGATGTCGACGTTTCCGATGAAGAAGAAGTTGTTGTGGTCGTAGTCGTTGTGCTGGACAATGTCGTTTTCGTACGATGCTTGGCATGAACGGCAAATGACGGGAGGAGCAAGCAGGCAACCAGAGAAAAAAGGACAATCGAGGCAAGTAAGCGGAATGGCTTCATTAAATCTTCCCTTCCTTCATAGAGTAATGTTCCTGATGCGGCAGTGGAAGTGGGGATGTATACCAACAGCTTGCATTAACTCTATTATAGGAGGAAAGAGAGTCATATTTAATAGGATCACAGTCGGAAATCGCTTACACTCTCAACATGCTGTAAATAGACCCTTCCGTTTTTCCTATAAGGCGGGAGACCTAAAATGAGATTTTTTGAGATGTAAATAGTGGAAAAAAACAAAAAGGCCGTCCCGTTGCCGAGACAGCCTTACCACAAACCCTAAATAAAAAGGTCACAGCCCCATGACGATAAGTCGGATCGCCCCGGCTCCGCCAAAGAGGAGCAGCACCGCTTGAAAATGCCGCTGCGGCAGTGCGGACAGCAGCTTAATTCCGATGGCCGCACCCGCAAAAGCCATGGGCACCATCCATAAATTAAGTATTATGGAGCCGCCATGAATAAGTCCTAAGTGAACATAAAGCGGAAGCTTGATTACATTGACCGCCAGAAAAAACCAAGCCCCCGTACCGACAAACTCATTTTTCGGAAGTTTTTTGGATAGCAGATAAATCGTCATAATAATGCCCGAGACATTGCCGATCATCGTTGCAAAGCCAGCCAGCACGCCCATGATCGGGCCAAACCAGAAGGGATGCGCAGAAGGTTCCTTCTCTGCCGCCCCGGCTTGTCCCCTCAGCTTACGCAGCTGGAGCAGAACCAGTAGAAGGATCAGAATACCAACCAAAAAACTTACTTGTTCACTGCTGCCTAATTCCAGAACGGCGTATCCCATAACAAGCCCTACTAGAACCCACGGGATCAAAGAAAGCAGATGACGCCATACGACGGTTCTCCGGTAGTAAACAACCGCGATTACATCACTGACAATGAGCACAGGAAGCATAATGCCGATCGCTTCTTTGGCCGGATAAACAAGCGTAAGCAATACGACGGTAACCATACCCAGAGTAGAAATTCCGGTTTTGGAGATGCCTATACAAATTCCGGACAGCAGTACAATGACCCAAACTGCGATGTCCATCCTCTACATCACTCCCCTTCTCGGGGGCTACACATAACCGTTCGCCAGCCAGCCGCCGTCTACCTTTAGAATCGTGCCTGTTACATAATCGGAATCGGACGAAGCATAAAAAACAGCCGGTCCCACCAAATCCTCTACTTCTCCCATCCGTCCAGCGGGAATACGTGCGGTCATTCGTTCAGGCTTATGTACGCCCTTATCGATCAAATCCTGCACAATTTCGGTGCGGATAAAGCCCGGGCTGATCGCATTCACCTGAATGTTATGCTTCGCCCACTCGACGGCTAGATTTTGCGTCAGCTGCATGACGCCCCCCTTACTTGCCGCATAAGCCGCACGTTCGGGAATCGCTGCATGGGCAACGATGGACGTAATATTGATGATTTTACCGCCCATCCCCCGTTCAATCATATGCGCACCAACCTTTTGGCAGCATAAAAAGGTTCCGTCCAAGTTAATGCGCAAGCATTTGTGCCAGTTTTCCAGCGATAACGTCTCCGAAGGCGATACCATCGTAATACCCGCACAGTTCGCCAAAATATCGATGTGCCCGAAGCCGTCCAGCGCTTGCTCTACCATACGCTGTACCGCTCCGGCATCCCCGACATCCGCTTCGACGGAGAGCACGGAGACGCCCGTGTTGGCCTGTATCCAGTCTTCCTGCTCCTTCAGCTGCGCCAACGTTCGGCTAACCAATACGACATTTGCTCCTTGCTGTGCAAAGCCGCGCGCCATTGCAGCGCCGATTCCACGTCCGCTGCCCGTAACAATCGCCGTTTTTCCGCGTAATCTCATAATTCAGCTCCACCTTTCTTACGGTTTGGCCCAACGTTCATTCGGAACAAGCGGGAACCAATCCGGTCTCACCGGATCCCGGTCATAGGGATAGCCGCCTAGCTCCTGGTAGAGCTCAGCGTATCGGGCCAGCTTATCGCGATCCAGCTCAACCCCGAGTCCGGGTCCACTCGGGACACGGATCGATCCGTTTTCATAATGCATCTTGCCCCCAACAATAATATCGTCAGTTAGATGATGGTAATGGGCATCTGCAGCAAACGCCAAGTTCGGCACTACCGCCCCGAGATGAAGCATCGTGGCGAGCTGTATGCCCAGCTCACCCGAGGAATGCACGGCAATTCCAAGCTGGAAAGTCTCGCAAACGCCGGCTGCCTTAATGCATGGCCGAATGCCGCCCCAGAACGTCGTATCGAGCAGGATGACATCTATAGACGGGTCAAGCACATTGGCGGCAAGCTGCTCGAAATTGACGACAACCGTGTTTGTTGCCGTTGGAATCCGCACCATGGAGCGCACCCTGCGCATCCCGTTAAGCCCCCAGGCCGGATCCTCAAAGTAATCATTGCGGAGTCCCTCAATGGCCTGCCCGAACCGGATAGCCTCCTCGACACTAAGCGCCCCATTCGGATCGTAACGAAGCCGGTCTTCGGGGAATGCGTCTGCCAAGGCGCGGTAGCATTCCAGCTCGTAATCCGGATGAAACACCCCGCCTTTTAATTTATGGGTGGTGAATCCGTGATCTTTCTTCAATTGATGGCAGTGCTCGACGAGCTGATCGATCGTGCGCACTTCCCCTTCCCCGGATTGATCGTTGGGATGGCGAAAAAACAAATAACTTGCAAAGCTGACACGTTCTCGAACAGAGCCGCCCAGCAGCTGCGATACGGAAATGCCCAGCTTCTTGCCGATAATGTCTAAGCAGGCAAACTCTATTGCAGCATGCAGCTGCGTGCGATTGTTATACAAGCTGGCCGTCGGGTTGCAAATTTTAAAGCGGAGCTCCTCCAGCTGAAACGGATCATGCCCGACCAAATAAGCCTTTAAGCCTTGAAAAGCAGCCTGCGCGCTCTCGCCTCCGCCGCCCATTTCACCAAGTCCTGTAATCCCTTCATCGGTGTCAACCTCAACAATCGTACGGACAAAGCGCCCCCAATGAGCGCCGTTACTATGACGCAAAGGCGCCTCAAGCGGAACAGTCACTGTCGTTGCCCGAATATCGGTAATTTTCATGGCGAAATGCTCCTCTCCATTCTTAATCGATAAAATAATGCGGCGTCAGCGCCCGCAGCTCCGACATTTCGTCGTTCAGCTTGCCAAAGTGCAGCTCCAGTAAACGGCCCGCCAACTCCGAATCATTCGCCGCAATGGCCTCGAACAGCCGCTCGTGTTCTTCCACAATTTGGGGCATATGCCGGTACTGCCTTAGCGCCATATATCGCAGGCGGTTTAAATGGCCACGCATTTGATACACCACATTCAACAGCGTCGCATTGCCGGCCTCCTCCATAATGACACGATGAAACGCTTCGTCCAGCTGAAGAAACACTGTAATGTCCCCGTCAGCGGCAGCCTCTCGCTGTTCTTCTAACATTCGCTGAATCGCCTTATTGGACACGGTCTTCTTCTCTGCACTCCACTCGGCAGCCGCAATCCGAAAGGCGCCCTGCTCCAAGAGAGACCGGATAAATCTTGCTTCCAGCACCTTTTTTACAGAAATGTAGGCAACACGTGTTCCGCGCTGAGGCAGCACCTCAAGTAGACATTCGTTCACCAGACTTCGAATCGCCTCCCGGACCGGCGTACGGCTGACACTTAGCGATTCCGCCAGCTGATTCTCATAAATCAATTGCCCGGGTTCGAACGCAAGTGTCACAATGGCCTCGCGGATCCTCTCATAGACTTGTTCACTTAGCGACTGTCTAGGATGGAGCTTCGTTTGGAGAGTTTGTGTACCGATCGCTTTGCCCTCCCTTCTTCTCTCGTTTTCTCAAAGTATACATGAATACTTGTATACAAGTAATCCGACTGAATTTAGGTTTTTATGAGAAATCTTTAGATCTTTTTGCCGAATCCACCTGCAAGTAAGCCGTTTACAAAACAAAAAGCCGGGAATAACCCCGGCTTCGCCCTTCAACACTCACTGTTCAAAACCTTTATAGCTTAACAAGCGGCCCAATGTTGACCGTTAGCTCCCTGGCAAAATTCATCATGGGTTCGCCTGCGGGCTGCGGAACCCCCAGTGTATCTGCAATCATTGTATTGGTTTCAAGCAAAACCTCCGCCTGCTGCAGCGGCCAGGGCGGGTGGGCAATATCGCCGCGGTACACTTGTCCGTTCCATACCGTATACAAATGATATCGTTCAGACAGCCACTCTTCCATGGAGCCTTGCTCCGCCGTAAACGCTTCGCCTACAGGACGGTATTTTCCTACAAACAAGGCCTTCCCCTCCCGCCGGCTGCTTTCATACTGAATCCAGCCTTCCTCTTCCACACAACGCATGTCCGCCCGGACATACGCAAGGTGGAAGAAGGTTCGGGCCGCCCATACTGCAAGTGAATGAGCCGCATCAAGCGAAAAGAAGTAGACCCCCGGCCGTTCCTCGTCATAAACGTATGTACGGACATTTAATTCTGGAAATGCAGAAGCGAACGGAATCGGCGGAAGTCCGCGGAGCCTGATGCCGCTCATTCGAAAAGGAACGACCGAAATCCAGGCCAGCCCGTCCCAGACGTCCAATTGAAGCGGCTTTGGAAGCTTGGACTGAAGCTGCTCCGGCGGAATGGGCCAGTGCATAAAAAGCAGGTCATGCCACGTTTGCTGCATCAGCCAAGGAGCAGCCATCTTCGGTTCCCTTTTCATACCCATCATCCTTCACTAGATCTTGGTTCTAGTGTATGTAGGCGGCCCCGTCATTCTGCTTTTCAATAAGATAGGACGCCCGATCGGTCACAATATGCAGGGTTTGGCTTGTTTTGGAAGCATGGCTTACACCGATCAAAGCAATTTCATAATACGGCTCCGGCAGCGGTGCCTGCCCCGATTCCAGCAGCACTGCTCCATCGCCATGAATCATAATTTCCCGCTCCGCCACATAGTCGTCCGGATCCTTCGGCTGAGCTTGGATCGACACTTGATCGACTCGTATTCTTGTTCGGTCTCTGTCGCCTTGCTCCACCTTCTCAATCAGCACCGATTGTCCGGCACACTCGTTCAACCATTCTGTAATTTGCTCAATAACGCCACTCATGCCTCAGATCTCCTTTGCAGGTGTGAATTGATAATTGCCCTTGTAGTGTATCCAAAACCTGCACAAATCATTGCTTGACACGAGCAAAACCATGGCCCGCTTACAACCCAAACAGAAGCGTTTTATTTTCACATTCATGGTAAAATAATTAAAACTCACATAACGAAATTCCACGAACGGAGAGACTCACGCATGTACCTATCCAAACGACTCGCCCTCTGGCTTGGGCTTGGTCTTGGAATTAAGGCCGCGGCAGGAATGATCCTGTTTGCCTATACTGATTTGATCGTATCGAGGGCGCTGTACGATCCGACTTCGCTCTGGGCTCATGGACTGGAAGTGTTCGGAGAGCATCCGGCTTGGCTCCTATTCTTTATTGGCAGCAGTCTCCTGGTACAGGGTGCAGCCTCCATGCTTATTCGTTTCGCCGCAGCCATTGGCACACTTGGCAGTTCCACGATTCTAATCGCTCTAACCGTGATCCGAGCCTACGATTTGTCGTCGTCAATGTCTATTCTTGTTACTTCCTTTGCCGGCGGCGTCGTATTATCAGCTCTTACGTATATGCTTTTGAGCTCGGTACCGAAACAGAAGCTCACCCCTTTAATCCCATTAATTTCCTATGGCCTAACACTTATATTCTTTGAAATGATACTCGTGTTTGTGCTCAAAACCTTTTGGGGAAGGGTACGGTTTCGCGATTTGCTTCCGGATGTAACCAATTTCACCTTATGGTTCATTCCAGATTTCTTTTCAGGAAGCCGATCCTTCCCTTCAGGTCATGCTGCCAATGGCTGGACTCTGCTCATCCTGCTATGGTTCATCCCGTTAGCACAAACGCCGCTGCGCGTCATCGTATGGACAGTGGCCATTGCATTCGGTTTCGCAACGGCGCTCAGCCGCATTGTCGTTGGCGCTCATTATGCCTCCGATGTACTAGCCGGCAGCTTGATCACCCTCACACTATTTTTGGTTTACACCCGCCTGATCAGCAAGCGCCAATATGAGAAGCATTAATCTCCCGCAAATCCAACCAATCACATGCCGGCTTTTAAAGCACAACAGGTTTTGCGTGAATGAGGTTACGTCACCGCACCCGTCACATCTGCATCCGCCGCTTTTCTGGAAAAACGCTTAAAGAATCCTTTCCTTTGCTTTTGCGTTGGCTTTCGGTCCGCCCCGCCCTCAAAAAAGTAATATAAAACCGGGACAAGCACCAAGCTTACAAAGGTGGAAAAAGTCAGTCCGAACATAACCGCTGTTGCAATCGGAGTCTGAAAGCTGGAAGCCTCGCTTCCCCCGATAAACATCGGGATCAACCCTCCTACAGTAGTAAGAGTTGTCGTCAAGATTGGGCGTACCCGCAGCTTTGAGCCCTCAATAACGGCAGTAAACACATCCGGATAATCTTTGCGATGGTTATGGATGAAGTCAATCAGCACAATCGCGTTATTTACGATAATTCCAACCAGCATAACGATTCCGATCATCGCCATCATATCGAAGTCGCGGCCGGTCAATAAAAACCCTAAACTAACCCCTATCATGGCAAAAGGAAGCGAAAGCATAATTAAGAAAGGCAAACGAAAACGATTAAATTGAATCGTCAAAATCATAAAAACAGCGGCGAATGATACACCGACGGCGATAAACAGCTTTTGAAACGCTTCCGCTTCCTGCTGCTGCGCTCCGCCTATCGATAATTGAATTTCGCTTTGGTATCGATCTACAAATTGGGTCACATCACGAACGACCCGTTCTTTGGACGCCGCGTCAAAATATATAGTCAGACCCATGTCGTAGCTACCATTTTTCCTGATGCGCTTCGATTCAGAATCCAACTGCTTAATCGTCGAAACGTCCTGCAGAGTCAGATTTACATCACTTCGAATCGGCAAACGGTACAGCGCATCAGAGCTCTGCCGGTATACGGCCGGAAATTGAATGGACGCTGCCGTCCGTTCGCCATCCACCTTAATGTCCACGTCCTGAATTCCGCTCAGCACCAAACTTACATACCGTTCAACCTCATCACGCGAAATGGAATGGTAGGCAAGCTGCTCTTTGGAAAACTCGATGACCCATTCCTTGCTATTTTCCAATAACGCCGCTTCCGTTCCTGTTACTCCCGGAATTAGCATCAGCTCTTCCTTTATGGCTGGGACGGCTCGAACCAGTTCGCCCATCGAGGAACCGGATAACGAAATGGACATTTGACCGGATTTATCCCCTTGTCCTTCCCCCATACTTAAAAAGGAATAAGGAATTGTTCGATCGATCGTCTCTTTGATTTGCTCCTTCATTTGCTCATCCGTCTGCTGCATATCCTTGCGGTCCTCAAAGAGCACGATGAACGTCCCTCTGGAGGTGCTTTGATCGTTCCCCCAATAAAGCACTTCTTTTACGCCGTCAATCGGGAGCATTTGCTTGGCCGCATGATCCATTAAGGACAGATTGGTCTCGTAATCCAGCTTTTCATCGACTTCCACATTAATAAATAAGCTGCGGTCACTAATATTCGGCAAAAAGTTGGTTGGAACGAAAGCAACCAGGGCGTAAATCGATAAACAGAGCACCAAAATAAAACTAAGCAGCGTAATCCGCCGGCGCTTGACGGCTTGAACGAGCAGCTTTTCGTACATCATCATCACGCGGCTTGCTTTGACTTCGTCAGCTTTCGGGGTGCGGATCAGCTTATCGGATAAAATCGGAATCAGCGTCAGCGCCACCACAAGCGAGGATAACAGCGAAACCGTAACGGTGAGGGCAAGCTGCTTCATAAATACACCGAGAATGCCATCCATAAACGAAATCGGCAAAAATACGGCGACCGTCGTTAAAATCGAAGACATAACCGGCGCGAACACCTCTTTTGTTCCGCTGATGACTGCATCCATGCGATCCTCGGTTTCCTGCATTTTTCGGAAAATATTTTCGATGACCACGATACACGCGTCCACGATCATACCGGTACCGAGACCGATGCCAAGAAGGGTAATTATATTCAAGCTATAGTTAAACATAGCCATCGACAAAAGCGTTGTACAGATACAAACCGGCATACTGATGGCTACGATTAACGTCGTACGGAAGCTGCGGAACACAAGCAAGAGAATAACGGCGGCAATCCCGGCGCCAAACAATATGTTCACCACGAGCTCACTAACGGCCAACCCGATAAACGCAGAAGCATCCCAGGCAAATAAATATTGCCATTCCGTTGATTGCTCACTGTGATGTTTGGCTAATACGGCCTGTACCTGCTCTGAAATTTTCACTTCACTAGCGTGCGCAGAAGCAAATATATTGATTTCGTAAAACGGCTCCCCGCTCATCATTAAATAACGATGATCTGCCGGCTTATCCACGCGGACATTCACCATATCCATGAGCCGTTCCCCTGTGCTCAAGCGGAATTGCTCCAGCTCTTCTGCCGTGGTGACCGCTGCTTCGCTTCGCACCCGGTAAGGCTCTTTTCCGTAATCGAGGGTGCCCAGCAGCGGAGAAGCAAAACCGTCTCGCAGCTCATCAATGATCGTATTTGCCTGCTGGAGACTTTGAATGCGATCCGCTTTCAGTTCAAACTCATAATTTTCTTGATATTGATCAAGGGTATGCTCAACCTTAGAAATCCCTTGAATTTCTCGTAAGGCCGGAATAACGGCATCCTTTAATTCCTTACGAACCCTTTCCTGATCCGGGTCGTTAGAAGTTAGGGCGATCATCATGATGACCTCGTCGCTCGCCGTATACTGTCGAACATCGGTACGATCCATCTCAATTGAAAAGGAATTCAGCTTTTGACTGATTTCTTCCTTGAGCTTATTAATTTCCTCCGGCTTGGCGCTATCCTTAAGCAGCACCTGCATTTGCACGCTTTTGGTGGTCGTTGTCGCATTCGCATCCTTGACAATATCACGGCTGTTTACGATCGTTTCCAAGGGGAACGTGACTTCCTTCTCCATCTGGTCCAGATCGATATCTTTCGAAGAGTGAGCGACTACGGCCAGAAAAGGACCATCAACACTCGGCTGAAGCTTTATGGGGAGCAGCTTCCCGGCAATTCCACCGGAAACCAGCACCATGGCAGTTAGCAGAAAGACGGCGATCGGCCTTTGGATCATCCACTTGATCACGGCGTTTTCTCCCCTTGACCAACAATTTCCACGGTGTCACCATCCGATAATAGGCTTTGTCCGACAACAACTATTGTATCGCCTTCCTTCAGCCCTGCCGTGATTTCCGTATAATCCTGATTCTTTCTGCCGGTCTCAACTTTTGTCCGCTTCACCTTGGTCGGCTCCGATAAGGTGTAAACGAACGATTGCCCGTCCTCCGTAAGAACGGCGCTAATCGGCACCGCAACCGTCTTCTGCGCCAAACGGTCATCCAAGATCACTTGTGCGCTCATCCCCGGCCGGAGGACGCCGTCCGCGTTCGGCAGCTTTGCGCGGAGAGAAAAGCCGTTTTGCTTTTGGTCTTGGACCGAAGGCGATATGTATAAAATGTCCGCGTTCAGCGTCTGCTCAAGAAGCGGAAGGTACACCTGCAGCTGCTGCTTCTCCCGAAAAACAAGCAGATCCTTCTCGGTAATGGCCGCTTCGACATAGAGCGGATCTAGCTGCTCAATCTGCGCCAGCTGCTGGCCGGCGTTCACTTGCTGACCGGCGGAATAGCCTGAAGCTAAGGTAACGATACCGGCAATTGGGCTGGTGATCTTCGTTTTTTCAATATTACGCCCTGCTTCTTGAATGGAGAGCTCCGCTTCCTTCAAGCTAATCTTTAATAAATTTAGCGATTCCGGCTTGTCTTCCCTGAGCTTTTCTTTCGAATTTTCGAGATCGATCAAAACCCGCTCTTTACTGAGCTGCGCCTTTTCAAGCGTAGCCTTATAATCCGACGGGTCCAGCTCAAATAAGAGCTGTCCTTGCTCCACCGTTTGTCCAACCTCGATATGCTCAGCCAAAAGCTTCCCGCTTACTTCTGCCGTAAGCTGCAGACGTGAAGAAGGTGCGAGAACCGCCTCAACTTTCACGGGCACCCCCATGGAAACAGCGGCCACCTCTGCTGTTTTTACCCGTTTCGCGGTTTCCTGCTGCTCCGCCGGAGCATTCGCCGGCTTGCTTGAGCATGCCGCTACCAGGAGCATTCCCGCGAAGAGGATCATCCCTGCCGTTCGTTTCAAATCCATCCCACCCCATTCATCATTCTTCCTCTCTATTTGTTATAGCAGAAGTTAAAGGAAAAGTAATCCAACTTTTGTTGGTTTTGGGACTAGACTTTAGTCTAGGTACAAGGAGGTTGAAGCAGGCGGTTAACCAAAACAAAAAGCGCCGAGCTGATCGACGCTTTCGTGATCTTCCGATTTAGCTTGTTATGACGATTAGATCGTTATAGCACAATTACACCGTTTCACCGAGAAGGCGGCGGTACACAAATTGCGTATCCACTTCGTGTCCGTATCCGTCATGCGCCGCTCCGAAGAACGCCTTGCCCCCGCTGTACACCGGCACACTGCCTGGGCGGCCGGCCAGCTCCGCGGCCAAATGCAGCAGCGCCAGCGGCTCAATCGCGTCCAGCTTCGCATAAGCGAAGTCCGGCTGCGCGAGGAAGACGCGCTTGTGCAGCCGCGCGGCAACCATCGCATCGGCCGCTTCGCATGCCGCAGCGAGAAACGCCGCGCCGCCCGTGGCGCGGTAAAGCTCCAGCAGCGCGAAGATGGCGGCCGGCTCCCCGCAGGCCGAGCCGGTGAGCGCCGGGGCCCCGCCCGGCTGCTCACCGATCTCGCCGAGGCCGCGGCCCGCCGCCATGCTGCGCACAAGCTGCCACAGCTCCGGCTCCCGCGACAGCCGGTACGCCTTCGCGTAAGACCACAGCTGGATGAAGTCGGCTTTCGCCGCTGCCAGCTTCTCCCCCTGCTTGCCGTAATAGCCGTCCCGCAGCAGCTCCAGTCCGGTTAACCGCGTGCCGTCGGTCAGCACCGGATGAAAGCAGTGATCCGCCATATCATAGGAATGGCGCCCATACGCAAGCAAATCCTCGACCGCCCAGCGCAGAAACTCCGCTCCAGCCTCACCAAGCCCTTCGGCCAGCTCCAGCCGGCAAAGCGCCGCTTCCGCCGTAATGGTGTGCACCTGGCGAGCAACCGACAGCGTCGCTTCAATGACCCGATGCCCCTCCAGCTGGCCGGCAAACTGATCGATCGCGCGATCCCCCCGGCGACCAGGAAGCACGGAAATGCTGAACTGATAACCGCCCATCCCCGTTTCCGGATGGCGGGTATCCGCGTACCGCTGCGCCATACGTTTGGCCCAAAGCAGCGCTTTCTCATTGCCGTTCAGCCGGTACAGCTCCGCAGCCGCGTAATACAAATCGCTTCCCGCATTAATAAAGGTGAGGCCCTCCGCCGTAAAAAATACTTCTTCGCCGCCGTAGACATTATCCCACACGCAGTAGCCAGCTTCACGCTCCCGCGGCTGCCCGTGACGGTTAAATTCCAGATTGCCCCAGTCTCGCACATGGCTGTCCCAGAACGCCTCAATATAACGAACCGCGTGCTGCGGATTTGCTTCATACATCAAATCATAAAAAGGATAGTGGCATTTCAGCTCATGCTGCGGACCTTTATCGGAAGCATGCACCGGCCGCTTTTCCTCCAAATCAAAAGCAAGATGGCCGCCCCAATACAGCAAATCGCCGTAACGCAGCTGATCAAGTCCATACCGTACCGCCTCAAGTGCCCGCTGCTTATATTTCGAATCGCCCGTTAAAGCGCTTAATCCGGCCAAGCTGCGGAGCCAGTTCTGCTGGTTACCCAGGTTCGAAAGCGTCCAAACCTCGCCATTCGACTTCCACCGAACCGGTTCAAACGTATCGACCTGAAACCCATCGGCAAACAAAGGGGTTTGCTTCGCTCCGTATCGGTCCTTCGCCTGCTCCATCATATGCTCAATGCTGTCGGCCGCAATCCCGATATATGTTTTTGCCTTCTCCTGCTGTCCTTGCATGATTATGACACCGCCTCTTATGGATGGAAATCGTTTTCCACCATTTTAGTTCCGCTCTTCTACATTTTCAACCGGTTTGCTCGAAAAGCAATTCGATGATTATCCGAACACTCCCTTTCTACATCGTTAGACAAAAGTCAAGGGGAGGTTTTCGCTTCGTTTTCTTTTGTTTCCGCTTTTTTTCCGGTATTATGGTAAAGAATCATGTGCTTATTGGAGGATTTCATGTCTTTAAAGCGTTTCTTTCAACAAATGACACCTACTCAACTGATCGTGTTTGGTTATTTGGCCTCAACTCTTGTATTTAGTATTTTGCTTTATTTACCGATCAGCTTATACGATGGAGTGCGTCTTTCCCCGCTAGACGCCTTGTTTACAGCAACGAGCGCCATCAGTGTCACCGGGCTTACCGTTGTAAGCACAGCGGAAACCTTCAACAGCTTCGGAAAAATCGTACTGCTGCTTTCCTTCCAGGTAGGCGGAATCGGCATTATGACGCTGGGCACCTTTCTATGGCTGCTGCTTGGACGGAACATCGGCTTGTCCCACCGCCGGTTGATGATGATCGACCAAAACCGCAGCAATCTGTCCGGTCTCGTTCAACTGGCTAAAATAATAATTATGCTGATTCTTGTGATCGAAGCAATCGGCGCGTTATTGCTGGGTCTGTATTTTAAGATATCAGGTCACTTCGAGGATTGGTCTACCGCATTTGTCCACGGTGTGTTTCACTCTATTTCCTCGTTTACGAATGCCGGCTTCGATATATTTGGCGACTCGCTGTACCGCTTTTCTGATGATTATGTCGTGCAGACGATAACGATCCTGCTGCTTGTGCTGGGCGCCATCGGCTTTCCGGTACTGATGGAGCTACGGGAGTATGTCATAAGCAAACATGAACGTTTTCGTTTCTCACTCTATACGAAAACGACAAGCATCATGTTTATTTTGCTTATTGCGTTCGGAATGCTCAGTATTTTAGTGATCGAGGATCGCCTGTTCTTCGCCGATATTCCCTGGCATCAAAAAATGTACTTCGCCTTGTTCAATTCCGTGACGACGCGAAGCGGCGGCTTGGCCACAGCGGATATTTCCGAGTTCAGCGTGCCGACACAAATGGTGCTCTCCTTCCTCATGTTTGTCGGAGCAAGTCCCTCCAGTGTCGGCGGCGGCATTCGGACAACGACGTTTGCCGTCATCGTCCTGACCGTCGTTAATTACGCCATGGGGCGTCAGGAGGTAAGAACCTTCCATCGCAGAATCAAGCAAGAGGATATTATTAAAAGCTTTGTCGTATTTACCGTGGCGACGCTGCTCGTGGCAGGCAGTGCTGTTTTGCTCGACATATTTGAATCGGGCCAAGTTCCGTTCAGCGCACTGATTTTCGAGGTATGCTCCGCTTTCGGAACAAGCGGGTTGTCGCTCGGCATCACTCCGGGTATGTCCTCAGCGGGAAAAATTGTTCTGATTCTGCTCATGTTTATCGGCCGGATCGGCGTACTTTCCTTGCTCTTTATGTTCCGCTCCAACAGAAAGCAAGTGCAAATCCGTTACCCTAAAGAAGATTTGATTATCGGGTGACGTCACTTACCATTACGGCACAGCCCGTATCCAATGCAAAAGGGCCGGAGAAGTCTCCAGCCCTTTGTTGTTAAGCAGGTGCGCCCGAGCATGGACCGCTCCAACTCAAGAATATATGTTCTTACCTCGCATTTACCGCGTTTTCCCCGCTCGAAACTGCATCAAATGCTTAACAAACCGCTCGTCTCTAACAAGCGACGCTTGATAGTTCCGCTTCATGTACATTTCCGCCTCCTCGAAGGAAGCATAGGAACCGCTCTCCTTCTCTCCGTTCATTTCCACCACCCATTCGCTGCGGTTTGCATAAATGAAGAAGAGATCGCCCTTGCGGTTGTCATATAAGCAGCCAAAAGGCGAGCCCTTTACATTGTAAACGTTACGAAAGGCATCCACCCGCACGGGCTCCAGCAGAAACGGTTCGCCGACATACAGCTTATAGGCGTCCTTCGTCAAGGAGCAGCCCGCCGCCTTCGCATGGCCCCCGCCTCCATGAACACCGGCGATTTCGGATACATCAATATGATCGTGAATCGTTCGGAAGCTTATCTTTCTGCCCCCCATATTGATAATCGCAATATAGTCGAAATGAGGATTGTCTCTCCCAAGCTCGTTGCCAAGCTCCGAATGATACGATTCCGCATGTACAATCCCGACGCAGCGCTCCTGGATAAAGGTTTGCACCAGCTCGCGGCGCTTCCTGCGGACATAACGCTCGATCTTTTCCTCTTCCATATCCAATACTTTTTGCTCAAAATCATCAAAGTCAAAGGAATCTTGACGCTGCAGACGCTCCACCATTTTTTCTTCAAACTCGTCAATGGAAAGCAAATAAAACAGGTCGTTCAACCGCTTCGCTTTCGTATTTCCCTTTTCATCCCACTCCCAAGTGTCGTACTGCCGCACCAGCTCAACATACTCGTCAAGCGCCGCGTTCGGGGTGAGTAAGCCGTGCTGAATCAAGTAGTCATAAAATAAAGAAGTAGCGGAAGCAAGACGTCCGTCATCGTACTGCACCTGCACGGAACCCCAATGATGCCGGTTCAAATGCAGCGCCGTCTTATGGTGGTCAATCAGCTTTACCTTCCCGCCTGCTTCGCTGTATTCGGTTAAACCCGCTTCATTTTCTTCATTCACGGATAAGTCCGTAATAAACAAATAATCTGCCTGGGTCCCCTTCTCTTTGAAGGTTTCCAGGTAACGCTTCACTTGATGATCCAGCCCTTCGACAGAGTTGTAGCGCAAGTCCGCTTTCGCTCCAAAGGCACATCGTGCAACAATACCACAGCTCACGCCATCCAAGTCGTTATGCGATAAGATAAGATACATGTCATCAACGTCTCCTGATTCATAGTCATCGTGAGGCTGACTTGTGAGCAAGCCATGGGTTCATTTTGCATGAATAGGCCATGATTTATTCGGATGCGGCAAGTTTCCTTCCTTCCCGGCCTTCTAAGCTTGGAATCCGTACTTCGAACGTGGTGCCCCGCCCCAACTCGCTGTGTACTGAAATCGTACCGTCGTGCAGCTCAACCAGCCGCTTTACGATGGCCAGACCAAGACCGGTGCCCCCGTATTTTTTGGATCTGCCGCGGTCCACCTTAAAGAAGCGCTCCCAGATCATCTCCTGATCCTCTGCAGAAATTCCTTCCCCTGTATCTTCAACACGAATAACGATATCTCTGCCGTCTTTTACAGCCGATAAGGTGATCACGCCGTTTTCTGTGAACTTGACTGCATTCGTAATCAGGTTGTTAAAAATTTGCTCCACTCGATCGGGATCCGCGTAAGCTTTCGGCAGTCCCCTCTCCACCCGAAGCTGAAGCTCCGTGCCTCTTTCATTTGCTTCCGGCCCAAATTTAAACACCGATTTCTGCATCAGGGCTTCCATATCTGCTCCAGTTTTAAAAAGGGTAATTTCATTGTTTTCCATCTTCATCAGATCCAGCATATCGTCAACGAGCCGATTCATATGCAGGGTCTCATTGTACATAATTTCGTAATACTTCGCCCTGCCTGTCTCCTCGATCAAGTCATCCTGCAGCGCCTCAAGAAAACCCTGCATGGCGGTCAGCGGAGTGCGGAGCTCATGAGAGACATTCGCTAGAAAATCACTCCGAACACTCTCCAGCTTCCGTTTTTCCGCATCAATTTTGGCCAGCTTCTCGACCATATGATTAATCGTTTCCGCCAAATCGCCGATCTCATCCTTGGACTTAATCTCCAGCCGTTCGCTGTAATCCCCAAGCGCGATCTTGGCTGCCGCCATATCGATTGCCCGAAGCGGCCTCGAGATCGTCCAGGAAATGACGGATGCCATTGTGATGGAAACCACGAGTCCAAAAAGGGTAACCCAAAGAATCGTTTCCCGCAGGTAGGTGATCGTTTCAGATATGCCCGTAATCGGCGCATGCAGCACGATCCCTCCGTATACGACATTGCCCTTGCCCCATGGAACGGAAACCGACAGCATCGTTTCCTTTAACCCTTCAAACTGCAAATTCAGCACGGCGTCTTCGCCTTTGGATACTTTGCGGACGATGGACGGGTCAACCGATTTGCCGACATACACCTCTTCCTTGGAGGAGGTCGCAACAATTTGTCCCATTTCGTCAAACACCCAAATTCGCGTATCGAAGGATTGATCAAAGAACATGAGCAGCTGCTTCGCATCTTCGTCCATCACCGGCATATTTTGCAGCGACAAATTGATTTTCTTCGCCTGCCGCAGCAGCTCCGCTTTTTTCGACTCCGTAATGTAATCCTTCGTATAGTAGGAAAGCAGTAAACCTACTGCGCATAAACCAAGCAGGACCGTTGCCGTAAAGCTGAACAGCAGCTTGCGAAAAATGCTCCGGTTAATATTCATGCGCCAGACTCCGAGTCAAATTTGTATCCGACTCCCCATACCGTCTGCAGGCAATCTACTTTCCAAATCACCAGCTTTTCACGCAGCTTTTTAATATGTACATCCACGGTGCGGATATCGCCTAAGAAATCGTAGCCCCATACCCGTTCCAGCAGCTGCTCGCGGGTATACACGGTTCCCGGCGATTTCATCATATAAGCCAGCAGCTCAAACTCCTTCGGGCGGAGCACGATTTTCTCTCCGTTGGCCGTGACCTCACGGCGCTCCAGGTGCAGCGTTAAGCCGCCGCTTTCCAAGCAGCTCGGCGTTTCCTCCTTGGCGGCGGACTGCCTCCCCTTTTCCATCCGGCGGACGACCGCCTTTATTCGCGCCACCAGCTCACGCGGACTGAACGGCTTGGTCACATAATCGTCCGCCCCTAGCTCCAAACCGAGCACGCGGTCGAATTCATCGCCCTTAGCCGTAAGCATAATGATCGGGATGTCCGCCCGTTTGTTGATCTCACGGCATGTTTCGTAGCCGTCCATCCCCGGCATCATGACGTCCAAAATAATAATATCAGGCTTTTCTTCCTCTAACTTATGTAAGGCGGATGCACCGTCGTGCGCTTCGATCAGTTTAATTTGCTGCTTGGCAAAATAAAGTCGGATAATTTCACGCACGTTGGGATCATCGTCAGCAATTAACACTTTGAGCCCATTCATTTCGTACTCCTCCTCTCGTTATCCTTATCCTTTTCGCAGCTAACACTTCGTTTTAGGGGGTATTATCCATTTTTTATATAAAAATAGTAAAAACGCTGCTCCGGGAGAGAGCAGCGCCTACGTATGTTTACATGCTATTCGTCGTTACGTGGAATCCGATGTTTTGATTATTTTTTCGTTTCCGTTAACTTGCTTTCGCCAGCTGTGCCCGTATCCGAACCGGAATTCGCATCAGATTTCGCATCGGTCGAGCCTGGTCTCAAGCTGCTAGAGCTGCTAGAGCTGCTGGAGCTACTGGAGTCCGACTGACCCTTTCCCGAGAGGCTGCCGGAACCTGCTGCTCCTGTATCCTTATCGTCTGTAGCAGCTGCTCCGGAGTCTTTAGAATCCGTGCTGCTGCTCGGCGAACTCGTGGTTTCCTTGTCGGAGTCCTTCGATGCACCGCTCGATGGCAGAGAGCTGCTTGGCGAACCGGTCGACGGATCGCTGCCCCCCTCCGAAGGAAGCGTAGTGGAGGATGGTACCGACGGCTCCTCAAGTTCGCCGCCCGTAGCCGGTGTTCCGGAATTGTTATTACAGCCTGTCATTAATCCAAACGCAAGTACCGCCCCTAAAATCCCCTTCATCCAATTCTTCATCGATCATTCTCCTTTCAGCATATGCTTCTCTGTCGGTCCGAAGATTCTCTTAGGCGTTTGTTCCCCCCGACAACTATCACTTTACACGGAAAAAATGACCATTCCGTAATCAAATTGCAATCAAATCTTTAAAAAAAGTTAAAAAATGATTTGTCTGATCCCCCGGACATCACGACCCCTGCAAAATAGCTTCGCATTACGAAGCTTTTAACAAAGCTTGTTCGATTTTGTTAGGAAAGGGGAGCTGAAGTGATGGACAAAGCAACAATTCAAGAAGCTGTAAAGCAAGCCTGGGATCATCTCAAAACTTCTGCAGCCGGCTTAATGAAGGAAAATGAGAGTATTCCTAAAACGATATCCATCGAGCTTCAACCCGACGCTTACGACAAATGCAAAGAAATGGCTGAGCGCTGCCACATTTCGATTGAGGAGGCCGCTTCACGCTTGATTCATTCTTCATTAGAGGAGCTGCACTCCGCTGGCTCTATACCTGACACGCAGCGCTGGAAGCAGAATCCTCTCCTCTCCCTTGACTCAATGATCACCACCATTCACCTGCAAAAAAAGAAGGAGGAGTGCGATGACAACCACCCCACGACTGGATAACGCCGATTCTGTATTTATCGATCAATCTGTCATTACAGCTTTCATGGACCCGGTGCATCCAAAGTATAGGAAGGCTCGCTCGGTGCTGTACGATTTGGATGATTTAGACCGTCACTTAGTAACGACGAACGCCGTCATTTTCGACATTCACGAATGGCTGCGTAACCATTATGACTACGACCATGCTGATGCCTTTTTCCATGTGATGAACAAAGCGATTGAAAAAGAGTCCCTCAGCGTGCTCGCGGTTCCTACCGAATTAGAACAGAAGGCCAAGCAGTTCGTTGCCGAAGCGCCGCAGTTCCAATTTTCCCTAAGCGAAGCTCTTACCGTCGTCGTTATGCTGCGTTACGGCATTAAACGAATTTTTACGTTTAACAGCACCTACAAGCAGCTCCCGGTCCTAAACCCAGAAATTAAGGTCATTCCCAGTGTTTTGTAGGCCCCAAAGCTCTAACGCAAATAAAAAAGACCGACTCCCGGCATGCCCTTATCGATCGAGGCATCGTTCCCGAAAGTCGGTCCTTTTTTTTATAATCCGCCTAATCTCTCTCGTAAATGGACCCGATTCTACTGGCGAACAGCTCGGAATACACCTTCTCGGCGTAAGAATCCGTCATCCCAGAAATATAATCGGCAATCAAGCGTTCCCACGTCCATTTTCCTTTTTGCCGTTCGTAGCTCTCCAGCCAATCCGGCGGGATGATCAGCTTTCCCGTATCGTAATGCTTAAAGCTGTCCCAGAGCCGTTGAAGCATAATTTCGCTGCGTTTTTGCAGACGCTGTACCCGAAAATCTTTAATCATCGTTACCCAAGCCAGCTTCTTCAAAATTTCCATCGTACGAAGAAGCTCGGTATCCTCGGCCCCGTCGCGGACCAACGTAATCCGTTTCCAGCCTGTAGACGGATCGTCAATGATCCCAACGCCGTTGGCGAATCGGCTGACCCATCTGGCCTTCATCTCCCGTCGTGCGCGGGATGCCTCGCGGCCGCATTGAATATAAATCGATTCCCACTGCTCTTGGTAATCGACCAGCACGCGCTTGACGAGCGCTTTCATGTCCGCCTTTTCCCAGCCGACACCGATATTCCCCGTATCATTAATAATTTCTTGAATGACCTCGTCAACCAAGCGGTCATCCTCGAAAAACACTTTATTCATCTGGATTTTGCCGGCACGAATTCCGTCCTCGATATCATGGGTGGAATAGGCGATATCATCGCATAAATCCATCAGCTGCGCTTCTAATGTCGCACAGCCGACAGGCATGTTCCACAGCTGGCGAAGCTGGTGGATGCCTTCCCATTCCATACCATAGACACCCTTGTTTCGCCCGGGCTCTTCCAGGCTAAACGGATATTTATTCACGGCGAGAAGCACCGCTGCCGACAAATTAAGTCCGCTTTCGCTGCCCGCCCTTTTTTCCAAAAACATGAGAATTCGAAAGTTTTGCGCATTGCCCTCGTACGGAATACCATGCTCCGCCGTCAATAGATGATGCAGCACCTCTTCCCCTTTATGCCCGAACGGCGGATGGCCCAGGTCATGCGCAAGCGATGCGCATTCCACCACCTCGGGCTCCAGCATGAGACCGGGGTGCTCCTTGTTGGCTAGAAACGGATACATCCGCCCCAAACGTCGCGAAACCTCGCGGGCAATCTGCGATACTTCGATGGAATGGGTCAGCCGGGTCCGGTAATAGTCGCCTGATCCCGCACCAAATACCTGCGACTTCCCCTGAAGTCTGCGAAACGCGGGCGATTGAATTAGTCTGGCATAGTCCTTGTCGTATTCGTCGCGATCCTCACTTGGCTGAATCAGCTCCGTATCGTCCAGCCGGATTTTTCGTATATCCATCAATATGTCCTCCACTCACTGCCGCTGTAGCTTTATCTACTTCCAATCTACGGTAAATATGTATATTCAGGAAAGGCCGCAGCCTGCCCGATCGCGTTGCCCAGTTCGTCCGTAACGTTCCACACCGCTGCCCGTTGAATCGTAAATCTACGCCCCGTCGCAGATATTCGTACGCCCGTATAATGATCAGCATATCCTTGCTCGCTTACCGCAGCCATAAACCGCTCACGGTCTGCCCGAATCAATGCTTCAGCCGTGTACCTCGATGGAGTGGATGTAAACCGGTCCCAATCCATTTCCCACAGCTTCAGCGCAGCCGCGTTCCCGTAATTCAAGATCGGGTCAGCCTCCGTCCCGTGAGACAAAACCACCATCTTCGAATGGAACAGCCGCTCCGCCAGCGTTCCGTTACCAGGCTCCAACAATGGCCTTCCCAAAAGCTTTTCATAGCTTTCGACCAAAAGTCTGGCATGCTCTTCATTTGTTCGTGTGCTTGATGAAGACGCCCGAATCGCCTTTTGCCAATGCTCCATTTTGCCCCCATCCCGCTTCCGTGCCATCCGGCACTCCCTGCAAAACAACTTGTTATACTGTCCGATTTTTTAGGACAATCTATTCCTTCTCTATTTCAAGCTCATACTTTTCAATTCTCAATCCGGTGTATAAGTCTTCTGCTTCCCTCAGCCTTCGTTCCGCATATTCCGCTGTCAAATGAAGTGAAATAAGCGTTCTTCCTCCGTTCCGAACTCCTGACAGCACATAAAGCCACGGAGTCGACATGAGCTTCAGTACCCGCTGCGCCTCTTGATATAAATGGTCTACCTCTTCTACCGTTTGCGCTTCCTTCAGCATCGCTCTCGTTTGCTCGAATTGAGTCCGCAGGTCCCACTCTCTTGGATCAATTACACCGGCAAAAAATGAATCCTTATGATTCTCAATGTATAAATGAATCGAACGCTCCCGCTCGAGCTCCCGTTCCGCTTGATCGATGGCGTGTCTTGTTTCCGCGCTTTGCAGCTCGAAACGGCTGCGGATTTGGTCGCCGAACGATGCCCGCTCCCGTTCCTTATTTGTTTCCGACATAGGATCCTCCTGATGAGAAAAATAACAATGGTATCATATTCGACACTATTTTCATTATCCCTACCGACACCATCATTTTATCCTGTCTATGGAGCGTATGGGTTCTTTATCCAAAGGGCAAAGTACATGTATCCAACACAAAAGGCAGGTGACGGTTTGTGACCACTGTAAAATGTATCGTTAACACATGTACGCATTATTTGTACGGCGACCGCTGCAGCGCAGGCAATATCGACATCATGCACGAGGAAGAAACCGCCATGTCTCAAGTCGTCGAGCAGACGATGTGCAAATCTTTCACCCATGCTCGAAATGTGTTCAGTTACTTAGGCTCCGCAGACAATATGAATGTGGCAGGAACCATCGCCGGGCTCGTAAATCCGGAATATCTTGTGTCGCCTTCGATTTCGTGTACCGTATCGTCCTGCGAGTATTGGGCCGAAGGCGCAAGATGCGTGGCGGAAGCAATCGAGGTAAACGGGCTGCATAGCGACGAATGCCAGGATACGAATTGCAAAACCTTCTCAAGGAGAGCGAACGCATGATATACGAAATGAAAACGAAGGAGCTTGATGAAGCGACCCAATATCCGCTCGAGGTGCTTTCGGGCATGACGGGACTTGGCATGGCGACGATTGAAGATCTGGCACGCCAAGGGTGCTTCCCGATTCAAAATCAGCAGGGCGAACGCGTCGTAAACGGTAAAGCCTTCCTCAGCTGGGCGCACTCGGTTGGCAGCAAGGTTGAGGTCGAGTCTTCGAGCTATCCGACAATGGAAGTGCCTGACAAGTAAGATTCCATCCCCTATACGACCAACCTTTTACAGGAGGGTAGAATCCATGTCACAACGTTTTTTGGCTCAAACTGGCGCTGCTTTGCTGTCGCTCCTGCTTGCCGCCGGGTGTTCGTCGGCTTCGGGCAGCCATGGCTCAACAGGAGTCCCTGTTACCCACCGCTCCACCGATCCGTATACGTTATCCTCCGCATTTAGCGGCGACGGAACAAACGGATCGCACATGAGCATGCTGACTGCTGGTACGGAGCAAAACGGAAGAGCGGCCCAGCCGGCAAGCAACACGTTACTGCAGAGCAGGTTTCCCGGTGTTCTTATGCTGCACGGCGATCCCAATAGCAAGACGGTCGCTTTGACGTTTGACGACGGTCCGGACGGTATTTATACCCCAAAGGTTCTGGACGTGCTGAAAAAGCATAAGGTGAAAGCAACCTTCTTCGTGATGGGCTCGCGTGTGGAAGGGCACCCGAGCGTCACGAAACGGATCGTACGTGAGGGTCATTCTCTAGGGAATCATACGTACTGGCATCCGAAGCTGTATCAGGAAAATATCCAAAGGCTGCGCTGGGAGGCTGCGCAAACGGACAAGATTATCCAAAGCACGGTCGGATACTCACCGAGGCTCTTCCGTCCGCCATACGGCGGTCTCAATGAAGACGTCCTGCGCGAGCTGGAGAAGATGAACTTTCGTGTAATCGGATGGTCCGTGGATTCACGCGACTGGACACAAGCGGATGCCGGCACGGTTCAACAGACTGTGCTGGAACAGCTGCATCCGGGCGCCATTATCCTTATGCACAGCGGAGGGCATTGGTCGCAGGATTTATCCGATATGGTAGAGGCGGTGGACCAGCTGATTCCGCAGCTCAAAAACAAGGGTCTCCGCTTTGTCACCATTCCGCAGATGCTAGGCATCCCCGAACGTAAGTAGGCCGCTTCGATGCGGCCTTTTTGAGTTTTCAAGTTCGGCTTCCCCTTCAATTCGGCACCTCCAGCGAATCGTGCCGAAATCTAAGATAATGTGCTACAATATTCTCATAGATTACTAGAAAGATGGAGGATATTGATATGGACACTGAAAAACCCATCTCAAGACGAAAGCTTCTTACCGCATTAGGCGCTGCTGGGCTAACCTACGCAACCGCAGGAGGTTTATTGGAGGGCACTGCCCGCGCCTCCGGTACAGTCTCCCCTTCCTCCTCCGTTTACAATGTGAAAGACTACGGTGCAGCGGACGGGAACAGGTATCATCAAAACGGAGCAGAAGCAATTCAAAAAGCAATTTATGCGGCAACCACTAACGGTGGAGGAACCGTATATCTTCCAGCGGGAAACTACTATATTAACACCATTGTTATGATCAATTCGAATATCCGTTTGGTCGGCGACGGACAAAATCTTACGAAGATTATTGCCGGTAAAACTTATCTCACAATGTTTCGCGCTATTGACAATAGTGAGAATATTAGTATTTCAGATATCGGGTTTGAGGGCTTGTTAAGCGTCGGCGCTGTTTATGACCAAATTGAGCGAGCCTTGCAGGCCTCCAAGTCCTCTCGCCTCTCGATTACAAACTGCAGCTTTAAGCAATTCGCCAATGCACTTTTACTGGAAAACTGCAATGAAGCAAGTATTAGCGATTGTACCTTTACGAAGATGTATACTTATGAACAGGCAGAAGAAGGCATTGCCCTCCTTTGCAAGGGCGGTTTCGGCACTCAAATTCGATCCAACCGTTTTGAAGATACACAACAGAGCGGCGTTCATTTAATTAACGATTCGAACGGTTTTACTGTCAGTGATAATATGTTCTACGAATGCAAAGGAGCGGCGATCCGCTTAATTGGCAAAGAGAAGTCTTGCAGCGGAAATACCATTTGCAGCAACCGGATTCAAAGCATACGAGAAGGCGATGCCATTCGTCTTGAGGGATTGTGTTCACGCAATCTGGTTGCCGACAATTTCATCGAAAAAGGACCGGCAAGCGGCATCACACTTAGCGGAAGCGGGAGCCCCGGCGTCGGCAAGCCTACAGGCAATCGCTTAGAAGGAAACTTTGTTTCCGATGTCAAGACCGGTATTTATGCCGTTCACACTGACACAAACACCTTTTCCCAAAACGATATTAGAACGGTGGAGATCGGAATCGCAATCGATGCCGACGGCAAAGCGGCATACAGCTACAGCGAAAATAACCGGCTCCTGCATAATTCCATTCACTCCTGCAAAAAACAAGCGGTGCTGATCGCCTCAAAATCGTGCCGAAAACAATACGTTGCTCATATTGAGGGCAGCGGCAACAAGTCTGAGGTGACGGATCAAGGGGAGAATACAATACTGCTTTAGAATGATTGCGGTCGGTTTAACCCCATTCGTCTGACAGGCGTCCCAACATAAAAGGCTTTTCCTCTACATCAGTGAGGAAAAGCCTTTTTTCAACCTGCAAAATTGCAAACTATCGGACTAAAATTGCCCGTCTCGCCTTTTTATTCTTTTGAGTGGTGCTTGCGGCAATACGCCTTCCCTGCCGGCTGCCGTATTTCTCATGCCGCTCCTCCCGGCGAACCCTCTTAATCCGCTTCACCCATTGGTCAGCGGTCAGCCCATTATGCTTCGCATGATGAAAGCGTTCCGCCCAATCTTTACTACTGTCATAGCGGTCCATCAGCTTCAAAACGGGGCGGTATGCCATAAACAAAGCGCGGGCCGCGGGCGCCGAATAATGATAGGCTTCGATCAAATTCCGGACAATTCCGCGTTCGTACCGGTCAAGCCTCGTTAGCGTCCTCATTCTCAGCATAGTCCCACCTTCTTCCCTTCCATATATAGAACCCATCCAACCGTAGGCTTGCTTCAAGCATTTCATTGCAGTATACGATCTGATCCCCCAATTTAACAAGATCGATCGGTTTTCCGTGCTGATTGCGAACGATTTGGTCATAAAACCATTCGCTGTCTTTGTTTAATTGTATCGCATCCTCTACCAGCTTTCCAGTATTGCCATCAGCTAACGGACCGCTGATAATATCCGGATGGCGACCGCACGGATCGTAGCTGTCCGTTGCATACAAACGATGTGAATAGACAAAATGAGCCCACGTATGATTTGCGGTTACAAAGTGAAGGGAGAAGGCTTCCGGCGGAACCGATAAAATGCGGATTTTAAGAACGGCCGGATTAACGGCTTCAACCCCGGCATATTTTTCCTGCATGGATCTTGCCCACTTCTTGGCCTGGATTAAGCTCGAGGTGGTATACAAGCCGGCCCCGAAGTCCCTTCTCGGGTTCCAGTATGCCGCATTCAGCAGCTTCCTGCGAAAGCTCGGCACATACACATCCAACGTACCATGATAAATATAACCCGATAATTCGACCTGTTTCATCTTTTTATGAGCGCTCCATACATGGTTTCGAGAATATTTTCCCCATATCTGTAATGTATACGATGTCCTAGGGTGAGTATATAAGACATTTGGCCCTATGTATGGAAAAAAGGCTCCCGTACCTTATACGGAAGCCTCCAAATTACAATGATTTGATTAAAATGCCGGCACTACTGCACCTTTGTATTCCTTCTCGATAAAAGCTTTTACTTCTGCGGAATTGAGCGCCTTCGCAAGCTTTTGCATCGCATCGGAATTTTGGTTATCCGGACGCGCAGTCAAAATATTTACATAAGGAGAATCCTTGCCCTCGATGAAAAGAGCGTCCTTCGTCGGATTCAGCTTCGCTTCCAGCGCGTAGTTTGTGTTGATCGTAGCAAGCTCTACCTCCGCAAGTACACGGGGAAGCATCGCTGCTTCCAGCTCGCGGATTTTCAGGTTTTTCTTATTTTCCACGATGTCCTTCACAGTGCCGCTTACACCAACGCCCTCTTTAAGCTTAATAAGCCCGTTTTTCTCAAGAAGAGCAAGTGCACGGCCCGCGTTTGTCGGATCGTTCGGGATCGCAACCGATGCGCCATCCTTCAACTCATCCACAGTCTTGATTTTCTGGGAGTATGCGCCGAACGGTTCGATATGAACACCGGCTACCTTCACCAAATCCATCTTATTGTCTTTGTTGAATAGCTCCAGGTATGGACTGTGCTGGAAGAAGTTTGCGTCCAGCTGCTTCTCAAACACCTGTACGTTCGGCTGGATGTAGTCGGTGAAAACCTTAATTTCCAGCTCAACACCTTGCTCCTTCAGCATTGGCTTTACGAATTCTAAAATTTTGGAATGCGGAACTTCCGTCGCACCAACCGTCAGCTTTACTGTCTTCGCCGGCTCGGCTCCGCCCTGCGCTTTGCCCGCCTGATCAGCCGGCTTCGTTTCTTCCTTTGCGCCGCATGCCGCAAGCGTAAAAGCAAGAACAAGCGATAACAGCATTAGAACAGATTTTTTCATTGATGATTCCTCCCTTTTTTCTACTTCTGAATATATGAAACCCTGCTTATTTTCGGCTCATTTTCCGGACGTACCGGTCACCGGCCATTTGCAGAATTTGCACCAAAACAAACAAAATCACAACGGTGACAAACATGATATCCGTGCGGAAGCGCATGTAGCCGTAACGGATGGCCAAGTCGCCTAATCCGCCACCACCGACGGCTCCGGACATTGCTGTATAGGAAACCAGTGCGACTGCGGTCACTGTAATTGCAGCAATAATTCCAGTGCGTGCCTCGGGAAGCAGCACACGCGTCACAATTTGCCAGCGTGTCGCACCCATCGCCTGCGCGGCCTCGATTACGCCGCGGTCGACCTCACGCAGCGCCGTCTCGACCAATCGCGCAAAGAACGGCGCCGCCGCAATCACCAGCGGTGGAATGGCACCTTTCACGCCGATCGAAGTGCCCACGAGCAGCCGAGTGACCGGAATCAGCATAATCAAGAGGATGATAAAAGGCACGGAGCGCAGGACATTCACAACGAAAGATAGGAATGAATGAATAAGTGCATTTTGCAGCGCCTGTCCTCTCGCGGTCATAAACAGCAAAATTCCGAGCGGCACACCAAGAATGACCGTAAACAAGGTTGATAAACCCAGCATAAGCAGCGTATCCGTCGTCGCCTGCCCGATTTCCGGCCAGTCGATATCCTGAAAGGTTCCCGTGGCCAGTGCCATTGCTGCAGTTGTCAGCTTCATGTACAATCCGCCCACCAACACGTCAAGCATTGCCGATCACCTCCACCCTTGCATGCTCCTGCAGTTTTTGAATAGCCAGCTTTACCTGGCTTTCCTCCCCTTCCAGCTGCACAATAAGCTGACCGTACGGAATATCCTTTAGCTTGGAGACCGTCCCTTGCAAAATGACAAAAGACACATCAGTCTGTTTGACCGCGTCATGCAGAATCGGCCGGTACGTATCCTCGCCAATGAAGGTCAGCCGGATCATCGATGAGCTTCCGCCTTCCGGCAATTCCTCCGGTCGAAGAAGCTCCGCCCGTCCATCGGTCTGCTCGACAAATTCTTTAGTCGTGGGGTGCTGTGGGTTCAAGAACACATCTGCAACCACGCCCTCTTCCACAATCGTACCTCGTTCAATGACGGCGACCCGATCGCAAAGCTCGCGGATCACATTCATCTCGTGCGTAATCAGCACGATCGTGAGCCCAAGCGAACGATTAATTTTGAGGAGCAGCTGAAGGATCTGCTGCGTTGTTTGCGGATCGAGCGCAGAGGTCGCCTCGTCGCACAGCAGTACACTCGGATCGTTCGCCAGCGCTCTCGCGATACCGACCCGCTGCTTTTGGCCTCCGGAAAGCTGCGCGGGGTAATGGTGACGATGCTCCGATAGACCAACCAACGCAAGCATTTCATCCACCTTGCGGTCAATTTCCTGCTTCGGCTTCTTTGCCAGCTGCAGCGGAAACGCTATGTTTTCGGCTACTGTAGCCGTAGATAACAGCGCAAAATGCTGAAAAATCATGCCGATGCTCCGTCTTGCCTGCTGCAGCCCAGCATTGTCCAGCGTCATAAGCTCCGTGCCGTTCACGTATACACTGCCGGTCGTCGGACGCTCAAGCATATTGATGCAGCGCAGCAGCGTACTTTTTCCGGCGCCGGAATGCCCGATAATCCCAAAAATTTCTCCCTTATGCACGGTTAAATCAATGGGCTGAAGGGCGGTTACGCTCGTTTTGCGCGAAACATACTGCTTCGAAACTTGCTTCAGTCGAATGACTTCGTTCACACGGATCCCTCCTTTTGTCAAAATAAAAAGCCCCCGTTTTCCGCAGAAAACAGGGGCAGCTATATCGATCAGCGAACTCCCCTTCTCATCTGCCAGAACGTTGTCGTTCTGAGGAATTGGCACCATGACGTATTGCAGCAGCAATACCGGTTGCCGGGCTTCATCGGGCCTGTCCCTCCGCCTCTCTGGATAAGAAGTGCTTGAGCACTTTATGGAATTAATAAACATCGGGTCAAAAACTATACCTAAATTTACCCTATGGAAAATCAGTTGTCAACGGTTTTTGTGTGGTAAATTGAACCAGCTGGGAAAGCGATTGGCTTCCCGGCAAGTCTGGCTTGTCCCCGTGGCTGAAGCATCACGGGTGTGCAAAATTAATACAAGTAATTTGTATTAGTCGGCATTTCGAACACGCCCGCCGCTTCAACAATACAAATTACTTGTATTAGTCAGCCGATAGCCCCGGCTGGGGCTTCCGCCTAACGCTCCACCCCCGCCGAAATCACTCGGTAGCAGCGAAGCGGGGCACGAAGCATTCGTCCCCCCTCACTCCTACCAAGCTCGCGCATCGACCGCCCGATTTATTGCTGCTCTTCGTTTTCGTTCACATCATATTTATTGATATGTGCGGTCATCGCTTCCACCGCTTCGTCTACATCGGTTGTCGCAGGAACCGCTTTAACCTCATCATCCGTCTTGTCAAGGAAGTTCTGCTGATCGGCGCGGATTGCGTCCAAGCTGTTCGTCATCGTATATCCCTCCTTTTTAATCGCGGTGGAACCTTAATCAAGCCTGCAGTGCAAGCACACTTCTATTCGAACGAACTACGCTGCAAGGTCTCGTTCACATCCCGCTAAGTTACTATTCGCAGTTGTAATATGCGCTTGTATTAAGGCTTCAATACCACTTTTATACAATCATCCGTCTTTGTATCAAATTTCTCGTATCCGTCACGCGCTTCCGACAAGGGCAGACGATGGGTAATAATCGTCGTCGGATCAAAGCGTTCATGAACAATATCGTCATACAGCTTCGGCAAGTAATGAATGACCGGAGCCTGTCCCATTTTCAACGTAATATTGCGTGCAAATAGATCCCCCAAAGGAAACGCATTGTAGCGCAGGCCATAAACGCCGACAAGCTGAATTGTCCCGCCTTTGCGCACACACTGACTGGCGATAAGGATCGGACCCATCGTTCCTCCCTGCAGCAGCAGAGCCGTTTCCACCATTTCGATCAACGTTTTCTTGCCGTCCATGCCGACACAATCAATAACTACATCCGCACCGCCCTTAGTCATTTCCTTCAGATGGTTGCCGATGTTTTTCTCATCTTCAAAGTTGACGATTTCCACATTATTGGTGCGCTTCGCGTGTTCCAGCCGGTACCCGATATAGTCAACCGCGATGACCCGCTTCGCCCCTTTCATCCAAGCGAATTTTTGCGCCAGCAGACCAACCGGTCCGCAGCCAAGGACGATTACCGTATCCCCCGGTTTTACCCCGGCGTTATCTACGCCCCAATAAGCGGTAGGCACGATATCGGATAAAAAGAGCAGCTTCTCATCCTCCAGCTCGCACGATTCCGGGATGCGAAACGGTACAAAATTTGCATATGGCACCCGCAAATATTCAGCTTGCCCGCCTGCGTAGCCGCCAAAGGTTTCGGAATAGCCAAAATAGGCCCCTGCTTCTCCGTGCGGATTCGAATTATCGCATTGGCTTTCCAGGTTGTGTGTGCAGTAAAAGCAAGTTCCGCAGGCGATGGTAAACGGGATGACAACCCGATCGCCTTTTTTCACATGCGTAACATCGGGTCCGGCTTCTTCTACAATCCCCATCGGCTCATGCCCGATAACCGCCCCATTCGGTAAATTGGGAATCATGCCATGAATTAAATGCAAATCCGATCCGCAAATCGCCGTACTCGTCACTCGTACGATAATATCGTCACGCTTTTCGATTTTAGGAGCGTCAACCTCTTTGACGACAACGTCTTTTATCCCTTGATACGTCACAGCCTTCATTCGTAAGATCTCCTCTCGGACAGGATCGCAGAACCAAACAGCGGTTAGAACAGATTAGACGGCTTAGAGCACTATTCACTCTGTAGAATTCGCTATCTTTACCGCAATATGCATGACCTAGGAACGAATAATAGCTGTGACGAACCATCCGCCACCATAAACCCGCTGCAGCCTCCGTACGTCCACGTCCGAATACCGGTTTTGCCCAATAAAAAACTGCACCGCCAATGTTAGATGAGTTTCTAACAATTGGGGTGCAGTGCTAAATGGTGCAGTTCCAAGCATTTATGCCTTGACTTTTTCCTCGTATTCATCCATCAGACGGTAGATCATGGTCACTACCGCTTCTGAAGCATCCCGGTTCAAATGGTGAAGGGCATACAAGTAAGTGAGCGGGAATGCGCATGTATTGTTGCCTTCTTTAATATTCGGGAGCCCAACCTCAAGCATCGGTCCATGCTCTTCGTTATTAACAACATCAAAATGGACCGCTTCCTCTGGAAATTCCTGTTTTACAGTTTGTATACAGGTTGGAAGAATCTTTTCCTCCAGCAGGCGCTTCGCGTCCTCTTCACTTTCAGGTGGTACAGGGAACCCCTGAATAAGATTATTATCAATTTTGTCGTAGAAAAAGGAGCAAATCCAGCGCTCGGGATCAGGAGTAGCCTGCAGCTTTTTAATAATTTCGGAAAGAAAGAAGCCGCAGGAATAGGATCGGCCGTCGCCGCTTAGGCGGAACGCAAACAAGGTACCGTATAGCGGGTGTTCCGCAGTTTCTCCATCCACTTTATACTCGGAAAAACGTTCGGACAGCATTTGCTGAATATGCTGAAACAATACTTGCACTTGCTCTTCATGACTCATTTCTTCATTTTGGCTCATGATTGCTGTTCCCTCCTTGTTTTTCCATCTTAACATGAAATTACGCCACCCGCAAAAATATATGCCGACAAAAAACGACCTAATGAGTGTATTTTAATTCTATCGAATTAATACTTGAATCCCGCGAACAACACTCCAAATAAAAGAAATCGTGCTAAGAATGGCGAGAAGGATAAACACTGCTGTAAACGTTCCAATGAAAGAACCCGCCAAGAGGAACACAAATCCGAAAATCGAAACGAGCGGCAGCAAATGCGCCAATAGTGCCTCTAACGAATTGCGCTTCACCTCTCGATCGTTCGTTACAAAGTAAATAATAATCGGCACAAGAAAAGGGGCGAAAAAGATGCTCAAATAAGCTAAGGCGGACAAAATTTTGTTTGTTTCCATTGCGATGCCTCCATTCGGAATAACTCGGTTGATATGTTGTATGTACGAGAAAGACAACTTTTTCGTTTCGTTTTTCCCTGGAACCGACGGAGAATTGGGCGAATACACTGTTGCTGAACATATTTTCAACCCCAGGAGGTCACATACATGCAGCATTACCCGATTTACCCATACTATGGCCATGAGACCGAGTGCAGGCAGCAGCCGATTCCCTTTCCCCCACAGCACCAGCCGCAGCAGCCCGGCCTTGAGTATATTATGGTACCCCGACCTATATATGAAAATCCTGCCTATGTAGGGAGCGGAAAGCTTAAAGGCCGCACAGCTATCATCAGCGGCGGAGACAGCGGGATCGGCCGAGCAACGGCGGTAGCGTTCGCCAAGGAAGGCGCGAATGTTGCGATTGCCTATCTGTATGAGCACCCGGACGCCGCCGAAACGAAGGCCCGCATCGAAGAACTCGGCGCCGGCTGCCTGCTGCTTCCGCTTGATCTTCGCACGAAGGCGGCTAATGAGCAGGCGGTGCAGCGAACGGTGGAAGCCTTCGGCGGTTTGGACGTGGTCGTCAACAACCAGGCGGTTCAATATCCGCAGGATAGTATTCTCGATATTTCGGAGGAGCAGCTTGAGCAAACGTTCCGCACGAATTTTTTCGGGTATTTTTTCATGACGCAGGCAGCCCTTCCCTATCTAAAAAATGGCGCATCGATCATTAATACCGCCTCCATTACCGCCTATCGCGGACAAAAAATGCTGATCGATTATTCCGCCACGAAGGGCGCCATCGTCTCATTTACCCGCTCACTCGCTTTGTCCATTGTCGATCAAGGAATCCGGGTTAATGCCGTTGCTCCCGGCCCGATCTGGACGCCGCTGATCCCTTCCAGCTTTTCCGCGGAACGCGTGAAGACGTTCGGCGCCGATACGCCGATGGAACGGGCTGGACAGCCGTTCGAGCTGGCGCCAACCTATGTTTATCTCGCGAGCGACGATTCGCGGTATGTTACCGGGCAAACCCTGCATGTAAACGGCGGAGATTACATTTCCTCCTAGGGACACAAGGAATGAAAGTGAAGACGGTGAAAAAAATCTCCCTTTCGGACCGAAACGCTCGGCTCGAGGGGAGATTTTGGTTTAAAAGCACTTCAGTGAAGGAGAAAGGGCTTCGTTTCAGGCCCCGGTCTTTGCGGCAGAAGCCTTCTGCCATGTTTGTGCAACAAATACGGTCAGAAGCACCGATACAGCTGCGATCCCCCCGCCCAGCCAGAAGCCTGCCTCAAGGCCCAGCCAATCATTGACAAAGCCGGCGGCGAACGGACCTGCGAACATGCCGATGGCATACGCGGCTTGATAAAGCCCCATTGCGGTCGCTTGACGCGCCGGTTCCACCCCCGCGATACATAACGATAAAAATAACGGAAAATGAAGTCCCTGAGCAAAGCCATTCACAATCTGGGTAAGGTAAAGCTGATTCAGATCAACCGTATACGGGATGAGCAGCGTACAAAGCGCACTAAATAAAAAAGCGGCCGAAATTGTTTTCCATGTGCCTGCTTTCGGCGCGATCCACCTGCCTGAAAACCAAGAGGCTGCGGCATGCGGAATCATAAATGCGAAGCTGAGCAAGCTGAGCTCCCAGCGGGACGCGCCTAAATGAATCGTTGCATAAGACGGCGTGAACCCGAACATCGTGATAAACAAAACGCTGTGGGCCATAATGGAAAGCAGCGAAACCTTCCACAGCTGCGGCGAACGGATGCCGGACAGCAGCGAAGCTACGCCAATCGGCTGGCGTTTCACACCCTCCGGCGGCTCCTTCACCAGCGCTGCGGCAAGCAGACCAACCACCCCGGCCGCTGCGCCCGCATAGAAGGTCGCGGTGTAACCGTACCGATCCGCCAGCCAGCCGCTCACTCCCATGCCAAGAAGCTGGCCTGCGACGATCAGAAAGCTGATCGTCCCCATCGCCCGCGGGGCTTCCCGAGCTGGATAATAGGCCGCGTACAGCACCGTATACGCGGCCCAGACGGAGGAGCAGAGCCCGCTTACGATCCGGCCGGCAAGCGCTCCGCCTGGACTCGCGCCAAGCGCAAACAGCAGGCAGGACAATGCGCCGCACAGCAAGCCGATCGCCATAAACGGCTTCCTCCTGCCGACCCGGTCGGAGAGTATACCTGCGGGAAGCCTTAGCGCAATTTGCACAAGTCCGTAGCTGCCCAGAATAACGCCAGTCATCGCAGCCCCGATCCCAAGCTCCTCCAACAAATAAGGCGATAAAATCGGCACGTATGTATACAGTGAGCACCAGTATAAAATCGTAACCAAGCCGAAAATCACGTGGTCTCGCCTTGTCGCATGCACCAAAGCGGCTCCTGTGTCCCCCGCTGGTGCGGCTGCCTTCTGGCTGGACATGTATCATCACTCCAAGTTGAAAGTAAGAAAGAAGAAGCAGCCGAATCAACCAAATCGGCTTGCCGGCCGCCGCTCCTTATGTTACCACCCGAATAAAACAAAAAACAACAGCAAAAAAGCCAGCCAACGGATATGCTCCTAGCTAACATGTTCTGTTAACCGATAGGAGCACACCACTGCGCCGGCTGACCAATTGACCGTTTAAACGTAAATTATTAAGGAATTCCGCGCGTTCAACTGTGCATTCGTTATGGATTAAACCGTTCCCAGCGGCTTTCAAAACGAAGCAAATTCGGGTGCACAGGCTGGACCGGATCAACAATAACAAGCCGAATCGTACGAATCCATTCCTCGAACGTAGCATAGGTGGCAAACAAATTCGCAAACGCTCCTGGGAGCATGAAGAAGTGAGGGCCTGGATACTTCTCCGTCAAGAACCGCAGTGCCGTATCCATAGGCGTATACTTTTTGCGCTTCCCTTCCCAGCCTTCCACGGTGATTCCCCGCGTTTCACCCAGCTCCTCCATAAACTCAAGCAGCAAACGCTCTCTTTTATAAAAAGAGATCGGCGCCTCCTTCGTCATTCGTTTAACGGTCTCCTCGTGCAGCGGGTAAAAGACCATTTTGGAAAAGGAACGCGACTCTGCTAACGCTATTGCCGAGGAAAGCGCATGGACATCTGCACGTTCAAACGTATCATAATAGAACAGCGTTCCTTTTTTCGTGGACATTTGCGGTTCATAACCGAAAGGAACGATCGTATTGGTACGTTCCATCACTTCCAGCCTCCTGACGTGACGAGCTATAGCCCGTTGATCCGTACGTATAAATTATCCGTTATCCGGCAGCGGAATGCCCGTTTGCTTTAAAATCCGTTTAAAGTCCGGCGGCAGAGGAGCCTTAAAGACAGTACCGTCCGGAAGCACAATCCGCCAAGCATGCAGCAGCTGATAATTCACATCCTCAAACCGTCTGCCTCCATACTTGATATCCCCCAGCAGCGGATGACCGATGCTCTTGAAATGCGCGCGAATCTGATGCGTGCGACCGCTGATCAGCTCTACCTCCACCAGCGAATAACCGCCCCCTGACGCTAGACTGCGGTACCTCGTTTCCGCCTCTTTCTCACCGGCAAGCGCTGCTCCTGGACGCGCGGCTTCCCGCGTTCCGCCGATCAGTGTTTTATTCTTATCTGTGTCCCGCACAAGAGTGCCTGAAATCGTTCCGCTGCCGGTTACCGTGCCTTCGACAACGGTAATGTAATATTTTTCGAGCTCTCGGCTTTGAATGATTTGATTCAGCTCGTGGAGCTTTCCAGCCGTTTTACCTACAAGGACCAAACCGCTGGTGTTTCGATCCAGGCGGTTCGCCGTAGCGGGTAAAAACAAGGCGCTGTCCAGCTTGTTATGCTTGTACAAATAAGCGTGCACTCGCGTAATCAGCGTATTTTTCTGCTCCGTTTGATCCGGATGCGTGAGCAGTCCCGCAGGTTTGTTGACGACCATGAGCTCCTCATCCTCATATACAATGTCAATCATCGTGTTGACACCGGCGAACTTGACTTTTTTCTCGGCCCCGTTCGTCTGTTTAAAGGAATCCTCGTCCATAAAAATGGTCAGCTCGTCACCAGCCGCCAGCTCGTAATTTTGTTTCTTACGCTTGCCGTTCACTTTCACTTTTCCAGAATCGATCATTTTATAAATTTGTCCGAGCGGAAAATTCGGCATAAGTGTCCGTAAATAACGATGGAGCCGTTTGCCGCTTTCCGACGGGGCTATAGTGCGGGTAATCACTCGTCTACACTCCCAGCATATGGAAACTTTTCATTATGGTCAATGCTTCCATCATACCACATCTGATGCCCCATCACCTAAAGGCAGCTTTCGAAACCGGCGCAGCTTTCGCCGCGGGGACAGTGCCTCATATACGATCGGCACAATAATGAGTGTAAGCAGTGTTGAGCTGACCAAGCCGCCGATCACCGTAACGCCCAGCCCTTTGGATATCAAGCTGCCGCTCGTCGATTCCCAACCTAAAGCAAGCGGCAGAAGCGCGCCAATGGTTGCGAGTGCCGTCATTAATATTGGACGGAGCCGCGTCGCAGCCGCTTCCAGCAGTGCCTCCCGTACGGAGAGCCCCTCCTTCTCTTTCCATCGGACGCGATCCAGCAGGACGATCGCGTTGGTTACCACGATACCGATCAGCATAAGCGCGCCCATCATCGCCGAGGCGCTGATCGTTTCATCCGCCGCATAAAGAGCAACGAGACCGCCGATGACCGTGAACGGCAGTGAAAATAAAATCGCAAACGGCGTAAGCGCCCCGCCGAAAAACAATACGAGCAATAAATAAACGATGGCGACCGCTGCAAGAATGGCGAGCCCCATCTGGCGAAAGGTGTCGTTCATTTGCTCAGTCACTCCGCCAAAATCGACCGTAACTCCAGCCGGGAGCTTCAGCTTGTCTAAGGCTTTGCCTAGCTCGGATGATGCTTTCCCAACATCCTTGGCCTCGATGGAGGCTGAAATCTGCGCGTACAGCTGCCCGTCTTTTCGCGTGACCTCACTCGGCGCTTCTCCTTGAACCAGCTCAACGACATTCCGCAGCGGAACAGGCCCAAGCGGAGCGGGTACGATTTCATTTTGCAGATCGGAAATGTCCTTATAAGTCCTCTCCTCGGTTTGCATATAAACCGGCAGCTGTTTCCCGCTTTCCGTTGTTAACACGGAGAGCTGCGGACGCCCCAGAGCCGGACGCAGGCTTACAGCAAGCTGCGCGGCCGTTAAGCCGTACCCGCTTAGCGACGATGAATCTACCCGGAACGTATACTGCGGCAGCGTTTGAGACAAGCTCGACTTCGGCTGCTGGAAGTCTTCCTCGCGTCTGCGAAGCTCCTCCAGCACTTGATCTGCAGCGGTCCGGATATCCTCCATTCGATCTCCGTAAATAAAGAGCTGCAGGGTGTTGCCTCCGATCCCGCCGGAGCTGTCCAGCTGCTTCCAAACACCTGCCGGGTCAATGTGCTTCACATCCTGAAGCATATCCTCTTTCTCCCAGGCTAGCTGCTCGCTATCCTCATCGTACTGAATCTGAAACACGGCCGACGATTTCCCGCCGCCCCCAGCAGCGGCGCCATACGGACTCGCGGAGCCGATCGAATATTGTACACCGTTTACATTTTTGCGGGATAACAGCATTTGCTCCGTCTTTAAAGCGACCTGCTCCGTTTGCTCAAGCAGCGCTCCGGCAGGTGGAGTATAGGTGATGGTGAGTGAGCTCTGCTCTTCCTCTGGCAAGAAGCTAAACCCTATAGCAGGAAGCAGCAGCAAGCTTCCGGCCAGCAGCAGAGAAGACCCGCCAAAGGCGGTCCATTTATGATTTAAGGACCAGCGAAGCGCATGCTGATACCACAAAGAAAGCTTTCCCGGCTTTTCCTCCCGATGCGCCTTCCTCCGGCCGGAGCCGGATAAAAAAACATGCGCCAGCATCGGCACTACGGTCACGGCCACAAGCAGCGAAGCGAGCAGCGCGAAAACCATCGTCAAGGCAAACGGCATAAACAGCTGCCCAACCGGTCCGCTGACAAGCCCTAACGGTAAAAAAACGGCAACCGTTACCAGTGTAGATGAAAAAATCGGCATAAACATCTCTTTGGTGGCATCTACAATGAGCTCTTTGCCCCGCAGGGCTTCTGTTTGAAGCGAAAGACGGCGGTAATTATTTTCAATCACGACAATCGAATCGTCGACTACCCGCCCGATCGCCACCGTCATCGCACCGAGCGTCATAATATTAAGGGAAATATCCATTTCCTTTAGCACCAGAAGCGCAATCAAAAGCGATAACGGAATCGAAACGACGGAAATCAGAGTCGTACGGATATTTCGTAAGAACAGCAGGATGACAAGGATCGCAAAGCCGGCTCCAAAAATCGCCTTGCTTACCATCGTATGTACGGATTCCTCGATTGGCTTGCCCTGGTCATTCAAGATCGTGACTCGCAGACCGGTGTGACGCTCCTGCATGTCCTCCGCAATCTGCTTCACTTGGTTGACCACGGCAACTGTATTGGCATCCGTCGTTTTCGTTATCGTGACCCCGATTGAAGGCTGTCCATTCGTGCGGGAAATCGAATCTCTCTGCTCTACCAGCGCAATTTCCGCGATCTGATCAAGTGTTACCGTTGGCAGTGCAGCAAGCGCCGCTGGCCCGCCCGAAGGCTTGACCCCCGTCCCCGCTGCCCCCGCTGCGGCCGCTCCGAACCCCGCCCCTTGCGGAACGACAGGAATCCGCAGCGCTTTGAGCTGGTCAAGTGTCTGCAGCTGGCCGTCCACGACTATGGACGCTTCTTTGGCGCCAAGCTCGAACAAGCCTAACGGCAGCTTTGCCGTGGAGCCTTGAATGACCCCAGTAACCGTCTCGGGAGTCAATCCAAGCTGTTTTAGCTGATCCGGAATAAGCGTGACCGTCGCTTCACGCCGAAGAAGACCGCTAGCTTGTACCCGGGCCGCCCCTTCAACTCCGCTAAGCTCGGGCAGCAGCTGCTTATCCGCAAGCTCGCTAAGCTGTTCCAGATTCAATCTCTCACTTGCTATGCTCAGGGTTACAATAGGAATATCGTTGATATTAAACCGGGATACATCCGTCTCGCCCGCCCCATTCGGTTTCGGCATAGCTGCAGCCATATCCCTTATTTCCCGCTCGGCTTCATCCATATCCCGATCGTAAGCAAATTCAACAAGTATGCTTGAGACATTGTCTGCAGAGGTTGATGTATACGTGCTTACCCCGTTCATGCTTTTGAGCCGACGCTCCAATGGAAGCGTGATATCTTCGGCCACCGTTTCCGGTGCTGCACCAGGGTATATCGTCGTCAGGGTGACGATCGGAACATTAATGTTCGGAATCGACTCAAGCTTCATCGTTGTCCCGGCATATATTCCAGCGAAAGTTACCATTAGTGTTAACAGCAGCAAGGCAAATTTGTTATGAAGGGAAAATAATATCGTCTGTTTCATAAGGACACTCCCAAAATGTTGATGTCCTTAGTATTTGGCTGGAAAAAAGAATATATAACAGCAGGAACCGATTCAATGAAAAAAGCCCCGATTTTCATCGGGGTGATAACCAGCGTGATGCCGCAAATCTTTTCTTTTTCGGTTCAAGCAAATAGCTTGCGATGCCGATTACTGTTCCGAGCAATGCTCCGGCCGCTACTTCCTCCGGCATATGACCCAGCTGCTCCTTAAGCGCTTTTTCTTTGCGCTCGTGATAGATGCCTGGATGCTGGTCGGCCAGCCTTTCCACGGATTCATCCAATTGATTGAGCTCCACCGCCATTTCTCCGGCGTGCCTGCGGATACCCATCGCATCGTACATGACGATTAGACCGAAGATCGTGCTGATCGCGAAGTCAACAGCGCGAACTCCTTTTTTCAAAGCAACATAAGAAGCCAAGGACGCAACGCCCGCCGAATGAGAGCTTGGCATTCCGCCGGTTTGCACCAGTGCGGACCAATTCCATTTTCCCGTACGCATATACGTAAGCGGCAGCTTCAGTCCTTGCGCCACTAAAATCCCTGTTAAGCCCGTTGTTATGCCTTTGTTCAAGGAAATCACCTCGACCATAGCATCTGACGGCCGCGAAGTGAATATGCACGCGAAGGGACCTGCCGCTCTGCCAATGCGAACCAATATTACGTCAACTCAACGAAAAACCTTCGCAATCCAACAGCTTTTCCATAATGTTAGAACCTCGACTCCTGCCTAATTGTAATGGTCCGCGTAACAGTTGACAGATTCCCCCTTCGGGCGTATTCTGGGGACATTGTCAACTAGAGGAGGGAAACGGAAATGTGGCTTGTCTATGCGATTTGCGCGGCGGTTTGCTTTGGTTTACGCGGCATTGTATACCAGCGCATGTCAAAGACGCCGATGAACCGAAGTCTTTTCCTATTCGGGGTTTATGTTTGCGGCACGATCGTTGCTTTAGCCGGAACATTCATCATGGGGCAAACCTGGTCCGTACCGACTCTTGTCGGTATAATTATGGGGGTCTTCTCCTTCGGGTCGAATGCTTCCATGTATAAAGGCTTTGCCGTCGGAAAAACATCGCTCGTTGCGATGCTGACCGGCTTGCCAGCCGTCGTTGTAGCGCTGTTAGCTTATTTGATGTGGGGCGAGACATTGACCGGGTCGCAAATGGCGGCAATCGGCATCATTTTGCTTGGAATCATAATGATCCGTTATCAGAGCGATGTCGTTTCCGGACCGGCCAAAGGCGCAGGCTGGGGTCTTCTGGCCATGATTACTTTTGCCATCACTGATTTGGCTGCCAAGCAATCGACTCTGCTGGGTGCGCATGTGCTGCCGACACTTACCATAATGTACGCTACCGGGGCGCTGCTTTTTTTCGTTTCCTATGTGTGGAGTACTCGGGGTAAAGCGGAGCAGGCGGCGGAATCGGCGGAATCGGAGCAGCAAATATCGAGAACCAAAACGTTTCGAAAAGGCCTGCTCGCAGGCACGACAAATATCTCCGGTATGATCTTCATTCTCCCTGCCTTTAAGCTGGGGACGACAGGTCTTGTTTCAGCGGTCATCGCCATGAACGTCGTATTAATCCTAGCCTACGCATGGATTATTGCGAAGGAGCCGGTAAACCGTAAGGAATTTGCCGGAGTGTTATGCTCGCTTGTCGGACTTCTGGTGCTCAAATTGGCGGAATAGCGTCATTTTCGATAATATATAGGGTAAAAGATCACCCGCAGTTGAGGAGGAGCAGGACGTGGACGTAAACGAACTGCTAAAGTTTTGGATTCCATTATACGGCTTTGTTTTGCTCGTGCTGGTTAACGGATTTTTCTACTTATTCTTCTATCAGCAAAACAAACCGTTTCGCGAGCTGCTGGATCTGCAGCATCAATTAAACGGTGAACCCGATGACCAGCTCGTACAAAAAGCGATCGAATTGGCCAGCCGTATGAAGCGTCCGAAGGATACCGAGGACAATCGGAACGCCCTTCGGCCTTTGCTGCTTCATGTACAGCGCAGTGAGAAGGTGGCACCGGCAAGGAAGCAGGAGCTTGAGCGGCTGCTGCTCGAAAAAGGCGTCATTCAGCCCGCACAATAATAACATCCAACTTTAGCGTTAAAAGCCGCAGCCTTGATATTCTCGGGAGAGCGGCTTTTTGCCATTCACTACTTGTAATTGACTACGAAATCGTTTACCTTGAAGTGGAAGCGCATACCGAAAAGGAGAGGATCTCGCTATGAATTCTAACTCATTTCCCGGTAAAGCCGAATGGCTGCCCGTCCTGCAGTATGTAGAGGAGCTTCATCAAAAATGTACATATCCTGCGCAATCTCCCTTTCCCCACCCTTGGGAAAATATCGGAAGCGGATACTGTTACGGACCTGCGTTCGGTCATTGGGATATCGTGCACGCGGTAATGGATGCGATTCATACCAGACAAGAGCATGCAAAACTGCAGCTAGTAAACAATTTACATAACATGTCCGCGGATGGCTTCCTGCCTGGTGTGATCTATATGACGAATAACGAGGTGCGCTGGAACCGAACACAAACCCATCCTCCGGTATGGCCTGCCGCTGTGAACGAGTATATCGCAGCAACCGGGGACCGTTCTCTGCTGCACATTGCTTACGAGGCTTTGGTACGGCAAATCGGATGGTTTGAAGCAAACCGTAAAGCGGAGCAAGAGGGGTATTTTTACACAGACATTCTTAATCATTTATGGGAAAGCGGCGTCGACGACGGAATTCGTTTCGATCAGATCAGCACCGGCAAATATGCTTGTATCGATGCAACCTCCCATGTCTATGAGCTGCACGATATAGCGTCCGCTTGGGCAAAAGAGCTGGGCCACTTGGATGAAAGCAGCCAGTGTAAAGCCCGTGCGGATGATCTGAAGCAGTTTATCCAGAACAAGCTCTTTGATGAGGAAACCGGCTTCTTTCACGACATTTGGGCAGTAGATCGCCCGGAGCAGCGCCATCTTGCCTTTGAGGGCATTTGGGCGGTCATTACAGGAGCGGCCTCCAACGAGCAGGCACAAAGGGTAATCGATGAAAATGTGCTAAACCCGGAACGGTTTTTCGCCCCCCATCCGATGCCGACGGTTGCTCTGAACGATCCTGGCTTTGAGCTCCGCATGTGGCGCGGCCCTTCATGGAACAGCATGACGTATTGGGCCTCGCGGGGCTGTATGCGGTATGGGCGAATGGATGCTGCGAAAGCTCTGCTGGAGCGTGCACTCGATGCTACCGCTGAACAGTTCAAGCGAACCGGAACCATTTGGGAATTTTATCATCCGATGCTGGGCGATCAAACAACAGTGCAGCGAAAGCCGTATACCCCCTTCAATCAGCCATGCCAGGATTATTTAGGGCATAACCCTCTCATCGCCATGGCGCATTTGTGGGAACGTGCGGCAAATTCGATTTCAGGGTAACAGAGCCTAGCAAGTCCATAGACTTCCGAAAAAATGTATCAAGCCTGATCTTTGATCTTACCGGTCTTATTCGATCAGGCTTCTTCATTTCCACTGGAACAGATAAATAGAAGCCGTTCAAAAAATCATGCCGCTAAGCACAAAAAAGATATTCATCATGATATGCATGACAGTGACAGGTCCGATCCCGCCCGAACGAAGCGTAAGCCCTCCCATCATCACCCCAAATCCAGCAAACAGAATACATATCGGCCACGAAATCCCTAATGAATAGTGATAAAGTCCGAAGGCAAGGCTTGTCACCAATAATCCATGTAATTGCCCAAGCGCGGCCGCCATACGGCTTAACACGAATCCCCGCCACACAAGCTCTTCCAATATTCCGTTGACGATTCCAAACAAAACTCCAAAGCTAAGCAGCAGAAAAAGCTGCTCTCGGTGAAAGTCAATAAAAGGGAGAAACGTAATCGTGATTATACTTAAGGAAATCAAGAGAAATCTCCAGATCGGATCTGCAATAAAACCCTTCCAAATAAATGGAAAATAAATCGTTTGCCGGAAGCTCCCTAAACGTAAATAAGACGGCTTTGATCGCCGTATGACAGCATCCCAAACAAAAGGAAGCAGCAGGCCGAGCAATCCGAACCGCGACAAGATGACCCCCCATTCTCGATCCAGCGGCAGCTCCATCATCCAAGAGCGCAGCAGCGTGTATAACGTAAATCCGACAATATAGAGAAGTACAGTACCCAAAAACTCTCGATACCGCTTCCACCCCAAACCGATCAGCCCGTACAGCAATCCGAAAACAGCCCCGCCCCACCAAGGCAGAACTTGCAGACCGATCACGGCAATCGCAAACAATAATCCGGGAAACCAAAAAGAAAATGCAGGCTTCCAGAGCAAAGAATTCTCGCTTAAGTCCGTGGTCACCTTGGTTTCTTCGTATTCTGTGATATTCGCGAGGGATTGCAGACTATTCTGTTTGTTCCTGTCGCACTGCCTGTGTACGTCCATGAAGCCCTCCTCTGTTCAAACCTTCCTCAAGTACACATCCCTCATGTAATGTCCAAGTTTGTCAAACCTGTGACAGAACCATGGTTTTTTCCGCACTTCTAAGGCGATGTGCTTCCAGTCACGTTCAACGCTGTATTCTAAGGATATACTTGCATGGAAATCTCCAAAATCACTGCAAAGGAAGGGTCGCCATGCCTAAACGATACTCTCAAGCCTTGCTCCTCTGCTCTGTAATAGCAGTCCTGCTGTCCGGTTGTATTTTTGATACAACGAAAACCTCTGAAACAGCAGCAACAACGAATCCCCCGAAAGAGACCCGTCTGAATCAGCCGGCGGTGCCTCCAATTATGAAACGAAACGGAAATCAAGTGTCGATCGAAATGACAGCGCAAATAACCAATATCGAAATATCGAAGGGAGAAACGTATAACGCTTGGACGTTTAACGGTACCGTACCGGGCCCGGTCCTGCGCATTAAGGAAGGCGATGTTCTTACCTTTACGTTGAAAAATAAAGACCCTAATCTCGCGCATTCGATGGATTTTCACGCTGTCCACGCCGCGCCCAGCGCTAAATTTATCGATGTGCAGCCGAATGAGCAAGGGACGTTCACTTATCCGGCTAATACTCCTGGCGTATTTATGTATCACTGCGGGACAAAGCCGGTTTTAGCGCATATCGCGAATGGAATGTACGGGATGATCATTGTCGAGCCCAAGAATGGATATCCCACAGACCCTATGGTTGACAGAGAATATACCCTCGTTCAAAGCGAATGGTACGAGGAGCATGATTATGAGCAGTTTCTAAACGGCGAGCCGGAGTACGTTGTATTCAACGGAACCGATTTCGAACTCATGGAAAAGCCCCTTCTGGCAAAAGTCGGGGATATCGTGCGTCTCTACATCAGCAACGCCGGTCCTAACGAAGTCTCCTCTTTCCATGTCGTTGGCACGACGATGGATGCGGTGTATATCGACGGCAATCCGAGCAATGTGCTCAAAGGCCTGCAAACCGTCCTGCTGCCGGCAAGCGGCGGCGCTGTGGTTGAATTTACAGTCACCGAGGAAGGCGATTATCCGATCGTTACTCATCAATTTGATCATGCCTCCAAGGGAGCGGTAGGTATATTACGGGTCACGCATGACGGATTGGATCACGGAGGCCAGGCTTCTGGCCATTGAGTGTGAATTGCATTGCATTCGCGAAACCCTAGCAGGAGAGCCGTTCCTGACCCGACTCTCCTCTTTTTTCACTGTTGTGTTCCGAAGAATCACTGCCCTCGATAAAATAACCAACACGTTCATTCCCACACTGTGATCCTTCAGCTTAGGACGAGAATGATTCCATGCATGCTGGCTTCACACGATCCCATCGGCTCAACATGAGAGCCATTTCCCGCTTCGTCTCTGCAACAACCTCCTCGATATCTTGCTTGGTTGGTTGATGCAAATGAATTCCGGCCACTACCACCACCGTACACGAAAGAGCCAGCGCAGCCATGCGTGCCAGCTCCACCGCAAGCTCTCCTTCGCGGTGACCCGGAAGGATCAACACATCCGAATGAACCGTACCTTCCTCCGAATAAAACGCCGTCGCAGCCGCCCCGATATGAGCCTCTCCCCCCGTAACCGAGAACAACACATCTTTACCCATGATTACAGCTTGAATCGATATTCCATATATGTTCGGTTGTGCAATTTGATCGTCTTTCATCACGGGGCTCCTCCTTTGTCGCTCCATCTCACCATGCAACCTATTATTTATACTGCGCATCAAACTCCTCTTTGAGGATCGAATACAGCTTCACATCTTGGTTGACCCGCTTCACCGCAGTATGCTTGCGCAGAATACCTTCGTAGCTCATTCCTGCTTTTTCCATGACACGAAAGGAAGCGATATTATCCGGATGGCAGCGTGCTTCCAAACGCACGAGCTTCATCTGCTCAAAACCAAAAAGAATCGTGCGACGGACCACTTCCGTTCCCACTCCCTGATTCCAATAAGGACGAGCCAGCGCATAGCCGAGTTCGGCCCTCGAGTGGGAAGGATGCCAATACACAAAACCGACAGTCCCGATCAACCGGTTTGTTCGCTTATCCTCAATCCCCCAAGGAGCAACCTGCTTCGTCCCATACAATTGGCGGATATAACGAATAAAACCGAGACTATGCTCTATCGTTTGATGCGTATCCCACGTCGTATACCTGGACACCTCTTCATCCGAACAGTACGCGAATAGATCCCGGGCATCCTCAACCACGATTTTCCGCAGCCTCATCCTTTCCGTCTCTAACACCGGCAGCTCTCCAAAAATATCTTCGATTTTCACCGGAACCTCACTCTTTCTGTCTGGTTTAATATTCACCATAACATGAAGTAAACCGTTCGAGAACATGACCTTTTTCCTTTAATTATGTATGGAGGCCTTTTCTGCGGTACCAATAAGCATAAAGGATTTTATAATTCAGCTTGTCATATAGCTTGTTTGCCGCTACATTGTTTTGAACCACCTGCAAATAGCTTTTCTCCGCTCCTTGAGACTTGGCCCACACAAGCATGTGTAAAATCATCTGTTCTCCATATCCCCTGCCGCGGTGCTCGGGATGCGTTACGATATCATACAGTCCCAAATAGCCCTTCTCCACAATCCCCAGGCCACACGCAACCGGTGCAGCATCAACAAAAAGAGTGAAAAAACCCTTCGTCAGCGGTGAGCAGCTCAGCATGTTTCGAGAAAGGTCTGCACGAGCAGGTGTTAGTGCCCCAAAGCTGCACATTGTCGCTGACCAAGTTTCCGTCACCTCCTTTTCCACATGGACTTCAGAGCATGTCGGTTTCTTGATTGTTTGCAGATCCTCAAGGATTCGAACATGCGACGGCTCAAGCAGCTCATAGCCTCGATCCATCAAAGCCAATTCTAACCCCTCAGTGATGAAGGGCGTAATCTTAAAAATGGGATCTAACCCCGCCTGTGCATACATTCGTTCGCAGTAGTCGATCTTGGCTTCAAGCCCTTCTTCCTCTCCCCCCGAATCAAAAGCTTGTACGGAATTGGAGCGCTTGGTGTACCCCTGTGCAAACCGCAGCACCCACCCATCATGAAAAAGATGATACTGAGCCGGCCATGCGTTCAAAGAAAGCTGTTCAATTCCCTTGTTGTTCAATACAATCCCCCCATATTTTTTAATATTAATACATATTTATGTATATTAATTCGTTTTGAATCATCTGTATAGTATCGATCCATGGGCAGGATGCTTTAACAATTGAAAATACCTAAAACTGATTCTGGGTTCTTCATGGGTTCACTACTCTAATCCAAAATAAGCTCCCACTTTTCTTCATTCAGTGTTTGATCGGGCAGGCTGCGTGTCTTCCTTTTCACAACCTGAAAGCCGAAGCTTTCATACAGCGCCCTTGCTGCCGTCAGTGAATCATTCGTCCAGAGAAAGACGCACTTATACTGGTTTTCCCGGCAAAATTGCAGCGCAGCCTGCAGCAGCTGCTTCCCGTACCCTTGATTTCTCACTTCCGGCTCCAGTAGAAACCAGCGCAGCTGAGCGGCTTCCTCCGTATATTTGACAATGGCGATGGAGCCTTTGCGCGAGCCGCCCGTCTCTACAAGCCATATATTTTCTTTGGTAGCATCGCGATGTTTTTCGAAATCCTCTACAGCCTGCACGATAAACTCGACAAAAGAGTCATCGTACCCATAGTCCGCGCAGTAAATGCGACAATGGGATTCGACGACATACTGCGTATCCTCAGAATTTGCGTATGACCGAATCATTTGGAATATCCTCCCTTTTCTATCCATCATAAAACACCTGCTATCGCCTGCCAATCAAAACCGCCGTCAAATAAAACGACAATAAGGCAGCATGCAAAAAAGAGCATCCCCCAAAGTGAGAGAAATGCCCTTTTTCATCGTATATGGTCCCGATCTGTACAGCTTTTGCACTGGCGCTGCTGAAGCTAGATGACCCGAAAGGATCCGGTCCCAATGGAGCCGAGAGTGCCTTCCTGATCGGATACAGTCGCCTGCGCGGTAATCGATTTGCGCGTTTGATGAAGCACGGAGGCCTTCACAATAAGCTTGCCGGCCTTCAGCGGTGATACAAAATGCACATTTAAATTTGTAGTGACGACCTTTTCGTGAGGACGCAGCGCCATCACCGCTGCTCCCATTGCATTATCAAGCAGCGAAGAAATGACGCCGCCGTGAACGATACCGATGACATTCAGATGATGCGGCTGGGCATCCAATGAGATAACAAGCTCTTGATCCGTTAAACGCTCCATTTTACAGCCCAAATACGTCCAAAAGGTTCCCTGTGCCGCCTGCTCCATTTGCTCCAGATAGACGGTGACGTCCGTAGGATTCGGTTGCTGCTGGCCGTTGTCTAGTTTCGATTGCGTCAACACTTCCCCTCCTTTCAGAAGGTCGATTTTGCCTTGTACCATAGACCTCTGCTGATCCCATCGTTATTTTCGACGAATCGGTTTTCGAATGAAGCACCAAGAGGCCAGCCGAATTCGCTTCCGAATGGACTCCAGTGGGTCTCCTATGCCTCATGTTCCTTATCGGACGCTTCTCGCTGTCTTCCATCATCCTCTGCTGAGGCCTGAGCCGACTCCCTGCGCCCCAGCTCTTCCTCCAGCAGCTTGCGGCGAAGCACTTTACCGACCATCGTTTTGGGAAGCGTCTCGCGGAATTCATAAAGGCGGGGCACCTTGTACGCGGCCAGCATTCCTCGGCACCACGCATCAAGCTCCGCTTCCGTCACATACTCGCCTTCCTTCAGCACGATAAATGCTTTTACCGTTTCGCCGCGGTATTGATCGGGCACCCCCGCTACCGCGGCTTCTTTGATACCAGGGTGCTCGAACAGCACCTCTTCAATTTCGCGCGGATAGATGTTATACCCGCTCGCAATAATCATATCCTTCTTGCGGTCAACGATGGAAAAATATCCGTCCTCATCCATTATCGCCATATCGCCCGTATATAACCAGCCGTCGCGCAGCACCTTCGCCGTTTCATCCGGACGGTTCCAATAGCCGAGCATGACCTGCGGTCCACGGACCAGCAGCTCGCCAATTGCCCCAACGGGGACATCCTCTCCGCTGTCCGCATCGACAATCCGTGCCTCCGTATCCGGAAAGGGTACCCCGACCGAGCCGATTTTTCTACGCCCCCAAATGGGGTTCGCATGGGTTACCGGTGAGGCCTCGGTTAACCCGTAGCCCTCGATTAAGCGCCCGCCGGTCAGCTCCTCGAATCGTTCCTGTACCTCCAGCGGAAGCGGAGCCGAGCCGCTGATGCAAACCTGAATGGAAGAAAGATCATAGCTGGACAGCTCTGAATGATTAATAAGAGCGATATACATCGTCGGTGCCCCAGGAAAAATTGTCGGCTTATGCTTATGAATCGCCTCCAGCACCTGCTTCACTTCAAACCTTGGGAGTAAAATGAGTGTCCCCGCCCGAAGCGCGGATTGCAGCATCAGCACAGTTAAGGCAAACACATGAAAGCATGGAAGCGCTGCCAAAAATCGCTCTTCGCCGTCCTTATTTTTGTAGCCCCAGTGAATATTTTGATACGTGTTTGCGGTTAGATTGTAATGCGTCAGCATGACACCCTTCGACACGCCCGTTGTCCCTCCGGTGTACTGCAGGACGGCAACATCCCGCTCCGCATCGACCTCCTCAAATAATCGGGATGCCGGTGCGCCCGCCAGCAGCTTTTTGAAGGAATGAACCTGACTGCTGTAACGAATGTGAGGCATCTGCCCTTCTTTTCTCAGCTTTATCGGATAGAGAAGATTTTTGGGAAACGGCAGGTAATCCTGAATGGATGTAACAAGCGCATGCCGCAGCTCCGTTCGTGGAAACACCTTTTCCACCTTGGCAAAAAGCAGATCAAGCGTAACAATGACGGCCGCGCCGGAGTCCTTCAGCTGATAGGTGAGCTCCCCCTCCATGTACAGCGGATTCGTCTGTACAACAATCCCGCCCATGAGCAGGGTGCCGTAAAAAGCGATCAAATACTGCGGGGAATTGGGCAGCATAATCGCTACCCGTTCCCCTTTTTGAATGCCAAGCTGCTTCAGTGCATGCGCAAATCGGGTGCTCTGTTCAAGCAGCTGTGCGTATGTCAATCGTTTGCCCATAAAATAGACGGCGCAATGTCCCGGGTATCGATGGGCGGATTGAACCAGCAGCTGCGCGGCATTATGCTTCGGATAGTTGTACGTCGGAGCGACCTCTTGCGGGTAATGGATTAGCCACGGTTTGTCTTCAAAGGTCATCGGGAACCGCTCCCTTCGCTCATAATCTGAAATCACACGACGTACTTTTCCTGCTTGCTCACACGAGCTGCAATGTCCCGCTTTACGGCTGTCAGGTTCACTGGGGTGGTCCGCGTCAGCTTCTTGACCATCGACAGCTGCGTCCGCAGCATATCGCCGGTTTCCATGGAGGAAAGCGTCTGCTTTGCGATTGTTTCCAGCTGCGTGAAGGCTTCATGCACAAATACGGTCGTCATTTGGATCGCGTTCAGAGACTTTTCCTCGCCCGCCTTGGCAATCAGCTTTTGAGTCCGAAGAAGCGTGCTTTCCATGGCATAAATTTGAATCATCATGTCGGCAAGCGCACCGAGCGTCTCCTGCTCTTTTTCCAGCGACATTCCGTACTTCTGCACCGCCAGCCCGCCAATCAAAAGGAACAGTTTTTTCGCCATGGACACAAGATGCCCTTCCTGTTCCAGCGTTCCTTCGAACGTCTGGCCCGGAACGAGGGACAGCAGCTCGCTTTGCAGCGCTTGCGTTTTTTGCATGAGCGGAAGCTCGCCCTTCATTGCTTTTTTCAGCAGGGTGCCCGGAATCAAAAGACGGTTAATTTCATTCGTTCCTTCAAAAATGCGGTTTATGCGCGAGTCGCGGTAGATGCGTTCGATTTTATATTCCTGAATATAGCCGTAGCCCCCGTGGATTTGTACGCCTTCGTCAGCAACGAAGTCGAGCGCCTCGGACGCGAATACCTTGTTGATCGAGCATTCCAGCGCGTACTCGGAGATCCCTTTGGCTGCCGCTACCCCCGCTTGCGCGTCCGTCGGATCGATATCCTTTAAAATATCGTCGATCAAGCCGGCCGTCCGGTAAACGACGCTTTCCATCGCATACGTACGCACATTCATCTCAGCGAGCTTTTTGCCGATCAGCGGGAAGCGTGAAATCGGCGTGCCGAACTGCTGACGCGTATTTGCATATTGAGCAGAAAGCGCGATCGCTTCCTTGGCGGCGCCGAGGCAGCCCGCACCCAGCTTGAAACGGCCGATATTTAAGATGTTAAAGGCGATTAGATGGCCTTTGCCCGCTTCGCCAAGCAGGTTTTCCGCCGGGACGCGCACATCCTCGAAGAAAAGCGGACAGGTGGAGGAGCCCTTAATGCCCATTTTCTTCTCCTCCGGCCCGATCGTGAAGCCCGGTGTGCCTCTTTCCACGATGAAGGCGGAGAAATGCTGGCCGTCGATCTTCGCATACACAATAAAAATGTCGGCAAAGCCGGCGTTCGTGATATAAAGTTTGGAGCCGTTCAGCACATAATGCGAGCCGTCCTCGCTCAGCTTGGCGGTCGTTTTGGCGCCGAGCGCGTCGGAGCCGGACGTCGGCTCGGTCAAGCAGTAGGCGGCGATCTTTTCACCGGTGGCGAGCTGCGGCAGGTACTTTTCCTTTTGCGCCGTTGTGCCGAAGAACACAATCGGCAGCGTGCCGATTCCGACGTGGGCGCCAATCGACAGCGCGAAGGAGGAAGCTTTGGCGAGCGTCTCATTGATAATCGTCGAGCTCACTTTGTCGAGGCCAAGGCCGCCGTACGCCTCGGGAACATCGGCTCCGAGCAGGCCCAGCTCGCCTGCCTTGCGCATGAGCTGGACCGTCAGCTCGTAGTCCAGCTTCTCCAGCTGCTCGTCGTTCGGCACAACCTCTCCTTCGACAAAATCCCGCGTCGTGTCGGCGAACATGCGCTGCTCTTCGCTGAAATCCTCCGGCGTCATCACTCGGGAAAGCTCCGCCTCTCCAATGACAAAGCTTCCGCCCACGACATAATCCTTTTGCTGCTGCGCCTCTTGGACGTTTTTTGCTTGATCCATGTGATCCTCTCCCTTTTGCTTATTTTGGTTACAAACCTTCAGCGGCCTAGTGCCGCAAGTCGTAAGTCCTGAAGGAGCTAATAATCCTGTGCGAGACCGAAACTCGTACTGTGCGTGAACAGTCAGTCTGCGCGAGATCATTACCCGCATGCCTGAACCGTCAGCTCTGCGCAAGGACCTTTACCGCTACTGCGTGATCCGTCAGTACTGCGCAAGCCTTTTTCCGCACCGCTGAACTGTCAGTCGTGTGCAAGACCTTTACCGCACCACGTGAACACGCAGTCCTTCGCAAATCCTGCAGCCCACTCCCAGTCCCCTTTCAGACTCCAAACACCTCGATCACCCCGGCCGCCCCCATACCGCCGCCGATGCACATTGACACCACGCCCATACCGCCACCGCGGCGGCGCAGCTCGTAAATCAAGGACGCCGTCAGCTTCGCGCCGGTACAGCCAAGCGGATGCCCAAGCGCAATCGCGCCGCCGTTTACGTTCACCCTCTCCTCGTCAAGCTCGAGCGCCCGGATAATATGCACACATTGCGAAGCAAACGCCTCGTTAATCTCATACAAATCCACATCCGCCGCCGTAATTCCGGCCATCCGCAGCGCCTTCGGGATCGCCTCCACTGGGCCGACGCCCATAATTTCCGGCTCGACGCCGGCCAGCGCAAACGAGCGGAACGCCGCGAGCGGCTTCAGCCCAAGCGCCTCCGCCTTCGCGCGGCTCATCACCAGCGCAGCGGCTGCGCCGTCGCTCGTTTGCGAGGCGTTGCCCGCCGTCACCGTGCCGCCCGCCGCGAACGCCGGCTTCAGCTTCGCGAGCCCCGCCAGGCTCGTGTCCGGACGCACGCCTTCGTCCGTGTCGAACACGAACGGCTCGCGAAACGCCCGCACGCCGGCATCGACGCCTTTGCGCTCGGCGCGCACCGGCACAATTTCTTCAGCGAACCGGCCGGCCGCAATCGCCGCCGCCGCCCGCTGATGCGAGCGCACTGCAAACGCGTCCTGGTCCTCCCGCGTCACCTTAAAGCGGCGCGCGACCTCCTCCGCCGTGTGGCCCATGCCCATGTACACCTCGGGCATCGACTCCACGATGCCGAGGTGCGGGGAGAGCTTAAAGCCGGTCATCGGCACATGGCTCATGCTTTCAAAGCCCCCGGCGATAACCACCTCGGCATGGCCGAGCATGACCCGTTCCGCGGCAAAGGCAATCGCCTGCAAACCCGACGAACAAAACCGGTTGATCGTCAGCGCCGGCACCGTAACCGGAAAGCCGGAATACAGCGAGATAATACGCGCCGCATTGAGCCCCTGCTCCCCTTCCGGCATTGCACAGCCAAGGATAATGTCCTCGACCTGATCCTTGCCGACACCCGGCGCGCGCTCGATCACTCCCTCTAACACCGCTTTGCCGAGATCCTCCACCCGGGTTTGCGCAAGGCTTCCCTTCTTCGCTTTGCCCACCGCCGTCCGGGCGATCGAAACAATGACTGCCTCATTCATCGCTCTCACCTCTCCCCTCCATTAATTGCGCAGCGGCTTGCCTTTGGCCAGCATGTGTTGCATCCGTGCCTGCGTCTTCGGCTCGCCGCATAAGCTTAGGAACGCTTCGCGCTCAAGATCGAGCATATACTGCTCCGATACCCGTGTTCCGGCCGGCACATTCCCGCCCGCCAGCACATGAGCTAGCTTTCCGGCGATTTTCAGATCGTGATCGCTGATATATCCGGACTGCCGCATCGAATACGCACCAAGCAGCATCACCGCCTTCGCCTCCTCGCCGCCGGCAGCGAACAGCTCCTCCCTCGGCACCGTATAACCTGCCTGCTCCATCCGGAGCACTGCCTGCTTCGCTTCATAAATCAAATGGTCGCCGTTGATCACCACCGCATCCTGCTCCCTGCGGAAGCCAAGCCGCTGCGTGTCATGACCGCTTGTCGATACCTTCGCCATCGCGATCGTTTCAAACACATGGTTCAAATACGGCTGCAGCTCCGCCTCTGCCACACCATCGATCCGCCGAGCGGCGCGCAGCGCCAGCTCCTTACAGCCTCCGCCCGCCGGAATCAAGCCGACGCCGGTTTCCACAAGGCCAAAATACGTCTCCGCCGAAAACACCACCTGATCGGCCGGCAGGCAAACCTCAACCCCGCCGCCCAGCGTCATTCGATGCGGTGCCGCGACCACCGGCTTCCCGCTGCGCTTCAGCTTCATCATCGTGTCCTGGAACAGGCGAATAATGCTGTCCACCTCATCCCATTCCTCGTCCTGCGCCTCCATCAGCAGCAGCATCAAGTTCGCGCCGACACAAAAGTTTTTTCCCTCATTGGCGATGACCAGCCCGCGCCAATTCGCCTCCACCTCATCGACGCTCTGGGAGATCATCGTCAAAATATCCGCGCCGATCGCATTGTTCGGAGAATGGAACTCCAGACACGCCACCCCGTCGGCGATATCCATTAAGCTCGCTCCCGCATTGCTGCGGATGACGCGGTTTTGCTGCTTCAGCCCGCGCAGCGAAATTGCCTGCGGCTCACGCTCCACTCCGCGGTACCGCCCCCAGCTCCATTCAAGCAGCGTACCGCCGGCATCCTGCTGATAAAACGACTCGTGTCCCGCGTCGAGCAAATCCTTCACCCATTCCGGCAGCGTATGGCCTTCCTCCTCCATGCGGCGCGCCGATTCGCGAAGCCCGATGGCATCCCAAGTTTCGAACGGTCCCAAATCCCAGTTGAAGCCCCATTTCATCGCCATATCGACGTCCGACACCGTATCGGCGATTTCCCCGAGCACCTCCGCCGAATAGAGCAGCACCCGCTTCAGCACCTTCCACGCAAATTCCGAGTACCGGTCCTTCGTCCCGAGCAGTGCCCGGATACGCCCCTTCGCTCCTTTGGCCGCTTTCGCCGCTTCCAAGGAAGCGCTTCCGATTTTGCGGCTCGGTGCATACTCCATCGTCTGCAGGTTCAGCGCCTCGATCACCGAACCGCCGCTGTCACCCTTCACCTTTTTATAAAAGCCCTGCCCTGCCTTCTCCCCGATCCAGCCGCGCTCCACCAGCTCGCGAAGCACTGCGGGCGTTTGAAATACCGCCTTTTCCGCTTCATCCTCTACGCCGTTGAACACATTGGAAGCCACATGAACAAACGTATCGAGTCCGACCAAGTCGAGTGTGCGGAACGTTGCGCTTTTCGGGCGCCCCATTGCGGGCCCCGTAACTGCGTCTGCCTCCTCCACGGTGAACCCGCTGTGCGCCATCTCCTCCAAGGTCACCAGCAGACCGTACGTGCCGATCCGGTTCGCAATAAAGTTCGGCGTATCCTTCGCGGCCACAACCCCTTTTCCCAGCGTCTTCGTGCAAAAGGCTTTCATAAAAGCGACCAGCTCAGGCAGCGTCTCATCTCCCGGAATCAGCTCCAGCAGCTTCATGTAACGCGGCGGATTAAAGAAATGGGTGCCGAGGAAGTGCTGGCGAAACGCCTCGCCGCAATTCTGCGACATCGCATTAACCGATATCCCCGATGTGTTTGTGCTGACGATCGTGCCCGGCGTCCACACCGATTCGATGCGCCGTAAAAGCTCCCGTTTCACCTCGAGCCGTTCGACCACAACCTCGATAATCCAATCCACCTCGGACAGCTTCGTTACATCGTCCTCAAGATTGCCCGGTGTGATCAGGGAGGCGAAGGCATCGCTGTAGAGCGGTGCCGGCTTCGTTTGACTCAGCTTCCGCACGGCTGCGGCGGCGAGCCGATTTCGTACCTGCGGATGCGAAAGGCTCAGCCCTGTTGCCTCCTCCTCGGGCGTCAGCGCTCCCGGCACAATATCCAGCAGCAGCGACGGAATGCCTGCATTGGCCAAATGCGCCGCAATGGCGGAGCCCATCACTCCCGAGCCGATGACGGCTGCTTTGCGAATGCTAAATTTCATACCGCTTCACCCTCCTATAAATTCGGTCCGAAGACCGAGAGTTCAAGTAATTCGGCTATATCACGCGCTTTTACGCGTTCATCCGCTTCCTTCAGCTTCGTGCCGTCCTCCATCATCGTGAGGCAGTACGGGCACGCCGATCCGATCATCGTCGGCGACACCTCAAGCGCCTGCTCCACACGGGCCACATTAACCCGCTTGCCCGCCGTCTCTTCCATCCACATGAGGCCCCCGCCGGCGCCGCAGCACATCCCGTTCGCGCCGGAGCGCTCCATTTCCAGAAGCTTCACGCCGGGAATCGCCCGCAGCACCTCTCGCGGCTGCTCATACACATCGTTATACCGGCCTAAATAGCAGGAATCGTGGTATACGATACGTTCCTCGATCGCATGCTCCGGCTTTAGGCGGCCGCTGCGAACGAGCTCGGCAAGCAGCTCGGTATGGTGCAGCACCTCGGCCTCCAGCCCGAATTCGGGATATTCATTTTTCAGCGTGTTGTACGTATGCGGGCAGGCCGTGACGATTTTCCGCACCTTGTACTTGCTCATCGTTTCGATATTCTCCATGCAAAGCTGCTGGAACAAAAACTCATTGCCCATCCTTCTCGGCGTATCACCGGAACTACGCTCCTCATTACCGAGGATGGCAAAATTGACCCCAGCCTCGTTCATGAGTCTCACGAGCGCCTTCGTAATTTTCCGCGAGCGGTTATCGTAGGAGCCCATCGATCCGACGAAAAACAGCAGCTCAAAGTCCGGGTTTTCTTTCACCGTCGGCACGTGAAGCTCACCATCCGGGTCGATTTCGTTGACCCATTTCACTCGATCGCTTCGCGAAATGCCCCACGGATTGCCCTGCCGCTCGATATTTAACAGCGCCCGCTGCGCGTCATGCGGCATGCTGCCCTCGGTCAGCACGAGGTAGCGGCGCATGTCGACGATCTTATCGACATGCTCGTTCCCGACCGGGCACTGGTCCTCGCAGTTGCGGCAGGTCGTGCACGACCACAGCTCCGCCTCCGTCATGACCTCGCCGATCAGCGCTACCTCGCGGGGATCGCGCTCTGCCGCGGCCCACGCGCTCTTCTGCGCCGACATCGTCGGTCCGATGTCGGCGGCCCCAACACCAGCCCAAGCTCCCGGGGCCGCATCCGCATCGGCCAGATGCGCTGTGCGCACGGCCTGATCACCTGTCTTCGCGTGCCCCTGGCCGCCAAACGCGAAGGCCGGAATCCACGGCGATTTCGCCGTAATGGCCGCCCCCTTCTCGGTGAGATGGTCGCGCAGCTTCACGATCATATGCATCGGGGACAAAAATTTCCCCGTGTTAGAGGCAGGACACACGTTGGTGCAGCGTCCGCATTCCACACAAGCGTATAGGTCCAGCAGCTGCTTTTGCGTAAAATCCTCGACCTTGCCGACGCCGAATGCTTCTGCTTCCTCATCCTCCAAATCGAGCTTGCTCAGTCTGCCAACCGGCTCCTGCCGCGCCAGCAGCAAATTCACCGGCGCAGTTAAAATGTGAAAATGCTTTGACTGCGGCACATATACAAGAAACGCTAGCAATATAAGCAGATGCGCCCACCATGCCGCATAAAAACCAATTTGCGCCCCGAGCTCGGGCAGCCCGCTCATCGCCAAGGCAAGTGCCGACGATACGGGAGCATACGCAGCAAAATGCGCCCCTTCCCGCAACCGGTCAAACGCCAATGTCAACAGTACCGACAGCATTAAGCCATAAATGAAAAAGGTAACGATACTCGGCTTCCAGCCGCGTTTTAACCTCTTGAGCTTTTCGCCGTAACGGCGGTACGTCGCATAACCCATAGCAAGCAGAATCAGAACAACGGTCAATTCTTGCGTAAGCTCAAAAGCGGCGTAGCCCGGAATCGGCAGTCCCCTTCCGATCAGCCCGCGCACAATAAGGTCCAGCGCCCCAACCTGCAAAACAATAAAACCGTAAAAAATAACAATGTGCATCATCCCGCTCTTTCGGTCCTTCAGCAGCTTTGTCTGCCCAAAAGTCTGCGCCGCAAAGGATTTGATCCGTTGTTTAGCAATCTGGGGCACATTCGCAGGTCTCCCTAAACGGATATAGAGCAGCCGGTGATAAACCGTGAGATAAAATAAGTACAGCGCGTAACCGGTTACAAGCGAAAACAAGATAAATTGAATCGCGGTTCCCCACACTCCGCATCCTCCCTTTCCTTCTTGGTGAAACTTTCGAACCGGACGAGACAAAAGTAAGCGCATACAAAACTGGTGTAGGACGAACAAAGCGGAAATCCATTTCCATATCAGGGCGATAAAACGCTTTCAATCAATCGGAAAACTCATACAGTTGGATCATTTGTGTGTTCAGTGGATTGAGGTAGGATGAATCGACGGTTTGATGCGGCGTGCAGAAGACTCTCAGCTGCAGGTGTTGATGAATGCGCTTCGACGGTAGAGGTGCCTTTGGCGTTGTAAAAATGCTTCAGACAGAGTGGGATGGGATGTTTACAAATCTGGCTCATACGGAATTTCCTCTGCTTTTACGGTGTATGTCGCCGGCCCTCGAAAAATGTACGTCCGCTCCTTTCGCAATCGAGGTTTTGTTTTCCCCTATACGGTTGACAATAAAGATCGGGTAGCTTATGATGTTGTTAAAAATGAATGAGTATTCATTCACCGATTGACTGTATTTTATCACCGGGGTGAGCAAATGACAAGTCGAAAAATTGAAAAATACGATGCGATTTTAAACGGAGCACTCAAAGCATTCGCCGAATACGGCTATCACGGCTGTCAGGTGTCTAAGATTGCCCGGGCGGCTGGCGTGGCTGACGGAACCATTTATTTGTACTTCAAAAGCAAGGAGGAAATCTTAGTTAAGCTGTTCGAGGAGCAGCTCGGCCGCCTCGTCGCTAAGTTCGATGAAAGTCTTTCGGAAACGAAGGATGCCCGCGACGCGCTGCGCAACATTTGCTCGATCCATTATTCCGAGCTGGAAAGCAATGTTGATCTGGCCTATGTCACTCAAATCGAGCTTCGGCAGAGCTCGCTGGAGCTGCGCAGAGAAATAGGCCAAAGCCTCAAGCCATACATTAAATTAATCGAGCAAGTGGTGTGCAGCGGGATGGAGCAAGGTATTTTTCGCCCCGACCTCGATGTGAAGCTGACCCGTCTGCTTATTTTTGGTGCGATGGATGAGGTGGTCACCTCGTGGCTTATCTCAGGACGCAAATACTCGCTTACCGCCCAAGTAGACGGTACCGTCGATTTCTTGACACGCGGCCTATCCATTCATTCCCCTAATTAGAGAGGAGAATCGGTATGAACATTGTCGTGCTGCTAAAACAAACCTTTGATACGGAGGAAAAAATCGTGCTGGAAAATGGCGCGATTGCGGAGGACGGCGTTAAATTCGTCGTGAACCCGTACGACGAGTATGCGGTGGAGGAAGCGATCCGGCTGCGCGACGAGCATGGCGGCTCGGTTACGGTCGTCAGCGTCGGACCGGACCGCGCAGCCGAAGCGCTGCGGACCGCGCTCGCGATGGGGGCGGATGAGGCCGTTCTCATCAGCGGCGAGCCGTTGTCCGGCGATGAATATGCCGTAGCTCTCGCGCTTCACGCTTTTCTGAAAGCGCATACGTACGACTTCATTATCGGCGGCAATTTTTCCGTTGACAACGGAGCTGGCCAAGTCGCGATCCGGCTAGCACAGCTACTTAACCTCCCTCATGTCGGCTCGATCACCAAGCTTACGATCGCGGATGGGAAAGCGTCCGCCGAACGCGATGCCGAAGGCGATCTGGAAACGGTGGAGGTCCCCCTCCCTGCCCTTTTCACAGCACAGCAGGGCTTGAATGAACCGCGCTACCCTTCGCTGCAGGGAATTATGAAAGCCAAGAAGAAGCCGTTCCGCCAGCTCTCAGTAGAGGACCTTGGCCTCGATGTCCCTGCCCCGCGCACCGAGCGGACCGCTCTCTCCCTTCCGCCGGAACGGAACGCCGGGAAGCTGATCGCCGGAGAGCCGGCAGAGCAGGCGGCTGAGCTGGTAAAGCTGCTGCACAGCGAAGCAAAAATTGTCTAAGAGGAGGCTGAACCGATGAGCAAAACGATTCTTGTTGTTGCCGAAATTCGTGGAGGCGCCGTTCGTCAGGTCACACTGGAGGCTTTATCGGCAGCAGCCGTCATCCATGGCGGAACGGGAAGAACAGCTGCCGTCTTGATCGGCAGTGAAGTAAGCGCTTACTCGGGTGTGCTCGCACAGCACGGTGCAGACACCGTATATATTGTTGAGCACGCCGATCTAGAGCATTACCAGCCGGAGGCATTCGCCGCAGCGCTGGAAGCCGTCATGCAGCAGGCGAAGCCTGACGTGCTGCTGCTTGGCCATACGGCCGTCGGCCGTGACCTAGCGCCTGCCATCGCCGCACGCCTTGGCGCGGGGCAAATGGCCGATGTCACCGGCATCGACATCCAGGACGGCCGCGTTACTTTCACCCGTCCGATTTATGCAGGCAAGGCTTTTGAAACAAAAGCCTTTACCGAGAGCGGTACGCCTTGGGTCGTTACCCTTCGCCCGAATAACATCAAAGCCGGAGAGGCGGATTCCTCACGACAGGCTCCATCCGTCAACGTCGATTACCCCTCCCCTTCCCTGCGGGCGGTCATACGCGACGTCGTACAGAAAACCTCCGGCAAAATCGACCTCTCCGAAGCCAAGGTCGTTATCTCCGGCGGCCGGGGGGTCCGCAGCGCCGAAGGCTTCCAGCCGCTGGAGGAGCTGGCGGCTGTACTCGGCGGCGCAGTCGGCGCTTCCCGCGGCGCATGCGACGCCGGTTACTGCGATTACGCGCTGCAAATCGGGCAGACCGGCAAGGTGGTCACGCCGGAGCTGTACATCGCCTGCGGCATCAGCGGCGCAATCCAGCATCTCGCCGGGATGAGCCAATCGCGAGTGATCGTCGCGATCAACAAGGACCCGGAGGCGCCGATTTTCAAAGTCGCCGATTACGGCATCGTCGGCGATTTGTTTGAGATTGTCCCGCTCCTGACGAAGGAGTTCCGCACATTGCTCGCTTCCCGATAATTTTTAGACAGAGGCGGCAGCTCCGGGAAGAAAAAAGTCCGGAACTGCCGCTGTTATTTTATGACTTATGAATGATCGTCTATGATTTTCATCCTTACAAAATGAGGTTTGATTGCGTGATACTCCCTTTCTAGAATACTCATCATTACATCCGTTTCATACTTGTCTTCGATCCATGCGCCTTCACGCTCCACCCCCTCCTTTATAAAGCCACATTTTTCATAACAAGAAATTGCCCTGTGATTGTAGTCAAGAACCCTTAAATCCACTCGATGCAGCCCAAGCTTTTCAAAAGCAAACTGCAGAACGAATTGAGTTATTTCCGTTCCTAATCCCATTCCCCAGACCGAGCTATCGAACAGCCCCACCGCATACCTAGCTCGACGATCCTGCTCTTGAACGGTCAATCTTGCTTGCCCAATAAAACGTCCTTCGTATTCGATACACCATTCATATTTGTTAGAAAGGATTCTCTCTATCATTTTCTGGGCCTCATCCATCGTTTTGGGCTTCATCTTCCTTGTATCCCCGCCATACATTCTCACAAGCTCGATACTTCTTTCGCAGTGTAAATAATCCTGAACATCACCCTCTTTCGGTTTTCTCAGAATCAGCCTTTGCCCTTTTATAAATGGAGATTCGTTCAAATCCAATTCCCTCCTTAAAATAAGGCTATGTTAAATCTTGATGTTGATTTATCGACAAAGGAAAACCGCCCATAGGAGGACGGTCAAGAAAACTAATGTTACTATTTAGCTTAACTTATCCCGTCAACATTCCGCTCTTGAAAAAGTTAACCTCTAAACGCAATTGCATCAAGTTGAAATTGAAGTCCGTCTCGTCCACCACGATGTGCGAATTCAGTTTGTATTGATTTTCGTGCAGGATACTTACCATTAAATCTTTCTTTGATTACCTTTTCCAACGCAGGGATGTTCCAAATATCTCTAAACATACAATCAATCTTAACGACAGATTCTAAAGTTAAACCGATTGATCTCAGTCGGTTCTCCAAGTGGTTAAATGCACCATTTATCTGATTTTCGATTGGCTGACCAATATTTCCGACACAATAATTTATGAATGCAAAATCACCAGCCTCAACAATTCCAGAATGTACCCAATCTTCATTAATATCACTTCTGACAATTTCCCTCATGAAACTTTCCTCCCACTATGATTTATTGAATTCTTTCGTTTTCTCACTCGTTCTTAGATTTTCAACCATTGACCATTCCGAGAGATGGAGAATTCATGTAGCTATTACATAATTTTCTGGTGGGGCCAGTTGCGGGAATAGAGATTGGGATGCAATTTCCAATCTGTGGGTGAGTCATATGACCGCACTCTGGATATCCACGTCATTCCCCCGATGGCTTACCCTCCCATGTCACGCTAAGTCTTAGCCCTTACATTCCTTCGTTCTGCCTCTCGAGGTGTGGACGCCGTTTTTTGCTCCTTTACTGGGTCGTTGCCCTTATGGAATGAGATCCTTCGGCTGCTCCGTGCTTCAATTGTCGTTGGTCTATATCAAGTTCTGGTAAGAAACGTAAGAACGGTTTAAATTAAGCTGCCATCTGTAGTTGGGCTTGTCGTACTGGCCCTAGAACGTCGCTTGCTTGATAGGAGATACATTTGGTGCCGAGTGTGTACAGGACGCGAATCAGTTTCCCGCAGAGTGCCACAAGGGATTGCTTCTTTTTCAGCGGGTTGTGGCTCCTCTTCGTGAAGTAGTGATGCAACGACTTGAACTTCTTCGCCACCATCGGTATCACCGCTCGGAACAACAGTGCTCGAAGCCTGGATCTGCCACGTTTTGTAATCGTCGACTTACCTTTCTTCTTGCCGGAACTGTTTTCTTTGAGGTTAAAACCGGCGAGTCGGATAATCTGCTGGCCGTGGTCATATCCACTTAGGTCTCCGACTTCTGCTAGAAAGCCAGCGAGCGTCACGACACCGATGCCGGGGATCGTCAGCATTTCTTTTGTTCCCGGGATTTGAGCGAGCATTCGCTCCACTTCCATCATGATTTCTTCAAGCTGTTTGGCGAACAGCTCGTACTGCTCAAGAAGTGTTTTTAACTCGATTTTCGCTGCTGCAAGGCCTTGTGTAAGCCCGATTGAAGTATTTGCTGCCTCTACTAACTGCGTGGCTCGCTTGGTTCCAACAGCGCGTTTGACGTCTTCCTTCCATCGCTGCACAATTGCCCTAGCACCAAGCACCACAATCTCGCTCGGAGTCGGGAACTCGCTCAGCGTTATGATCGAGGCCTTACCCTCCCAGTCCTTAAATACCTGGCCATACTCCGGAAAGAAGCGATCCAACCAGTTCTGAATGCGGCGCTGGACTTGGCCGAAGTTCTCCATGACCTTCTCCCGAAGATTCATTAGGATCCGAAGGTCGGCATAGACGTTGACTGGCAGTTTAGGCTCGCTGTACTTCCCATTGCGTACCAGATCAGCGATAACCTTGGCATCCTTGTAGTCGTTCTTCGTCGGCGAGTTGTCCTCGAGTTCTTTACTCTTGTTGACATGATGCGGATTAACGACAACTACCTTGACTCCCTCTCGTCCAAGAAACTCAGCCAGTGGAAACCAGTAGTGTCCGGTAGGCTCAATCCCAAAGACGATGTCCGTCTTGTGATGTTGTTGCTGGAGCTCCCTCATCCACGTTACAAGTTTCGTTAGGCCATGGTGGTCGTTGCTAAACACGCAGTCTTTGCCGAGCTCGATTCCGCGGAAATCTACAGCTCTGGCTACGTGCTTTGTCTTGGCAATGTCGGCTCCGACAACAAGGGTTGAATCGGTAATTTGTTGAATTCGTTGATTCTGCTTTTTCGAATGTTTATACTTCATTGTAGAGTGCCTCCTGCGCTGGGATTTGTTCTTTGGACGGAACGTTCCCCAGTATACAGAAGGCGCTTTTTTCATTCAAACCTTGAATTCATTCATTACAGGAATGGCTCCTATAAACAAATGGTCATTACTGAGAATATACTTAGAACATACGTTCCTTTTGATAATAACAAAAAATCCAAGATTATTCCATTTTTCTGCCCACTTGTGTTCAGTAAGAAAAATCTCTACTCCGATGTCTTGTATTTGCATCCTTTACTGTAAACAGGCAAGATTTGATCAACATTTGTTTCTTATTAGACGCAGTATTCTCATATTCCTTACTATCTAAATAGCGGAACCAAGCCAGGTAATGCTCTAAATATTTTGTCGCAATGCCATTAAAACGGTCCATCCACTTCTTCAAACGGCTATGGTAACTGTTGACGTTTTGAATATGATAGATGTTCCGTTTACCTTTTTCAGAAAACAAGAAATAAGTTTCGTCCATTTCGACGATACCCTGAAAATCTTCGGTTGGAATTTGCTTCAAAGCGACAAGAATTTTATGTCGCCAGTAGAACAAGGTCACATGAGTAACTTCATCGTGCAGTATTACAGCACACTTGCGAAGAGAAAAGCCTTCAATCATACATTCAATGAATCGAACCCAAAGATGAGGTCTGCGTGTCCGTTGGAGAGGTGTGTTCGTAAGATCGTTAAACGTTTGACGGCAGGACTTACAACGGTAACGTTGACGTTTGACCTCTCCAGTACGTGTTTTTACAACGTACTTCCCAAACCGTACGACCGAATGATTATTACAATGTGGACAAACAAGCCCATCCTTGTGCTTCTGCTCATTAATTTCATCAATTGCACGAATAGGTTCCGCCAATCCCTTAGTACGGGATTGCAAATAGTAGATAAGTTCTCGCTTGCCACTATCGTCCAGAGCCTCGGCAAGTTTTTTCAGATCCTTTAAATTCATAGGTGAGTCATCTCCGTAATAGATGTCACCTATAATGTGAGAACAAATGTTCATAAACTTCAAATATAAACAATGTAATTTAACATAGCCTAAAATAAAAAAAACTCGTCCCTCCAATGAAGAGACAAGTTTTGTTAATTATATCCAATCCAAAGGTTGTATACAATACATTTTTCCTAAAGCTAACTACCTACTCCTGCACATACTCCCGTTCACCGGTGGACGGATTATAATACACCCGGTAAGTCAAGCCGTCCTTCGGGTCAACGAATACTTCGGCCGTCCGAACCAGGCTTCCGCTCAGTAGGCCGGGCTCCGCTCTTCCCTGCTTCCGGCGCTTATAACGGTGATCGAAGTATCTCCAGCTCACCCACAGCACGCCTAAGAAAAAAACGACCTGCACTAAAATCCAGCCGGCCACAAATTCCATTATACCTTCCTAATTCGGACAGCCGTTCCGTAAGCGACAATTTCGCTCATATTGCTGCCGATATCCCCGCTGTCAAAGCGCATCATAATCACGGCATCCGCCCCCATCGCATGGGCGTTTTGCACCATCCGGTCAAGCGCCTGCCTTCTTGCATCCTCAATCATTTGGGTGTACTCCTTGATTTCGCCGCCGACAAGCCCTTTTAAGGAGGCCATAATATCGCCGCCCAGACCTCTGGCCCGCACCACTACGCCAAAAGCAGCTCCGAGCACCTCCGTTACCTCATGACCGGCTATCCCCTCTGTAGTCGCTACCAGCATGGACCCCGCTCCTTTCCGACATGTTCATACCATCTTTCCTTTTATTATTACTCTCCGTGCAGAAAAACTATCCATATGATCTTACTCCCGCAACGCATCGCGCAACCGGGTCGAAAATGGATCGCTCCCTTTCTTCGGTGCAGCCAGCTTCCGCAGCTCTTGCTTGAGCCGTTCATTCTCCTGAAGCAATCGGCCATACTGCTTCGCCCAATCCAGCAGCTCCTTGCTTTCGTATCCAGCATCCTGAAACAACTGCCGCAGATGACCTTCGATCTGATCGGCCCCGCCGTTCCGTTCTTCGTTCATGCGATTTTCCTCCACGTCCGATTTTCATAATCTCCAAAATATCATAGCACATCACAACCCGCAACTTATGATATAATCATAGGCGGAAAACGAGCGAACACTAGCGAATACGAAAATAGAAGGGGTATCCCATGAGCATATTAAACGTGCAAAATTTAAGCCACGGCTTCGGTGACCGGGCGATTTTTAACGATGTATCCTTCCGTCTACTAAAGGGTGAGCATATCGGCTTAATCGGCGCCAACGGCGAAGGCAAATCGACCTTTATGAACATTATTACCCGTAAGCTGGAGCCCGATGCCGGCAAAATCGAATGGGCGCGAAATGTACGCGTCGGTTACTTGGATCAGCATTCCGTATTGGAAAAAGGCATGACGATTCGCGACGCCCTTAAAGGCGCTTTTCAATATTTGCTCGATATGGAGCAGCAAATGACAAGCCTTTACGAGCAAATGGCCGAGGCGACTTCCGAGCAGATGGAAGAAATGCTGGAGGAAGTCGGAAACATTCAAGACCTTCTAACGAATAATGACTACTATATTATTGACGCCAAAGTCGAGGAAGTGGCGCGCGGTCTGGGCTTAACCGACATCGGTTTGGATCGTGATGTGCACGACCTGAGCGGCGGTCAGCGCACGAAGGTGCTTCTAGCCAAGCTGCTGCTGGAAAAGCCGGATATTTTGCTGCTGGATGAGCCGACCAACTACTTGGATGAGCAGCATATTGAGTGGCTGAAGCGTTACTTGCAAGAGTATGAGAATGCCTTTATTCTCATTTCCCACGATATTCCATTCCTGAACAGCGTCATCAACCTGATTTACCATATGGAAAATCAGGAGCTGAACCGCTATACCGGCGATTACGAATATTTTAAGCAGGTGCATGAAGCGAAAAAGCAACAGCTCGAATCCGCCTACAAGCGCCAGCAGCAGGAAATTTCCGAGCTGAAGGATTTCGTTGCCCGTAATAAAGCGCGGGTATCGACACGTAACATGGCCATGTCCCGCCAAAAAAAGCTCGACAAGATGGAAGTAATCGAGCTGGCGAAGGAAAAGCCGAAGCCGCAGTTCAACTTCAAAGAAGCGCGCGCCTCCGGGAAGCTGGTTTTTGAAGCGAAGGACCTCGTAATCGGCTATGACGAGCCGTTGTCGAGAGCGCTCAACCTGCGTATGGAGCGCGGCCAAAAAATCGCCTTAACCGGGGCCAACGGCATCGGCAAAACAACGCTGCTCCGCAGCATACTCGGTGAGATTAAGCCGGTAGGCGGCTCTGTTGAGCTTGGCGAATATTTGCATATCGGATATTTTGAGCAGGAAATTAAAGGCTCCAATTATAACACCTGCATCGAGGAGCTGTGGAAGGAGTTCCCTTCCTTAACGCAGTTCGAGGTACGTGCCGCGCTGGCGAAATGCGGACTTACCACGAAGCATATCGAAAGCAAGGTCGAGGTGCTGAGCGGCGGGGAAAAAGCGAAGGTGCGGCTGTGCAAGCTGATTAACCGCGAATCGAACCTGCTCGTGCTCGACGAGCCGACGAACCACTTGGACGTCGATGCGAAGGATGAGCTTAAGCGTGCGATCCAGACGTACAAAGGCAGCGTGCTTATCATTTGCCATGAACCGGAATTTTACCACGATGTCGTCACCGATGTGTGGAACTGCGAATCGTGGACGACGAAGACGTTTTAAGAAATGGCTTTGTTATATTCTAATGTTGATATTTGAGCATAATAAAACCGCCTTGGTAAAATAAGGCGGTTTTATTTATGCTAATCGTTTTCCGTTACAGTTCAACTCTAATCAGTATTCTTCAATAAGTTTTCCATCTTTATCATAAAATTTATAATTACGAAATTCATATTCATTTTTATCTGTTCGAGGTAATTTCACCCAAGTCACTGATGCATTATTAGGAGTAAACACTTGTTCCAATTTCTGCCCATTTACACTAACCTGCATCTTAGCTATTTTATTGCTATGATTCGTGACAAGCATAAATTTCTTTGGCGGTTTTCGAAAGTCTGGAAGGAAAGAACTAAAGCTTTCATCATTCTGAACTTCTATATGTCTCCACTCATAGTTGCCATCTTCATTTTTAGCAAATTGAATATATCCTGGACTATTGTTTGATAAAAATCCTACCATCCGTAAATCGTTAAAATCCCTAATTTCCAAAATTTCAATCGATTCATTTTCGTATCCATCTATTGAGTGTATTACTTTGGCTATGGATTCTTTATCATTTCCATATACCTGTTCTGTACCGTTAAAATAAAAAATTATAATTACCAGAAAGGGTATAATTGTTAATGTTACCAATGCAAATTTCTTATTTGTAACCATCTTCCTCCTCCTATTACTCTAATTATAGAACATCAGTTCATTGGCCTCAGTTCCTATTCTGCTTCACATAAAGCTTAATGTAAGTTTCCGCCTCCATATTTCTTTCATCGGGATCATAGACCTTAGCGCTTCGGAGCTCTTCTTCCTGAAAAGAGAGTAGATAACTATGGAGGTTCGTCTGATCAGTAAAGGTTTTTCGAGTTTTCTGCCCTGCATCATCTCGGAATTCAATGCTCCATCCCCACATGTCAATCACCTCGCCGTTTCGTTTTAAAGCTTAATCGCAAATCACACTTTTTTGAGGATCTCGAAGATACTCGAACATTAGCCTGATTTGCGCTTCTGTATTTCTTCCAACGGACAACGGCGGCAAATCATTTTCCTCGAAAAAGCCGACATCACTCGTTTCCACTCCGCCCGCTGCTTCCCCGCCTACAATTTCACACGCAATGAACATTTTATATATATGGTAAGGATCCGGTGGATGGTTATGTACATTTTTATCAAGCACAGCAAGCAAACGAATCGGCCTCACCTCAAAACCGGCCTCTTCTTTCGTTTCCTTCACTGCGATTTCAAAAGGCGATAGCCCGATGTCCGCCCAGCCCCCAGGCAATGACCAGCCGCCGTCGATTTTTTCGCGGACCATTAAAATCTTCCCATCCCGAAACACTACTCCTCGTATATCTACTTTCGGAGTAGCATACCCGGTATCGCCGGCAAAGGCCAAAACGATTTTCTCCTTACCTACATTCGAATAATTTGCTAAAATGTCAACACTCAGCTGTCTGAGCTGCTCGTAACGTTCTTGATCGTAGACGTCCTTCGTGTACGTTAAGCCTGTCTGCGCGATCGCCTGAATTTGCTTCGCCCATTCCAGCCATTGAAGCTCCAGCTTCGATTCCATTTCGTTTCATCCTTTCTGCATTCGGAATAACGACAATATGTACAGGGTAAAAGGGCCGGGTGTGATGATAAACAATTACATTTCCCGTCACGATGACCTTTTGAATTGCAGTACGGCCGCTTAACACCTCATCGCCGTAAAAATCCTCGGTCAGCGTATTCCCTATCTCCTACTATCAAATCTGAATATAAACAATCCAAGCATAGCATGAATAACAACATTTGGAAATTGGCTCTGCCCCCGAGTTTTATATATACAAAATAGGCCTGACTCTACCGCCATACGTAGAATCAAGCCTTGTTCACCCATTGTCAAATTGTTATTGCGCTTTCTTGGACTTTTTCGCCTTATACATATTCGCATCTGCTGTTTTCAACAGCTCGTCTATATTACCTGACTGTTGAGGAATATATTCAGCGATTCCGAAGCTTAACGATATCGTATAGACGTTATTTTCCCGATTGCATTCATCGATTTTTTGGTTTAACCGCTCAAGAATCGGTTCGATGGAGTCCGTTTCACTGGTCATCAGCACAACAAATTCATCTCCGCCTAGACGCGCCACTATATCGGAGGAACGAAATGTGTCCCGAAGCAGCTGCGCAGTTCTTATTAACGCACTATCCCCTTCATGATGACCAAGCTCGTCGTTGATCCGCTTCATATTATCCAAATCGGCAAACAAGAGATGCATCCGTCGATTTATTCGGTCGGCCAGCAGCATTTCTCGTTCGGCTTGACCTTGAAAACCGCGCCGGTTGTAAAGCCCCGTCAACTGATCCATTAAAGAGAGATGATAGGTCTTTTCCTTCAGCTCGTTTCGCTCAATCGCATACCGAATGGAACGGGACAGCATGCTCCCGCTCACCTCTCCTTTAATAAGGTAATCTTGGGCGCCCTCTTGTACAGCCTCAATGGATATGGCTTCATCGTTCAAACCGGATAGCACAATTACAGGCACCTTTGGCATTTGCCGATGCAGCGTATGATACGTCTCAATCCCGCGGCTGTCCGGCAGCCCTAAGTCCAGCAGCACAATATCAAAATCCCGCTCTATCAGCAGCTCCAGAGCTTTAGTCAAGGTATCGGTAAAATTCAGCTTGTAAGGCGAATTCGGACCCTTCATCATTTCTTGAAGCAGTCTTGCATCCCCTGCATTATCTTCTATGACTAAAACGGAAAACTTTTTCGCGACCATAGGACTATTCACCTCGTGGCATTTTAACAATGGTAAACCAAAAATCTTCGATCGATTTGATAACCGTAATAAATTGATCTAAATTGATCGGTTTCGTAATAAAACAATTTGCGTGCGAATCATAAGCTTTTACAATATCCTCTTCCGCTTCTGAAGTCGTAAGCACGACAACCGGAATACGTTTTAGCTTCGGGTCGGATTTCACCTCGGCCAAAACCTCGCTGCCGTTTTTACGCGGAAGATTCCAATCTAATAAGATAAGATCTGGTAAGGAGACGGATGAATCGTTCAGCGCACCGCGCAAATACTGTATCGCTTCATAACCGTCCTTCATAACCGTCACATTATTTTTAAGCTTGGAATCTTTTAACACTTCTATCGTTAAACGGACATCGCCTGGATTGTCCTCGATCATAAGTAGCTCGATGGGTCTGCCGATCATCGTTTGTTCTCTCCCTGTTTCGATATCGTAAATCGGAAAGTTGTCCCGGCACCTTCCACGGATTCAACCCATATGGTCCCGTTATGCCGCTCCACTATTTTTTTACAGATTGCCAGTCCGATGCCGGTTCCCGGATACTCTGCTCTTGTGTGGAGCCGCTGAAAGATTTCAAAGATTCTTGAAACATGCTCTTCTGCAATTCCGATTCCATTGTCCTGCACAGCAAATTCCCAAGCGCCTTCATGCTCGATCGCTGAAATACGAATTTCCGGCTGAGACACAGTTGTAAATTTAATCCCATTGGAAATCAGGTTTTGCAGCAGCTGCAGCATCTGTGTGTGATCCGCGCAGATCAACGGTAGATTCGAATAATGGATTGAAGCACTCTTTTCTTCAACACTCTTCTGTAAATTTTGCGAGGCTTTTTTCACCACTTCGCCCATATCGACCTTATCAAAGCTCTTGCCCTTCGTTTCAACACGGGAGTAGGCCAGTAAATCATTGATAAGAGTTTGCATACGTTTGGAACCGTCAACGGCGTACCAAATGAAATCGATCGCGTCTTGATCCAGCTGATCCTTGTACCGCTTTTCAAGGAGCTGCAGGTAGCTCGAAATCATACGAAGCGGCTCCTGCAAATCATGTGAGGCAATATAGGCAAACTGCTGCAAATCGCGATTGGACCGTTCAAGCTCTTTGGCCTGATAAGCGAGCTTTGATTGTGCATGCTTTACGGCAGTAATATCCTTAGCGATCCCATAGACACCCACAACCTCTCCATTCACCTTGATCGGGATGGAGGTAACATGCAGGTTAAGCTTATGACCTTCTTTGTGGAGGATCGTTGTTTCAAAATCCATCGAGCTGCCTTCCAGCGTTCTTTGAAAAATACGGTTTGCGTTGGGCAATTCCGATTTTACCATCAATGCTGAGAACACAGTCATGTTCAGCTCTTCCATAGAATAACCAGTAAGCTGTGAGCAAGCTTGATTTAAATCCGTAAATCTGCCCTGTGTATCAAGCGCATAAACCGCATCCCGGTTGTAATCGACTAGAGAATAAATACGCTGCCTGCTTTGTTCCAGCAAGCTTTCTTTGGACTCCAGTGCAGCCGCCATCATATTAAAATGCTCAACCAGCCTAACCATTTCTATAGGCGCTGACTTCAGAGCCTGACTCAGAATCCGATACGAGTAATCGCCTCCGCTTATATAGCCTGTTCCCGTGACCAGCTTCTGCAATGGTCTTTCCACCGTTTTAGATACTCGAAAAATGAGAATGATGAAAATAATTAAAAAAACGAGAAGGCCAAGCGTCATATAGATCATTCTCGTCAAGAAAGGCTTCATTACCTCACTGCGGTCAATTTTACCGATCACAATCCATTTTTTATCATTCGTCCAGTCGCCAATTCCATAAACCTCTTTCCCTCGATAATCAGTATGGGAATAAGCCTGAGCACTAACTACGCTGGACAAAAAGCTATCGCTAACCTTCGTTTCTAAAATTCGGGGACGTTCGCTCAGTTCGCCGGACAGTCTTGGAATCGTGAGCAACTGCCCGTGTTTATTAACCAACAGCATTTCACCGGTTTGACCAAGCTGAAAATGATTAATCAGTTCGTTTACAAATTCCATCTTTATTCCACCGGAAACGATTCCCCGAATGTCTCCCGATGGATCGCGAAGCGGCGTGGCAAAAATCATGACAGGCGCATTCGTAACCCGATTCATAACAACGTCGGAGGAATAATCCTCTCCTTTAATCGCCGCTTTAAAATAATCGCGGTCCCGCACATGCTTTCCTCTATATTGTGCTGCTTCGAATGTCGAAATGAACCCTTCCCCGTTCTGATCAAAAAAAGTAATAAATTCAAATTCCGATTTTTCTCGCGAATAGGACCGAAGAAACTGGCTAACCTCATTCGGGTTGTTTAACCAATCGAGCTTGGCTAAGGAGCGGATATCCGCCATCCGATGCTCATACCAATGATCAATGAACGCATGGTGCTGCTCTGTACTGAATCGGATCTGTTCTACGGCTTCCTCTTTTAATACACGCATCTCGACCCAGCTGTAATACAAAATACTAATCGAACCCGCAAGAGTAAATAGAGCGCAGCCTAATAACCAAAGACGTCCTTTTAATGTTTTCAAATGCAAAAAGGGAAAGCGTTTCATATCGACGAATGGACTCCTCTCGCGTGGCCCGCTGTGGTTCTCCCCACAATTCGACATAAATCGTCATTATCCTTTATTTTTCGATAACCATTATCTTCCCTCGATGACAACAAAAAAAGGCTTCCCTCTGTTCAACTAACGTTGAACCCTGAAGAAAGCCTTCCTGTATCTTGTTGCCGTTTAATTATACTGCAACCGTCGAAGCCCCGAAGCGCTCCGGGGCAAACCGCGCAATATCGACCGGCGGCTGACGGCCGTCGATCACATCGGCCGCGGCATGCGCCGTTACCGGGCTGAGCAGGATCCCGTTGCGGTAATGCCCAGTCGCCATGACGACCTCGGGATGCCGCGACAATTCGCCCAGCAGCGGGTAGCCGTCCTGCGTAGCCGGACGGAGCCCCGCCCAGCGGTGAAACGGCTCCATCCGCTCAAGCGCCGGGTAGAGGCGCTTGTTCCAATTTTGCAAACGCTGGATGCCGCGCTCCGTTACGCTCGTGTCGAAGCCGGCGATATCCTCGGATGCGCCGCATACGAGCGAGCCATTCGCCTTCGGCACTACATACCCTTGGCTGGCGAACACCATGTGGCTTACCGCCAGCTCTTCATTTAAATGATACGCGCAAATTTGACCGCGGATCGGATACACCGGAATGTTCAGCCCGAGCGCCTGCTGCCACTCGCCCGACCAGGCCCCGTTGCTGACAACATAACGGTCGGCTTCGTAGGTGCGGCCCGCCGCATCCTTCAGATGCACGCGGCCCCCGGCCACCTCAGCGGCGAGCTGCACCACGTTGCCGATCAGCTGCACGCCGCCGCGCAGGCACGCCGCCTCCAGCGCCTTGACGTAGTCCGGCGCATAAATATGCGTCTCGTCCGGGTGGAACAGCGCCGCCCGCACCTCGCGGGACAAGCTCGGCTCCAGCCGGAACAGCCGCTCGCCCTCAATAATTTCCGGCTCGCTGCCGAACGGCTTCTGCCATTGACGCCGCGTCTCCAGCGCAAGCAAATCGGCATCGTGATAAGCGGCATACAACGAGCCTGTATTTTCGTATTCAAAATCAAGACCCGATGCCTTCTTCACATCCGACTGCCAGTCTCCGTAAAGCTTCAAGCTCTCGAGGCAAAGCCGGAAAAACGGGTCGGCCCCCTCTCCATTTTCAGAGAAAGGCGCCAGCATGCCTGCCGCTGCGCCTGACGCCTGCCCGCCGAAGCCGCCTTTTTCCAGCACCGTCACCTGGTGACCTCTCCGCGAGCACTCGAACGCAACGGATAACCCAATAACACCGCCGCCAATGACAATGATCCGCTGGCTCATGGCGTCACCTTCCATTCCTCGTAGCCGCTGCTCGCCGTCGCGTAGCGCTTCTTCGGAATCCGCCCCGCCAAATACGACAGGCGGCCCGCTTCGATGGCCATGCTCATCGCTTTCGCCATGCGCACCGGATCGGTCGCCTTGGCCACCGGCGTGTTCATGAGCACGCCGTCAACGCCAAGCTCCATCGCCTGCACCACGTCCATCGCCGAACCCAGTCCGGCATCGACGATAATCGGCACCTTCGCTTCTTCAACGATCATCCCGATATTGTACGGGTTCAGGATACCCAGCCCTGTGCCGATTGGCGCGCCGCCCGGCATCACCGCCGCCGCTCCGGCTTCCTCCAGCCGCTTACACAGCACCGGATCATCGGAGGTATACGGAAGCACCGTAAAGCCTTCCTTCACCAGCGTTTCCGTCGCCTTCAGCGTCTCCAACGGGTCCGGCAGCAGCGTCCGCTCATTTACGCTGATTTCAATCTTGATCCAATCGCTCAGCCCCGACGCCTTCGCCATGCGAGCGATCCGAATAGCCTCGTCAGCCGTTTTCGCCCCCGACGTATTCGGCAGAAACGTAAATTCACGAAACTGCAGATGATGCAAAATCGCGTCATCCTCAGGCGCTTCTAGATTCACCCTGCGGATCGCGAACGTCAGCACCTCGGCGCCGGATACCTTTATCGCCTCATTTTGCACGAATGGGTTCGGATATCTTCCGGTTCCTAGAAAAAAACGGGACGTTAACGTCTTGCCCCCAATAATTAACGGATCATGTGTCATACCCCTCAGCCTCCCCCGACAAAATGAACGATCTCCAGTACCATGCCGTCCCGCACTTCCGTCTGCACCCACTGATCCTTCGGCACAATGACGCCGTCCGCTTCCAGCACCACAAGCTGATTTTCCAGCTCATACAGCGTAATGACATCGGCCAGCGTCGCTGCCTGCAGCTGTTTTTGTTCCCCGTTTACCGTAATCGTTACCTGCACGCCGTTCTCCCCCTACGCTCCCGTACTGCGGGATTGCTCAATTTTGCGGCGAAATTCGCGGCACACGCCAGCCACATCCTGCGCGCCGACAATTTCGCTGATTGCGCAAATCCGTGCAGCCCCTGCGGCCAGCACCTCATCGACATTGTGCAGCTTAATACCGCCGATCGCCACCCATGGGATGCGGATCTCGCCCGCCACTTGGCGCACATAAGCGGTTGTTACCGGCGCAACCGCGTCGACCTTGCTCTTCGTCGGGAATACCGGCCCGACACCGATATAATCCGCGCCTTCGCGCTCCGCCGTCCGCGCTTCTTCAATTTCATGCGTAGAAATGCCGATGATGCGGTCGCCCATGCGCTTCCTCGCTTCGGCCAGCGGGATATCCCCCTGCCCGAGGTGAACGCCGTCTGCTTCCGATTCCAAGGCAATGTCTATGTAATCGTTGACGATAAACGTCACGCCATGCTTGCGGGTCAGCTGCCGCAGCTCCTTCGCTTTCCGCAAAATCGCCTCGCGGTCCCCCGACTTGTCGCGCAGCTGAATAATGTCTACGCCGCCCACAATCGCTTCTTCCATCACCTCAAGCAGCGGGCGCCCTGGGTGGAACTCCTCTCCCGTAATTGCATACAGCGTAAAATCTTTACCGTTTCCCATGTGCAACTTCCTCCCCGATCCTTTTTCCATATCCTCGTACAAACATCATTTTGGGCAAAAGAAAATCGCCCTGCAGCCGCAGAGCGATCGAAAACGCGAATGATCTAACTCCCTGCGCTGGCATTACCCAAATCAGGTTCCAATGGTCCGCACCAGACTAGGCGCCATCTCAGCCTGCTTCACGCAAGCACCCACGAGTTTGCTATTCATTTTGACTGTTTCGGAGACTCCGCCATCTTGTCCCGCAGCTTTTCCTCGTAATCGACAAAAGCCGACGTTTCATAAATTCCGCGACTCTCTAAAAGCATCTTAAACCTCAATTGTTTTTCTGTCAATTGGCGCTGCAGCCGGTTTCGCTCCTCCTGCTGGGTACAGCTGCGAATTAAGTCCGTCAGCGTGACCATATCTTTACGCAGCTGCATTTCTTCCGGCAGTACACCGGCATTTTTCAGCAGCTTATAGCCGACTCGCAGCTCCTCCGGCACATGCGACAAATCGTCCAGATCAAGGGGCTTGCCCTTTCCCGGCAAATTGTCGAATTCGCCTCGCTCCATCGCCTCGCGAATCCGGTCCTCCGCTAACCGCTGATAGAAATCCAACCCCCGACACCTCCGCTACCGAGCCTCTGCCATCAAACTCCCTTTATTATAGCAAAAAAAGCCGGCGCTGAATCCCTCTCGGCGCCGACCTCACAAACGATAGATCATTTACTTTTAACAGCATTAATCTCTTTGATCCGGGGCATCGTCAACCATGTCCTGCCCGTCACGTAAAAACGTTACGTCATTGTTCCCCGAAAAATAATCGTCGGAAAACTGCTCATGCGTTTCCGCGATTCCTTTATTGATAAAGTCCTGCTTGTTATAATCGTCCGCTTCAAAATGCTCCTCGGCCACCTCACTGTAGTTTGCCATTAATCCTTCCGTGGCCAGACGGTCATTGTTTTGATTGCCATTGCTATTCATGGAAATCCTCCTTGACTTGCGTAGTCAGTTAAAGAATGTCCAAAACCGCTGAAAATATCCAACCGAAATCATATCCCATTTTACAAAAAAGAAGCCGTTTCCAAGTAGTTCCCGCGCATGTTTTCCTTCGCTTTGTCGCAACCTTTGTCTGTTGAAAATTTAACTTCCATACGATTTGATTCCGTTTAGATTAATGGGCATGTGCTAGGCCAAATCATAAGTGTCAAAACGAGGTGTACGCATGTAATGAAGCTCAACACGTCCACGATTCAAATGGATTTTTATAAGGCGGACACGAACGCTACGCTGCTTCCCGTTTCCATCGCGGATTGGGAGGAAGCGGCGAGACAAAAGCTTGGGTCCGGCGAGTTTGGCTACCTGCATGGCGGGGCCGGCGCGGGAGATACGATGCGCGCAAACCGCGAGGCGTTTTACAGATACCGCCTGACACCGCGAATTTGCTGTGACATTACCGACCGCGATATTTCTGTCATCTTATTCGGGCAAAAGGTTCCTGTCCCATTTTTACTGGCACCTGTTGGAGTGAATACGATCTTCCACACTGAAGGGGAGCTCGCTGCCTGCAAAGCTGCCGCCTCTTGTGGAGTTCCCTACGTCCTGAGCAACGTATCGTCCAAATCGATGGAAGACGTTGCTGAAGCCATGGGTGATTCGCTGCGCTGGTTCCAGCTGTACCCGCCGAAAAATCACGAGCTCACCGTAAGCTTCTTGCAGCGCGCGGAAAAGGCCGGCTTTTCTGCAATCGTCGTAACGGTCGACTCCACCATGCTCGGTTGGCGGGAAACGGATTTGACCAACGCGTACCTGCCTTTTTTAACGGGCCATGGAATGGGAAATTATTTTTCTGATCCGGTTTTTCTTAACGGCCTTAAGGAACCGCCGGATAAAAATCTTCGCGATGCGGTGCTGAAAGCGCTGGATGAGGGCAATAATACGTGCTTTACATGGAAGGAATTTGCCTTTATCCGGGAACATACGAAGCTCCCGCTGCTCATTAAGGGGTTAACGCATCCCGAGGATGCAAGGCTTGCGGTGGAACACGGAGCCGATGGCATTGTCGTGTCCAATCATGGAGGAAGGCAGCTGGACGGAGCAATTGGAACGCTGGAGGCGCTGCCGGACATTGTCGAGCATGTCCGGGGCCGTATTCCCGTACTGCTGGACAGCGGAATTCGCCGCGGAGCCGACATTATTAAAGCAATGGCCCTTGGCGCAACCGCTGTGCTAATCGGACGGCCTTATGCATACGGACTCGCGGTAGCAGGCCAACAGGGCGTCGAAGCTGTAATCAAAAATATAGCGGCTGAAACCGAGCTTCAGCTCGCCATTTCCGGCAAGAAGTCGCTGCAGCATCTCGATTCGGACATCCTTTGTAAGATGTAATCGACAGGGGCTTGACAAAAGCCCCTGTTCGCATGTCGAAACCGGTGGAAGCGACTCGCTTTATGCGCTTGCCCGGGAAATGCACAAATACGGATAAAGCAAAATTAAGCCCGCCATATACAATACTAGCATGGCATATAACGGCAGCAAATGAATAAAGTCGGTATAACCAATATGCATGTGCACGCTAAAGCCGGCGGCAAAGCCGGGGATGCCTCCCCATAAATACATACGCCACAGCCAGGCCCGCCCCTCTTGAATCCCCCACAAGGCAGCTGCCAATATGGCCAAGGCGTCGGAAAACAACGCGCCTCCGAACCCTGCCCGGTCATGCGCAATAACAGGAATAAGCCGCTCATTTATCTGATTAATCTCTTGTGGACTTAATCCTAGAAAGGCAAGATCCTCCGGCACGAACACTCCGGTAATACCAACAGTGGAGATGACCAATCCCCCGATACAAAAGCCGAAGCCAATGATAACAAAGCACAGCTGCCCCCATTGGGCGCATTTCCATGCCGACGTATTCCGCAGATTGGGTCGGCCGTCTAAGGCGCGATCCCCTTTTCCAAAAAGAGAGATCAAGAAAAAAGGCAGGAGGCCGCCCGACAAAACCGCATGCATTTGATCAAAGTAACCGTAACCGATATACAGAAAAAAGCTGCCGAAGCCGGCAATCGCCGAAACCGTTACGGCTGTTTTGGCCCAATGCAGCTCATGCTTCATTCCGTACTTGCCCAAATGATAATAGAGAATGCCAATGGAAATCATCGTACCGGCAAGCGTAATACGGTCATGCGAGATAAACGCGGCCAGCCTTGGATACACGGCCCGGATCTGATCGACGCTCATTCCAAGGAAAGCTTCGTCGTATGGCAGAAGCACCGATGTGGCGGCAACGAGCCACGCCAGCACACCGCCGATCACCATCCCTGCTCCCAGCAGGCACATCCAGCCCCAGTAGCGCCAAAACGGCGCACTCACCCTTCGCTCATCTTCCGGAAGCTTCTCATAAAGAATTGCTTCATTGATACGCTTCGGAAGTCCGGGGCCGGAGTATACCATGCCGCTGTTCAGCATAAAATGGGTCGCTCCGCAGGCGGCAAGCTCCAGCGCGTCGGCCGGCTCATGAACTCCGCCGGAAACGATCAGCGCTTTCCCGCCGGGCACAAGCCCTTCAAGCCGCTGCAGCATCTGCTTTGACCGGACAAGATTGCCCCGTCCGGTGACATCCCCTTCCGCGGTACGAACGCTGCTGCCGACGACGATGCCATCGAACCGCTCCAGCAAGCTTCGCGCTGGCGGTTCCGACCTGCCGACTGCTGTCCCGCCCCCCTGCAGAAGACGAATGACATCCTCACCCGCTGCTTCCAGAGGAATTTTTATGAGCAGCGCACATTCGGGAAACCGCTTCTTTAACGTGGAAGCAACGCTATATAAACCTTCAAAAGGAATGCTTTCGTTATGAATTCCCAAACGATACCAATCAAGCACAAAGCCCGAAGCAAGCCCCGCCAGCTTCCCGGCCGCCTCCAGCAGCTGCCCAGCCGTTTCCTCCTCCCCGCTCCCAGGCATCGCGCGAATCCATAGAAAGCGGGGTACGGCCGCTTTGCGGCTCGACAGCCTGCGAACCGTCGCCTCCAGCCCCTCATTCGTGACGAGGCTGGGAAACACAACGGCCTGCTCCTCAGGGAGAAGGCTCACCTCGCCTTGGGCGCGGATCGGTTGGGGCGTCACCGGCCCGACCTCGATAAAGCCGCTGCCGATTTGGCCCAGTCCCTCTTCCGCAGCGCCTGACGGGTCGACCTCGCCGCCGATCCCCACGGGGAAGCGAACGTCAATCGGTCCAATCCGGCTGTGCAGCAGCGGGGAAAGCTCCATATGCCCCATCGTCCGGATGACAAACGAGCCGAACGGAAGCCGCCCCAGCGTTCCGAACGCTTTCAGCGTTACTTCTCGGGCTTTGCTCGCCGGCATTCGGAACAGCAGCGGACGAAAGAGGGTCTGATACGACCAATCAGGCATGGTTCAATTGAGCCTTGGCCGCCTCCACCAGCGAATCAAAGGCTGCGTCGTCTTCATCCAAGTATTCCTCCACGGCTTCAATCAGCTCCTCGCTGCCCGATTCCTTCGAAAAGCGCAGGCCGTAGCTCCAGCTTTTGCCGTTCGTGCTGTGAAACGTCGCTTCATACGGCAGCGGATGGCCTTCCACCGTAAATTCAACCAGTCCGACGTAACCATCTTCAGCGGAATGCTTCATCGATGCGTTCGTAATCTGTATGTTCATGATATCCCCTCCTTTACTTCTACTCTTCTTTATACCACATCCTGCCAACGAAAATACAGAAAACCCTTATGCGGCACAAGGCCGTATAAGGGTTCCCTACTCAAGAGATTTCCATTACATTGTTAAGCAGGTTATATTTTCAGAGCAAGACGCATGAGGCTTAAATTAAGCGACCTACAACGTCACACCGTTTTTGAAAATCGCGATTTCGCGGTATCCATTTTCCTCGTTTTTCGTAAAACCGCGCCCGGAAGCAAGGTCCAGCAGCTGGTTCATCAGCCGATCCGCCGTCGCATCCATCGTTTCACCTTCAAGCAGCACCCCTGCATTGAAGTCGATCCAACGCGATTTCCGGCCCGCTAAATCGCTGTTCGTCGAAATTTTCACCGTCGGCACCGGAGCACCAAGAGGGGTTCCTCTACCCGTTGTAAACAAAACCATATGAGCGCCTGCAGCCGTCAGTGCCGTTACCGCCACAATATCGTTGCCCGGCCCTTGCAGCAGGTTCAAGCCCGTTTTCTGTGCTCTTCCGCCATACGGAAGCACATCTGTAACCTCGCTTGTGCCGCCCTTCTGGGTGCAGCCAAGCGATTTCTCTTCTAAGGTCGTGATGCCGCCATTTTTATTGCCGGGCGACGGATTTTCGTAAATCACTTGACCGTGACGCACATAATATTGCTTAAAGTCATTAATCAAGTTCACCGTCTTATCAAAAACATCTCGGCTTGCACAGCGTTCCATCAAAATCGTTTCTGCGCCGAACATTTCAGGAACCTCAGTTAAAATCGCAGTACCTCCTGCATTCGTTAACCGGTCGGCAATAGCGCCGACAAGCGGGTTCGCAGTAATGCCGGAGAAAGCGTCCGATCCGCCGCATTTCAAGCCGATCCGCAGCTTTTCTGCCGGACAAGGCGTACGGCGGTACGTGCGGGCATGCTCGATCAGCTCATTCAACAGCTCAAGCCCCGCCTCGATTTCATCGTCCGCCTCTTGCGTACTCAAAAACTTAATCCGGTTCGGGTCGTATTCGCCCAAAACCTTCTTAAACTCCGGGATGTTGTTATTCTCACATCCTAGGCCGAGCACAAGGACGCCTGCCGCGTTCGGATGGCGGGCCAGCCCAGCCAGAATAAGCTGGGTCATCTGGTGGTCATCTCCCAGCTGCGAGCAGCCATACGGATGAGGGAATGTAAACACTCCGCCGAAGGAGTCTGCCGTACCCACAACGCCGGTGAATCCGTTTATACGGTTCGCTTCTTTGGCAAGAATCTCCGCCGTTTTGTTGACGCAGCCTACCGTATTTATGATCCAAACCTCGTTGCGGATACCCACCTCCCCGTTTTCACGCTCGTAGCCGAGGAAGGTCGGCAGCTGATCTGCCTTCTGCTGTTGAAGACGATCTGCACCGTCGGTTGTTTGGACATAAGTGTATTCCAGCTCTCCTTCAAGCCCAGTGTGCATGTTATGCGTATGCACCCACTGCCCGGCAGCGATATCCGTTTTCGCCAGCCCGATCGAATACCCGTATTTCATTACATTATTCCCGGCGGCGATGTCCTGCAGTGCAATTTTATGCCCTTTCGGAATGCGCTGGTCGGTGATTAGCTGCAGCACCCCGAATCCAAGTCGTGTTCCCGGCTCCAAATCGTGCAGCGCAACCGCTACGTTATCCTTCTCATTCAGTCTCATGATCCGGTCTGTTCTCACCATGCTGCTCCCTCCTAGCTGCGGCGCGAAGCGCCTTTTGCATTCCTTGCTCATTGATAAACAATAGATGTCTGGCAATCGCTTCTTCCAAGCCTTCAATCCGGGTTAAATTCTCGCCCCAGAACGCTTCATTCTGAAGCACGCGAGCCGCCAGCACTTGCGCGCTTTGCGCGGTCCCATCAAACTTAGCCCAAGCTTCGGCAAACCATGCAAGAATTGCAGCGTCATCCTGAATCGCATATACTTCACCATTGCGCAGCCCCTGATACCGGCCATTCGCCTGCGTTCCACGGTAGAAGGCGATTAAAGCAGCAAGCGAAAACGTCAACACCCTTGGAAGCTTTCCGAATCGGCGAACATAATCCTCGATAGAAGGAAGTACTCTCGCTTTAAACTTGGATACCGAGTTTAACGAAATGCTGAGCAGCTCGTGACGGATGAACGGATTGCCGAACCGTTCTAATACCTCTTCCGCATATTCATGCATCGCTTCTTCCGGCATGCCCGAGGCAGGAATAATTTCGTCAAAAATTCCTTTATTCATATATAGAGAAATGGATTCGTCTTCAACACATTCCCGAACCGTATCTACACCGGCCAAATAAGCCGCTAATGCCGTCATCGTATGAGCACCGTTCAAGATCCGCACCTTACGTGAGCGGAAAGGGGTCATATCTTCAGTCCATACAACCTGCAATCCGGCTTCGTCTGCTGGGAACAGAGCTTTCAAGGGTCCCGCCCCTTCAATTACCCAAAGGTGGAACAGCTCGGATGTATTCAGCAGCTTGTCTTCATATCCAAGCCGTGCCGCCAGCTCGTCCACTTCCGCCTTCGGATATCCGGTTACGATGCGGTCCACCAGGGTGCAGCAGAACCGGTTGGCGCGCTTCAACCAATCGATAAATTCCGCTTCCAGGCCCCATGCCGCCGCGTGACGGAGCACTGCATCCAGCAGCTTCTCACCGTTTCGGTCAATCAGCTCGCAAGGAAGGATAAGGAGTCCCTTGCTCATATCACCATGAAATGCTTGATACCTGCGGTACAGGAAGGCGGTTAGTTTTCCGGGAAAGGTATGCTGAGGACGATCCTCCAAGCGGTCCTCCTCCCGATACACAATTCCGGATTCCGTTGTATTGGAGACGACTACGGACAACTGCGGCTCCTTGGCAAGAGCAATGTATGCGTCATAATCCGTGTATGGATTCACACCAACACGGATCGAACGAATCTTCTCGATCTCCTCCGTTACCGCGCCCGCGCGCAAGCCTCTCATCATCAATGTATATTGTCCGTTTTGCTCATTTAAGACGTTAACCATACCCTGTTCAATCGGTTGAACGACGGCGATGCTGCCGTTAAACAGCCCCTGTTCATTCATTCGATTTACCATCCAGTCAACGAACCCCCGCAAAAAATTGCCTTCTCCGAATTGCAGCATTTTTACCGGAAGCTCCGTGTTTGGACCCGGAAAAGCTTCGCACACGTTCACATTTGTGTTCATGGCCCATCTCCCTCTCTTTTTTCTGATTTCATCATACTCGACGCTGCCAAAAATCTTTGTGAGAATCGTCACAAAGTATAAACTTCTGTTTTTTGTTGCTCTTGGAGTAATGATGATGTAGGATGAGAGGTACGAAAAACGTAGGCCGAGGTGTATAAAATGAGTGTCCATGAGGCGATTTCCGAGCATTCCCGTAAGCAGCACGAGCATTTGCAGCGATTCCTTGAGCTCGACGCTCTTCGCGAGCAAGCCATCCAGCTTGCCGTTGCAGATTGCTTGGCCGGAAAGCCGTTTACTGTAGAAGCAATTAATGAAACGACGCGCCGGATTAACGATCATGCCCATCACGGCATTTCGCCGACGAGAGTATATGTAACGGAGCAAATGGTCCGCGACTATGCGGAACAGCTAAACAAGGGCTGACCTTCCCAATCCCGGAGGACAGCCCTTTGGCTTTTAATAAGGTTCGTTTTGCGGAAAATAATTCGGAGTTACGATGCGGTTGTCGTATCCGCTATGAAAAATCGGCGTTGCTGCAGGAGACATTGGCGGAATCAGCCAGGTCCAGTCGCCGGTAACCTCGCGGCCCTGCTCCCTCTCCAGCTGTTCAAATCGGGCGAACTGCTCGGCAGCGGTATGGTGATCGACAATACTGACCCCCGCTTCCTTATAGGAATGAAGAACGGCGGCATTCAGCTCGACCAGCGCGCGGTCTTTCCATAATGAGGTGTTGCTCTCCGTGTTCAGCCCCATTCTTTGTGCGATCTCCGGCAGCAGGTTGTATCTCTCGGTATCGGCCAAGTTTCTTGCGCCAATTTCGGTTCCCATATACCAGCCGTTAAAAGGCGCCGCTGTATATCGAATGCCACCGATTTCCAGCAGCATATCCGATATGATAGGGACGGCGTACCACTTCACTCCCAGCTCGGAAAACCACTCCAATTCCGAGTGCCGGATCGGCACCTCTTTAATGAGATTGGTCGGAAGCTCCGCCCAAACCGGTTCCTCCCCGCATGCTTGTACGACTAAAGGGAGCACGTCAAAAGCCGTTCCGTCTCCCTTCCAGCCAAGTGAGTGACAAACCGACGTAAAAGCGGCTGATACCGGGTCTCCGATGAAGCGAATTGTTCGGCCGGCTGCGTCTTTTCTTGGATAGCCGGCGTAACGGATCAGCTGCCGGTTCCATATTCGGAACGCCCCCTCGCTGCTTTCCTGCGGAAAGATCGTGATGGCAGGCCGGATCCTGCCACCATTCGTCGCAAAGCGGATATGCTCCAAGCATGCCTCAAGCATGCCTTGCCCGGTGCGAACGCCCCGTGCGTCAAGCACATGCAGCGAGCTCCAAAACAGCCTCCCGATGCAGCGGTTGCTGTTGCGCCAAGCCATTCTCGCGCCATGAGCCAATTCTTCCGGAGTATGCTCATAGCTGCCCGTTGCGTCGATTTGCTCAAAGATTTGCCGGAGCCTTCCTTCCGTTTCTTCCGGCTTTCCGAGCTCGTTATAACAGATAGCGATAAATTGTTCTGCTTCTTGAACCAGTTCGTTTGCTGTCCTAAGCTTCATCTGCAAGCACCTCTCCCATCATTATATCGGTTCCCACTTGGGATATAAAATGACGGTCGCATGAACTTTTGGTATGCTAGGGATACTCTATAAATAAAGGTTGTGATTACCGATGGGCGTTCGCTTCGGAAGAGAGTACGCTGACATTATCGTCGATTTTACCGCAGCACTGCAGGAAATTGGCGATTCGTATACATTTTTTGAAATGGAAGCAGAGGACTGGGCGGAGCTGGGCCAGGAGGAAAAGCAGGAAATGCTGCGTACGCTTGCGGATGACCTGTTTTTCGGATTAGGCTCAGAGCCCTCCATTCCCGTCGGTTCAGGCGAGGTGAAGCATGACGCTTCCCGGCATGTACTGCAGGTAATCACCGAACACAAAATCGTGCATGTGGTCCGGCTCGTGTAAACGGAGCTGACGATCACACATAAAGAAAAGAGGAAAACGAAGAGCATGAGTACAGCCTTTGAAGCATTGGGATTACGAAAAACGATTAGCGACGCTTTGCACGCCGAAGGGATTACGAAGCCTACTCCTGTACAGGCAAGATCGATCCCCCTCCTGCTGAGCGGGAAGGATTTGATTGCCCAAGCCCAAACGGGTACCGGTAAAACGTATGCGTTTTTGCTGCCGATGCTGGAGCAAATCGATACGAACCGCCAAGAGGTACAGGCGCTGATCCTGACGCCGACGCGCGAGCTCGCACTGCAAATTACGAGCTACGCCAAGGCGATGGCGCCGACTGTCGGCGCAAGTGTACTGCCGGTATATGGCGGGCAGGATGTGGATGCGCAGGTGCGCAAGCTGAAGGGCGGACAGCCTCAACTGATCATTGCAACACCGGGACGTCTGCTTGATCATCTGCATCGCGGAACGGTACGGCTTTCCCGCGTCAGCATGCTGGTGCTGGACGAAGCCGATCAAATGCTGCATATGGGCTTCCTGAACGAGGTCGAAGAAATTTTGTCTCGGCTGCCGGAAGACCGCCAGTCAATGCTGTTCTCCGCGACGATGCCGGTAAATGTGCGAAAGCTCGCTTCGCGTTATATGAAAAATCCGGAAAATGTCAAAATTGAAGCCGAGCAGGTCACGGTCAAAGACATTAAGCAAATTGTCGTCGAAACGACGGACCGCAACAAGCAAAAAACCTTAGTTGACTTATTACATACGTACCAGCCTTATTTGGCTGTGCTGTTCTGCCGTACGAAGGTTCGTGCGAAAAAGCTTACCGAGGAGCTGCAGGAGCTCGGCCTTAGTGTGGACGAGCTTCACGGGGATTTGTCACAAGCGAAACGCGAAGCGGTCATGAAGCGGTTCCGCGAGGCGAAGCTGCAGTTTCTCGTGGCGACGGACGTAGCCGCACGCGGGATCGATGTCGAAGGGGTCACGCATGTGTTCAACTATGACATCCCGCATGACGCGGAAAGCTACATTCACCGCATCGGCCGGACCGGACGCGCCGGGCAAAAGGGGATGGCGATTACGCTCGCTACGCCGCGCGATCGCATGTACCTCAATTTGATTGAAAAAGGCATTGACCAAAAGATCGAGCTGTACGTCGATGATGAAATCGGCGGGCTGCAGCGCAAGGCTCCCTCCGGCCGTAAGGAAGGCGCGCGCCGCGAGCGTGACGGCGATGGCCGTCGCGGCGGATCGCAGCAGCGCGGTGGCGGTGCGCGCGGCGAGAAGCTCGGCCGCTCGGGCGGACGCGAGCGCCGCGGCGCTGGGCGCGGCGAGGCCGACTTTGGCGCGGCGAGCGGCGGCAAGAGCTTTGGCGCGGACCGCCGGGGCGGCGGCAAGCGCGATGGCGCTGGGCGCGGCGGGGCCGAGTTCGGTGCCGCGAGCGGCGGCAAGAGCTTTGGCGCGGACCGCCGGGGCGGCGGCAAGCGCGATGGCGCTGGGCGCGGCGGGGCCGAGTTCGGTGCCGCGAGCGGCGGCAAGAGCTTTGGCGCGGACCGCCGGGGCGGCGGCAAGCGCGATGGCGCAGCGCCGCAGAGCCCGTTCGGCGCTGCGCGGATGAAGGCCGCCGCTGCGCCTGGCGCAGGCGGCGGACGCGGCGGCGAGAGCCGCTTCGGCGCATCGCGCGGCGGCGGGGCCGGTGGCGGCACGGCAAAAAAGCCCGCCTTCGCCGGAGCGAAGGGGGCTGGCCGAGGCGGCTCCTCCCGCGGCGGCGGCAAGCCGGGCGGCCGGGGTGCCGGCCGGGGCCGTTAATTTACGGCGACACCCCACGCAGCTCCTGAAGCATCCGGTTCATATCGTCCGGAAGCGGAGCGCGTACGGTCAGCCTCTCGCCGGTCCACGGATGATGCCAGACAAGCTTTTCTCCATGAAGCGCTTGTCTGGATATCATTTGACGGCCTCCGCCGTACATTCCATCTCCGGCGAGCGGATGCCCGATATGCGATAAATGCACACGAATTTGATGCGTCCGTCCGGTTTCCAATTGGAGCCGGACGAGCGTATAATTATCAAACCTCTCCAGCACTTCATACCTCGTTAATGCCGGTTCGCCGGTTTCACTCACTCTTCGCCGTGTCGGATGATGCCTGTCCTGTCCGATCGGCAAATCAATTACTCCTTTATCCTGAGCAATCCGCCCTTCCGCAACCGCGATATAAATCCGTTCAATCTGCTTCGACCGCATCGCCTCATCAAAAACATAATGAGCGAGCTCGTTTTTGGCATAAAGCACCGGTCCGGTCGTTTCTTTATCCAATCTGTGAATATGACGAATGCGAATCCGCTGTCCTGACATTTCGTAGTACGACGCAACGCCATGCGCAAGCGTGCCGCGCTGTCCGTGAACGCTCGGGTGAACCTCGTAGCCGGCCGGCTTATTGACGACGAGCGAGAAATCATCCTCATACAAAATGTTAAGTTCCATCCAGTCCGGCGGAAACTCCGGCTGCTCCTCGCGGAACAGCTTTAAGCGAAGCTGCTTGCCCTGCTTATCAACGCCTTTGGCCGCCATCAGCTTCCCGGCAATTTTCGCCGGAAGCGGCAGCTGCTTCAGGAGTTGATTGACCGGCACGCCGGCCAGCTGATCCGGCAGGCGCAGCTCCAGCCATTCGCCTTTGCGTCTGCCTCCCCGCGCAAGCGCGGCAAGGACAGGCTGCTCCGGCGCACGCCCCCCTGCGGCCGGGCGACCCTGCCCGCCGCGTCCCGCGCTCCGGCTAGCGTCCGCTCCGCGCCCATGCGCGGCACCGGCGCCTCCACGGCGGCCACCCGTGCCGCCGTTACCGCCAAAAGCGGCCCCTCCCGGCGCAGCATCGCCGCGCTTTCGGCCGCCTCGTGTATCCTCTCGGCCGCCGCCGCCCGTTCGTCCGGCCGCTCCAGCACCGGCGCGCTGCCGTCCTCCTTTGTCCGCGTCATAGCGGTCCGCCGAGCGCTTCCCTTCCGGCTTCGAAACCGGCGCTCCGCCGCGCCTCCCCGCCGGCTTGCCATATTCCACAAGCCCCGGTTTTCCACTCGGCCCTGCTCCGCGTCCTGTCTCCTCCCGTCTTTTTCCGGAAGCTCGCCCTCCGCCGCCTGATCCGTTCCCGCGATTTGATCTCGTTCCTTGACGTCCTGCCATCGTTATGCACTCCAGTCCAATATGAAGAAAATGTGAACAAGCCATACCTTAAGTTGAACCCCAGGTAGGTTCATGCTATCATTTCGGTTAGTGCAGTATGTATACGCATATTGAAGCTGCAACCAACGGAAAGGATGTACATGACCTATGGGTTTAGTAGATATAACCAATGTGACCGGCACATTTATTGCCGTCAGCATGCTGTTTATACTCGGAATATTCTCGCTTCTCAGCTTCGCCCTCGTTTCCTTCTTCCAGCAAAAAATCCGTAGAGGCTGGCTGAGCATTTTATGGTCTGTGATCGTCGGAATGGTGTTTTATATGGTTATCGCAAATGTGCTTGTGTACGAATTCAAGTAGGCTTGAACCAAACACAAAGACCCGCTAAACGAAGATAAACTCTTTCGTTCAGCCGGGTCTTCTTTTTTTACAGCCCCGTGTTAAAATCCTCTTCCGGAGAATGTCCCTCCAGCGCAAATTCATAGTCCTCGATATCGAAAACCTCAACGGGAATTTCCAGCTCAATCACTTTATCTATAAATTCGACCTGATCCGTTAATACGGGCACCTGCGTGCGCAATGCCGTCAGCACAATTTCCGTTTCTACCGGGTCGAGCTGCTCTCCGTACTGGGCACTCTCTAAGGAATTTACAATCGTAAAGGTTACATCCTCATTAACTGGGATCGGTGGGCTGGTCCGCCAAGGCGCCTGCAGTGCACGCTCCACCTTTTTTTTCGTAAACGGCGCTTCAAAAAATCCGATCAGCTCTCCGATCTTTTCGCGGACAAACTGATCCTCCGCACTGTTCGGCATCACCGGCTCAGCGCCTTCCTTCAATTCATATAGCTCCATAATCGTCGAGTACGGGATGACATATTCCACCGGTCGGCCCGGTACGAGCAGCTGCCCGTAGATCGCCACCAAAACCGCCTCTATGACAAAGCGACGCTGCATCCTCTTTCCCCCATGCTTTCTTTCTAATAGCCGACTTCGACCGCTGCAACCACCACATAAATCAAGTCGTTCTTATCATCCTTGTCGGGCAGAACTACACCGCTCGTGGTCAGCATGCCGCCGTCCGTTATCTCCACTTCAACCTCGCCATATGGAAAAGCAGCCTTGACCTGTTCGATATCCACCAAATGCTTATCGCAAGGCACGGCCAGCTTGACCCGAACCTTCATATTCCGAATTTCATTCCCCGGCAGAACACTGCGAAGACCCGGCATTGAGTTATGGTGAATGGCGTTCTTAACCGCACGGACGGATGCCTTGGTCACATCCTGGCCATGAAGATCCGTACCCATTCCAAGCTGCACAAAAAATAATGTATCCACACGGACAGCCTCCTTATCTTTTGCTTATCTTATCGGTTTCCCTGGAAAAAATCAATCCAGAAAGCGCTCTATATCTGTAAAAAGGCGTTCTGCCTCCTCATCCAGACAAATCATATGGCGGGAACGAGGGTACCAGATCAGCTGCTTTTTCCCTGCAAGCCGTCCGTATATGTAGTTCGCACTGTAAGGGTGTACAATTTGATCCTGTTCACCCTGGACGACTAAGGTCGGAATCCGGATCTGCGGAAATTCCGGCTTCAACTCACGCACCAGCTGTGTAAATTGCAGAACCGCCCGCAGCGGTGTCGCTTGCTTGACGCTAAGCGAGCGCAGATTTCCATCGCGGAATTGCCGTACGGCTTCACGCACAAATCTGCCGGGACTGACATAATACACAGCCGTATTCACCAGCACCAGCCGACGCACAGGAAGCCGGTTGGCGGCGTAAGCGGCGAGCAGGCCTCCCATAGAGAAGCCGATCAAGTCGAATTCTCCATGTTGATCGGCAAGCTCCTTTCCCGCTTCTTCCACACATTGAATCCACTCCGTGCGGTGAACCTTTCGCAGCGCCCGAAGATCCCCTTCATGTCCAGGCAGCGTAACCGATTGACAGCGGTGCCCTTTTTGTCCCAGATAAGACGCGAGCGGATGAAGCTCATAAGGGCCCCCGGTAAAGCCGTGAATCAATAAACAAGCTTTTTGTTCCATTCTCTTCCCAGCCTTCAGCAGCATTTCGATATACCCAGTATAACCCAATTCCTGCCTTTTTTCCGTTCCCAAAATATGATACAGTAATGTGCAAAGCTTTTGCGGGGAGATGAAGCGCTTGACGATGACGACGACCTATTTTGAGCTCTTTAAGAACGCGCAGGACGACCAAAGCCAAGACCAATGCAAAATCAAGCTGGAGCAAACCGGGTATTCCGCGTTTTTTCAATTTATAGAGGATTTTAAGGATTACATCAAGCGTTATGACGACCATCAAATTGGGGAAATAGAGGAGCTTCTCATCAGAGCGAGAAAGCTGTTCCCGGAGCCTAGTCAATACAGCCCTGCTTGGGCGCACATTTGGGATGAATATACAGCGATGACCGGCCACAAAAACCGGGTGCTTTCTCAAATCCCGGCTTCCGATCGTGAGGGCGAATGGCAAATCGTCATGGATAACCCTTATACGAACCAGCAGGTCGCCTGCTATCCAAGCCTTTCCTTTCTGGAAGCCGCATACTTATTCGGATACTTCCGGCCGACCCTGGAAAATAACGAATACATTCGCATGCAAAAGGTAACTCATGCCGTAGTCGAATTCGGCTCGGAGCAAAATCCATAGTTTCACGTCACCCATAAGCGGCTCGCCACTCCGGCAGGCCGCTTTTTTAAGTATCCCCTGCAGTTCCCCTCTATCGCATAAATTGAATTCCTCCATAGCAAACTAGGGTAAACCTAGCAAGGAGGTCCTCATTTGCCTTATGTTTCCGAAGCGGCCAGCGCCGTCCCTTCCCATCCTATAGCGCAGAGCGATGTGAAGGAGCTCGTGCTGCGTATGTTCCGCCCCCACTATCCGGGTATTGAAAAACTGATCTCCGTTTTTGATCACAGTGAAATTGAACAGCGTTATTTTTGCGCCCCTTTGGATTGGTATCCCGAGCCGCATTCCCCGGAGCAGAAGCACCGGATGTATGTGGAGCACGCCTGCCAGCTCGCGGAAGAGGCCGCGCGCCGCTGCCTGCAAAAAGCATCGCTCGAGCCGGAACACATTGATCATTTGATTTTTGTATCCACAACAGGAACAGCCACGCCAAGCATCGACGCGCATCTATTCAACCGTCTAAGCTTCAAGCGAAATCTTAAACGTACTCCGATCTGGGGGCTCGGCTGTGCCGGGGGAGCCGCAGGTCTGTCACGCGCCTTGGAGTATGTAAAGGCTTTTCCAACGCACCGCTGCCTCGTCGTCGCTGTCGAGCTTTGCAGTCTCACCTTTCTGCCGAATGACCGGTCTAAAAGCAACATTGTCGCTACCTGCTTATTTGGAGACGGTGCGGCAGCCGTTTTGGTGTGCGGCGACGAAACGGAGCCGAAGCGGAGCTCACCTCTGCGACTCGAGCTGCTCGGCTCGCAAAGCACGACGTGGAAGGATTCACTGGATATCATGGGATGGGACATCGTCGATGAAGGAATGAAGGTCGTTTTCTCGCGAGATATCCCTTCTCTTGTACGTAAGGAAATTCATCCGAATGTCGAGGAGCTGGTGCATTCCTTCGGAGTGGAAGGTTCCCAGATCCGTAATTACGTGCTTCATCCGGGAGGGATGAAGGTGCTCCAGGCGTACCGCGAAGCGCTGCAGGCTCCGGACGGCGCGCTTGATGCTTCCGCCGACATTTTGCGGGAATATGGAAATATGTCTTCCTGTACGGTGTTTTTTGTTATGGAGCGCATGCTTTCGGAAGGAAGGTTTCAGGAAGGTCACGGGATTTTGGGGGCGCTAGGTCCGGGCTTCAGCTCCGAGCTGGTGCTCTTCCATGCAGCGAAAAGCCCTGGGGTCGATCAATATCAATAACTCAGTAAAGGAGCCTTGAACGAAAAATGAACAGCCAGAGCTTATTTTTTCTGATCGTCCTTGCCATTGTTGTCCTCCAGCGGATGATTGAGCTGCGCATTGCGAAAAGCAATGAGGCGAGAGTGACCAAGCTCGGGGGGTATGAGGCGGGCGCCGACCATTACCATTGGTTTTTCATTCTTCACAGCATATTCCTGATCAGTGTAACGATTGAGACTGCGGCCAAGGGATTTTCGATGCCGGTATGGTGGACGGTTCCGTTTGCGGTTTTTCTTTCTGCACAATCGCTTCGCGTGTGGTGCATTCGCACGCTTGGGATGTTTTGGAATACGAAAATTATAGTCCTGCCCGGTACCCAACCGATCCGACGAGGTCCTTACCGCCTTCTCCGTCACCCGAATTATTTGGTAGTCGCGTTAGAGCTCGTGAGCCTCCCTCTCATCTTCGGGGCAACATATACCGCTTTATGGGCCTCGGCAGCCAATATCATCCTCCTGCGAAAGAGAATTGCAGTGGAAGAGGACGCATTGGAATCAGCGGCGGCCCAGCATAAGGGAGTTCAAGACCATGTCTCGTTATCGTAACCGCCCTTTTATCCATTCCGACGGCTCGCCCATTGCTTCTATATATAAGACCAAAAATCCGGACGAGCACTTTGCTCAAAACATCGGCGATCCGGGAAGCTTTCCATTCACGAGAGGAATATATCCCGATATGTATCGTGAAAAGCTGTGGACGATGCGCCAGTATTCCGGCTTCGGCGATTCGGAGTCCACCAATTCGCGGTTAAAGCGTTTGCTGGACAATGGGCAGACCGGTCTCTCGCTTGCCTTCGATTTGCCTACTCAGCTTGGCTATGATGCGGACCACCCGCTCGCTGACGGAGAGGTCGGAAAGGTTGGACTGGCTGTGAGCACTTTGGCTGATCTGGAGCAAGCACTGGACGGGATCCCGCTGGATCGGGTCAGCTGCTCCATGACCATAAACGCCCCCGCTGCAGTGCTGCTGGCCATGGTGATTGCTGTCGCTGAGAAGCAGGGCGTCCCTGCCGATACCTTAAGCGGTACCGTGCAGAACGATATTTTAAAGGAGTACTGCGCCCGCGGCTTGTACATTTTCCCTGCCGCCCCTTCTCTTCGGCTGGCCGTTGATGTGATGGAATATGCGGCCCATAGGCTGCCGAAATGGAACTCCATTTCAGTCAGCGGTTATCATATCCGCGAAGCCGGCGCTACTGCCGCACAGGAGCTTGCCTTTACCTTTGCCAATGCGCTCGCTTATCTTGATGAAGGCAGGCGGCGCGGCATCAATGCCGGTGCTCTGCTTCGCAGAATGTCGTTTTTCTTCGCGGCGCATAATTTGCTGTTCGAGGAAGCGGCCAAGTTCCGTGCCGCACGCAGGCTGTGGGCTAGGCTTGTGCGCGACCGCTACGGCGTAGCCGATGCGGAGCTGCTGCGGCTGCGGTTTCACGCACAGACCGGCGGCGTCACCTTAACGGCGCAGCAGCCGGACAACAATGTAGCGCGGGTCACCCTGCAAGCGTTAGCTGCCGTCCTTGGCGGTGCGCAAAGCCTGCATACGAATGCGCCCGATGAAGCAATCGGTCTTCCAACCGAGGAAAATGCGGTTACCGCTCTGCGCATTCAGCAAATTCTCGCCTTGGAGAGCGGTGCGGCGGATACGGTAGACCCGTTAGCCGGCTCCTACTATGTCGAGGAGCTTACGGATCGGCTGGAAGCGGAAGCTCTGCGGCTCCTAGAACGCATTGACCGTATGGGCGGGAGCTTAAACGCCATTCGGCTGGGTTGGATGCAGCGGCAAATTGAAAGCTCCGCCTATGCGACCTTTACCCGCATCCAATCCGGCGCACAGCCGATCGTCGGGATAAATTGCTTTCAGGAGGATAACGCCTCCTTCTCCGAAGGTCACTTTGCTTCGCAGCAGAACAGCAACACCCATGTCACCGAACAATTCAACCGCCTTCAAACGGTAAAACAAAACCGGAATACCGGCAAAGTGCTGAAAGCTCTCGAGAATATACGTGCTACGGCCAAGTCATCCGATAATTTGATGGAGCCGATTGTAGAGGCAGTAAAGCTCTATGCAACCATAGGAGAAATTTGCGGGGTACTGCGGGAGGAATTCGGGGAACACCGGGAGGAACGAAGTGATGTTACAATCCCAGACCTATAATGTAGTGATTGCGAAGACCGGGCTGGACGGACATACACGCGGTGCCGTTTCCATTGTAAAAGGCTTGCGGGAGCTCGGTATGAACGCATGGTTCACCGGCATTCGCCGAACCCCGGAAGAAATTGCGGAAATCGCAGCGAAAGTGGAAGCGCACTGCATCGGTGTGTCGTTTCATTCCGGCACACATCTTGAGCAGATGCCCCGGGTGCTGCGGACGCTGGAAGCACGCGGGCTGCACGTGCCGCTTCTGCTTGCCGGAGGGATCATCCCTTCCGCCGATATCCACCGGCTTCTGGAGATGGGCGTCTCCGGCGTATTTACGCCGGGGGCAAGCATCGCATCAATCGCCCGCTTTATTCAAGATCGCGTGCAGCTCTCCGAAGCCTCACCCTTTACTCCACAGCGATTTGCCCCGCTTCCGTTAGAAACACCTTTCGCTGCGGATCATTTTTCAGCTTCACATTAAACATTTTCAGTTTATGCTCATCCACTTGTTCAAACAGCCAGCTCTCCGGATCGGAACACCCGGCAGACTGTAGAAAGCGCTCCTTCGCCTCAGCGGCCTCCTCTTCGGAATGCCACCAGCCCACCCCGTAATAGCCGAGGTCGTAGCTGTTCTTTTGCACAGCTGCCGCAATTTGTCCACTCTCTTTATGCTTCAGTACAAAAGCCATCGTCATTCCCTCCTTTCGCCGTCTACTAGGTAGAAAAAGGCGCAGTCCCGCACGCAGGCTGCGCCTTTCCATCTCTCAAACAACAAATATTATAAATACGGATTTTCGTGCTTCGCTTTCAGACGGCGCCAGCGGCGCTCCACTTCTTCTTCAAACGATTTGAGCGCTTCCGCATATTCAGGCTTCGTCATATGCTTTGTTTTGCCCATCTTTTTCAGCCATTCCGCGACCGGAACACGCTTGCCCTTCTCTTCCGGATCATACGTAATCGTTGTTACGCCGCTTTCCACTTCATAGAGCGGGAAAAAGCAGCTGTTTACCGCATCGTCGATGATCACCTGACCATCCTTTTCTTCTGAAAGCCAGTTGAGCGGACATGTAATCAAAATTTTGCCGTACACCATACCCTCGTTCTGCGCATAGTATTGGGCTTTCGCCGCTTTACGCAGCAGGTCCTGAGGATTGGCTTCCGAGCCCGTGAACACATATGGGATATGCGTGGACGCCATAATTTGCGCTGTATCCTTATGATGGAACAGCTTGCCGCCCTGCGCCTTACCAACGTTGGACGTTGATGTGCGGTGGCCGAGCGGAGTCGAATACGACAGCTGTGCTCCTGTATTCATATATCCTTCGTTATCGTATTCAAGGATAATCATCTTATGGTTACGCAGCGCCGCACCGATCGCCGGACCCATCCCGATATCCATACCGCCGTCACCGGTTACCATGACGAACGTAAAGTCGTCCTGCAGACCGAGATGGTCCAGCTCTCCGCGGCGTTTACGCTCCCAGAACATTTCGACGACGCCAGAAAGCGTGGCCGCACCGTTTTGGAACAGGTTATGAATATACGTTGCTTTATGGGCCGAATACGGGAAGCCGGTTGTTACAACCATCGCACAGCCCGTATGATACAGCGCTACGATGTCTCCTTCAATGCCTTTAAAGAACAGCTCCAGGCCGGAGAAAATACCGCAGCCCGGACATGCTCCGTGACCCGGAGCCAAGCGCTTTGGCTTCTTCGTCAGCTGACGGAGCGGCGGAACCTTAACCTTCAGCTTGCCGGTATCCGGATCTTTATTGACCTGGATTAGACCGGTTTTCAGGTCTTCATATTTCATCGGCTCGAGCACGCGCTTCGGCGCCTTCGCCGGATCGCCTGCCGTAATTCCGTAATACTCAAACGGTTTTTCGATAACGCCCGATTCCATCGCATCGATGGCGAATTGGAAAAACTGATGTCCGTCCTCCGCATAGAAGTCTTTGCCGCCGAGGCCATAAATACGAGAAATCACCTTTGTTGTCGTATTCCCATGGGTGAACAGCGCCGCTTTAATTTCGTTCACCATGTTGCCGCCATGACCGCCGTAAGAATCGGCGCGGTCGCCAACCGTGATTGCCTTCACGTTTTTCAATGCTTCGGCGATTTCCTTCTGCGGGAACGGGCGAATCATATTCGGAGCAATGGAGCCGGCCTTGATCCCTTGGGCGCGCAGTTGGTCAACAACGTCCTTAATAATTTCCGATGCGGAGTTCATCAGGAAGACGGCAACCTCGGCATCCTCCATCCGGTACAAATCAAGAATCGGATAATCGCGTCCCGTCAGCTGCTTGTATTCCGCACGGATCTTGTCAAACACTTCACCTGCATTGTACATCGCCACCGACTGCTGATAGCAGTTGTTAATGTAATCCGGCTCGTTCATGTACGGGCCGACCGTAATCGGATTGTTGCGGTCGAGCACATGCTTGTATTGCGTCGGCTGCTCACCGATGAAGGCATGTACGTCGCTCTTGTTTGCAAACGTCTGCACGCGGCGCTTTTGGTGCGACGTAAAGTAGCCGTCCGAAGCGACGATGACTGGTAGGCGAACATCTTCATGCTCGGCCAGCTTAATTGCTATAATATTCATATCGTATACCGCTTGCGGATCTCGAGCCATAAGAATCGGCCAGCCGGTATTCAAAGCATAATACAGATCAGAGTGGTCGCCGTGTATGTTTAGAGGTCCGGATACCGAACGGCAAACCAGGTTCATTACCATCGGGAAGCGTGTACCGGATTGCACCGGCATTTGCTCCAGCATATACAAATATCCGTTTGCGCTCGTTGCGTTAAATACGCGTCCGCCAGCAGCGGAAGCACCATAGCATATCCCTGCGGATCCATGCTCTCCGTCAGCAGGAATCAATTTGATGTCATGCTGTCCATTCGCCTTCATTAAATCGAGGAATTGCGCCACTTCGGTAGAAGGCGAGATTGGAAAATAGCCCATTACGTGATAATTGATTTGGTGCGCCGCATAAGCAGCCATTTCATTGCCGGATTCGTATACGATCCGCTGTTCAACGGTTCCTTGCGGAACTTCCTTTTCAATATCCATAGCCATATCGGAATTTCACTCTCCTTTAGTTCGCTAAGGTAAATCGGTGAGGGACGCGATGCTCTTCGTGGTACCCTTCCGTCTCGCGCTCGGAGCTGAGTGCTTCGGTCGGACAGGCGATAACGCATTTTAAGCAGCCCTTACAATACTGGTAATCGATTCCCTGCAGGAACATTTGCGGACGGCCCTTTTTATCCGGCTGTTCGTCCCACACAAAGCAGAAATCCGGGCAGGCCGTGTCACAGGCCGCACAGTGAATGCATTTTTCTTCATCGAAATGCGGCATCATGCCGGCACGGGAGATACTCAAATCTTTAAGAATGCTGTTGCCTGGGTTGACAATCATACCACCCATCGGCTGGGTTTCATAACCGAGCACCGGAATATCCCACCGGGTCGGAAGCGGCATCGACACGCCTTCCGGCAGCGAAAACGTTTGGAAATTCACTTCATTATAGCCTCGGTCAAAGGTGCGCAGAGCAGGCTCAACCGCTTGCGGATATTTCTTCTCGAGCGACTTGCGGATGACCAGCTTCATATGCTCGACATCGAGGAACTCACAAAGCCGGAACAGCGCACCAAGCATCGCCATGTTTGCGCGGTTCTTTTCTTCCAGTGCGATTCCCGTTGCATCGACAACAGCGATTGTCCCGCCGAGAAGCTTCATTTTTTCCTTCAGCTGCTCCGGTGTTTTTGCGGAGTTGACGAGTACGACGCTGTCTTCATAAATGCCGCTGATCACATTGACCGTTTTCGATAAATTCTCATGGAAAATGCCTACCACATGAGGACGTTCTACCGGTGTAGTATCGCGGATATTCGTTTCCAAATCACAGAAGCGGATATGCGCCTTAACTGGCGATCCCTTCTTCTCCGAGCCGTAAGACGAAAAACTAACTCCGTTGAAACCGCTTCCATTTACACCTGCCTCAGCGAGCATTTTGCCTGCAAGGTTTGCTCCAAGTCCGCCGATGGATTCCAGGCGAATTTCGAAAAACCCAAGCTCGTTCTTCTTCGGCAGTGATTTCGGTACTACTGACATACCTCCACTCCCCCTCTAAAGTAATGGACTATGTAGTTGAATGAAACAGTTATTAAAAAATAGTATAACAGCTTATGCATCTTCACGTATATAGGTTTAAAGATAAAAAAAATAAGCCACCCTAAAAGGAAGGCTTATAAAGCAGGTGCATTTTCACCGATTATGCGCGCTTTAAATGAGGTGTTGGATTCTGACAGTCATGACAATCTGGGGTATAGCAGTCGGCCTGCTCTTGAATTTGTTGCCCGCAGCTGCGGCAAACCTTCGGCGGAAGCTTATCAAAAAACACGATCGGCGACAACGAACTTCTGAATTCCGGTTGCTGCATTCCAATCACTCCTTCTGCCTTATTCTGTTGTATAGTGTACTATAACAATTATTGTTGTGCAACAGTTTTATTTATTGTATAACAGTTGCTCTGAACTGAAAAACAGCATTACTTTTTTTGACCTTTTCCTATAATTTGAGCAAAATATAAGAAGAATAAAAGGACAATAACAAGGACCGAATGGAGGAAACATCATGCTGCCTTACGTTATCGCCTTTTTCGCTTTTCTTACAGCTTTGATCTTCATTGCTGCAGTTTATTTTTCAAAGATCGTCCTTTATATGAGGACGCATAACGATCTCGACATTTTTCTTGCCGAGGCGGAGGCCAGGAAATTCGACAAGGATGTATATGAGCGGCTTACGAAGCAGGAGGTCCGAATTGACTCCCCTATGGGTTACCCCCTCCACGCTGTATTTATTCCGGCGCCGGGTCCAGCCTCTTCTCGGAAAACCGTCATTTTGGCACATGGCGTAACCTCCTCCCATTCCGGGATGATCAAATATATGGATCTATTTTTGCCCCGAGGCTTTAATGTACTTGCCTATGATCACCGCAGACATGGAAAAAGCGGCGGCACCACGACTACCTATGGTCTTTATGAGAAGCTGGATCTCAAGGCATGTGTCGACTGGGTTTTCGAGAAAACAGGTCCAGAGAGTGTCATCGGCATTTTCGGGGAATCGATGGGAGCCGCAACCGCACTGCAGCATGCGGCAATCGATAGCCGTGCTGCCTTTTATATCGCGGATTGTCCATATTCAGACTTTACGGAGCAGCTGAAGTACAGACTTCGAATCGAATATCGGCTGCCTGCTTTTCCGCTTATTCCGATCGTAAGCTTCGTGGCATGGCTCCGCAGCGGCTTCCGGTTCGGGGCCGCTTCCCCAATACGCACTTTGCATAAGGTTGAAGTCCCGGTTTTATTTATTCATGGAACCGAGGATACGTATATCCCTAAAGAAATGTCGGTCGATTTGTACGAAAAGAAAGAAGGCGTCAAGGGGCTGTATTTGGCGCCGAATGCAGATCACGCAGAGGCCTATTGGAAAAATAAAGAGGAGTATAACCAGATCGTTGGGCAATTCCTCGAAGGAATCGGTGTAATCAAGCCACAGCTGCAAAAAGCGCAGGCAGAGTAATCACTCTGCACTGCGCTTTTTGCATGTAAACCGTTATCCAAGAACGACGCGGTCGTCGGCCAATTTATGCCCGCTAATTTGCTGGAAGGCTTCAAGCAGCTTTTCAACCGTTACCTGCTTCTTCTCTTCTTCCGCCATATCGATAATAATTTTACCTTTGTCCATCATAATAAGTCGATTCCCCAAGGTAATGGCCTGCTCCATGTTATGAGTAACCATCAGCGTTGTCAGCTTAAGCTCGGCAACGATCTCCTTCGTAATCTTCGTAATGAGATCCGCCCGCGCTGGATCGAGGGCAGCCGTATGTTCATCCAAGAGCAATATGCTTGGCTTCGTAAACGTCGCCATCAATAAGCTCAATGCTTGCCGCTCGCCGCCGGACAGCAAGCCTACCTTTGCCGAAAGCCGGTTTTCCAGACCAATGCCCAGCCGCGACAACTGCTCGCGAAATAACTTACGGCGCGCACGGCTGACACCCATTACAAGACCTCTTGTCTTACCGCGGGAATAAGCCAGGGCAAGGTTTTCCTCGATCGTCATCGACGGAGCGGTCCCCGCCATCGGATCCTGAAACACACGGCCGATCCACTTGGATCGCTGATACTCCGGCATATTCGTCACATTGCTGTTTTCAATATGCACTTCCCCGAGGTCCGGGGTCATTACACCAGAAATGATATTCATTAAGGTCGATTTGCCCGCCCCGTTACTTCCGATCACGGTTACAAAATCGCCAGGCTTCAGCTGAAGATTAATTGAGGATAAAGCAATCTTTTCATCAGGCGAGGACGCGTTAAACAGCTTGGATACATTTTCAATCCGCAGCATCAGCGCACCTCCCCTTTTCTCGCCAATTCCGCAATCCTTCTGCGACCCGCCCGTTTTTGCGAAACCGCTTTGCGAAGCATCGGCGCGATCAAAGCAATAATAACGATAAGTGCAGTCATCAGCTTCATATCCGTTGGATTCAAGCCGATTTGCAGCGCCATGGCAACAACCAAGCGGTAAACGATGGCTCCGAGCACAACTGCGATAGTAGCTCGAACGATGGAACGAGCGCCAAAGATCACTTCGCCGATAATAACCGATGCAAGACCAATTACGATCATGCCGACACCCATTTGGATGTCTGCAGAAAATTGATATTGGGCGATCAGTGCGCCGGAGACGGCCACAAGACCGTTCGACAAGCTCACACCAAGTATGATGGTATTGTCTGTATGCACGCCGAAGCTTCGGATCATGCGCGCATTATCTCCTGTCGCACGCAGTGCTAATCCTACATCCGTCTTCAAGAACCAATCGACGGCAAGCTTAATGGCCAGCACCACGAATGGCATAATCAAAAGAACGGATCCTTCAGGCAAAAGAGTGTCTAGGTTGTATACGGATATGTTCGCTTTCCCCATAATTCTCAGGTTAATCGAATACAGTGCAATCATCATGAGAATTCCGGAAAGCAGTGCGTTAATTTTCCCTTTCGTATGCAGCAAGCCGGTTACGGCCCCGGCAGCAAGTCCCCCGCCGAAAGCAGCAAGGGTCGCAAGAGCCGGGGAGACGCCGCCCACGATCAGCACAGCGGCAATGCCCGCGCCGGTCGTAAAGCTGCCGTCAACCGTAAGATCCGGAAAATCCAAAATACGAAACGTCAAGTAAACGCCTAACGCCATAATGGCGTAAAGTAAACCGAGCTCGATCGCTCCGGTAATCGCTATCGGCATTGGGCGTGCCCCTCCATTGTGTTATTCGATGATGTTTTTCGCGTCTGCGAGCTTCTTCAGCTCAGGCGTCACTTCGATGCCCTGATTTTTTGCAGCCTTCAAATTCATGTAGAGCTCAAGCTTTTCCGGGAATCGAACCGCGAGGTCGGCCGGCTTCTTGCCTTCCTTCAAAATTTCTACAGCCATTTTGCCTGTTGTATAACCGATATCGAAAAATTCATAACCAAACGTCGCAAAGCCGCCGCGCTTCACGGAATCGATATCACCTACAAATAAAGGCTTCTTGTTCTTTTCCGCTACGGAAAGTACAGATTCAAAGGTGGAGATGACCGTGTTATCCTTCGGAATATAGATTGCATCGACGCGGCCTACGAGCGACTCTGCTGCCTGCTTCACTTCGGAACCGTTGCTAATCGCTGTTCTAATTACCTTAATTCCGAGCTTGTTAAGCGCTTCTTCAGCCTTCTGAATTTGTACGACAGAGTTTTGCTCGCCTTCATTTGCAATTGTGCCGATCGTCTTAATGTTTGGGAACTGCTTGTTCACAAACTCCATCAGCTTCGCAATCTCATCCGGGTGCGTGTCGGATACACCGGTTACGTTGGAGCCGGGCTTCTTCATGTCGGCAACAAGCTTCGCCCCGAGCGGATCGGTAACTGCTGAAAACAATACCGGTGTGTCTTTGATTGCTTGTACAGCCGCTTGAGCCGATGGTGTTGCAATCGCCAGAACCAGATCCTTCTTGTCCCCTGCAAACTTTTGAGCAATAGACATGTTATTGGTCGGATCGCCCTGCGCAATTTGAATATCGACTTCAAGGTTTTGCTTTTCGACAAGACCGCTGTCCTTAAGAGCCGCCAAAAATCCATTGCGAGTCGCGTCCAATGCCGGATGCTCCACGATTTGTGAAATCCCGATCTTGTAAACCTTCGTCTCGGACGGAGCCTCAGCGGAGCCGTTAGTAGCCGAGCCGTTCGTTCCTGTTTCCGTCTTCGCGCCGCAGCCTGCCGCAGTCAATAAGCCAAGTGCCAACACAGCACTAACAAGTGCTTTTCTCTTCATCCCGAATCCCCCATTTTCTTTAGTGCATAAAAGCATAAAAATTTTAAAGCAGTACTGACATTGTAACCTCATATTTAACCGACCGTCAATAAGAAGCGACGAAAAATGACACTCCGCAAAGTGTCATTTTAATAAATTGGAAATATGGTCCGGAGGTACCGGTTTGCTGAAGAAAAAGCCCTGCATCATGGAACAGCCTAGCTTCGGAAGCCACTCTCTCTGGAATGTCGTTTCGACACCTTCTACGACAACCTCTAGGTTAAGATTATGCGCCAGCGCAACGATCGAAGAGACAATGGCCGCGTCCGTTTGGTTGGCAATATCGGAAATAAAGGTCCGGTCAATTTTCAATTTATGAATCGGGAGAAGCTTTAAATAGCTGAGCGATGAAAAGCCCGTGCCAAAATCGTCAACGGAAATTTGAATGCCTAAATCAGCCAACGCCTTCAGCTTCTGAATGACGGTTTCGGGATTTTGTATCGCTACACTTTCCGTGATTTCCAAATCAAGTGAGCTTGGAGGCAGCCCTGTTTCCTGCAATATGGCGGAAATTCGTTCAACAAGGCAGTCCTGCTGCAGCTGCCTCGCCGACAAATTCACAGCCATCCGCAAATTGTGGTGGCCGGAGTCGTACCACATTTTACCCTGCATGCAAGCCGTACGAAGCACCCATTCCCCAATCGGAACAATCAAATCCGACTGTTCGGCGATAGGAATAAATTCTCCGGGATATACAATGCCTCTCTCCGGATGGATCCATCGAATCAAAGATTCCACACCGACGATCTTCCCGGAGGTTACGTCAAACTGAGGCTGATAATGCAGAACAAATTGATTGTATTTGATTGCATTTAACAGCTCCCTTTCGATTCTCTGACGGAAGGTTGCCGTTTGCCGCATTTCCCCCGAGTATAAGCCAAAGCTGTTTTTCCCGTTTTCTTTCACGCGATACATCGCCGTATCGGCATGTCGAAGCAGGATGTCAGTGGTATGCCCGTCGTCTGGGAAGATTGCGATTCCTACGCTTCCGGACACCTCAAATTTCAAGCCTCGTACATAAAAAGGCTTGTTCAATTCATATAATATCCGATCCGCAACCTTTACCGCATGGTCCGCTTCAGTGATATGAGGCAGCGTAATCGTAAATTCGTCTCCGCCGATTCGGGCAATCATATCTATATCGCGAATACAGTTTTGCATGCGTTTGGCCGCGATTTGCAGCACCGTATCCCCGATGGTATGCCCGTACGCATCGTTTATCGCGCTAAACCCGTCCAAATCAATCATCAGGACAGCCGCTTTTTCATTATTTTTGGCAGCAAAAAACAAGATCTGCTGCGTGTGCTCATGAAACTTCCTGCGATTGGGCAAATTGGTAAGAGCGTCATGGTAAGCCATATGGGTAACCTTATCTTCCGTTTTCTTCTGTTCGGTTACATTTCTGGCGATACAATAAACACCTTTCACTTGGCCTTCGATTGTAATCGGCAGGGTGACAAGCTGTACCAGCAAATGCTCGCCATCCTTGCTGTACATCATCGTTTCGAATTGGGAGGAGATCCCTTTCAATGCATCCTGATACCGGTCAATCACGACTTCTCGGGCCCGTGGAACAACAAAGTGATCCAGCGTTTTCCCAATCAGCTGGTCCTGTTTATACCCTGTCATCTTCTCCAGCGCAGAGTTAGCACTGGTTAAACAGCAATCAAGCCCAAGCGAAAACACCGCATCTGGATTGGAATCAAACAAAGCTCGAAAAGATTCTTCGTCGTCGGATTTACTTAAAACATTGAGGGTATTCTCAGAAAGATCGAGTGTAAAGCAAGCGTAAGCAAGCACTTCTCCCTTTTCATTACGAATTGGAGTTACCGATTCTTTCGCCTGAAAACAGGATCCGTCCTTACGCTTCCGAATAATTTCGACATTTGCAACGGAATATCGTTGTTCCGATAATATGTTTAGAAAACGCGCCGCCTCTTCTTCGTCACAGAGCGCTGGATTATATGCGATTGCTTCTTGAGCCGTCCAGCCAAACGTGCGTTCAAACGTAGAATTGACATGTAATATGCCCCCGCCCGGCTCGCAGAGCATAAATGAAATATCTCCATATTGGGACAACGTCTCTACTAGATTTATCGCAAATTTGTATTGGTCGTCCATCGAGAATTCATTCACGAAAGGCTGCAACATGTCCACTCCCAGCTAAAGTCTATACTTCTACTATAAACGAATTTCCAGTCATAGTCCAAAAGAAAATCATCGTTTTCTGTCGTTTTTTCGCTGTTTCTATGATATTCTTGTCGGAAAAGGAGGCGTCATCATGAACGAAAATTTCATTCAGATTAAATCACTTGAAGGCGAGCTCAAAATTTCTCATAAAAAGCGCGACTACGGGCTTACCGTTTCCACGAAAGAATTCGTTCTGCATAAGCCTCATGTTAACTATATCGTCAAATTAGAAAATATCATTAGTATTGTTCCGTTTGATATTCGGTCATTAGCTAAGATTCGCCTGGAGCATCCTCAGCATTCCCAGGTCCGTGAAATCGGCAGCTTTGCGTCAGCCGGAAGTCAGCACTACAAAATTTTGGTGACCGGCGGAACCATGCACAATCGAAGCGGCATCTTCCAGCTCGGGTCCATGGATTTCATTATCCCGATCCATGAGCGGCTGCTAAAGACCATCACCCAATATGCTCAGCTTCAATCTCTATAGACGTAAAAAGGCCGCAGCAGCCGATTCTTGTTCGGTGCCGCAGCCTTTTTTTCATTTATCGGGCCCTAGTGTTACGACGTACGGACAGCTGAATAATGCCTACAACCACCGTCCATACCAGAGATGCCGAGAGAGCCACCATAAAAAAGTTTTCAGTTCCATATAAATAATACATCAGAGCATGTGCTGCCAGCATAAACAAAAACAAGCCGATGAGGCTTACATTCAACAGCCATTTCAGCATTGCAATGCTTCCCGCCTTTCCGAGATAGGTTTGGCAAAACGTTTACCTCCTATCCTTTCTATCCGGCGAGGGAATTATACATCCTTATTGCTTGCGAAAGCCTGCTTTTTCCGCATCCTTCAGCGTAAAGAAGAAGACGCGTTCCTCTACAGGGACGCTCCTCCATTGATTTTTCGGCACATACCGCTTGGTCTTGTAGCTACCAACGATTTTATTGCTAATCTCGGGATTTTTCATCCGAAATTCATAAGGGAGAAGCTTGATTGGCTCCTTCGGGTTCCATATTCCTGCACCTTGTGTTTTGGCTGTAGTCGCTGCAGCTAGATACGAATCCGCGTAAGAAAAATTAGGATAAATGAGAAACGGAACCGCCCATCCGAGCCGGACCATTTCTTCGTTAACATTCATTCCCTCTTTATGTATATGTGCCAGCAGACGCCCGTACGAATCAATGGGGTCCTCCCCCGGTTCGACAATGATGGATGTGCCTGACGGCAGAAGCTCCTTTAGTGCCTCGGTTGCTTGCTCGGCATACTTCCCCTGTGATTTTCCATTGTAATTTTTTTCAGGAGTGTCAATGGAAAGCAGTCTAATTTTCTTCGTCCCCATCACAGGCTGCTCAATATGAATCGTGTCGCCATCCACTACTTTTGCAACCACAGCCTCGTAGGTCTGTCTATCCGTTTGCACTGCCGATTGCTGCTCTTTTTCCCAAGGAAGAGAAAACGATAGCGAAGAACAGCCGGTACTGCTTACAAGAAGCAGAGCACCAATAAACAGCGCATATGCCAAACGTTTAGCTTTCGTCATGTCTACCTGCCCTTATGTCTATTCTAGTTGTGTGCGTATTCCGCGAAAATGCTCGATCATTTCGTCCATCGGGATCCGAACCAGTCCGCTTGAAGAAGGGACCACATATTCGATCGTCCCGGAAACAACCGGGTTTTCCTGAGCTCCCCACGGCACATTCTTTCTTCCGCTGTACTGCTCATAAACACCCTTACCGACAAAACATACGAGTCTCGGGCGGTGTTTTTCGATCTTTTGCTTCAATAAAATACGTCCCTCTGCGTATTCATCAGGGGAGATTTCCTCTGCTGTCCTCGTCGGCCTTGCTACGATGTTCGTGAAGCCGTACCCATAATCGGCAAGAAGCTGCTGATCCTCTTCCGGGCGGTACCGCCTTGCGGTTAACCCCGATTCAGCTAATAGCCGATAAAAACGGTTGTTAGGGTTGGCGTAATGATGCCCCGTTTCCCCGGAGCGCAGACTCGGATTGTACCCGACAAAAAGCACATTCAGCCCTTGGCGAATATGGTCCGGTATTACGTCCATGTGACAGCCTCCTTTTGAAATGGAATGGGGATTTGCCCACACAGGCCGTAATCCAATTACATAGGCTAATGACAAGAGAACAATGCAATGAGGTGTGCCCATGCTAAACGAATTGAACCGATTTATGAAAATGGTCGTGCATGCCCAGTCCCAAATTATGGAGATGTTTGAAGGCGCTTGGGGCCAAGGTCCGCGAGCGGTTGTCTATGATCAGAACAATACGATCAAGATTATTATTGAGGCTCCCGGCACCTCCAAGCGCCTGCTTCAGGACTGGTCGATGCGTGTGTCCGGCAGTACGGTGCTCATACGAGGCCAGTTCGAACAAATTCACCGCCGACGTCATCTTGAGACCGAATCCTACTACGACGAACGGAAGCCCGAAGCGTTTGTAAAAGTGATTCCCGTTCCCTACCCTGTAGAAGAAAAGCCGCAATCCGTGAAATATCGCAATGGAATGTTGACCATTACCTTAGGGAAGCAAAGAACCGCCAACAAAGAAAAATGGACCTCTATTTTTCCGTAACCTCGTAGCGTTCCTTGCTCACATGCTGCGCGATAAATGGCGTGATTTTGCCGCTATGTGCAATCACAAGGCGATGCAGCGCCCGAGTACACACCGTATAAAAAAGCTTGCGTTCTTCTTCTCGCGCATACCGCCGTTCTCCCGCATCGTAGATGAGGACAGCGTCAAATTCGAGGCCTTTTGCCAAATAGGATGGGATAATGAGCAATCCTTTTATGAAGGTGCGTGTCGTCTTGGTAATCAAGTGAACATCCCACTCCGGCTTCAGCAGGGCGAAGGCCTCCTCGCATTCCTGCGCCGTTTTACAGATGATAGCGATGGACTCATAGCCTTCATCCTGCAGAATACGAAGCAGCTCGCTGTAATTGTCCGCTTTCTGTTCATCCGACAAAGAAACGAGCAGCGGCTTTTTCCCCTTCCGTTCAAACGGAACCGCCGGCGCATGGTCCGTCAGCATCTCATTGGTAAAATGAACGATATCTTCGGTGGAGCGATAGCTTTTAGACAAACGGATGACCGCCGTTTCCTCTTGACCCAATAAATCCTCTGCACGCAGATGACCACTGTCGTCGGAATGCGCCAGGATCGCTTGGTTCACATCGCCCAGCAATGTCATGCCGCTTCCCGGAAACAACCGCTTCATAAAAAGCAGCTGGAACGGCGAGTAATCCTGCGCTTCATCGATGACGACATGACGCATGCGCCTTAAGGCAGAAAAGCCATGCAAACCTTCCTTGAGCAGCAGCAAAGGCGCCGCGTCCTCGTATGGAACCCCGCTTTCCATACGCTCGAGGGTATCGCTGGCAATGGCTTTCCAAGCCTCCGGTATCGAAGCCTCACCTATAAGCTGACGAACCAGCTGCTCATCCGTTAAAAGGGCGCGATAAAGTGCGGTAATATCAATGAACGCCAGTTTTTTCGCTTGATTTTGCAGCGGACCATACACCTTACGCGCTTTTCGTTTGGCCATGGCCTTGAGCTCTTCATCTGAGCCCAAGTACTTTGGCTGCTTTTGTAAATTCCGAAACCACTTTTGAACCCGTTCCTTCGCCTTGGCCTGAATCTCTCCAACCAACCATTCTCTCATTTTCGTAATACGGCTGGGTACCGGCTGCTCCGCAAACGTTTCATAGAACAAGCGCTGCAGCTGCTCTACGGAAATCAACGTTTTTTCCCCTGCCATGAAAGGAACAAACTGCATTCCCTCCCGACCCAAATGCTCCACGTACCGTTCAATCAGTTCAAAGTAGGCTTTCGATGCTTTAAATCGAATACCTTGAATACGTGCAGTATAAGAAGGTTCTTTATACGCAGATAGAACGTATTCCGTTTGATCATAAGGGTCCTCAATCGTAACGGAAGAGCCGAACCGGTTTTCCAAATATTCTTGAAAGGTCGTCTGCTGCATCTGGTTTTCGCCAAGCTCCGGCAAGACATTCGACACATAATCATTGAAAATCGCATTCGGCGAAAAGAGCATCAGCTGATCCTCAGTCCAACGGTTGCGGTATTTATAGAGAAGATAAGCGACACGCTGCAGTGCCGCCGAGGTTTTGCCGCTTCCCGCAGCGCCTTGAACGAGAAGATATTTATGCTCCGTATCACGGATAATCTGATTTTGCTCGCGCTGAATCGTCGTAACAATGCTTTTCATTTTGTCATCGGCATGCTTCCCGAGCATTTCCTTCAACATCTCATCGCCGATGGACACCCCGGTGTCAAACATTCCGATCATTCGGCCGCCGCGAATAATAAATTGGCGTTTAAGCTCGATGTTTCCGCCAATCGGTCCTTCCGGCGATTGGTATTGAGCCGGCCCGGGACCATAATCGTAATACATTCCAGCTATGGGCGCGCGCCAATCGTATATGTAAATATCTCCTGTCGTTTCATCGACAAAAGAGGATAACCCTATATAGATACGGTCGATTTCCTGCAACCCGTCTTCGTGGAAATCCAGTCGTCCGAAATAAGGATTGTCCTGCAGCTTGCCAAGCCTGCGCACGGTCTGTTCCGCCTGCGCATAGCTTTGTGCTTGTCTAGCCAGCTCTCTGGATTCCTGAGTTATGTTTACGGCCGCTTCAAACCAATCATCCGAATCGTAAACAAGGTCATCCCAAATATATTTCCTTGTTTCAAGAACGTCCGATTTACGTCCGCCAGCAATATCCTTCGCTTTCTGAAGCTCCCGCTCAATCGCTGTAATAACCGTCTGCAGTCGTTTCTCTTCTTGTATGCGATCCTTATCCAATTGCGTCATTCCTGCCTCCTAATGAAAGCATATAACATGCAGTATTTTCGACTCAGCTACAATTAATGCTTGTGTTTCCCGATCTTAAAATATTCGCTGCTTTTCGCCTTGCGTTAATCTTCTTCCGCTTATATCAAAAATCACTTTGCCGTCCGCCATTCCCCAAATGCGAGAGGCATATTTTTCAGCAAATTCGGTTTGATGCAGGGTACAAATAAAAGTGACGGATTTCTTGCTGCACAGCTCTTTAATATCATTTAACAGCTTCCCCGCGCTGTGAGGGTCCAAGCCGGTAACAGGCTCGTCGGCTATTATAATGTTCGCGCCCTTTGCCAGTGCGTAAGCAATGGCTACACGCTGCTTTTCACCGCCGCTTAGCTGCCCTAGCTTCTGTTTCGCTTTATCCAGCAATCCGACATGCTCAAGAATATCCATTGCCTTCATATACTCCTCTTCCGGGGTCGTAAACGTAATTTTACGCCACAACGGAAACGTTGTTCGTCTGCCGGAGAGCACATAGGAAATGGCCGTTTGATTCGGGTCTAGCTGCACCTTTTCTTCCAAGTAGACGATTTTATTCTTAAATGTAAATCGGGATAACCAATTCGCCGATGTTACCTCGTTCCCATCATGGATATACTGTCCGTTCGTCCATGTGTCTCGAAGCGCTAGGCATTTGAGCAAGGTGCTTTTCCCGCTGCCGCTGCCCCCAAGAATGGAAATAAATTCTCCGGGATCTGCTTGAAAAGAAATATGGTCCAGTACTTTCCTCTCATCTATTAGTTTATCCAAATTGCGAACGATCAGCATAAAAGCTCCCCTCTCCAAGAACAAAACTCTTCCCTAAATTGTACCATGAAGAAGAAACCGATTGCGATATTTGAGCTGCAACATGCCAAGAAACAAACCTTCTCTTATAAAAAAATAAAAAAACACCACCGGCAATTCGGGATGCTTCTTGATGTTTATTATGGCGCGCCCTGAGAGATTCGAACTCCCGGCCTTTTGATTCGTAGTCAAACGCTCTATCCAGCTGAGCTAAGGGCACTTATGTATGGAGCGGAAGACGGGATTCGAACCCGCGACCCTCGCCTTGGCAAGGCGATGCTCTACCACTGAGCCACTTCCGCAAATGATGGTGCGGTCGAGAGGACTCGAACCTCCACGGGCGTACGCCCACTACCCCCTCAAGATAGCGTGTCTGCCATTCCACCACGACCGCATATGAAATTGGATTGCAGCTTCGATATTGCTTCACAATAACTTATGCTTCTTCAAGGAAAAAGGTTCATTCCTTGAAAACTGGATGCGATAAACGAGTGTTTACAAGCATGTTGCTTGTTTATTGGATAAGCCCTCGACCGA
>NZ_WTLI01000002.1 GCF_011421635.1 Paenibacillus turpanensis
GAGGACTCCAGTTTAATTAGGGGGCCTATGAGATAATACAAGTAACTTGTATTATTTCTCCGCCAGCTCCCCAAAACAAACGAGAGCCAACATGAGTATACAACTAATTTGTATTATTTGGACTAAAAACGTGCCCTCGCCCGGATTTAATACAACTAATTTGTATTGTTCGTCTTCCTTCCGCGCCACTCAGCAAATCATCCCAGACCAGCACAAGTTACAGCCTGCGCCGCTCCGGAAACATCCCACTCCGACGGAAGCCCCCCACTCAAAACCTTACCCAAACCCAAACCCAAAGCCAAATCCAAACCTAATCCAAACCTAATCCAAACCTAATCCAAACCTNCCCAAACCCAAATCCAAATTCAAACCAATCCAAACCAATCCAACCCCAACTACCGCGACCGCGGTCACCTCACGTCCGCGAGCGGACTTCAAAAATCGCAAACTTCAAATAATCGCCTTCATCGGCGCCCAAAATCCGCGGGTGATCTTTCCCCGCCCCGCGATACTCGACCAAGCGCAGCACCTTGCCGGCATCGACCGCTGCTTCCTGCACTGTCTGCAGAAACAAATCCGGCCGCACATGATAGGAGCAGCTGGCCGTCACCAAAAATCCGCCTTCGTTGACCAGCTTCATCGCATGCAAATTAATATCCTTATAGCCGCGGCACGCCCCCTCGACAGCCCCGCGCGATTTCGCAAATGCCGGCGGATCAAGGATGATCACATCCCATGTGCGGCCTTTTGAGGTTATCGGCTTCGACGTATCCACCTTCACCTTAGCGCCGGCTTTACCGCCTGCTCCTGCTCCAGCGCCTCCGGCTCCCCCCTCGCCTTTACCACCCTCCGCGCGCTCCTCGCGTTCGTTCAATCCCTTCAGCTGCTCGCGCAGATAATCGAACGCATCGGCCACAACAAATTCAACGCGGTCGCCGAAGCCGTTCAGCTCAACATTTTTACGCGCCGTCTCCACGGCATGCTCCGAAATATCCAAGCAAGTGACCTTCTTCGCCCCGAACTGGCAGGCGTTCAGCGTAAAGCTTCCCGTATGCGAAAAGCACTCCAGCACCGTAGCCCCATCCCAATGCGGAAATGACACCACAGAACCGTTTTTGTTTACCGGTACCCGCTTCATTTCGCCGTCCACTTCGCGTTCCTCCAGCCGGATGCCGCTGCGCTCGCCCCAGCCCTTCATCAGAGAACGGATCGCCGCACGGTTTTCCCGCTGATCGAAGAAATAACCGGTCTTCTGCCCTTCTACGATGTCGACGACCATTTTCAGCCCATTCTCTTCGATCTCTACATGCCGCGGGCAATGGCCATACAGCACGCCGGTGCGCTGCTCCAGCCCTTCCAGCTTCCGCACGGAAACATCGCTCCGTTCATAAATCCCCTGAGGCGCGAACACTTCAACCAGCGCTTCTACAATTGCATCACGGCGTATGTCCATGCCCAGCGATAAAATTTGCACAACGAGCACGTCGGCAAACCGGTCAACCACCAATCCCGGCAAAAAATCAGCTTCGCCGTAAACCAGACGGTACGACTTCGTTTCCGTAACAAAACGCTCACGGTAAGTCTTACAAGCTGAAAACCGGCTTACGAAAAAAGCGCGGTCCATCTCCTCCAGCGGCTCATACGAGACGATTCGAACCGTCATCTGCGACTGCGGATTGTAATATCCGGTACCCAAATAGCGCCCGACATGGTCAACGACGTTAACCAGCGCGCTGGCCTCCGCCTCTTGCTCGGGCTCGACCTTTTCTATTTCACTGCGGAAAACCCACGGATGCCCTTCCTCCAGCCGTTTCTTTCGTTTTTTCTGTAAAAAAACGTTGACCATGAAATCCCTCTTTTCGTTGTTTTTTCTATGTATGAAGCGAGCATTCATTTCCCCCATAATTGGAGTTTGCGCCGGAACAAAGAGATTCTCCCTTTTTCAGCTCGTCACGCTTGTCATGCCCGTCCGCCGACACTCATACAATGAGTTATAACCCTTAAACGTCAAAAGGAGACATCCCGTCATGCTCAACGAGATCGTCATCCCTCTTCTTGTCGGTCTGGCTATCTTTTTATTCGGTCTCAAGATCATGGAAATTGCACTGCACCAATGGGCCGGCCCCTATTTGCAATCCGTGCTGAAGCAGTTTACCAAAACTCCGCTGCACGGCTTACTGACGGGAACCGCCACTACGGCCGTCCTGCAAAGCAGCAGCGCCGTGACGGTCATTACCATTGGGCTGGTGAACTCCGGGTTGTTAACGTTCAGCCGGACGCTCGGCATTATACTCGGTACCAATATCGGTACCTGCCTAACCACCGAGCTTATCGGGCTTAACATTGGAAGACATGCACTCACAATCCTGTATGTCGCCGCAGCCGTCTGGTCATCGACGTTTCTTGTGATGCCGTTCGTACGCTATCTTCACAAAGCGATCCCGCATCTTCGCTGCTTATCACTTACCGCGGCAGGCTTCGCTTGTATTATGCTCGGAATGAAGGTTATGGAAACCATCACCCCCGCACTGCAGTCCAGAGGCTTGTTCATCTGGTTTTTGGAGCATGCCCAGACCAGCATTTTGTGGGGCGTTATCGCCGGAATGGTCATTACCGCCGTCATTCAAAGCGGTACAGCAACCATCGGCATTGCGATGGGGCTTGCCGCAGTCAGCGCCATTTCCGTCGATCTGGCCGTAGCAATCACGCTGGGCGCGAATATCGGCAGCTGCTCTACCGGACTCATTGCATGTATCGGCAGCAGTAAATCCGCCCAATTCGTCGCATGGTCGCATGTCACGCTGAATCTGATCGGGACAGCACTTTTTCTCCCGTTCATCGGACAGCTTGCCGCCGTTTCCGGCATGATTTCATCGGATCCGATCGGTCAAATCGCGCATGCCCAAACGATATTTAATATTGTTTGCTCCGTGCTCGCCCTGCCTTTCGCCTATTTACCTATCTTTCGAAGGATGGACCAGGCTCCGCCGCCGCCTTCAACGACTTAACGTTCAGACCTACGTGCACGGTATGCTGCCACACAGCTTTGCTTATCGCAAGACACTCACAAAAAGCCCCCATCTGCCGGGGGCTTTTTTCACCTTATATTAATATCCGCCCTCGCCCTTGGCTCCAGTAACAATCGCAATACCGGAGCTGGTGCCGATTCGAGTAGCACCGGCTTCAATCATTTGCATCGCCGTTTCAAAATCGCGTACGCCGCCGGATGCCTTCACACCGATATTTTGCGATACGGACGCTCTCATTAACCGGATATCCTCAACCTTTGCCCCGCCCGGTCCAAAGCCCGTCGAGGTTTTCACATAATGCGCGCCCGCTTCCTCGGAAAGGCGGCAAGCGGCTTTTTTCTGCTCGTCATTTAAAAAGCCCGTTTCAAAAATGACCTTTACAATCGCACGTCCGCGCACCGCATCAACGACTTTACGAATGTCCGCGCCTACTGCCGCATAGTCCCCTTCCAGCAGCTTGCCGATTGCCAGCACCATGTCAATTTCGACTGCTCCCTGCTCGGCTGCCTCCGCCGCTTCGAATGCCTTCGCTGCCGCTGCTCCCGCACCTAATGGAAAGCCGGCAACCGCCGCGATTTTCACGCCTGTTCCTTCCAATCGTTCTCTGCAAAATGGAACCCATGCCGAGTTAACGCAAACGCTGAAAAAGCTGTATTCTTTGGCCTCATCGCAAAGCTTCGCAATGTCTGCAGAAGTCGCTTCCGGCTTTAAGTATGTATGATCGATATATTTAGCAAGCTGTGTTTTATCCAATTGTGTCATGATTCTATTTCCTCCTTCATTGTTACGCCCAGCTTTTTAAGGGCTTTGCGCAGAACACTATCGTTATTATCGTACCCGAATTTCTTTTGCCTGCTCCAAGCTTCCGCTGGAGAAAGCCACAATACTCCCGAAATCTCTTCCACCTGGGCAGCAAGCTCTCCACCCTGTGCTTCTACTAAGTAGTAGTGAACTTCCTTTTCGATGATGCCGCGTTCAGCAGATGAAAACGTATATTCGATTTTTTCAAGCGGCTCGACAATTCGACCCTGAATACCCGTTTCCTCCAAAATTTCACGTATCGCCGTCTGCTCAATCGTTTCGCCGGGCTCCATCTTTCCTTTGGCGAGTGTCATTTTACCAAAACGATCCTCGATGAGCTGAATTTGCAGTACTCCCTCTTCGTTGCGGAACACCACACCGCCTGCGGATATTTCTTTCATTAGCAGCGCTCCTTTATATGGGAAAAATTAAACAGCATGCTAACAGACACCCATAAATCATATGTAAAATCACTTGATGATGTATGTCCCTAGGTTCACAGCACTCCGCTTCCCCTTGCCATACTTGTCCAAACCAAGAAGTGAGAATGTGGCATACAAGTGACGCCCGTCCGCGAAAGCCGCAAACGGGCGCTGATTCAATCGTAACGGTGCTCGAAGCTGGACTAACAAGAGCTTGATCGATTAGCCGATTGCGCGAACCGCTTCAGCAACGAGAACACCTCTGCATTCGTTTACTCCGGCTTCCGTAACCCGAACCGTTACCGTCTTGCCGATCATGTCCTCGGAACCCTCGAACACAAGCTGCAGGTAATTGTCGGAATAGCCGCTAACGAGACCCTTGCCTTCGGCTCCCTTCGCTTCGCGCTCCGGAATGACCGTCAGCACGTCGCCGACAAACCGCTTCGCATACTCGAGCTGCATCTGTTCGGATAAATCGATCAGCTCATGCACACGGCGATTTTTCTCTTCCTCATCCACTTGATCGTCCATCCGCGCAGCAGGAGTGCCTGTCCGCTTGGAATAAGGGAACACGTGCATTTCGGAAAATCCGATTTCCTGCATAAAACGGTAGCCGTTCTCGTGCATTTCAAGAGTTTCGCCCGGGAAGCCAACGATCACGTCCGTCGTAATCGCAACCTCCGGCCAAATTTCACGAATACGGCGAATACGCTCTGCATATTCCGCAGTCGTATATTTCCGGCGCATTCTCTTCAATACGGTATCGTCTCCCGCCTGCAGCGGAATATGCAAATGTCGGCAGAACTTGTCGGAGCTTTTCAGCACCTCAAGCACCTCGTCCGTAACCTGGCTCGCCTCGATGGAGGAAATGCGCAGACGCTTCAGCCCGCGAACCTTACGGTCCATATCGCGCAGCAGCGCCGCAAAGTTGTAGTCCTCCAAATCTTCGCCGTAGCCTGCCGTATGAATACCTGTCAGGACGATCTCCTCATAGCCTGCATCCACAAGCGCCTGCGCCTGCTTGATTACATTTTCCGGCTTGCGGCTGCGCAGCAAACCGCGCGACCATGGGATAATACAGAACGTACAGAAATTGTTGCAGCCTTCCTGAATTTTCAGGAATGCACGTGTACGGTCAGCGAAATCAGGAACGTCGAGCTCCTCGAATTCACGCGTTTTCATAATGTTGCGGACAGCGTTAACCGGCTGGCGCTGGTTTTGCAGCTCCGAAACATACTGCATCAAATGCTGGCGGTCCTGGGTTCCGATAACGAGATCGACTCCCGGAATCGCTAAAATTTCCGCCGGTGACGTCTGCGCATAGCAGCCGGTTACCGCCACAATAGCGTCCGGATTACGTCGCACGGCGCGGCGAATGATTTGGCGGCTCTTCTTGTCGCCTGTATTGGTAACGGTGCATGTGTTGATCACATAAACATCCGCTGTTTTCGATTCAAAATCAACCTGCTCATAGCCTTCATTTTTGAATAGCTGCCATATCGCTTCTGTATCATAGAAGTTGACTTTACAGCCCAGCGTGTAAAACGCGACAGACGGCATATGATTACCCCCCCATCTCTCCTGTTTCATAATGTATGCAAGACAGTGCGGCCAAAGCGGCCGTTTCCGTCCGTAGAATTCGTTTGCCAAGCGTAATCGGTCTGCAGCCTGCAGCAGCGGCTTCTTCAACCTCCGCATCGGTAAAACCGCCTTCCGGCCCGATCAAAACGGCGATCGTCGCCACGCTGCCCCAATCCAAGCCTTGCAGCAGCTCGCGAAGTCCGAGACCCTGCTCATGCTCGAAGCAGATCATTGCCGCATCCGCCGAAGCGGCCTCCTTCAACGCGGCCTTCCAGCCAAGCGGAGCTTCTACCACGGGAATCCGGCTCCGGTGCGCCTGTTCGGCGGCTTCCTTCGCAATTTTTCCCCAACGCTCCACCTTCTTGCCTTCTTTGCGCTCGTCAATCTGCACCACTGTGCGCGCCGATTGAAACGGAATAAACCGCGCCGCACCAAGCTCCGTGCCCTTCTGGATGACCGTTTCAAGCTTATCGCCCTTCGGCAGCCCTTGAAAAATCCAAACGTTCACTTTCGGCTCGCGGTTATACGGAATCGTCTCTACAATGTTTGCCGTCACGGAATCCTTATGAAGCTCGGTTAGCTCAGCAAGCACATCAGTGCCGCTTCCGTCGCAAACGATGAACGTCTGCCCCGGCTTGCCGCGCATTACGCGAATGATATGATGAGCGTCATCACCCGTAATGACGACACGGCCTTCTTGAATTTGTTCGGGATTCACAAAATAGCGCTGCAATGTTGAGTTCCTCCAACCATAAAATATACAACGTTCCGGCTTGAAAAGCTACCTTTTACAAAAACTGTTCATTCATTACCGGTTAAAGAAGCCGAACCAGTCAAGACGAACGCCGAACAAACTAGACACGATACCGTCCAGCCATAAAAACACGTCCCCGATCGATCCGAGCACCGGGCGAATCGTATGGGCGGAAAGCGGCGGAATGAACACAAGCAGAAGAAAAATGTATGCTCCCCAATGCTCATACTGTCCGAGCCAAATCCGCATGCGCAGCGGCAGCAAATCCTTGACCACCCGGTATCCATCCAAAGGAGGGAGCGGAATAAGGTTAAATACGAACAGCAGCAAATTCATCATGATCATATAATGGAAAAAAGTCCCGACAGCTTTAAAAGCACCTACCGACATTTGCTGCGGATTCACAATCCCTGTCATCAACAGTACGTACGCAAGCAGGATCGCCACGAAAGCAATGAGCAAATTGCTGAGCGGACCCGCCGCCGATACAATGATGCTCATCAGCCGCGGCCGCTTAAAGCGGCTCCGGTCAACGGGAACCGGCTTCGCCCACCCGAAGCCGGCCAGCAAAATCAGCAGCGTTCCGAGCACATCGAGATGCGCCATCGGATTGAGCGTCACCCGCCCAAAGTGCCTCGCCGTCGGATCACCGAAGCGGTCGGCAAAATACGCATGCGCGTACTCGTGGAGCGTGAACCCCACCATCAACGCTAAAAACAAAAACGGAAGCTCTTCTATCGGATAATATAAAAAATCCATCCCGAAGCTTACGCCTCCTTCCGGATCCGTGCCGTAATCACTACCCAGCCCTGATCGACAGTTACCCGAACGATTTCAAATCCGTGCTCTAATAGACCTTTTTCCACGTCTTCCCGCTTGCTTTCGATGATCCCGGAAGCGACGAATAAGCCATCCGGCTTCAATGCATCCCGCACATCCCCGATAAACGTTAAAATGATCTCCGCCAAAATATTAGCTACCACAACGCGCACCGGCGTGCTAACCCCAAGCTCCCCCGACTGCTTGAGCGCCTGCAGCAGGTCGCTTTTTTGTACCGTAATGACATCCTCCAGCCCGTTCAGCCGCACATTTTCCTTCGCGCTGCTGACCGCCACTGGGTCCAAATCAAGCGCCAAAGCACGGCTTGCTCCCAGCTTTACTGCGGCAATTGCCAGCACGCCCGATCCGGTGCCGACGTCGATGACTTCATCGCCGGGCTCCACTGCTGCCTCAAGCGCCTGCATGCATAAGGACGTAGTCGGATGCGTACCCGTGCCAAACGCCATGCCCGGATCCAGCTCGACAACGACCTCTCCTTCGCCCGGCTCGTATACTTCCCAAGTCGGCTTCACTGTCAAGCGGTCGGAAATCCGCACCGGCTTATAATACTGCTTCCATGCGTTCGCCCAATCTTCTTCGTTCACCTCGCGGAACGAAATTTGCTGCTTCCCCGGATCGATGCCGAATTCCGGCAGCTCTGCGACAAACCGCTTCACCTCAGCCACCAGTGCATCAATGTCTTCCGCATCGGCGAAATATCCCTTCATATCCGCCTCGCCTTCGGGAATATCGTTTAGCGGACGTTCGTACCACTGCCCAAGCGAAGTGTCGCGCTTACGCTCCAAGCTGCCGGATTCCTCAATCGACACGCCTCCCGCGCCCAGCTGATGAAGATAATCCGCAATTGCTTCCGTTGCTTCTTCCGTTGTGTATATCGTTATTTCATGCCAGCGCATGAACGCACCTCCGCCGTAACTGATATTGTCTTTTTGGAGCATATTTTAGACTAGCCCCTTTTTACCATAGCCCCTATTGTACTACACTCGGCTCCCGATGGAAAATGCGGGCAGAAGAAAAGCCGCCTAACCTGGCGGCTCTGCGGCTTCCCTCCGATGATATTAATACTGATCAATCGCTTGATCCACTTTTCCTTGCAAGTAGACAAGCCGCATCATGACAACCGCGGCTTGCGCCCTTGTTACCTCATCGTTCGGTCTCCAAGCTCCTCCGCTGCCTTCCAGCAGGCCGAGTCCGGATGCCAGCGCAACGGCTCCTTTGGAACGAATGCTCTCCGCGTCCGAGAAATGAGAAAGATCGCTGGAATCGTTAAGCGCTTGAGCAAGCTTGTCGTAATGAACAATCGGCATCAGGAGCTCAGCAAACCTCTCCCGTGTCAGGGTCTGATCTACGCCCAGCGTACGTTCCGGATCGTGCTTGATTTGATAGCGCTGCGAATACCAGCGGACCGCTTGATAATAAGGACTATCCTTCGTCACATCCGCAAACAGCGCTTTATCCTCCTCGCCATCTCCGCTTGCATAATAATAGCTTTCGATGTCTCCATTCATCGCTTTCGAGATCATGGAGTACCATTCCCCAATCGTTACAGCCTGATTCGGGTTCAGGAGCCCCTGCTCATCCGCTGCGAGTACCCCATGCTGGACTAAATCTTCGAGCTCAGCCTCCGCCCAATGGCCGGCAATATCCTTCGCCGTCTCTCCAGCCACAGGCTTTGTCATCCCGTAGGTATAAAGCTGCTGAAGCTTACCCGTCGATGCGTTGACGACAGTTCCCTCATGCTCCCGGTCGCCGTACTTCATCGAATAGACGAGCTTATAAGTCGCATCAACATAAGATCCGTTAAGGATATGGTACCCGCCGTCACTCAAATACGTCAAATGCATTTGACTCGCATCAAGCATCGTTTGCTTTGCTTCATCTGCTGTCACTTCTGCGGTCAGTCCCGTCAGCTTGCTTTCCAAATTATCCGTACGTTTCGCCCAGTAGCTTTCAAGCTTTCCTTCACCGCTAACATATATACGCACGTAATCATCCATAACGGCAGTATCCTTGTAGTAACGCTGGAACATGAAGGCATACCCGTCAACGTCGGCGGATGGCGTTACTTCCGGCTTCCCTGTCCAGCGCAGCTCAGAGGCTGCATTCGGATACAGCTTATGAATCCAATCCAGCGCTTTGTCGGCTGCCGCCTCCGCCCCGATACCCTCCTCCGACTTCTGCTCCGTCTCCTGAGCATCCTGAGCATTAGAATATGCCCTGTAGGAATCGTTGCGGAACTCATAAAGCTGGCCGGTTACCGCATCCACTGTTACCCACGTGCTGTTCATGGGGAAAGGAGTCATCCCTTCATTTGAATCCCAACGTAAGCGCCATACCTTACGGCTATTCTCACCTCTGTCATTATCCAATGAACGAGAAATCCGATTCAAGTCCTCCGGAAGCTCTACAACCTCGCCTACGATTTCAATGGCTTGCTCCGCAGAAATAGGCTCGCTGCCTTCCGCACGCGCTTTAAAGCCGTTCGTGCTTTCGGGAAGCTGCTGATAATCCTTGGCGGAAGCAGGCTGTAAGGCCTTGTCAAGATAGGGTTCTCCGCTTAACGCATCCAATGTGACCGGATTCCCCCGGGCCGGATAATAAGCCAGCATCCAATCGCCTTCCCGCCAATCTTTTCGCGTTTGGGTATAAACAAGCTCGAGCTGAAGTTGTTTTTCCAGCCATGCCTCCGCTTCCTCTTGACTCACCTTCGCCTTCCCTTCGGGAAGCTTACTGATCTGAGAGTTGCTGTTAAAAGAGAGCACTCGGCCGTTCCCGTCAATTTCCATGTTCACGCTGGAGAAGGGGACGGGAATCCCGTTCTTCGAGGACTGATAAGAGAAATGGTACCGTACCGGCCCAAAAAGACGCTGCGGGTAATTAGAAGCCCTCTCATCCAATTCAAGCGACTCGCTGGCAAGTGAAGGTGCCGCCTTCGGAATAAAGGCCTTCGCAATTTTCTCCGCTTCCTCACGGGTCACCTTAGGAGGATAATAGGCTCTGGTTTCCGAATCCTGCCCCTCGTATATATGAACCTGCAGGATGTCCCCAGTCATTGCATCTACTTGAGAGCTAAAGCCGTACGAGCCATTCTCTTTCTGGATCGTCCAATGGATCGTCCAGATCAGCTCATTCCTTGGAGGATATGTATGTGGATCTCCCAATTCGACCTGATCCGCCTGCGCTTTCTCTAGCTGTGGAAAAAGGCTGCGTACAATGGCTACAGCTTCATCGCGGGAAATGTTTACATCCGCGGCACTTGGTTTTTCTTTTACCGTTTCAGAGCTCGAGCTGTACGGATAACTGGTCGTATCCGTTGTAACTGTGACGGCTTCGCTGGCCTGTGCACCGGCTGGGTGGAAAAGCGCTGCCCCCAACATTATCATTGCAGCCTTCTTACCTGTTTGCTTCCAAATGTTGTTTCGCTGTACCAATTCATCCCCGTCCTTTTCTGCCAAAATTCAGGAAATTACTTCCTTTCCTATCCACTTAAACGTGAAAGCCCTTCAAAAGTTTCTTTTCTTCTCCTGAATTAGTACAAATGAAACAGAAAACTAGGCGAATGGATTCATGAATGTAATTTTTATTTCCAAGTAAACGACACGCAAAAAAACCGCCGCCGGGCCAAAGCCACGGCAAACGGTTTTCACTTCAAGCACGATTTCATTCATATGACAAATTAGGTTGCTCCGCCCGCTTCTTCAACGACACGAAGCGCTTGATGGTGAACATCTTCAGGCACAACAGCCGTAAGCAAAATATCTCTGCCCGTCGGCCCGCCCTGTCCGCCGTCGCTCATCCCGCTGGCGCTCACATCTGCCGCAGATAAGATTCCGGCGCTTTTATTCGTGTAATCCGCATCCATCGTTATGCTTCCAAGGCTGCCGAAGTTCGACGTAATCGGATTCATATTTTGCTCAATTCCGTCTCCCGGATAACGTGAAAAGCGGTCGATGCTCACATCGATCGCACGCAGTGCTTTCAGCTTCGCTGCAGCCCCTTCCGCTTCTTCCGGGCTTTTAAAATAAGCTAAAATATTTTTATCGGTCATTGCGCTCACATCCCGTATCCATCAAATTTCATGGCGTGTCCGCCGTTTTTTTGCATGATGCTGGCTGCTGCACCGAGCTGGTCCTGCTCCACAAGCGCTGTCAGCACCACCTGATTGTTTTCATCCTCATCGTTGAAGCGTTCCGTATATCCGCCAAGCAAAAAAGGTACCGAGGCCGGCGCCGGATCGCTCGTATGACCGGCAGGAAACGCTCCCAGCGTAAACAAGTTGGCATCCTCCGGGTCGTTCGCCTCCGAACCGACGCCGAATGCATAGTCCCCGCGAAAGTCCACCGAGACCTCCGTAGCTCCTAATGCTTTCAGGTCTACCGCGGCCGATTGTGCGGCGTCCTCGGTTTTAAAATACATTTGCAAATGGCTGCCGCTCATCGAATCCTGGCCCCCTTATTCGCCTGCGTCGCTGATTTGACGCTCTCCAGCCGCCTTAGAACGCTCCATTGCTTCCAGATCGTCACGATCTGCAATATCCATGGAAAACTCCACATTTTGAAATCTTCCATCACCCGCCGGTGTTTGATCGCGGAGAATTTCCGTCTTCGGTTTGTTATCGGACATGGTTCCCGTCTCCTTTGCATGGATATAGTTTCATCTGGAGTAGTATCTTCCATGCGAAGCAAAATATGCAGGGTAATGTCAAATGGAAAAGTAAACGCAAGGGAAAACAGATGGGATTTTCAAGGCGCCGTCCAATGTAAAAAAAAAAGGGGGGGTTCTGAGTGAGAAAACAGGAGGATGCCCATGTTTAGAAAATAGGGAAGCGTAAAAAACCGGACACAAGCAGCAGCTGCCTGTGTCCGGTTATAACGAAGCTATGCCAAATCGGCGATTCCATTAGTCGCCGAGAAATGCTTTCTTGAATCGCTCAAACAACGATTGCGATTCTTGAGTATGCTCGCCGCCAAGCTTGGCAAACTCGCGCAGTAAATCCTTCTGCTCCTCGGACAAGCCGGTCGGGGTAACGATCGTTACCCGCACATGCTGGTCGCCGGAGCCCGTTCCGCGAAGCCGCGGCACACCTTTGCCGCGCAAGCGGAAAAAGGTGCCGGTTTGCGTGCCGGCCGGAATTTTTAGCTTCACCTTTTCCGTGAGCGTCGGGATCTCGATTTCATCGCCAAGCGCCGCCTGCGCAAAGGTGAGCGGCACCTCGCAGTAAATGTCGTCGCCCTCGCGCTCGAAGAAGTCATGTGCTTTCACGCGGATGACGATGTACAGGTCTCCCGGAGGGCCTCCGCGTACGCCCATCTCGCCTTCGCCGCTGACGCGGAGCTGTGCTCCGTCGTCCACACCCGCCGGAATCTTCACATGGATTTTACGCGTACGCTTTACCTTGCCGGAGCCATGGCATTCGCCGCACTTTTCTTTGATCAGCTTGCCATGCCCGCTGCACGTCGAACATACGCGGCGGTTTACGATACGACCGAAGGCCGTATTCTGAACAACCTCCTGCTGGCCGGAGCCATGGCAGGTTGGACACGTTTCCGGCTTCGTTCCCGGCTTCGCGCCGCTGCCGTGACAGCGTCCGCATTCCTCGGTGCGCGGAATTTGCAGGTCGGTTTCCTTGCCGAAGACCGCTTCCTTGAACTCGATTGTCATCGTATACTGCAGATCGGAGCCGCGCTGCGGCGCGTTCGGGTTACGGCGCTGGCCGCCGCCTCCGAAGAACATATCGAAGATGTCGCCGAAGCCGCCAAAATCGCCGCCTCCGCCGAACCCGCCGCCGCCAAAGCCGCCTTGGTTCGGATCGACATGGCCGAAGCGGTCGTAAGTCGCCCGCTTCTGGTCATCGCTCAGCACATCGTAAGCTTCCTTCGCTTCCTTAAACTTCTCTTCCGCATCGGCTTCCTTGTTCACATCCGGATGGTACTGCCGGGCCATTTTTCGATATGCCTTCTTAATATCGTCCGCGGAGGCGTCTTTGCCGACCCCCAGCACCTCATAATAATCACGTTTCGCCATGGTCTCTTCATCCACCCCCGTCGTAAGCATTGCAAAACGAAAGTCAAAGCCGGGAAAATCATCTTTTCCATGCTTTGACTTCCGGTTATGGTGTACGGTTCACTTGAAAACCAGCCTTAGAAGCGCGGCCGTTCATCTCTGAGCAACCATGCTGGCGGTTTTCTTATTTCTTATCATCAACGACCTCGTAATCCGCGTCAACAACATTGTCTTTGGCCTTGGAGCCGGACTCTCCGCCCGCTGCGTCGCCGCCCTGTGCCTGCTGCTCTTGAGCAGCCTGCTCGTATAGCTTCACGGAAAGCTGCTGAACGATTTGCGAAAGCTCTTCGGTCGCCTTGTTGATCGCATCAAGATCGGTGCCTTCAAGCGCCTTCTTGAGCTCTTCCTTCGCGCTGTTCGCTTTGTCGATTTCCCCTTGGTCTACCTTGTCGCCAAGATCCTTGATCGTCTTCTCAACGGTATATACCAGCTGATCGCCCTGGTTTTTCGCTTCAACCAGCTCTTTGCGCTTGCGATCTTCTTCAGCATGAGACTCCGCTTCCTTCATCATGCGGTCGATTTCCTCATCGGACAAACCACTGGAAGAGGTAATCGTAATCTTCTGGCTCTTGCCTGTACCTTTATCCAACGCAGAAACGTTTACGATACCGTTCGCATCAAGGTCGAAAGAAACCTCGATTTGCGGAATACCGCGCGGCGCCGGTGGAATGTCGCTCAGGATAAAGCGGCCCAGCGTCTTGTTATCCGCTGCCATCGCGCGCTCACCCTGCAGCACGTGAATTTCTACGCTCGTTTGGTTGTCGGCATAAGTCGAGAATACCTGCGACTTGCTTGTCGGGATCGTCGTGTTGCGCTCGATCATCTTTGTGAACACGCCGCCTGCTGTTTCGATACCGAGGGAGAGCGGAGTTACGTCAAGCAGAACGACGTCCTTCACATCCCCCGTAAGAACGCCCGCTTGAATTGCTGCGCCGAGCGCAACCACTTCATCCGGGTTCACGCCCTTATGAGGCTCTTTGCCGATCAGCTTTTTGATCGCTTCTTGAACCGCCGGAATCCGTGTGGAACCGCCGACAAGAACAACTTTATCGATTTCGCTGCTGGAAAGACCTGCGTCCTTCAGCGCTTGGCGAGTCGGGCCAAGTGTACGCTCTACCAGGTCAGCGGAAATTTCTTCGAATTTTGCACGGGTTAGGTTGACTTCCATATGCTGCGGCACGCCGTCCACAACAGTAATAAACGGAAGCGAGATCGTCGTTGTTAATACGCCGGAGAGCTCTTTCTTCGCTTTTTCCGCTGCATCCTTCAAGCGCTGCACGGCTGCACGATCCTTGGAAAGGTCTACGCCCTGCTCCTTCTTAAATTCCGCCACTAAATAATCGATGATCACTTGGTCAAAATCGTCGCCGCCGAGACGGTTGTCGCCGCTCGTCGCTTTTACTTCGAAAATGCCGTCGCCGAGCTCCAGAATGGAAACGTCGAACGTACCGCCGCCAAGGTCATAAACGAGGATGGTTTGGTTTTCTTCCTGCTTGTCGAGACCGTATGCAAGCGCAGCTGCCGTCGGCTCGTTGACGATCCGAAGAACCTCAAGACCGGCGATTTTGCCCGCGTCTTTCGTTGCTTGACGCTGTGCGTCGTTGAAATACGCTGGAACAGTAATAACCGCTTGCGTTACCGAAGTGCCGAGGTATGCTTCCGCGTCGGACTTCAGCTTTTGCAGGATCATTGCCGAAATTTCTTGTGGAGTATAGGCTTCTTCGCCGATTTGCTCCTTGTGGTTCGTACCCATGTAACGCTTGATTGAAATTACGGTGCGGTCAGGGTTCGTGATCGCTTGGCGTTTTGCCGTTTCACCGACAATCCGCTCGCCGTCCTTCTTAAAGCCGACGACCGAAGGGGTCGTACGGTTGCCTTCCGCGTTAGGGATAACGACGGCTTCTCCGCCTTCCATAACCGCTACGCAGGAGTTTGTCGTACCAAGGTCAATCCCGATTACTTTACTCATGTTAACGTTACCCTCCTTAAGGATGAACACAAATTTTCACAGATGTAATATATTTTACAATTCCAATGCGGTTACCCGCTGACTTTCACCATGGCCGGGCGAATAACTTTATCTTTAAGCATGTAGCCCTTTTGAAGCTCTTCAACGACGGTGCCCGCCTCATGCTCATCGGTTTCAACGGTCATGACGGCCTGATGCACCTCCGGATTAAACGGCTGGCCGATCGATTCGATCGCCTTGACGCCTTCATTATCCAAGAGCTGCTCCATCTGCCGGAAGATCATTTCAATGCCTTTCAGCAAGGAATCGGTATCTCCGCCGTTCTTCGAAACGGTAACCGCCCGCTCAAAGTTGTCGACGACAGGAAGCAGCTGCTCAATCAGCTTTTGGGAGGCGTATTTCGCGAAGTCCTCTTTCTCCTGGCGCGTGCGGCGGCGGAAGTTATCAAAATCCGCCTGTGTGCGCAGGTAACGCTGGTAGTTCTCATCGGCCTGCTGCTGCAGACGCTTGATTTCTTGCTGCTCCGGGGACTCAGTTCCCGCCTCGACAGTTTCAGCCCGAGCTTCTCCGGATACGGACGAATCGACGGCTTCCGCCTCATTCGTTTGTTCCATAGAATCGATAACCTGCTCCTCTTGAGCAGCTTCTTGGGTAGGTTCGTCGGTCTGTCCGTATGTACGGCCTTGATCTGCCGCTTGCATGTAAGACTTGATTTTGTGCTGACGCAACCTCATTCACCTCCTTATATAAATACATTTCGTTATATCTCAGTTATTTCCAACTTCTTGCCCGGCCAACGGATTCATTATTCCGTTTCGTTCACGTTCACGGAATGTCCCTTCATCTTGACGACGGTATGGATGCGCAATACCGCCGAAGCGATTTCCGTGGCGGCCTGAAGAGCATGCCGCTTCACCTCGGCCGGGTCGATGACGCCGCGTTCTACACAGTTCATAAGGGCGCCTGTGTCGCAATCTACGGCGATTTCGTCGGATTGCTCCGCAAGCTGGGCGGAACGCGCTTCCTCTACCTTCTCCAGAGGATTAAAGCCCGCGTTCGTCACGATTTGCGCCATCGGCTTGCGAAGCGCATGCACCACGGCTTCGGCTCCGAAGGCCTCCATGCCGGTTTGCTGCGCGCGGAACCGCTCGACGTCGGCCGCGAGCGCCAGCTCCAGCGCGCCGCCGCCCGGCACGTAGCCGCCGCGTACGGCGGCCTGCACCGCCGAAGCGGCGTCGCGGGCGATGCGCGCGAGCTCAGCGCCGACCTCGCGGGTGCTGGCGCCGATGACGACGCTGACGAAGCGGCCGTGACCGGCGGCGCCGGCGAGGCGCACCCGCTCGAGCTTGTCGTCATACGACAAGCTCTCGGCGGTGCCGAGCGCCTTCGCGAGCGCGGCCGGCGGCTTGCGCAGCGCCGTCTTCTTCAGCGGCAGCGCGCCCGTCGCCTCGCAGAGCCGCTGCAGCTCCTTGCGCAGCACGCGCGTCAGCAGCAGGATGCCGTGGTCGGCGCAAAACTGCTCCGCCTCGGGATCCGCCCCGCGGTCGAGCGCGACCAGCCCGACGCCAAGCTCCTGCAGCTTCGCAAGATCGCTGCGGAACTGCTCTCGCTGCTCCAGGTGCAGCCGGAACCCGGCCTCGGTGGCCAGCGCCTCCTCGCCATGCGATTCCGGCTCCAGCGCATCGGCCAGTACCAGCACGCGGCGTCCTGTAGGCTCACGCACCCACGCGTGCCCGGGCAGCTTATGCCCGAGCAGCAGGCCGGGCCACACCTCGCTCGCCGCCTTTTCCTTGGCGGCGACGCAATCGGCAAAGACGAAGCCGTCGTCGCTCAGCCGCTCGCGGCCAAGCTGCGCCGCGCCCTCCAGCACGAGGGCGGCGATATCGTCGCGCTCGCGCCCGGCGACGCGGGCAATCTGCCGCAGCACCGGATCGCCGAGGTCGGCGATCGTGCGCGTCCTGCTGCGCAGGCTCTCCTGCGCAGCGCGGATCGCTTCGCCCATGCCGGCGACCACCTTCGCGGCAGGCACGCCGCGCGTGACGAGCGCCGCGCCTTCGGCGACGAGCGCCCCGGCAATGACCGTCGCCGTCGTCGTGCCGTCGCCGATCGCCTCCTGCTGCGAGCGGGCGACCTCGACGAGCAGCCTTGCCGCCGGGTGCGACACTTCCATTTTCTCCAATATTGTAACGCCGTCGTTCGTAATGATCACTTCGCCGCGCGGACCGACCAGCATCGTATCGAGCCCCTTCGGACCGAGCGTGCCTTCCACTGCGGAGCAGATCGCGCGGATCGCCCCCGCGTTGTTCAGCAGCGTCGAATAGCGTTCATCCGCTTCGCCTTGCCCCTTCGCTTGGCTCATCATTGCCTATCCTTTCCAACGGCTTTATTTATACCAGCGTTCAAACCGCTTCGTCAAATCCTTGGAAAAATAATCGATCAGCGCCATCACCTTGGCATAATCCATTCGGGTCGGCCCGAGTATCCCGAGCGTCCCGAAATTTTTTCCGTCGACCGAATAGGTCGCCGTGATCAAGCTGCAGGAATTGACGGCCTCCACCATGTTTTCGGTGCCGATTCTTACCCGAAGCCCCGTTTCCGAGGTAGATATCAAATCGATCACGCGGCGCTGCTCTTCGAGCAGATCCAGGATCGTTTTAACTTTATCCACGTCCTTGAATTCCGGCTGCGTCAAAATATTCGTCGTCCCGCCTAAAAACACGCGGTCCACCTCACCGCCTTGAAGGGCGCTCTCTACCATCGCCATGAGCTCTTCATAGCGGGAGACATAGCGGGAAATTTCGCTGCCGATCTCATTGTACAGCTTTGAGCGCAGCTGATAAAGCGGCACGCCGGTCAACTTGGCGTTCAAAATATTCACGACCTTCTCTACATCGCTAGGCGCAATGCCTTCCGGAAGAGTGACCGTTTTGTTCTCGACATGACCTGTGCTTGTCACCAGAATGGCGACCGCTTTCGAATCGTTCAGCGGTATAAATTGAATATGCTTGAGCGAGGTATGAAACACCTCGGGCCCCAGCACAATGGATGTATAATTCGTTAAATTGGACAGCGTCGTTGCCGTAAGCTGCGCCACCTGCTCAATCTGATTGATCCGTTCAGCGAAAAAGCTCTTGATCAGCGTACGCTCATCCTCGGTAACCTTGTTCACCTGAACCAAATGGTCCACATAATAACGATACCCTTTATGCGACGGCACGCGGCCTGCGGAAGTATGCGGCTGCTCCAAAAAGCCGAGCTCCTCCAAATCCGACATTTCGTTGCGGATCGTAGCCGGACTGTAAGTCACATCCTCGCGTTTGGAAATGGTGCGCGAACCGACGGGCTCGGCAGATCGGATGTAGTCTTCCACAATGATGCTTAAAATTTGTCGTTGGCGTTCGGATAACACGGCTACTCCTCCTTTGTCTGCCTTCGCTGTCATTAGCACTCCGTTTAGAGGAGTGCTAAACTACTCTAAAAATACCAAAACGACTGGCCTGATGTCAAGTCAGGTCCAGCCGTTTCGCAGGAATCGGAGCATCCGATTTATATTCGTTTGAGCACCGCAATTTCATCGCAGCAGTGCTGCTTTTTGCAGTGAATACAATCTCTCCAAACCTTCTCTGGAAAAATCTCTTTATTCACTACTTCAAACCCGTTTCGTTCAAAAAAGGCGACCTCATAAGTGAGAGCCATCACCTTCGGAATTCCCTGCCGCTTGGCCTCTTCCATCAGAGCCTTTACGATCATCGACCCGATGCCTTTTCCTTTGTAGCCGTCAATGATACCTAGCGAGCGGATTTCTACCAAATCAGGACCTAGACGCGTTAACGCTCCGCAGCCTACGCGGGCACCGTCGTATTCGGCGATAAAAAAAGTGTCAAGCTGCTGCTGCAGTGTTTCCCTGGACCGGGGCAGCATGATGCTCGTTTGTGCATATCCGTTTATAAGTTCCACCAGAAAATCCAGGTCCGTTTCTTCGGCCTTCCGGCATTGTCTTGTTGTCATCATGTTCCCACCGCCCGGTCAATTGATACGAATAAATATACAACAGGGTGTATATTTTCGCAACAACTATTTTAGCCGAGAAACGCTGCAAATACATCGTTTCCGTACAGCAGACCGCGCGGAGTTAACCGATAGCCTTCAGGCGACTTTTGGATTAGCTCCTGCTGGAGTAAACGCTCAAGCACCGGCGCAAAAACCGATTCGAACGAACAATCAAACTGCCTCTCAAAATCCGCCTCGCAGACGCCTTCAAGCAGCCTCAGACCCACCATCATAAAGTCCTCCATCGCTTCCTCGCGGGAAATGTCGAACTGCTCCAAAACCGGCAGTCCCTGCTTCGTCGCGTCGATGTAGGGCTGAATCCCCTTTATGTTGACGTGCCGCTGCCTTTCGATATACCCGTGAGCACCGGCGCCCAGCCCGTAATACGCCCGGTTTTTCCAGTACATCGAATTGTGGCGGCTTTCAAAGCCAGGCTTGGCGAAATTGCTAATCTCGTAATGTTGATAACCTGCGTCGATCAGACGGCCCATAATGTGCTGGTACATCTCCAGCTCCGCATCCTCGTCCGGAAGCGGCAGCTTGCCCTTCTGGTACAAGCTGTGAAACAGCGTATTTTCTTCGACCTTGAGGCTGTACAGCGAATAGTGCGGAAGCTCGAGACCAAGCGCGGCGGTCACGCTGTCCCGCACCTGCTCGACCGTCTGCTTCGGCAGCCCGAACATCAGGTCGATCGATAAATTGGAAAAGCCCGCTTTCCGGGCATTTTCCAAGCTCTGATAGACCTCGTCGGTCGAATGGATGCGGCCGATCGCATGCAATAAGCCGTTGTCGAACGACTGCACGCCGAACGAGATCCGGTTTACGCCGCCCTCTTTCATCGCATGGAGCTTCTCCAGATCGGTTGTCCCCGGGTTCGCTTCCATCGAAAATTCCAAGTCATTCGCCTTATTCGGAAAATACGTATGCACCGTATGCAAGAAATACGACATTTGCTCCGGCGTCAGCACCGTCGGCGTGCCCCCGCCGACGAAAATCGTTTCAACCGTTTCCGGCGGATGCTGCTTCACCGTCAGCTCCATCTCCCGCTCCAGCGCCTCCAGGTAAGCCATGACCGGCTGTCCTTCCAGCGCGTAGGAGTTGAAATCGCAGTAATGGCATTTGTGCGTACAAAACGGAATATGAATGTACACCGCCGACGCCTGCTGCTGGCGGTATGCTGCTTCGCTAGCTTTAGTCTTCGTCAATTTTCAGCACCGCCATGAACGCTTCCTGCGGCACCTCAACGTTGCCGACCTGCTTCATGCGCTTCTTGCCTTCTTTTTGCTTCTCCAGGAGCTTCCGTTTCCGCGAAATGTCGCCGCCGTAACACTTGGCAAGAACGTTTTTGCGCATCGCTTTAACCGTTTCACGCGCCACGATCTTTTGACCGACCGCTGCCTGGATCGGCACCTCGAACATTTGCTGCGGGATGAGCTCCTTCAGCTTTTCACAGAGAATGCGGCCGCGGTTGTACGCCGATTCCCGGTGAACGATAAAGGACAAGGCATCCACCTTTTCCCCGTTGAGCAAAATGTCCATTTTCACAAGGTTCGAGCGCTTGTAGCCGGAAAGCTCATAATCGAAGGACGCATACCCCTTCGTCCGTGATTTCAGCTGATCGAAGAAGTCATAGACGATCTCCGACAGCGGAATGTTGTACTTCAGCGTAACGCGGTTCGTATCGAGGTACTGCATATCGACGAATTCGCCGCGCTTGTTTTGGCATAGGTCCATAATCGCTCCGACAAAATCATTCGGCACGATAACTGACGCCTTTACAAACGGCTCCTCGATATATTCGATCTTTTGCTGCTCCGGCATTTTATCCGGGTTGTCGATATCGATCGTCTCGCCGCTCGTCATCGTCACGCGGAAAATAACGCTCGGCGCCGTCGTGATCAGCGGAATATTAAATTCGCGCTCAATGCGCTCCTGAATAATTTCCATATGCAGCATACCGAGGAAGCCGCAGCGGAAGCCGAAGCCAAGCGCCTGCGATGTTTCCGGCTCGTAGCGCAGCGACGCGTCGTTCAGCTCAAGCTTCTCGAGCGCCTCGCGCAGATCGTCGTAATCGCTCGATTCAATCGGATACAGTCCGCAGAATACCATCGGATTAATGCGGCGGTAGCCCGGCAGCGCTTCGGCCGTTTGGCGCTTCGCATCCGTAATCGTATCGCCGACGCGGGTATCCTTCACGTTCTTGATACCCGCTACGATAAAGCCGACATCGCCGGCCTGCAGCTCGTCTACGATGGTCATTCTCGGCTTGAACGCGCCGACCTCGATAACCTCGTATTCCTTTTGCGTCGCCATGAAACGAATTTTTGTACCCGACTTTACCGAGCCGTCGATAACACGGACATATACAATTACACCCTTATAAGGGTCATAGTGCGAATCAAAGATGAGCGCCTTCAAAGGCTCATCGTCCGAGCCCGATGGAGACGGGATCTTTTGCACGACCTGCTCCAAAATTTCTTTAATGCCGATGCCCTGCTTCGCGGAAGCCAAAACCGCATCGCTGGCGTCGAGACCGATCACGTCCTCGACTTCCTTCTTCACCCGCTCCGGCTCTGCGCTCGGCAAATCGATCTTGTTGATAACCGGAACGATCTCCAGGTTATTATCGAGCGCTAGGTACACGTTCGCCAGCGTCTGCGCTTCAATGCCCTGCGCGGCATCGACAACAAGCAGCGCGCCTTCGCAGGCCGCCAAGCTGCGCGAAACCTCGTACGTAAAGTCGACGTGTCCCGGTGTATCGATCAGGTTAAGCACATACTCTTCCCCGTCGTCCGCCTTGTAGGTCAGACGAACGGCCTGCAGCTTAATCGTAATGCCCCGCTCGCGTTCAAGATCCATTTGGTCGAGCACCTGAGCCTGCATTTCACGGGAAGTCAGTGCCCCAGTATATTCTAAAATACGGTCGGCCAAGGTCGATTTGCCATGGTCGATGTGAGCGATAATGCAGAAATTGCGAATTTTACTTTGACGTTTGTTTGCGTCTGTCATTGAAAACCTCACCACTTCACGATTTAAATACGTTTCATTATATCAAATATGAAGCGGCCCCATCAATGACCCGTTATCTGGGCCCACCAAATGCCTACTGCACGCGGTGCACCCCTGCCGCTTTTAATGCGCTTCCGATCAGCCTGATCGGCACCATCGTACGCTTCACCACGCCATTCTGGTAATACACGGTAAACTCCATCCCGGTCAACCCATCCTTGATGCCGGTATCGTGCTCCAGCCATGCAGGATCGTGCAGGTCCCCGCCGAAGCGAATCGCAGATCCCGATGACGGAGCGAGCTCCGTTTCCGCATTGATTGACGAGCCGTCACGCGCCTCCGCAGCCAGCTTCGCCGTCAGTCGCTGCACCGGAGCCTCCGAGGTTAGCGCCTGCAGCACCAGCACTTCACCGCTGTAAAAGTCTCTAGGCGGCGATGCGGTTTCGTGTCCGGCTTTTTCATGAATCGCCAGCCACTGCGGCGTATGCAGCACGTCGGCCCACAACGTCAGTTCTTTGGCTTGCATTCGTTTCGTTATGGCGGATACCGCCAAGCCGTCCGACACCGTCAGCGTCACCTCGTACTCTCCAATCACGCTAAAATGCTCCTTTGCATTCCAGCTGTTATGCGCCGTTGTCCGCCCACCCTTTGGATCAACAATGGTCCATTCCGCCGTAAGCGGATCGCCATCCGGGTCCGTCGAGAGATTGATAAGCGTGACGCGGTCCCCTTCCCAAACCGATTCCGGACTCCACGTAAATTCTGCGATCGGTCCCCGGTTAATCATGAACCACGTCTGCGGCGAAAATTCCGACCACACCATCCCGTCATGGACGCGGACTCGTACCCTGAGCTTTTGCCGCACCGGAAGATCTACATCCGGGACAAAAATCATTTCCGCGGCCGTTGTTCTTTGCATGCGCTGGCCCGAGGTGTAAACGAGCCTTGTATTGTCCTCATTCGAGATTTCAAGCTCATAAGCGGCAAACTCTGTCAGCCCGTCCGGGTCGGTTTGGTTCCATCGCAAGGCTGGCCTTAGCTCCGTGAAAAGCGTTGGGTTACCCGCCGAGCCATCCGGCGATTGCATAAACGCAGTTGGCGGTCGGTTCGTCACCATCCAGCCGACATTGGACCACGCCGACCAATCACGACCGTCGCTTACCCGAACCTGCACTTGATACTTTTGCCCCAGCTGAAGGGAAGACGTCATTTGCCATGTCCAGTTTGCCGCAATGGTTCCCATATCCTGAATGCCGGAATCTTGAATCGTAACACCGTTCAGATCCTTGACGACGGCTTGGAATTGAGCAAAAACCGTCTCCGGATCAGGGTCGGTTTGCGACCACATGATTTCCGGCCTTAAGGAATTTACATAGGTTGGATCGTTAATGGCTCCGCTTGGAAACGTGAGTATGGCAGTAGGCGGTGCATTAAGCACCGGAATCGTTACATGGATGGACTGCTCGTACCATTCGGACCACGCTCCGTACTCATCCATAACCGCTTTGAAAACGGTATATGTACCTGCTTCCGCAGGCCTACGGAGCTGCCCTGTGAACGACTGACCACTTGGTGTTATGTACATATACTTTCGCTGAATAATACCTTGCGTTGCTCCATAGTTGATGCCGGTTGGCTCCATTGAATATATGGCGCTGGAAAGCCAGCGATCCGGATCATAGCTTGTATCATTCCAGCGGATCGTGTGATCTGCATTTTCCGTTAAAGTAAACCTGGCAATGGGTCTGCGGTGGATCGTAACGTTCTGCCAGAACACATCCGAGACTTTGCTGTAGGAATTGAACCGTGTATCTCCCCCAGTTGGATCATCCTGTACCTGATAACCGAAACGGAAAATCCCTACCTTATCCATAATCGGGTTTGGAGTTTGAACGGTTTGATTATGGTAGGCTGACAATCCGTAATACCCATCATCCTGCGGCAAGAACTTTTCAGGGTTCGTATGCAGGTACGTCCATTTGGTTCCTTCTGGTTTCATCGGATCGTTTTCTAAATCGCTGTAGTTCGTGATGTAATCAAATGTCGTTCCTACAATAGCTGTATTTTGTACATAGCTGTCATTGCTTGTCGTTGCTATAAGCAAGAAGTCTTTGAACAACGTATGTTTCAGCTCGGAATAAGGACCGAATTTTCCGGTTGTAAACTCATTGTCATTGCCAGTGACAACAGGAACACCGTCTACATATCCGGTAAACCTGCCCTCATTGATTTTGATTTTTACATCACGGTATTTACGGTAGCCGAAATTATAATCACTTTCCGCTAAAACTGTCCTTTGGTTATTCACGATTTTTACGAGCCTTGCTTTCTTCGTGGAAAGCTCAAAACGGTACATATTTTGGTTGTCCTGCATTCGGAAGCTGATCCCTGTTGTCTGCATCGATGTGAACGGTTCGTAATTGAATTTAAGCTTCATTTGCAGCGTCCCGTTCGAAGCCGTTAACTGATCATGATAAAGCTGGCCGAATGTCGCTGCATTTGCGGTTAACGAATCATACTGGCCCTCTAGAGTAGTAACAGTTACCGAATAATCATCATCGTCTGAATCGTCTGATCGAGTAATTCTGAATTGTCCATCCGATGAAAGGATTGCGCTATCTAGTCCCGCTAAAAAGTAATTACTACCGGGAATGCTCTGGATCATATTCCCTTCCAAATCAAACGTAAATACTTGGTATTTCCCTGTAACAACCATAATCTTATTGTCAGCAGTGAGAGTCGCGTCGATCCCTTCTGAATATCCGAAGTAATTATACGTTCGTGCATCCTCAAAAGTGTGTGTATAGAACTGATTTGTTTCACTGTTATAAATTAAAAGCTCAAATCCAAAAATATATTCTTCATCTTCATCGTGTTCAATGATTGCCTTGGTGGTAGATTTCGTAAATACCAATGTATCCCCGTTCTTTCCAACATACCCTAGATGCCCACGGTAAGCTGGGAATATGTTATGTACTAATGCACCTGTTGTATTGTCAATTACCTTGAATGAAGACATGTCTCTCCATATTAAATACTTGTTATTTGAAGAAACATGATGCAATGAACCAATAAAACTAGTTGTCATCCATATATCTAGTCTTTGACTTGAAGTTAGAACAGGTGAATCAAAAATCATAGCTCCTTGCGAAGTATACTTTTGCAACCGGCAGTTTTCATAATTGTTGTTTGCATAATCCGAGTAACAATAAACGTTAAATGTGTTTCCTTCCCTATCAGTTTGGTATGGAGTAGAAACGGTGTTTCGGGTATAAGAAGTCCCATCCTCTCTGTCGACGCGCACCCAAGTATAGGGAATCGTCCCTGTATTGGGATCAGCCTTTGCAGGCGGATTTTTCCACCCTGTCGGTGCAGGATTTGGTGCCCAATCATTTCGATACCCCGAATAATGAGTGTAGCTTTGCAGCGGCTGAGCGGTAAAATTAGCATTTTCTGTAGAACGTTGAATGTCTGATATCCTATATAACTTATTTGCCCAATTTTTATAGTAATACAAGCCTTCGACCCGTTCTACGTAATCGTATGTCCATGCCAGATCGTTTTCATAATCAATATCTTTCCATATGGAATCGTAAATAACGATCGGCTTTCCGCGTGTGGGGGCGTCTAATTTAACAAATCCTCCCCTTGTTGAGAATAGGTTTGGCGTTACCATTTCATAAAGACGGGAGCAACCATTATCTACGTTATTAGTGCAATACCAATACAGATTACTTTTCGTTTGATTGGTTAAGTCAACCGCTCGAAAGCTGGAAATACCATTATCATAGGTCTGCAAGGCTTCTTCTTGAGCGTTGTAGATATAATCTTTATTGGCTGCGGCCTGTCTCGGGCTGGTTGATTTCCACTCCGCACTTGTGAGCATTTCATTTGCCGTAAACTTTCGGGTTTCAATCGTTGGCGGCGTATACGTTAGGCCACGGATATAAAAATCCGCATAAGGTGCATCGTTGATAATTTCATACGGAAACCGTTTGTACCCTGTTTTCCCCCAATCTTCTTTCAGGAAAATATCGACTGCAAATTTACCTACATGAGTTGGAGTAAGTACAAATTCGTTGTTGGCATCCAATGTAATAGGATGGCTAGTTTCATCATCGAAGCTGCCGTTATTGTTGGAGTCAAAGCGAAGCGTTAGCGTATGTTCTACAATGCTGTCACCGTCAGGGCTAAAGGAAGTATCTTTGAACGTAAACTCTCTTGCCCTTAAGCCTAACGTATTGTATTCCAGCCTCGGCTCAGGCGGCAGATCAGGCATAACCGTTAACGTATGAGAGGCTGGGGCTAATGATTTCAAGCCAGCGCTGTCTATAACGTCTAGCTTGATTGTTTCTTGCCCAGGCGTTGTGTAAACGGTTTGTTTATTTTGCCATAGGTAATTTACAATGGTTCTGCCTGCCGGACTGTAGCTGTTCCTGCCGTGAATTTCTTGTGTAAACGGCCGATTCTCTATAACAGTGCTAGGAGCTGAAATGATCGGTACGGGATTTGGCGGCACGACGTCGAGTGATACCGTTCGTTCCGTCTTGTTTCCGCAGACGTCCATGGCCGATACTTTTATTTTGTGTGAGCCAAGCTCAGTTGCTTTCCAGCGGATAAAATGCCCATCTGGTTCATGTTCCCACAAGTCGTATTCTTCTGCGTAAAACTTGATCCACGAGCTGCTTGAACCCGCGAAATCCCATGTCATGATAAACGGGTCTCCGTCCGGATCGTATGGATATTCTTTAGTTCCCTCCTCTAACGCTGGTTTGGAATAGTTTCTTAACCACACCTCCATATTTAAAGCTATTTGCTGCTTAGGCTCCCACGAGCTTCGATCTCCCCATGCAAACCAACCTGCCTGAAACTGCGGTGCAGAATTGGAAGATGTACAGCTAGCGGGGGCTATGATCGTAAATGTCTTCGGCCCTGCTGTCGCTTTGCCTCCACAGGTGGAGGTTACTTCCATCGTAACGGTTACCATTCCGGTTGTAATAAAGGCGGGCGATGGCGCAAAAGTTGCAATTTGCTCGGTAAATAAGCCCGATGATTTTTTAGTAATGCTGTTCCCGTTTTGGGATATGGTATAGCTTATTTCCTTTATTGCGCAGCCACTGCCTCCGGTAACACCAGTATTTTGTGGCATGATCCAATTGGAGTCGCCGATTTCAATTTGCGGGTATTGGAATTTGAAATCCGCAGTTACTTTCTCCGGCCCGTTGTCTGGCGGTTCGTCGGCACAGGAGGTCTTGAAATCAAAAGAAAGTTCTTTTGTATTGTTGGCCTTGCTGGCTTCTGTAGTAAGCGCTCCGCCGGAATCGAGGATAACGGTGAATTTTTTTGTGCCTGCAGCCCCTGTTGGCTGCGTGAACGTTTCGGTTATCCTTTGTCCTTGGGTCATTCCGGCATAGGTGTATGTTTTTATGATTGATCCGTTATATTTTACTTGGATATTGAATGATTTTTCGAACGCGGTCCCACTGTTTTCAAAAGTAAGTTTATAGCTTGCGATTACATTTTCCGCTAAGCAAGAAGCTTCTGGAACTAATCCCACTATTCCGAGATCAGGAGGCAAATTCGGTGGTGCATCTTTGTAGGTTATTCTTAGCCTGTTTGGATGCTCGTAGGTTTCACCGATGATATCGAAAGAGAAACTACCGAAATAAACCATAAGTCTAGCCCCAGGAGCAGGTAAATGTTTTATTGCTGTGTTTGAATTATAAGAAATATCATCATATCTTGGGTATGAATTAAAAGTTTGCTGATACTTCAACAAAAAAGTTGATGTATTATCTGACGAAATCTGCGAGATTACCGGATTACTAATGGGATTATTTGAACGGTCGTCTTCACTTACTCCAAATGTTCCTTCTGGTCCGGGTACCGGGACATTAGGATTAACATTAACTCGACTAAAATCTTTAACCTTAACTACAGTTGATGGGACTTCTCTGCCATCACTTAATGTGTAAGCAATAGTACGGTTTACTTGGAAATTTACTGTCGCTGTACACCCCGGAAACTTAGGCATAGAAACACCGTCAATTAGTTCAGTTTCAGAACTTTCACAACGTTTCGGGTCTGTAGGAAGACCTTCATTAGCAAACCAGCTTTTATCTGAACTTGTATTACTATAACGATACCAAGCAAAATAAGTAGGTGCATTAGAATTTCCTTCTGACTTAACTACTCTTGCATTACCATTGCTAGTGTATGTACCCGACCAAGATGCTTCTCCAACCGCATCTTGAATTGTTCCAACAACAACTTCTTGTCCATCGATTCCCTTAACAGCTTCTACTTTATCGATTATTTTTTTGTCTTTTGTAATAGAAACTGATATTGAAGTTATTTGACTATTAGCTGAATAATATACACCATATCCTGCCGATGCTGAATCACCATAAGTTAAACTCACAAACTCTGTTATAGGATTAGAATCAGAAGCAGAAGCTAAGTTTCCCCAATATGGAGATAAAAAATTCATAAAAATTGATAGCAGACATAGAAGCGATATTTTCCTCATTAGCTTCTTGAGCAATTACTAACACCTACCATTCAACATTAGGAACTCGAACAGTAACAATATTTTGCGAATAATTACTATTTGGTGGTATCGCCGCAGCAGCTAAAGCAATTGATATTGTTGAAGATGTTTTTAAATTTTCTTTTGGGATAATCCATGTACTCTTATTTGGATCACCAAGCCCAACTCTAGCGATTGAATTTAACTTTTTTTGCTCACGCATAGAAAGTCCATCTGGTCTTTGAATTCCTAAAAATGTTGCACTCACAAGATTCCCATATTTAGAATTATCTTTGTTATACAAAAGTTCTGTTTCTAAAATCACAATGTAAGATTTTGGGTAATCCTTAACAAAAGGACGATATTCTTTATCCATCCCATTATCCCACCGTAAATTGCTCAAATCCCCCAACATATACCGATTTGGATCATTCGGATCTTCCATATCAATAGCTACAACCCGCTTAATCCTAGCCCCGTATAACCCATCCGGCGTTTCGATCGTCATTTTTTTGACATCCCAAGGTTTAAATTGAGGCCCACCAAAATACTCCGGAATCACCGTAAAAATATTCGTCCTCTTCAACGCCAGCTCCGCATTTCCAACCGCATACTTATCCACATCAAGTGTCTCGCCCATATTCACCTTCAAAATGCGTTCGATCACCGTAACCGCTTGGGCACGGGTACTTAACCCCTCCGGTGCCAGCTCGCCTCGATCCAGCCCTCGAATCAAACCTTTTTTCGCTGCGTTGTACATAAAGCTATCGTCATCCATAGTCACAGCAGGATCATCGAATTGCCGATCCGTAGCCCTCACCGCAATACGAGCCATTTCTATACGGCTTAATGGCTCATCCATCTTGTCCACACCAAAATCGTGATCACGATGAAACCCTGCAGCCACAGCAGCGTCGACGTATTGGCTATACCAAGCCGAACCCCCTGTTGTTGCAGTCCGTTTTGTTTTCGTAGCCTCCACGACCATTTTCAAAAATTGCGCCTTCGTCACCTGTGCATCCGGTTGAAAGGAGCCATCGGGAAAGCCGGAGACATAGCCTTCTTGAACCGCATGATCGAGCATCCCCTGCAGGCTCACCCAGTGATTTGCCGTATCCGTAAAGCTCAGCTTCTGTTGAACTTGAGCGCTAGCCGGCACCTGAGCCGACGTTCCTACGAGCAATACAGCCAAAGCAGTCATAAGCTTGCAGACCGACTCTTTTGAAAATGTAAGTTTGTCCATGAACATTCGTCCTCTCATCTAAAAGCTAGTAGAAAAATAGAATTCACAGCTATAAAAAAACGCCTGCAACCAATAAGGCTACAGGCGGTGCTTCCGCTCCAACACATTACAATATATAAATACCACATTTCCCTTATTTTGTCGAAACATTTTTGCAGAAATACAGCACTATTTCACCATCTCGTCAAACAACGAAACGACCAGCTTAATTCCGTGGTTCGCGGTAATCTGCAGCAGCTCGCCCGTCTTGCTGGCGAAGCGGTCCACCGACGTCTGCGGCGCATAGCTTAACGCCTCCGTCGGCGCCTCTGCCTCGGCCGCATTCGCCTGCGCCGCTCCCGCCCCCGGCACAGCCGCACGCGCCGCGCCCTGGCTCGCCGGCTGCCGTGCAGCCGCCGCTTCCCCGGCTCCCGCCGCGGTCGGCTTGCCGATCAGCTTGCCCGCGCCCGTTTCCGTCACCCGCACAGGTGCGGAGGCCGGCCGGGCCTCGGGCTGCTCGGCTGCTGCCGCTGCAACTGGTGCCGCCGCCGGCTGCGCAGTCGCGCTTTTGGACGGAGCACTCCAGCCTGCCTTGAGCGCCTCCGCTTCCCAAGGCGCAGGCTGGTCGATCGCCCCGTTAATGCGCTCAATGCCTTTGGAAGCCAAGCTTACTCCAAAGCTTATCGCAAACAGCACCAGCATCAGCATTCCGATTACCCTCATATAGAACCCGGCCATTTTCGTTCAAGCCTCCTTTTCCTCGTTACGATGCTTTCGGTTTAGCTTCAGCATTTACTTTCTCCGCATTCCAATATACATCGGAGATCACTTTACTGAGCACATCGATCGTGCGGTATGCTTCCTCCAGCGTGTTTTCCGGCCCGCCGATTTCAATCAGCACACTGTTCGGCGATACCGACTGATTATATTCCGCATTGCCGTCCGTCGCCTTTTTGCCCCAAATGCCTCGGGAAATGCCCGGATAGCTCGCTTCAAGCTTCTCGTTAATTTTGGCAGCGAATTCCTCATTCTTTTTCCAATTCGGATTGCGGTGTCCAATAATAAAGTACACTTGGGCGTAATCCTTGCCGTTAATCTTCACCGTCGTCTTTTCACGAGGCGAGGAATCCCGGTGCAGGTCAAATACAAAATTGAGGTCCGGATTCGTAGCGAAAGCTTCCTTCACCGTGCTTAACGAATATTTGTAGGAATGATACCAGTTGAAGTTTTTCACTTCCGCCGGGTAGTTTGTATCAGAAACCTCCGCCCCGACTCCCTGCTCCTCCAGCTTTTCAGCAAGCCGCTTTCCGAGCAGCGTAATATTTTTAGTCGGGTGATACGCATCATTCAGCGATTTGGCGCCTTTAATCTCCGGTACCCATGATTCCGTGTTGTGAGTGTGATAAATGAAAACAACCTTCTTATTGCCTGTCGTCGGCTTCTCTTCCTTCGGCGCAGGCGCTTTCCCCTCAGAAGAAGGCGTTGGCTCCGCTGGCTGCGGCTGAGCTGTCGGAGGCGTAGATGGCGGTGTGGATGGTGCCGGCCCGCCATGGCCAGGTACAACGGCCTCCGCCGGAGGGAAGTACTCCATTGGGCCGGAGGATAAATCCGACGCTGCCGTTTTGCGGAACAGGATCGGCTGATCCGCTCCCATTCCCGCTACCTCGCGGGCAACCAGCGTCTTCGGATCATGCGGGTTAATGCTTGTCAGAAGCTGAAACACAAAGCTTGCAACATTTTCCGCCGAGAAGGTGGACTGACGGTTTTCTCTATGAAAATCCGGCACCTCGGCGCTGACCATATCCATAAAAAACTCGTTTGACAGTGCGACAGCAATTCCTTTCATGGACGAAACGGGTGACGTCATCATTTTCGCCTGCGCCATTCCGGCAAGCCCGAGGGCTGTAAAAAAGAGCAGTGTAGCTAAGGCGGCTGCGGCTAGTGCGCGGCTCCACAGACCGAGGCGTTGAAGAGTGCGGCGAATAGTGCTGAGATTAAAGATCATTAATTTCATGGATGCGGTCCTCCTTAAATCTACTTACTCCAATCTATGAAACTACCCAAACTCATAGAACCATTTTGTATAAACAATTTTTCATACGAGTTTCGCGCAATGCATGAAGCACCCGAGTTTGATTCAAACTAAAAGGCACAATAAGCAAAGGAGAAAACATCGCGTGAAAAGCAGAAACCTACAACGGATGACCCTCATAGCGATGATCGCTGCTGTTTTGTTCCAACCTCCTGCTGCAAAAGCCGGAACTGAACCGGATATCCTTTTGCCCGAGTGCGATGTGCTCATTGATGCCGGTCATGGAGGAGTAGACGGCGGCACAAGCCATGGCAGCCTGCTGGAAAAGCATATCAATTTAGAGATCAGCAAATATCTTTACGAAGAGCTGACCCGCCGCAAGATGAAGGCCGCCTTAAACCGCACCTCCGACTACGCACTCAGCGACGATAATCACTGGCTTGGCAGCCGCTCCCGGCACCTGCGGGATCTCGCCCAGCGAAAGGGACTGGCCGACCTGCTGAAGCCGAAAATGTTTGTTAGCATTCATACGAATTGGGCAGCCGGCCCCAGAGATTCGGGACCCTATGTGCTTTACAATAAAAAGAGCGAAGATGGACGGAGCCTAGCAGTTTCCATTCAACAGAACCTGAACAAGCTTTATGGAACGGAGGCGCGAAGCCCGGTACGCGGCAGAACCTACTATATCCTTAATCGAGTGGAGCAGCCCTCGGTGATTGTGGAGGCAGGCTTTATTTCGAATCCGCGAGATCGATCTTGGCTGAACTCGAAACACAAGCAAAAGCAAATTGCAGCATCCATTGCCGACGGTATCGAGCAATTCATTAAGAAAACACAGCAGACGAAGGAGCTTGAAGCCCTTGCAGGCTTTGAGGACAGCCCAAGAAAAAAAGGAAGGCCATATTACGAAAGACGTGGCTACATTACATGGGATGGGCCAAGAAATCATTCCAAACGAATCGCTCTCACCTTCGATGACGGCCCGGATGAGAAGGAAACCGAACAAATTTTGGATGTGTTACAAAAGCATCAGGTGAAGGCGACCTTTTTTATCGTTGGAAAGCAAGCGGAGAAGCATCCCGAGCTTGTTCTGCGTGAAGCAAATGAAGGCCATGAGCTCGCCAACCATACGTACAGCCATAAATATTTCACAAAAAACATAACCGAACGGGAAATTCGTGATGAAATCGAGGACAATCAAAAGCTGATTTTTTCAATAACCGGTAAAATGACAACCTACTTCCGGCCGCCGGCGGGCATATATAATGAGAAAATTGTAAATGCAACGCTAAAGGCAGGGCACCGCATGGTGCTGTGGTCATGGAATCAAGAAACCTTAGATTGGGATTTGCCTGGCTCGCATACGATCGCCAACCACGTCGTAAAGAATGCTAAGGGTGGGGACATCGTTCTGCTCCATGATCGGGTAACTGGAAAGTCCCAGACGATCGCAGCCTTGGATCAGTTAATCCCCACATTGAAGGAGCAGGGCTACACGTTCGTTACATTATCTGAGATGTTAAAACGCTCCCCTTCGGAGGGAACTCCAATGAAATAAAACAAGCCCCGATCCGTTTAAGGACCGGGGCTTTTTCCGCTGCCGAAGTAATAATGGATTAATCGCTTAGTGCGTATACGCGGCTACATTGTCAGTATCTACCGCTTCATGCAATGCAGCGTTCAGGCCGCTGGCAATAATATTGGCGATATCCTCGATAAACTGGTCGATGTCTTTTGGCGTAACCAGCAAATCATGACCGAGAGGATCTAGCACCTCTTTCACTAACCCCAGCCGCTCTTGATCCGACATCGAATCCAGCATCCCTAAAATTTGCGCCGTATTGCTTGTCTGCTGGGCAAAATGCTGACGCATGTAGTCGAACGCACTGTTTACAATCGTCGATGCGTACACAACCGTCGGTACGCCGATTGCGATGACGGGCACGCCCAGCGCATCAAGCGTCAGTCCTTTGCGTTTATTGCCGATGCCGGACCCCGGATGAATGCCCGTGTCGGCAATCTGGATCGTTGTATTGACCCGTTCCAGCGCTTTGGATGCCAGTGCATCGACAGCGATGACCAAATCCGGCTTTGACCGGTCAACGATCCCCTGCACGATTTCACTCGTTTCGATGCCGGTTGTCCCAAGCACACCTGGGGCTACCGCGCTGACCGCCCGGTAACCCGGACTCACCTGATCCGGTACCAGTTCAAAGTAGTGGCGGGTGACCATCACATTTTCAACCACCATCGGCCCAAGCGCGTCGGGTGTTACATTCCAGTTGCCGAGCCCGATAATTAAAATTTTCGCGTCCTTGCGAATATTTAGCTTTTCCAGGAAATGCTCAAAATGCTGCGCAAGCTTCGTTGCCACACGGTCCTGAAGATCGGAATCTTTTTGGCGCAGCCCCGGCACCTCAAGGGTCACATAATGCCCTTTCATTTTACCTATGGCTCTGGAGCCCTCGTCGGATTTAATATCCATGATCGTAACGCGAATATCGCCGTCCTCGTCGACAACCGAATGAACCCCGGGAATTTCATTTCCGAATTGATTGGCGACAAGCTCTCTCGCTTCAAGCGCCAGGTCGGTTCGTACCGAAAATTGATTCAAATCCACGCGTTTCACCATATCCTTTCTATAAAAAGAGTCCTATCCAACAGTGTGCGGCGTAAAGGCTGCAATTATGCGCTTTGCAACACAACCTTTCCACAATGTTCATGGAAAAAGAGTTGCAAAACGGGATAGTGCATGCTATGATATGAAAAGTTGACTTTACGGAACACCATGCCCGGTTGTCTTGCATCCATTTGCAGCCGGCGCTTTTAAGGAGGTGAATCGGATGCCGAACATTAAATCCGCGATCAAACGCGCAAAGACAAGCGAAAAGAAACGTCTGCTTAACGCTACTCAAAAATCCGCGCTTCGCACTTCCGTGAAATCGGTTGTCACTGCGATTACAAATAACGATGCAGCTCAAGCAGCTGAATCTTACAAGCTCGCAATGAAAAAGCTGGACAAGGCTGTAACTAAAGGTCTTATCCACAAGAACGCAGCGGCTCGCAAGAAGTCCCGCTTAGCGAAGAAGATTAATGAGATTAGCGCTCAAGCGTAATAATGAAAACCGCGCAGATTCGTCTGCGCGGTTTTTTCATGCCTTCAGGCGGAATGCAGCCGAAGCCTATCCAGCAAACCTCAAAATAAAAAGCTCGAGCCCCATCGTCTTATCCTGCCGCCCCGTTTTCATCCCGTAATCCAGCTCCGCAGCCGCGTGCAAAATCTGCTTCAAGCGTTCCTCCGAATAACCGGACGCCTGCTCCATAGCCAGCTTTACCCGATACGGATGCACGCCGATCTGCCCGGCAATTTGCTGCTGGCTGTAACCGGAACGCGCCAGTTCCTTCGACATTGCAATCAAACGAAACTGCGATGCAATTAGCATTAAGATTTTGATCGGTTCTTCCTTTTGCTTCAGCAGCTCCGCTAAAGTGGTCAATGCCCGCTCTGTTTTTCGCTTCACAATATCCTCCACGAGCAGAAACACGTTTTGCTCCGTCGAACGGACTACCAGCATATCAACCGCTTCCGGAGTGACCGTACCGCCTTTTCCCGCGTATAAGGAGCACTTTTCAATTTCTCCAGCAAGCGTCTGCAGGTTTGTTCCTGCCGTTTGCAGCAGCTTTTCCGCCGCTTCCGGCGTAAACGTGCATTCACTTCGCTCTGCGCGCTTGCGCACCCACTGCAGCAGCTCGTCCCCGCCCATATGTGTAAAAGGAATGAGCAGATCGGCATCCTTCAGCTGCTTTACGATTTTTTTTCGTTCGTCCAGCTTATCCGCCGAAACCGTAAGAAGCACCATAGCCGAAGGGGAAGGCGACTTGACGTATTCGATCAGCCGTTCCGTCCGATGCTCAACCTTTGACGACTCCTTAGCTGACGTTAAAAAAGCCGCATCCTTGGCAATAACCACCTTCATCGGCGCCAAGAAAGCCGCTGTTTCCGCATCCTCAAGCACGTCCTCGATGCTTGTCTCCGACAAATCGTAACGGCTTACCGCGAAATCCCGATACGGCGCCTCAACAAGTCGGTCAACCGTATAAGTTATAAACTCGTTCATTAAAAACTGCTCCGGTCCGTAGCAAATGTAGACCGGCTTTGCCGTGCCGGTCGCAATTTCCCTTGCCGCCTGCTTATAATTCATCCTGAACCTCCGAGGTCAAAACATACTCGTCCTCATTCTAGCAACAACAAAGGGACCGCGTCAAAGCCTCGCGATCCCTTTGTGCGGCACATCTATATAAACACCTGGTGCAGGGCTCTAGAAACCCGGCAGTCAGATGGTCATACCCGTGCATCGGTTATTGCTGTCCGATTGTTTTCTATAACATACGCTAAGCCGGCACGGTGTGTGCATAGTTGATTGAAATTAATAATTTTTTTACCTTACTTCCGTTTCACGCCCTGTTTTCAGGTTGATCAGAAATGTGCGCTGCTTGTCACCGGTTTTCACCGTATATTTAAACGTATCTCCATCCCATATTCGCAGCGTAACCGTTTGTGAAGCGCTCCAGCGATAGCTCGAGCTGAATACCGCCGCGCCGTTCCGGTCGCGGATTTCCACAAATCTCGAATCCGCTGCGGTTTGAATGGTAGCCTGAAGCATACCGCTTGGCGAATCCACTTCCTGCACTGCGATAATCGCGGCATCAAACGTAATTCCCTGCGAGGGCACACCAGCAGCCGCTTTCGAGGAATCCTGCTTTGGGACTGCCAGTACCGGTGCCATCAGCATGCCTTCATCTGAAGAGGATGCAGACGGTATAGTTATTTCCTGACCTGCTGCAAAGCCAAATCCTTCGTTAGAGGGAGGCGCGTCCATCATCCTTGCAATCTCGCCGTCCCCGCCGGTTTGTTCTCCCGTCTTTGGCTTCTCCGCCGCTGCTGCCTCCTGCTTTCCCAAGCGGCCGCTTCCTCCGGTTGTGCCATCAGCCGTGCTTCGTGCCGACCCCGTCGGGGGGGAAGGCTTCTTTTCAAAGTTGTTGATTTGAACCCCAGTTTCCTGCTTCGGCTCCGCTGCCTTCGGAACCGACATGATTGCATCCGCCAGCATATCGTTGCTCCCAGTGGCTGTAGGATCAAGAGCGGCAATTCCTTGCCCCTGTCCAGCCGACTCGAACACGTCCGCCGCGGGAGATTGCGGGGCTTGAGCAGGGCTTGTATCGGCAGCTGAGGTATTGGCAGCCGTTTCTCCTGCAGCTGCAGGCGGCAAATACTCTTCGGCCGATTCAAAGCTCCTCGGGCTGCCCGCTTGCCACAGCATGACGGCAGCTACGCAAGCAGCGGCTACGCCGCTAGCCCACTTCAGAGCCATACCGGACTTTCCTTTGAAAAGCGGAACGGCATTGCGCTGAACCGCTTCTCCGCCCTTGACCTCTACTGCGGCCGCAGGCTCATGAGAGCCCGGGGAGACATGCATATCGAGATCGGCCAATTTCGGAAGGATCGCGTCAACCAAGCTGAACGCTGGCACAACCTTCGGCAAATTCGCCAGATCCGAATGCAAGAGCTGGAGTCTGTCGTACATATCCGAGCAGTCGCAGCAGCCCGCTATATGAGACATTAATTGTTCAAATTCTTCATCCTGGAGGTTTTCATCCAGGTTTCTTTGCATCAGATCCATCACCTCATGGCACATCATCCCCGAACACCACCTTTCTGATAATCATGGAGCAGCGTTTGCAGCTGCTGTCTGGCGCGGAATAAATAGGACTTAACCGTGTTTAACGGAAGATCCAATGAATCCGCAATCTCATTGTATGAAAAATCCTGTAAGTACCGGAGAACCACGACAGCGCGATGGTGTTCGGGCAGCTGCTCAATTGCAGCTCGGATATCTTGAGCCAGATATCCGGTCATAACTTCCTGCTCGACATCCCGTTCATTCCGAAACACCAGATTATGTTCCTCAATCGAAACGGTAGGTTTAGCCTTTCTAAATTTATCGATGCATATGTTCGTAACAATCCGCTGTACCCACGTTTTAAACTGTGCTTTTTCCTCGTAGGATTGTATTTTTGTATAAATGCGGATGAGCGCCTCTTGGGCTGCATCGGCAGCGTCCTGCTCATTATTTAATATATAGAAGGCCGTACGGTACACGTGGTGTTCGATTTCGCGCAACAATGTTATTAGAGCGTCGCGATCGCCCGACTGCGCGGCTTTAATCAGTTCTAGCTCCACCACTTGTAAGGATCCCCCTCTCCTGCACCCTCATAGACGTTGCGATCTATAAAAAGGTTGCAACCGTTTATCCTCTTGTGATATTAGCAAAAAATATGACCAGCGTATAGCTAAAGTTCGTACAAAACTTATCTTTTTCGTTTGGTTTTTACTTCCATTCCATAGGATCGGATGGAAAATTGCACTTCGCCGTCGAGATCCGTCCGATAAATTCGGGTTCCCGCCGCCGTCATACGTTCAAGGGCATCCTTACTGGGATGCCCGTAAACGTTGGAAGCCCCGGCTGAAATTACGGTTATTTCAGGTCTCCAGTACTGAAGCCACTCCTCGCTGCTTGAGGATTTACTCCCGTGATGAGCGGCCTTCAGCACATCGATTCGCGTCATGTCCTCCTTATATAAAAAGTTTGTCGGCTCAGAATCCTGTGCGGGACCTGGATTTGCTTTTAGGTTCTGCTGCTCAGCAGCTGAAAGCCGCTCTATAATCGCAAGCTCCTCGGCCACTCCAATATCGCCTGTAAATAAAAAAGTGCTTTCGTATAATCGGAGCAAAAATACAACCGACTGTTCATTTTGCTCTCCCAGCCATGTAATACGTGCAGAATCAGGCGAAGGATGCAGTACCTCAAGAGAGGCTTCATTTTCAAAATCAATACGATCCCCCGCTGCCAGCGGCACAAGCGAAACGTCCAGTGCCAGAGCTGTATCAAAAAGCTGCTTGGCCCCGTCTTTGGGGGCGACGGTCCCGTTAAACAACAGCGCCTTTACCGGAATTTCCTCAAGCACGGCCTGCAGCCCGCCGATATGGTCCTGATCCGCATGGGATACAATAACGGCATCCAGCACATGAACGCCTCTTTTCTTGAGCAGCGGGACAAGCGTCTTACGTCCAACCTCGAAGGGGTCTTTTCGCTTGCGCCACTCCTCCCCCTGCTTCAAAAAGGAGATCGTCCCTCCGCCATCTACTAGAATGTTCCGCCCTTCCGGCGTTTGAATAAGCGCAGCATCGCCCTGCCCGATGTCGATAAAAGAGACTTGTGCGTTCCGGTTCATCCATCCGGGCGAGTATACGTATCCCAGCTGCGGTATAAGTAGTGCTGCGCTAAGTGCCGCGGTGCCGGCTCTGGTGAGATAACGCTGCTTATGAATGCGAGGCAGTGCTGCAGCAGGGGCTCGTACCGAAGGCAGATTCGCTAAAAGGGTAAAGGCGCTTGCATAATACGTAACGAGCCACCAGATCGGGGGTGACGCCCAGATTAAGCGAAAGGCCCGCCGCTCGGAACAAAATGCAACTGCTATGTCAATCGCAGTATTAATCGAAGAAATAACGAGGCCGATGAGCCCTCCGGCCGGTTCATAAAAGAATGAAGCTATGACCGCAATCGTAGAGCCCGGCAGCACAATAAAGCTGATAACAGGCACCAATACAAAATTGGCAAGCCATGAAAGTAAATGAAGCTGATTGAAATAATAAATCGTCAGCGGGAATGAAGCAGCTTGAGCTGCTGTGGTCACCGCGATGGCACCGCGCAGCCAGCGCCTGCGGATCGGCAGCGCCGAATCGATGGGAGGAACCCAAAGCATGAGGGCAAGAGTAACCGCATAGGAGAGCTGAAAGCTGACATCCCAAAGATAGTACGGGTTCCATAGCAGCATCAAAATTGCCGCGCCGCACAGAATATGGACACCGTCCTTCAGCCGGTCCTTCTTTAATAAATAGAGGCCAAGAAAGGCCATTAAGCCCGCGCGAAGCACGGAGGCGGATGCGCCGGTTACGAGAACGTATACAGGGATAAACAGCATAGACACTGTATAGGATGCCTCTCTAGTCATTCGAAACAGCCGGAGTAAGCCCATTAATCCGCCCAGCATGACCGCGACATGCAGTCCCGATATGGCAAGCACATGCGTCATGCCGATCGTAGAATAATCCCGGTACTGCTCGGGATCCAAATCCGTGCGTTCCCCTAGAAGCAGCCCCTTCATATAACCCGACTGTATAGAATCGGGAAATATGGCTTCGATTTTGGCGCCTATCGTTTGTCTGGTTACATCCGAATAACGCAGCGCCGCTGTTAGTGGATTTCCCGAGCTCTCTTGCAGCTCTATCGCAGAGAATCCCTTCACCTGAAGCTGCCAATGGATTCGTTGCAGCCGCAAATACCTGCGGTAGTCAAAGCCGCCAAAATTGCCTGCGTCGAGTGGCAGGCGCAGCTCTCCTTGAAGCTGAAGGCGTACTCCCCGCTGGAGCTCCTTTGCTTTCAAAAGCTCCTCTTCCGCTGCCAGCTTTACGGTTACCTGAATCATTTCATTCAGGGGAAGCTGTTCTCCCCCTTGTCCATCCTCCATCGACTCCGCCCGTGCACGAAAGGAAACCCGGTCACCATCGATTTGCGGAGGCTGAGCCAGCTCGGCCAGCATCGTCACTTGTAGGCGGTCAGCGCCAGCTTCGATCGCGCTTTTATTGCGCATATCGTTCACACCGTAGAAAATGGCACTCGCCATGAAAATAACGATCATCCACAGCAGTGCCTTGCCTGGCTCTCTCATCCATTTTCCTATACAAAAAAGCGAAAATGCGGTCAAACCGAGGGCAAGCCACCGCAGTCCTCCGTCAGTATATGCCCATACCGAATAGCCTAATACGATGGCTGCAGCCGTCCAGATCAGCGGTCTACGCATCCTTCCTCCCTCCCCCTCATCCTATCGGAAACCACTTCACCTGCCTTCACGATAGAAATATCGCTAACAAAAACAAAAGCACCCTGCTGAGCGCCTACATTTCGTAAGCTTCAGCGGGGTGCTTCCCTGCTTTTATTTTATAGTTCCGATGCAGAATTAATTGGTAACCTGTTGATCGACGCCCGGAGGAGGCGAGTAAGGCTTAAGCTGCCGGAAAAGAATCCCTCTTTGCTGCATCAGCTTCTCCACCTTCTCCTGATCCTTCGGGTAAGGTCTCGCGTATACAATCTCCTGAATCCCGCTGTTGGCAAGCATATTTGCACAGGTCCAGCAGGGCTGATCGGTCACATATACCGATGAGCCCTCCCTGTCGCTCCGGTCCGTAAACAGCAGCAGGTTTTGCTCCGCGTGGATGGTTCGCACGCAGCGCTGCTTCTTGACCAGCTGTTCTTGTCCGTCTACGAGCTTGACCTCGAGCTCCTCTACGAGCATGCATCCCGCCTCCGAGCAGTCCTCAACTCCCATAGGAGCTCCGTTATACGCGGTGCCAAGAAGCTTCTTCCCTTGTACAAGTACCGCTCCCACATTTCGGCGGCTGCACTGCGAACGGGTGGATGCCATAAACGCGATATCCATAAAATAGGTGTCCCAATCTTTTCTCATCGCTTTGTACCTCTGACTTTTACGTTTAGGATTGGCTTGCTTGCAAAGCTTGATCCAGGTCTGCAAGCAGATCGCGGATCGATTCAGTGCCGACGGACAGACGAACCATGCCCGGCGTTACACCCGTTGAAAGCAGCTCGCTGCCCTCTAGCTGGGAATGCGTTGTGCTGGCCGGGTGAATGATCAGCGACTTGGAATCGCCGACGTTGGCAAGATGCGAGAACAGCTTTACGGAGTTAATCAGCTTTTTCCCTGCTTCCACGCCGCCTTTAATTTCAAAGGTCAAAATCGCGCCTTGTCCGTTCGGCATGTAGGTTTGTGCTTTCGCATAAGAAGGATGGCTCTCCAGCCCGGCATAATTGACGCTTTCCACAGCGGAATGCCCCTGCAGGAACTCGGCTACCTTGCGCGCATTTTCGCTGTGGCGCTCCATCCGGAGGTGCAGCGTTTCTAAGCCTTGAAGCAATAGGAATGCGTTAAACGGCGATAACGCCGCGCCCATATCGCGAAGCAGCTGAATACGCGCCTTCGTAATATAAGCTGCTGCACCAAGCGCATCCGCGTAAACCAGACCATGATAGCTTGGGTCAGGGTTCGTGAAGCCCGGAAACTTGCCGCTTGCTTTCCAATCAAACTTGCCGCCGTCAACGATCACGCCGCCGATGGAGGTTCCATGGCCGCCGATAAATTTTGTCGCGGAATGCACAACAATATCCGCTCCATGCTCGATTGGACGCATTAAATAGGGGCTTGGCAGGGTGTTGTCCACGATCAGCGGAATGCCGTTTTCATGCGCGATGGCCGCTACCGCCTGAATATCGATGACATCACCGCGCGGATTGCCGACCGACTCGCAGTACAAGGCTTTCGTTTTATCGTTGATCGCACCGCGGAAATTTTCTGGATTCGAAGGATCAACAAATCGAACCGTGATGCCCAGCTTGGACAGCGTATGGGCGAACAAGTTATAGGTTCCGCCGTACAAGCTTGCGGCCGATACGATCTCATCACCCGCTCCGGCGATGTTTAGAATGGAATACGTGATGGCAGCCTGCCCGGAAGCGAGGCCCAGGGCGCCGATACCGCGCTCCAGCGCAGCGATTCTTTTTTCAAACACATCGGTCGTCGGATTCATGATGCGCGTATAAATATTGCCCGGCTCGGCAAGCGCAAATAGGTTAGCGGCATGATCCGCATCGCGGAAGCCGTAAGAGGTCGTTTGATAAATCGGTACAGCTCTCGACAAGGTTGTCGGATCAAGCTCCTGCCCCGCATGTACGGCAAGCGTTTCTAAATCGAACTGCTTCGGTTCTGTCATAGGTAATATTCCCTCCTGCGTCAGTTTCCTCCATATTCTCATATCTTTACGGGTTTGTCTCTATGAAAATATGATTTTGTATTTGCTGCAGAAGCTTCGGCCCGATTCCCTTCACCTTGAGTAAATCTTCCTTCTTGCGGAACAAACCGTGCTGATCGCGATAGTCAACAATTGCTTTCGCTTTCGCCGCCCCGATGCCGGGCAAGCGATCGAGCTCCGCCGCTGTCGCTTGATTAATTGCGACGAGCCCTTCTCGCGGTGCACTGCTGGCTGGCGCAGCTGCTTCCTGCTTTGAGCCGTTCTGAGGCTCGTTTGTCTGGTTTTCCCCCGGTGAAGCTTCTGCCGGAGGCGCTGCAGGCGGAGATGTGGGCGGAGATGCTGGCGGCGCAGAATTCGCTCTCGGCTTACTTGTCCCTTCCGGAGCTGGCGCTTCATTCGGCTGGACAGAGTTCCCCTGTGCTTGCCGCTGGGCGCTCTGCTTTTGCTCAGGAGAAGCGGCTCCCCCTCCGCTTTTATTTGCTTCTCCCTTTGCTGCCCCCTGCTCGCCACTATGGGCTTCTTGAGCCAGTAGCTCCTCAACCTCGCGATTGACGCTTTCCCAGGCGGGTTGCTTATCTCCGGATACCGCTACAATACCTGCAGCTGCGGCTGCCAGCAGCGCCCCTACCACAATCCAAAGCAGCGAGCTTCGCTTTTCAAGCTTCATTACTTCTCTTTCCTCTCCCTGTAAAGTGAATTCTAAGAATAGGCCAAGTTGACAGGTACATATACATATGAAAACCCCGCGTTCAGAACCGAATTAAGGAGGGAATTGTATGAACGTCGGATTTATCGGTACAGGAAGCATGGGCAGCATTCTCATTGAGGCGATGCTGCGTTCCGGAGCTCTGCAGCCGCAGCAGGTGGTTGCCGCAAACCGCACAAGAGAGAAGGCCCAGCAGCTCGCTGCGCGCTATCCGGGAATGAAGGTTGCCTCTTCCAACGCCGAAGTGTTTCAGGAATGCGACATGGTGTTCCTGTGCATTAAACCGATGGAATATAAAAAAGTCATTGATGAAGTGAAGCCGTACGCCCTGCCGACCCATTCGATTGTTTCCATTACAAGTCCGGTGCTGCTGAAGCACCTCGAAGACCATTTGCCAAGCAAGATTACGAAAATGATTCCGAGCATCACCAACTACACCTGCAGCGGAGCGACACTCTGCATTTATGGAACGCGAATCATGCCGGAGGATGCGGAACAGCTTGAAGGGCTGCTTCGCCAATTCAGCACACCGCTGCGTATTTCCGAGCAGTACACGCGCATTTGCTCGGATCTGTCGAGCTGCGGGCCTGCGTTTCTCGCTTTTTTTGTGCAAAGCCTAATCAACGGCGCCATTGCCCATACCGGCATTCCGGAGGAGCAGGCGACGGAGCTGGCCAGCCAAATGACGCTTGGTACCGGCATGCTGCTTACCGAAGGCAATTTTTCGCCGGAGACGCTGCAGCAGCGCGTTTCGGTGCCTGGCGGCATTACCGCCGAGGGACTCAAGCTGCTGTCCAACGAAATCGGCGATGTGTTTTGCCAGCTGTTTAAGGTGACGCACGACAAATACGACGAGGATGTACAGAAAATTGAAGCCCAGTTTTACGGCACGACAGAGCCTACCAAGCTATAATCAACACATAAAAAAGGGAGCAGCGCATGAAAATCGCTGCTCCCCTTCTTGGGTTTGCGGTATTAATTTGCGACGATGTTGACCAGCTTGCCCTTGACGGCGACGACCTTACGGATCGTCTTGCCACTGATCGCCTCGTTTACTTTGTCAAGACCTTTCGCAAATGCCTCCAGATCACTGCCATCCAGCTCCTTGGACACTTTAGCGCGTTCCACAATTTTTCCGTTCACCTGAATGACGATTTCCACCTCGTCCTCAACGGTAAACGCCTCATCGTACTGCGGCCATGACGTATACGTAATCGTGCCGCTGTGCCCCAGCTTCTCCCACAGCTCTTCCGCCAAATGCGGAGCAATCGGAGCAAGCAGCTGCACGAAGCTTACCATTGCCGATTTCGGCAGCACATCCTGCTTATACGCTTCGTTTACGAAGATCATCAGCTGGCTGATCGCTGTGTTAAAGCGCAGCGCCTCCATATCCTCGGTCACTTTCTTAATCGTCTTATGGAGCACCCGGTTAAACTCATCCGCTGCTTCAGCCTCTGTAATTTTACTGTTCAACGCACCGTCATCCGTGACGAACAAACGATATACGCGCGCCAGGAAGCGGTATGCGCCCTCTACTCCGTTCGTGTTCCATGGCTTCGTCGCCTCCAGCGGCCCCATAAACATCTCGTACAAACGCAGCGTATCCGCACCGTATTCGTTGACAATGTCGTCCGGGTTAACGACGTTCCCGCGCGACTTACTCATCTTCTCGTTGTTTGTGCCAAGGATCATGCCTTGGTTGACGAGCTTATGGAACGGCTCCTTCGTCGACACTACGCCGATATCGTAAAGCACCTTATGCCAGAAACGGGCATACAGCAGGTGAAGCACGGCGTGCTCGGCGCCGCCAATATACAGATCAACAGGCAGCCAGCGTTGTTGCTTTTCCTGCGAGCACAGCTCCTCGGAATTGTGCGGATCGATAAAGCGCAGGTAATACCAGCAGCTTCCCGCCCACTGCGGCATCGTGTTCGTTTCGCGGCGGCCCTTCTTGCCGGTCAACGGATCGGTTACTTCCAGCCACTCGGTTACATTTGCCAGTGGCGATTCACCGGTACCGGAAGGCTTGATCTCATCAACGTCCGGCAGCACCAGCGGCAGCTGATCCTCCGGCACCGTCGTCATGGTGCCGTCTTCCCAGTGAATAACCGGGATCGGCTCGCCCCAATAACGCTGACGGCTGAACAGCCAGTCGCGCAGACGGTAGGTCACCTTCTTCGAACCCTTGCCGTTCTGCTCCAGCCATTCGATCGCCTTGGCAATCGCCTGCTCCGTGTTCAAGCCGTTCAAGAAGTCGGAATTCACATGCGCGCCGTCTCCGGCAAACGCTTCTTCCTCGACGTTACCGCCCTCAACAACCTCGACAATCGACAGCTCAAACTTCTTCGCAAATTCCCAGTCGCGCTGATCGTGGCCCGGAACGGCCATAATTGCGCCGGTGCCATATCCGCCAAGAACGTAGTCGGCGATCCAAACCGGAATCTTCGCACCGTTCACCGGGTTAATCGCATAAGCTCCGGTAAATACGCCCGTTTTATCCTTCGCAAGGTCGGTACGCTCCAGATCGCTCTTGCGCGCCGCCTGGTCCTGATATGTCTTCACTGCTTCCGCCTGTGCCGGTGTCGCAATTTTCGCTACAAGCTCATGCTCTGGAGCAAGCACACAGTAGGTTGCCCCGAACAGTGTATCCGGTCGTGTCGTAAATACAGTAATCGACTCGCCGGCGCTTCCGTCGATCTCGAATACGACTTCCGCACCTGTCGATTTGCCGATCCAGTTGCGCTGCATATCCTTAATGCTTTCGGACCAATCCAGCTCCTCCAGGTCCTCCAGCAATCTTTCGGCATATTCGGTAATGCGCAGCATCCACTGGCGCATCGGCATGCGGATAACCGGATGCCCGCCGCGCTCGCTCTTGCCGTCGATGACCTCTTCGTTCGCAAGCACCGTGCCCAGAGCCGGACACCAGTTTACAGGCACTTCTGCAACGTAGGCGAGACCTTTTTTATACAATTGAATAAAAATCCACTGCGTCCACTTGTAATAGTCCGGATCGGTCGTACTGAACTCCCGGTCCCAATCGTACGAGAAGCCAAGCGACTTAATTTGTCTGCGGAAATTATCGATATTGACGAATGTAATATCGCGCGGATGCTTACCGGTATCAAGGGCATGCTGCTCCGCCGGCAGTCCAAACGCATCCCAGCCCATCGGATGAAGCACGTCAAAGCCGCGCATCCGCTTATAGCGGGATACAATATCCGTTGCCGTATAACCCTCCGGATGCCCTACATGCAATCCTGCCCCGGATGGATACGGGAACATATCCAGCGCGTAAAACTTTGGCTTGGACGCGTCGTCCAGTACTTTAAATGTTTTATTCTGCTCCCAATACGCCTGCCATTTCGGCTCAATGCTTTGCGGGCGGTAACCGCGCCCTTCTTCATGCTGGCTCATCGTATTTCCTCCCTTTTGTTCGCACAAAAAAACCTCTCGCCGCTAGCAGCATTTCTGCTAGGGACGAGAGGTATGCTTTACCTATCCCGTGGTACCACCCTGTTTAACGGCCGCGAGTCTAAGGAGCACGCAAGGCATCCGTAGATTTCACTTTCCACCGCCGCTGCAGCCCTCCTAGGAGCTCGATCGCATACGAACCGGTGTACCGTTCACTTATTCGCCCTTAACGCCGGCTTACGCCACAGGTTTGCCCGAATGCCTCACGGCTTACGTCCGGCCTTTGTCCTGCAGAGCTCCGAGGCGAGTTCGTTCCCTTTGTCTGCCGGTTCCCACCCTTCACCGGCTCTCTGAAAGACAATCAAGGAAGTACTGCTCCTCATCAAAGCTTTTCTTTGTAGAACTTAGTTGACGATATTATAGAAAAACAATAGGCGCGCTGTCAAGTTTTTGCAGTTATATTCCGCGATTAAACTTAATAAATTGTACAAGGCTTACAAGCTCTATTCTGCCAAACTACACACAAAAAAGGGAGTTGTGCAATGAGTATCTTCGTCAGCTATATCTTACTCGGGCTTTCGCTTGCAGCACCGATCGGTCCGGTCAACGCCGCTCAGCTGGACAAAGGCATCCGGTTCGGCTTTTGGCACGCTTGGCTGGTGGGCCTTGGAGCCATGGTTGCAGACGCCATTTTTATGCTGCTCATCTACTTCGGCTGCGCCCACTTCCTAAGCACCCCTTTTATGAAAACATTTCTTTGGTCCTTTGGCTGCTTTGTCCTCCTATACTGCGGGATCGACAGCATCCGAAATGCAAACGGCATTATGACCCGGGGTGGCGATGGTCCGGAATCACCGATCCGCTCCTTCTCCTCCGGTTTTTTCATGACCTTGACGAATCCGCTCAGCATTTTATTTTGGCTGGGAATTTATGGATCCATCCTCGCCAAAACGGCGGAATCCTACGCCACTAAGGATTTGCTGCTGTACAGCTCCGGCATTTTTATCGGACTGTTCCTATGGGATGTAACAATGGCCCTCGTCGCTAGTCTGTTCAGCAGATTCATCCGCAGAGGCGCACTCGTTTTCATCACAAAGCTTGCTGGCCTATCCCTGATCGGCTTCGGCGTCTATTTCGGCTGGGAGGCCATTAAATTAATGGCTTCACGCGTCTCGTATGACCTTCCTTATTTTTCTTCCATTTTTTCCGCATAAACAGAACGACGATGCCAATCAGCAGCACAAATGCCAAGCTGATAAAAAAGCCGGGACGACTCATCGGGTCAAAGAGCGTCCCTGATGCCGCAATGAAAATCAAAATTACGGCACCAATCGTTTTGATGTGCCCCCACGCACTGAGCTTAAGCAGCTTCCGAGCCGCAAACACCATAAACAGCCATGAATAAAGCAGCATTAAGCCGCCTGCTGTCGTAATATACTCGTACACCTTCTGCGGCAGCAGCAGCGCCGTAACAATCGAAACCGTCATGCCTGCGACAGTAAGCAGCAGCGACATGTACGGTAAATTTTTTTTCGTTTTTTTCGTCAGAAGCTTGGGAGCATCCCCCGCCTCCGCAATCGTGAACATCATTTGCGTTACTGAAAATAAGGACGCCACCAGGCTGGAAAAGCCGGCGATGATCAGTACCCCATTAAAAATATGGACAATCACCGTATAGTGCAGGTCATTTAAAGCTGTTACAAAAGGGCTTTCGTCTGTTGTAAAGTTTTCCAAGGGGGCAAGCAGCATCGCAAAGCCGATCGACACAATATACAACCAAGCGATGACTGACAGCATGACCAGGCCGGATTTAGGAGCATCCTTCGGGTTTTTCAGCTGGCCGGCCATAATCCCCATCACTTCAATTCCCGCAAATGCAAAAAACACATAAATAAGCGCCGTCCACATCCCCATAAAGCCGTGTGAAAAGAAATCGCTCATTTGCTGCGGGGTGTGCATGTGGGCGTTTTCTTGCCCCAACACCCCCGAAATAACGAGTACCGCCAGCACAACAAACAACAGAATCGCCGTTATTTTGACTACGGCAAATATATTTTCCGCCTTCTCAAAGCCCTTCGTTCCAAGCAAAACAATCCCGACCCCTAACAACGCGTAAATCGCAGCCAGCAGCCATAGCGGAACGTTCGGAAACCAGAACCGGGTAAACAAGCCGATCGCCGTCAGCTGGCTTCCTAATATTAAAATTTCCGACAGCCAGTAAATCCACCCGTGGCTAAAGCCGGCCCAACGCCCGAAGGCATTGGTGGAATACGCCCGAAACGAGCCCTTTTCCGCATGCTGCGCAATCATACTGGCTAATGAATTGTACACAAAATACGTTCCTATCGCCGCTACTAAAAATAAAATCAGGACCGAAAATCCGCTCTGCTCAATGGCCAAGCTGGAACCAAGAAAAAAACCGGTGCCGGTTGTGAAGCCGAGTCCGAGAATGGCCAGCTTCCACCAATTCAAATCCCCCGTCTGTTGTGATTTTCCGCCCATACTGCATTCCTCCAATTATGAAAGGTCTGCATAGTGTTTGAAAAAAACACGCTTTTATGCGGCAAGAAAAAGGCGACCCGATCCAGAAGAACTCTCTCCTGGACCGATCGCCTGTTTTTTGCTTAGGATTGAAATAAGGCTACTCTATATACCCTCGATCAAAATGGATGTCTCCCTTGTAATCCAGGTACACTTCGCGAAGTCCGGGATGCTGCAGCCAAGACCCGGAATAATAGTAAATAGGAATAACGACGGCTTCCTCAACGAGGAGCTTTTCTGCAGCAAACATCGCCTGCATTCGCTTCTCCGACTCTTTTAGGGTGTAGGCTTCCTTAATCAGATTGTTATACTGCTCATTCCGCCAGCCGGAGGTGTTGTTTGCCGATGAGGTGCTCCACATGGAAAGAAACGCGAGGGGGTCATTAAATTCTGCCGCCCAGCCGCCCCTCGCGACATGGTAATTGCCGAATTCCATCGTGCTTAGGAACGCATCCCATGCAAGCGGCTCGATTTTCACCCGTACGCCCAGGCTTTCCTTCCACATGGCCGCGGCCGCCTCGGCAATTCGCTGGTGGTCTTCATTTTGGTTAATGACGAAACGGATTTCCGGCAGCTCGGACATGCCCGCCTGCTTCAATCCCTCGGCCAGCAGTCTGCGGGCCTCCTCCGTATGCTGTGCGGGGACGGCGGCTCCCGCTTGGGAGCGGAAATCGCCGGCCGCGCCCTCCGCTCCCCGGATCCCCTCGGGCACGAAACCAAGCGCCTCGCGCTGTTCCGTGAGCCCGGCGCGCTGGAGCAGCTCGCTCCGGCTGAGCGTCATCGATAAAGCCATGCGGATTGCCGGCTGGTTAAAAGGCGGCTCCAGCGCATTTACCGCCAAATAATAAACCGAGCCGATGCCTTTGCTTTTCAAGCTCGGCTGGAGCGTACCCAGCTCACCCGGCATAAACTCGCGGTACGGCCGGCCGGCCCAGTCCAGCTTACCGCTGGCGAAAAGCGAGAGCTCCTGCTTACCATCCGGCACCATGCTTAAATGCGCTTCGCTGAAGCGTATTTCGCCCGCATCGTAATACGTTTCATTTTTCTTCAGAACGATTCGTTCCTTCGACTTCCATTCTGTCAGCTGGAATGGGCCGTTCGTAATCAAGCCGGTTCCTGTTGTAAAGCCCTGGAACCCTTCAGCACGAACGGAAGCAGAATGCACCGGAAAAAATGTAGTCTGCGAAACCAATGCATCCATAAATGGAGCAGGATATTGCAGAGTAAGCTCCAGCGTGCGTTCATCGACGGCCTTTACTCCGACCTCGTTAAAATCGGCAATGGCGCCTTCATGATAAGCCTTGGCATTTTTCAAATAAAAAAATTGATAAGCGTACGGCGACTGCTTTTGCCTTTCAGGCGCAAGCGCCCGCTGCCAAGCGTACACAAAATCGCCGGCCTTCACCGGATCACCGTTGCTCCATTTCGCAGATTCACGCAGTGTAAAGGTGTAGGTTAACCCATCCTCCGACACGGTCCAGCGCTCCGCAACAGCCGGGACATACTTCCCCGTATCTCCTTCTTCCCGGGTAAGCCCCTCCATCACATGATTAATAACCGTGACAGAGCTGATATCCTGCGCCGCTGCGGGATCGAGCGTCACCGGATCCTCCCCGACATTCAGCCGGAACACCGATCGGATGCTCCCGCTCCCTTCCCCCGCTTGTCCATAAAACGAAAATACGGCAGCAATCGCAACCGCAACCAATGGCAGCCAATAGAAAAGAAGTTTCCCCATCCTCATCACGTTTTTCTCCCCACACTTTTGTTAAGGTTTGTAGGCAATAAAAAACATTCGTTCCGTACTTTCGTCCACCTCGTCAAACGAAAAATCCGCACAGGCTCGTACTCTATCGAATCCGGAAGCCCTGAGCCACTCTATGATTTCACCGGGCTCATAGGCCCGTTGAATATGCTTTTCTTCCACGCGCCGATAGAAGCCCCCATGCTCCTGAATGAAAAATGTCAGCTCATGCGAGATCTCGCTGCGTTCCCCGTCCCATTCGCTCGTCCATAAATATGCGATTTCCTCTTCTCGCAGCAAAAACGGCTGTTCCTCGGCAAAACGGGGCAGCATGGACGGATGATGGAGATCAAAAACAAATCGGCCGCCTGGGGCAAGTCCTTCATAAACGGCTCGAAACGTATCTCTCACATCTCTATCATACCGTAAATAGTTTAGACAATCGCAGAAGGAAAACACGAAATCAGCCGGGCGCTCAGGCGCCCAGCTGCGCATATCTCCTTCCTCAAAGGCGGCCGAGCCTCCGGCCGCTTTCATCGCCCCTGCGGCAACGGCAGCTTTCCGCCGCGCTACGTTAATCATCGCAGGAGACAAATCGATGCCGGTTACGTTCCAGCCCAGCTGAGCCAGCGGGATCGATACGTTGCCCGTCCCGCAGCCGAGATCGACGGCGAGTCCCGGAGCATCTCCGCTGTCCCATACCTGGAGGGCAAACTCTACCCAGTCCCCGTAAGGCATGTCCTCCATCAGCCGATCGTAGACATCGGCAAATCCGGTATAGGACGCACTCATGGCCTGGAGTCCTCGGCGGAGCCGGTTTCACCGCTCGTTGCAGCGGCAGCATGATCCCCAGCACCCTCCTCCGGCTCCGAGCCTTTCATGTACGTCCAGCTTCCGCGCTGGACGGCAAGCCCGTCCCTCATCAGCTTGCCGAGTGCTCGTTTAAACGCGCTTTTGCTGATGCCAAACCGCTTCAGGATCACGTCGGCTGGCGTTTCATCGGAATACGGCATCGCCCCGTTCGGGCGCTCCGACAAGAAGGCGTAAATCCGGTCGGCATCCTCGGTATGGGCAACTTGCTTCAGCGGACGCATCGTCAAGTTGACCCGGCCGTCCTCCTCACGCACAAAGCTGACCCGCACTTCGACCTTTTCGCCCACGCGAAGCTGGCGCGTCCGCTCGCGCTCATGAATGAAGCCGAGCACGCCATAGCCGAGCACACCTGCATCACATACCACGAACGAGCCCATTTGCAAAGACTTGTACACAATGGCCTCGACCGTCCTGTTTTTCCAAGTAGCCGGAGCACGCACGCATAACGGCGCCAGCTCTTCCTCACGTGCCGGCTTAGCCAGCAGGCGGCCCTGCTTGTCGCGGTCAACCGTTACGTACACCCGGTCCCCCACCTGCGGATGCAGCGCGGGGAGCTCCGGAAGCGTGTTCGCCGGAAGCAGCAGCTGCCTTCCGAGCCCGAATTCGAGAAAGCAGCCCATCTTCGGATGAATATCGGCAACCTCCAGCAGTCCGGTTTCGCCGTACTGCAGAAAAGGCTTCCTCATCGTTGCTGCCGGGCGGTCGTTCGTATCGTGGTACAAAAACACCTCGACCTGATCTCCGACTTTAATGGAGCCCTCGATTTCATTGTAATGCAGCAGCACTTCCCGATCGCCATCGGTAACAAAAAAGCCGTAAGGGGAAACCTCACGGTCAACGGTAAGTGTTACGGTAATTCCGGCTTCTAAAGTCATGCGTGCTCCACTACCTTCGCATCCGACCACAGACGCTCGATATTGTAATATTCGCGCTCCTCGCGGTGGAAGATGTGCACCACAACATCTCCAAGGTCGACCAGCACCCAGCGGGCACTGTCCATGCCTTCGATCCCTTTCACATTCACATTGAGCTCATGCGCCGTTTTGCGAATCTCGTTTGCGATCGCCTGAACCTGTGTGTCAGAGTTACCGTGGCAAATAATAAAGTAATCGGCAATCAAGGAAATGTTCGTAAGGTTCAATACGATGATGTTGCCCGCCTTCTTATCTTCCGCCGCTTTGTATGCCGCGTGCATGAGCTTTTCCGAGTTCGTAACCAATAGCCTTACCTCCTATAAAATCATTCGTTTGGGAACGGCTGTAATAGGCCGTTGCGTGCAAGAACCGTTAATGGATAAATGCGTTTTTCTTTCCCTATCAAAAATTGGATCGTCGTTCCGAATGCGGCAGCCAGAGATTTTTCCAAGCTCCGCTCGGCAATTAGACGAATTTGCTCAACACCCGGGAAGCTTCGGCCCGGTTCAATGTAGTCTGCCAAACAAACGACTTTGTCCAGCAGCGTCATATGCTCCCGGCCCGAGGTGTGATAACGAATCGCATCGAGCACCTCTTCATCCTGGATGCCGTACATCCGCTTCGCTGCTTCCGCACCTACAGGGGCATGCCACAGCTCCTTGTCGTAATCCAGCACGTCGCTGCGAAGACCGTATTCCACAATCCATTCGCGCTGCTTCTCAATTGGCCAAAATTTCGCGACGTCATGCATCAAGGCGGCCAAATCGGCTTTTACCGGGTCTGCGCCGTAACGTTCTGCCAGCACCTTGGCACTTTCGATCACACCCAAGGTGTGAAGCCAGCGCTTTTCCGGCATTTGCGACTTCACGCTTTCCGCTATTTCATTTCGGGACCATGGTTTCATAAAGCTGATTCTCCTTTATGTAGTGGTACACCGAATCCGGCAGCAAGTAGCGAATGGACTGCCCTGAAGAAGCCCGGGTTCGAATGTCGGTGGACGAAATGCCGATTTCCGGCATCGGAACGAGCGATACCGCCGCCCTAATGTCAGGCGGGAGTTTTGCAAGGTCGAGCTCGTAGCCCGGCCTTTGCAGTCCGATGAAGCGAAAATGACGGACGATGTTCTCGATGCGGTGCCATTGCGGCAAAATCTGCACCATATCCGCACCGATTATAAAATGAAAGCGGTAGCCTGCGTAGGTCTGGCGAAAAGACTCCAGCGTATCGTACGTATACGAAGTCCCGCCCCGCTTCAGTTCATCGTCCATGGCCCGAAAGCAGGGATTTCCCTCCACAGCGAGCTCGACCATCGCCAGCCGATGCTCCGCATTCGGACCTGTTGTTTTTTGCTTATGCGGGGGCGTATGGCTTGGGACAAACCAAACCTCGTTCAACCGCGCATCTTCCATCGCACGTTCAGCAGCGATTAAATGCCCGAAATGAATCGGGTCGAACGTGCCTCCCATAATGCCGATGTCCAATTTCCCCAACTCCCCTCGGTATTACCGGGGCAGCTCGATCGTTTTATAATTTTCCGATTCCTTATATAAGACAATCGTTCTCCCGATGACCTGCACCAGCTCCGCGTCAGCGCCCTTGGCGATATCGTTCGCGACTTCCGTGCGATCTTCGCCGCAGTTGTTGAGAACGGATACTTTAATCAGCTCTCTCCGTTCCAGCGCCTGGCCTATACTAGTAATCATATGCCCGCTGACGCCTTCCTTGCCTACTTGAAAAATCGGGTCTAAATGATGAGCCATTGAACGAAGATACCGTTTCTGTTTACCTGATAGCATGAGATTCCCTCTTCCTAGTTGTTTCCCCTTAACGAACGGAGCACGGCGTCGCGCATTGCTTCCACCGGCGCGGCCGCGCCGGTCCAATATTCAAATGCATAAGCACCCTGATAAACAAACATCCCGAGTCCGCCATGCGTTTGCGCGCCGCGCTGCTTCGCTTCGCGCAGCAGCTTTGTTTCCAGCGGATTATACACCAAATCGCTGACGATCATGCCCGGACGGAACCAATCAGGTTCGACCGGCATCTGATCAACGTTCGGATGCATACCGACTGAAGTCGTATTCATTACGAGATCGACTTTATCTTTAATATGAACGATCCCTTCCATTCCCATTCCTTGCGCTTCGCAAATCGGCTTCAGAATCGCGGCGAGCTCCGATGCTTTATCGGCCGTACGATTGGCGATATAAATCGTTCCGGCGCCTTCCTTCGCGAGTCCATAAGCGACCCCGCGTGCCGCGCCGCCGGCCCCGATCATAAGAATGCGCTTGCCTTGAAGCTGCACGCCGGTTTCTTCCTTTAGCGACCGGACATAACCGATTCCGTCGGTATTGTAGCCGGTCAGGACGCCCTCGCGGTTGACGATCGTGTTCACCGCTCCGGCAAAACGTGCCGACTCGTCGATTTCGTCGAGGTACTGCATAACCTCAACTTTGTATGGAATCGTCACATTCACGCCGCCAAAGCCCATTCCGCGGATTCCAGCTACAGCTGCTTCCAAGCGTCCCGGTAAAATATGAAATGCGGCATACACCGCATTGATTCCCGTCTCGGCGAAGGCACGGTTCAGCATGAGCGGCGACTTGGATTGTTTAATCGGATCGCCGTACACGCCGTATACCTTCGTTTCACTGTTTACCGGCACTTTGCCCTGCTCCATATCTCCCATCGTCCGCACGCCCCCTCTCCCTCTAATTAAATCAACGACTCCCGCGTCACGACACGCACGCCCTTCGGCGCATATAGCTCCACATCCGCACCGCTCGTTCCGTTGACGGAAATCCAGCCTAAGCCGGAAATCGAAACGTCAAGCTGCTCGCCCGGGCGGATTCGCAGGGAATGACGGGTCAGCGGCGGAAGCTCTTCCAGCTCATCCCGTGTCGGCGGGGTCAAGAGCTCCCCTTTATGCTCGGCGTACAGCTCATCCGCCTTTTCCGTCTTCGTCCGATGAATGTTGATGGCATTCGAGACGTAACACGTAAACGATTGACGCTCCCCTTTTACAAAATCAAAACGCGCCAGCGCCCCGAAAAACAGCGTCTGTCCACTGTTCAGCTGATAAACCGCAGGCTTCAACGGCTTGTCCGGAAGCAGCTGCTTTAGAACATCGGGAGCTACAAGCTCCGTTAGGCGGGATCGGTATAAAATTCCCGGCGTATCGACGATGTACTTGCCGTCCTCCAGCGGAATCTTGACAAAATCGAGCGTCGTCCCCGGATAACGGGAAACGGTCAGCTCCGCATCCAAATCGCTGTAGTCATGAATGAGCCGGTTGATCAGGCTTGATTTGCCCACATTCGCCGCACCGACCACATAAACGTCCCGGCCTTTTCGCAGCTGCTGAATTTTTTCAATCAGCCTCTCAAAGCCGTCGCTTTGCTTCGCGCTGCACAGAACGACGTCCGCAATTTTAAGCCCCATTTCCTTGGCCTGCCGCTGAACCCAGTTCACGATCCGGTTGCGGTTCACATTTTGCGGCAGCAGATCCATCTTGTTCACAGCGAGCAGTACCTCATTGCCGCCGATAAAACGCTGCAGGCCGCTAATAATGCTGCCCTCAAAATCAAAAATATCGGCGATGTGCACGACGAGCGAACGCGTTTCCCCGATTTGTGATAGCAAGCGGAGGAAATGCGTTTCGTCTAAAGCTGTCCGCTGAAACTCGTTATAGTTTTTCAGCCGGAAGCAGCGTTGGCATACAATTGGAGTTCGTTCAAGTGCCGATGCGGGAATGAAGCCAAGCTTCCCTTTATCCTCCGTTTGCAGCGCTACACCGCAGCCCTCACACATATGTTCTGTTGATGATGTTGCCAATGCTGGTTGTCCTCCTTAGGTTTAGAGCGGCTTAAGGGTGCAGCCCTTTTTTGCGAAGGCTGGCGATAGCCGCTTTTTCAATCCTGCGATTAATCCGGGTAAAGAAGCCTTCATCCGCAGGCGCAATCGGCTTCACAAGAATCGTATGCAGCCCCATGCGGTTGCCGCCCAGTACATCCGTCACCATCTGGTCCCCAATGACGGCGGTTTCCGACGCCTGCAGATTCATCATGCCAAGCGCCTGCCGGAAGGCGGTACGGATCGGTTTTTTGGCTTTATATATGTAAGGCAATCCTAACGGATCGGAAAAGCGGCTCACCCGGTGCTTTCCATTGTTGGAAACAATAACGACAGAAAAACCGTATGCTCTAAGCTTGGCAAACCAGTTTACCAGCTCCGGCGTAGCATTCGGCGCCTTAGCACCAACCAGTGTATTGTCGAGATCGGTAATGATCCCGCGAATCCCGGCCTGCTTCAGCTTTTCCAAATCGATATCGAATACGGTGTTGGCATGCTGCTTTGGAGCCATTCGCGTAAACATTCGGTATCCTCCCGGTACGTATCTTACGTGAAATGATACCATATTTTTTCTTTTTGTTGCAAAAGGATTGCCCTCCGCATGAAAATGCCGCATCCCGTCCTGCGCAGCTTGGCAGCAGCGCCGGCGAAATGCGGCATCCATCGATGCATTATTTATTTTACCTTCTCCCGCAGGCTGCGCATTCTCGCCTCGGCTGTGCGGTATTCCTCCTCGGAAATAGGAGCTTTGCTGTATTTCGCCCGCTCAAACTGCTCGATCAGCGGCAGCAAATCCGTCTGAAGGAAACGGTACCTTCCGGTCCAACGGACCGCCATCTCGCGTACCGTCTCATTTTCCTGCCAAACGAGCCCTTTGCGCCTGAAATATTTCAGCAGCCGTTCAAATTCGGCGACCAGCCTGCCGTTTCGATCACTCGCTCGCGCAGAGGCCCTCCGTTTTCCTGCGGCAAACCGCTTCACCCAGCCGAACCGGCGGTTCAGCAGCCAAAGCGCAGCGGCTGTCAGCAGTGCAGCGGCAGCCCATACACCGCCCAACCACGGCGTGGAGGCTTCTTCCTTCTCTTCTTCCGCTGCTTCCGGGGCCGCAAGCGGCTGTGTTTCAGGAAGCTCGGCTTCCGTCTCAGGCTGTACGGATGGCATCACAAAGCCTGGAGTCGGCTCGAACGGGATCCAGCCGTAACCCTCGAAGTAAACCTCGGCCCAGGAATGGGCATCCGAATTGCGGACAGTAAACACATTCGGACCATTCAGGAGCTCCTCCCGCTCCGCCTCCGGCACGAAGCCGAACATCTGCTCCTCGTCCACGAGAGGACTGCCCGGCGCATAACCTTTGACCCAGCGGGCCGGCAGCCCGAGGGAACGGCTCATGACAACCATGGCGGTGGAGAAATAATCACAGTAGCCTTCCTTAATTTCAAACAAGAAGCGGTCCACAAAGTCATTCGATGTACCGAGCGATATATCTGGCTTTGTCGTATACGGATAATTTAACGTCAAATGTTTTTCGAGCGCCTTTACCTTATCGTAGGGCGTCGCCGCTTCGGCTGTAATGTCGGCCGCCAGCTGTCTTACCCGATCCGTTACCGTCGGAGGAAGGCTCGTATACTCAGCCAAACCGGATGGAACGACGGGAGACGGAAGTGCACGCAGAGCATCCGGACTTACGACGGGCATTTGCGACACAATCTCATAGGTCTGGGGATAACTCGTCGGTCCCCGCTCAATCCATCTTGCCGTCTCCTGCTGCGGCGACCATCTTCCCCGATCCGGCTGAGGCTCCCCCTGCTCCGGCGTGAAGGTAATGCTCTGAATCCGGTAGGCGCCGAATAAAACCGGATACGCCTGTTCGCTGAGCAGCTTTACCTTCTGGGTAACCTCAACCGTTTCCAGCTTAGAGGTGTTCAGCCGCCCGTCTCCGGGAAGCTGTCTGCCCGAGCTGATCTGGGTCACCGGCACACGGCGTTCCTCTGCGGACGGCTCCCAGCCTTCGCCCGTATAAACGGTGCGCGTTTCCCCTCGCCAATAGGCGCGGCGGGAGGTGTCCACCTCAAACACCGGCGTATAGTCAAAGTTAAAGCCGCCGCCGAGCGCAGAATCATTGCGGCTGTAACCGCTCGAGGCATCCATTGCCCCAACCTCGATGATCGTCGTTTTGCCCAGCGCAGGAACCGCCTCTCCCTTGGCAGCCTTCCAAGCGGTGTAGGGATCGGTCACCAGCGGCCGGATATCCGGAGCGGCCACACCTAACAGCACCGTCACCGTGACAATTCCGCCAACCAAAAACAACGTATTGAGCGGATATTCCTTCAGCGTTTTCCAGCCTTCGGGATGTCTGCTCCTTACCTCCGAGAAATGGCGGACGACAATCATTAGGAGTCCTGTCCCGACAAAAAAAGCGACATGTGTCCACATATAATATGGACTAAACGAGTCGATAACCGCAAAGGCAACAACACTAAAGCCAATCATACAGATGATTCTCAGCTTCGTGCTCGCCCACCAGGAAACAAATAGAAAGATAAACCAGGTACCAACGGAAAACCAAATAAAGGGATTCAGCTGAGTCAGTGTCCCCATAAGAGAGACGGTCAGCCGTGCAGCGCCGCTGAAGCCTTCATCGGTCGGAACCGGAACAATATCTAAAATTTTAAAATGAATCCAAATCAATAATAGCAGCTGTACCGCTCGCCTTAGCCATGCCGGGATGCGGGCAATTATCTCTACGAGTAAAGTGGCAATTAAGGTGGACACAACAATCGGCTTCGTTTCGTTCACCCAGAACGTATCAAACCAAACGATATACTGGTACAGAAACACTGCACACAGGATATACATTAGGGACCGCTCCGGAGCAGGAAGCCAGCTTCTCCAAGAGAATAACGAACCTTTCATCGCGGCATCCCTCCTAACACGGACGAAAGTCCGCCCAGCTCATGGACCGCATACAACGGGACGCCCTTGGAGCGAAGAACCGTGCTCCAATCTCCTTTTCCGTTCCCGCCTACCAGAAAGTGGCAGGGTGTCATTTGGCGGGTTTGCATCCAGCCCATCACCTTCAGCATCGATGCCCCCGTATTCGGGCTGACAACTGCCAGCACCGTGCCGGAGGACAGCTGTCTAGAGCGATTATCCGCCACATGAATCAGATCATGGGCCCCATCCGCTTGAACCCCGATGAGGTGATGCATCATCTCCGAAAGCTTCGCCCGGCCGAGTCCGGGCTCGAAAAACACCGAATTGCGTCCAGTGGACAACAGCCCTGCCGCAAGCTGCTTTTGCTCCGCGAACTGGAGCAGTGACGCGGCAATGGATACCGCCAGCTCGAACTGCTCCGGGCTTTCATACGAAGCAGCCTCGCGATCCAGGATAACGACGATGCGCGGCAAGGCCTCGCGTTCGAATTCCTTCGATTTCCACGTGCCCGTCCGGGCCGTCGCGTTCCAATGCACACGGGAAAGCCTGTCTCCGTAATGATACTCGCGAACGCCGTTTATTTGTGTCGTTTCACTCGTATGTCTCGTCGAAGCGGAATGGTTTTGATTTCCCTTCGATAAATGGCGGAACTGCGTCCATTCCCGGATCGGCACCGTCTTCGGCAGTACACTGAAGCTCAGCGGCAGCCGGATGGTTCCGCGGTGCTCAAAAAATCCAAAAATATCCTCTGTCGAGCATATGGTTTCGCCAAAGGTGTAATACCCGCGTTCCAGCTGGGGCGTTACGTACATTAACCGCCCACGGCGGCGCCAATCCGGTACGAACGAGGTCGTAAATTCCAGCGTTTCTCCGCCCTTGCGAACGAGCTGGTCGCGCAGCAGCACGTACGGGATCGGCCAATAGCCCGGTATGTTCACCGTTAGCTGAACCTCTACCGAGTGCCCCGCCTCCAGCACAGCGCCTGATTCCGTATTGATCAGCGCTCTAGTCCCGACGGTCCCTTTAATCCCGCTCCACTTGCCTAAGCTTAGGTAAACGGTAAGCACCAGCATCATGATAAACAGCATAAAAGCAAGCTTCCCGCCTTGGAACAGCAAAAACAACAGGCTGCACAGCCACACGGCGAAAAGCACCCAAACCTTCGACGACGGCCGAATTCCTTTCAGCGCTTGAAGCACGGCAATCACTTCTCCAATCGGATCGGCACGCGCACCTGCTTGAAGATGGACTCCAGCACCTTATCGACGGTGGCACCGTCAAGCCGCGCTTCCGACCTTAAGATCATGCGATGTCCAAGCACATTCGGCGCTAGCGTTTTAACATCGTCCGGAATGACATAGTCTCTTCCGTTCAAGTAAGCGTACGCTTTCGACGCTTGAATGAGCGCCAGCGTCGCACGCGGGCTCGCGCCTAAATAAACCGATGGATGCTCGCGGGTTTGGCGGGTAATTGCCACAATATATTCTGCGACAGCGTCGTCAACATGCACATTTTGTACCCGCTCCTGCATGTCCGCCACCGCTTTCACGTCGGCATGTACTTTAAGCGAGTCTAGCGGATGGCTTCTGCTGTGAGAAACCGCCATTTGCTTTTCCGTTTGCTCGTCCGGATACCCAAGGCTGAATTTCAGCATAAAGCGGTCCAGCTGCGCCTCCGGCAGCACATAGGTGCCCTCGAAGTCGATTGGGTTCTGCGTCGCGAGCAGTAGGAAAGGAGTCGGCAGCGGTACGCTTTCTCCATCTACCGTAATCGCTCTTTCTTCCATGGCTTCCAGCAGCGCAGACTGCGTCTTCGTCGTAGCGCGGTTGATTTCGTCGATCAGCAGGATGTTGGTCATAACCGGGCCCGGCCGGAACACAAACGCCTCCTGCTTCGGATGATATATTGATACGCCCGTAATATCCGTCGGGAGTAAATCAGGATTGCATTGAATACGCCTAAATTGCCCGTCTATCGACTTTGCAAGCGCTTTTATAAAAACCGTTTTGCCTGTCCCCGGTACATCCTCCAAGAGAACGTGGCCGCCCGCAAGCAGCGCGGTAATCAACAAATCAATTTCCTTTGCCTTCCCTAAAATGCAGGTTTGCAGGTTCATTCGAAGCTGATGCAAGATTTCAAAATCCGAGTGCTTGACTGTTTCCATCTCCCGAGGCCTCCTTGTACGTGAATGACGCTTCTGAAAAATAAGCCGTTTTGATAGCTTAGTTTCCATCATACTAGAATTTAACCCCAGTCGTATACTCGCAAAAGTCATAAAATTATTTGTAATGTTATACATGCCATTTTTTAAATAGCGGTTGAAACATTTGGAAGATCAGTCCCGTCTAGTAGCAAAAGGAAAATTCGATATTGGGGGGCGCTTGAAATGAAGAGATGGGGTGCTGTCGCTGTTTTGGCTCTAGGTTACTTTGTCTTCTGCTGGGCGATCATCGCGCATGCGACCAACCGGCCGTTTTTGCCGGATATTCCGCTGCCGTTTACCGGCCAGCCTGCAGCGGTTCAAGCCGCGACAGGAGAGCTTCCGGTCGTCGGCTCAGAGCGGAACCTGAAGTCCTTGCTTAAACCTTTTACACAACGCGCGCACAAATTCGAGGAAGGCGCCGCTGAAGCAGCACCCGCTGCCGGCAGCAATACGGCCGCGGTTAGCGATACGCACGTTGATGCGACATCATCGGCAAAAACAGCCTCGGCCAGCGACTATTCCGGAACCAATGTTCAAGTGCAGGGGGTAGACGAAGCCGACCTGGTAAAAACCGACGGAACCTACATTTATCAGGTGAACCGGCAGCGCGTCATGATTGTCCAAGCGAATCCTGCCGACAGCATGAAGGTAGCGGGAAAGGTTGACTTCTCGATGTCCGGATTCACTCCAAACGAGCTATTCCTTGACGGTCAAACGCTTGTGGTCATCGGCACGGAAGCAAACCGCGCTGCAGGGGTGCGGGCCCTTGTATACGATATCACGGACAAACAAGCGCCGAAGCAAACGAAGCAGGTATTTCTTGAAGGCCAGTACGTTTCCGCGCGTAAAACCGGTACCGCCGTCTACTTGGTGGCTAACAAGCGAATCGATCCGAAGCGCCCGGAACCGGCGCATTACAGCGATTCCGCCTCCAAGGATAACGCTACCGTGAGTTGGGAGGATACACGATATTTCCCGGAGGCCATCGAACCGAATCTAATCGTCGTCGGCGCTTTCCGGACGGACCGGCCCAGCGAGCCTGCTGCCGTATCCGCCTATGTAGGTTCGGGAAAGAGCATTTACGCGTCGGAAAAGCATCTGTATGTAGCAGCCGATCCTCGGCGTCATGCCGACGAAACCCATCTGTATAAATTTGATCTTTTAAATGGAATGGTCGGCTATGAAGGGACCGCCACCGTTCCTGGAGCGATCTTAAATCAGTTTTCCATGGATGAGCATATGGGCTATTTTCGTATCGCAACAACAAGGCAAAATGTGCGAAGCGGCAGTAAGCTTGTGTCCACAAACAATCTTTACATTTTAAACGACAAGCTTGAATCGGTCGGTAAAATCGAGGACATTGCTCCAGGCGAACGCATTTATTCCGTACGCTTCATGGGCAAGCGGGCCTATATGGTTACGTTCCGCACCGTCGATCCCCTGTTTGTCATTGATGTAGAAAAACCGGAGGCGCCGACTATCCTCGGATATTTGAAAATCCCCGGCTACAGCGATTACCTGCATCCGTATGACGAAAACCATATTATTGGCTTCGGTAAGGATACGGTAGAAATCGGACCATACGGCCAGCCGGCAAAAGCCCCCGAACAGGCGACTACCGCACTGTATCAAGGCATGAAGCTCGCCCTATTCGATGTTAGCGATGTATCAAAACCGATCGAGAAATTTAAGGAGAACATCGGTGATCGCGGAACAGAATCCGAGCTTCTGCGGAATCATAAGGCACTGCTTTTTTCCCGTGACAAAGAGCTGCTCGCCTTCCCGGTCACTTTAATGGAGGCTCCAATCCAGCCGGACGGATCGAAAAATGCGGCGGAATACGGTACATTCACCTACCAAGGGGCTTATATATACCGCCTAAATGTAGAACAGGGCTTCCAGCTGCGCGGCCGGATCAGCCATCTGAGTGATCAAGACCTCAAAAAAGCCGGAAATCACTGGCACTACAACGATCGATCCGTGCAGCGGATCCTCTATATCGGAGATACGCTCTATACCTTGTCGCAAAGCCAAATCCAGGCGCATGACCTGGAGACGCTCCAAGAGCACGGCCGCCTTGTTCTTCCATAAGGCTGCCGCCAAACAACGAAAACCACCCGGATGACGGGTGGTTTTTGTGTTTCCTTATCCGCGGGGCTTCACCACAAGAGCAGCTAAGAATGAAAAAATAATCGCCGCCGAAATGCCCGCGCTCGTTATTTTAAAGATCCCTGTTAGCACTCCGACGGGTCCAGTGTTCGTCAGCTCTTCAATCGCGCCGTGAACTAGCGCGTTACCGAAGCTCGTAATCGGCACCGACGCACCCGCACCGGCAAACTTGACGAATGGGTCATACAACCCGAAGCCGTCCACGATTGCACCTGTTACAACCAAGATGCTCATTGTATGGCCGGGTGTAAATTTACCGACATCCATAAGCAGCTGGCCAACGACGCAAATCGCGCCGCCAATAATAAACGCCCACAAAAATTGCATCCAATTTATCGCCATGTCACTCACTCCATTTCAATTGATACAGCATGCGCAATGCAAGGAATGGATTCTCCCTGCTGAAAGGTTATCGGCGACATTAACGCGCCGGTTGCAACAACTAAAAGACGCTTAAGCTCACCCTCGCGCATTTTCTTCAGTAAATGACCATAGGTCACAACCGCGGAGCAGGCCGCGCCGCTGCCTCCCGCTTGAACCATTTGCTTATCCGGATCAAACACAAGTATGCCGCAGTCCTGATAATCCGTCTGCCCGATATCAATGCCCTTTTCCTTTAATAAATCCTTTGCTATACTGTAGCCCACCTTTGCCAAGTCGCCCGTAACAATCATGTCATAGTAGCCGGGCTCAATCCCGCGGTCATGAAAATGAGCATGCATCGTGTCGACCGCAGCCGGCGCCATCGCCGCTCCCATATTAAAGGGATCCTTGATCCCCATGTCGACGATTTTGCCGATCGTAGCCGACGTAACACGCGGCATGTCCGGCTTTCCGGTTAAGGAAAGCAGCGAAGTTCCCGCACCCGTGACAGTAAACTGTGCGGTAGGAGGCTTCTGTGAGCCGTATTCGGTCGGGTAGCGGAACTGTTTTTCCGCCGAGCAGTTGTGGCTGCACACGCCGGCCATCGCATAATTTGCCGAATGATAGTTCACCATTAAGGAAGCCAAGGCCAAGCTTTCCATCGAGGTCGAGCAAGCTCCGAAGACCCCTATGTACGGCACCGCCATCGTTCTCGCCGCAAACGTATTCGAGACGATCTGATTCAGCAGGTCGCCGCCGACATAAAAGCTGATATCCTTCTTTTGCAAACCGGCGCCGTCCAATGTAAGCTCCATCGATTCCTCGAGAAATTTACGCTCGGCTTTTTCCCAGCTATCCTCACCAATAAAGTAATCGGAATGAACCATATCAAATCGGTCGCCAAGGGGACCTGCCCCCTCATCGGGGCCGACCACCGTCGAGGCGGAAATGATATACGGCTTCCGATCGAACAGCCAGGTTTGCTTTCCCGTCAGCATTATATATGACCCTCCATTCCAAGGCCAAATATCCAATAAATAATCCCGATAATGAAAGCTGCCACCGTTCCGAACACAATAACCGAACCCGCCAGTTTAAACATGTTGCCGCCAACGCCCAGCACAAGTCCTTCGCTGCGGTGTTCAATTGCGGCGGAGCATAACGAATTGGCAAACCCAGTGACCGGGACCGCACTGCCTGCGCCAGCCCATTGCGCGATTTTATCGTATATGCCCAAAGAGGTTAAAATAACGGATAGTAAAATAAGAATAGCCACCGTCGGGTTGGCCGCTTCCTTCTGCGTCATACCTGCCCAAGCCATAAAAGCCGTTTGAATAGCTTGTCCGAGCAAACAAATCAGCCCCCCGACTAAAAATGCCCGAAAGCAATTAAGCAGTACGGGACGAGCCGGTTCATGCTTTTTGGCAAGATCCTGGTAACTTTTTTGGGCCTTGCTCATTCCTCCGCCCTTCGCTGCTGTAGCCATATCCAACCTCCTTCATCTTACTTTCTAGGGTATTATGCTCGTTTCCAAGTGGATTTATGATACCTCCGGCAGCGACCGTCCCGTGATGGGCACATCCCGAAAAAAGACAGAAAAAGCGTTCTGCTCCGCTAAAATGATCCCTTTCACATCCGTAAAAAAAAGGCCAGAAGCTGGCCCCGTTGAATTTCCGCTACAAAAAAATAGCTGCGACGATAAACAACAAAATGAACAACACTAACACTAACAGCGTAGCCTCCGTTTTTGCCATGTGCCGGCCCCCAAACCTGTATAAATCCAATTCCTCGTTTACACTATATGTTTCATGATTCATGTTCACATCGGCACCTGCCCAAAACCGCTTTTAAAAACGCTAATGTTTTTGTCGTCTCCTGTCGAAATAGTAAAAGACGTTATTTTACATAGGCAGGAGAACCGATGATGAACTTGAATCCCAAAGGCAAGACTCCATATATTGCACTTGTCTCGATGCTGATCATTATGACCCTCGTTACCTTTTCCAGTTATTGGACACTGAGGGATGTACGCCTGCAGAGCAACCATGTTGTTGAAGATACCATGCCCATATATTTATCGATCGACAATTTGCTGACCAGCCTCATTAATCAAGAAACCGGTGTCCGCGGGTATCTGCTCACGACCAATCCCCGTTTTTTGGAAGCCTATAAGGTTGGTAAAATCCAAATGGAAACAGAATTAAGCTTAATCACTGACAATTATCCACTGGAAAATTATCCTCTTGTAAACGAGATCTTTTTACATAAGGCACTGCCTCAAATCGATATGATCAATCATTATTTTTTGGACCAAATTAAGCTGATCGAGGAAAAACAGACTCAGACCGCTCTGGATCTTGTTGATCAAGGAAAAGACTACATGGATCAATTCCGGATCATTCACGAGGAAATGCGCAGTGCGTTGGCGCAAACAACAGCAGAGGAAAAACAATCCGTGGATATCGCGGTGGAACGGGCATTCTTAATATTATCGATTGGACTGGTTGCGTTTTTAGCCATGGGCATCACGATTTGGCTCATTACACGCCGCAACAACCAAATGGCTAATGCTTTACGTAAAAGCGAGGAAACGTATCGCGCCGTCGCGGAAGAGCTGGAGACGCATAACGAGGAAATTATCGCTCAGCAAGAAGAGCAGGAGAAAACACTAATTAAGCTGTTTCAAAGGGAAAAAGAACTGGAGTCGATATCTTCGTACCAGGAAATGCTTACCGGCTTTACTGATCTTCACTTGTTTTTGGAAAATACCGTGCCCGCCTTAACTGAAGCACTTGATCAGGATGCTGCCGCAGTTATGTTACGGCATGAGCAGGAAGAACAGTTTGATATGGTATTTTCATATGGATACCCGGAGGGCGCTGCGCCGGTTCGCGAGCGCGTACCTCTCGTAGGTCCTGCCCACAAGCTGTTAAAGGACAAAACCTCCGTAATCAGCTGCAGAAAGGTGTCCGAGCTGGAACGGGGCTTCCATAGTGCCTACGACACCGCGGTTGATTCCTACTACCCGCTGTTCGACCCCAATCGTTCTGAGCTGCATATAATTGGCATTGTCGTGACGACCTCTTATCAGAAGACAGCGGTAAATGAGAATAATACGAGCTTTTTGACTAAAGGGTTAATGAAGCAATTCAGCCTCGCCCTGCTTGCCCAGCTAACGAACGAAGAACGCAAGCAGCAAAGTGTATCTATGGAAAAATTAAATGAAGAGCTGCTAACCGAAAAAGAAATGCTGGAAAAGCAGCGTGATTTCACTCGCCTCATCCTTGAATCCAGCTTGGAAGGCATGGCTACCTGCAACCGCTTTGGCAGGATCGATTACTGTAACGGGCGAATGGCAGAATGGTTTGATACGGCAGCCATCCAAGGAATGTCGGCAGCCGAATGCTTCGAAAGACTTCATCCCAAGCTTCGGACGCTCGGCGAAGATTTGCTTCAAGGGCGCATCACACATTTCACCGAAAAATTTTCGTTCAACATCCAAGGGGATACTCGCAGTTTGGAGCTTTATGCAACCCCATTTGGCGTTGGAAGCACTTCATCCTCTGGATTCTTGTTCGTGCTTCGGGACCGGACGGATGAGGAGCGGATTAATGAGCTAAAAAATGAATTTGTCAGCATCGTTTCCCATGAGCTTCGAACACCGCTGTCAAGCGTTCTTGGGTTCATCGAGCTGATGATTAACCGCAAGCTTTCCCCGGAAAAGCAGGCAAAATATTTAGATACGATCTATAAGGAAGCAAAGCGGCTTTCCAATTTGATTAATGATTTTCTCGATCTGCAGCGAATGGAATCCGGGAAACAAACCTATCACTTTGTCCCGGTCGACTTAGCTTCGCTTGTTCAAAGTGCTGCCGAGCAGTGGCAGGGCAAACAAAGCCACAGCATCCGAGTCCAGGTTAACGGCGATGCTCCTGTCTTTATGAAAGCAGACGAGGACCGGATCAAGCAAGTGATTGACAACCTGCTCAGCAATGCAATTAAATATTCTCCCGACTCGAACGTCGTTGATGTAACCGTAGATACGAATTCGGATTTGACGACCTTGATCGTTCGAGATTACGGTCTTGGCATTCCTGAGGAAGCCAAAGCACAAATGTTTACAAAGTTTTACCGTGTTGACAACTCCGACCGCAGACAGATCGGCGGCACAGGACTAGGCCTTGCTATTGTAAAGGAAATCATCGATGCGCATGGCGGAAGCATCAGCTTTGATTCCGTGATGGGGGAAGGCACAACGTTCCGAGTAGCGCTGCCGGCCGTTTCATCCCCCTCCGTAGAGGGAAGCATCGAAGGCAGCATCGTCATTGTGGAGGACGACAGCAATGTAAGCAAATTAATAAGCGAAACGCTGGGCGGATTAGGCCACCCGGTCGTTACGTTCAAGGCCGCCGAGCCTTTGCTGGAGACGATCGGCAAATTAACGTCAAATCCGCCGCTCCTCTTCATCGTAGATATCGCCTTGGAAGGGCATTTAACCGGATGGGATCTGCTCGCGGGACTAAACAGCCATCCTCTTTGCCGGAGAACGCCGGTCATTGTTTCAACCGCGATGGATGCACCGAATGACTATCAGGAAAGTGACATCGAACGTTATATGAAAAAGCCGTTTACGATGGAGCGGCTGTATCACATTTCTCAGGAGCTTCTCGCCAAGCATACCTCGGCGTACGTATTCCCGACGCAAAACGAAGAGCAGATCGCCGCTTCCCTGGAAGAAAAGGGACTTGAGCTGGTTGAGCTTAAGCACTACGAAAGTTGGATTGAAGCGGAAGTGAAACGCCAGAAAGAGAAATCGTAGACTACTAGATAGGATTCAAAAAAAGCTTCTCTAGACATGGGCTGGAACCCATACGCTAGAGAAGCTTTCTTTTATATTTTTCCGTTGTGAAGCCTCTCATGCTTCCAAAGGTAAATTTCTTTTCGCTATTTTGTATCCTTGCGCCAGTGTTCAAGCAAACTCTCGACCTCTGCACGCTGTGGAATGCTTTCCTGGGCTCCCGGACGGGTAACGGTCAATGCCGCGGCGGCTGATGCTAGACGCAAGCTGTCCTCGGAAGAATATCCTTCCGCACTCGCCACAGCGTAGCAGCCAATAAAAGTATCGCCGGCCGCAGTGGTATCCACAGCCTTTACGCGGAAGGCAGGAACCTCAATACAGCTGCCCGCAGCATCGGCCAGCAGTGCCCCTTCTTCCCCCCGTGTAACGATAACCGTGTCAATACCGCGTGCAACAAGCGATTGTGCCGCACGCATCGCTTGGGCGGCCTGAGCCGCAGGTAAACCTGTCAGCTCCTCCGCTTCCGATTCATTCAAAATGAGCACATCGATCAGCGGATATGCCTCCTCAGGAAGTGCTTGCGCTGGCGCCGGATTATAGAGTACACGAACATCGTGGTCGCGTGCCAGCCTCATTGCTGCAGCGGAAGCCTCCCACGGCACCTCATTTTGCAGCAATAATACGCTGGCTCCCGCGAACACATCGGAATGAGCCGCAACATGCTGAGCCGTCAGCATGGCGTTCGCCCCTTCGGACAGGATAATCTGGTTTTCTCCGGTTTCATCCACTGTGATAAATGCGAGTCCAGAAGTAACCCCCTGAAGAATGTCTACATGAAGCTTTATTCCGTTCTCTTCCAGCGATTGTACGAGCACGGGTCCAAAGGAATCTCCGCCGACGGCACCGATCATCGATACATGGCTTCCACAGCGCGCCGCCGCTACCGCTTGATTTGCTCCTTTTCCGCCTGGCAAATAAGCAGTGCCAAGCCCCTTGATCGTTTCACCCGGAAGCGGATGTCTGCGGACACGGTTTACAATGTCCATATTAATACTGCCGACGACCACGATTTTGATTTGCAAGAGCTCCCTCCTCCCTGTAAATCCTTTCATATATTATACCGTCATTTTATCGTCTTTTCCGCCCGCTGTCTCAGCAGCTCTATCTTGTTTCTCTTTCGTTGAAAAGTAGTTAAGCTCTCACCTTCAAAAGCAAATAAAGGAAGTATGGCGCTCCGATTACCGCTACAACGATTCCCGCAGGAATCTCTGAAGGCAGCAAAATAAATCGGCCGATCGTGTCCGCTACAAGCAATAGCAGCCCTCCGGTCAACGCCGCGGCCGGAATCAAATACTGATGGGCAGGCCCGACCAGCCGTCTTGCCAGATGCGGGCCGATTAAACCGATAAACTCGATCCCGCCGCCAACCGCTACACATGCGCCCGCAAGCGCCACCGCTGCAGCCAGCAAGCCAAGCCGCTCACGTTCAATGGCCGTACCGAGGCCGATCGCCATCGGCTCTCCTAAGCCAAGCACATTGAGCACCCGCGCTTTATAGATGACATAGGGCAGCAGCACGAGCAGCCACGGCAGCAAGGAAGACACGTACCCCCAGTTTGTTCCCCAGATCGTACCGGCCAGCCAAACCTCCACCAGCTTAAAATCATTCGGGTCCAGACGAATGGTCAGTACAATCATTAAAGCGCGGATCCCGGCACCGACCGCAATGCCCACCAATACAAGCCGCACCGGGGAAATCCCCTCGTTTTTTTTGTACGCTATCCCGTAAATGAGCGCCGCAGCCATCCCTGCTCCGGCCAGAGCCAGAAACGGCATCGCAAACGCCGGTGCAGCCGCGTTGGAAGGGAAAAAGGCGACAAACAATACAACCGCAAGCCCAGCCCCAGAATTAATGCCTAGAATCCCCGGGTCTGCAAGGGCATTGCGCGAAACCCCTTGAAAGATCGCGCCGGAAACGGCCAGCCCAGCGCCTACAAGCACGGAGATGACGATTCGCGGCAGACGGAATTCGAACAAGATCAACCGCTGCTTATCTGTTCCCGATCCGAACAAGGTTTGCAGCACTTCCCACGGACCTAGACGTATGTATCCTGTGTTCATACTTATGAATATAAAAAAGATAATCAAAACGGTGAGCAGCGAGATGACGAACCCCGCCCGTTTGGACCGCTTCCGCTGTACGAGTTCAATCGATGAAGCAACCATCTACAGCTGCCTCCTCTCGTTGCGCGCCAAATACAAGAAGAATGGCACACCGATGATAGCAATTAATGCTCCGATAGGCGTTTCATATGGAGGATTTATCAGCCGTGCTCCAATATCTGCTGCGACGACTAGAAGTCCCCCCATTATTGCCGAACAAGGAACAATGAAACGGTAGTCGACGCCGACTAGAAATCGAACCAAATGCGGCACGATCAAGCCCACAAAGCTGATTGAACCTACGGCCGAGACAGCAGATCCAGCCAGCACAAGCACAATGATTACCCCTGCCAGCTTAATGAGACCGACACGAAGACCAAGTCCAGCGGCCACTTCCTCCCCGAAGCTAAGCATCGTTACATAACGCGATAACAGCACCGCAGCAATTAAGCCGCCTGCAGCCCACGGAAGCATGACCTGAAGCTCCAGCCATTTGACACCGGCCACCCCTCCGGCATACCAGAATGCAAGCTCTTGTCCTATCCGGTAGTGGATTGCAATTCCCTGACTCAATGCAACAAGCAGCGCGCTGACCGCTGCCCCGGCAAGCACCAGACGAACCGGATTCATACCGCCTCTGGCTAATGAACCGAAGCCGTATACTAGTCCTGTACCGAGTGCCGCCCCGGCAAATGAAAATAATATTAAATATGAAAAAGGAAGACCGGGCAAAAAAGCAAAACATAAAGCTAATGCAAAGCCTGCCCCGGCATTAATGCCCAAAATCCCCGGGTCGGAAAGCGGATTTCTCGTCATGCCCTGCATCAAAGCACCCGCCACGGCAAAGCAGGCCCCTACAAGCGCAGCTGTGAGCGCACGCGGGAGCCGAAGCTCTCGAATGATTTGGTGGTCTGTAAGATCCGGATTAAATTGAAATACTGCATCCCAGACCGTTTGTAACGAAATCGTGGCCGCTCCAACGGAAATAGACAGCGCGATCCCGAAACAAACCGCTGCCGCTCCGCCAACAGCCATAACTGTGGCAATCCATGGGTGCGACCGCTGTGGCTGCTCATTCTTCGATAAAATTTGCAAACGGACACACTCCTTTCTCAACATTAAACCATCAAACCCATCCTAGGAACCCTCTCATTATAATTGATAATATTTCTCATTATCAATCGTTTTCTTCGTAAAACACCGGTAGGGTGTGTATGCATTTCTAATTGACGGTTTTGCTTTTTCATAAAAATGACTTATACTATACGAAAATGAGAATCAATATCATAATTTTGGAGGGTTTATCTTGCTTCGAAAACTACCTTTGATCCCCGCTGCGCTGCTTCTGATCATGACGGTTCTTGCCGCCGCTTGCGGGAACCCATCGACGGACAACCATTCCCATGAGCCCAATAATAGTCCAAAAAGCGCCGAGACAAAAACGGTGAAGGACGCATTAAATCGCGATGTCACGGTTCCTGTAGAGCCGGAGCGAATCATTGCGATCAATAATTTCGGGGAATTGGCAGCCCTCGGTGTTAAGCCGATCGGAACTGTTGATTACTACCTAAAAAATCATGACCCGGCCGTAACGCAAGGTATTGAAAGTATCGGAGATCAAGAGCCGAATATGGAAAAGGTCACCGCACTTTCTCCAGATCTGATTATCATCAGCGATTATTTAAAGCCTGAGGTTGTCGAGAGCTTGCAAAAGATTGCGCCTACCTTCGCAACGAAATTCGGATTGCCTGCCTTTGAGCAGCTTCATGTCGTCGCCGAGCTCCTTGGCAAAACAAAAGAAGAGCAGGCCTTCCGGGTACAATATGACGAACGGTTGAAGGAGACGAAGCAAAAGCTGCAGGCACATTTGAAGCCGGGCGAAACTGCGCTCGTCGTTCAATTCTACAACAAAGCGATTTATACGTTCCCCATAAACGCCTTCCCTACTATCTACGAAGCTTTGGGATACACGGAGCCTGATAAGGCCAAAGCATTAACGGCACCAGCCTCCCTTTCCGAGGAGGTACTGCCGGAATATGCCGCCGATACGATTTTTGTACTGGTCGCAGATCAGGCTGCCGAGGAACGCTTCAAAGAGGTCGCCAGCGGACCCGTTTGGAAAAACCTTTCGGCCGTGAAAAATAATAAATTGTATGTCCTCGAAAATGTCCGCTGGAGCGAACTGAGCGCCTATAATATGAACTGGCAGCTAACGGATATCGTAACGAAGCTTGGCAGTAAATAATCCCGCAAAAAAGCCTTCCATTCCTTGAACATCAACAGGAACGGAAGGCTTTTTGAATGCGAAAAAATATTAACGAAGGCTTTGGTTCAATTCACTCGGGTTAAAATCCGGAATAGGCCTTAAACAAGATAACGGCAAAAGTCGTCCCCTTTCCTTCTTCCGACTGGACTGTAATTTTACCGCTATGCCTTTCAACAATACTCAAGCATACAGCTAAACCTAAGCCCGTACCGTCTTTCTTGGTAGAATAAAACGGGTGGAATAACGATTGCTGCTGTTTTTCGGTCATCCCGCACCCGGTATCGGATACACGCATTACAACCGCGTTCTCTTCAACCGAGGTCGTGACAGTCACGATCCCTTTTTGGCCCGTGCTTTCAATAGCATCCATCGCGTTACGAACGAGATTAAGCAGAAGCTGCTTCATTTCCCGATCATCAAGCATAAGCAGCGGAAGCTCCTCTGCAAGCCGCAGCTCCAATTCGATTCCCCGCATATTGGCATCAGCCGCCAGAAGAGGATAAATATCTTTCACAACGTCACTGAGATTGTGCATCTCTTTCGTGACAATCCGATCCTGAGCTAAGGCCAGGAAATCGTTAATAATCGTGTTGGAACGATCGACCTCGCTGATGACAATGGAACAATACTCCTGAAGCTCCTCCCCGGCTTTATGCTTCATCAGCTGCATAAAGCCGCGGATCACGGCCATCGGATTGCGGATCTCATGGGTAATGCTTGCCGCCATTTGCCCCACCAGCCGAAGCCGTTCCAGCTGTCCCAGCTCTTTGCGAAGCTGATGGACTTCCGTTACGTCTTCAGCCAATGCAACCGCTCCAAGAAGAATGTTCTCTCTCGAATCCATGATGGGTGCGGCGAAGCCTAAATACGTTCTATCGCTAAAGTGCTGAATTTCTGAATTCACATGCTCCCCTTGTAATCCCCTGAAAATTAATGTTTTCTTGTATTCAAACCCAAGCTGCTCGATGAACTCCTTGTAAGAGTGACCGATCAAACTGCTGTTTTGGTAATGAACAGGAACCCTACGGAAAAATGTTTTATTGTACGCCGTAATCATTCCATCGCGGTCAACCGCTAAAATGCCAACCGGTGAGGTATCGATAATTTGCTGCAGCTTCTGGGTTTCATGTAAATAATGCTGAGATTCCTCCTGAAGATGGTCCCTCAGCTCACGGATCTTTTCTACAAGCGGCATAATCGGAGGATACGCCTTGTATCTCGTCAAATCCGTTTGCTTATTTCGTAAAATCGCATTAGCAAGCCGGTTCACGGCCGTCGTGTGGGATCGGTATACTAATCCGACAATAAAGATGGTAAGCACCCACAGCGCAAAAATCAGTGCCGCCGTTTTAAGCAGATTCAATCCGAAATCCCGATCGATTACTTCCTTTTGGAAAGCGACCCAGGAATAACCGATCATTTCGGCATTGCGCATGACGGGCTGCCTAAGAATCAAAGCCGACTCCCCCGACCAAATCGTCGAGCTAGCAGCGGTTTCAAATTCAAGCGGGCGTCCGTCCGTTCTCAGCTCGGAAGATAGCTCGAACGGCTCAATCCGAGCGCTTTCCTCATTCATTGCGGGAAATGCGGCCACCACGGTCTGAAGCTTGGTGGAATAGTACCCCATGCTAATATTCGGGTACCATACGGACAGTTCTGAAACGAGCGGCTGTAAGCTTCGCTCCAAAAACATCCCTCGCTCTTCTTTAGAAAATCGAGCCGCATCCTCAATGGAGATCATATGGGAGTATAAGCTTTCCAAACGATCGCTCAGCGCGGTGGAAGCCATCATTAATGACAGCTTTGCCTTTTGTTCCACGAATTGCTTTTGATGTAACGCATTGAGAAAACCGAAAAAGAGCATCGGTATCGTAATAATAAGAGTGATCCATATGTACACCCGTTTTTGCAGATCCTTCGCTCGCCCAATGATAAGAATCCCTCTTCCGCCATACGTCATCCTGCCTAATCTATCATATATAACAATAAATATTTTTGCTAGAAAAAGGTTGCGGTCGAACGATTCTGTAGAAGGGAATGGTTGATAAGTGACTAAAAATGAATTAGGATTCCCTTATGCCTAAATTATAAATATAGGGGGGCATCCATGGAGCTTACCTTTATTCATTGTCCTCATTGCAAAATTATCATTGCCCGGTCTTCTGCTAAAACTGAGGATCGATGCCCATATTGCTTCGGTGATCTAAGCTCCAGGTTGCAGGCTCACATCCAGCCAATCGCTCATGGGGAGAGTATGCCCACTGACTTTACTCTGACCATGCTTCAGCATCATGAATTCGTCCACTATGAGGACGTGGAGCTGGCCGCTGCCGTCTCCCAAGCTGCCGTGGATGCTGCCGCTGCACTGGAGGACGAAGAGCTGCTCATGCGCGCGCAGCTTATCCAAGCCCACAGCATGATGCGCCAGGGCCGAATTGCCGAGGCCGGCCTAAACATGCGCCGCATCAACGCTTGGGCGATCGAGCATTCCAATCCTACAGTTTTGGCAAGCAGCCACCGGCTGCTCTCCGGATTTTTCTTCCGGCTCGGCGACGCTCACAGCGCATTGGAGCATGCGCTCCATTCTCTCGAATATTTGCCGGAAACTACGTTTCCGCAAATTCGCGGAAAGCATCTGATGACTCTCGCCCTTGCGCTAGATTCAAGCGGTGATTATGAAGCCTCACACCAACGATTCGATGAGCTTTTGGACATTTGCCTGGCAACCAACCATGTCCAGCAAATGATTTATACCTTAAACAACCTGGCTTATTCCAGCTGCCAGCTGGGGTATAAGGATAAAGCGGCAGAGCTTGCGGCAAAAATCCGAGCGGTTACCGATAAACACAACATTTCATTGGCGGTTTCGCAGCTCGATACGATTGCGCGCGTCGAGCTTATGCTCGGCAGGCCTCAGGTGGCTGTTCAAACCCTTTTGCCTGTACTGGACAAGCACCGCTCCGGAGGGCATGTAGGGGATATTTATTCCCTGCCCGATTGCCAGCTTACCGTAGTCGAAGCGCACCTCCAGCTCGGTTCCTATCGTTTAGCGCAAGAAACGCTGGATGAAGCTCGTCTGCTTTGCGAAGCTTATGGACTGAAGGGCTTTCTCGTCAAAATCAGATTGGCGCAGTCCCAGCTTTATGCAGCGGAACAGCGATACAAGGAAGCCTACGAGGAACACTGCCGCTACCACGAGGATTCGGAGGCATTACGATCCTCAGAACGCGAGGCCCGCGCGCGCATCTTACAGACCGTGTTCGAAACGGAAGAGGCTCGCCGCACGAGCGAGCATTATCGGGAGCTGTCTCACCGCGACCCTTTAACCGGTTTATACAATCGACGTTATATTGACGCGTATATGGATCGATATTTGGAGCAATGCGAAGCTGGTGAGGAGCATACCGTTGTTCTCATTGATTTGGACCACTTCAAAACCATTAACGACAAGCTTTCGCACAAAACAGGCGATGCTGTTCTTGTTCGTCTCGCTAAAATTTTGGAGGCCTCCGCTGTGGAACCGGCACAAGCTGCCCGTTTAGGAGGAGAAGAATTTTTAATTTATTGCCCGGGCTATAATCTCGAAAAAGGACTGGACTTCGCGGAAAGACTGTGCGGTATTATCCGTTCTGCGGATTGGAGTCCAATCACCGGTACGCTTGCCGTCACCGCAAGCATTGGCGTGTGCTCCACTCGCTGCGGGCAGACCGACCGCGCTGCTCTGCTTTCTGAAGCCGACGGCAACCTGTACCAGGCAAAAAACACCGGACGGAACCGGGTTGTCGGCTCGCAAATGAAATAACAGAAACCTGCCGTCCCAACATTAAATTAGATACGACAGGTTTATCCATTTATATTAAGGTTCATACCCAAGGGATAACAGGAGCGGATTATACAAGAAGCATAACCTCTGCTTACAAAACAAAAAAACGCCGAAATGGCGTTTTTTTGTTTGTTCTGCGTTATTTGTTTAGACTACGTCAACCACCATTGCTTCTACTGCATGATTGGTTGACATCCGCCCGCCGTTCTTTCGTTAGGGCAATGATGCATCTCATGTCATGTCTGCTTACTTCGCTTGAATGTATCCTTCCGCCTTCAGCAGCTCGGCAATCAATACAGCGCCGCCAGCCGCTCCACGCAGCGTATTGTGCGATAGGCCGACAAACTTGAAGTCGTAGAGAGTATCTTCACGAAGACGGCCAACGGAAACGCCCATACCACGCTCAATATCACGGTCCAGCTTCGTTTGCGGTCTGTTTTCTTCCTCAAAGTACGTAATGAACTGCTTTGGTGCGCTAGGCAGGCCAAGCTCCTGCGGACGTCCTTTATAGGACTGCCAACGCGCAAGAATTTCTTCTTTCGACGGCTTCTTCTCGAAGGAGGCAAATACAGTCGCCAAGTGTCCGTCCGTTACCGGCACACGGATACATTGTGTCGTAATCAAAGGCGCGCTCGCTTTTACAATCTCGCCATTTTGCACGCTTCCCCAGATGCGAAGCGGCTCCTGCTCGCTCTTTTCTTCCTCACCGCCGATATACGGAATTACGTTGTCGAGCATTTCCGGCCAGTCGGTAAAGTTTTTGCCGGCCCCGGAAATCGCCTGGTATGTCGATGCAACCACGTTGGTCGGTTTGAAATCAAGCAGTGCATTCAGCGCCGGCACATAGCTCTGGATAGAGCAATTCGGCTTCACTGCAATAAAACCGGTTGCCGTTCCAAGACGCTTGCGCTGCGCTGCAATGACGTCGAGATGGCCCGGGTTAATTTCCGGAATAACCATTGGAACGTCAGGCGTCCAGCGGTGAGCCGAATTATTGGAGATGACAGGCGTACCGGTTTTTGCGTAAGCCTCCTCCAATGCTTTGATTTCATCCTTCTTCATATCGACAGCGCAGAAGATGAAATCCACTCCGCTTGCCACTTCTTCTACTTTAGAAGCATCCTGAACGATAATCTGTTTCACATCGTTAGGAATCGGCTCAGGCAGCTTCCATCTGTTTTGCACAGATTCTTCATAGGTTTTCCCCGCCGAGCTGCTGCTCGCTGCAATCGCAGTTACTTGAAACCAAGGATGCTGATCCAGCAGTTGAACGAAGCGCTGCCCGACCATGCCTGTTCCTCCGACAATACCAACCTTTAACTTTTGTGTCATCGCTATTCAAATCCTTTCGATTCGGTATTTTGATGGAACCTGTTTCCCTCTTCCCTACCTTATAACTATTCAAAAGTTCTAACTCGGTATTACGCTATGCCGGCATCCTGCCGAAAAACCAAAAAAATCCCACCCCCAAGACTGCAATCAGCCTTAGGGACGAGATTTGTTATACCCGTGGTACCACCCTAGTTTCGCGAATATGTCACCACATCCGCCTCTTCAAGTACGGCATTCCAAGAATGCTTATACTTTAGCTCTGTAACAGGAGCTCCTGTCACACCATCCCCTCGCAGGTTCCGATGTGCTGCTCTGAGACTTTATTCAATAAACCGTTCTTTGCCCCTTTCCAGCTGTGAGGGCTCTCTGTAAAAGACATCGTTTATTTACTCTTCTCATCATCGCATTTATTTATTTCGTATATCTTAACAAATGACCGCCGTGAGGTAAATACTATTTCACAAATTTATTATAATAAAATTTTACCCAATCCATTGCTTCTGCTTATAAAATTCATGTGTCCGCTTGGAAGTATGATCAGCGTAAGCACAAGAACAAACGATCTCATTTGTCATTGATAGATTCAAAATTATGCTATAATAGAAAAGCATAACCAGCTTGTGGTGGCTCGTGCTCCCTCCCGAGAGGAGGTGGTGCGATGGATACTTTCCAAACGATTATGTCATTTCTAGCGTTCGGGACATTCCTTTTGGCGCTGTTGACTTACATCGAAAAACGAAAGTAACCCACCCTAGTTGACGCCAGGCAGTGGGTTACTTTTCCCTAATCATCATTGGAGGGTAGCCCCATCCAAACTGTTATGCAGGAGACGTGTTGGCAGCACGTCTCCCTAGTTATTGTAATCGTATCATGACTGCGCCATACGTTCAAGGCCGTTTGCCCGGGTGGCCCGAGTTTATTGCTTTTTGACCGGATTAGCGCCTCTGCTTATTTATAATAAAGGATTACCGAAGAAATACCTCTTCAGCCTTATCGCCAGTTCATCGTCGGACAAGGGATTGCGATGCGTATTTTCCAAATAGATATACTTCTCGCTTTCCGGCATCAGGAACTCCTTATACCATAGGAAAAAATCAGGACTGTCGCCGTGCATCCGAAGATAACGTCTCACGGTATCTACATGATTTACTGTACTTTGAATATTGGTGAGCCAGTCTGCCTGATAAAAACGATTCCATTTCCCACGCTCGGAATTTCGAAGCACTTCAAGCCCTCTCTGGTAACACCACATCGATTCCGAAGCCAAGACGAACGCTTGCGGATAACGTTGTTCGCAGTATTCGATATAGGAACGGCATAACCAATAAAAACCTTGGCAGCCGGATAAATGCAGCGCACCATGAAAACGCAGCTGGTCGACCGCTCGGCGCCGATCGTCTTGGTCAAGCTCTAGTAAAACTTCATCGCATCGTTCCAGCCAAGCACTCCACGTTTGGACGCCCAGCTCCAGCTTTTCTTCAAACCGCTTCACCTGTTCGCGAAAATCCACATCGCCCACTGCCCAAACCAGCCTCAAATCCGGTTGCTTGCTTAGTCCTTGCAGCCAATGGCCTATTATTTTGCGCGCCGGATGATGATAATATTCGTCCCCTGCCCAATCGTCGGCATGCGGTCCATAGCGGATTGCCGCTTCGGAGTAGCTGCGGTACAGCTCCTCCAGCTCGGCATTGCCCGAACCATAATAGCTGCTAACGAAATGGTGAAGATGATTTGCAACATCGACACTACCCATCATCCAAAGCTCCCGCATCAAATCAAGCGGATACACATGGGGACGGATGTTGCCGCAGTTGAGCAGCAAATATTCGCTTGCTCCGGCAGCAAAGGCGCCCTCGATCTCCTTTTTCATAAAGGAAGACGGCCCTGGAAACATCGTAAGATGGTTGGAGGCCTGCAAATCATGAAACGTCACATGATAATACAAGCCGTGCAAACCGGAGTCGTTCGCATCAGGGAGTGACGGCACACGATAATTTTGATTGCCATGCCTGCGGGATACCATTTTGCCATAGCCATTATCGGCCCACACCTTGATCACATCATCGGGAAGCTCGATGTATCCGCCTTTGTACAATTCGGCTATTTCTCCATATAAAGCGACGGAGTATACAGGATTTTGCACTTCACTGCCGATCATGTCATACTGCCTGCGGATCACCTTACTGATCATAGCACCGCGTTTTTCCGAAGTATCGAAGGAAGGGTCGTCGCTCCAGAACGGCTTATCGCCTTGCCCCCTAAAGGACAGCACCCACAAAACCTTCCTGTCTTTTTGCTTATCAATAGCTTCCTTCCACAGGCTCTCAAACCGTTCGGGTTCTTCATGATAACTCGCTTTTTTACCCGGGAAGGCTCGCAGGAACATCTCCGCTCCCAGCGGTTCGGCATGGTGATGCGTCACCCACAGCCCCATTTCGGCAGCAAGATCATAGTGAATTCCGTGGCGGGGCAGGTCCGTACCGGGGATAACCATATTGCCGCCGCAGCGCAGCAGCGCTTCGAATACCGGCTCCCAAACTTCTCTTGAAGGGGGATACGGCTCTTTCCATCCGATTAAACAGACCTCATCGTTGACGAACCATCCGCGATACCGTACCTTGGGCGCAGGCGCATCATAAGGCTGACAAGGAATTTCAATTTCGTTCCGTCTGGCAATGGTTTGGTCCGCCCAAAACCAGAATGGCTGGATGTCAAGGAAGGTCTTGCTAAACTCCAGTACTCCGTATAGTATGCCCAAATCGTCTTCGCCAATAATGTCCATGTAGAAATGATCGCCTGCCTTGCCAAAACGGAAGCCATAGGCCTCCGGGCGTGACTCCAGTCCATCCTGCTCAACAGCCGGACGAATCCGAAGCTCAGGCGGAATCTTCTTTTCCCCGACCGTAACGAGCTCAGGCTTTGTGCCCAAAACCATTTCGATATCCCTCACCAGCATCTGGATTGCATGCTTAACCGGCATAGTGCATGGATCGGGGATTTGTATCCGTACCTGCCCCTTCAATCGCAGGAAGTGTTCTCCGATTTGATTCATTTCCCAGCATCCTTCCATCACAACATTATATCCTGATTTTGTCATGATCCCTTCATCGGATGTAGTGGAAAAACAGATGCAAATGTTCAAAAAGCCGACAAATCCCTTTTGAGCACCTGTCCGAAGGATACAAAGAAAAGAGCTTCAGTCTGAATTACACCGACCAAAGCTCTCGAAACTTGAAAACGAAGAAGCCCTATTCATGTTCGCGTAATTACCGGAGAAGGAGAACATGTTATCAAGTACCATTCACTTCCGCCGTCCGCCGTCTCACTGCTTCTGCTTATAAAATTCATGATACAGCTTCATGAGCGCCCGCTTCTCGATCCGCGAAACATAAGAGCGTGAAATGCCCAGCTCCTTGGCGATTTCTCGCTGCGTCCGTTCCTCGCCCCCCGCCTCGAGCCCGAACCGCCCAACAACCACTTCCCGCTCCCGCTCATCCAAAATATCCAGATTCCGGTATATCTTCGACTTCTCGATCTTTAACTGCACCTTATCCACGACATCGTCGGCCTCCGTTCCGAGGATATCGATCAAGGTAATTTCGTTTCCTTCCTTATCCGTACCAATCGGGTCGTGCAGGGATACATCCTTGCGAGTTTTCTTTAGCGAACGCAAATGCATCAAAATTTCAATTCTAATGTCAAAAGGGGTGCTATACGCAAGAGATTCGAGTAATGAGCTAATGTTCAATACGACAAGGTTATTTTTTATTTGGGGCATATGGTTTTTGTTTTTGAAGCATATTATAAGTAAAACATGGAGGGAAATCCATATGCCTGAAAGACCGTCACTTACTTCTTCAGAAGTTGGAACCTTATGGCTTACGTATCAACAGAAAACGATGATTTTGCGAATGTTGGAATATTTTATCGAGAAAGCCGATGATGAAAAGGCAAAGAAAATTATGGTTGATTTATATGAGCAAATTAACCCATATGCAAAAAGAATTGCGGATATCTTCCAAGCCGAAGGAGCTGTAATACCTGTCGGATTCACTGCCCAAGATGTCAACAAAGATGTGCCTAAGTTATATGACAATGGTTTCGATATCATGTTTGTTCGCCTAATCAAAGAAATCAGTATGGCAATGCATTCGCTAAATATAACCATGTCCTACCGTGAGGACATTGTCCTTTTATTTAAGGAACTAACTTCCATAACACAAACGGTATATAATTCATGCACGCAATATTTGATTGAAAAAGGTATGATGGCGCGACCACCCTATGTGTCGATGCCAAAGTCTGTTGAGTTCGTTAAGGACCGTAGTTATCTGGGTGGACTTGCAATCAATCCATTCAGTGAAAAAAGGACGTTGAATACAGTAGAAGTCGCACATCTACACCATGCTATCGAATCAAATGCTACTGGGATGCAGATGATTATCGGATTCGCGCAATGTGCAAATGAGACAGAAGTCAAGAAATTCTTCGTGAAAGGCGCAGAGCTTGCGAAAAGTATTGTTAAAGAACTGACTGAAACACTGCTTCAAAGTGATATACAAGTACCAGTTCCGTCTGGTGGACACGCCACACGCTCAACGGTCGCTCCATTTTCCGACAAAATCATGATGTATTGCACCAGTCTATTTTGCGGCTTCTCTATGGGCAGTACCTCCTTGGGGACTGCATTCAGCTTACGTAACGACTTGCCAGCTAAAATGGCAATCATTATGAAGGATATCTTCGAATATGCCCATGAAGGCGGGACAATCATGATTCGGAACGGGTGGATGGAAGAACCGCCGCAAATGGAAGAGAGAAAGCAACTAACCAAATTGTAAAAAGTGAAAAACTAAATATGGATGAAAACCAAAAAATGTTAGAGCAACTGCTGTGGAATATTGCCCTTCCGGGAGTTGCCCAACTCTTAAACCACAAATACGTAAAAGGCATACTATTTATTGGTTTGGAGTTCCTTGTAAACGTTCAAGCGAATTTCAACAAAGTCATTATTTTAAGTTTCCACGGTGAAATAAACCAGGCAATTGCGGAAGCTAATTATCAATGGCTAATGTTCTATCCTTGCCTGTATATGTTTGCAGTTTGGGATGGTTTTCGAGAAGCAGGAGGGGTGAAAATCCCTTATTCCTTTCTTCCTTTTGTATTTGCGGCATATCTATTAACAGTTGGAGTGATTTACTCCCCGAAGCTAAAGATATTTGGAATTTTGTTAGGTCCAATGTGGTTGCCGTTTCTCTTTCTTCCTATTGGTCTCGGCATGGGAATGGCAATAAGACATTTTTTGCTAAAAATTCGTCGAACTAGCTCGATGAATTAACGGAAAGCGATAGTTGAATAGAAATAACCCACCATAGCGTAATTATGGTGGGTTTATTTATTCCGTCACTTTATAGGGCAAGCTCCGCCCGCGCATTCTTGACCGCCGACAAGTTTCCTTGCCCCACTAGTAACGGCTATATTAAATTAATTTATCACTAATATTTTGTAATCGTATAAAATCGTTAATTAGTTGCGATTTCCTTATTTTCACCACATTCTCTAAATATAGACGGTAGGCATTTTCGATTAGCTTTGCTTCTTTAACGGGTAATCCTTGTTCAAAGTTTCTTAACCTAGATAAAGAAATACCCATTTTCTCTGCTACCTGAGTTGCCGTTACCCCTAATGACAAACGATGATTCATCAACTCAGAACCAATGTCAAACCATTTCTCGTGTTGTTCTTCAATCCATCGTTCGCGCTCTAGGCATCTTTCATCTTCGAACTCCTTCCATTCACCATCAAAGTCGTACAATTCTTCCCGCGCTAAAGTTTTAGCCATTATAACCAACCCCTTATCGTTTTTTTGGCGGCTTCCCGCCTTGTTCGCCTAACTATGTCGCCTGGGGTGGTTATTTTGTGACAGGAATAGTTGAAATTGTTCGTTGATTATCTTTTAACCCTTCAACAAAAAACGTGCCGACTTTTTCGACCCGCTCCGCCGAATTATCGCGGCTGTAACCAACGATACGGATAAGGGAAGGGTTATTGTACCCCGTTGTAAATGGCAAGTCCCACGTCGCAAATACGCGGCTTCCCGTTTCCAATCTGCCTATCTTTTCACCTCTTCGATTGTATAGGTCAACGTCCTGTACCAGCGTTGTGCCGTAGAACCCTCCGTCAACATACGAGAAATCGCCAAGCTTAAACGAATCACGACCGTTCCAGCCGTTTTCCTTTAGCGTCCAGTAAATCCAATCAACCAACGGCGATGACCGTAGAAATAAGTACCCCTTATCTAATATCGGCCGAACGTTAATGAAGTCTTCGTCCTCGTCCATCAGATACGACCGAAAAATTGATAGCGCGACTAAGCTTTCATGCTTTCCGTTTAGGAACGTCTCGACCTGAAAGAAGTTATAGCGCCGAACATTATCCTTTGGAAAGTTATCGTTTCGCTTTGTCTTTTCGTATTGGGTCGGGTCAGACAGCCAGAATAACGAACCTTGTTCCAGTTCGCCAGCTACGTTGTTAGCGCGGAAGTCAAAGTTAGGGGTCGTTCTTAATCGTTGGGTATATGGCGAATGGTACACGAACAACGTATGGTTCCCTTTCTCATAAGTTTTTGGCGACCATGTATCGGAAGCTTGGACAACGTTAAGGCGCTCGTACTGATACCAGACAAACAATACGCATAGAACTAGCCAAACCCTTTTCCATAGAACGAATCCAAAGTTCAGGTTCCGCAAACAACGCATACACCCCCGTAAAACTGGATTAGAAAAGGGACGCATTAACGTCCCTCGTCGCTTTCCCCAAGTGTGTATAATTCCGTTATTTACTACGCTTCCCCACTAGCGTAAGAGCCGCGTTTATGGCGTTGTTGGCGGTTCTGTATCGCCCTCGGTTGTTTCCGTACTACCTATCCCAAATTCCGCTTGTTTTGCTTCGATATAAGCGTTTATTTCGGATTGTAATTTCTCTCGATATTTTTCTACTGCCGCGCTTCGATTGGCCTCCAACTGTGGCTTCAATTCGTCGGATATACCTGTGAATTGGTTATTGACTGCCACATATATATTTTGGTCTTCTGTGTCGAGAGCCGATTTAATTCTCGCCATTTCGTAATCTAATAGAGTGTTGACTTCTTCCAATTCTTTGTCAATCAACGATTTAGCATTGTCATAATAAACACTAGGTGTACGATTGACAACTCGCTCATTAAATTCTTCCATTGCGGTCCCTTTTACTACATTGGCAAGGTTCCGAATAACTGACGAAATATCGACCGCTGCGCTTACTGCCGTTCCACCTATTCCCCCAACAAACAGGCTTCCAGCTACTAGCGCTATTCCGAGTTTTGTTTTAAGTATGGTCTTCAACATTCCGTTTTTCCCCCTAGGTTAGTTGTTAATGATTATCTTTTGTTTGTTCATTAACAACGGTGTAGACGATCCACCTGTAACTACACCATTTTCTATCTGACTAATAGAGTGCTTTGTCTTTCCAACGAATCCACCGATTTCTCCTTGAGTTAGATTAAGAATTGAGCGTATGACCCGAAGTGTTTTCCCATTCATCCTTACATCGTCCATCTCACTCACCCCCAATAAAATCTTCAGGCAGAAAGAGAAAAGGAAGACCGTCAAATGACGACCTTCCAGACTAAGGGTATGTGAAAGTTGGTCTGCCCGTTTTTATCGGGCTATTACGTTAATTAAACTAAATCGACAGAGTACAAGTATCGAAGAACATTTTTTTAACTTTGTCGAGACGGTACTTGTTATATCCCCATTTAGATTACTTACTACTGCGAGGGGTTAGCGAGCGATCCGCGCTAACCAATACAGATAGAGAAATTTATTGGGGGGAATCTTATGTCAGTACAAGTAATCGAAGGCAACTTAGCCGTTAAATCTCCAACGATAAGAAAAAGCCTTATATCAGCGCGAGGAAAGAGCATTTCGTTTAACCCACTGACTTGCGACAACCTTAACGAACGGCTGCGCTTCAAATATTCCGAAAAGAAAATCGACTTTATTTGGCGGGTAGAGGACGCATATAACGAAGCCCAGGAATCGCGGAATGGCTACGAACTATACCAACTGTTAAAGGACGAAATTAAGCGTAAGGCTCTGTTCTACGAAGGGAAATATTCAGGGTATCGGATAAGTCGCCATGACTTTGAATCGGCATTTATTCAGGAACTAGTTCGATTAGCGTCCAGCCCATTAACGAACCCCGAATACTTCTTTTACGAAACGTTATCCAAGGCTTTCAGGTTACGCGCTATCGACGTAGTAAGGCGTGAAACTGGACAACGAAGCAAGCAACGGCAATTTGAGAATGAAGCGATTAGGCTTGACGCGGTTAATCCGAAGGAAGTCGCAACAGCCGGTAACGAAGTCGAGGAACGTGTAACATCGAGGGTACTCGTTGAGGAAATATTGAATTGCGGCGACTTGAACGAACTGGAACGAGATTTACTCTACACAATGAAAGATAACCCTGACGCTTCCTTACGCGAACTTGGTGACAGTATTGGCGTTAATCATCCGCAAAAGGTTAAACGCTTGTTAGACGGTATTCGCGAAAAGTTAAATGACTACAACCCTTTTTCTAGCGTCGGATATACCGACGTAAGCTCCGTCAATGTCGGCGTTCGTTGACATTGACTATCGCCTTAATGTCAGCGTTTCTTGACATTGTTAATGTCGGTTAGTGCGATATATAGCGTTAGTATAATATACTACGCCCCAAGCGTTTTACATTTATATATTCGACAACTTACAGTCGAAAAAGGTTCGCTAGTCGCCTTCTGCGCGTCCGAGCTGCCGAAACTTCGCGACCTGACGTTGACACCGAAAAAACCAGTAACGTCAAGGCTTTGCAGTGATTATCCTACTGTTATTTTAGCGTCATAATCGGACATACAAAAAGCGCCCTAAACACTTGGACGCTTTACACGTTCTCCCTTTGCTTTTTCCTTTCGCGGATTAACGTTGATTTACTTATTCCCGTCATGGATTCGACTTGTGTATAGCTGTTCGTTTCCAGTAATGAAAGAGCGTGGTCTATTTGCCTACTCGTAAATTTCTTCGGACGACCTTCACGGAAGTCAGGCGATAACTTGGCGATTGCTTTACCTTCCTGCGTCCGTTCAACAATCATATCTCGTTCAAACTGCGCGAACGCGGTAAATATGTTAAATATGAGATTGCCTGTCGCCGTATTCTCGATAACACCAATATTCAGAACGTGAACACGAACGCCCTTAGCGAATAATTCCTCGATAATACTCGTAGCATCTTTAGCGGAACGAGCGAAACGGTCTAACTTCGTAACGACCAAAGTATCGCCTTCCTTCAAGCAGGAAAGAAGTGCTTTGAATTGTGGTCGGTTTGTTGACGTTCCCGTTATCTTATCGTGAAATATCTTCTCGCAACCTTCAGCTTTTAACGCTTCAATCTGTGCCGTTAAATCTTGCCCTTTCGTGCTAACTCTAGCGTAACCGTAACGCATATTAACCACCTCTTACTTTTGAATATTAGTTATGAATACGCTTGATACCTTGATTTTACTGCATTGCTTAAACGGTGTCAAAACTTTTGAATTATGGATATGGGGTCAAATAAACGTACCCTATATGGGGGGGACGGGGGTCTCTCGCCAGCGCAAAAACGGTATCAAAATTCACACGCAATTTTTCGGAAGAGTTAAGGGCATAATTCCAATGGCAATTGGATATTTTTGGAGGACATTCCCGTTTTGTGTCGAAATTATATTGTGATTAAAAAGCGGGGGTGTATCTGTGAAGTTAGCTGAATTGGTTATAGAGAATTACAGAGGAATTGGAAGCAGTCCAGTTAGAATTAAAATCGATAATATCGTTGTTTTGATGGGACGAAATAATGTTGGCAAATCAACCATACTATCTGCATACGAAGCTTTTCAATCGCAAGGTAGCGCTATGCAGAAAAAAGATTTTCATAAGGAATCCAGCGATAATCCGATTGTCATAACTGGAATTTTTTCAGAGGTAAACGGTGAGTTTTCTTCCAAATGGGTTCATAATGACGGAGAACTTGGGTACAGAGATTGTGTTAAGGCACAGTACAAATGGCACACACCCGATGTTAAAGGCGAGAAATACTCGTACAACCCTGAAACAGGTCAATTCGAGAAAGGCGGTATGGGTGGTTTTGATTCTATACTCGCAAGCCGAATACCTACTCCTATAAAAATTTCTCCACTTGACGACCCCTTAACCCTACAATCGAAAATTGTTGAGATACTCGCCGAGGCCGTTAAAAATAATATTGAAAAAGATACTGGCAAAATTGAAGGCTTATTAAAGCAAATTACTACACTAGCTGAAACAGTACATAAGGAAATCGAAGAAGAAATAAACAAGTCATGTGATTTGGTCGCAGAGGAACTAAAGAGGGTATTCCCCGATAACGATTTAATTCGTATTGAACCGAATAGCGGTAAATTTGAACCTGAGAAGTTAATTTCAGGCGGTGGAATTATTAGAGTTGGAAACCATTCTGAAAATACGCCTCTCTCAAATCATGGAACTGGATTACAAAGAGCCTTTTTATGGGCTGCAATCAAAATGCTTGCTGATACTGGACGCCACCAAATCAATAAAAAGAAGACTATCGAAGTTGGAACGCCAAAGATGCTGTTAATTGAAGAACCAGAAGCCTTCCTACATCCCAGTGCAATTAAAAGTGCGTGCGAATCACTATACACAATCGCTGAACAGAATAACTGGCAGGTTATTACGACCACACACTCCCCAACATTCGTTAACTTAACAAAAGACCACACTACAATAATTCGATTAGAAAAGGACGTTAATGAGCACACCGTCAGAACGTTTTCTACCGATAACGCTGGCTTTTCCCCTGACGATAGAGAAAATCTTAAAATGCTAAATTTCTGTAATCCTCATTTTAACGAATTTTTCTTCTCTAGTAACATCGTACTTGTAGAAGGTGAAACCGAATATTCCGTTATTAACGCCTTGGTTCAAAAAGGTTCAATTAATTTGAACGAGGATTTCCATGTAATAAACTGTTTTGGTAAAGCTAATATTGTAACGGTATGTAAAATATTGAATCACTTCAAAGTCAACTACTATGTTATTCATGATTCCGATTCGCCCAATATTAAGAGAAAAGAACATTATATTCGTAACGGAATGTGGTCTATAAATAACTCTATAAATGACGAATGCAAAGTTGGTATTAAAAACGGATTAAGGATAAAATCATTTGTTTCGGTTCCGAATTTTGAAGGGCAATACTTGGAGAAGTCAGGTGGGAATAAACATAAACCGTATGAAGCGTGGAAGTATTTCAATGAGAACGATAACGAAAATGTGAGTTCTTTTTTAGATGTACTAAAGTGCGTAAATGGGGAATTAAAGACGTGTAAATCGCAGTATAACGACCAGTATGAATTATATAAAAAGGTCATTGAATATGTCACTGCAACTGGGCTTAGTAATGACCCCCATTGGATAATCGAAGAGAAGAACAAAGAGGATGAAGCAATATAATAATAGGGAAGCCTGTTTCGGACACAGGCTTCTTTTTTAATGGATTATTTAATTAAAGACATCCCTAGAAACGAAATGTTCGTCAAGGTACTCGTCAATATAGTTCGACCCGCTACCCGTAAAGGTAACGCCATAAACGTCTTCATCAGCGCCATTCACATGAACGTCAAGGTCGTGGAATACACGATGAAGCTGGATTAGTGCGTCGGCGGATCGCCCCTTCTTCGCGAACAATAGCAACTCATTTGCGAGTTCTAGGTCTTTCCGTAAAGTGACGTTATCGGTCGCTGCTATCGCTTCGTTAACCTGTTTAGTCAGCGTAAAGTATTTGCCGTTACGCGTTCCCTCGCCAGTAAATGTCTTCCAAGCAGCGTTGTACTCCTTAACGGTCTCGTTGTCCTTCTTATATGACGGCTTATAGACGTTAATATTGCCGTAGCCTACCGCTCCGTTATAATAATCGTGTATTTCAGCGATTATCCTTCCTGTCGTTGACTTGACGCTTTCCGCTTGTTGTTCATTAGTTGAAGAAACGCCAACAACTCCGCCGCTTAACGATGCGGTTAGAATGCCTCCTAAAACCAAACTGCCAACAATTCCACCAACAACAATAGTACGTTTAATACTCATAAAGCCTAGTAAAACTCCTTTCCTTTCTTAGGCAACAATATAACAAACTGACCCAAGAAGGACAATACTTTTGCCCTAAACTGTTGTATAAATTACCCATTTTCCGTTAGAATAAAGACAAGTCTTTTATATCCCAACCAAATTGTTCACCTCTTAGAACGGTGAAACCCGACGTAAATCTAACTGACGTCGGGTCTCTTTTTATCGCTTTATCCATTTTGCAAAAATATCCATAAACGGGTTGTAGCCAGTTACTATAGTAACGACTGAACTCGCAAGACCAATTATTATAATTAAGAGATTAAGAATTTTAATGAAAAAGTTTCTAGTTAAGAAGTTGTAAGTAGCATATCTAATCAAGCCACTCCAATACAAAACAGAAATAGGTAATTGGACAAAAAACTGCACGCCTTCCCTTAGCCAGATGAACGGATTTTTAATATTATTTACAGCGTATTTATGTCGCTTGTCCAACACGCCTAAATACCGTAATAATACTTCATCTATCGTGGAAATATACGCTTTTACCTCTTCGTCCATTAAACTGTTCCAGCCGCCTAGCGAACCTTGTTTTCTCCTAATTTCAGGCAAGAGATTCACAATCAGCTGAAAATTGCTATATGCAAATTGGGAGAATGGTGGAATCCACTGTTGCGCTATACCCAATGAACCAACTTTCTCTTGCATGAGAGGAGCGTTCATTGTCAACTTCTGATATAGTCCATAATCTTCTCTTTGTTTCATTATACTTTCACAATACTCACGATAAGTATTGATATATTCAATTCCTTCCTCATGTTCTTTGGTTAAACTTCTTATATTTAGAAACAGGGAAATAACTCCAATCACCACAATAACAAGTAATGAGATTATGTAATACCACACGATAACCTGCCCCTTTACTAGCATCTACCAAAATATAATGTAATTTTATCATATAAAACAGCTGAACATACAAAAAGGCTCCTGCTTTTAACAGAAGCCATCATAATCGTATAAATTCAACTTTCCCACTTTCATAAACCCGTATCTCCCGAAATACCTTACGAAGATATTCCTGCTTACGTTCAATAGTCAATAATTGCGGTGATTCCTCTGTTAAATACTGCTCTATCGTCTCGTTCAGAATTTCCTCGTTAACTTCCTCATATTGTTGCGATTCCAAAAGCGCTATGATTTCGTCTTTTTGCTTCAACAAGCTTTCCTCATTCGCCTTCAAATCCTTTAGCTGTTCCCGTACATCGTCCTCGTCAACAACGTCCATATTATTCGTCAGGAACTTTATCAACCGCTGACGCGCTACCTTAATGCGTTCCAGTTCCGCCGTAATCCGTTCCAGTTCGTTCTGCTCATACGAAGCCTTTTCGTCTTCCTCACTCGCGACAGCGGCTTCTGCGGCTGCTTCTCCGCGCGTTACCATTAGGTTGACGAACGTTTCCCAGACGAAGTTATCTAATTCCTCACACTTGATTCGCTTACCGCAGCCGCGTTTCTTAGCGCCCGCTGTATTCTTAACGTCAGTGTATTCAGTGACGTATTTGCCCCAATTCTTACTCCGTCGCCCTGGCATCGTATTACCGCAATCCCCACAACGTACCAGACCGCTTAGAAGGTACTCACGCTTAGGGCTGCCCGCCCAGCGTCTTCTCGATTCCTTTAACAGCTTTTGAGCGTAGTCGAACGTTTCTCTTTCGATAATTGCTGGACATTGCACTGGAATCCATTCTTCACGCGGTCGTAACGTCATTGGAACCTTTTCTTTGTTCCCCCGATACTTGTTACCGAGCATTCCCTCTGTGTTCCACTTGTTATGATAGAAAACGCCAGTATAAGTTTCGTTCATAAGTATCTGACGAACGGTTTGCCGATGCCAAACGCCACCACGCTTCGTAGGAACGCGTTTATCGCTTAAATAATGGGCTATACCGTTAATACCTTTTACTCGTCCTTTCGGGTCTGTAAAGAGGTCGAATATAAGCTGGACGATTCGCGCTTCGGGTTCGTAGATTTCTAGTTCTTCCGTTTCTCGATTGAATATGTAGCCATATACTTTCACGTCTTTTACTACCTTTCCTTGTTTGGCTTTTTCTCGGCGACCGCGCGACATCCTTTCGTTTATCTTGGCTTTCTCAAACTCGGCGATAGCTCCGCGCATTTGATAAAACAGCATACCTTCAGGTGTCTTTTGATAGTCGCCATTTACGAAGATTAGTTCAGCGTGTTTTTCGATTTCTTCCGAAACTAGAAGCTGATTCATTAACTTACGAGACAGACGGTCAGGGTCGTAAATGACGACTTTATCAACTAATCCTTCCCGAATGTCCTTCCGAAGCTTAGACAGGGCTGGACGTTCGAGAAATTCGCCAGAATAGCCATCGTCAACGTATTCGATAACGTTGGTTCCGTTCCCTGCCTTATCACGACATTGGCGAACTTGGTCTTTCAGTGAATACCCGCTCTTAGCTTGTTCCTCGGTCGATACCCTTGCGTAAATTGCTATCATTCTTTATCCGCTTCTCCTTTCTGACTAAGTCCCTTATTGCGTTGTAGCATTCAGCTAGGGGTTTGTCGGTCGAATCGGATTCGATGATAACAGCGTACAGCTTAGCGGTAACAACGCCCTTATCCTTCTCCCTTCTGCTCATACAAAACGCCCCCTAAGTCCTTGTCCATGTTGGGTACGTTTGGCAATGTCGCAAGGTAGGGGGCGTTTGTGACGCTGTATGAAGTTTTTAGTATTTCCTTTCTTTCGTTTTTTCCATTTTTTACCGCACCCGATTGACCTTACAATTTCGTTTTCAATGCAGCGGGCCGCGAAGGTCGCCAGCTTCGTCCCTTTATCGGGTGAAAAGCTTTCGATCGCTTTAATTAACCCGATCGTCCCGATCGAAATCAGATCCTCCAGATCCTCGCCCGTATTATCGAATTTTTTGACGATATGGGCCACCAGCCGGAGGTTATGTTCAATAAGCATATTGCGCGACCATTGGTTCCCTTCCGCCATTTGCTTCAGGTGTTTCAGTTCCTCTTCTTCTGTCAAGGGCTGAGGGAATGCGTTGTTTTTGACGTACGAAACCAGAAGCATTAATTCCTTAATGAATAGCGCTATCGTCGCAAAAAAACCAGGCACAGCTATGTCACCCCCACGAAGTTTGGAAGCAGGAAACGCCCGTCATCGGGGCAAGCCTTTCCCTGCTCCGAATAAAAACTGCCGGCAGTCCAAAATTGCCAGCAGTTCCATCAAGCGTTACTTTAGTTTATGTGGGTAAGTGCCTATGTGTGCCTGTACGCATACAAAAGGGGATGTCCCTAGGGCAGTTTTTTACAACGTAAACATGTCGGATCAAAGTGAAATTATTAAGGATGTGATTAAACCAGTAACATTACATTTGCTAATCACTCGTGAATAATTTTGACAGGTATGGAGTTTAACCAATCAGTAACACGCATGCGATTCCGTTCTTCCACAAACCGGAAATACCATATCCCTTTTTGATCCAGCCCATAAAATAATCCCGTTCTTTCACACTTTACATACATTCAGTATGTATGTTAAAATGCAGGTATTCACTGGTAAAGGGGAATTATACAATGAAGACAGTAAGTTTCTACCCGGTCATTATGACGGAACAGGTAGCGACAACCGCAGAATTTTACCGCAAGCTGTTCGGATTTGAAGCCGTGTTCGAAGCGGATTGGTATGTCAGCCTGCGGTTGGCTAAAGAGGATCAAACCGATTTCGAGTTGGCGGTTCTCGAATCGGGGCATCCCACCGTTCCGGAGGCTTACCGTAATTCGGTTAAGGGTCTTATCCTAAATTTTGAAGTAGACGACGTCGACGCGGAATACGAGAGGCTGATCGTTCGCGAAAAGCTCCCCTTACGGCTCGAGCTCCGCGACGAAGTCTTTGGACAGCGGCACTTCATCACGAGCGATCCGAACGGGGTGTTGATCGACGTCATCAAGATCATTCCGCCTTCCGCCGAATACAGCGATCAATATCATGAGAACTTATGGGATTAACGGAGGCGGAACCGGTAAGATGACGAGATCCCTCGCTTTAAAACATTACTTCGGGATGGAGCTGGCCCAGCGTCTCTCCGGATTGATCGCGCCTCACAATCCGGTAATCACATCAACGATCTTACGAAGGATCATAAGACGGCGACGTTGGCTTGGCTTCGGAAGCGAATCGAACGAGGCGGAAAGCACAAGGGATGGATGGTTCGTAGAAGAATAAGGACGCTTGTTGCAACAGGCGATCATGAAGCTTTAGAACTCATGCGTCTTGCCGAGGCATAGCGCATCAAAGGAGAGTCAGCCATAGATGAGAAGAAACAAGGAAGAAACGTACGAAACGATTGCTTCGTTGCTTGAGGTGGCCCGAAGACACTTTACGGAGAAAGGCTACGCGGCATCTTCGATGGAAGAGATCGTCGCCGAAGCGAGTGTAACGCGCGGCGCCCTGTATCATCATTTTGGGAATAAGCGCGGCTTATTTCAAGCTGTACTGGAAGCGGTTCAGAGGGAAATCGGGGACCGGGTCGAAGCCGAGGCATCCCGAAGCGAGAATTCGTGGATACAACTGACCCTAGGTTGCCGTGCATTCGTCGCATCGGCCGTCGAACCGCGAACGAGACGCATTCTGCTCATTGACGGACCGGCCGTACTCGGTTGGGAAGCTTGGCGCAGCTTGGATGAACAACACTCCATGCGGCATCTCCGCGAGCAGTTGCAAGCCATGCAGGAACAAGGGGTTTTAAAGGCGGTACCTCTTGACGCGTTAACGCATTTCCTCTCCGGCGCGTTGAACGAGTCGGCATTGTGGATCGCGGAAAACCCGAAGGATCGCTCGATAGAAGAAACGATGTCCGTAATCTCGCATTGCCTCGGCGGCTTCATTAACGATGAAGATCCCAAAGAAGCTGAATCGTGATTTTGCTGGCTGGTATCATGTTTGTGTCCACAATATTTATCATTGCCCTTGTTGCATGCGAAGAAAAGAGAATGCGCCTTTTGGCATCGTCGACTTGATCGATGCCCCGTTCTGCTCGGCGACGATCCATGCGCCGGCTATCTCGTGTACCTTCAACTCTCCTGCATGATACGCTGTATCTATTTCAATCACCCCTTAATTAACCATCATTATGTCCATAAGGGTATATAGATTTATTCTTTTAATATTCAAACATAACTTTTGGGTATTAAATCCGCTGAACACTTCATTCCTAGACGTTATAATGGTCCCAAGCCATCAAATTTCTAATATCCGGAGTTGTTCCGTTCTGGAACACAATAGGAAAAGGGCCTATCAAACGTGCGTACGTTTGACAGACCCTTCTATCAGCGTTCTTTATTCGTTTACTCCCGTTGTTTTTGCCGCTCCAAGAACGCCGCTACCTTCATGCGATTGCCGAATGCATTTTGACTGCACCTGCGTCGCGTCGCATTGCGACTTTGATCGTAAAAGAGGAGCTCGCATTCCGGATTTTCACATTTCTTCACAAGTTCCGCATCGCATGTACTGAAGAAGTCGACCGCCGCCTCCGCGATCGGGGCAAGCAGCTCTCAGCAAGAACTTCCGATCCGTAACGAACCCTTGTCCGTCCTGTCGCCTTGTGAGCTTTGTCGTTACAACCCGCTCCTCCAGCAATTTATTGATCGGTGCGATTCCGTCCGTAACGTCGCCTCCCGACTTGTCCGCGACAGTCCCGATCGTTTTTACTTTTATATATGAACAATATATACAATATGTATTTTGGTCTCAAGTGCAAGTACGAGTTGCTTCAACTCGCCTTCACACTCGATTACGCCACAAGTACGCGCCTTACTTCCTTGTCCGCGCATACGAAACGGGTGTCTTCTTAACGGTGGTTCGTGTTCACAACGTTTGCCAGTATAAACACGAAGCGATGTAAAATGGAAATAAAAAAAGCCTCTAACACGAGGCTCCCGATGGGATTATTTCAGATCTGACTGTTTAGTATTCAACCACTAACCTTCAAGCATCCATCGAGTAACGCTTCTGGAACCTCAGGCAATAGTTTTCCAGCTCACGAAACGGTATCTGATAACAAACCAGATCATTCACGAAATGACGTTCAGAACCCGGTAAAAGAATACATTTAGAGAAGAGCCTGTTCCCCTCTGCTTGATCCTCTTTAACCCAAAACTGAACCCTCTCGACTTCCTTGCAACCCTCTTTGATTCTGACTAGCAGCGCCAGCAGCACTTGAACGAACAAGGTTTGCCGCCGATGTTCAGGACGCAGATAGAAAACCTCCACTTGGCAGATGTGGCGATCCTCATAGGCGTTAGCACCTGTCCCATATACGAAACCGACAGCTCCAACAAGATCGTAATCCTCTTCCGAGAGAATCAACATCGCCTTGCCGAAAAGGAGCGGACTACTCAGAAAACTAAGCTTCACCGCAAAAGGATACGGCAGATTCAACTCCGCATGGTGCCGGAGCAGAAACTTCATGTAACCCTCGTAGTCCAGCTCTGTGCTGCATGGTCGGCATAAGTATAGCATTACTTCGCCGGCTGTGGTTGTGGTTGCAATTGTGGCTGTGCTCTTAAAGTATCATTGAGTATAGCAAACCTTCCTAACTTACCGCCGGTTTTCTTATCGATGTTGGGTGGTGGTACAAACATAGGTCATCCTCCGTTTTTAATAATGATTTTTTTCTTATTGTGATTGTACTCTAAATAAACGCATTAAGATAGACTTAATTTGGTGTATTCTGACACAAAATACGGTTTCCTCTCCAAGTGCACTTTCCTGAGTGTGGCTGGCGTGGGCAAATTTGGAATATAACCTGCATAAATAAGTGTTTTCCGATAAGGCATTTAATCTAAGTTCACGTACATCCGGATGTGCCTCGGTGATTAACTCAACCATATAATACAGAGACTTAACAAAAAGGCGTGTCCCCCTGTAGGCTCTAGCCATAATAGCAAAGTTGACAAAGGCGACTTCCGTATCCTCAAAATTTTTGTCAGGCGTTCCGTGATAGTAAGTCATCATGCCGAGAACCCGATTGTCCTCATCCGTAATATAAATCAAATGACCTTGTGTAATATGGGAACATAACAGACTGACTATATCCAAGGTGCCAAAAGAAGGATGTAATGCGTGTCTGTTCTCAATGGCGAATAAACTGGCTTTAGCCAAGGCCTCATCACTAGTACAACGTTTGATATAGGTTGTCATAAGGAAACTCCCATCATATAAGTGTCGTTGCTTTTCATCCAATTTCGCTCGATTACCGGTACGTTTCATGTACTTATATAAGTAAGGCTTAGCTTCGTTTATATGGGTAATCGCCTGTATATTCGTCTTTACGCATACAAAATCCCCCATAACGGGGGATTTACTCGTTTATTGTGCATGTTAAGCGGACTGCTTCGATTTCAGCCAACGATCCATCTCTTCCCGCGGCATCGGCTTACCATAATAGTAGCCCTGCATTACTTGGCAGCCACGGGATTGTAAAAATTCAATCTGCTCCTCCGTCTCCACGCCTTCGGCAACCACCTGCAGCTTCAGATTGGCGGCAATCGTAATAATATTGCTGATGATCGCCTGCTTGGAGGGCTGATCGGAATTGCGAATAAACACCTGGTCAATTTTAAGGGTGTTTACCGGCATCTGGTCAAGAGTTCCCAGCGAAGAATAGCCTGTCCCAAAATCGTCCAATGAGACGGCGACGCCAAGAGCACGGAGCTGCTGCAGCTGTGTAACGGCATCCACAACATCATTAATCGCGATCGACTCCGTAATCTCCAGTTCGATATATTCCGGCGGCAAGCCCGAACACTCCAGTGCATCCTGAACCATCGCAATGAGATGGCCGCTCTCAAACACACGAACAGACATATTTACGGAAATAGGAACTTTAGCGGTATCCTCCGCCTGCCACTCCACATTTTGCATGCACACTTCCTTTAGCATCCAACGCGTAATCGGAACAATCATGCCGGTTTCTTCCGAGATCGGGATGAACTCACTAGGAGGGACTGTCCCCAGGTTCGGGTGATTCCACCGAAGAAGCGCCTCCATCCCGACCAGCCGGTTACTGACGGAATCCCATTTCGGCTGGTAGGCAACAAAAAATTCGTTGCGCATAAGCGCTGCCCGCAGATCCTTTTCAAGGCCGGACCTGCGCACCTGCCTCCGTTCCAGCTCAAAATTGAACAGCTCCCATTTGTTTTTTCCAGAGCCTTTCGCCTGATACATCGCGATATCCGCTGCTTTCATTAGATCAGTGCGATGGGCGCCATGCTCAGGAGCAAGACTGATTCCTACGCTCGCAGTCACATAAAGCTCATTCCCCTTAATAAGATAGGGCTGCTTAATGGTGTCGATAATGCGTGCTGCCGTATGTTCCGCCTCCTGTGGAGTTGAACCCGGGAGTGCAATTAAAAACTCATCTCCACCGAGTCGAAACACCTCTCCGGAAGGTCCAATACAATGAACAAAGCGTACGCCCGCTTCCTGAAGCAGTAAATCGCCGATATCATGTCCCAGCGTATCATTGATCGTTTTGAAGCGATCCAAATCGATAAACAGCACAGCGCCCTTCGGCTCGGCAAAGCTGCTTACAAAATATCGGTCCAAGCCGTAACGGTTAGGCAGACCTGTTAACGGATCAAGGTAAGCCATCCGCTCCAGCACCGTCCGGTCAAAGAAAATCGCTCCCCACGAAATGAGTAAAATAAACAACGTGGCAACCGCTACCGCGATAAGCAAAAATGACGTTTGCCCTGCTGCCCCATGCCCCCCGCCTTCCCCAACAAGGCCGGTTACAGGATGAAATTTCGCAGCTGCCATTCCCGTATAATGCATTCCACAGATCGCAAGCCCCATCACCAAGGAACAGAGCAGCTTCCATCCACTGAAGGCCGGGCTGTTACGGAAACGCCGAAAAAGAAGCAGAGCGGCATAGGAAGCCGTAAAGGCGATAAGCACGGATAAGGCCAAAAGCTTCGGGTCATACTCCACTTCGGCCGGCATCTGCATCGCCGCCATCCCGGAATAATGCATCGTTACGATGCCAACCCCCATTGCAAGGCCGCCGATCCCGATGCGACCAATGCCCGCCTGAGCTCCTCCAGTAACCGTGAAGGCAATAAAGGAGGCTGCTATACTAGCAAGCGCAGATAAAACCGTAATAGTTATATTGTATGTAACGTCAATATTCAGCTCGAAGGCCAGCATTCCGACAAAATGCATCGACCAGACGCCGATCCCCATCACACAGGAACCGGCCATAAGCCAAACCGTTTTGTTTTTCCCCTTGGATAACGAAATTTTTCCCGCTAAATCCAATGCCGAGTAAGACGCTAAAACGGCAATTACAAAGGATAACAAAATAATCCAAATGTTATAATGAGTATGTATGGAATGCAATTCGGTCGGGTCTCCTTAGGTACAATGTAGTCTGACATGGCTGCTGGTTGGCTTCCCTTATCATCATATACTATATTCATTTCTTAATAATACTAGCTATTCATTATCATAATCGAAAAGAGAATAAAACTCGACCATTTTCTTCTTTGAAAACCCAAAAAAACCACCGAAAAGCGATGCTTCTTCCGGTGGCTTTGAATGAATTAAGTATTTGCGTTCAAAATGTTCATCGATTGAATATGCTCACGCGTTTCCCGTGTGCCCAGCTCATAAATTTTGCGATAAATCTCAACTAAATAGTCGTCGTAATAATCGTTTACCGCGTCGTGATGATATTCCACACCAGGCACATGGGCACGCCAAAACGCACGCTCATTGACCCAAGACTGCCCTTCGAAGAGCTCTTGAAGATCTTCCACTTCTTTCGGGGTTGCCTCAATCTCAAGCTCATAAGAAGAATCCCCTTGGTTTTCCATCACAGTCCCAGCCTGAACTGAAACGTAGTATTTCTTTTTATCCATCTCCAAGCTCTCCTCTACCGATTATTTAGCAGCCATACAATCGTAATCAGCGCAATAATGATGGGCACAGCAATATACGCATAAACGATTGGGTTCGCCCGAGCAGGATGCTTAGCAACCATGTTGTTCGAATCTTTATCCAATTCGTGGTGCTGCTGCCGGCGCATAATTCCATAAGACCCGATCGCACCGAAGAATATGACCGCAAACACAAGAACGAGTAAAAAAGTCAGCACGAGCTTCCTCTCCTCACATGGATTTGTTGCTTAGCGTTTGCATTTCTTGAATTTTTATGTGTGCAGCAGGATCATACGATTCGAAGCAAAAGAATAAAGCTGAACCAATCTTATGAATACCGAGGGAGCGATTAGGATGAGCACGTTTCATATTCAACGTTTGGATTCATTAAGCAATGAAGCTGTCGAAAAGACGGCTCAGCTTTTTACAGATTGCTTTATGCAGGAGCTTTGCACGAGCCTACGAATCCCTCCTCACTCCATGGCCAAGACTTTCAGTCACTCATTTGTGAAGGATCATTATTTTGTTTGCATGGAAGGAGAAACGATTCTGGGAATTGGAGCGGTATCAACTCTCCATGGGAGATCACACCGTCTCGATAAAAATTGGTTACGAAGGGAGCTCGGCTATATCAGGGGCGGCTTCGTTTATAACGCGATGCGTGAGGAACTCGAGCATCCCTTGCCATTAACAGCCCATCAAGCTTACATCGAATCGATTGCTACAGCTGAACATGCTAGAGGAAAAGGGGTGGCCACAACCCTTATGAATTTTTTGATGGGCACCCATTCTCACCATGAATTTATCTTGGAGGTTATGGATCGCAATGAGAAAGCGATTCGTCTTTATGAGCATTTGGGCTTTACTGTCTTTCGGAAGAAGAAGGCCGGCTTTTTCTTGCGGTTAGGCGGTATTCGCGAACGAATTTACATGCTTAAAAGAAATGAAAACCATACGATAACCGGAAACGAATAACGATTTATTTATGCGGGGTCTAAAATGTTGCGTTCGGGAAACAATAACGGTGTCCCAAAAATACAGAGGAGGGAACACCATGCTATTGGTTTACGGGATCGGACTGCTTATCGCCGGACTTTTCCTAATCAACGCCATCTTTTCTTATCAAAGCAAACATATTGACCCTGCTTTCTGGACGACTATCTGGTTTCAAGTCAAAATGATTCCCCTCTTTTTTGCAGCCAATGTCATGATCGGTTTTGGGATCAAGTACAATTACAAATCCACGGGAAGTTTAACCTTTGCTTTAAGCCTGTCAAAAGGCTTCGAAATTTTTATCGTTGTATTAATGGGGTATTTGTTTTTAAAAGAGGTGCCAACTTGGAAAACGTGGGTGGGACTATCCTTAGTTATAGGCGGTTTTGTGATTACTAGGCTAAAATAAAACTGCCCAGCCTCTAGGCTGAGCAGTCAAGAAAAGGAAAATAACTTTACAATAAAGAGGTTGTCGTTCCGCCCTTGGCTTCAACAACCCGTCCACTTACCTGTAGCCAGACTGATGCTGCCGACGGATTAAAGACCATTTCCCGCGAGGCAGAAAACTTCAGGCTGCGGAAAGCATTCATGTAATCGACATATTGAATGTTCGTCGCATACCATATGTCTTCACGTCCGCCCACCATTTCGCAGAACTGTTCGATCAGCTCCCAGTTGTTATCATTATCGAACTCATAGCTGTGACCCCAGACGTACATCATATAAAGATACTGCTGTTTATGGAGCTCGATAAACTGCTGTCCGAGCTGAAGCAGGTCTCTTTTGTGATGACAGGTCGGCTTCCATTCGATCAAGTCGTCCGGCAGACCGAACCCTCCAGTGGACTGTACGACACGGGAATATTCGATGCCCAGATTCGGCAGCAACTGCTTAATCCGGCTGTTGAACGAGCCGTTCGGGTAAGACATTCCGCGAACCGGATAGCCGACCAACGCCTCCAGCCGCTTCCGGTCCTCAAACACTTCTTCCACAATTTGTTCATTCGGCGAACGCTCAATGGTTGGGTGTGTAACGGTATGGGCCGAAACCTCATGGCCTTGGTACAGCTCGGCAATTTCTTCAGCAGGCAGCCGGTCTCCTTCCCCTAGAAGTCCCGAGTTCAAGTGGAAGGTTCCTTTGATTCCGTTCTTATTGAAAATTTGCACCAGTCTTCTGTCCGCAATTTTGCCGTCATCATAGCTCATCGTCAGCACCTTATGCTTTCCCTCAGGAAACGTCACAATTACCTTTTGCATAACGACACCTCATCTCTTTATGTATGTACATAAAGTCTAGCAAAGGGAGGGGCTGTCAACAAGATGAGACCCGTAAGGAATTGGCGGAAGCGATAAAATGACACATAAAAGGGATCCTTGCAAAACGAAGCGGATGCTCTATTCCTACTTTTCCCGAACTGGAAGTTCCGGCAGCTCCGACATCAGCCAGCGTGTATCCGGTACTTCGCCGGTCACAAAAAACGGGCAATTTCCTGCTCGGCTGATTTCCGCCCAAATGGCTGCGTGCTCCTCGCACTCCTGCACGAAATTCGTAATAAGCAGCCAATCCGGCTTTAAGCGCTGCACCAAATTAGCATCAATCGCATCCGGCTTGCCATGATGGGACACCTTCAGGATGCGAGGCTGCAACTTTTCGCGTGTAAGCAGCCGCTCCCAGTTGTCCAGCAGCGCATCTCCGCCCAGCAAAATCAGCTGCTCCTTCATAGCGGTCTCTCCGCTGCTGCGCTCTAGCAGCCAGATGCTGCTGTCGCGATTGGAGACCACATGGTATTCGTGAAGCAGCGCGTAGGCGTTCTCCGCAGACGGCGTCTGATTCTGATCACCAAGCGTGACCAGCTCGCGAATCGAAGCATATAACGGCAGCGGCTCCCCCTCCACTGGGGACAAATGCCGGAACGTAAACTCGCCGAACGTCCATTCCGTCCGCTCCCCGAACGGCGGACGATAATGAATGACTGTGCCTTGGGCCTGCAGCAGCTCGATCAGCTCTTCGTAAAGGCGGAAATGATCGTAGGCTTCCAGCACCACAACCTCACCTTCAGATAGCCTCGGCAAACGAAACGCCGGGTACGGAAGCACAGCCTCCGCGACCTTGAATTCCTTCGCTAGACGGAGCAAGCCGATAATATGATCCCAGTGAATATGGGTTAAAATCATCAAATCGAGCCGGTCCCAGCCCTTTTCCGTCATAAACTGCTGCGGTGTAACGCGAACCGCCTCCGTTTCGTCCCCGCCGTCCACGAGGACTCGGAACGGCTCGCGCCCTTCAGCCTCCAGCTCAAAGGCAAAGCTGTCGCCTCTCCCTACGTTTAAAGCATATAGGGTACTCCACTTCCTACGCATGGATAACGGCTGCTCCCTTCATTTCCTGATTGGAGAACAAATAGCAGCTGCTTTTCGGCAGCAGCAGCGTGCAGGCTCCGGTTTGCGTATATTTTTGCTCTGACTCGATAAAGACGTTCTGACCCTCGACAACCACCCAGTGACGGTAACCCGAACCGACAAACAGGCTTTCTTTGAACTCAGCTTGAAGCGCAATTACTCTTGCCGAAGCCCCTCCGGTAATCGATTGAACATCTGTTCCGTCAAACCGGATCACGGCCTCCTCGCTGCGGAACACAAGTCCGTAGGTGCCGTTCTCCCGGCTGCTGGCGGCACGGCCAACATCATCCAGATGCAGCTGCTGCCGGTTCACCAAATATTCAGCCCCCTGCTTCTCAACAAGCAGCGTGTTGCTGTTCCCGATAAACTGCGCGGCAAAATAACTCGCCGGTGCCTTGTAAATTTGCTCCGGACTGCCGACCTGCTCGACCAGCCCATTATTCATCAGCACAACCTGATCAGCCATCGACAGCGCCTCTTCCTGGTCGTGCGTGACATATACGGCCGTAATGCCGAGCTCCTGCTGAAGTCTGCGGATTTCCACCCGCAGCCGCTGGCGCACCTTCGCGTCCAGATTGGACAACGGCTCGTCCATCAGCAGCAGCTTCGGCTCCAGCACAAGCGCACGCGCAAGCGCGATCCGCTGCTGCTGGCCGCCGGAATATTGCGGCGGATGGCGGCGCTTTACATCCTCGGTGTCGATCTCCACCTTGCGCAGCACATCCATCACTTTATCGTGAATGACCTGCTTCGGAAGCTTGCGCAGCTTAAGGCCGTACGCAATGTTCTCGAACACCGTCATATGCGGCCACAGCGCATAGTTTTGAAACACCATCGCCGTTCCGCGTTTTTGCGGAGGAAGATGGGTCACATCCTGCTCCCCAAACAAAATGCGACCCTCATCCGTCTCTAGAAAGCCGGCCAAACAGCGCATCAGTGTCGTTTTACCGCAGCCGCTCGGACCTAAAATCGCCGTAAAGCTGCCGTCCGGAAGCTGAAGATTCACGTCCGAAATTGCCTTTTTCTGCTTATACTTCTTACTGATTCGTTCAATTTGCACTTCCATGCTATGCCCTCCCGAATGCTGCCAAGTACTCCGACTTCAAAAACCGTTCCATCAATAACAAAAGAATGACGCCGGGCAGCATAAGCAGCAGAGCTGTAATGGACGCAACCTGCATTTCATAGCCCATGGCGGAATTATACATATAAACCGGCATCGTCGTGACAAAAGGCGACCCAATCAGCAGACTGCCTGTAAACTCGTCCAGCGAATATAAGAATACGAGCAGCGAGGAGGCCAATATGCCCGGAAACGCAAGCGGAAGCGTCACGGTACAAAACACCCGAATCCGGGAAGCCCCAACGTTTATAGCCGCCTCTTCTAGCGATACCGGTATTGATTTCATAACCGAAACCATCGTCCAAACCGCATACACAAGCGTTCCGACGAGGTGAATGAGAATGACTCCGGGAATCGTTCCAACGAGATCCCATTTATAAAGCAGTACCATCGTGTTGGAATATACCGGCAGCTGCGGAAATGCCTGCGGAAGCAGAAACACCATCAAAATGAGCGCCTTGGCGGGAATCGCAAACCGTGCAAGAACGTAAGACAAAGGAACCGTCAGCAAAAGCGTAATCACGGTAACTAGTGCGGCGATGCCAAAGCTGAGACCAAGCGCATCCATAATACCGCTGTCCCATACCTTTTTCCAATAGAAAAGACCGTACTCCTGCGGCAGCAAATGCGGCCAAAACCATTTTTCGGCAAAGGACCAAAGCACGAGGCTCGACAACGGCCCCAAAATAATAAACAACGCAATCGCATACCCGGAAAGCTTCAGCGACAGCTTGGCGATTTTCAGCGTCATTTTTTCGTCACCAGCCTTATGTAGTAAATCGCCGCACCCATCGAAATTAAGTACGAAATGACGCCGATCGCATTGGCCGTTCCGGCGTTATTTTGATAGATCAGCTGATAGTACAAGTCGACCATCGCCATCTGCGGCCCTTCGCTCGTCCCCAGCATCATGGGAATGGAAAAGCTGCCCATCATCGACGTGAAAATCAGTACCGCCGATACGGCAATCGCCCCCTTTGCCATCGGGGCCAGTACGGTGAAAATAATTTTTAAGCTGCCCGCGCCAACATTGCGAGCCGCTTCAATATAGCTGTTGTCGATCCCGCGGAACGCTCCCATCATCAGCAGCAGCGCAAGGGCAAGATCCTTCCAAACAAGGGCAATGACGATGCCGGTTGAAGAAAAAGCCAGCGAGGGCGCATGCTCCAGGTCGACAATACCCAGAAGACTGAGCACCGCATTCAAAATGCCGTTCGGAGCCAAGAAGACACGCATGGCATGACCAACGACAACAAACGGAATAAACAAGGGCACTTTAAACAAAAATTCTATGAATCCATTGGCATGAAACCGCAAAAAGCCCCCTAATACGACGCCGAACACGAGCAGCACCGTAAGGCTGACAAGCGAGATCCATACCGTATACAGCAGGTCAGTGCGGTAAAGCTCCCACACCTCTGCGTAGTTGCCTAGTCCGTATCCATCCTCCACCCGAAAGCTCCCGATAAAGGATAACAGAAATGGATACACAAAAAGCACCGCCACAACCAGAATAGCAGGCAGGACGAGTGCCGTGCCTGCTATTCGGTGCAGCTGACGCTGAAGAAACGTCGTCATTAGTTTTTCTCGTACGCTTCCTTCAGCTTATCGAAGAATGGTGTAAGCGGGAACGACTGGGAGCGTTTCGAAATTTCTTCTGCGGTAACCTCTTTAAACAGCTTTGCTTTGCCTTCCTCGGACACCTTCTCGAGTACGGCGGAAGCGTCGATACCCGGATACCACGTATTGCGTTCTACGATCACCTTCGCTTGAACCTCAGGCGAAGTGATGTAATCGGCCAGTTTGAGGGCCGCTTCCTTGTTTTTCGCGTTCTTCGGAACTACGACGTACATCGGCTGTCCCGGCAGTCCCGGCTCCAGCAGGTTCATTTTGAAGCTTGGGTTCATACGGCCTTCCGCTTTCCACAGCAGGAACATGTCCACCCATACCGGACCCATGTCGATTTCGCCGCGGTTCAGCATGTCCAGCGTACCGTTGTTGCCGTTCGTATATGTTACAGGCAGTGCCTTCAGCTCCTTCATCACAGCCGGCCATTTTTCTTCCAGCTTTGCATCGTAAGGACCTTCGGTCAGCTGCTTGTAATCGCCCGTCTTCCAATACACAAAAGAAGTGGTGAAAGCGACGCCGCTCATGCCGTTTTTAATGCCGTTATAGCCAAAACGCTTCGGATTTGCTTGAATCCACTTGGTCAGCTCTTCAAAGTTTTTCGGAGCTTCTTTTACCTTCTCCGGATTGTAAGCAAGCACCACTTGGCTGTGGAACAGCGGAATGGCGAAGCCGTCGATATTCGTACCCAAGCTGTTTTTGCTGTCCGGAGTCGTAACCAGATCTTTGTTAGCGCTCATCGGAACATATTTTTCAAGAAGGTCGTCCTTCATCATGCTTTCCATAATGCTTTGATGCACGATCGCAAGATCAATATCCCATTCCTTCTTGCCGGCATCCTTTTGCGCCTTCAGCTTTGCGTAAAGCTTTTGCGAGCCGGCATCCCCTGGGCCTGTCCCGACAACATTGAGGCTCATGCCTTTATGCTTTTCCGAAAAGCCCGGTGCGATCGCCTTCTCCAGCAGCTCGGTCATGTTGGTGTCGCCTGCCGTGGCTGCGTTAATCTTTACCGCTTCTACCTTCGCAGCTGCCGGCGCCTCTGCTTTTTCAGCCTGAGCCGGTGCGTTCGTAGTCGGCTTGGATGCCTCCTGACCGCACGCCGCTAAAATCGAGGACAAGGACAAGGCTAGAATAAGACCTGAAACCATGCGTTTCTTCACGTTTTCCCACTCCCATATGTTTGTAATGGTATAGATGTATAGACATCTAATCTACCCTTACTATAGAGGGGATTTGTTAGCGCTTTGTTAACTGCATTTATCGGTTTTGTAAATTTTTCCGCAAGCAAGCTTGACACTACTCCCGCTTACGCTGGATCCAAAACTGAAAAATATCGTTGCGCATGTAATCAAGCGAATACAGCACCGGCCGGTTCGCCTCGTCATAATGAAGCTGCTTTAGCTGCAGCACCGTCGTCTCCGGGCGTACCAGCAGCTTCTGGCAGTAGGGGTCGATATGCAGCGGCACACGAATTTCGGTATGCGCGCGGACGATGTAAATGCCGCAGCTTTTCTCTAGGTGCTGAAACAACGAGCCGGAGAAATTGTCGGCCGCATTAAAGGCCTCCCCTGTAAGAGCGTGCGGCATGACGTTCACGGAGTATACCGCAGGCTCGCCGTTCACTGTTCGCAGACGCTCAATAACGACAACCTTCTCGCCTTCTTTTAGTCCGAGCTGGCCGCACCATTCCTTGTCGGCGCAGCTTTCCATGCGAAGCGAATCCCTGCGCTCGCCCTCATCCATTCCAGCGGCACGCACCATCGCCCCCGTGCTGCTGAGCTTCTCCAGACTGCTTGGCACACTCGGCAGCGGCTTAATAATAAACGTGCCTACGCCATGCTTCACGAGCAGCTTGCCTTCCTGCTCCAGCAGCTTCACCGCCGCCCGAAACGTCTCGCGGCTGACGCCAAACTGCTTGGCCATCTCGATTTCCGATGGCAGCTTCTCCCCAACGCGCAGCTTTTGGGTTTCAATCATTTGCTCAATCGATGCTTTTATAAATAAGCTTTTTTGGGACATATCCACCACACCTCTAGACGTCTGTTTGCATTTTCCCACTATCATAGCATGGACAGGCCGACCAATGAACACCCGAACGGTTAAAATCGCGTAAAGAAATTGTTAAGGCTGCACGAAACAAAACAGTAGAAAACAGCGCAGCCTCCCTTTGCCTAGCCGTGACCCTGATTATCCTGCAATCATGCATAGCCAAAAAGACCGGCGAGCTCCCTCACCGGTCTTCCTTTTACATATGGATCAAAACTTAATGGCCCGCCATCATGGCAGCTTCCGCCACTGCTTTTCCCTCGCCGCTTTCGCCGTCTCGCTTGGGGCGGCGCAGCAAAAAGCCCATTACAGCGCCTACGACTCCAATGCTTGCCATGACCAGGAAGGTATCTCCGAAGGATGAATACATCAGAGCCGGACCCTGCGCTCCCGTCTGAACATAATGCTCCATGCGGCTTGCCAAAACCGTAGATAAGCCTGCAACCGCAAAGGAAGTCATCACCTGCTGCGCAGCCGCGGTGAGCGAAGTAACGCGGCTGACCAAATGGATTGGCGCCGATTGAATAATATGCGTGTTCAACGGCATCATCGACAAGCCCATGCCCGCTCCGAGCATGGCCAGCGGAAGCATAATCATGATTAGGCTGGTGGTTGCACTCACTGTAGAAAGCAGCACACCAGCCGTCGTTACGATGGTTAACCCGGCGATCACGACCGGGCGTGCGCCGAAGCGGTCGTAAAGCCGGCCTCCAATCGGCATAAATATACCGGAGGATAAGGCCTGCGGCAGCATAATCAGTCCGGTCGTAAAGGCCGTGAAGCCTTTCGCCTGCTGTAAAAACAGCGGAACTAAAAACAATGTGCCAAACAACGCAATTTGGGCAATCCACTGTACAATAATGCCGCGCGTAAAATTGCCCGAGCGGAAAACGCGAAGCTCAAGCAGCGGGTTCGCCCTGCGAAGCTCCACGATAATAAAAACGGCCAGTGCAATGACGCCTACCGTCATGCCCCCAATCGCTTCTTTGGAGCTCCAGCCGCCGCCCTGACCTCCGCCCTCTCCGCCGCCTGCCGAGCTCACGCCATAAGCAAGCGCCGCAAAAGCAAGAGGAGCAAAAATCATGCCCAAGAAATCTAAAGCAGGAACGGTTTGCCTTTCAATATTGGGCAGTGTACGAAGACCTATCATTACAGCGATAATTCCAATCGGAATATTAATCAAGAAAATCCAATGCCATGTGGCATAATCAACAAGCCATCCGGCAACGACCGGTCCTAACGCCGGCGCAAGCAGCATCGGAATTCCGATCATCCCCATCACGGCACCGACCTTGCCCGGCGGACTAAGCCGATACGTAAAGGCCATGGCGATCGGGGCAACCATTCCGCCTCCGAGTCCCTGAATGATACGGTACACGATTAGCTGCTCCGCTGTTGCCGCCAACGCACAAAGCACGGACCCCAGCGTAAACATGACAACGGAAAGTAAAAAAATCCGCTTCGCTCCGAATCGATCCGAAAGCCAGCCCGCTAACGGAATCACCGCAGACTGCGCCAGTGAATAGCCGGTAACCGTCCACTGAACGACGGAGATATCCCGGCCGAAGTCCTGGATTAGGCCCGGCATAGCTACATTCATAGCCGTTCCATCCAGAATAACCATAAACATGCCGACGATAATGGCAATTAACGGAACGATAATGCTTTTCATTGAGAACTCCTGTTCACTCTCCAGCCGATTGTATGAAACATTCGACATTTTCTGTTCCTCCTACCCTACCCAAGATATTGACCTCATCTTCTACAAAGACTACAATTTACACAATTGCTTTGCAGTCTAGGCGGACAATTGTCCGATTTCTATATCGAATGTTACCGGACAATTGTCCGGTTGTCAATCGTGGACAAGTATGTAGTGGAGGAGCCTGAACTAATGCCCGTTAACCGAAGAGATGCACAAGAGACAAGCGATCTGATTCTTCAAGCGGCCGCCGACCTATTCAACCGTCATGGCATCGAGGCCGTCAGCATGCATCAAATTGCGAAAGCAGCCGGCGTAGGACAAGGCACATTGTACCGCCGCTATGCTAACAAAGGCGATTTATGTATGGAGCTGCTTAAAGACAGCTTTCTCGTCTTTTGCAGCCGGCTGGATGAAACGGTTTCCAAAATGGCCGATGAGCCTGCACAGGAACGGTTATATACGATTTTCCGCCAATTAATTCCACACACCGTGGAAAATGCAAAATGGATAGTAGAAATTCAAGCCCATCAAAGACACGGTGATCCGAAACCGGATTTCTTTCAATCCGAGCCATACCGCATCTTACTTCGGTTGATTACGAATCAAATCGAAGAAATTCAAACCATGGGCAGCACTGCCTTTTTGCATGACCCTGCTTTTACAGCACATATATTGATCTCCTCTTTATCCCCCCATACCGTGCTGCATTTGCAGCATCAGTGCGGATATACGACAGATGAAATTTCCGAGCGTTTTTGCGCTTCTTTCATTCGTCCCTTAATACGTTAACAGCAAAAAAACCGCTCCTGAAAGAGTTTTCCCTCTCTCGGAGCGGTTTCCTATTTTCCTATCGCCTAACCAACGGTTTTCAGCCGCTCTGCAATAGAAAATTCATCTGGATAAAACATAATATATTCTGAAATGCCGACAGCACGAAACAGCTTTTCCTGCAAGTTATTGATGCCAAAGCCGAATAGCAGCAGTCCTTCGTCATTGGCCGAGCGGATTAATCTAATCACAATAGAGATTCCTGCACTATTGATATACTCCACCCTCGTAAAATCAAAAACAATCGATTTCACTTCGTTGGAGACCGCCTTCCAGTCCGTAACCCCAAGCAAAGTTTCCTCTGCCAGTTTATTCAATTCACCAACAAGCTCGATAACCGCATACTGCTCCTTGCAATGTGTCAGATAATGAAATCCTTTTTCCGGCATACTTATAAAATTCCTTTCTTGAATCGTAATTCCGTACAAAACCGGTTTGCTTGATCCGTCCAAGTTTGAATTTCATCCGAAAATTGATGCATTAAATAGATGCCCCAGCCTCTCGGCTGGCTTTCCGTTAATTTATAAGAGATATGAGGTGTTTTCGCCTTCGAATAATCGAATCCGGGGCCCTCATGACATACCTTCACACTGTAATGCACATCATTCATTGATAACGAAACCTTTATTTTGTTGCCTTCCTGACCTTTGCTCCCGTGCTCAATTGCATTAATGCAGCATTCCGCTACAGATATTAATATATCGTCTTTACGGGGCGATTCGCGTAATATAGAGGCCAGATCCCGAAGCACGCTCACTTCTTCTCCAAGAGTGCTTTGAATCGTCCAGTTATAGCGATTTGTGCGATCCATGGCTCCACCTTCCGCGAATGATAATGTAACTCCTCTCATTTTATCTCCGCTCAGTAACAAAACCATTACATATATTGCAGAAGCAGCCTCGTCTCTTCCATGGGCTCCATGTCCAGCTCCTTGCGCAGCAGCGACTCCAGCTGTTTATACCAAAACATGGCTTCCCCTGACTTCCCCTTACTTATCAATACAGCAATCAATCCTTGATAAAATTCTTCCTGCAGAGGGTCGTAATTCACAGCCTGCTTGTACACAGCCTCCGCTTCTTCCAGACGGTTCGTCTGCACTGCATACTCGCCTAATCTCCGGAAAACCTCAAGCTGCTTCAGGAAAAGTTCATCTTGAAACCGATGAATCCATTCCGCCCCCTCAATATTTGTAAAAATGGGCTGAAACAGCTCGGAAGCCTGACGATATAAGGTGAACGCCTCATCACGATTCGAAATCCATAGGGCTTCGCCGCTTTGAAGCATAAGTAAATACTGATTAATGTCAAAATGGATCTCCAAAACCGGATTAATATAGATCAGTCCGTTCTCCTGAATTACGATCGGCTTTACCTTGATATGCTCACCTAAGCTGGAGTTTATGGAATGAACGGTAACATTGATCTGGTTTAGCGCCTTTTTGTAATCGTGATTTGGGAAAAAATCTTCAACCGCCTTTTCCTTCGTGCAAGAAAATTTCGGCTGTAAAAGCAAGTAGATAAACAGATCTCGCGCTCTTTTTCTAGTCCATTGTATCGGATAGCTTCCATCCGGCCCATGGATTTGAAACGAACCAAATCCAAAGACCTGTATACCCGGAGCCGCGCTTTCCGCAACCATTCCATCGGTAGCAGAGTGCTGATCGACAAGCGTTTTATGAGAAGGAAGGCGGCATTGCTGATACAAATGTATTGATCGTTGGACATACTCATGCGAGTCCTTCATTTGCGTAACTCTTGCTACACTAATCAAAAACTGGATACCCACATCATCATAAACAACAGGCTGAGACAGGCGCTCACAGCCGCTCCCTTGACCTATACCTGAAGCTGACGCTGCCAATCGAAGAAGCGCGCAAACTAGACATTGATAGTAATACGGAATTTGTTGAATCTCCTGCTCTAAATCTTTATCCTGCTCAAGCAAGACAGTCCAATTCTGCTTCATGTAAAGATAAGAAATCGTGACGGGGTAGATCCAATATTTCTGTTTAGAGTCAAAAGACAGTCGGTTTACAACTAATGTGTAATTTTCTTCCCAGCATTCCGGGTTTCGCAGAATCCTCGGCCTCAGATTGGCTTCTACTAGAACGATAGACATTCCTTTAGGGTCATTTTCCTTTAAATACAGCTGAAATGCTTCCTCCAGGTATACTCCACAGGGCTGGAGAAGTTCCGTATAGTGCTCGCCTAAAGAAATCGTATAGGGAACCACACCGCTGCATACGATTTCTTTTCTGCTATATTCCTGGTCCAAATACTGAATCTGAACCACAAATTCTTCGATATTGCCGATTCGTAGATTCGCTTGGGCGATTAAAGCAAGCACCCCTAGGAAATCTTCATGAAGAGAGTAGGAAGCAAACATTCGCAGCGCCGATGTTAAGAATTCAATGGAAGATTGCACACTTCCATTCTCTAGTGCAGCTTGTCCCCAGTAGCGCGATAGGTAAGGCGATACAATAACATATTGATTCGGCACCTGCACCATGAGCTCGTGAGGTATGTCTTGGCCGTTCCGGATGCATTTTTCGAGAAAAAATGCCCCTTCCATATATTGCTTGCGTTGTATTAATCGTTCTGCTTGGTGCAGCATAAAATCGCCTCACACTTTTCTCGCATGAAATGGATGGTATGTCGTAGCTTCACGAATTCTATAAGATGGCTTCCGAATGGAGCCGATTCTTTCACTCGTAAAAAGGAACGGCGGTACTACGTTAGGAATGCTTAGCGAAGTGAAGAAAACTTCTGGGGGTTGGACAGTCAGCGGTTCGTGTTATTGCGGTGTATTGCATTATAGAGCCGTACATGTGGATTTATGTAAAGAGCTCAGTGTTCAATTCAGGATGATCTCCAACAATCGACGTTTTCTACTTTATTATACTAACATATTTCCCAGTGTAAACATATGTAAAGAAATTCACAGAAACAGGAAATCCCCCCTGGGCACCCAGAGGGGATCATTTGCAGACAAAATTAGAAATTTATTGATCAGCTTCAGCTGAAACAGGCCTTACCGTTAATGAGCTAAAGAACATACTAAATCGTTCACACCAGCTTACTGCGGCTTCATAGGACATAATCGGGGATAATCTCGTTTGTTTGTAATATACCGCATACATCGTTAAACACCTGCTTTATCGTTAGTTCTTCTTCACATTAATGTATATGAACGAACTATCAAGAGAATTACAAATTGATTACAAAATCTATTGCCCCGACTCTAGGATAATGGTAATATAAAGAAGTAGTCTTTCAAGATAAAAAAAGCCGGGTTCTCACTAAACCCGACTTGAAAAGAAGACTTTTTTAAGTATAATGAACTATAGTAGACATACGATTTAACTAATTAGAATATGAGTCTTCGTTTTTGTTTTCGTTGCGATAGTACTGTTAACCTGCACAGTTAATGGTTCTGTAGTCACAGAAATCGCAACGGACTCATTTTCTTTTTGGTCCCATTTCTTTCTGTCTATACCGAGTTGCTCTAATATGTCTCCGATTTCGAGACTGACTCTCTCCCTTTGACGCATAGGTCCGCCACTCCTCCTATTTCTCTTTGATAAAAAAAACCTCCCTACTGAATCGATATTCGTAGAAAGGGTCGGTTGCACCACCTACTCCCCACGTTCTAAGGTGCCCAAATTGGTGAACGTAGATCATCGCATCCCATCAAAGATGACTTATTTAGTTGTCCATGTTACAAATTGTCACAAGAATATTTTACCACATCACCCATAGTCGCTGTCTGTCGAAACACGGGGGTTTTTTCTCGATTTCTTTGTCGAATCCAATCGACAGATCAATATGTTTTCGACAGGGTCTCTTGTAAGCTGCTTTCGAACCTCTCGTTGATGATTGCCCTCTTCAGCTGATGTGCAACTCTCCTCTTCTCTCTCTTCTACTATACACAAGCCCGATTACACTCCTATTACGATGCATTGCCTCCGCGAACGAATGCATACCCGAAGCTGTTCTCTTAGCCTAACCAGGAAAATAAAGTGTTTTTCGGCGCTCGCTCTTCCTCAGCTTCTATGGAAGGAAACAAACGATGCACTTGTGACAGGTACGAGTTTGACTCTATGGCATCCTGTAATCCGCTCTCCTCGATTCGAATCGCCGCTCCTTTCGGAACCATTGGAAACAGTTTGCTGATAGCCTCATTTTTCATTCTTACGCAGCCTAACGATTCGTTTTTACCGATCGAGTGCTCATCATTCGTACCATGGACTGCCCATTGCCCAAAGGATAACCCCGCCGTCCCGTACACTCCCGATTTACGTCCTTGAGGATCGAGGACTCTTTGATCCACAGCAAATAGTCCCACAGGTGTGCTGCTCTCCTTACCTAACCCGACCTGCTCCCTCAGCGCAACGATGCTGCCGCTGCGTAATACCAGTTGATGAGTTTGTCGGTTCACTACAATTTCAACGGGTTCAAATGCAATGTTCATGGGGGAGTTGGGACGAAACATCTGCTCCGGGTCTATTTCCGTGGAATTATACGCCCATCCGCCGGTGTAATCGATCTCTGCCAACACTTTGTGGCTCTCTGATAACGGCTCCAGAGGAAGTACACTTAAATAATTATCAGGATAAACGCCAAAAAGCTCCCGGACATCGTCCGGGAGCTTTCCATGGTCTTCCTTGTATTGCAGCAGTGCCGTCCGCACCACATTCGCAGCAAACTGCGTTTCTTCTATTCGCCCGGCCTCACCCGAGGAGTTTCCTGCACTTTGATGAAAGCGAATCTTAACACTTGCATCCGTTTCCGACTTATATGCCGCTGTCACAAACGCCTGGTCCTTCAATTCGATTTCGCGAAGCGGCACTGGGGTGCCTGCGGCCTTGGCAGAAGAATATACGCCGTACAAGAGAACCTTTCTCTGTGGATGTTCGGCTGCCAATGTTACTGCATGATCATATAAAAGCCGTTCAATTTCAGCTGTAGATAGCTGGTAAGGAAGGTAAATAACAAAGGGCAGCTCTTCACTCTCGTACACCACGTCCATCCCTACGCTGGAGAAGGGACTGGCAATCTCCGCCGAACGGAGAATCGGAGCACTAATAAAGAGTAGAAAAGCAAAACAAAGACAGAGAATGGCCGCTACTAGGGTTACCCTTGCGGCAGAACGTGACGGGCTCTGCTTGGATTTTTTGAAGTGCGTCGGCGCCCCGGATGAATCCAACTTCGACGAATCCAGAGAGACGCGGATTTCCTTGTCTACTTTGGCTAGCACCGATCTGGCTTTTGAATAGTAAGGGGAAGTAGGAGTACGCAGGCATTGCGTGAGATGGAGAACACCCGCTTCCCGGTTTCCTTCACGAAGCTTTTTCAAACCGAGATGATAGTGGGCCTCGGGGCAATTCCGATCGTAATATTCTAATTTTTTCTCATAATAACGAGGATCGGCAGGATGAAGATAGAGGTTGTGCTTTAGCGGAATTACATCTTTCATTAAATGGTTTTGAAAGCGTCCTTCCCGTTGCTTGTGCTCTTCCATACTGATCGCTCTCCTTTTCCGTATATGACGATAAAATATCCCTTCTTTACCAGAAGAAAATATAGTTTATTCACGTTTATTCCTCGCATAGATCCTTTGCACGAGTAGAGCGACCATGACACCAATCATTGCTCCGGCCGCATCGATACCCACATCCACGATGGAAGGCGTTCTCTTGACTGCGTCCAATTGATTCACCTCATCTAACCCGGCAACCACCATACAGAGCACTAGAGTAAATAAAATAGAAAGCCAATTCTTTGCAATCCTAAATCGAAAAAGAAGCATAAAAAAGCAGCCAAGCACCGCATACACAAATAGATGAGACAATTTTCGGAATATGAATTCTATGAAACCATATGGATTTTTCTTAGCGTTCACATATACATGATCGTAGGAGATAACCAAATCGGGCACCCGCTCACGAAGCTCCTTAGCAGGAAGCCATGACTGCAGCTGAGGAATGATCGTTTGCTCGTAATAGGATTGAGAAGAAAAGTAAAAGATCACCGCGATCCAGCAGATTGACACCAATAAAATAAAAATACGAGTAAACTTTCCTACGCCAATCCATCCTCTCTATGTAGATCGCAACAGCGGAAAATTAAAAGGAGAGCAGGCCGCAGCTCATCCGCATACTGCCCGCTCTCCAAGCTCGTTACTTTTGAACAACTTCAAGACCGAGATACATTTTAATGTTGTCCATCAAATTCAGCACCTGATCTCTAAGTAAAGATAGCTTGTTTTGAGCTTCCTCAGCGGTTTCACCGATCACGCTGAAGTAAATTTTCAGCTTAGGCTCCGTGCCGGAAGGCCGGACAGCAAACCAAGCGCCATCGTCCAGAATGTACTTTACGACGTTCGAGCTTGGGAGATCGATTGGTTTCCGCGTGTTACTCGTTAGATGCAGCTCTGACCCCGATTGGTAATCGCTGATCGAGCTGACTCTCCAGCTTCCGATTTTGGAAATCAAATGCTCCCGCAAATAGTTGGTCATCTGGTTGATGCGGACGATCCCTTCCAGTCCTGTTAACGTGATGGAATGAAGCCCTTCCATAAAATAACCGTGCGTCCGGTAAAGCTCATCCAGCACACGGTCCAGCGTCATGCCCTTCGTTTTGTAGTAAGCTGCCATTTCACTTACTAATAAACAAGACTGAACGGCATCCTTATCCCGGACAAAAGCATCAAATAAATAACCATAGCTTTCTTCGTAGCCGAATAAAAATTGCTTTTCACCGGTTTGCTCGAATTGGGCGATCTTTTCCCCGATATACTTAAAGCCGGTTAACGTATCCATGGTTTCCACACCGTACCGGGATGCAATGACACGGCCGAGCTCGGAGGTTACGATCGTTTTCATAACGATTCCATTGGATGGCAGATCATTGCGGTACTGACGCTGCGACAATATGTAGTCCAGCATTAATGCACCGGTTTGGTTGCCCGTGAGACAAACGTACTCTCCGGAGGCCTTACGAACTGCAACGCCGACACGATCGGCATCCGGGTCCGTCCCTAGAACGATATCCGCCTCGTTTGCGGATGCGAGATCGATGGCCAGCGCAAGCGCCGCTTTCTCTTCCGGATTCGGTGAGGAAACCGTAGAAAACTCGGAGTCTGGAAGTTCCTGTTCCTTCACGGTCAGGACGTTGCGGAAACCTGCTCTGGCAAGGATTTCCCGAACGGGACGATTTCCGGAGCCATGCAGCGGGGTATAAACGATTTTGAGTGTATCCCCCGCTTCGCGGATTGCAGCTGTATTTTGAATTCCCTTGAGGAGCCGTGTGTGATAAGCCTCTTCGACTTCATGGCCAATCGAAATGTACAGCTCCTTTTCAATCGCCTCGGCTTTGTCCATAACGCGTACAGTCAGCTCATTTTCGACCCGATCTACAGCTTCGGTAATCGCATCGGCCGCTGCAGGCGGAAGCTGGCATCCATCCTCGCCGTACACCTTATAGCCATTATATTCCGGCGGGTTATGACTAGCGGTGATGACAATTCCAGCAGCCGTTCCCAAATGCCGGACGGCAAATGAAAGCAGCGGCGTTGGACGCAGCTCGTCAAAAACATAAGCGCGAACACCATTCTCCGCAAGCACCAGCGCTGCTTCATCGGCAAATTCCTTGGAGAATCGTCTGGAATCATAGGCGATGGCTACTCCCCGCTCGGGTGCGCTGCCGCCAAGCTGGTTGAGATAGTCCGCCAGCCCCTTCGTCACTTTCCGCACTGTGAACATATTGATCCGATTCGTGCCCGCTCCGATTTCCGCACGTAAGCCTCCGGTGCCAAAGGCGAGTTGGCTGCCAAAGCATTCCTTAATTGCAGCCTCGTCCATTTGAGCCAGCTCCTGCTTCATCCAAGCAGGCATGTCCGCCATGCTCCAACGCTTGTATGCGTCAAAAGGAACTGTATACGTAAGCTGTGTTTGTTCTAACATGGCTTCTTTCCTCTCCTTCGAAGACCTTTGTGCAAGCTTCTTTTTTCTCTTTGAATAGCTTTTGCGGTTATATTCCCGCACTTTATCCTTGTTCTTTTGCCGCCACTGCCGGATATATTCAATAATTTCGCGCTGCGATCTAGGCTTCTTGCTTCGTTTCGGGGCAGGCTCAACATGAAGGCCGCTGACACAATGACTTAGCTTAACGAACAGGTCGTAAGCCTTCTTTTTCCCGTACACAGAAGCATATGTTCTGCCTTTATACGTGATCAGCCATCTTGAGGTATAGCTTCGATTTTGCAAAACAATGGTTCAACTCCATTCATGAACAAAACTGCAGCAACTAGTCCAACACACTTCAATTGCCTAACGTTAATCACAGAGCCTTGCTGCCTGTTCGCCACCAATATCTTCTAAACATTTAATTGTCCGGATCCTTCGTTACGCCAGACAGGGAAACGGCAGTTTTGTCATTTCGGCTTCACCCAAAGTTTTACATCTCTCTCTATAGGTATATCTTCAAACTATGGTGCCCCCCGTCTTAAGCGACGACCTCACACTCCCTAAGGATTGCCCTATGACCGCTCTTCGCACCCATTGGCCAATTCGTGCCGGATGATACGGCTTCACAACGACATTCCGCGCTTGTTCCGTAACCGCTTCATCGAAACTGATTCTTGGAATGCGATGGTATTGTTTTTGCAATTGGACCTGGCGGATCGGCAGTTCATAATGAATCATGTGGTGAATCATGTAATTTAACTGAAATGCAAATACCCCGCAGCTCCAAAGCGCATTTTGCTCCAAAAGAGCTTGAGCTTCGGAAGTACGAGGTCGGTTCACAAACTGCGAAACGTTAATATAAGCTGGCTGGAACTCGTGATGGTAAGTTTCACTGGGGATAATGTACCCAAAATCCTCCGATGGATGTGTCGGCCTCATTCCGAGTAAAGCCAAATCCTGTTTACTTGTCCGCAAAGTGACTTCGAGCTGCTCCAGGATTGAAAAAAAGGCATCTTCAACGACAAGATCAGCCGGTAAAACGATAATGATTTCACTTAAGCCGACTTGAGCTTCCGAATATAAGTGACTTACAGCAAGCAGAGTCTCGGCGTATGTATGGTGGCGATGCGGTGCAATAATCACATTGGCCTGTTCGCCGAACTGTGATTGAAGGAGCTGCGCCTGTTTACTGTTGGTCACCACCAACGTATCCTTCTGCAAGTCGGCCTGCCCAATTTGCCGCCATAAGCGCTGCACCATCGATTCCTGCTTCGATTTAGGAGAAGCAAGCACTGGCTGCAGCGTTAAGGGATGCTCATCCTCGTTTTTAAGTAAGCGCTTACTTGCACCCTCAGACAGTAACACAATTTTCATCTATACACTCCTTGCTTGGACAAGCGTTTGTATAAGAAATCATGTGCTGCCGACCGCTGCCATGAACCTCATTTGACAAGCCCAAAAGGCTCCGCCCTGACAGAGGAGCCTTCTAGACTTCGCAAATCGAACCGCTGTTTATACGGCAACAACCTCGGATACTCCGGTGTTTTCCGAAGTGGTAATGCCTACACCTTCATAAGCAAAACCGAGCGCTTGCAGCTCCGCTTGATTGAGGAAGTTCCGTGTGTCTAAAATATATGGCTGCTTCATGGAAGAGAACACTTCATTCCACCGCAGTACATTGTACTCATCCCAATGCGTTAACAAAACAAGAGCGTCGCTGTTTGCCGCCACCTGATGCGCATCCTCACAGTACTGCACATCCAAGTTGGAATTTAACGCCTGGAACATTTCCATCCCCTGTGGATCATGGACCTTCACACGCGCACCGACATTGATCAAATCGTTGATAATGACCGAGGCTTGTGTCTTGCGGGCATCGTCTGTATTCGGTTTAAAAGTAAGACCGAGAATACCGACCGTTTTGCCGTTAAGGGATTTTAAACGGCGCTTAATTTTGTCGACGACGAAGTTGTGCATTTGCACGTTGGACTCTACCGCTGCTTCTACCACAGTAAGCTCGCAGCCGTATTTGCGGCTTGTCGCCAGCAGCTCCGCTGTATCCTTCGGGAAGCAGCTTCCGCTCCAGCCGCTGGATACTTGCAGGAATTTATTGCCGATTCGGGAGTCAAGGCCCATACCGGTTGCAACCGAGGTTACGTTAGCACCAAGCACCTCGCACAATCTAGCCATCTCGTTGATGTAGCTGATCTTAACGGCAAGGAATGCATTGGATGCGTATTTGATCATTTCCGCGCTTTTTACGTCGGTTTCGAAATAGACCGGCTGTGTAACTGGAATTTGATGCGGGAATATGAAATCCTGGCTCTTCTCCGCATAACCGATACGGTTTACAAGGTTATGATAAAGGTTCTTCATAACCAAACCAGCACGCTCGTGGTCTGCGCCGATGACGATACGATCCGGGAAGAATACGTCTTCTAACGCGTAGCCTTCGCGCAAAAATTCTGGATTGCTGACCACGGCAAAGTGAACATTCGGCTTCAGCCCGGACGTTTCTTCAATAATGGAAGAAACGAGATCCGCCGTACCTACAGGTACCGTCGATTTATTGACGATAACCGTATATTGATTTGGATTAAGATGACGGCCGATGCCCTCCGCCGCAAGCTTAATAAATTTCAGATCAGCTGTACCATCCGGCTTCGAAGGAGTGCCTACTCCGACGAAGACTACATCCGCATCATGAATGCAGCTGTAATCCGTCGTTGCAAACAATGTTTTGCCAATATAAGTGGAGATGAGATGATCCAGACCCGGCTCGTAAATCGGGCTTTTTCCGGAATTCATCAGCCCTACTTTTTTTTCATCGATATCCAACACCGTCGTCTTATGGCCGAGAACCGCAAATGCGGTCCCCGTTACGCTTCCAACATATCCCGATCCGATACATACAACATTCATCTCTATATCCTCCTCTATGTGTAAATAGCAATAGGTCTTCGTTCGTTATCGTGGTTAACCGATTAGACTGCTTCTACTTTTTCAAGCACCAGGCGCTCTCTGTACACTTCGATGGTGCGCTGAAGTCCTTCCTCAAGCGCAACGAGCGGTTCCCAGCCAAGGATTGCTTTTGCCTTGTCAATAACCGGACGGCGAACCTTCGGGTCATCCTTCGGCAGTTCGTGGAACGTAATTTGGCTGGAGGTGCCCGTCAGGCTCTGAACCATCAATGCAACATCCATGATGGAATACTCTGTTGGGTTGCCGACATTAATGATTTCGCCGGTTGCTTCATCCGAATCCATCATTAGACGGAACGCCCGAAGCGTATCGTCAACATAGCAGAACGAACGCGTTTGGCTGCCGTCACCGTATACGGTAATATCTTCACCGGTAAGCGCCTGCGTAACAAAGTTGGAAATGACGCGCCCATCGTCATTACGGAGTCCAGCAGAGTAAGTATTAAAAATGCGCACCACCTTGGTGCGCACGCCGTACAAACGATGATATTCATAGCAGAATACTTCGCCAAGACGTTTTGCTTCGTCATAGCATGCACGCGGCCCCCATGTATTTACGTTGCCGCGGTACTCCTCCGGCTGTGGGTGAACTTCCGGGTCGCCATAAGCTTCGCTTGTGCTCGCATACAAGATTTTTGCATCATTTCTGCGTGCAAGCTCAAGCATGTTTTGGGTACCGATCGTATTTACATAGATCGTGTCGATCGGTGCCGCTTGGTAAAATTTTGGAGAAGCCGGCGAGGCCAGGTGATAAATTTCGTCTACCCCTTGCAGCTCCGGCAATTCGATAATGTATTTTTCCGATACATCAAACTGAATGAAAGAAAAAAGAGGATTGTCTTTGACATCCTCTAGGTTCGAAGCTTTTCCAGTTGATAAATTATCGATGCCGACAACCCGGTGTCCTTGGTTAAGTAATTCCTTTGTTAAGTGGGAGCCGAGGAAGCCGGCCGCTCCGGAAATGACGATTTTTTTCATGGTATTCTCTCCTCCAAAATTTTATATTTATCCAAATGATTGTTCGCGTTCCTGGCCGTTCGGCATTAAGGTAGGCAAACGTCGTACCCCGGTAAATTCACCAAATAGAGTCAACAGGTAGAGCGGATTGAGATAAAGATATCTCTTCCACAAGCGAGCTGGCTCTTGCGTTAAACGGAAGAACCACTCGAGACCGCGTTTCTGCATCCATGCTGGTGCCTGCTTCAATGTTCCCGCATGAAAGTCAAACGCGGCACCGACAGCTAACAGAGGCATGCGCAGCAAATCGCGATATTCATATGCCCAGACCTCTTGTCTCGGACAGCCTAATCCGACGAATACCATTTTTGCTCCGCTCGCTTTAATGCGTTCCGTAACTTCCTTCTTTTCCTCAGGCGTTAGCTTACGGAATTTCGACGGCTCCATTCCTGCAATCTGCAATCCCGGGTACTTCTTCTGAAGATTAACTGAGAATTTTTCCAGCGTTTCAAGCTTACTACCGTATAAGTAAACCGGAAGTCCGTGTTTTGCCGCTGCGGCTGCTGTACGAAGAGTAAGCTCCGGTCCGTAAACGCGTTCTTTTAAGCCTGTTCTATGAACAAGATTCAACCCCCAACGAACAGGCTGTCCGTCAGGGAGAACAAGATCAAGTCCGTTCAACCTGCGGCGATGCTCTTCATCAAGGCAGCCCGTCATTACTCCATGAACCGCAAGGGCGGAAACCGCACAGGGTTCCCCGGCCTTTGCTGCATCGACGATACGCTGTACCGCCTGCTCATAATCCATGGCGTTCACTTTAACGCCGCAAATGGAATGCCTTCCGCGATCGATCATACGCCAACACTCCAGCGCTCTTTGTTTTCTTCAACGATCCCTTCGATAATCATGCGGATATGGTTATACTGCTGCTTCCATTCCGGATAATGCTCTTGGAATTTTGCTAAATCGGATACATACCATTGGTGATCGCCAGCACGCGCCTGATCGGAATAGGTATAGGAAAGCTTGCGTCCTGTAATTTCTTCCGTAATAGCAATCGCCTCAAGCATCGAAACGTTGGATGCTCTGCCACCGCCGAGGTTGTATACTTGACCGCCGGTACGCGGATTTTGGAAAAAGGCGTGGAATGCCGAGATAACATCGCTCGAATGAATCACGTCGCGTACCTGTTTACCTTTATATCCGAAAATGGTGTAAGGAGTACCCGTCATGACACACTTCACCAGGTAATTCGTAAAACCATGAAGCTGAACGCCAGATTGCTTTGAACCGCTCAGCACGCCACCGCGGAAGCAAACCGTTTTGAAGTTGAAGTATCTTCCATACTCTTGTACGAGAACGTCGGCCGCAAGCTTCGAGGCTCCAAACAGGGAGTGCATGCTTTGGTCAACACTCATTTCCTCGGAAATACCATTCTTAAATTGATGGTTCGGGTCAATTTCCCAACGTGTTTCTAACTCAATTAATGGAAGTGTGTTCGGGCGGTCGCCGTACACTTTGTTCGTTGAGGTGAAAATAAAAACTGCTTCAGGACAATGCTTTCTCATCGCCTCAAGCAGGTTTAATGTTCCATTTGCATTTACGCCGAAATCCGTGAATGGATCGCGTGCCGCCCAATCATGAGAAGGCTGTGCCGCTGTATGAATGATCAACGAAATATCGCTGCCGAATTTTTCAAACAAATCGCTTACTGCGTCGGCATCACGGATGTCTACGTTGAAATGCTCGTAATTTTTACCGAGGCTTCCTTCGAGACGCTGGCGATTCCAAACTGTCGAGCCTTCCGTCCCGAAGAACACCTCACGCATGTTGTTGTCGATCCCGACAACCTTATAGCCTAATCCTGCATAAAACTCTGTTGCTTCCGAACCGATTAAGCCTGCAGAACCTGTGATGATTACGATTGACATGGAAAATCCCTCCACTATATTTTTATTTGGATGCTGCTGTTGCTGGTTGGTTGTTTGATAATGAAGACAATTCACGATTCCCGGTATGCTTCATCTGGAAGAAAATCCACATTTTCCAAAATGTTGATTTCGGCAAAAATGCGATTGCGTTCCAGAATAACAAAAATGCGACCTTATGCTTAAATCCCAGAAATGGATCTTTAAGTAAAGCCGCATTAAACAAAGCAAGTTGCTTTAACCATTTGGCGAAAGGCTCTTCCATACGTACAAGAACAAATTTGTGCCTCATAAAGTACGAATTGTTTGCCAGCGTCTTTTCTAGCTTAAGATGAGTAAGAATTTTTGATTGCGTAGCCATAGTCCTTTGTAATCCGCTGATGGAGGTAAGCCTCTTTACATACTGACTGCCATTATGCTGCCTATATTCAGCTAATGGCTCATCCATAGCGAAAACATTTGCTTTAAGAGAGGCCGAGATGGATAAATACGCATCGGCGGCGCTTGGTAAACCGTAAAGAGGCGAGGGATGAATTTCGAAAAATACTTCTCTCCTAAAAGTTAAGCCGGATGTCGGCGGCGCAACATTTCTTCCATTTTTCAGGATACTCTTCTTAATATCCCCGTGACTAATCTTGGCCGCTTTCGGTCGCACTTCTCCTTCGCCTTCACCCGCGGAATTAATGACATATAAAGGGTGGCCGAGTAAACCAACCTCTTTCTCACGAAGAAACACTTCCAACACCTTACGAATCTTTTGCGGCAAAAAGCGATCATCCGAATCCAGCAAACATACATACTCCCCAGTTATCAAGGGCAATGAATTCTGATAGGCAGCCGCTTGACCGCTATTCTCTTGGTACTGGTATTTCACTGTTACCTTGGCCGGATTGAGGTCTATAAAATCCTCAACGACCTGCCGGGTTCCGTCAACCGAGCCGTCATCCATAACTACAATCTCAATATGAGTCCCAATCCCATGCTGCTCAAGATCGTCGGCATTTGCAAACACGCTTTTAACAGCTTCGCCGATATAGGCTTCATGGTTATAGGTTGCGATCAGTACCGTGACAACGGAAGGATAGGAACCTGTTTCTCGACTCAAGCGACTCCCTCCTTTACAGTTTGATTGGTCTCTCTCTTATAGACAACCTGGATAAAATACAATCCGAAGAAGAAGAGCCACATAAAATAAGGGTATCCTGTTGGTTGCAGCGTTAGGCCGTATATAGTGATGTAAAGGTAATATACGATTAACGAAAGGCGGCCGTACGTATTTACTTTTCTCCACACAAAATACAGTGAACAGTACAAAATCATGTTGTAAAGCACTACCCCTAGCAATCCGGTGACGAGAAACATTCGCAGCAGATCGTTATGAGGCTCGAATTTCTCATAGCCGATGCCTACAAGCTTCCCCCCCCAGCCAACAGATCCCATTTCCTCAAAGGTCATTTTGTATTTTTCCCCTCTACCTCTAAGGAAATCGTCACTCTTGGGATTAAACACATCCGGGTTGTTAAAAACTACCGATAAGGTATCAATGCTTTTTTGAAAAGCATCGATAACGGCCGTTTTCGCAAAGAATAATCCGACGGTCATTATCGACATGATTAGGAAAAATGCTACGAGCCCTTCCATTTTTACACGCGTTTTATTCACAATGAAATAATGATAGAGTTCATAGATAACGATGACTAAAACTAATATAATGAGTGAAGTCCGATGAGTCGAAATCAGCGTTGTGATCGCTAGAACCCCAGTAAAGCCATTTTTAAACCATAAGGTTACTTGTCCTTTTGAGTGCATAAGATACAGTAATATCTGGTTAAAAATGAGGAGTCGGGCCAGCGAGTTTGGCTGAAAGTATCCACCGGAAGGGCGCCCTACCCAAGCATTATTCACGTAGTCAAAATACGTATAAGGGTAATAACCGAGGAACTGCAGCCAAGAGATCGCGATGGGAACCAGCGTGCATAAGAAAAGCAGTTTCGTCGCTTTATATAGCATTTTCTCATCAACGAGGTTTCTCCCAAAATTGCTGATCAGCAGTAGAAGCACTGGTGAAAATCCGACCACAAATCTGCTGAAATCTACGATCGTAGCACCTCTGTTATCACTGAAAAAGACGTTATACGTAAAAAGAATACATAAATAAATAAATGAAGAAACAATGACGACCGATAGGCCGTTCATTTCCTTCAAATAATGGTAACAACAGAGCAAGATCACTCCCGCAGCTAAAATTCCGACGATTCCACCCGCGTTAATCCCGCTGCCGTCGTATTTTCCCTCTAAATCTATAATAGGACGTAGGCAGAAAAATAGGATGACAATGCTTACCAGTAAACTCTTCTTTGGCGATTCCACTGGATAGTACAACATCTCACCCCCTACCTTTGAGCCGGAGTATATCCGCCCGCTATCGTTTCCTCGTAGATTTGTTCCAGCTTGGCCGTTTGCTGCCGGATATCGAATAAGTCTCTTACTCTGCGATAACCATTGTCACTAAATCTCTTCCATGCCTCTTGATCGGTTAATAAGTAGTGAATATGCTCAGCCAGCTGCTTATCATCCTTCTCCTCTGCCAGAAGGGCAGTTTCTCCGTCCAATACCGCTTCAGGAATTCCGCCGGTTTTGAAACTAACTACCGGAACACCCATGGCGTTTGCCTCCGCAAAAACCATTCCGAACCCTTCCGCATCACCGTTTTCAGCAATAATGCTGGGCACGCTAAACAGCTTGGCTTTATTCATCCAAGCTTTAATTTCCTTCGGAGGCTGAAAACCAAGAAAACGGAATTTTTTGAGCTTATTTTTTGCCTCAAGCTCAAGTTCAGAGCGCAGCGGGCCATCACCGATAACGATGAGTTCAACATCAGGACAGCGTTGTTGAACCTCAGCCATCGCGGATATCAGATAGGAGCATCCTTTCTTTTCTACAAGTCTCCCGACAAAAAGAACAATATCTTCGCGTGGAACATCTGGAATTGGTGTAAATTTGTCAATATCAATGCCTATATAGTGCTGAATGATATGCTCCGGATCAAAACCGGATTCTACCATCTTCTGCTTGATAAAATGCGAAACGGCTATGTATCTTGCTTTGCTTGCTTGAAGCTGGTTCTTTTTTTTCGCATAATTCCGGTGACTAAAAATTTTTGACTTAAGTGCATACTCATCGTAGACCGTTGCATCGTACCCATGAAAAGTAACTAAAAGCGGTATGGACAGTTTTTCTGCCAATGGCAGTACGGTTAGTCCATCAGGACCAAAATGTGCATGAATCAGACGCGGCTTATGCCTTTTTAAGGTCTTCGCGATCCCCAGATCGGCCTGTATCGCTTTAAATGCGATCTGCTTCATCTTCCCGTAAGTCGAACCATCATTTACAATATAGGTTTTTTCCTTCGGTAAGGAGATCCCTTTGTCATTACGCAGACCAACGTAAAGAGGTGAAAACTGAGTTAGCCGTTCCCCTTGCTCTCTTATAAATGTCTCAGAGGGAGGCAGCAGTAGGTCGCGAAAAATAATTACAGTACTCATCCTGTTCTTCCTATCCCTAGTAAGATTTTGATGCTGAGGCTTCCGGAACCGGCTGATCTTTTTTTCTTGTTAAATACAAAATCCCTGTCCACATCGTCATGGAAAGAACTGTGTTGGTGATGATTGCGGTGATCGCAGCACCTTTCCAGGCGAGCATTGGTATGAGAAACATATTTAAGCCGATGCTAACTACCGCAGCTCCAATTTGTGCAAGGCTTCGAAACCCTTGATAACCTGCTCCGGTTAATGAATCCGCAGCAAAATAGTGAAACGACTTCAGCAGCGGTACAATGGAAAGCCAACGCACAGCTTCTACCGATGCCTCAAAATCCGCACCCAGTACGAGGGGCATGATCGGGGCAAACAAGAAGATGCATGCTCCACAAATAATGCCGTACCCTGTACTTAATGGTAAAAGCTTGATGGTAAACTGGAAGCTGTTTTTAATTCCCTTTTCACCATGCTGAAAAAATTTGGCGTACGCTGCAAACAAAAGCGAACGAATAGGGGTAAACGTAACATCAATAATACGATTCGCCGCCCCGTAAATTCCGGCTGCCTCCAAACTGGAGAGCTTCGTTAATAACGACTTATCTGTTTCATTGTAAGCGCCCAAAGAGGCGCCCCCCACTGCAAAATAAAGGCCTTCCTTGAGTTCCGGCTTCATGATGGCAAGATGAACACGTGGTTTGCCAAGCTTGGTATGTACCAAAACAACCGAAATCACCGCACTAATGATGGAGCAGAGTAAATAAGCATAGCCCCAATCCATGACCTGCGGTTCTTTCACCATTAACATGATCCCTACAGCTGCAATCATTTTGATCGTGCTGATTTGCACATTCGTAAACGCAGTCCAACTTAGCTTTTGGAAAGCTTGAAATGCTTGTGCCGCGTTTTCATTCACCCGGAGGAAAATGATATCCGCCGCAGCGATCAGCAGCACAAACAAGCTTGATATGTTACCCGGCAATATAATAGAAGAAACAAGCAAAACAAGCGGTATTAGTAGAAGGGAGGACAGCAGCGTAATTACCAAGCTGTTACCCCAGTACACCTCAAACGCCTTAGGATTCCTTGCGACGTTTTTTACCAATAAATTTCCTGTGCCGAGCCCGGAAAATTGCGCTGCGATCATAACAAGGGCGGCCACGCCAACGAAGCTGCCAAAACCATCAGCACCGAGCATTCGTGCCAGAACGACAAAGTAACCGGCTTGGATGAGTATGCGGAACCCAAATCCGATTAGCATCCAGACGGTATTTTTGGCGAGTTCATTTTTGTGAATTCCCTTTATTTTTCCATTCATAGTTATCTCCCGGCGTAAAAGCTAGTGGGTATTGCTTTTAATCATGACGATGAAGGTATTCATAAAGATTTTTAGATCCAATAGAAAAGAAACATGTTGTATATATTGAATGTCATGCTGCAAGTTTTCGTGGATCGGCGCCTTACGGTCGGGACTAATTTGCCACAGCCCGGTTATTCCCGGCGTAACGAGAAAGCGTACCTTCTCCTTATCCGTATACTGCTCCTCTACAATCCTTTTTTGCTCCGGTCTTGGACCAATGAAACTCATTTCCCCCCGTAAAATATTGAGTAGCTGCGGGATTTCATCCAAGCTTGTTTTCCGCAATATTTTCCCAAGACGTGTGATCCTCGCATCGTTTCCGCTGACGGGCGAACGTCCCTGAGTAGGGACACTTGAATACATCGTTCGGAACTTGTAAATATGAAAAACTGTACCGTTTTTCCCGTAACGCGGTTGTTTAAAAATAATTGGCCCCTTGGAGTCCAATTTGATTAAAAGGGCAATCAGGAGAGCTGCTGGGAGCAGCAAAACAGAAAATAACAGCGCGAATGTAAAGTCCAATAACGGCTTCACGAATTGTACGTATGCACCTCTTGGCTTTTGCAGCTCTGCGGCAGGATCGATAAGCCTGTATAAAGAAGCAGCGGTTGATAAACCAACCGCTGCTTCTGCCAAACCAAGAGAATCATCCGCATCACTGGACCCTCTATTGTTATGCTTTTTGGATTCCCTCGTCGTTTCCAACATGTAATCCGACCCCTTACCCAATCACTTTCTGCATAGTCTCTCTGCTAATGATTTCCTCAAGAGCCTTTAGGAGTGGAAGACGTAATTCACCATTTTGAATTGCAAAATCAAGGGTAGTTAAAATAAAACCTAGTTTTTCACCAACATCATACCGTGTGCCTTCAAAATGATATGCGTACACATTTTGGAACTCATTCAATTTTTGGATAGCATCCGTCAATTGGATTTCCCCACCTGCACCTTGCTCCTGTAAAGCAAGGAAATCAAAAATTTCAGGTGTTAATACGTAACGGCCCATAATAGCTAGATTTGACGGTGCAGTGCCGATTGGTGGTTTTTCCACAAATTTCTCAACCTGATATAAACGACCGTCTTTACCGATTGGATCAATAATGCCGTAACGGTTCGTTTCATTGTCTGCAACCGGCTGCACACCGATGACAGAGCTTGCTGTCGCTTCGTATTGGTTAATAAGCTGCTTTAAGCAAGGAGTTTCCGCAGAAACAATGTCGTCACCGAGCAAAACTGCAAAAGGCTCATCACCGATAAAACGTCTAGCACACCAAACTGCATGGCCAAGTCCTTTCGGTTCCTTTTGGCGAATATAATGAATGTCTACTTTGGACGAACGCTGTACTTCTTCAAGCAGCTTTAATTTTCCTTTTTCAACAAGATTCGTTTCGAGTTCGAATGCATGGTCAAAGTGATCCTCAATTGCCCGCTTCCCTTTTCCTGTTACGATAATAATATCCTCGATTCCTGACTCCACAGCCTCTTCGACAATATACTGAATCGTTGGCTTGTCAATGATCGGCAGCATTTCCTTCGGCATTGCTTTGGTGGCCGGTAAGAATCTCGTTCCCAAACCTGCAGCGGGGATAATTGCTTTTCTAACTTTTTTCATCTCTCATTTCCTCCCGACAATTTATCTATTTCTTGTGTTTTTCACAAGATAAAAAGCCCAGCTCTCTTGTCTTAACCAGGTGTAAAACAACACAACTCGAATTTTTATCTAAGTAAAAAATAGATGGGCATCTAACCCGCCCTCACGTCACACCCTTGACGATAAACGTCTAAGGCTCGAAACCCACAGCATGACCGAGTGCCTACAGTGATAAAGGTACAGTAGACATTACCTATAGGAATTGATTTTTACATAGCTTTTTCCTATTAATTAGTTGGGTTAATGACTTGTGAATATGCCGCTCTCCCGTGATTTAGGAGAGCGCTCCTGCTTCTTTGCTTCCATTTGCAAAATGGTACGAATCATATAGAGATTTAACTTTCACATGATTTAGCACAGTACCGATGACATTTGCCTTGACATGATCCAAACATGCCTTAGCCTTAACCAGCTTTTGCTTCTTTACAACACCGCTTTGGGCTACCAGGATTACTCCATTTACCTTGGCAGCAACAATTTGCGCGTCGCTTACCGCTAATACAGGCGCACCATCAATGATTACCATATCAAAGCTTTCTTCGAGATCAGCGATCAATTCCGTCATCGCTTGGGAAGCGAGCATTTCGGATGGATTTGGCGGGATCGGTCCCGATGTAATTAAACTCAAGTTCTCAAACGGCGTTTCTTGAAGCAATTCAGCAACGGTATTTTGTCCGGCAATAATATTGCTCAAGCCTCCACGGTTATGCTTGTTAAAAATTTCGTGGATGACAGGCTTGCGCAAATCCGCGTCAACCAAGACAACTCTTTTTCCACTTTGAGCAAATGCTATTGCTACATTTACCGCAGTCGTTGTCTTCCCTTCCCTCGGTTGTGAGGATGTAATCAATATCGATTTATTCTTCTTCTCAAAGCCTGCGAATTCGACATTTGTACGTAGTAACCGATACGCCTCAGAAATGAAAGATTGCGGGTTGCTGCTCATGACAATGGGCCACTCACTGGTTTGCCGTCGCATAAGGTGCCTCCTTCAGGTTCTTACTTAATGGATTGTTTCTGCGAGATTGTAAGTCTTTTGAGCTGATCGTTGCGATCGAAGCCAGTGTAGGCGTTTGAATGAGACGATTGATATCCTCATCCGTTTTAACAGTGTCATCCAAGTATTCGAGCAGAAGAGATAGACCAACAGCAAGCATCAGTGCTACAACTGCGCTTAGAACAATGTTTTGAATGGGGTTAGCGGTTGTTGTCGGAGGGTTTGCCAGCATCTTGGCTTCATTTAAAATTTGAACATTGTCTACTTTGATAATGCTTGGAACGGCTTCTTTGAACACCTGCGCTACGGCGTTAACGATGTTCATCGCTCTTTCGTAGGAGTAATCAACAACCGAGATGTTCATCACCATCGTCTCCGGAACCGATCCGACCTTGACCATCGCAATCAATTGATTTGGCGTAAGATTTAACTGGGGATACTTCTGAACAACCTGATCCATGATTGCAGCTGACTTAATAATTTCTTTGTATGTATTAATAACTAAAATGTTGGCGTTCATTTCATTGTAATTAAGCGTTTGTCCCGCGACTTGCGGCTTTTCCGAGTTATTTACTATCAATTTAGCCGATGCCTGATACATTGGTTTAACAAAGAAGTAACTAAAGATTGTAGTAAACAAACTTACAACAATTACACACACCACGATCAGCCATATTCGTTTCCGGATGATCTTGAAAATATCTTTCAATTCAACAGTATCCATAATGTCCCTCCACGATAATTTTCTTTCTCTTCTTCTTTATTATTTTGACCTGTTAATCCTATGGAATCTTCGATATCCTCTCTTTATGTGTCCATTCCACTCCTCCTTTAATGTTCAAAACCCCTATCAAATAATTTATTTTCAAAAATAGTCTGAATGAACTATAATAGATTTCGAATTATGTATTACAATGCTTTGAGGGGCAATAAATTGTATTTGCGTAGTAACTTTGTTGCGCTTTCTTGCGTAAAATCTCATTATTTGTCGGTTTATTTCTATTTTCTAGAGAATAATGCAAGGAAGGGTTTATGTTTTGTTTCATCCGGCTAAGATGAGTGGTAGCAGCAGTTTCTACTGGAGCAAAAGCAAATATAATCTCGGTAGTATACTTATCCGGGCTCTTATTCAATAAAGTCTCTCCTCGCGTTCTATCTAATATCCTTGATACGATTTGTATCAATTTCTTATATACTTAATTTATGATACAAAACGTAACATTGTCAAGCATTTAATCTTAATATTTGTCGTTTTTTCTCAATGTTTTTCAATATTTTTCAATATTTTTCATAAAAATATAGATTTTCTGCTCGTATTATCGCTAGGAGGTACCCATGAAAACCTGTGGAGAAAGAATCTCCGAACTGCGTGAAGCTCAATCCTTGACCCAAGAAGAGCTTGCAAAACAACTTAATATATCCAGAGCATCCCTCTCTCACTACGAGAAAAACCGGAGAGAACCGGATTACGAGACTCTAGATAAGATTGCAAACTATTTCAAAGTATCGGTCGACTACTTAATTGGACGCACAGATGAATCCAATTCAAGCGTGCAATCAAACGTCAAGCTTTTTGAGGAAAGTTTGGAATTATCGGATGAAAGTATATTAGAACGCTTTGCTCTGAAGGTTGATGGAAGAGAACTTACTGCAGAAGAAGCGAAACGCTTCATCGCTTTTGTAAGAGCGGAACGCGCAATGAAGTAAACTTAAATGAACAAACTTACTGGGAAGCTGCTTATCCAAGCAGCTTTTTAATTTACAATGATGCCCAACACATCGGCTCCACCCCCCCCTTTTTCCACGCGCTGCTGATCGGAAACCTCAAGAACAATGGTGTGGGGTCCATCCTCAAATTTGTGGGGGAACCAATAATTTTGAACACGTTCAGGCCCATAACAGTCGATCGACATGACCTTATTACCGTCAACATAAACGTGGAGTAAGCCCGACTCTAACGAACGGGAAATGATGACGCCTAATGGTCTGCCTTCCGTTTGTAATGTCAGCCTCTCCTTTGTATTACGAGCCATATACAAACGACCTGCCTTGCGGAAACCCGTCGACATCTTGAAATTAGTTTCTAACCTCGGATTTTCCTCTAGTTTTTGCAAGGGCTCTTTCCCCTCGTAAACCACAGTTTTACCTTTCCGAAGCTGTTGCTCAATCACCTGTATAATTGCATTACTATAAAGGTGCTGACCTTCTTCATCAGGGTAAATTTCCGAAGAGTCCGCAGCCTTAGCCACACTTTCAGCCCCTCTGGTATCTACATATGGGACATCGTAATAGTGTGACAGCTTTTTAATTTCTTCTGCGTACTGGTCGTTATACATGTTGTGTTCAATGATTACGTAAATTTCTGGATTCTTCTTCTCTTCCTTTAGAGTACGAATCAACTGCTCGTAGTGCCGGGAAAATTCGGACATTGAGGTGTACTCTTGATCAAAATAACCGAAGCAAACAAATACGAGGTCATATTTTTCTTTAGTTTGGGACATCGCATAATCCACCAAACCGTCAAGGACAGTCGGAGCTCCGGTCGGATTTAAGTCAAAATCCAATGATGCGTTATACAACGTCCGAAGTTTTGCTTGAACATGAGAATACCACGTTTGATCGGAAGAGTTTACACCAAGACCTCCGCCAATGTTGTCGCCAACCACCAAAATTTCTATTTGGGCGGAATTCGCAATTTTCTCGTAAAAGCTCCAGTTTTCCTTTATTTGAAATGAGGCCAATTGCTCTTCTGCTTCCCGAGTTTGATAAGCGGAACCAGCGTATATGAGTCCAGCAAATAGTACCAACGCTGCTGCTGCGGTGCATTTTAGCCAGAAATGCTCCGAACGCTGCTGTGCATATTCCACCGCCTTTTTCCAAATATCCATACTGGATTCCACTCCCTTACTTCTACTCCGTCAATATATGTATCCTTCATGTTATGGGGGTTAGAACCTTTTTTACATGTTTTTCTTCCACATCACACTTGCTGCTGAAGCAATCGTTGAAATGTTCCTTTTTCTTTATGAGCAAGCTGCTGAAAACCGCCGTATTCAACGACTTCTCCATTCTCCAATACAAGCACTTGATCAGCATTACGTATCGTAGAGAGACGGTGAGCGATGACAATAATCGTCATCGTTCCCTTTAGCTGCTCCAGCGCTTGTTGAATCTTGTTTTCATTCTCCGTATCCAAGGCGCTTGTCGCCTCGTCTAGAATGAGCAACGCCGGCGTTCTCAGGATTGCTCTTGCGAGTACAATCCGCTGCCGTTCGCCACCGGATAAACGTATTCCGCGATCCCCGATGATCGTATCCAGTCCTTTAGGGAGAGCTTTGACCACTTCCTCGGCGGAAGAGAAACGGAGTGCGCTCCACATCTCCTGATCCGTAGCTTCAGGCTTAACTAACTGAAGATTTTCTCTTATGGATGTGTGAAACAAAAAAGGATCTTGAGACACATAGCCAATGGAGCTGCGATAAGCAACAATATCATCTTCGGATAACTGCTTGCCATCTACCAATACTTGACCCTCATTAGGCTGAATCAGCCCCATAATGAGATCCACTAATGTACTTTTTCCAGCCCCCGATTTCCCGACAATTGCGGTCATTTGGTTAGCAGGAACGGAAATCGTGATATCTTTAAGGGTATCGTTGGATTCCCCAGGATAACGGTAATAGAGATGCTTACATTCAATTCCCCGTTCTATTTCCATTGGCTTTGCAGTCCGACGCATTACTGCCGCTTCTTCTGCGAGAGAACACTCCTGATTTAAATCTATTAAGGTGTGAAAGGCAGGGATAGATTGCGCCAGCTGCTCGGAACTGGATTGAATGGAGGTAAAGCGCGGCCATAATCGGGCAAAGATAACAACAATAAGCATCAGCTGCTCCGCTTGTACCGTAAACACCTCAAAAGATAAATAAATGAATACGGTAATCATGATCGCAGAAGCGGCTTTATAATAAAATTTGCTTGCTGCCTGCAGCTTTACAAAGCGGACAATGTTGTCGGAGATTTGCATGCATAAGGAGCGGAACCACTCATTATAGGAAGCTTCGAGTGAATTACTTTTAATATCCTTGATCCCGTTCATCTGGTCCGTGATCCCTGCAAAGTAGCTTTGTGTAAGCTCCGAAGTATTTTCTCCAATAGATCTGGCGTTTCGCAAAAACCTGCGTGAGAGTAAAACAAGCGTAAGACCTCCCGCCAGTACAAGCAGGGTAAGGGGAGCTGAGAGCCAAAATGCGAAGCCTACCTGAACTGCGGTGAACACAATTGAAGCTAATATGTTTAAACTAAGGTGCGTACCTTGACTCACTCGCGCGAGCTCAGAGGTCAGAATATGCTGAAAATCGGATTTGCGTTTCCGCAGAAAGAAAGACCACTGCGCTTGTAGAAGAGAACGATAAGTTTCAATACGTAGATGGCGGATAAAGCCCTGCTGAATTTGTATGTTCATTACCGTTTGATTTCGGGACAGCCAAGCCTGACCCAGCATCAATCCTAAATAAAGGATTAAAATTAACGGTAAATTGAATTCAATGGAAGTCCCTTGAAGTGCATTGACAATAGGACCTAGTAGAGGAATACTTGCCTCTAATTTGAACACCCCTATTAGGCTGAGCAAGGGAATAATGAGGAATATACTCATAGTCTCAACAAAGCCGATCAGCATCATGCCTATGATATTAAAGTAGAGTTTCCAGCCTGCAAAGGCATGCAGCTTTTTCAAATAGATGAGAATAGCGGACATTTGCGAGCTCCTCTAGTTAAGATAGTTGTCTTTTCCTCTGCCGTAGCAGCCAAAGCACAGGCCGTAAAGGGAGATATAGGAAATACAATGCTCTTGGAAGCGGCAGTAATCTAGCATCATTAGAGCTAGGCTGCAATTTACTCTTCATTAAAAGCCATTTTTCTTTCCACGTCATCATTGACGACAAGTAGTTCTGAAATGGTTTTTCCAAATTCGCGGGAGGCTGTGGATGCATTTCGATCCTTGATTCAAAAAAAACAGCGGCATCAAACGCTAACCGGTAGGCGCGCTTCGACTTCATGAGCAAGAAAAGCTCCTGAGGAATCGGCGTATGGAACAATGCGGAAAGAAGCTGCAATGTCTGTCCCCCTACCAAATGGCAGTGGTACTTGTCGAACGTTCCAACGGCTTGCTCCCAATTCCCTTCTTTCCGTAACAAACGATCAATATCGGTTAACCAGCGCAGACGAAACCAACCATGCCTTGCGCCATGAAGGGATAAGTACATAAACAAATGATTCGATCCAAGAAAATGAATCGGTGCGCCCGAAATTTCCGAGGTGCGCCGGTGTATCCATAGCTCCTCAAACGAAGGCTCACGCCAAAGATAACGATTCGTTCTCCAATGGAGCTCTACTTGAATTCTCTTTACCGGATGAGTGTAAGTAAGATGATATTGAGTGGTTTTCCAGTCATCCAATATGCGCGGAGTGTCGTGGTCCTCAACATATCCGCGTTCTAAGAGCAGCTTCTCCGCGTTTTCTACTTCCTCAAGAGGTACAAGCACATCGACGTCCTTCGAAGTTCGCAGCGTGATATCCCCATACAAATACTCCGCTAAAATCGGTCCTTTTAAGGTCAACATACGAATGTGATGAGTATCAAATAATACCGAAAGGTCGTGCAGCTCTCTCGTCAAATTCATCATCATAAACATATTGCTAGTGCTTTCCATATAAAGCTTTTGCATTACGTCGGACGGAACGTCTTGCGGTTGCCGTTTCTTGAGAACATGATACACGTAAGGATACACACGGTGATGGATAACCAGCTCCGTGAAAAGAGCCCAGTCGAATTTTTCATCATGGATCTCATCCATCTTGATTTCTGCATCATTACTGGATGACATAATCCGAAGCATCACCTGCATTTCCATAGAGAACCGATCATTATCGAAAATTAGACGCTTTTCCACCATCTCACCTCCTGCTTACGATATTTTTTTACCAAACACACCAACAACAGCGTATCGGTGCATTTCCTCTTGGCCGCTGATGTAGGAAGTACCGCTTCTCAGCCATGCATGGGCGACCATTTTCCCCTTCTCGTCTCTACCTGTTCCCAAGTAAAGCGTGCTTTCGATCCTTCGTCTTTCCAGCATCTTCATGCCGGCAATCGCCTTCACCAGACATCTGCTTTCCCACCAGGTGTACCGGCTCATAAGGTGAATGGCACTGGAGATGTTATGAACGAGCACCTGTTTTCCGTTGTGAAGAGGTTCCTTTGGAGTTTCATACATATACACCCCTAATGATGGCGATACCTTGGAAAAGGGAAGCAACTTTAAGAACCGAGCCCATGCTAAAAAACAAAAGGCTTCCAATAAGAGCATCTGATTGCTGCGCCGTAAAGAAAGGAACTTTTTGATTTTCCTCCACAAGATGACCCAATCCCCGTTCTACGCAATTTGAATAAGCTGCTCACCCTGCAAATGCTCAAGAAAGGCAAGCACCTGAGCTTCACAATCCGATCGCTCAACCTCATATTCGTCAACCAGGCTGTCAACTACGGCGGCTACTTGAACCGGAGCAGCAATAAGCTCCCAAATTCTCCCGCCAACTTTGCCTAAATTGTAATATTTTCCGCTCTGAATGCTCAGCATTACCTTTTCCCCGTCCATATCACTTACCAGATTACCTGGCGATTGAGAAACGGTTTGTTCCATTTGGATCCGTGTTGTATCCATTTTCTTTCACCCCATTGTTTCGAATACAGTCTACAATTTCGTTTACCATTTCACGCACTGAAAATCCATCTGCAGGACGCTGCAGCTGATATACCGGGACGGTTCCTGCCACTGCTGCTGTAGCTTCAAAATGCCATTGTTCCGTTTTCAACTCTGGTATTAGAAAGGCGCGGAAGGTATGACGAAGCAATAAAGGAAGACTTTCCAGTTTAGAAAGAGAACGAATATGGACCGCTTCTCCACCCGGCACTACCAGCTCAAAAATGCCGCCAAGCTGAATCGGTTCGGTTGAAAATGCTGCACGAACCGGGACAGCGAATTTCGTGCGCTCATAGGCTAACGGGCGGTACTCCGCTGACTGCATGCCAAGATGATCTATGCTTTGCTGCCAAAGCTTCTGCTGTGGATAGGATGGCATGACGTAGGGGGGCGTATTGTTCTCTTGATTTGTAACTGCAATGATATCATCGCTTATGAGAGAATAGCCGCTGCTGGCAAAGGCTGCGGCAAGAGTAGACTTCCCCGCCCCCGAGTGGCCGACGAAAGCGTACGCCTTTCCTTCAATCACAACTGCGCTGCCATGTAAAGGCAATGTCTTCCTTTGAAGCAGAAGCGCCCCCATACACGTACCCAGTAAGTAAAGCCTTACCTCAGCTTCATCCCCGCCTTGAATCGGACATACTTCAATAAGAGAACCCTTTACAACGCGATAGATTGCGGTTTGCGGAATGTGAAACCATAGTGTGTCTTCACGAACAGCATAGTAGCTGTCTATTACCTGCAATTCATTCCATTGCTCAAACAAATCCGCATATTGAATAATCAAGTCAACCGACAAGCAGTCCTCTTCACTCTCCACAAATTCCGGCAGCTCGAACTCACTTTGAACCTTCATCCCAAAAGCGGTATACATTCGATAATCGACTATAGTGCTCACGTTATGGTTCCCACCCTCTAGCTCTAAAAAGCTTTTCTTTTTAAAGGGGGGCCCTTATCGGTATGCACCGGATAAGGGCCGAAATCATAAAACTAAGTAGAGAAAATTACGCAAAATCCTAGGAAACTGGTACTGGGCGGTCAGTCGGCTCATCGCCAATGTCCAAGTCGCTTACGGAAACGAAATCGATGTAGGACGTTCCTTTTCCTGCCATTGTTTGGCTCATAACCAGAGTTTCAACTACTGGTGCTTGCCATTCTTTTTTAGCACGGTTCTCCATTCTCTCTCACCTCCTTATTTAATATCCATCCATTTTCAAAGAATGATTTTTTGTAAAAAACGATACATGATAACGCTGCGCATGAGCAGCCGGATCTCCGGGTGAAACGCTTGATCCGGTCGCGGCACGTCACCTGCGTATGCCATCGCCGAACGAATCCGCTGAACATCCATCAGCTCACTTGCGATCGAATCTCGGCATAGACGGTTTAATTCCGCCATAAATTCAGGCCAGTCAGGCAGCATTCGATGCACCCAATCTGCACCTTGAACGCCGCGAATTCGCTGATTAAGCCGAACACTATCCGGCAAATATTGCTTCGTAGCTCTTCGGATCAAGGAGCGGTCATACCCTCCCTGAACATACTGCTCAACGGGAACAGACAAGCAGAAGCGAACGACCTTTGGATCGAAGGTCGGATCACGTTCAAGTACACCGTAACGCAGTGACAGCTTCGTCGCCTTTGTCCCCCCCAAATTAGCTATCGCCAGGTTTTGGAATCGGCGAAGCCTTGAAATGGATGCACTACTGGACGAATCCATAGGATTAAACGGATGTGCACGAAGCCGCTCCATCACTTTGGTCCTCCGCGCAAATGCGGGGTTGATCATGACCGGCATATCTGCGATTTTCTTCTGGGCCGGCGCATGAGCTGCAAATGCCGGCATCGCTTGTTTGCTAATGATAGACAGCAATCTCGACCTGCGAATCCCCCTGTACCTGCTATAGAGCTGCAGCTCCTTCGCCAAGCGAAACCACTGCAGTTTCTTCAACAGCTGCGAGTAATAATCGATAACCGGTCCCCAGGATACCGTATGGTTTCCCTGGGCCCCCGTTAATAACACGCCGATTCCGTCCTGCTGCGCTTTTTCAAAAATCCCTTTAATCCAAAAGGAGTTTTCAAAAAATTTGTAGGGCATTTCCAAAATATCAAGCCATTCGTCAATCTCCGAAAAAGGATGCTTATCCCGAAAGTCCAAATAATGGTCATGAATGCCGCCGACATGCTGAACGATTTCCTTTATGTATGGCGTTTCGTTCGCAAGCCTGGAACGCGGGGTCCAATCGGCGAAATCATTTGCCGGAACATAGCTGTATGTATAGAGCGGCTTTCCTTGTTTCTTCAGTTCCTCTGCCGCAAAGCTTGTCACTGCCCCTGAATCGAGACCGCCACTGAGCGTCGTTCCTACTTTTTTGATGGTGCGCGCTCTGCATCGCACGGCCTGACCGAAGACCTCACGAAAAGCTTCCTCATATTCTTCATTCGAAGATAGATGAAGGGGCTCGATCTGCTCAATAGCATCATATTGGCGGCACACAAACCTTCCATCCACCACCGTGAAGCAATGGGCGGGCGGGATCTGCTGAATGTTTTTGTAGACCGTTGCGGATGCATCCGTACATTCCATCATTACCGGAATAGCCAGGTATTCGGCCAGCCATTGCTCATTCATGACAACAGTTTCCCCGGTCAGCTTCAGTAAGGGTTGCATTACTGAACAAAATGAAAAGCTCTTCGGATTTTGCACATAGTACAGCGTTCGGTTCCCAAAAAAATCCCGTGCACCAAACAGTTTTCTTTGCCTGGAATCCCAAATTACAAACGCGAAATCACCGTGTAAATATGTCGGCAGCGCCTCTCCCCACCGATCAAAGGCTAGAAGTATCAGCTCCGCATCGCCCATTTGACTTCTTAAAGCTGAATCGACATCCAGCAGGCGAAATAATTCCTCACGGTTATCAAGCACGACGTCCGCGGCAATAATTCTTCCCGTGGCCGAATCCTCAAATGGAATCGGTTCATGCATGGATTCCGGAGTAAGCCACAGTGATCTGCAGCCTAAAAATAACGAGCCTCTGTTCAGCATTCGAGTTTCATCTGCAGTATATTGGCGCATAGCCTCCATTACATTTCGACAGACATCCGGTTCAATGACCTCACCCGTATGCTGTACAATCCCTACAATGGCGCTCATGTCCGCCTCCCGCTAGGCACCAGATAGGTGGAGGCCCATTTCGCCATCTGTTTTCCGAATGGAACGATAGCTTTCATTCGGTTCACCTTTCCTCGTAATGCGGATAACTCTTTACGGTAACGCTCCCGCTCTATGTAACATTTGTCAAAGCGACGTTCTAACGTCCGAAGCTTTATTTGCAGCTGCAGCAGCTCTGGGTTTACCTGCTGAATAGGCTCCTGCCCCGCGGACAGCTCCGGTTGCGGAACAACAGTGTTCCCTATAGGTTCCGAACTCAAGCGATAGTTCGGAATCCAATTACATCCCGAGGCCTCCATCAACTGCGCCGCACGCATCGATAGCAGCTCCTCATTCGGCTGTTTTGTAAAGGTTACACCCGTATAGCGCTCAGCCTCCTCCAGCTGATCCCCATAGCCTAGATCATAGAAAACCTGGGCACCAATTGCGCTGCAATACATTTCTACTTCCTCTTTATCCAAGACGTCTTTCCAATTGTTGATCGATTGAAGATGCGGTGCGTCATGCTTTCCAACATAAGGATCACCAACCCCCATACTGAAAAATAATTCACTTTTCGCGCTGTCCATAAATTGTCCATACTGTTCAATGCCCTTCTCGTATGGAAGCCCCAAAAATTCGCAGAGCCGCAACATTTCTTGTTCCGGGTCAGCAGCCAGCCTTTCATACTGCAGACGATAAGCCTGCTCATGAGAGGCTGAAAAATACTGAATATAACGAAACAGTCCAACGGTTATATCCGCCATCTTTATATTAAACTGCGAGTCTAGCAGTTTTTGTTTTAGATCAAACGTCTCTCCAGTGTGCCGATTGACCTTCTTATAAGAAGCGACAATATCCAACGGGTTCCGCACTAACCATATTCGTTTGGACTTTGGAAAAAGTCGGTCTAAGAATTCTAGCAAATAGTAGTAGCGCGGAGACTTATCTACTACCAGTTGTGCACCTTGGCTGCTTTGCAGCAAACCATTATAAACTTGAAGCGAAAAAGCCCTACAGGCTTGTTCATAAATTTCGCTGGTCATTACACCATTAAAAAACTGTTTAATAATTCCGGTTCCGCCATACGGCCTGTAGGATGGATGCTGCAGATCGTATAAACTCATCAGAAACCACATTTCCTGAGTGGCAAAAACCTTAGTGTGATTTTGCAGCATTACGGTAGCAAGTGAGCTCCCGCTGCGGGGGACGCATAGTAAAAAGACTAAATTTTCTCCATTGTTCTCAACCATCGCGTCTCCCCTCCATTTCCGAAGAATCTTTATCTCAACCACTGATACGTATTGTATCATAAACTTTTTTTCTTGTAACCGAAAATTTTTGTTGACTTTTTCACATTCGACATGATTTTTTTGGAAGTAATTTGAAAAGTAGCATTTTCATCTCTTGACAGATCCTTTTTCTTGTATTTTCAGTATCGAAAAATAGGATATTTGGAGGAATGCATAGAAGAATCTCATATACGAAAACGAAAAATCCACAAAAACCAAGTTACAAACCGTATCAAAAATAAGGACTTTTGAAGTATTGTTTTTGTATCATTGAAGAAGAAAGAGCCTAAAGCTTTTGCTTTAGGCTCCCTGGACAGTAAGAGTAACAATATATTTACTTAGAAGCATCGTTTTCATTTATATATTTGGAAAGCTGCGTTCAATAATCACTCGATGAGGCGGCAAAATATTACGGGGTAAGCTATCTAATGGGGAAAAAGGATAACGCGAGACTTTCCTCGTCCATTTGAATGGAACCATCATATTCTTTGCACTGGTAAATTGCAGTTAAAGAATACACCTCATCACCATTAGGATACAGGATGTAGTTTTCTTTCCCCCCGAATAAATCGACAAGTTCGAGCTTGCGAACAGCAAGCCCCGTCTCTTCCCTCACTTCACGCTTCGCCGCTTCGTCCGGCTTCTCTCCGATTTCCATATAACCGGCTGGAAGACCCCAATCCCTCGTGTCTGCACGGTGCTGCATAAGCAGCTGCCCCTCTTCATTCAAGATTAGGACGGCCACACCCGCCAGAAGCAGCGGCCTGCTACCAACCAATGCCCTTATTTCCTTAACATAATCCAAAACAGCCCACCTCCTTAACCTATAATGTCTTCAGCTACTGAACCGTCTAGCTGCAGAGTGAACAGGGCTGCAGCTTGAGTTAATCCTGAACCAAAGCCATAAAGCAGCACGGTTTGGCCGTTTCGCACCCTTCCCTGCCGGATTCCAAGATCGAGTGCCAATGGTATGGAAGCTGCGGAAGTGTTTCCGTAATACTCTAGACTGTACAGCACCTTTTCCATAGATAAGCCGAGTTTCTCTGCGATTGGTTCAATCATTCGTAAGTTTGCACTGTGCGGAACAAACCAGTCCACTGCATCCATTGACATTTCCGCATTCGTCAGGAGGCGGCGAACTCCTTCAGGTACATTACGAACCGCCCACCGAAATACCTCCCTCCCATTTTGCACAATTTTTTGCGTGCCTACAAGCGGTACACCGTTCACCTCATTTCTAAGCCCCGTACGATAAACATGCTGTGCGCCGCCGCCATCGCTGGAATAAGAAGATGCGAGCACTCCCAGGCTGGAATCATCACTCTCCACCATAACGGCCCCTGCTCCGTCACCGAATAAAATACATGTTGTTCGATCCGTATAATCCGTTGCTTTTGATAAGGCATCTGCACCTACAACAAGGATCTTCCGATGAACGCCTGATGCTACAAGAGCGCTCGCAGTATTGACTGCATATACAAAGCCTGCACAAGCCGCACTTAGGTCGATGCATCCGGCGTCTGATGATATTCCTAGTTGGTGCTGGAGCAGACAAGCAACACTGGGAAAAGAAAAATCTGGAGTACCTGTGGCGACGATTACCATATCCACATCATCCATTTTTTTATCATAGCGGCGCATCAGATCCTTAACGGCAGCTGCACAAAGATCGCTGGTGAATTCATCAGGCCTTGAAACACGCCGCTCCCGAATTCCCGTACGCTGCACGATCCACTCGTCACTAGTGTCAACCATCTGCTCTAGGTCATAATTGGTTATTCTTTTTTCCGGAACATAGGTGCCAATAGCCGTTATTCTTGATCCTTTCATAACACACCTCCGATTAGCATTAAGTATTAGTATCTGGTACTAATTTATTACAAAAAAATAGTGAAGTCAATAAATGGTTTGCATTACCGCCCTGTTTTGATACAATATGTAACAAAAAAGAGGAGTGTAAAAAAGTGGAGAAAACCCGTGAAATTTGGATAGATTTCGCGAAAGGTTTAAGCATTATTCTGGTTGTCATGGGACATTCAGGCGACGGGCTGGTTGATCATTACTTAGGATGGTTTCGTATTCCGTTCTTCTTCATTGTGAGTGGATTTTTATTTAAAGCAATTAGTAGGGAAACATTTCCTTCTTGGTCAAAAAAACGTGTGCAGCAGCTCATTGTTCCCTATATCGCCTATGGTATTTCCACAGCATTGATTATCTTTATAGTAAATGGCGCTGACATCATGGGATTCGGAAAAAACCTTATGAAATTAGCATACGGCGGTCAAGTTCTCAAAGGAGAGTTTGGCGTTTACTGGTTCATAACATGCTTACTGATTACCCAAGTATTGTTTGGATTCCTATCTCGTTTCTCACTCAAAACTGAAGTTACAATCATAGCTTTCCTTTATGTGATATCTCATTCTTTTAATTGGACTCAATATCTTATTCCATGGAATGTTGACTCCGTGTTTTTAACCATCATTTATTACGCTATAGGTTACCATTCGAAGGAACTTTTAATTTCTCTTATTAAGAAACCAATGATCGTTATCGCTTCATTCCTTCTTTCAGCCCTCTTTGTTGCATTAGATTATTCTAAGGCATTACCGTTCACACTTGACATTAAATATAATATTCATTCTTACCCTGTCTTAGACATCATCATTCCTCTTTCCTTAGTTTTTGCGATTCTTGTCTGCTGTTACTATATTTCTAAAGTTGTTCCCTTCCGCTTTAACCCGATTGCAAGATTAGGAACAATGACAATAACTATAATGTATCTCCATATTCTTACTAACATTGCGATTAAAAAAATCTTTAATGTCGAATACGGGTTCATTACTTATACAGTACTAGGTGTAACGATTCCCTTATTGGCTCACTTAATCATAAAAAACATACCACTTGCTTCCAAATATTTTATTGGCACTAATAACAAACCTGTTGTCTCACGTGCAAGTTAATCCTATATAATTACTAACATAATAAGAGCGGCATTCTACACATTGTTCGTGTTAGAACTGCCGCTCATTTTGATGCAAACCTAAAAAAACCGCCAGTATTTATTTTCTGCGTCGGAATAGCAGTGCAAGCCCTTTATAAAACCGCTTAATCGCTTCCAATACCCATACCGGAACTTTCCTACCGCGTAAGTAAGGGTATATGAAACGATATCCCCAGAGCAGATGCTCCCAGCGCTGATCATTGCCGGGACGTGCATACTCCGATACATCAATTACTTTTCCTCTACCCTGCTGCAGCAGTACATTTTTCAAATGAATATCTCTAGGGTTTAAGCCTATAGAACGGGTATACCGCCTGGCCTCCTCCACGTCTTGAATCGCTTGCTCCGGCACTTCAATCCCTTCAACAAGACAATCAAAGAGCGTAATTCCTTCCTCATAACTTAGTACAATATAATTACTCCCTTTTCCATACAATGCAGGGAAGTAAGGGGATTTTCCTAATCGAAGATATACACTCTCTTCCGTTTCTTTTTTAACCGTCGCCTGGGAAGAGTACACTTTAAATACAACGTCTGTGAGCTCTCTATGACGGAAGACAGCCGCGTCCGTACCAACCCCCACACACTCGAATCCTGGAGCCGTTCCTTCAATTTTTACCGGCCCATTCCATCGGCTTCCCCTGATTTTTATATGTGATAACGCCAGTGCGGCTCTTTCCCATTCAATTCGTATCATGTTCACCCCCGAGAAACGTGCGGGAACTCCGCTAGTTATTCTGATAGTAAGCCGGTAAAGATGTCAATTTATAAAAAGGAGATCGTTACGCAATAGAGAATATCCTTATATTGTTTATTTAGAGAAACAAATTAGGGGTTGTAGTTATGAAGCTGGATCGATTGTTAGCGATTACCATGCTGCTTTTAAATCGCCGTCGTGTGAGTGCGAAAGAGCTGTCCGATCGTTTCGAGGTATCCCTTCGCACGGTGTACCGCGATGTAGAAGCTATTACGCAAGCCGGAATCCCGGTTGTGTCCTATCCTGGGTCGTGCGGCGGGTACGAAATTATGGAGCAGTATAGGCTTGATCGACAATATCTAAGTTCGGAAGAGCTTCAGTCCATTGTAATCGCACTGAAAGGCGTCGCACCTACTCTGGAGGAAGAGCAAATTGGTACACTGCTGGACAAGGTTGGAGCTCTTCTTTCCCGTACAGAACATAACAAAGGCAGCGAACTTCAACAGCAGCTCTACATTGATATCCATCCTTGGCGTGACGGCAGCCATGAAAAAGAAGTATTAGCAACTCTCAAAAATGCCATTCGCAGCTCCCGATTCGTTCGCTTTTCTTATACGAATTCGGATGGCCGGGGTTCCGACCGCAGCTGTGAGCCGATGGGCATCGTTTTGAAAGGTTATTTATGGTATCTATTCGGCTATTGCTTGCTCCGGAATGAATTTCGCATCTTTCGATTGTCCCGCATTGAAAGGTTGGAGCTGCTTACGGATTCTTTTCAGCGCCGTCCATTTAATATGGATCAATTGCGACTACGTTGGGCTGGCGACCACTCCAAAGATTGTATTCGCCTTACCTTACGCTTTAAGCCGGAGGCTAAATCCAAGGTCTTCGATTATTTTCCTCACGAACACGTATCCGTACAAACGGATGGTTCTTTACTCGTAAAAACCAGTCAACCGGATGAGCCGTGGCTTTATGGAATGCTATTAAGCTACGGAGCGACGGTAAAAGTATTAGAACCCGATTCGGTCGCTCAAACACTGCTACAAAAAATTGATGAAATTATTTCTCTATACAATAAACCCTGACATAAGGCTGTCAGGGTCCAAATGATATGGTAAAAGAGTACTTATCATATTATATGAATAGGAGTAGATGTCATGTTTGTATCGATCGAGCAATTTATTCAGGCTTGGCAAAATGAAAGTAAAGCAACGGAGCGCGTTATGGATCTGCTCAACGACCAAGCCCTCAGTCAAGCAATTACGCCTGAATCCCGAACGCTTGGTCAAATCGCTTGGCATATAGCGACGAGTATTCACGAAATGTTATCTCGTACTGGCCTCGAATTTCCCGCTCCGGAGGGAGAAGAGATGGCGCCGCAATCCGCACAGTTCATTGCTCAAACATACCGGGACTCGTCCAGCGCAATAATCCAGGTGATAAAAAACCAATGGACGGACGAACACTTGGCTCAGTTGTGCGATATGTACGGTGAGCAATGGCCGAACGGATTGACCCTTCACATCCTGATTCAGCATGAAATTCATCATCGTGGTCAGATGACGGTACTTATGCGACAAGCCGGCCTGCGTGTACCTAGCATCTACGGACCAACCCGTGAGGATTGGCTACAACAAGGGATGAGCCCCTTGTTATAGAAATTATGAAGGGCCGCTCTTTTCCTAGAGCGGCTTTTCTTAGATTATCCAGCTGCGTACCGCGTATGCGATTCCGTCTTCATGAAGTGGCTTTGTAACATACTTAGCCCTCTGTTTCAGCTCGTCAACGGCGTTACCCATCGCAACTCCGGTGCCTACAGCAGCGATCATTTCCAAATCATTTATCCCGTCCCCGAACGCTGCTGCCTCCTCAATCGGGATTTCCAAACGATCAAGCAGCCTTTTTAGGCCGACCGCTTTATTCATACCGGAAGGGTTGATATCGACCGCCCACGGACGCCATCGGTGAACGTAATGCTGCGCATCCCCTTCTCCAACGTACCGCTTCTCTTCCTCCGAATTACAAAAAACGATACATTGATATACGTCTGGAACCGGCTCCCCCTTTTTCAAAACCATCGGTTCCATAAATCCGATTTCTTGCTGAGCTCTGCGGAAGCAATCGTGATTTTCCTTATTAATCAGCAGTTGATCAGAGGTGTATAAAACGATTCCATGATCCTGTTCTTCGCCTTCATGGAGCCATGCTGATATTGTTTTTTCAGAAAACGCTTTTCCTTCTAACGTCTTTCCCTTATATCCGATATGACTTCCGTTGCAGGTGACGGCCCAGTCGATTCCCAGCTCTTCACGAAGGGAAGCCATCTCATATTCGCTTCTCCCCGTACATAACGCGAGCGTAACTCCGCTTTCTTTTAGTTCCCTCAACGCCTTACGGGTTGAATCCGGCAAATAGTCCCTTTCACGTAATGTTCCATCCACATCAAATGCCACGAACTTGATCACATACCCACCCCATGCTCTTATTATCTGATTTCTATATTATAAGTGAATGTTCAAAGAATGTCCTCCGAAGGCTGAGTACCAGTTGCTTTGGTTTCAGCCCCCCTATTTGCTATAATTGAGTAAGAGGCTTGAAATCCTGATTAAACTTCGGAATTTATACTAAAAGGAGGATTTAAACGATGAATACGTTTGTGTATTACAATCCGACTCGATTATATTTTGGCAGTGGCTCCCTTGAGCAATTAACTAACCTGGTCCCCCAATACGGAACGAATGTATTAGTCGTTTACGGAGGCGGAAGTATTAAAAAAAATGGAGTATACGACCGCGTCATACAGCAGCTGGCGGGAGTGAATGCCAAAGTACATGAGCTTAGCGGCGTTGAACCGAACCCACGGCTTAGCACAGTGAACAAAGGGATTGATATATGCAAGAAAGAAAATATCGAGCTGATCCTTGCCGTAGGAGGAGGCAGCGTCATTGATTGTACCAAGGCAATCGCGATCGGGGCCAAGTACGAAGGCAACGTGTGGGACATCATTACCCGTAAAGCAACGGGGAACGCCGCCCTGCCATTCGGTACCGTACTTACCCTGGCCGCAACCGGTTCGGAAATGAATTCCGGCTCCGTTATTACAAATTGGGAAACGCAGGAAAAGCTTGGCTGGGGAAGCCCGCTTGTTTTCCCCAAATTTTCGATTCTGGATCCGGAATTTACTTTTTCCGTCCCGAAGGATCAAACCGTTTACGGCATGGTCGACATTATGTCCCACGTCTTGGAACAATACTTTAATCATACCGGCAACACTCCGGTTCAAGACGGCTTCTGCGAAACCATCCTGCGGACTGTGATTGCTGCGGCACCAAAGCTTCTTGACAATCTTCAAAGCTATGAACACCGGGAGACCATTTTATATTCCGGAACAATGGCTCTAAACGGCACGCTTGCGATGGGTGTACGTGGCGATTGGGCAACCCACAACATCGAACATGCAGTAAGTGCGGTTTACGATATCCCTCATGGCGGAGGATTGGCAATCCTGTTTCCAAATTGGATGGGGCATGTCCTTGATGAAGGGGTCACCCGGTTCAAACAATTTGCCGTCAACGTGTTCGACATAGATCCTGCAGGTAAATCGGACCGTGAAACTGCCCTGGAAGGCATTCAAGCCCTTCGTTCATTCTGGTCCTCCATCGGAGCTCCTAGCCGCTTAGCTGACTACGGCATCACGGATGAAAAGCTGGAAATCATGGCCGATAAAACAATGGTCTATGGTCCATTCGGGCACTTCAAGACGCTGCAGCGTGAAGATGTGCTGGAAATTTACCGTAAATCTTTATAAAGTCAACGCAGCTGCAAACCAATTCGGTTTGCAGCTTTTTATTCGTATATACCCACATCGCTTTATCGGACTCTATTCTTAAAGTACCTTAAGAATAATTCCAAAGGTCCCTAGGAAAGCTAACCCAAAATTAGATATACTTGTACATATACAGATTAATTTTCGGAGGAAGTGCCATGATTCGTCGTACCATCAAGCTATGGTCGATTCTAACCATTACTGTAAGCTCTGTAATATTTCCTTTCTTTCCACAATCCGATCATGCTGCGATTGCTCAAGGCGATTACAAAAAAACCTACTTTGTTTCACCTCATGGTAGTGATAAAAATCCTGGAACCGAGGACGCGCCTTTTCAAACACTAGAGCGTGCTCGTAATGAAGTACGAAACCTCAAACAAAAGAAGGGGTTACCTGATGGCGGCGTGACCATATACCTTCGTGAGGGAACTTATCGGAGAAATGATACCTTCATCTTAGAGAGCTTGGATTCTGGAAAGGAAGGCAAACCAATCGTATATTCTTCCTATCCGGGCGAGAAGGTCCAAATTGCAGGCGGGGTGACCTTGTCTGGAACGGATTTTAAGCCGGTCAGCGACCCCTTTGTATTAAATCGCTTGCAGGATTCCGTGCAGGATCAAGTATTCCATTATGATCTCCACGACGCAGGCTACACGGATTATGGAACGATTGAACAGGTCGGTATGGGGCTGCCTCCCAAAACAGCGGCGCCTGAGCTATTTATTGACGAGAAACCGATGACATTATCCCGTTATCCGAATGAAGGTTATGTAACAGTAGGCAGTGTAATAGACGCCGGAGGGAATCCACGTTCCAAAGAAGGAAAATCTCAGCAAATGGACTTGGAAATGTCCAAGGGGGCTGTATTCAACTTTAAAGACTCTCGACCTACAACATGGGAAAATACCGGCGATTTATGGATGTTCGGATACTGGTATTGGGATTGGGCAGATGGGAACCTAAATATTCAATCCATTGACAGCGTCAATATTTCTACAAAGTCAGCTAGCTTTTATTCGATTCGTCAAGGGCAACGCTACTATTATTATAATATTCTCGAAGAATTAGATATTCCAGGCGAGTGGTACCTTGATCGAAAAAGTGGAAAGCTTTATCTCATTCCTCCTTCAAACATGGAGCAGGCAAAAATTCAGCTGTCACTGCTGGGTAAGCCTTTAGTAAAAATGGAAGAGACATCTTACATTCAATGGAAGGATATTAGTTTCCAGCTCACTCGAGACGATGCGATTATTGTAAACAACGGAGAACACAACCTTATCACAGGCTGCGAACTAAGCTTAATTGGAAGAAGTGCCGTTAAAATAAATAATGGCCGTAATAACAGCGTACTTAGCTCGGAAATCCATGATACCGGAAACGGTGGTATTAGCTTGACCGGTGGAAACCGTGAAACATTGGAGCCTGGTCGAAATACCGCTAAAAATAATCATATTTACAGATACAGCCGTTTAGCAAAAACCTATGCTGCTGCGGTTAGTCTGTCTGGCGTTGGAAATACGGCGGAAAACAACTATATTCACGATGCTCCACATCTAGCAATTCGGTTTGACGGCAATGACCATATTATTGAATACAACGAAATTTCTAATGTTATGAATGATACTGGCGATGGCGGAGCGATCTACACGGGCCGGGATTGGACAGAGCGCGGCAATATCATTCGTTACAATTATTTACATGATATTAATAATAGCGTGTCCATTGACCAGTTTGGTATATATCTCGATGATCTTGCATCTGGAACCCACGCACATTCCAACATTTTTTATAATGTAGACCAAGCGTTTATGATTGGCGGAGGCAGAAGCAATATTATTGAAAACAACGTTATTATGAATAGTTCGAAGGCATTCCGAGGCGATAATCGCGGGATGACATGGTACAAAAATGAAACCGGTCCCGGAGGCGTTTTATACAAGCGTCTAAATCAGGTGCCTTATCAGTCCTCAGTATGGAGCAAATATAGCAATTTAGCTAACATCCTGCAGGATGAGCCCGAGAAACCAAAGCATAATGAAATAAAAAATAATGTCGTATACCAGTCCTCTGACATGTTCAAGCTTTCCGAGGCCTTTAAGGAATACAGTATCATTAAAAATAACATTCAAACCAATGATAAGAGTGCTCAGTTTGTAAATGAAGCCACTATAAAGCCGATTAGCAAACCAAAGTCGACCATATTAAGACAAATCCCAAGCTTTAAAGAGATACCCGTTGACAAGATCGGACTTTACATCGATGAACACCGTACAAAGCTACATGGTAAAAGTGATACAACACAGAAGCAAAAAGCGGTCGCCTTTTACGATAGCTTTGAAGAGGGGTTAGGAAATTGGAAGAAAATTTCAAACTCCCAAGAAAATGATTTACCTGTTACGATTCAATCTTATCGGGGAATCAGCAGCTTCTCTCCTTCCGGAGATGTAGATGTAATTACAAACACATTCGCTCATGGTCAAAACAAGGTGCTGAGCCTGAGATTTTATGACAATGCGGAAGATAAAAGCATGAAAGTCATTGGAAGAGTCGATGATGGGATGCTTCCAAGAGCTTTAGGGGTAGACACGACCATAACGGAGACGAATTATGTTTATAGAATTGATGATCGGTCAAAAGCAACCTCCATTCCGCGTTCGACCGGATGGCATGAATTCGTTTGGGTTTATACGTCAGGTTCCGGGGTTGATATGTATATCGATGGCGAAAAGGTGGCAACCGCAACAGGAGTGAAGGAATTTAACTTTATCGCATTGGGAGATTATTGGGAAGATCAAATGACGGCAAAAGTATTCTTTGACGATGTTGAAGTTGAGGATAAATATTATTCTCGAGTAACAAATGAGTAGGGAATGATAACGATAAAAGACGATCCCATTCAAGCCATGAAGGCTTGTTCCTGGATCGTCTTTTACTTTTAACTATTCCCTACCGAATATCACCCAAGTACCGTTTCACGGCACCGTTCGGGGTATCCACAACCTCGTATACCTTAGCGTAATTGTTAATGCTGTACTGATATAAACTAATGTTGGAGAGGGTCAAATGATTGTCACCATTCAATAAACGTGTCGTTCCGACAAATGGAACCGTCTGACTGCCGAGCAGCTGGCCGAGCGGGTCCACAATGTCAAACTGCAGCTTCGATACGGCCGAATCCATAATGACTTGATCCTTACGCTCGATATCCAAGTTCATTTTTAACGAATACGCGAAGTTTGTGCTGAGAGTACCGTTCAAAACAAGATCGGAGCTCTTGACTACAATATTGTACGGGTACACATCCCAGTTATCGTTGCTCGTATCATCGCTCTGATAATTCGAGTTTACACTCGCGATTAACGCGGCATCCGAGCTGCCCTCGTACAAGCTGAGTGTCACTGGCTTACTATCGTCAGCGGAGCGAAGCAGGAACGAATAGCTGACGACATAGCTGCTGTTTGCATCGATTTGTGCTGCGACACTTGCTTGACGCGTGCCTGTATACACTTGTCCAGCGGCGTCTCTAAGCTTGGCGGACAACGTCGGGAATGCAATAACATCCTCGCCTACATTCGTAATTTTCAGCTTTGCGATTGCCGTCTGAAAACCATTCGTTTCATTATCGTAAAGCTTGAGCTCAGACAAGGCTACCGACATCTCTGCATTCGTCGCAATCTCCATCGGCTCCCCGATTTCGTAAGTTGCACCGTTACCGCCGGTTTGATTGACCACCGTCGCTTGATTCAGGTCAGCAACGGCCACTGGCAGCAGCGTCGAAACAGCGCCCGTTGAAGATGCGGCCCCTGCCGATTCCTCAGTGCTCTTCGCTTCCATCAAAGCAAGCTGCAGCTGCTCAACGGACATCCCCTTCGGCAGTACTGCACTGAAAGAATACGTCTCCGACTCGCCCTGCGATAAGTAATCCGGATGATCGGAAGATACGTCTTCCGCTTGAATCGTAACCCCGCCTTTGCTGGAGTAGTAATACCCCGTCAAATCCGGGAGAGCTGCGATCCGGTCCGAAGTATTGCTAATTTTCACTGTCGTACGTACCCACTGCTGACCTGCCGCCTGCGTCACCTTCGCAGAATCCACTTGAAGCACCGAGAGTGGCTGGCCGTACGAATCGCGAAGCGTCTGAGACTCGCCGACACTCGTCGGAGCTGCTCCTAGCAAGGAGATACTATCCAAGACGGTAGCAGCTTCTCCCGATTGAACGTACCACTGCAGCGCCCAGGCGTCATCCGCCTGATCATCGGCAACCGCAGCCTGAAGCGTAAGCTTGACCGGTTTGCCCGGAAGCAGCGTTTGATCCGCTCCGTCAATGAGCGCCGCCTCTGATTTAACGCCATTGCTATTTTGTACGCGCGCCTTCAACGCCTGCGGAAGCGTAAAAGCCGAGGTTCCTGTATTTTCCGCGCTTACCTCGATATAGAGCTGCCACTTGTTGTTCCTGTAAACGAAATACTGATCCAGCTGGCGAATCGTCACCCAGGACTGATCAGGCAGCGTGCTGTCCACCGAAGCCATATGAACCGATGCCGCCGGCTGCGATTCCTGTCCGGAAGACAAGGCGGATGCCACAGATAAGCTGCCAATTGTACGAGTCACCGCCGAACCCTGCCCCCAGGCGAATACGGTCACAAAAAGCTGGTCGGCGGTTAAGCCTGGGGCGACCTCCGTCGAGAATGGGAACACACTTTCCTGCCCGGGCTGTACTCTAGCTTTCAGCTTTCCGCTTAGCACAGCCGGATATTGAATGCCTCTCGAATCGGCAACGCGTACGCCGTACTGGTTAAAATCCACAACGCTTGCACCTTTGTTATGCAAGGTTAACGAGAAACGAAGTGAGGAGTCATCGGCCCCTTCTGTATACCGGACATTATCCAAAGTAAAATATACGCTGTCATTAATAAAAACGCCCTCTTTGCCCAAGGCCGTTAACGGCGTCAGAGCAAAGCACAAGAAAAGCGACGCTGTAAGGAGCAGGCACAGTCCGCGTCTCCATTCGCGTGGTTTCATAATATCTACCTCCAAGGTTTAATCAAAACGCAGGGCATCAATCGGTTTCAGTCGGGAAGCCTTATTCGCGGGATATATGCCGAACACGATGCCGACGATGACGGAAAACGCAAAAGCGTACAGGCCAAATTCCAGTGAAAGCTTTGTTGGCTGTTCTGGATTAAGAAACGGCCAACTCAGTGCCGCCCCAATGCCAAGCAGTAAACCCAGCAAGCCTCCCAAACCGCTGATTACCGTCGCCTCCATCAAAAACTGGGACAAAATATGTCTGCGCTTCGCACCGATGGACTTGCGAATCCCAATCTCCCTCGTTCTTTCACTTACCGTGACAAGCATAATATTCATAATTCCGATTCCGCCGACCAAAAGGGAGATGCACGCAACACTGATCAGCTGGTTAGTCAGCGTCGCCGAGGCTTCTTGGCGCGAGCTGATCAGCTCCTCCTGGTTTGTAATGCGAAAGCCGTTGCTGCTTTTAAATTTTGCCGTTAAGTATTGTGTGATGGTGCTTTCTGCCTGGGATATCGTCGTCGTGTCCTGCGCCTCAATGTACGTCGTGCGAATCGTTCCCAGCTTATATGCGCGCCGCGCGGTTTCCAGCGGAACGACCACGGAGTCGTCAACCGATGCGCCGCCAAGGCTGGAGCCTTTTTCCTTGAGCTTTCCGATAATCGTAAATACGATTCCGTCGATATTGACCTCTTTGCCGACGGGATCCTCCTGCCCGAACAGTGTTTCCGCCGTTCCGCTGCCAAGCACGGCTACCGGATTACGGTATTCATTATCCGCCGGGACGATGAAGCGGCCGGAATCGATCTCCGCCTTGACAATGTCGATGTAGCGGTCATTCGTGCCAATCATGGTGAACGCCTCTGTCGTACGATCATATTTCACGTTGGAGTTCGATTTCGTAACCGTCGGAGCCATCGCCCCGATCTCGGGCAGCAGCTCTAGCTCCATCAGCTCATCGTAATCAAGCTGCGTTGCACGACCGTTGCCGAACAAATTTGCTACGATCAGGTTTGTGCCCATATTCTCGTATTGCTTTTCAATTTGCTCTGAGGTGCCCTGCCCGATCGCCACCAGCGTTACGACAGAAGCCACCCCGATTATCACTCCGAGCATCGTAAGAAGCGTACGCAGCGGCTTGCTTGTAATCGTCCGCAGCGCCATCCCGATTAATTCAATTCCATTCATGCCGGGGAAGCCTCCTCTTTTTGAGGCTCAGGCGAGTTCCGCCGATCCTCGACGATTTCCCCGTCGCGGATCATCACAACCCGCTTCGCCGTATCCGCGATATGCAAATCGTGCGTAATAAGCACGATTGTATTTCCCTGCTTGTTCAAGTCGATCATCAGCTGCAGCACCTCTGCCCCTGTCCGCGAGTCAAGAGCACCGGTCGGCTCATCGGCAAGCAGCAGCGATGGCGAGCCCGACAACGCCCGTGCAATCGCAACGCGCTGCTGCTGTCCGCCCGACAACTGGCTCGGGCGGTGGTCCATACGACCGCCCATACCTAGCGATTCCAGCATCCGCTTGGCGCGCTCTCGGCGTTCCCCTTTGGACATGCCGGCGTAGATCAATGGAAGCTCGACATTTTCCAAAGCGGTAAGCCTCGGCAGCAGGTTGAACTGCTGGAAAATAAATCCCAGTTTTTGATTTCGCAGCTCGGCCAGCTGATTTTCATTTAATTTCTCCGTCGATACGCCGTCCAGCTTATAGGTGCCTTCCGTCGGCGAATCGAGTAAGCCGATCGTATTCATCAGCGTCGATTTGCCGGATCCGCTCGGTCCGACGATAGCAACAAAATCGCCCGTTTTTACCGTTAACGAAACATTGCGCAAAATTTGAATTTGTTCAGGTCCTCTTCCGTATGACTTGCAAATATTCGATAGCTCGATGATATTCATCTACGATCAACCTCCCCTGTTGCCGCCTCCGGCACCTGCACCGCCTGTGCCTCCGGGGAATGCGCCTCCGCCAGGTCCGCCCTGCATCATCATTTGCCGAATGCGTTCGATATCCTGCTGGCTGCCATCCGCCGAACGCTGTCTCGTCGGAATGACAACCTCATCGCCTTCGCTTAAGCCCTCTGTAATTTCCACCTGCGTTTTACTGCGCAGACCAACCTTAACCGGGGTTCGCTCTGCTTCCGATCCGTCCGCTTTCTTTAGCATTACCGTCGTATTTCCGCGCTGGAACTGCAGAGCCTCCAGAGGCAGCACCAGTATATCCTTCTTCTGCTGAATCATAATCTCTGCAGTAGCCGTCATTCCATATCGCAATTCATTATTCGGGTTCGGAACGGATAAGATCGCATCGTAATAAGTTACTCCGTTCGTCGTCACCCCAACGCTGGATACCTGCGATACCTCAGCTTCAAACACTTTACCGGAGATTGCATCCACCGTAACCTCCGCTTTTAGCCCCGGCTTCACATTCAATAGATCAAGCTCGTCCACCTGAACCGGCAGCGTCATAACATCCAAACTCGCCACCGCTCCAAGCTTCGCACCGCTTTCAATCGATGCGCCAACAGGATAATTCGCTAATACATTCGTCTTTTGATCGGCAAAATCCGTTGAAAACACTCCGTCAAAAGGCGCGCGAATCGTTAGCTCATCCACCTGCTTGCGCAGCTTCTCCAAATTTGCCTGCTGACGCTCTACATCGGCGCGCTTGGTTTGAATGCTCGTCGCTAACGAATCGTTCAGTACAACCGCAATCAATTCACCCGCTTTTACAGCCTCGCCCGTTTTCTTCCCTAAGTTCATAATCGTTCCCGAGGTATTTGCCAGAAAAGTCGTCGTTTTGACATAATCGAGCGCAGCGCTGCCCTGAGAATCCCACTCTAGGCCGCCAATATATACCGAACCGCTGACCTCCTTGTCCGCATCCAAGGTTCCATCATTTTCAATCGTAATTTCAACGTCGACGATTCGTTTGCCTGAAGCGTCCGCTTTCATGGCAGTTCCGATTTTTTGGATTACGCCGGTTTTCGTCAAGGAATACCCGCTTACCGTTAAATCGACCGATTCCCCAACCTTAAGCTGCTCCGCATGCTCAACCAAAAATGGAAGCTTTACTTTGAGTACACTGGTGTCTGCGATCGTTCCAACCTTGGTTGTCGTATTGACGCTTGAACCGACATCGAGATTTGACCCTAGAGTCAACACCCCTGAGGCAGGAGCCGCAATACGCAAATTTCTTTGCTGCTCCATCAGCTCTGCAAGCTCGGTCTGCAGCTTCAGCAGAGAGGTTTCCGCTTCCTGCAGGCTGGATTCCAACGTCGGATTCGAAATTTCAAACAATACATCGCCCTGCTTTACCGATTGTGTACGGGTGAGATTCATCGTTTTGATCGTTCCATCCGAGGGAGCCGTAATGTTCTGGAAACGCTCCGTCTGAAACTGCGATGTGCCTGAGATCGAAAGCTTGATCTCACCTTTGGTTACCTTTGTCGTTGATTGCTGTGCGGCCGTGCTCGCCGCTTGCGGATTCCCGCTTTTTTGTATGTAAAAATACGTACCTCCGCCGCCCGCGGCTAAAACTACCGCAATTGCAAGAGCAACTTTCGCTTTACGCTGCAGTGCCATGTGTGCATCCTTCCCTTTCAATTATCCTGCATTGGATTATCCCATAACCGTTCATTTCGTCTCGCTCCTCTCTTTCTGGTCCCATTATAAGGATGAAATATGAACTATATATGTCCTGAACCTTAAACGCAGCTAAAAATCCCCAGAATGGAAATAAAAAAACCAACCAGCCTTCGCTGATCGGTTTCAATTCTTCCTCTATATAAGAAGCAGTACTTCCCAAAATGCCATATGATCCAACCATCTTCTTATTTCCTCGAAGGAAGTTTTACCGAAAAGGTGGTCCCTTTCTCCAAGCGGCTGGCCACCTGGATCTCCCCATGATGCAAATCCACAATTTTTTTCACAATCGATAATCCAAGCCCGCTCCCTGACTTCCAGCCGGAACTTTGCCTGGACGCATCCGTCTTATAGAATCGGCGAAATACATTGGCCAGCTCCTCAGGAGCGATACCGATTCCTGTGTCGGAAATCCGGACAAGAGCTCCATCCTCCTGCCGCTCCAGCGAAATGGTGATTGTTCCGCCTTCTGGGGTAAATTTTATAGCGTTATGCAGCAAATTCATCCACACCTGATTTAGCGAATCCTCATCCGCAACAATGGAAACCGAAGCTAGATCAAGCTCGATGCTAAGCTTCTTTGAGGACCATAGCGGCTCGCAGGAGACGACACAGAGGCGAAGCTGCTCATCCAGCTGCAGCCGGACAGGGTGAAACGGGTGATGCTCTGATTCAAGCGAAGCCAGCTTCAGCAGGTTTTCACTGAGACGGGACAATCGCTCCGATTCACTTTCAATCAGCTTCAAATAACCGATTCTTTCCTCTGGGTCGAGCGTATCGTTCTGCAGCAGCTTGGAGAAGCCGCGAATGGAGGTCAGCGGTGTCTGTATGTCATGCGATACGTTCGTCACAAATTCTTGACGCATCTTCTCCATCTTCTTCAGCTCTTCCGCCATATGATTAATGCTGCCGGCCAGCTCCCCAAGCTCATCGCGCTGCTTAATATTCAGACGCACATCAAAGTCCCCCTTCGAAATGCGCCGGGTCGCTACGGTAATTTGCTTGAGCGGCCTAACCAAGTATATCGCGGCAATGACAATTACAATCCCGCTAATGGCTAATATCGTCCATAAGTTTCTCGTTTGCAAACGGTCAAAAGAACGAATTTGCGGTCCGACATCAGGGGTCAGAAAAAGCGCATAAGGCTTGCCGTCAGCTTGAAAAGAAATACCGACAATGCCGCGCGGACAGCCTTCCTCATCCTTTTTGGAGAAATCGCTATACCGAAATCCATCAAGTACCGTTTCAACCGCTTCCGGCGGAATTTCCGTACAGGTATTGCGTACGTAATCTGCCAGCTGCTGCCCAGAACCGTTGTATAAACGAAGGTTTTGCCCCCTGTTCATTTGAAAAGCCAGCTCCGTCAACGCAACGATGGTATCCTCATTTGCGGTCTGCAGCATTTTTACAATCGGTACCGAGGAATTCGTTAATCTCTCTTCAAACTCCCGATGTACCTGCCCGCGAAAATGATATGAAAACATCATACTGGAGAGCACCAGGCTTCCCCATACGACAATAAAGATCACGACGCCAATCCGGACATAAAGGGTACGAATCATGCTTCCACCTCAAGACGATAGCCTAAATTCCGCATGGTCGTAATCGTTACCGATTTCGCACATAAATTTTCCAAACGCTCTCTTAACCGTTTAATATGTACATCTACCGTCCGGATATCTCCCTCGTAATCAAGCCCCCAAATCTGCTCAATTAACTGCACACGGGTAAAAATATGCCCGGGATGGCTGGCCAGCTTGAACAACAATTCAAACTCCTTTGGCGGTACGATCGACCCTTTTCCGTTCACCTTCAGCTCAAACGTTTTCCGATCGACGGTAATATCTCCGACCTGCACGAAATCATTGTGCTCGATTCGGTACCGTTTCAGCAGTGCCTTCACCCTGGCCACCAGCTCCATCGGATCAAAAGGCTTGACCAAATAATCGTCGGTTCCCAGCTGAAAGCCTTTCAGCCGTTGCGACACTTCTCCTACCGCCGTCACCATAATGACCGGAATATCATGCGTTTTTTTCATATCCTGAATAAATTCCCATCCGTCTACGACGGGCATCATAATATCGAGAACCACGAGATCGATCTGTACATTCGTCAGCAGATCCATCGCTTCTTGGCCGTTCTCCGCTTCAACAACGGAAAACCCCTCCTGCTGTAAATATGCTTTCATTAGTTTACGGATACTCAAGTCGTCATCGGCCACTAAAATTTTGCCCATTCCTTCAGCCTTCCTCATCCTTAGTAACAGCTTTTTCTATTCTACCATCAACAGCTGAAAGAGAGCTTAAAAAATCCGCATCACTATTGTTAAGTATTTCCGCTAGTCACGACATATTTCGACATGTTATTCTCAAATTAACCCCCCATTACTTGGTACAAAACCATGTACAATGGAAAAGAAGGATGCAATTTACGAAAATAGTCAACCCAAAGTATTTTCCACCATTACAATTAGGAGGACTCAACTATGAAAAAGCAACTAGGCTCGCTGCTAATTGTTTCTGCTATTGCGTTATCCCCCATTGTCGGATTTGCCGGACAAGCATCCGCTGCTTCGGGCATCATCAATAATACCGTAAACGTAAGAAGCGCACCAAACACGGATGGCAATATAAAGTTTGTACTCAAAGAGGATATGAAGGTCCAAATACTCAGCCGGGTGAATTCGTATTGGTATAAAATTCGTGATTCTAAAGGAAGAACCGGTTATGTTTCATCGAGTTCTAAATATATCCGTGTATCGTCCAGCGGATCTAGCTCATCGTCCGGATCTTCAACGACGAGTACTACGACTTTAGCTAATAAAGTGATCAATGCGGGGAAGAAATATATGGGAACTCCGTACGAGTTCGGTTCCAGCCGTTCCAATACCAACACATTTGACTGCTCTGACTTTACTCGCCAAGCGTTCCTCGACGCGGGAAGAAAGATTCCAAGCAACTCGAAGGAACAAGCATCCTTTGTAAGATCCAAGGGTAATACAACAACATCTTGGTCCAAACTTAAACCAGGCGACTTGATGTTTTTCATGGAATACCGCGGTACAAGCAGATCTGATTACCCTTCCAGTAAATCCGGCCAAAGTGTGGAGCACGTAGGGATTTATCTTGGCAACGGAAAAATCCTCCATACATACTCCAAGACCTCTGGAGGCGTTCGAATCGACAGCATCGACAATACCCATTTGGAGCACCGCTTTATTTTCGGCGGAAGCGCATTGTAAGCAACGAAAAAGCCCTTCGGGACGCTGTTTTATACAGTCGGCCGAAGGGCTGCTTTTCTTTCGCTATTCATTTGCGCTTTTTACCCGAATTTATCAAGAATTCAGCTGCATGCTCCGCTGCAATCGCTTAGGAACGCTGAAAGAAGCTTTCGATATACTGCTTCGCAGTCGGCATGGTCGTTTCGTTAACCGCGTCCATTACAATATGTACGCCCGGCTTATACTCCTTCAGCCGCTCCACGATGAGCGGATAATTCATGTGGCCGGTACCAGGCGCCACGCTGTCAACCGTCCCATCTTCCCGCAGAATGCGGTCCTTAAAGTGGCATGCAACAATGCGATTGCCTAGCAGCCGGAACGCTTCCTCGAAAATTTCATCCTGACGTGCGATATTAGCCGGTGTAATCAAATTGCCCGGATCGAACACAAAACCGATTTGCGAGCTCGGCATTTCCTCAAGCAGACGACTCAGGTCCGGAACCGTTCCAATTAAATGCCGGTCGGCCGGCTCCATCCCAATAATGACGCCCCATTTTTCCGCTTCCTCAATCAGTTCGGCCATTGTATCTTTTAGAATCGTCCAATCCTGCTCGTTGTAAGGTCGATCAGCGATCACTCCGGTTTCGGCGGCTACAATCGGCGCACCGAAATAACGGGCATGACGGATCAGCTCTTTAAACCGCTCGATATTAAACCGACGCTTCTCCTCGTCATGCTCAAACATATGCACATAACATCCTAGAACGGAAATGGATACGCCGTTTTCCGCAAATGATTCCGCGATCGAGCTGGCTAAGCCTGGACTCAATTTCCCCGGCTTGCTGAAATCAATCCCGCTGAGCGCTTTCCAGAGTGCAAGCTGAACGTGGCGAAAGCCTTGGGCTCCTACTCGAGGAGCGAGCTCCTGATATGGAAGCTTCCCGCATAAATGCGCCAACACACCGATAGACATGTAAACGTCCCCCTTTAATGATCGTTAACTCCATCCATAACGCCGGATTTTCTTCCCCCGCTTGCTTCTTTCTTTACGTTACCAGAAAGTGGGTACGGTCTCAATAACCATTCGATGCTGGAGAAAAATCCTGTCACCAAGCGGCAACAGGATTTGATGTAAGCTCTTCTCCGTCTTCCTCGGCATAATCTTCAAACGAGCGTACCGCATACATCCGCAAACGCTTATTTTCGTTCTTCTCCAGAACGTAAGTCAGCTCCTGCTTATCGGTTAAACTCGGATCCAGCCAAGCATCTGCGGAATGTGACGGCAGCAGCACCGGCATTTGTTCCCGGTAAGGGAGCACATCCGGGATCGACACCGTCGTGATAATGGTGCAGCAGCGGACCATTTCACCAGAAGCGCTGCGCCATTCCTCATATAAACCCGGCATCGCAAACACTTCACGTTCGGGTAGGGCAATCCGCATAAGACCGGTCATTCGGCGGCGGCTTCTACGCTCCCACACATACAGCGCATCCGAGGGAATCACACAGCGCTGCTTGCGGACCAGCCGATCCAGCCCCCTGCTTCCAAAAATAATGCTTTGATCGGCAAGCTGGGAACCCTTCGCCCAAAACGGCAGCAGTCCCCATCGGAATTGATCAAGCTGCCGCTCACCCTCCCGCACGATGACAGCTGCGATCTCCTGCATCGGACCGATTTCGTGACGATTTGCAGCATACACAAGCACACGGTCAATTTGATATCGTTCTGTTAAGTCGCGAGCATCCGCCTTGAGGGAAAATCGTTCGCACATAATGGCTTCGACCACCTTTCCCTCCAAGTATGCTCTAGGTTGGGAAAATCATGTATTTATGGAAGTTGGATATTTTCGCTTTCAGAGACATTCCAAGTCTCGCCTTCTTTGGCCACAATCTTCGTGTTCTTAAATACGATATCCTTCGCGTTCCATACGGTAACCCCGCGATCGGCTTCGATCGTTACGCCGTCCATGAAGATCCGGTTTACCGGAAGCTCCGGCAAGCCCTTAATTTCTATAGCCTGCTTCGCGCCGGCACAGGATACATTTTCAACCATGATATTGCGGAATTCCGGTGTCTCTTCGGATACCGGCACCGGCTGGGCCTGCTCTTGGGATAAGCCGTAGAATAAGTTGAAGCTGATGGCCGGTCCGGCAATATCCTTCATTTGAATACCGCGGATGACGATGTTTTCTACGACACCGCCGCGCCCTCTGGTGCTCTTGAAGCGCAATCCGACGTCCGTTCCAATAAAGCTGCAATTTTCCACTACGATGTTGCGAGCTCCGCCAGACATTTCGCTGCCCACGACAAAACCGCCATGGCCGTGGAACACGGTACAGTTCCGAACGATTACACATTCGACCGGCTTGCCGAAGCGGCGGCCTTCTTCATTTTTGCCCGACTTCATACAGATCGCGTCATCCCCGACGTCAAAGGTGCAATCTTCCACGATTGCATAGCGGCTCGATTCCAGATCAAGACCGTCGCCGTTTTGCGCGTACCATGGGTTGCGCACGGCGACACGGCGCATCGTAATGTGCTCGCAATCGTACAGATGCAGATTCCAAGCCGGCGAATTCTGGAACGTCGCGCCTTCCAAGCGAATAATTTTGCTATGTCTAAGATTAAGCATCACCGGGCGGAGGTAGGTACGATACGGCTCATAATCCGAAATTTGCGTAGCTTCCGATTTTTGCAGCGCCGCTACGGCCTTCCCGCCCTGAAGCGCGCCTTCGTTCGGCCACCAAATTTCCGTTTCCTTCGTCTGCTCCACCGCACCGCCGGATTGAAGCAGCGCATTCCACTGCTTATCGGTCATCTTGAACCGCTTAACCGGACGCCAAGCGTCTCCGTTACCATCAAAGATTCCCTCGCCGGTAATCGCGATATTTTCCAAATTGACGCCATTAATCGGGGACGTCGAGCGGATTGCTTGATTGCCCTCCCACATCGTTTCAATCAGAGGATAATGCCGCGGATCCTTGCTGAATACAACAAGTGCGCCGCTCTCCGCGTGAAGCTCAATGTTGTTTTTCAGGTGGATCGGTCCGGTCAGCCACGTACCAGCAGGAATGACAACCTTTCCGCCCCCTTGAGCAGCACACTGCTCAATCGCACGGTTGATTGCCTCCGTATTGAGAGTTATGCCATCAGCTACTGCTCCAAAGTCGGTAATGCGGTATGTACGGTCAGGAATGTTGGGTACTTTGATTTCTGGCATTTCATTCGTCATCATTTACTGCTCCTCCTTATATTCAAACCAATCAAAATCTGCGTAATTGTTAGAAACGGATCCATTGCTTCCGGCATATAAGCCGATGTACGCGCCTACAAACCCTCCGGCCACATCGGAGCTTAGGATCGTGCCGTCGGCATCTTCATATAATGCAATCCACTGCTCTGCGGAAACCGCATAGTAGAACCGATAGGATTGCCCGATTGCCTCTACCTTAAGATAAAGCTTTCCTACATCCACTTCATGCGCCGCAAGCACACGCTCTTCTCCGGCCCTGCGCTCGACTAGGCGAAGCTCCGACTGACCTTCTCTGCGGCCAAGCTCCATACGGAACTGAAAATCCGTGTTTTGCAGCAGCACAAGCCCTGCGCATTCATGTTCCGACGCTGGCGTAAACTCCATTACGGTACGCACGGACATGTTTATATGCTGCTGACGCCGTCCGACAAAGCTTGGATTTTCCAGCTTGGTAATGGAGTCCGGCTTCAGATGAAGCCGCAAATAACCTGGCCGTTCGCGTAAGCTCCAAAATTCCCCGCGCGGGGTGCGAATAAAGTTCCACTGCAAACCTAACTCCGCACTTTCAAAATGGTCGCACGCCGGCTGAGAGCTCCAGCGCGTTTCCGGCAAATTCGGAAATGGCATTTCCATCTCGACGATGCCTTTTCCCGGATTAACGACAGGCCAGCCCTCCTCCCATATCATAGGGACAAGGAACGCTTCTCTACCCAAATTACGGTAGTAACCTCCGTAAGGCCGTGATCCTAGGCATACCATCCACCATTCGCCATTCTGCGTTTCAATCATATCGGCATGGCCGACATTTACGATGCCGTGCTGCCTTCCAAGATGACGGTGTGTCAAGATCGGGTTGGATTTGCAGCCCTCATAAGGTCCGGTAATCGATTCGCTGCGTGCAATTGTCACCGAATGAGTGTGACCCGTTCCGCCTTCCGCGATCAATAAATAATAATAACCGTCGACTTTATAAATATGCGGCCCTTCCTGGGCATGAATGTACTTTAAAGCGCCATCCCAAAGGCTGTAGGTCGGGCCGACGAGCTTCCCTTCCTTGATATCCAGCTCCTGCATATAAATTTCCATATGCTTCGGATACTGCTGTCCTTGCGGCGGTCTCCGGTTTGCCGTGAAATATACTTTACCGTCGTCGTCAAAAAACAACGAGGAATCGATCCCCGGTGCCCCAGGAAGCCAAACCGGATCGGACCATGGTCCTTCCGGACGCTCCGCTGTTACGTAGAAGTTGCGGCGTTCGCCTTCCACACTCTCCACAAACGTCGTTATCATGTAGAAAACTCCTGCGTGATACCGTATGGTAGCCGCATAAATCCCTTTGGAGCAAGGTGTTCCGTCCAAATTCAGCTGGGAAGGGCGATCCAGCACATGACCGAGCTGCCGCCAATTTACCAAATCCTTGCTGTGGAAAATCGGAACACCCGGGAAATATTCAAAGGTAGAGGTAACCATGTAATAGTCCTCCCCCACTCGACAAACGGAAGGGTCGGGATAACAACCTGACAAAATTGGATTACGGAACGTTTTCATTGGGAAACACCTCCATAAATGTCCAATCCCGGTCACTGTTTAACATCTATTGAAGTCTTATCAAAGCTGAATGACCGCGATTAGCGGAACCTTATAAAAAAATGAGCAAAGGCGCCTTGCGGCGCCAAAACTCGTGCATGCCGGCAACACTGCAAATTTAGCTTCGCAGTACGGACGCGAGCCAATCAAAGGACGTTCGTCCGCTGATCTCATGCTTGCCCTCATGGATATCAAATTGAAGCCGTTCAGCACAGCCTTCCTTCTCATAAATGCCTCGTAAAACCTCAATCGCATGGCGCACATGACGTTCAGGGAACAGATGGTCCCCCGCTCCCGATTCAATAAATAACGGTCGCGGTGCGATAAGGCCTATGACCTCCGGCATTTCCGCATGCACCAGCGTGCCCGGAACGTAATTATCCAGGCAATGCCTGCGATCCAGAATGCTTCCCCGGTATGTATTCGTATATCCGCAAATGACCGATGCCTTGATACGTGAATCCAAGGCGGAAGAAAGCGAGGCGATCACACCGCCGCCCGAAAAACCGATACAGCCGAGACGGTCTGGATCGATCTCGTCGCGTGAAAGCAAATAATCGGCAGCGCGTACCGCTTCAAACACACGGAGTCCGGCCAAGGTTTTGCCGGCCATCAGCAGCGCGACGGACAACATATAACACGAATTCGCATTCGCCTCCGGCGCCGACATATCCTCCTCCAGCTTCCGGCTGCCGAAGCCAACCACCTCCGGAGTAAGAACAAACAAGCCCTTTTTGGCAAGCTCCAGCACAAAATTGTTATGACATCCAGGGTTATCCTTATTTGAGCTGCCGTCAACCGCATAACCTACGGATTCCCTTACGCCATACCCATGGCCGTGCCATGCCAAGACTGCAGGCAGCTTGCCCTTCGCAAGCGCCTCCTTCGGGTAAACCGCATAAGCGGGAACGCGCAGTCCGTGCGCCGTTGTATACTCCAGCCGTTCCCGAATCAGTCCGTCCACCTCATCCCTCTCGAGCACAACGGGATCAAGGGGCGGAAGCCCCTCTTCCCCGAAACTGCCGAGCGCCTGGGTTACGGCACCGCGAAGCGCATGCTTCCGCTCTAGCCAAGGACGCTGATCTTCGGAACGCTTTTGTTCGAGCCGATCAAGCAGATTCTCAATATATGCGTCCGGATTATACATAGTCCGCACCGTCCTGCTTAGGAGTTCAGTGCGAGATATCCCGCTTCATCCGAACGTGCTCCAGTTACGTTCAAGCCCGCTACTTTAGAAGCCGAAATTACCGGCGTGTCGTTATGGCGGCGTCTCATGTCAAGCCCGGAAACCGTCACATCCTGCGAATCTTCCAGCAGCAATGCCGGTCCTTGACGAGTTTCGATGCGTACGCCTTGAATTTCTAAACCGCGTACATGCTTACAGAGCACTCCGTCGCCCGCCATAATGCGGTGCTCGCGCACCATATCCGGCTCGCCGCCCTGTTCGTCAGGATTTAATGTCATTTCAATCGTAATGTTTTTCAGAACAACGTCTTCGATCGGCATTTCCGGCAATCCATAAATAAAGCCTGCCGCTGCCAACGCATTTTTCGCTGTAATATCGCTAATATAAAGCCCGCGAATAATTGGCGTCCCTTCCCCAACCGGCACCGCCTCTTGGCTGGTCATCAGCGGGTTGGATTCGTCAACGCCGTAACGGTAAAAACCGTTGATCGCCAGCGGACAAAGCACATCCTTCATAAAAATGTTGCTTACGCGCAAATCTTCCACAATCCCGCCGCGAGCGCGGTTCGTTTTTAAGCGAATGCCGCGGTCCGTACCGATGAAAATACAGTTGGAAATGACAACGTTACGGATATCGCCCGACATTTCACTGCCAAGCACAACACCGCCGTGGCCGCGAAGCATGGTGCAATTTGTTACCGCAACATTTTCTGTCGGACGGCCAACGCGGCGCCCGTCCTCATCGATGCCGGATTTCAAGCATAAGCAATCATCGCCAACGTCAAAGAAACAGTCGGAAACACGTACATTCACGCAGGAATCGAGGTCGATTCCATCGCCGTTTGGCGTATCGGACGGGTTGCGGATTGTCGCCCCATGAATAATAACATCATTACAGTACACAAGATGCGTATTCCAGAATGGGGAGTTTTGCAGTGTAATTCCTTCAATTACTACATGCTCACAGTTGATGAGCTGGAAAAGCGGCGGGCGCAAAAATTGTGTTTCCATTTCAACGATGTTGCTCTTGATGCTTTCCAGCTTCGCACGGTTCAATTCAAGCAGCTGTGTGCGGATGCCCGAATCCGGCAGCACACCTTTCTTCAGCTCGCGATACGCGTTCCACCACTTCTTCCCTTGACCGTCGATAACGCCTTCCCCTTTTACGGAGACGTTTTTCAGACCAGTGCCGAACAGGAGCGGTGAGTAGCTGTAGCACTCGTAGCCGGACCAGCGGGACTCAACCGGAGTATAACGCTCAAAATCGTCCGAGAATAAAATCGTAGCGCCAGCACCTACATAAAATACCATGTTGCTCTTCAGCTGAATCGGTCCGGTAACGAACGTTCCTGCCGGAACGACAACCGTGCCGCCTCCTGCCTCGCTGCAAGCCTCAATTGCCTTTGCGATCGCTGCCGTATTATCTGTAACACCGTCGCCAATCGCTCCAAATTGTGTAATGTCAAACTGTGCCATGTGTGTTCCTCCTACATCCGAATAAATTTTTCGTCTAGTTGATCGTCTAGCTTGCAGTCTTTTGTATAGCATGATCCCGGCTGTTAAAAATCAGCCGGTTAATAAACAACTGTGTCGCCATGGCGAAGACGAGAACCCAAGCCATAAAGGCCCCATCCATCTGGCTTGAAAAAAGCATAAACACGACAATACCAGACGCTCGCCCCATATTAATAGAAGTTTCCCTCGTCACGACCGCTTCAATTTTAAAGTTTTCTTTGAGCGGCAGCGCACTGCTCATTTTGTAGTAATGCGCGGTGTACGAATTGGTTTGCAGCGGCTTACTCAGCGAGTAAATAACCATAAAAAGAATAACTGTCCAAAGCGTCATTCCTAAGGTTAAAGGTAGAGCGGAAAGGACAACCGCCCAGGCGGCAATCAACAAATAAAGCTTCGTCCGTTCCTCGGTCGCCGTTTTGGCCATTCCGTAGCTGGCGATCATCGTCAGTGCCGTAAAGCCAACATTGATATAACCGACAAACGATTCCTTTGGGATCGCCTGATACAGCAGAATTGCCGGTATATACGACATGATCCCTTGCGGAAAGCCAAGTATAAACCAGCCAAATAAGGACCGGCCGAACTGGGGATACTTCCGAATCATTTGCCACGTGTATTTTAAATAGTAGGTTTTATGCTGGGCCGGTACGGGCTTCATTTTTAAACTGATTAACGTAGATACTAAAAACATTACGAAAGCAAGCGTATAAATAATCGTGTAGCCTTGAAGTCCGTCGAACATCCCGATCATCAAACCGGAAACCGAGGGGCCGGCCAGCATAGCAGCGTTGGTAACAATCAAATTGAAGCCCAAGTAACGATGCCGGTTCTCGTTGTTCGTTACATCATAAATCATCGTAAAATGACCCAGCCAGTAAAACGCATTAGAAACTCCGCGCAGGATGGCGAACACTACAAAGTACTGCACCATTGCTTCCTTCGCGAGTAGAATACACAAGTAAAATATGGCTGTCAAAAAAATACCGAGGCGGTAGGCCAGCAGCCGATCCTTCTGCTTCGCCAGCTTTCCGACAAAAACGGTTGCGATCGGCGCAGAAATCAAGACAAGCAGATTATACGCGCCGTTGATCCATAAATCATTGGTCAAACGCCAAAGGTACAGGTTCACGAAAATGGTAGATAACGCATTCCCAAACTGATAAATTCCATGATTCAGCAATGTAATCGAAGCCTCAAGCGGCAGCTTCACATGGGGCTTGCTTCGATTGTCAGCATTCATCCACGTTTACCCCTTGCGGTATCCCGCAAATAAGTACGGAGGAATTTCCAGCTTAGGCTTCTCCAAGCCTGCAAGATCATACAAGGACCAGCGAATGAGGGTCGCTTGAGTACCCGCATTCATATCGCCTTCCCGTAAACCTAACCCGAGATGAACCGGCTTTGGCATATCAGGGTAGAACTCATTCTTTTTCACTTGGGCCACATTCGGCGCAGTCGGCGAATGATCAAGCTCACGCGAAAAACCGCCGTCGGATTGCTTAAGCTTTAGTAGATTTTTTAGCGTGACCTCCGTAATAAACTCAAGATCCTCATCCGAAATATCAATTTGCATCGAGTGAAGCAAATTGATCGGATTACGGATATAGCACATATCTTTGGCAATGTCATGCTCGAGTGTATACTTTAGGCTTTCATACATTTGCTGAAGTCGTGGCATCGGAACATCAAAGCTGCCGTAGAACGTATGCAGCTTAAAGGTTCCGGATACTCTCACATACCACGAGCCTTCACCCCATAGACCCGTTTCCGGATTTTGAATTTCAGCGAAGTAATTTAATGCTTCCCGCAGGAAGGGCTCTCTTGTCTTCGCATCCATCTGCCTCAAATAAGGCGAGGAATTGCACAAGCGGTCACAGCCTCTCCAGCTGTTGCACAAATCAATGCTGCGGAGCCACTCCGCATAAGCCTGCGGACTCCGTATGTAATCCGGCGCCGCGCTGTTTGAGTTGGGAAGCGGGTAAAGCACATTCCCGCCGAGCTTACGAATCGAGCCCACGCTGTAAGAAATCGCGCGCCCGACCATGACCTCATCATCCTTCATATTCAGATCGGCATCATAAAAATACCCGGTGCTCGGATCCTGCTTACTTTGAAAAAAACGGATCAAGCCCTGCTTCATCTGCTCGTCCAGATTACCTAATAATCCGCAGCGCTCGATGATATTCAAGGCTTGAGCCGTTGATTCGATGTCAGGCGTAAATTTTTCGGAAAGCTTGGAGCTGCGCGCATAAAAAAAACCTCCGCTAGCCGGATCATACTGCGCTTCCAGCCATTCGAAGAATCCGTTAAAAGAAGTATCCATTTCAGTCAGCATTTCTCTAATGTGTTCTTTAACAGCGCTCATCCTAGGTCCCTTTCCTCTCTCTACTATCGTTTATAGAAAACCGAACCCACCCGTTAAACATGGATGGGTTCGTGGTTTCTTAAATTGAAGATCAGATATGCCTTAACCTTTGATCGAACCAAGCAGTGCGCCTTTTGCAAAGTGCTTTTGCAGGAACGGGTACACGATAAGGATTGGAAGTGTCGCTACTACGATAACAGCCATCTTAACCGTTTGCTCCGGCGGTGCAACGAAGCTATCGTCGAAACCGGAAGTATCAGCAGCAAGGCCGCTCGCCAAGATAACGATCTGGCGAAGAATAACCTGTACCGGCCATTTTGCAGCGTCGTTCAAGTACAAAATCGCTTGAAGGTACGTATTCCAGTACGTTACAGCGTAGAACAAGGAGATGGTTGCAATTGCCGGCATCGAAAGAGGAATAACGATACGGAACAAAATTCCCCAGTCGCTGCAGCCGTCAATCTTCGCAGATTCTTCAATACCATCTGGAAGGTTCTGGAAGAAGTTTCTCATGATAATCAAGTTAAATGCATTAATGGCAACCGGAACAACGAGTGCTGCATAAGTGTCGATCAATCCCATCGATTTAACAACAAGGAACGTAGGGATCATACCGCCGCTGAAAAGCATTGTGAATACGACAGCGAACATGATCGTTCTGCGTCCGTCCAAATCGCGGCGGGACAAACCGTAAGCCATCAAAGAAGTTAGGAACATACTGAACAATGTACCTAACAGGGTAACACCGATCGAAACTCCAAGTGCTTTAAAAATAACGTTTGTGGAGAATACGTATTTATAAGCATCCAGTGACCAGACGGTCGGGATAATAACAAACTGCTTTTCCGCTAACTCCTGTACAGTCGTGAACGAGCCGGCGATTACGTGGATAAAAGGCAATACAGTAACTAAACCGATAATGGTAAGAAGCGTATAGTTTACCGCATCAAATATGCGGCCTCCGAGTGTAGTATCCTTCGGCATGGGTCTCCTGCCCTCCTAAAATGCTCTATTTTTAATAAACGCCTTCTTCTCCGACTTTCTTCGCCAGCTTGTTCGCTGCCATTACAAGAACTAGACCGATGAAGGATTTGAAGAAGCCAACCGCGGCACTGAAGCTGTACTGACCTTGCTTCAAGCCGGCTGTATATACGTAAGTATCTAAAATCTCCGCAACCTCACGGTTCATCGAGTTCAGGAGTAGATACACATGTTCAAAGCCAAGCTCTAATACGTCGCCGATTTTCAGGATCAACAATACGATGATAACGCTGCGGATCGACGGGAGCGTAATATGCCAAATTTGCTTCAGTCTACCTGCACCATCCATTTTCGCTGCTTCATAAAGACCTGGGTCAATTGCAGCCATGGCAGCAAGATAGATAATTGTACCCCAGCCCGCTTCTCTCCAAATGACTTGAAGAATGTACATCGGGCGGAACCACTCATTCGAAAGCAAGAAGTTAATCTTTTCAAAGCCCATCACAACTAGCAATTCGTTAATTAAACCTCTGTCCATGGACAGCATAACGAATGTGATGGAAACGATGATTACCCAAGACATAAAGTGAGGGATATAAACAAGCGTTTGTACGATTTTCTTAAATGCTTCGCGGCGCACTTCGTTAAGCATGACCGCTAAAATAATCGGAACTGGGAAATAAAAACATAAGTTCATGACAAACAATAAGAGTGTGTTACGTAAGATGGTCCAGAACATCGGTTCTGTAAAGAGACGTTCAAAGTGTTTAAAGCCTACAAATTCACTGCCTGTAATGCCCAGATATGGTTTGTAATCTTGTAGAGCGATAACCAATCCGCCCATCGGGATATACTTGAAAATGATAAAGTACAGCATGCCAGGCAAAATCATAAGGTACAGTGCCCGGTTTTTGATTATCCTTCTCATGAGTCCCGATTCGCCTTTTGGCTTCGCCTTTGGTACCATCGAGGTTCCTGCGGCCGTATCGTTCATGATTCGATCTTCCTCTCCTATTCATGAACCATGGGGAAGGCTGTTGGATCTCAACAGCCTTTGCGATTGAATTCGCGTCCCATAATTCACGATTTCTGTGTTTTTTTATTTTTATTATTTCTTTGCTGCGTTGTAGGAAGCTGTGAACTCTTCCATGATTGCGTTTCCGCCTTCAGACTTCCACTGATCTACAGCCTTCTGGAAGCCTGCTTCGTCGATGCTGCCAAGAATGTACTTGTACGTAGCGTCTTTGATCAGCTCTTGAAGTCTTGCGCCTTTTTCTGCATACGTCTTGGAATCAAGCGGTGCAGTTGGATCATGGATCAAGGATTTGTTGTTATCTTTAACTAGCTTTTCTGCCTTATCCTTTGCAGGAAGGGTGTGGATCGGAACGAACATATCGATCGAGCTTTCGCCACCAACTTGAAGCGCTTGGTACGCTTTAACTTCGCGATCAGTCAGCTTCTTATCTTCGGAAGGAACGATCTTGTCGCCTTCCTTCTTATAGTGAGGACCTTCTACGCCCCAGTAAATCAGGTTGCCGAGCTCAGGGCTCATCAATTTGTCATAGAAGGAAAGAATAGCTTTCAGCTCAGCTTCTGTTTTTACAGCAGATTTCGGGAACAATGTTGCGGAACCGTAACCTGGAATTGCCCAGACTTGGAATGTTCCTTGCGGCCCTTTGATATCGTTCTGAACATCGAGTACAATGTTAGGGTTAACATCGATCATTTTGGTATGCAAGCTTACTACGTCTCCCATGGAGCCGATGTACATACCTGCTTTACCAGTGATGAACAGGTTTTGCTGGTCCGTCTTACTTGTTACAGGGAAGTCCTTGTTAATCAGGCCTTCGGAGTGAAGACGCTTAAAGTATTTCAATGTTTCCACATAGTTCGGATTCATGAATTCCGGCTGAATTTTGCCGTCCTTCACTTCGAAGTTGTTCGGTACGCCGAAGTACGATGCAACGGTCTTCCAAGCGCCGTAAACCAAATCGCTGCGGTCAGTAATGCCGATTGTATCCTTCTTGCCGTTTTTGTCCGGGTCATTCTCTGTGAACGCTTTCGCCATTGCGTACAATTCTTCCGTATTTGTCGGAGCCTTCAAGCCGAGATTGTCAGCCCAGTCCTTACGGTAGATCAAGCCTTGGCGGGACAGCGGACGCTCTTGATACAGGGAGTAAATCTTTCCGTCAACCGATACGTTGTTCAATACGTTCTTATCCAGCTTGCTCAGGTTCGGGTAGTCCTTCAAAAGAGGCCCGATCTCCCAGAACTGGTTGTTACGGATCGCGTCACGGAACATAATTAAGGAAGTTTGGTTCTTCATATAAACAACTTGCGGAAGTGTTCCTGTTGCAAAGGAAGCGTTCAACTTTTCTTCGTAGCTGCCGTCCGGTACCCATTGGATATCCAAGTCAACATTTGCTTTTTCTTCAACAAGCTTTTCAATCATGTCAGATGGTACTTCAGGTGTGTGCAAGTTCGCCATGATGCTGATCTTCGTAGGTCCTTTTGGTGCTTCAGCCTGTCCACCAGCTGCGTTTGGTTGTTCTGCTTCTTTAGTACCAGACGCGCAACCAGCAACTAATGAAACTGCAAGCGTTGTGGAAAGCAATAAGCTTACCTGTTTTTTGTTCATGGGTTGACCTCCATTTTTTCTGTAATGTTTGTTGGTTGGTGACTTGCTGATCTCAATATAACAAGAGGCCAGCAATTACGTATATAATCCTCGCATAAGGGAACCGAAGCGCAGGCTGTACTTCCCTTATAAATAGAGGCGAGAACCGCAAAACGCATTACAATTACAGCCAATCTAATCTGATGATCATCCACCATAAAATGATTATTGCCCTTGATTATCATAAAAATTAGAATAAGAATGTTGAGCTATAAATGATTATCATCGTTTTCAACTGAGAGGTGCATGACATGAATCGACTTTCTTTATATAGAAAAATGGTTGTTTACGGCTGCATAATTAGCATTATCCCATTGATTATTTTAGGATATTTTTCCTATATGAAATCCTCTAAAGCTATTCAAGAACAAGTGGATCGCAGCAACATCCAGCTCATCCGCCAAACAAACGGAAACGTAGAACAAATCTTAAAAACGATCGACCATACCTTGAATTACGTCGTCAATTCAAACTTGATGCTTGATGCAACATACCGTAAGATTACGTATTTGGATTTTCAAACCTACAATAATATAAGAAAAGAATTAAGCCATCTTCAATCTTATGATACAAAGGTAACCGATGTAATTATTTTGAATGCCTACAATAATTGGATTATTAACAACAATGGCTTATATCCATTAAACTCCTATCCGACGATGGACAAGCTGCTCGATATGTTTAAGCTGCCCTATACCTCCAATTGGGTACTGCTCGAAACCGGAGAACTGGGCAAGTCAGACGCAGAGAGCTACGGCTGTAAATATACGATTAATCTGGTTAAAAAAATGCCTTACCATACCTTTGAAAAGCGCGGTTTAGCGATTGCAACGATCCCTGCGTGCCTCTTAGCGTCCGAAATGGAGAATCATCAAGAAGCAAGAGAGGTCATGATCGTCAATAAAGAAAACCAGATTATTATTCATGCAGATGAATCAAAGGTTGGTCTTACATTAGCCGAAGCTGGTTATTTCAATGAACAAGACGCAGCGAAAATGTCGGAAAAAACCGGACAATTTGAAATCAATACTGCTTCCGGGGCAAAATCAGTCACTTATACCCATTCCAGCTTTAATGACTGGGTTTATGTTTCCTTTACAGAGCTCAATGTTATCAAAAAAGATTCGCGTGCAATCGGTTGGTTTACACTCTTTGTTTGTATTTTAATGATCGGAGTTTCATTAACGGCAGTGTGGTTCGGCAGCCGTAAAATGTACACGCCGGTAAAAACAATTTTAACGGCCATTTCCGAGCGAATTCCCGACCCGCAGTTAACAAAAAGAGACGAATTCCAAATCATTAACGAGCATTTGAATGAGCTTTTCACCTCAAACTCAAGCTTAAAACAAGAAATAACGAAGCATTCGCAGCAGGTTCGGACCTTTTTCTTAACAAAGCTGTTTCAGGGCAACGTAACGAAGACGGAAATCGAGCAAAAGGCTGAATTGTTCGGTTTTAGCGCCCACACGCAGGACTGGGAAAGTCAAGTCGTGCTTACCCTGCAAATTGATCTGCTTGGTCAAACCCGATATGACAGCAAGGACTTAGACCTTCTTTTGTTTGCGATCAATAATATAATTGAAGAAATTGTTCCTCAGGAAGAACGGCTTCCGCCGGTCATTTTGGACCAGACACAGGTTACGATGGTCCGGTCTCGCAGCCTTAGCACGAAAAACGATCAAGTCGGAGACGACATTTATAAGTTAACCGAAACCATCCAACAAAAAATCAAACAATTTTTGGATTTAGATGTCAGCATCGGCATAAGCCTTCCATTCAAATCGCTTCATAAAACGGCACGAGCTTATCAGGAAGGCATCGAAGCGTTAAAACAACGTCTAAAACTCGGTAAAGGGGTCATCATTCCTTTCTCGAGCATCAATTCGGGAAAGCATACCCTTATTTATCCGTTCCCTTCGCTGCTCGAAAATGAATTAATCGATTCCATCAAGCTTGCGGACGAAGAAAAGGCCCTTGAACTGCTCAGACAATGGCTTGACGAAGTTTTTCATATGGAGCGCTCCCCGCACGAGTATCAAATCTCATTAATGCGGCTGCTCAACGATCTTATGATTGTGATGCAGGAGGCGGGAATTCGATTGCAGCAGCTGGATTTACAGGAAGGCCCGATCTATGAGGAATTGCTCCAGCTGTATGTGAATACAGAAATTGAAGCGTGGTTTAAAACCAAAATCATCATGCCGATGATTCAAGTGTTTAGGGATCGCCGCGACTCCCAGTACCAGAACTTATCGGAACAAATTATCGATATGATTCAGAAACATTTTGATACGGATTTAACGTTGGAGGAATGCGCCTCCAAGCTTCACTACAATTCGTTCTATTTGAGCAGCGTATTTAAAAAAGAAACGAGTATGTCTTTCAGTGAATATTTGTCGATGTATCGCTTTAACATGGCCAAAAAATGGCTGGTAGAAACAGATATGCCAATCAAAGATATTGCCCAGAAATTAACCTACAATAACCCGCAAAACTTCATTCGTTCGTTCCGCAAACAGGAAGGGATGACGCCGGGACAATACCGCACCAAGTATGGTGTCTCTGAATAGAGATATGTTTTTAGCTGTCCAAGAAAAGGAAAAGGCGAGGATTTTCATCCTTCGCCTTTTTCCCTATTTCTTTTGACTCTAACATCTATAATTATCATTTACTGCTCTACAATTATCGTGTATTTACCAATCTAATCTAATGATTATCATGATTATCGTTCGAAAAAAGCTCATTTGCAGCCCTACACTCTAACCTAACGTGCAATAATGAGCTCTCGAATGTTCTCCGTAAACATTCGGTCCATTTGTTCATCCGTAACAACCGTATCGATTTGTTCCCAATCGGCAACCTGCGCAAACGCCTGTACTCCAAATTTACTGAAGTCCGCCAGCAGGATTACACGGTCCGCTATTGCAATCATCTGCTGCTTAATCCGTCCCTGAAGCTCATTAGAATCGCTAATCCCCCGTTCAGGATGAATTCCTCTGCATGAGATAAAAGCTTTATCAACGTGATATTGCTGCAAGGAACGCTCGGCCAGCGGTCCAACAAAGGATAATGATCGGGATGAAACAATTCCACCCGTAGAGATCACCTGAATTTTTTCCTTTGAGCTGAGTTCAAGCGCTACGCGGATTGAATTCGTAAGAACAGTCAGCGGAATATCCGGTAAAATCGCCGCCATACACCAAGCAGTTGAGCTGGCATCCAGGATAATGCGATCATTCGGTTCAACGAGACGAGCAGCTTCCCGAGCTATTCTTTGTTTTTCCGTTAGGTTCGTCGCTTCCCGAATCGTATATGAAAGCTCGGGCTGGTTGTCCTTTAAGCACACAGCTCCGCCATGGCTTCTCATCAACTTTCCCTCGGCTTCCAATCGGTCCAAATCGCGGCGAATCGTTTCCTCCGTTACCCCGCACAGCTCGCTCAACTCTGTAACCCGGATACTCCCGCGTTCATTTACGATCTCAACGATCTTATGCCACCGCTCAGCTGCTAGCATACCATGACCTCTTTCCGCAAAATATAAAAATGCTTCTTTCATGATACAACTGCCGCTATCCGAAGCGCAAACCCGAAACTATACACTATCCTCAATATAAACAGAAACTGCCTCGACCCTCAAAGAATCGAAGCAGTTCACGGTTCACAGTTCACGGTAAAGCTCACATATACTTACTTAATATCCTTCGTCGCTTCGGCAAATCGTGCAACTCGCGCACCTAACCGCGCAGCCAAAACCAGCTCCCGCTCCTCGGGGATTCTCGAGCTGTCAGGACCAGCCAGGGTTGACGGTCCGTAAGGAGACCCGCCAATCGGTTCTGCCGTCAAGTATTCAGGATTTTGGGAATAGGGAAGCCCCACATAAACCATTCCAAAGTGAAGCAAGGGGACAATCGAGGTGAGGATCGTCGCCTCATGTCCAGTATGAATGGAGCCAGCACTCGTCATCACTCCAGTAGGCTTTCCTTCCAGCTCCCCTTCACTGCAAAGCTTACCGGCAAAATCCAAAAATAGCTTGACCTGAGCCGGCATCATTCCATAATAAGTGGGGAACCCCCAGACAATACCGTCCGCCCAACGTAAATCTTGGTTAGTCGCTTGCGGAATGTCCTTTTGCCGGTCCTGCGCAGCCTCATATTTTTCCCACCGGGCTCCGACTCGAAACCGTCCCGCCAGTCCCGCCTCTTCCTTAAGCTCTTCGCCCCCTGCCTTCGGGCGGTCCTGATAAGCAGTTCTATTTTCTATGGAAAGAAGCTCCGGAATACGCACCACTCTAACTTGATGGTCTCCTGCACCCAGCACACCTTCAGCAGCAGCACTCGCCATTTCAAACACATGCCCGTACGCGCTGTAATAAACAATTGCAATATTAGCCATTGCTAAAGCTCCCTTTTCTACGGCTTCGGCAAAAATTCGTTCGTGTACACCTGATCCAGCGGCTCCGCCGTCTTCAGCAAGCCGATATCAAGCAGCTGCTTTTGCAGCGTCTCCCACCGTTCTTTTGCCATGTAGCCGACTCCATTCGTTTCCGCATCTCCTCCATAAACAAGATCAAGCTGCGCTTCGGCGCCGTATTTCATATGCTCCAGAGACATATCCGGATTTTTCTCGTGAATAAATTTATTAATTTCTTCAGAGTTAGTTTTATAGTAGTTCCATCCTTTAATCGAGGCTTCTACATAGGCTTTAACGATATCTGGATGATTTTTAATATAATCCGCAGTCGTATAAAGCACATTTCCGTATGGCTTATAACCGAAGTCCGCATTCAGGAAATAATCGACCTCTACACCTTGTTCCTTCATCGCAAACGGCTCGGCCGTAACATAGATTTGGGTAGCTGCAGACGGGTCACTTACAAAATTGGCAAGAGAGCCGGTATACTTCATTTCTTGGACCTGATCCAGGTTATAGGCCCTTTTAAAATATTCCCAGTACGCAACACCACTGGCAACGTACACCTTTTGACCGTTTAAGTCCTCGATGCTTTTGTACTTCCCTTTATGGAACATAATTCCCTGTGCATTCGTTTGGAAGGTAGCGGCGATAACGACGAGAGGGATACCGTTTTGCCTCGCCAGCAGCACCTCATCGGCCTGCCCCATACCAAACTGAGCCTTACCGGAAGCCACAATTTGAGTGGAAGAAACACCAGGACCGCCGGATTGAATCGTCATGTCCAATCCAGCTTCTTTATAGAAATCCTTCACAAGTGCAGCATATTGTCCGCCATGCTCTGGCTCAGCAAACCAGTTTGTCACTTGGGTTACTGACGTAAGCTTCTTTGCTTCAGGCGCTGCAGCGCTATTCTTATTTGTTCCTGCACCAGCTGGCTCCGATGGAGGCGCGCTGGTTTCCTTAGGGGCACATCCAGCAAGCATAACAAACAAGCTAAGCAGCAAAACCCCGGCAGAACGCATACCGATCCCACTGTGTAAAAAGCATGAAATTCGTTCCTTCATGTTTCTCCCTCCATATCGCTCTCTTGAATGTGTATGTAAACCCGGAGATCGCCGGATCGACATCAAGCGCAGGCTATAAAACAGCAGCAGCATTTTTATCAAAATCGGGCCACACTGAGGCTTGTGTCATTACGGAAATCCACCGACCGTGATTGTAGACCCAACGGTTCCCCGGCACCTCGGTAAACATCTCTCTAGGATGACAAGCGTCCACCACGACGAAACGAGCCGTGTTCCCCGGTTTAACACCGTAATCCGTAAGACCCGTTAGCTGTGCCGGATGAGAGGTGATCATGTGAAGCAAGTCGTACATTTCCCGCTCACCCGCCATATGTGCAGCATAAGCGGTGACAAGTCCAATCTGCACAAGATCCCCTTTTCCAAAAGGATGAAACGGATCTTGGATGTTATCTGAAGCTGCGGCAACTGGGATTCCAGCACCGAGCAGCTCCTTCACTCTTGTAACCCCCCTGCGGACCGTCCCTTTATCGCCCCTTCCCTGCAAATACAAATTTACGGCCGGGAGTGTAATCGCCCCGACACCGGCTTCCGCCATCAAGGAAATGACACGCTCTGCGTCTTCCTGTTCACGGGCAGCCAAAGCGCAAAGATGTCCCGCATTCACTTTGTGCTGGTACCCCCACCGGATCGTTTCACGGCATATATCGTCGATCGTTTGCACCATGGGATCATCACTTTCATCCACATGCAAATCCAAGCTTTTATCATGCCTGACAGCCTTACGGAATGCCCATTCCACATGTGCGGCCGGATCCGGGGATAAGTGTGGAGCTCCACCCAAGCCGTCGATCCCCATACGGAACGCTTCCTCCACCCAATCGTTGATTTCGTTTTGCTGCTCCGGATCATAGGGCACCATCGGGAAAAATTGCAGGTCAATATAGGGACGCACCTTTTCTCTAGCCTCAAGCGCGGCCTCAATGGTCCGAAATACAACCTCCTTCCCCCAGCGAGCCGGAAAATCCAAGTGGCTGCGCAGCACTACCGAACCAAACGACGCCGCCCGCATGGCTGCCTTTACCATCCGTTTCGTGATTTCTTCCTTACTGAAAAGCTGCACCGATTCCCGGTAATTATCGATAGCCTCCAGCAGCGTACCTGACTTATTGCCGACTTTATAAATGGAATAAGCTTTATCCAAATGCATGTGTGCATCCACAAATCCCGGCAAAAGCATACGCCCCTCCAAATCGATCAAACCGTCAGGGGATGGCTCTACTCCTGCATTGGAAATGGGAATATGAGTGAGGGAGTCCTGGATATGCGGTTGTCGCTGAACAGTGTTCCAACGACCGCCTCGAATCGATAATTCAAATAAATGGTTTGGATCCTCAAGTGGTAAAGAGACATTTATGAATGTGATGTCACCTTTCCTCATGTTCAACCCCCTTAATTTCCTTCTCACGCCTTCATTTTAGAAATATCCGGGCAAGCCAACAAGGTGCAGGATAAACAATTGTCAATTTATCTAACATGAAGTTTCGTTTTTGTGAGCAGCGCACGATCAGTTGTAAAAAAATGGTCCTCTCTATCGTAAAAAAAGAAACAGCACCCTCCATGATAAGAGAGTGCTGAGTTTGTTTACATCGGACGCAGCCATTTTCCGAACCCGGATGTACATATTCCGTTTTCTGCCAGATAAACGATTTCCCCCCCGAGGATCGTCATCCGAACACGGCAGCCGATCTCTCGGCCAACGTAAGGCGAATGCTTATGACGCTGAAGCAGCGTTTGTTCCGAAACCGTATAGGACTGCTTCAAATCGATCAGTGCAAAATCTGCATCCGCACCAACGGCGATTTCACCTTTACGCGGATGCAGCCCGAAGCGCTGCGCAGGGGTAAGGGAGGTCATTGCCGCAACCCGGTGCAGCGGCAGCCCTCTTTTGTTCACTCCTTCATCGATCATGAGCTCTAACGTATGCTGGGCCCCGGATATCCCTCCCCACGCCTCAAACCAATTTTCACTGCTCTTCATTTCAGTCGGGCAGGGGGAATGATCGGAGGCAACCCAATCGATATTCCCCGCCAGCACCTCGGTCCAGAGCGCTTCCAGTTCCTCGCGCGAACGCAGCGGCGGGGCGCATTTGGCAGCTGGACCCACCCGCTCCGCATCTTCATCGGTGAGCACTAGATAATGGGGACAGGTTTCTGCGCTAACATCGATCCCCCTTGCTTTTGCGTTTTGGATCAGCTGTATCGACTGCGCACTGCTAATATGCACAAAATGCAGCCTGCAGCCCGAAATCTCGGCGAGCTCAATCGCTTTACGAACCGCCTTCGCCTCCGCTTCCGCCGTTCGGGAGGCAATAAAATCGCGCGCCTTCGTACGGCCCTCGGCAATGGCCAGCTCAGCTAATCGGCGCACACTAACTTCGTCCTCGGCATGAATAGCCAGCACCTTCCCCGTCCGTGAGATCAGCTGCATGCCGCGCAGCAAAGTCAGCTCGTCCACATTTCGAAATATTCCCTCTCCCTCGCCTCCCGGATCAGACATAAAAGCTTTAAACCCGGCGACACCTGCTTCCGCCAAAGCAGAAAGCTCATCCAAGTTCCCTGGCACTAGACCGCCCCATAGCGCAAAGTCGATGGCAGAGGCGCCGTTTGCTAATGCAAGCTTTTGCTCAAGCGCCTGAACAGTAACCGTCGGAGGGATTCCGTTGAGCGGCATATCGATATAGGTTGTGCACCCCCCGGCTGCAAGTGCAGACGAGCCTGACACGAAGCCCTCCCAATGCCCAAGCCCCGGTTCATTCAAATGGACGTGGGCGTCAACCATTCCCGGCATCACGATCCATCCGCTTACATCAAGCTCTACACCGTCTACTGCCGGTACACTGCGAAATACGCTGCCGCCGTTTGATTTCCCATACGGAAGCTCCTGCCGAACCGGCTCCCCTTCGGTAAGAACAGCTATTTTTCCATCCTGAATACCGATATCCATTCGGGCCGTTCGATCCCGCAGAACAACGAGGCCTCCCTTGATCCATTTATCCACGCCATCTCCCCCTTTGCACCGGGCCCAAAAGCGCCTATTCTTTTATCCGCTCATTTCCTTCTTCTCTTTGGAAACGCGTGTACAAGCCGTACCGACCGCCCTTAAAATCGATCCATATCCAGTGCAGCGGCATAGGTTGCCGGAGAGCGCCTCCAGTACCTGCTCCTGGTCGGGATTTGGCACAGCATCAAGCAGGGCCGCTGTCGAGATCACCATACCGGAGGTGCAGTAACCGCACTGAAATCCACCTTCCTGCAGAAAAGCCTCTTGCACGGGATGCAGCTGTTCTCCTTCCGCCAAGCCTTCAATCGTTGTTACCCTCTTTCCGTCGCATTGATAGGCCATGGTAAGACAGGAATTGACCGGCTTACCGTCCAGCAGTACCATACAAGAGCCGCAGCGCCCAATCTCGCAGGATAGCTTCGTGCCGGTCAGTGCAAGCTCTCCGCGTAAAAGGTCAATCAGCCGCATCGTCTCCGACACCGTACACTGATACTTCTTTTCATTAATGAAAAAGGAAATCACAGCCCTCACCCCTTATGATGCATGCTCTGTCTTTTTCAGATCGAAGGGTCGCATCCCCGTCGTTCCGTCAAGCAGCTGTTCGGGACGAACTGGAAGGCGCTCTACCCAGACACCTACTGCTTGATGAATGGCTGCGGCAATCGCCGGAGCGAGTCCAATAGAGCCAATTTCGCCGATCCCGCGGGGCCCATAAAGATCGCCTTCCGGCAATTCCTCAATCGCCTCCACTTGAACCTCCAACGGGACATCCCGAATCGTGGGGATCAAATAGGAGTCTAAATTTTTGGTCAGGTATACTCCTTCTTCCATCACGGCATCTTCCGTTAATGCAAAACCAAGCGCCATCCCGGCTCCACCCTCGATTTGCCCGACATATCCCATCGGATTCACGACCGGGCCGGCAGCGATAGCGTGATCGGTACGCAGGAGCTTGACTCGCCCAGTCAGAAGGTTCACCTCCACCTCTGCTGCAACAGCCGCATAGGAATGCAAGTAATGACCCCCGAACACAGCGTCAGGGGTAACAGGAAAATCAAAACGCGATTCGGAGCGAATTTCCGCCTGTGACTTCCGGGCAAGCTCCGAATACGACAGAACACAGGCATCCTCATTCCAAATTCCTCCCGGCCCAAGCCGCAATGCTAATGCAGACATTTGCAGCACAGCGGCAGCCTCGCCCAGAAGCTTGGAGGTAAACTCTTCACGCATCCTCGTAAGCGCCATCCAAATCATCGTCGTGGTGCGCGAAGCGGTAGAGGACCCTGTATGCGGAACGCGAGCCGTATCTCCGATCACAACCGTAATATCGGTTTCCGTGCAGCCAAACACATCCTCCATCATTAGATATACGGCGGGAATCAAGCCTTGGCCAAACTCCTCGAATCCAAAGGCTGCCTCCAGCTTTCCATCCATCGTTAGACGAAGGCGACCACCTGCAGGATCAAGCAGCCCATATCCGAAGCCAAATCCGTGCATGACGATCGCCGCCCCAACGCCTCTCCGCACCCAAGGCTCCTCCGGATCCAAGGACCCTTCCGCATTACGGCCGGCCCATATCGCCGAACGCTCCATGGCCTCCCATACCTGCTCAGCGCCCTTTGTCGCTAAAATGGTATGACCTGTCGGCCCTTTATCCTCCGCTCTACGCAAGTTTAAGCGCCGAAATTTCCAAGGATCCATGCCAAGGCATTTTGCCAAACGATCCATTTGGCCCTCTACCGCAAAAATAACCTGATTCCCGCCGAAGCCGCGAAACTCCCCGGACATCCCGTTGTTAGTAAACACCGACGTCCCTTCTATTTTCACATTCGGAATCCGATAAGGACCCGACGCATGTTCCGTTGCGAAGGTGAGTACGGCGGGTCCCAGCGTAGAATATGGGCCTTTATCCGCAATAATCCGCGCCGTATGGGCAAGCAGCCTGCCATCGGAAGCGACGCCCGTCTTCATCGTAATTTTCATCGGATGGCGCTTGAGCCCCGCCCGAACCGATTCCCATCTCGAGTTATGCATCTTCACGGGCCTGCCCGTTGCAAGCGCCAACAGCGCACCGTAAGGCTGCACATTCAATTCGTCCTTTCCTCCGAAGGAGCCGCCGATCGGAGAAGAGACTACGCGGATGCGTTCCTCCGGAATCGACAAAATACGAGACAGCTGCATGCGGTCCTTAAACGAATGCTGCGTTGCCGAATATACAGTTAAGCCGCTGCCGTCCGCCTCGGGTACAAATAGGCCGCCCTCCATCTCCATATACGTGTGCATTTGACGAGGCGTATAATAGGTCGTTTCCACGACATAGGCACAGTGGGCAAACGCCGCTTCCGGGTCCCCATCCTCGTAACGGGTGGATGCCGCAACATTGCCGCCCGCCTGCACCAGCGGGCTCTCCGGGCGAAGCGCCTCCTCCGGGTCGCCAACGATCGGAAGCGGCTCGTAGAGAACCTCAATCAGCTCCAGCGCACGCTCCGCAATAGCTTCAGTCTCAGCAGCTACCGCAGCTACCGCGTCTCCCTCATAAAGCACGCGCTCCTTACAAAATACCGGCTGATCCGGTACCACGAGGCCAAAGCCGTTTAAGCCAGGGACATCTTCATGCGTTAGAACGGCCAGCACTCCCGGAAGCGCCTTGGCTTTGGATATGTCGACAGTAAGAATGAGGGCATGGGGATGCATGCTGCGGAGCACCTTACCGAACAGCATCTCCGGCGCAGTAAGATCGGTTAAATAGGACAGCGCGCCCTTTACCTTGTCTTCTCCATCTTGACGAACCCTCCAGCGAGCCGCGTAATTCTCCTTATTGACAAGCATCGTCACCGCCCCCATTCCATTATTTTTCGAAAATCTTAAGCCAGCTCGCTCCATTCCGCTTTTCGCCTGGAGAGCTTAAGAAGCTCCGATGCCGCCAAGTTTGCCGCAACCTTCTTTCGATACGACGCGGGAGCAAAGGCATCTGATACCGGATCAAACGTGTCGACCATCGCGTGATAAACCGACGTGACCGCTTCTTCAGGTCTTCTTCCTTCCGCCGCACGCTCTACCTCATGCAAACGTGTTACCTCGGTAGCTCCGCCGCCGGCAGCGAATCTAAGGTTTACTAAGCATCCGTGCTCATCCAAATTACCGGAAGCCGCCACGGTTACCACAGAAGGGGTAAACGTCTCTCTGCGGCCGACCTTTTGATAAAATAACAATTCCGATTTTTGCTTCGATACAGGAACAATGATCTTTTCGATTAATACAGCTCCGCCCGGAGCCTGACTTCGTCCCTTCAGCCATGCTTCAAGCAAAAGCAGGCTTCTACCGCTTTCCGTCCAAACCACAACAGATGCTTCAGAAGCAAGAAGGGCGGGAATCGTATCCCCAATCAGCCATGCCACATTGCCTCCTATTGTCGCCATATTGCGAATCGACGGCGCACCTACAGAACGCGCAGCAGTGTAAAGCAGCGGAGAAGCGGCTTTTACGGCCGATGACAGCGTCAACTCCGACAAGGTCACACCCGCCCCAATGACGAGCTCCGTATCCGTAACAATGATCGTTTTCATCGCCGCAACCGAATCCAGCGAAATCAAATACGACGGCATCTCCGCAGCGCCGGATTCCCACTGATATCGCAAAAGCGTCGCACCAGACGAAAGCTTCGCGCCCTCTCCGAGAGTGCGCATCCACTTCCAAGCATCCTCGGGCGTATTTGGCCTGTATACCTTTGCTTCCCCTGGCGTACGCCCCGCTTCTTGCGGAACCGCCTTCGATACTGCCTCGTGCTCCATTGTTCAACCTCCCTTTAATACGTCCGTCTTCGTTCCGGCTCAACTGCAGCCCTGATCCAAATGAACTCCGTAATCTTTTTTAATACTATACTTCTATGTAAAATGCATGTAAATATATCTAACATCTTTTTGTGCACGAAAACAAAAACCAGATCCAGCGTTTGTGCCGACGCAACCAATACACTTGCAGCGAAGAAAAAACGGCTACTCGTCTGGAACACGATCTCGCCAAACCAAAAAAAAGCCGGAACGTGTCCGGCTGCGATAAAATCAAATGTATGGATTACGGCCTGAGAAAAAGCGCGCCTACAACCAATGCCCCCATGATCCCCCATACCGCAGGAAGCTGAAGATAATGAACCATAATAAAAAACGCTGCGGCGATCAAAAACGGCAAATACGGCACAGCGCCCTGTACAGGCGCGAAAGCATATTTCACAAAATCAAAGGCCAGCATGGCCAGCATAATAAAGATGACAGGCTGGATCCCCCGAACCATGCCCTTTACCACCGGGTTCGCTTCCAGCCGGTGCAGTACCCCCGACAATGCGATCATAAGCAGCGCTGTAGGCAGTACCACAGCCGTCAAAGCCGCTGCTGCGCCTCCCCACCCCGCAACCTTGAAGCCGATAAACGCCGCCAGCTTCGTCGCGATCGGCCCGGGAAACGCATTGGCAAACGCAAGCGTACTGCCAAACTCCTCTGTTGTCATCCACTTGTATTTATCGACGACCTGCGTTTCGTACAGCGGAATAATGGAGGGTCCGCCGCCATATCCAAGCAGTGTCGCCGTACCAAACGACCAGAACAACTTCCACAGCTCCAGCATCCCTGTCTCACCACCCGATCGCCATGCCGTCGCCGCGCGGATCAGCTGCGCCGGACAGCATTCCGTTGTCTTCGATCAAAATCGCCTGAGCCTGCCCCATGACCCCGTCCCATTCGGCAACCGTCTCGACCCGATGTCCCCGGCGGCGGAGCCGAACAAGCGTCTCCAGAGGAAGCCTGTTCTCCAGCTTAAGCTCATCTGCGTCCTCCCCCCAGGTTCTACCGTATACCCAGCGCGGTAAGCCAATCGCCTCCTGCACCGAGCAGCCGTAATCCAAAACGGCCGTCAGCAGCGACAGCGACGTTTGAGGCTGACCCTCGCCCCCTTGGGTTCCGCACAGCAAATAAGGCTTTCCACTCTTCAGCACCATCCCGGGCATCAGCGTATGAAACGACCGTTTATGCGGCTCCAAGGTATTCGGATGAAGGGGGTCCAGCGAAAAGAAAGAACCGCGGTTTTGCAGCACAATCCCCGTCCCGCCAGCAGAGTAAGCGGAACCGAAGTCGAAGTATAAACTTTGAATAAACGACACCGCATTACCTTCCCGGTCAACCACAGCCGCATAAGCGGTATCCTGCCCCATGGCCATCGAGGTGACCGGAGCGGCATGAGCGCCTTTTCCAAACAAATCGAGCTTCGCCCACTTTTGTGCGGCATACTCCTTCGAAAGCAGCTCATCGAGCGGCGCAGGATGAAACTTCGGGTCGGTTACGTATAGATCGCGGTCCTGAAACGCAGCCTTGATCACCTCGGTCATCACATGGAAAAAGGCGTCGGATGATCTGGGCAGTGCAGACACATCCATGTTTTCCAGCATATTCATCATGAGCAGCAGCGAAACACCCTGCGAGTTCGGCGGCATTTGCATAATCCGGTATCCGCGGTAATCGACTCCGACCGGCTCAACCCACTCCCCATGATGATCGACAAAATCGTCTTCACGTAAGAAACCGCCGCTCTCATGAACGGAACGTACGATTGCCCGCATCAGCTCCCCTTCGTAGAAAGCGCGGCGCCCCTGAGCGGACACCTGTTGAAGAGAAGCCGCCAGCTCCGGCAATACCGCCCGCTCGCCCTCGCCCAGCAGCTGTCCGCCCTTGGCAACCCATAACTTAGCGAGCGAACGGTCAGCTCGGATCAAACGCTCATCCTTGGCTATCCAATACGCCAGGTTACGCGAAACGGGAAAACCGCCTTCCGCATATGCGATCGCCGGCTGCAGCAGCCGAGCCCATGGCAGCCTACCGTAACGGGACCACACCTCCCACCACGCATCTACCATGCCGGGGACCGTGATTGCGCTGAGCGGTCCCCGCTGCGGAATTGACTGATGCCCCAATGCCGCGAATCTTTCCCTAGTGGCTAGTCCCGCTGCGCCGCCGCTTCCGTTATAACCGATCACCTTCCCTTCCTGCGCCGGATACATCAGAAAAAAAGCGTCGCCGCCAAGCCCCGTCATATGAGGATAAACGACCGCTAGGACAGCGCTGACCGCTACAGCGGCGTCAAACGCATTGCCCCCCTCTTGAATGATGGAAAAGCCAACACTGCTGGCCAAATAATGCGGCGTGGCCACCATTCCATCGGCACCCCTTGGCATCGCATTCAGCATAACTCCGCCCCCCTCCGGTCAAATACCACCAACGCAGCCTGTACCGCGTCCCCAGCCTGCACTCTGCCGCCTTGATGAATCAGAGCCGCTTCCAGCGCCCCGAGCACATGCAGCACATTTTTTTCACTGCAGCTGTAGCCCATGGTGCCGATGCGCCAAATCCGGCCTTTTAGCGGACCAAAGGAGCTGGCAATTTCGATGCCGAATCGGGTCAGCAGCATGAAACGGACGGCTTCCCCATCGACACCCTCCGGAATCTCGATGCAAGCCACCACCGGAAGCTTGCTGGTACGCGAGCCAAACAGCGTAAGCCCCATGGCCTCCAAGCCTGCGGCGAGCGCTTCGCCGTTTTGCTTGTGGCGGGCAAAGCGAGCTTCAAGCCCCTCGTCCAAAGCAATTCGCAAGCCTTCGCGAAGCGCATACAGCATCGACGTTGCCTCGGTATGATGGTTGAGCCGCTCCGGGCTCCAATAATCTTGAAGCTGGGACAAGTCCAAATAATTGCTTTGTATCGGACGGAACCGCGACGGGACATGTTCGGTCCGCAGCCCGCGCTCCACCCGCTTGCGCCGAAGCAGCTTCGCTTCTGCACGTTCGTTATAAGTAAGCGGCGCCATACCCGACGGCACAGATAAGCATTTTTGTGTGCCGCCCACCACAGCGTCGAGCATCCATGCATCTGTGTCAACCGGGACACCACCGATCGTGGCAACTGCATCTACGACAAGCAGCACCCCGAGCTCCCGGCAGGCGCGGCCAATCTCCTTCAGCGGCTGCAGCTGTCCAGTCGAGGTTTCCCCGTGAACAATCGCCACCAAGGCCGGGCATTCTCTTTTTATTGCGGAAATAACTTGCTCGGGATCGAACACCCCGCCCCATTCGGTTTCCAGCGTCACCACCTGTGCGCCGCAGCGTTCGGCAATCTCGACAAGCAAATGACCGAACCGACCGTAAATCGGCACCAGCACCTTGTCACCCGGCTCGATCAAGCCAAGAAGCGCCGCTTCCAACCCTGAACGTGAGGTGCCGTCCACCGGATAAGACCATCGGTTTTCAGTCTGAAACAGCTCACGAAGCATTTCCATCGTTTCGTTCATTAATGCGGTAAATGCCGGGTCAAACTGTCCGAGAATCGGCATCGACATCGCTCTCAGCACACGGGGGTCTACCTCCACCGGCCCTGGAGTCATAATCGTTCGCGGCGGCGGATTTAAATCGTTATATCGTTTCATTGCTGTCCTCCTCCACCTTGTAGCCCATTCGATACATCGTTTCAGCCAGCAAGCAAGCACCCAGCGCCAGTTGACCGGCATCCGTATATTCATCCGGATGATGGCTGATTCCGTCCCTGCTTGGAACAAACAGCATTGCCGCGGGACACACTCTTGCAAAGATCATCGCATCATGCCCGGCACCGCTGCTCATAAGCCGGTAATCCACGCCTTCATCGCGGCATACTGCCTCCCACTTCCGAACCAGCCCGCTATCCATCGGTACGGGCGCGACGCTCAGCGATTCCTGCCAGCTGACTACAACCCCGCGATCCGCCGCGATACGATTGAAGCCGGTCGCGGTTTCCACGGCAAAGCGATGCAGGGCATCTCGGGCAGAGTGCCGGATGTCCACGGTAAACTCTACTCGTCCCGGAATCACATTGCCCACACCCGGAAGCGTCCGCAAAGAGCCGACTGTAGCTACAAGCCCCTCTTCCGATCTGCGCGCCCGCTCCTCCAGCCAAAGTATCATCTCGCACGCAGCAGTCAGTGCGTCCTTTCGCAGCTTCATCGGGGTCGTACCGGCATGATTCGCGCAACCCTCCACAGCAACGACCGCGCGGATTTGCCCGACAATCGACGTCACGATACCGATGCTGCGGCCTTCCGCCTCCAGCACGCCCCCCTGCTCAATATGCAGCTCAATGAAGGCATAGGGTGCTTCACGCCGGCCCCGACGCTCCAGACCGGTGACATAGTCACCATTCGGTCCGAACCCGCACGAAGCCATCGCTTCCGCTAGAGTCAGCCCTTTCGCATCGTACAAACTCTCTGCCGCACCGAAACGCTCCGCATTTCTCTCCGGCTCATCGTATGCAGCTGCGTATTCGGAGCCCCAAAACACAGTCGGAAAACGGCTGCCCTCCTCCTCGCACAAGGAAACAACCTCCAGGGAGCGCCGCGGCCGGCCGTAACGAGCCTGTAAAGCCTCTAAAGCAAGGATTCCTGCAACGATTCCGTATGCCCCGTCGTACATTCCTCCCTGCACAACGGTATCAACGTGGGAGCCGGTCAAGACAGGCCGCAAACTGCGGTCTGTTCCTTCAAGTGTGCCGTACAAATTACCGACCTCGTCATAACGTACGCGTAAACCAGCCGACTCCATTCTCCCGGCTAAGTAGCGCTGTGCTGCCAGCCATGACTCATCATACAGCAAACGGGTTACACCGCCTCCAGGATGAGCGCCGAACCGGGCTAGACAGTTTATCTCTTCAGCGATCCGATGCGTATCGATCCCGATCATATGACCCCTCCCCGATGCGATGTGCGCCAACGCCATCTCCATTTGCAGGAGACTCAGCTCCCGCGATAGGTGCTGTATCCTCCCGGAGACACCAGCAGAGGAACATGCATATGACGGCCGTCGTCCTCGATCCTAAAGCGTACTGGAACCACCTCCAAAAAACCGCCCTCCGGGGGATATACCCCAAGCTCCCGATAATAATCGCCGACAGCGAACCGAAGCTCGTAGCAGCCCGCCAACGCTTCTCCATCGCTCAGAAGGGAGCGGTCCAGCCGTCCGTCTGCATTGGTGACCGCCTCCGCGAGCAGCCGCTCACCTCCGGCAGCATCGATCGGATCGACCGCCGCTGCCTCGGAGCCGCTGCCCCAGCAGCGCCACAGCTGAACCTTTATCCCCTTCCCCGGATGCCCTGCCCCTAAATCGAGAACATGCGTCGTCAGCATTTCATTCCCTCCACTTCTTTGGCGCGGAGCGCCGTCCGAACGATACCTGACTAAGTCGCTCAAAGCTTTACCTATTCCCTATTCCTCTAAATCCCGAATGTCCGCCCTCGTCAGCGAAAAGCCCTGGAAGCCGTAAGGCGGACGCGGCTCCGTGAACACCTTCCCATTGCCGTTCTCCACCGCCTCCAGCACCGTGTCCCACGTCCGGTTGTTCGATTCAAACCACACTTCCTCCAGCTGCGGGAAACGCTGCAAAATCCGTCTTCCAATATGCCAAATCAAATTTTGAATAGACGGGCTGTTCATTTCATGGAAAACGGCCGCCGCGATATCATGCACCTGCTCGGCGGGCGCGTACCGCCCTTGATCCGCATCAAAGGCATCGGCAGCTTTGCCGTACCGCCAGTGAATATCTAAAAATATAAATAAAGGACGGTCCGACGCTTCCGCCAGCGTCGTATATTCATCTCTTACATAACCGGTAAATGAACTGCCTTTAACCTTAATCAGCTTCAATCCCGTCACCCCCGACTGCTGCACCGACACTGCAATCGAATCGTCAGCACCGCGGACCAGCTCCACCACAGCAGTCGGTGAGGCATTATTCGAGTAACGATACACCAGAGAGCCCGGCTGCGGCGGGCCATCCGCCTGCGGTACCGGAAGCGCGTCAAACGGAATTTGTCTCGCTTCCATGCGCACCCCGCTCATCTGCGGATATTTTTCCAGAAAACAGCGCGCAGCGTAAGCCATAAAGCCTTCCGCAGTCGCTCCTTCATAGCTCCCGGCATGACGCAAAATAAAGTTTTTCATCGAGTCGGTTGCTACAACCGCCGAATTGTCTCCTTCTGTAAACGAAGGAAGGAACGCTTCTCCGCTTACCGCAACCTTAATGTTCATGCCAAACAGCACATTGTCCTTTCCCGTGAATGCGGATTCGGGGATCGGCGGCACCGCCAAAGACTTTGCGTAGGTCCGGTACACCCACACATCGCCTTTTCCGTAGTAAACCGTCCGTTTAGATCCGTCTCCCATCGCCGCCCCGCTGCCCATCACTGCTTCCGCATGCTTCATCGCCTTCACTCCTTTCAAAAATTCGTTCTTCCAGCCGGAACCGTGCAATCCGGTTCACCTCATGCAGCGCCCGTTCCCATTCCGCCTCCGCGCTATTCACGAGACGAACCCGCATCTCGATGCGAATCGTATCCTTGGAATGTCCCTTAACCGCCAATATAAAAGGAAAGCCGAACCTGCGAACATATTTGGTATTTAACTCGGAAAACTCCGCATACTCCAATGGCGTTAACCGGTTCAACCCCGCTCCATCCTGCTCTCCGCGCGAGTCGGAGGTCATCACCATTTTCGCCCCGAGATCCGGATGAGCCAGAAGCAGTCGAAGCTGCTCTTCCTTCGAGGAATACTGGATTGCATGAGCACACGCACCGGCTACATCCTTCAAGCTGAAGAAAGGACCTCTCTCCCATGCGCGCTCCAGCACCCATGGTGAATGCTCATAAATACCGTTCAGCGCCTCAACGAACGCCGCTTTATCCATTCCATTCAGCTCAGCAAGTGTCCATCGTTTCCGCATAGCGCTCCTCCCAGCTCCGTATGCCAAACCGTTTTCGGCGCAGGCGTCTCGGCCACCACCAGCCCTTTAGAAAAGACATACCTGCATGGCGGCTGCCTGCTAAGCAGATCCGCCTCGTCTTCGGCTCCAAAAAGCACAAACGAGGCACTCGCTCCTTCTTCGAATCGAAAACGCTCGTCAAGCCCCATCACTTTCGCCGCACGCCCGGTCACCATAGCTACCGCTTCGCGAAGCTCCGATCGGCCCGTCATATGCGCCGCATGTACAGCCATGTGCGCCGCCTGAAGCGGATTTCCCGATCCAAGCGGATAAAACGGCGATCGCAAGTCATCATGCGATACGGCCACATTGACACCCGCTTCCAGCAGCTCCTTCAGCCTGGCGACCCCTCGCCCCTTTGGCGGCGGATCAAACCGGCCCTGCATTGCCGTGTTAATTAACGGGCACGAGACAATGTGAATTTGAGACTCGGCCAACAGCCCAAGCAGCTTGCGAAAATACGCTTCCGGGTAATAAGCAGAAGCGCTCGCATGCGCCGCCGCCACCTGCGACCGAAGCCCCGAGGCAATCGCCATGGCGGCCGCCGTCTCCAAAAAGCGCGAATGCGGATCATCCAGCTCATCGGCAAACAGATGGACGTAAGCGCCGGACCGCTCCGCAAGCTCAAACACATACGCTAGCGACGCAACGCCATCCTCTCTGGAGTGTTCCAGATGAGGTACGGCCGATACCGCATCCGCCCCCATCCGCAGCGCCTCCTCCATGCGATCCCGGTTAGCCGGCGCAGACCACAGTCCATCCTGCGGGAAAGCTGCGACCTGCAGCTCGACCACAGGAGCGAGCTTTTCCTTAAGCTCAAGCAATGCGGACAACGCCGTAAGCTTCGGATCGGAAATATCCGCAAGCGCCCGGATCGCCAGCACTCCGTGGGACACAAGGATCTTCACCGTCTCCAAGGCTCGGCGCAGCACATCCCCTTTCGTCAGCTCTTTTTTACGTTCCGACCATATGGCGATCCCCTCAAACAGCGACCCGGATTCATTCCATCTCGGCTGCCCCGCGGTAAGCGCGGTGTCCAGATGAATATGCGTTTCGACAAGCGGCGGAAGCATCAGCATCCCCTGCGCATCCATGGAACGAGCCGCCTCTGCGCCCTGCAAATCGCCAATCGCAGCGATACGCCCATCCGCTACCGCAACATCCGCCCGAACCGGCTGCCCGCCGCCTCGAACGAGCCGCGCCCCGTGTACGATTAAATCGTAGCCCATCCTGTCACCCCTCGGATTTCATTTCCGATTCATGCCAAGAGCTGAGCATCCATTTCGAAAACCCGTTAACAATGAGGAAAAATACAATACCAAGCGCCGAAGCCGACAGCCCGCAGGCAAATAAATAAGGAGTTTGCAGCCTGCTCGCAGCTACCGTAATGGCATACCCCAAGCCGCCCTTGCCGCCCCCGATGCCAGCAATATACTCACCGACGATCGCCCCGATCACCGCAAGCGTGCAGGAGATCTTTAATCCGGCGACGATATAGGGCAGAGCCGCGGGAATACGCAGCCGAATCATCGTTTGCAGCTTTGTGGCGTTGTACAGGTAAAATAAGTTTTTCATGTTATGATCCGTAGAGTTCAGGCCGATCAGCGTATTGGAAAGCATCGGGAAAAAGCCAATTAAAAAAGCAATAATAACAATCGCGTTTAGCCCCGCTCCGAACCAAATGACAATGATCGGCGCAATCGCCACAATCGGAATCGTTTGTAAAATGATCGCATACGGATAAACGCTTTTTTCAATCAGCTTCGAGCTTGCCAGCAAAATCGCCCCCGACACCCCGAATACAATGCTGAGCAAGAAGCCAGCCACCGCCTCCACAATGGTTGTCGTGACCGAAACCATAAGCCCGTTCCAATTTGCGGACGCCGCCTCGACGATATCCGACGGCTTCGGCAGCAAATACGGCGGAACCGACATCAGTCTGCAGACGATCTCCCAACCTCCGATAAAAATGACAAAAGCGATCACCGGAGGAAGGATAGCTGCGAGCTGCTGTGCAGCTGTTTTCACCGGTTCCTCCGAGACGTTCCGCATCAAACGGATGCGCGGCTCCCTGCCCGGATAAATCTCATCCGCCAAGATGTCTGCGAGCTGCGCTTTCGTTAATTGAAACCCCATATAAATCCCCTCCCTCTTCCGGCTATCCGAGCGACTCCGCCAGCTTGCCCGGATTGAGCAGTCCAAGCGGGTCATTTTCCCGTTTCAACCGAATCATACTGGCAAGCTCTCCCCGTCCGCCCCGCTCCAGTGTCCATACATGCGGATCAAAAATTCGTACCCCGTTCGTTTCAAAAAAGTGAATGATTTCATAAAGCCGTTCCTTTGTCGTATACTTGACGATCGGCAGGGAGGATGGAGTCAGTCTCCCGCCGGAACGGATCCATTCCAAATGCAGCAGCACCTCATCGCCGAATTGCTGCTTAATCGCCACAACTTGCTCCTTATACCTTGCCGGATCGAAGCCGGCCTGCAAATACGTAATGGAAGGATCCGTCTTAAGCGCCCAAAGGGTCGTATGGTTCCAAGTAAAATCGGAAAGCCCTATCACGGTTCGGTACTGCTCCGCCGGGATACTGTGCGAAATCTGACCGCCATAAGCTACGGCATGCTCTTCGAGCAATGGCATTGTCCCTTCTTCCGATTCGAGCAGAACGGCGGCGCAGCCGGGAGAGAAATATTTGGCAATCGGTTTAAAATAGGTCGGGATCGGCCATTCCAACGTGGTAACTAGGCGCTTCGTAATCCGTTCATCCGCTGCGACCGTTTCCGAATAGCGGGCCGCTTTCCCGAAGGAGTCAAACAGTACGATCGTCTGCATCCACTCCACCCGTTTCGCAAGCGGTATCGTCAGCTCTGTAACAATGCCCGTGGTACCGTAATTATGGATGTAATCAAGAACATCGTCTCCCTCGACCTCAAGGCGTCTCGGCGTCTCCTCCATCGTATACACGACGGCCCGCAGGACATTACCGTCCCACAAATTCCCCCAAGTGATCGAGCCGATGCCCCCGGAGCCCCCGCATACAAAACCGCCCACCGTCGCCTTCATATAGGTGCTCGGGTAAATGCGCAGCTCCTGCCCGCAGGCTCTCGCCTGCCTCTCCAAAGCACCGAGCCGGACACCGGCTTGCACGCGGGCAAAGCCATCGCCAATTTCGAGAACCCGGTCCAAACCGCTCATATCCAGCACAATTCCGCCATGAAGCGGCACCGCCTGCCCGTAATTGCCCGTTCCGGCTCCGCGCGTCGTGACGGGGATTCCCTTCCGGTAAGCAAATGCAAGCACATCCGCGACATCACGTTCCTCTTGGACTGTGACGATGCTGTCCGCCGTCTTGTCCTTCAGCAGCGGTTCCAACACGGGGGAATACCAATAATAATCCTTGGACAACCGATTGAGCGACACGTCGTCCATCAGCAGGCGCCCGCGGCCCAGTGCGCCAGCCATCTCATTCTTCCAAGCAGCGTTCGTGGACATGCCTTTTCCCTCCCTTTAATGCTGAAGCGATTCGGATACCGTCCGAACCAGCTCGCCGAATTCATTCGAGGTGCGGAACTCGCCGGTTCTCGGAAACGGCACCGGGATATCGATGATCCCGGAAACCTTGCCCGGACGCGGGGTCATGACCACAACCCGCGTTGATAGAAAGACGGCTTCAAATACGTTATGAGTGACGAATAAAACCGTCATCTTGCTTTCTTTCCGCCAAATCGTAAGCAGCTCGGTTTGCAGCGATTGGCGTGTAATTTCATCCAGCGCTCCAAACGGCTCATCCATTAGCAGCAGCTTCGGGCGGGAAACAAGAGCCCGGGCGATCGACACGCGCATTTTCATGCCGCCGGACAGCTGACGAGGCAGCACATTCATATAATCCTTGAGCCCGACCATCTCCAGCACCCGCTCCGCTTCCCGCCGCCGCTCTTTTTTCGGTGTCCCTTTGAGCGCCAGCGGCAGCATCACGTTATCAATGACGGTGTTCCAAGGGAGCAGCGTATGCTCTTGAAATACGAATGCAATATCGCTCTGCTTAAGCGCCTCCTTCGCAGAGGTGCCAAGCACCTCGAGCGTCCCCGAGGTTGGCCCGCTTAGGCCCGCGATCATTTTAAAAATCGTCGATTTTCCGCAGCCGGACGGGCCGACAAAGCACAGAAACTCGCCTTCGCGAATCGTCAAATTTACATCTTGAACGGCGACAATCTGCTTTCCGTATCTTTTTCCGAGCCGTTCCATCCGCACCAGCGCAGGCCCGGCTTCTACATTCCGGTTCTCCGCTTCTGACCCCGAATTCCCTTCTGTAACAGCGATCCCGCTGCAGCCCCCGATCCATTCCTCTGCCGTACTCATCGCATCACACCCTCCCGTTTGATCGATGTCATCTCAAACGCGGCCATTTCCAGCAAAGACTCGGCAATGACAGCCCCTGCCCTCCGCAGCAGCTCCCTCCCCTTTTCCTCCGTTGCAGCCGTCGCGTCTCCGGCAATACCGCTGGACGATATATCATTCGTCGTCCAGGCAAACGATTTTTGCCGCAGCGACATGGCTTTCGTTTCCGGGAATTCCGGGATTTCCTTCACCGCATGCCCAGCTTGCACCCAGTGGCGCTGAATCGCCATCACCAGCGAGGTTTCCACATCGCCGCCATGAATTCCGCAGCGCTGCTCCTCATCGGTAACAAGCCCTTCGGACAGCTGAAGCGTCCCCGGATCAAGCCGAAACACGGCAAGCCCTGTCGCGATGCGAATATCACGCGCCATCATATTGAGAACATCAACATTGCCCCCGTGCGTATTAAAAAGCACCAGCTTCCGAAACCCGCTTCGCTGCAGGCTGGAGGCAATGTCCAGCAGCAGCGCCATCATCGTTTGCGCCGATAAGGTAATCGTCCCTGCGTGCCCGAGGTGCTCGCCGCTTTTCCCATAGCTGACCGAGGGCAGCAGCCAAACGGGGGCCTCCTCCGGCAGCCGTTCAAACGCCTCGTACAGCATCGCTTCTCCAAGAAGCGTATCCGTAAACACCGGCAAATGGGCGCCATGCTGTTCTACTGCACCAACAGGCAGCACGAGCAGTGTGCCGTCTTTGGGAAGTGACGCAACTTCGACAGTGGTTAAGCGCGGTAAAAACTTGCGGTCATAAGCATTTCCTGTATAACGAAACAAGGGAGCACCTCCTCTTTGTTCTCATTGTAAGAAGCAGCAAGACAGGCGACAACGAATAACAGCGCTTTTTGTTAATTTATCTAACACGGGCCTCTCCATTTGTGAATGGCGCACGATCACTCGGCCAGTATCGTTGGCGAACCGCCTTACGACATCCGCCATCCGCTCTCTACAAACGCATACAAGCTGCGGTTAGGTTCGTGCAAACAAGATGTGCGCCCTTTCCCTCACATGCAAAAAGCCGCTGACAAATTCCCTGCCAGCGGCATTATTTCAGTCGGGATCTATACGACAAGGGCAGTCCCATTAGGCAGATTCCGCAGCTCCGCAGCTTCCTCCAATAACCTCCGCCCCCCTCTCATTCCATGCCAAAATAACGGCGGGCGTTTGCATAATCCTCAGGCGTATCGATATCCATAAAGCACCGGCGTTCCGCGAAATCCACCCGCACCCCTCCGAACTGCTCCGGCTGCCGAAGCAATTTCCGTGCGCCCTCGTCCCCTTCAAGACGCAGCAGCTCGGGAAACAGTCTCCGGCTGAACCAGACCGGTGGCTTCGGAGTGCCATCGTCGCCCGAAGCCACAAACCCTGCCCCGGGGTTATCCCTTTCTGCCCGAAGCAGCCGATTGATCATCAATCGTGTGATAAACGGCTGGTCGGCCAGAACAAATACGGCCGCCCGCGCTCCTTTGGCGACCGCCTCCTTAATGCCGCAGCGAATGGAATAAGCCATGCCCGATTCCGCCTCGCGGCATACGACGAGCGACCAAGTACCGTCGAGCCGCTCCCCTAGAAAGCGGCCGATCCATCCGGTCTCGCGATCTTCCTGTATGACCACAATCGTGTGATCCACCTCCGAATCCAGCACGGCTTGCAGCGCCAAAGTACCGAGTGCCGCCTCGCCTGCCGGCAAAGACAGCTTCGGCTCGCCCATCCGACTGCTAGATCCGGCGGCGAGATAAATCGCCACCACCGGACCTTCGCTCCCTTTCATATTGCACCCCTCCTCGATGTCTGTACTGCTTTACTCGGATCAATTCCGCTACAATGCTTACTGCAATCTGCTCCGGGCCTTCCGCTCCAATCTCAAGCCCTACCGGGGCATGAAGCCATTCCGGTGCAGGCTCCCCAGCGAGAAGCTTCTCCGCGCGGCGTCTTGAACCGAGCAGCCCGGCATAGACTGGCGGACGTTCCTTCAATATAAAAAGCAGCTCCCGGTCCCGATCATATTGATGAGTCATCACAAGCACATAATCCGTTTCCTTAACCCCAACAGCATCGGCCAGTCCAGCAGCGGACCCCGCAGCCACGAAACGATGCGCCTGAGGAAAGTTATCGGGCCGCAGCAATCCTTCTCTCCAATCGCAAAGCCAAACCTGAAAGCCCGCAGCGGCGGCAAGCGTCACGACAAGCTTTGCATCCGCACCCGCGCCATAAACGATCAATCTCGGCTTCGGATCGAAATGCTGCGTAATTGTTTGCGTACCGTCCATTTGCTGCTCCCAGCACGGCTCCTGTCCCTGGTGTGCTTGATTCTCGCGAGCCATAGAACCGCCTGTATCCCAAACCTCATATTCAATTTTTGTCCAGTCAGCTGAAATCGTACGAATAAACGTACAAGAACGCCCCGCCTTTAAGAGCAGCTCCGCTTCGGAAAGCGCAGCGCGCAGCGGGAAACTAAGAGGCTCCGTCAAAATATGCAGCACGCCGTTGCAGCCCGCTCCGGCCCCCCAGCCAAGGTCATCCTCCGCACTCATATCGTACATATGCAGTCCGGGGGCCGTAGCCGCTCCGCCTCCCATTTCCATTCTTGCGCACAAATCAGCTTCCAAGCATCCCGCACTCAGCATCCCAAACCCAGGATGGCCTTGCTGCAGCAGCATCATCGTTCCCGCCTGCCTGTAAGAAGAGCCCTCGACCTGTACAAGCGTCGCCAAAACAGCTTCATCGCCTGCGCGAACCGCTCGGCTTAGAATATCGACTACATCCGCCATTCCCTCGCCCCCCAAAGCATGTGTGCCTAATTATCCGTTGCCGCCATCAAGGCCGCTTCTCAGCTACATAAATTGCCGGAACAAAAACAAGATTTTCAGCTTCAGCAGGTCGTTCATTTTCTTGAAATCAATTTGCAGCAGGTCCCCCATCTTCTCCAGCCGATAGGTAACCGTATTTCGGTGGATGAACAACTGCTTCGCCGCTTCATTAACCTGGCCGTCATTCTCTACAAATGCCTGAAGCGTACGCAGCATCTCTTGTGCGTAGTCCTCATCCTTGACGAGCAGCGGCTGCAAAATTTTACGGCAGTAGGTTTCCATCGCCTGCTTCGGAACGTGCTGAAACACATAGGCCAGCTCTACCGATTCAAATGGCAGCGCCAGCTCCTTGATCCCAAGCAGCACGGACAATCGCTCAGTCTCTAAACACTCTTGATACGCCTCGTACAGACCATCCGGCTTCATTTTGACTCTGCTAATGTAAAAACGCGCCTCGCCACCGCCTTCCGCACCCAGCATATCGCCAAACTGCTTCCGCATCATTCGCGCCAGTTCCGCCGAACGATCTTGATTGTCGGGACAAGAATAAACCGATAATAGTCCATCTTCAGTAAGTACATGCTGACCTTTCAGCGTTTGGGACTTGGAGTGAAACTGCAGCTCCTGCCGAATTTGCTTAAGCGTCTTGGAGGAATGCGCCTGCGCCTTCCGTTCCCCGCTTACCGCAAGGACACATTGAAAGGATTCCCCCAGAAGCGTATACCCCGCCTCCGTTGAGCGCTGCACGAGCTCCTCTGCATCTATCGATTTCCGTAAATATTGATTCACTAGCGAGCCAAGATCATTTTGTACGGTATGCTGCATGTAACTGCTGTGCATGACCCCCATATGATAGGCAAGCACCTCGGCCGCCTGCACAAACAGCCCTTCTTCCGCCTTATTCCGCGACCAGCCCTGTGCGTGTACAAGAAGAAAGCCGTAGCACTCTTCTCCGTTACCGATCGGAACTCGAATCGTTTGGGCCGTCTCCCCGTAACCGCGATAATAAACCGGCTTCCAAGGCCAGCCCGCTAAAAGCTGTGCATCCGTAGACGACGTCGTATTATAGAGGACATGACCTCGTGCTCCGACGACAGCAATCGGATACCCGAGAATACCGGATAAAATATGAAACACATTTAAATGATCGTCCTGCTTCAGCGCATACTGCATTAACCGTTTTTGCTTTTCCAGCACAGCGTGCAGCATCTTTGTATGCCGCGCATATTCCGCATTAAATAAAGCATTCATTTGGTCGGAAAAGGTGAATTGAAACGGAAGCTCCAGCAGCGGAAAATCTAAACGTTCCGCCTCTTCCACCAGCGTGCCCGGAATCTCATTCCAAAAACGGCCGAGCTTGATGCCGAGCCCAGCACAGCCCCGGTCATTCAGCTTTTTCAGCAGGAAATGCGCTTCATCCGGCGCATCCTTCATTAAGAAGGCAGTTGTAAACAGCATCTCGCCCGATTTCGTCCAATCCGCAATATCCGGGGCATCCATAACATTGACGGAACGCATGACCCGAGCGGTTCCCCCGCGGCCTGCAACCAGCTTCGCTTGAGATAAAGGATATATGGATAGCGCCTCTTCCACCGTTAGTTGCATAGCTGCCCCTCCCATCATTTCAAACCAAAACCCAAGTATATGTAATATTATATAACACAAATATCCAAAAAGCGTTAGTTGTGTTAACTAATTTAACATATAATTTACTCTTATGCTGCGATTGTCCCATTTTTTCCTCCATTCAACGCAGCTCCCTCCTTTCTTCCCGCCACCGAGAACAACAGAGCAAAAAAGCTGCATCCGCATTCGGAGCAGCTTATTAGAGGATCAGCCATCGGTTTCTTACCACTGCGCTAATCGCTTTATTTGATTTCCTATTGCTCTATCGCACGAGTTTCCACGCTTTGCGCCGTCTTTCGATACTCCGAGGGCGTATACCCCGTCCATTTGCGGAATTGGTTGCTAAAGTACGATTGATCCGAATAACCAAGCCGCTCCGCGATCTCGGCAATGCGCAGCGACGTATGCCGCAGCCATTTTTGCGCTTCCTTCATCCGCAAGCCGGTTACATAATCGACAAAGTTCTGCCCTGTCTGTTGTTTAAACAGTTGGCTGAGATAACTCGGATTGAGATGAACATGCTTGGCAGCATCCTGAAGGGTAATCTCACCGCTGGTCATATGCTCCCCGATATATTGCATGACCTTTTCAACCGGTGATAACCCTGCGCAATCCTCGATCTCACGCTGAACCGTTTCCTTTTCCGACTCTGCTCTGCGTCCCATCCACTTTGTCAGCATTTTTCTCATATCCTGCTCGTCAACCGGCTTCAGCAGGTAATCAACAACCCCTAGGCGAATCGCCTGTCTTGCATATTCAAAATCGTCATGACCGCTAATAATCGCCACATCAGTCGAACCAGCCTTCGCGCCGAGCTGCTCGATAAAAGACAATCCGTCCATCACGGGCATACGGATATCTGCCAATAATAAGTCCGCTGTATGCTCTTGAAGCCAGTCCAGCGCCTCCACCCCATTTGCACACTCATGAACAACGGTAAAAGGCAGCCCCGTCTTCTCCACCATTTTACGAATGACGCTGCGAACCCATTTTTCGTCGTCGACAATTAATATACGGAACTTCATCCGGAAGCCTCCCCCTTCTTCACGATGTCACGATAAGGTAATCGTATGCGTACAGCCGTCCCTTTTAGCTCCCCGCCGCTTTCAATCGTAATTCCATATTCTTCGCCAAAAATAAACTGCGTTCTCCGATGCACGTTGGCAACGCCGATGTGAGCGCCGCCGCTGGATACATCGTCATCCTCCAGCTTTTCATAAATAAACTGCAGCCGTTCCGGCGTAATTCCAGCCCCGTCATCATGTACCTCAACGATAAAGCAGCTGTCCGAATCTTTTATTGCGGTAATCCGGATCGATACTTTGTCTACTCCGGTTTCCACACCGTGAACGACGCAGTTTTCTACTAAAGGCTGAAGCGAAAACTTCACCAACAGCTGATCCAGCGCCCAATCCGGGATATCAAACACATAATCAAGCTTATCCTCGTAACGGTATTTCTGTATCGTCAAATAGACGCCGCACATCCTCATTTCCTGCTCCAGCGTGACGGTCGACGCTCTTGTTTTGACGTTGTAGCGCATCAGCTTCGCTAAAGCCGCCGACATATCAGCGATTTCGTCCCGGTCATGCATCAAGGCCATACCGCGAATCGTTTCAAGCGAATTGTATAAAAAATGCGGGTTCATCTGGGACTGCAGCACCTTCAGCTCGGTTTCCCGCTGCCGCAAGGAGAGCTCCGTTTCTCTCAGCTTGGAGACATAAACCTCCTCCAGCAAATTTCTCAGCTTCGCCGCCATATGATTAAAGCCATGGGATAAATAGCCGATTTCATCCTTTGCTTCAATATCCACCTTATTGTCAAAATCGCCGACCTCCACCCGCTTCATCACCTGCTGCAGCTTGCGAATCGGTCTCACTATACTTGCCGCAAGGCCAGCCGCCAGCAAATAAGCAAGAATCAAGGTGATCGTAACGGTAATCAAAATCGTCCTGCCGATATGCCCGATATTTTCCGTCAGCTCGCGATAGGGCACCGCAGTTACCAAGGTCCATTTGAGCGAGAAGGAGTGGCTGAATATATAAAAGTAAGGTGTTTCCGATTCAAGAATGAAGGAGCCCCTGCCCGCCTTCTGCATCTGTTCCGCCGAAAAGAGCTCAAATGGCTTCCCGATATTGCCCAAGGCTGGAGAATACACATAGTGACCCTGCTCATCCAAAATGAACATATACCCAGTCCGGCCCACATTAATCAGCTTCGCCATCTCTTCCAACCGTTTAAAGTTGACATCAAACATAATTAAACCGACCGGCTCCAGCGTCTGCGGGCTGAACAAACGTCTGACGATGGTAATTACCGGCTGCTCCCGCTCCTGGAGCTTTATCACCCGGGAAATGACCTTCGTTTCTCCGTTCATCGGCAGCGATTGATACCAATACTCATTCACGACATTGGCAGCGGGATAGTGGGTGCCTCGAAACGAGGAGTCAATAATTTGCACATCCTCGAGAAACAGCGTGATGTTTGAAATATCCGAACGCGAATAGGCGGCATTCATAAGCACCTGGCGTATTTGCTCGCGAATCCCGCTTTCTACGATCTCCTCTGATGTCCGCATGCGCAAAAACCGGATGACATCCGGGTTATTCGTAATTTTGATCATATTGATTTCAATATCGCGAATATAATCTTCCACATGATATTTCACTTGATCAATCAGCTGCAGGCTGTAACGCTCCGTCTCCTCCTCCAGCACCTTCGAGGACTTATGATAAGAAACAACCCCAACAACAACCATCGGAACGACAACAAGCACCGCCGAGTACATAATCATCCGGACATAGAGCGAGCAGTTCCGCAAAAATAAAATATGCAGTATATTGTGTTGAAGCCGATTCCACATGAGCGAGTCTCACTTTCATGTTAGCGTTTACATTTGTAGTTCGACACCGCCATTCCCGATTCCTCTTAAACAAGAAGAAAGAGGCCCATAGAGCAGCCTCTTTCTCCTACGATTCCTTACTTCGCTCTTGCCTTGTCGATGGCGTCGAGAACCTTGCCGTACTCTCCACGGTAGCTTTCGATCATCGGTTTTACCGCTTCCTGCCACGGCTTGATGTCCTTCACTTCCGTAATCGTCGCGCCCGCCGCACGAACCTTGTCCTCTGATTCCTTCTCGTACTTTTTCCACTCGTCGCGCTGGTACTGGATCGATTCTACGGCAGCTTCCTTAATGATCTTACGGTCGCCCTCGGAAAGCTTATCCCAGGTCGTTTTGCTGATCAAGAGAACTTCCGGCACACGCTGGTGATGGTCAAGTAGCATGTGCTTTGCAACCTCATAATGCTTAGAGGAATAGTAGCTTGGATAGTTGTTTTCCGCCGCGTCGATTACGCCCGTTTGCAGCGAGCTGAACACTTCACCGTACGGCATCGGCGTCGCGCTGGCGCCAAGTGCCTTCATCAAGTCGATGTTGATCTTATTTTGAATAACGCGAATCTTCATGCCCTTCAAATCTTCCAGCTTCGTAATCGGCTTGCTGGAATAGAAGCTGCGGGAGCCGGAGCTGTAGTAAGCAAGACCCTTCATTTTGGACGATTCCAGGCTGTCGAGAAGCTTGCTGCCGTCATCGCTCAGAAGGAACTTCCACACATGATCGTCATTGTCAAAAATATATGGCAAGCTGAACACGCCGTAGTCTTTATTAAAGTCACCTAAAGCGCCGGTGCTGACGCGGGTAAATTCAATCGCTCCGAGCTGAACCTGCTCGATCACCGCTTTTTCTTCACCCAGCTGAGCGGAAGGGAAGACGTCGATCGTAATCCGGCCGTTTGATTTCTGATTTACAAGCTCGGCAAATTTCTTATCGCCCTTCGTGGTCGGGTAGTCCGCAGGATGCGTTTCCGCCAAGCGGAATGTATATTTTGGCCCCTCCGCAGCCGGCTTCTCGCCTCCGCCCGGATTCGCTGCAGGCTTCTGCTCCGTACCGCCGCCGCAGCCTGCTACTGTTAGTGCCGCAGCTAAAATAAGTCCAAGTGCACTGCCGAATTTTTTCATTTTCATCGAATAACACTCCCCTTTTACGAATCTGCAACGCTTTTCTGTGAACGCTTTCATTATAGATGAAAACGGATACAAACCCTATGAAACGTTTTTAGCTGTTTGTGTAATTTTTTTAGAAATCGTCACGATCCGCTGAACATATTCGGCAGCCACATGACAATGCCCGGTACGTAAGTGAGCAACAGCAGAACGGCAATCATCGCCAGGAAGAACGGCATGAGCGCCTTGGTCCCTCGTTCGATAGACACCTTTCCGATCGCACACCCGACAAAGAGCACGGTTCCGACCGGCGGGGTGAGCAGCCCGATCCCAAGGTTCAAGATCATAATAACGCCAAAATGTACCGGATCAACGCCAAGCGAAGTGACAACCGGGAACAGGATCGGTGTCATGATCAAAATCAGCGGCGCCATGTCCATCGGAGCGCCAAGAATGAGAAGCAGGATGTTCAGCATGAGCAGGATGACGAATTTATCGTCGGAAATTCCTAAGAACATATCGGTGATCATGCCCGGAATTTTCAAGTATGCCAGCACCCAGCCGAAAGCATCGGAGGCCGCGATCAAGAACAGCACCATGGCAACCGTACGGAACGATTTGCGGAGAATGACCCACATATGGGAAAGCGGCAAATCGCGGTAAACGAAAAACGTAATAATAAAAGCATAGAGACACGCAAGCGCTCCGGATTCCGTTGCCGTAAACCAGCCGCTGAAAATTCCGCCGAGAATAATAACCCCGGTCATCATCGATAAAAAGCCGTCCATGATAATTTTCGGAACCTGCTTCCATTGTACGGGCTCGCCTTTCTCATAACCGCGCTTTTTGGCAATGATGTAGCTTGTCGTCATTAATACAGTAAGCAGGATCAAGCACGGTACAATACCGGCCAGGAACAAGCTTGAAATCGAAACGCCGCCTGCGGCAAGGGAATACAAAATCATGTTATGGCTTGGCGGCATAACGACGCCTTGAATCGCTGCGGACGAGGTAACGGCCACCGAATAATCAGCGTCGTAGCCCTTCTTCTTCATCGTCGGAATCATCACGGAGCCGATCGACGATACGTCAGCCGCCGCGGAGCCGGAAATGTTGCCGAACAGCATACAAGCGACGCAGTTGACCAGCGCAAGACCGCCGCGTATGGCCCCGACCGCCAGCTGCGCCAGATTAATGAGACGTATTGCTAGGCCGCCTTCGCTCATAATTTGTCCAGCCAATATGAAGAAAGGAATCGCCAATAAGGAATAGGAGTTCATGCCCTGAATCATACGCTGTCCGACCACGGCCATTGGGATGTCCAAATATAAAATCGTTAAGAGTGTTGATCCGGCAATCGTCAGTGCGATCGGGAAACGGAGCAGCATAAAGCCGATAAAGCTGGCGACAAGAATAATGACGGCGATTGTGGTATTCATTCGGCAGGCTCCTCCATATCTCCATGTCTTCTCGTATCGATGTTAAAGGCCTGAAGCAGGGAATAAATACATACGAGTATGCCGGTGAGCGGCATCACGAGATACTGCACGCTGCTTGGCAGCCCGGTTGCCGGCATGCTGTTGGCATGCATCAGCTTCGTAAAATCCCAGCCATAGTATACGAGGTAGAAGCCAAACGCAAAGGTGCAGGCGGCAATCACTTTGTCCAAAACGACATTAAAGCCCTTCGGCAGACGGTTGGTGAAAGAATCCATCGCCAGATGAAGCCTTTCGCGGAAGCCGATGGCGATCCCGAGGAACGAAAACCAGACCAGCAGCAGCAGCGTCACCTCCTCGGACCACGGGAACACGTAATTGGCAAACTTTCTCGTAAAAACCTGTACAACAACGACTACAGTCATCGCCGCCATCATACAAAGCACAATCGCTTCGACGATCCGGTCGAACAGTATCGCTATTCGTTTTAATTGCTCCAAAGCCCTCACCCCTCTGTTTTGTAAGTGTTTTCATTTTGTGTATAGTAGCATTGTATGCGATGAAAGCGCGGGTTCCCAACCCTCCCGTTTTAGGTTTTTATGTAATTTTTTTAGGTGGCCCAACATGTACATACAAGCTCAGTGAATGCTATAATTACCGATATTGATTTTAATAGACCAATCAGTTCATGAATTACATTGAGGTGCATAACAATCGAAAAGAAAATACCGAAATATATACAATTAAAAGAAACGCTGCTCGGGCTCATCGAATCCGGCGCCATCCGCCCCGGCGATCAGATGCCGTCCGAGAACGAAATCGCCGATCGCTTCGATATGAGCAGACAAACAGTACGCCAAACGCTCGGCTTACTCGAGCAGGAGGGCAGACTTTACCGGCTGCAGGGCAAAGGAACCTTTGTCTCCGAGCAGTCTCCAGCAGCCAAGACGCATGAGGTGCAGACCGTCGGCATCCTGACGACCTACATCTCGGATTATATTTTTCCGCATATTGTGCGAGGCGCGGAATCCGCTGTCCGGGAAAAAGGCTACCGCCTGATGCTTTCCAGCACCGACAACGACAAAGCGCGGGAGCGCGAGGCGCTAGAAATGATGCTGAGCGAGCCGCTCAGCGGGCTGATCATCGAGCCGACACGCAGTGCCGAGGGAAATCCGAACGTCAGCCTTTACTTATCCCTCTCGTATCAAAATATCCCCTTTATCATGATTAACCAGCGCTACCCGGAGATCACTTGTCCGTACCTTATGGTCGATGACGAGGACGGCGGCTTCCAGGCGGCTGATCATCTGCTCTCTCTCGGTCACCAGCGGATCGCCGGCTTTTTTAAAACCGATGACCTGCAGGGCGTTAACCGTTTAAAAGGCTTTATTAAAGCGCATCAGGAGCGCAGCTGTCCGTTGTCTCCCGACATGGTCATCCATTATAAGACGGATGAGAAATGGACCCGTCCCTATGAAATCGCAATGCAGCTGCTGGCGTCAGGCAGCGCAAGACCGACCGCTTTTGTGTGCTATAATGACGAGTTGGCCGTACATTTACTTGAAGCGGCGCGGCAGAGCGGGCTTTCCGTCCCTGACGATTTATCCATTATCGGGTTTGACGATTCCTCTCTCGCAACGGCTACGGAAGTAAAGCTGACCACCCTTTCCCACCCGAAAATGCAGATGGGCGTTGACGCTGCGCAGATTTTGATCGATATGATCGAAGGCCGGTCTCCCGCTTCGGCGGAATTCTGTAAGCTGTATAAGCCGGAGCTGATTGTACGGAACTCCACAAAAAAGTTGTAGTCAAGTTGTACGTACAAGTGTATAATGACCATAGAATCTATTCACGACCTTTTTAAGGAGTTGATCTATGGTGCTCAAATCGCTAAAAGAGGCCGTACTGGAAGCAAATCTTGATCTGCCAAAGTACGGCCTCGTTACGTTTACGTGGGGCAATGTAAGCGGTGTCAATCGTGAACTCGGTCTCGTCGTCATTAAACCGAGCGGCGTTCCCTACGAAAAGCTGAAGCTAGACGACCTAGTCGTACTTAATTTAGACGGTGAAGTGGTCGAAGGAAACCTGAAGCCTTCCTCCGACACCCCGACTCACCTCGCGCTGTATCGCGCGTTTCCTGGAATCGGCGGCATCGTGCATACGCATTCCCCTTGGGCAACGAGCTGGGCGCAGGCCGGCAAGGACATTCCGGCGCTTGGTACGACCCACGCCGATTACTTCTACGGCACCATCCCCTGCACCCGCCGCATGACCGAGGCGGAGATCCAGGGAGCATACGAGCTGGAAACCGGCCATGTCATCATTGAGACGTTCCGCGAGGCGGGAATCGATCCGGTGCAGATGCCCGGCGTGCTGGTTAACTCCCATGCCCCGTTTGCATGGGGAAAGGACGCGCACGACGCGGTGCATAACGCGGTCGTGTTGGAAGAGGTCGCCAAGATGGCGCTGCATACGTTCGCGCTGAACCCGGCGGCTGAGCCGATGCAGCAGGTGCTTCTCGACCGCCATTTCCTTAGAAAGCATGGCGCCAATGCCTATTACGGACAAACCGGAGGGATCACAAAATGAGCAAAAAATACGCAATTGGAGTCGACTACGGGACGGAGTCGGGACGCGCGGTATTAGTTGACTTGGCCGACGGCACAGAGGTTGCCGAGCATGTGACGCCTTACCCGCACGGCGTCATCGACGAGGCGCTGCCGGAAAGCGGCATTAAGCTCGGGCATGAATGGGCCCTGCAGCATCCGAACGATTACCTTGAGGTGCTGAAGCGTTCCGTGCCGGCAGTCATGCAAGAGTCGGGCGTGAACCCCGACGATGTCATCGGCATCGGCATCGATTTCACGGCCTGCACGATGCTGCCTGTGGATCCGCAGGGGGAGCCGCTGTGCTTTGCCCCGGAGTGGAAGGACAACCCGCACAGCTGGGTAAAGCTGTGGAAGCATCACGCGGCGCAGGATGAGGCGAACCGCTTAAATCAGATCGCCGAGGAGCGCGGCGAAGCGTTCCTGCCGCGCTACGGCGGCAAAATTTCGTCCGAATGGATGTTTGCGAAGGTATGGCAAATCCTCGACGAAGCGCCGGACGTATACGAGAAGGCGGATCTATTCCTCGAGGCGACGGACTGGGTTGTGTCGCAAATGACCGGTACGATTTTGCGCAACAGCTGCACCGCCGGCTACAAGTCGATTTGGCATAAGCAGGACGGCTACCCTGCGGCCGAGTTTTTGAAGGCGCTCGATCCGCGGCTGGAAACGCTGATCGAAACGAAGCTGCGCGGCGAGGTCGTGCCGCTCGGCACCAAGGCTGGCGGCCTCACGGAGCAGATGGCCGCGCATATGGGCCTTCGCCCAGGCACCGCCGTGGCCGTTGGCAATGTCGACGCCCACGCGGCTGTGCCGGGCGTCGGAGTGGTTACCCCAGGTAAGCTCGTGATGGCGATGGGCACCTCGATTTGCCACATGCTGCTCGGCACGAAGGAGCAGCGTGTGGAGGGCATGTGCGGCGTCGTCGAGGACGGCATTATCCCGGGCTACCTCGGGTACGAGGCCGGCCAATCCGCCGTCGGCGATATTTTCGCCTGGTTCGTGGAGCAGTGCGTTCCCGCTTACGTGCATGAGGCGGCTACAAAGGAAGGCGTGAACGTGCACGTTTGGCTGGAGAAGCAGGCTTCCCAGTATCGTCCGGGCGAATCCGGGCTGCTCGCACTCGACTGGTGGAACGGCAACCGCTCCATTCTCGTCGATACCGAGCTGAGCGGTCTAATGCTCGGCTATACGCTTCAGACGAAGCCGGAGGAAATGTACCGCGCGCTGCTTGAGGCGACGGCTTACGGCACGCGCACGATTATCGACGCTTTCCACTCCAATGGCGTGGAGGTACACGAGCTGTACGCCTGCGGCGGCCTGCCGCAAAAGAATCGGCTGCTCATGCAGATTTACGCGGACGTAACGAACCGCGAAATAAAGATCGCCGATTCGAAGCAGACTCCGGCGCTTGGCGCAGCGATGTTCGGCGCGGTCGCGGCCGGCTCGGCGAACGGCGGCTACGATACGATCGTCGAAGCGGCGCAGAAGATGGCCCGCGTTCGTGAGGAAACGTTCAAGCCGATTAAGGAAAACGCGGAAATTTACGAAAAGCTGTATCAGGAATACCGCCTGCTGCATGATTATTTCGGACGCGGCGCCAATGATGTGATGAAGCGTTTGAAATCGATCCGTGATTTGGCACGTTCCTAATTTATAGCTTCAACCCGTCTGGTGCCCGGGGCTCAGCACTCGCCATTCGGCGCTCGGCACTTGGCACCGGCGTAACCCGTTTTGATCCATTTTGATCCACTTTTCATCCAAGCTTCTCCATTCTCCAGCATAACGCTGTCATTATTTAAGGAGGAATCATCCATGATCGATATTATTAAGGCTTATGAATTTTGGTTTGTAACCGGCAGCCAGCATCTGTACGGCCCGGAAACGCTCGAGCAGGTCGCGGCCCACTCCCGCGAAATGGCCGAGGGTCTGGACCAGGATTCGGCAATCCCCTGCAAAATCGTATTTAAACCGGTGCTGACGACACCGGATGCCATCCGCAGGCTTTGCCTCGAAGCAAATGCAGACGAAAACTGCGCAGGCATCATTACGTGGATGCATACGTTCTCCCCTGCGAAGATGTGGATTGCCGGCCTTTCCGAGCTGCGTAAGCCGCTGCTTCACCTGCACACGCAGTACAACCGCGATATTCCGTGGGATTCCATCGACATGGATTTCATGAACCTGAACCAAGCGGCGCACGGCGACCGTGAATACGGCTTTATCGGCGCGCGTATGGGCGTTGCCCGTAAAGTTGTCGTCGGCTACTGGGAGGACCCTGCGGTTCGCGCCCGCATCGGCGGCTGGGTGCGTACGGCTGTCGCTGCCACGGAAAGCCGCAAGCTGAAGGTCGCCCGCTTCGGCGACAATATGCGCCAGGTCGCCGTGACCGAAGGCGACAAGGTGGAGGCGCAAATCCGCTTCGGCTGGTCGGTGAACGGCTACGGCATCGGCGATCTTGTCGCCAAGATGAACGAAATTTCGGACGCTGAGGTGAACCGCCTCATGGACGAATACGCGGAGCTGTACGACATCGTTCCTGCAGGCCGCACGGACGGCGCTGTACGCGATTCGATCCGCGAGCAGGCGCGCATCGAGCTCGGCATGAAAGCATTCCTGACCGAAGGCGGCTTCGGCGCCTTTACGACCACCTTCGAGGACCTACACGGCATGAAGCAGCTCCCTGGTCTCGCTGTACAGCGTCTCATGGCCGAAGGCTACGGCTTTGGCGGCGAGGGTGACTGGAAAACGGCGGCGCTAGTCCGTTTGATGAAAATCATTGCCGGCAATGAAGGCACCTCCTTCATGGAAGATTACACCTACCATATGGAGCCGGGCAACGAGCTTGTGCTTGGCGCACATATGCTGGAAATTTGCCCGACAATCGCGGCGACGAAGCCGAAGGTTGAGGTGCATCCGCTCGGCATCGGCGGCAAGGCCGATCCGGCGCGTCTCGTCTTTAACGGCCGCAGCGGCAAAGCCTTGAACGCCTCCATTATCGATATCGGCCATCGTTTCCGCTTACTCGTCAACGAGGTTGATGCTGTAGAGCCGACACAGGAAATGCCGAACCTGCCGGTTGCTCGCGTGCTGTGGAAGCCGCAGCCGTCTCTGCGCGATTCTGCGGAAGCTTGGATTCTCGCCGGCGGCGCACACCACACGGTATTCTCCTACGAAGTAACTACCGAGCAGCTGTTGGATTGGGCCGAAATGATGGGGATCGAGACCGTCGTGATCGACAAAGACACCTCCCCGGTTCGTTTCCGCAGCGAGCTCCGCTGGAATGAAGCGGCTTGGAGAAAGTAACCATTTTCGATTATAGATAACGTAAAAAACAAACGGAGTGCGGACCAAAGACGTCTGCACTCCGTTTGTATTCTAGCCGTATCCATTCGCTACTGTTCGTTCACAAGAAAGCTCGTTAACATTCAATACCGAACCTACTGAACAACCTCTTCTAATCTTCTCATCATATCCTTCAGCCGATGTATCGATTCCACAATTTCATTCATATGCTGCTGCTGTACTGTGGAGCTTGCCAATACCTCTTGAACCGATGCGGCCGTTTGCTCTGTAAATGCTGCAACCGTGGATACCTCCTGCACAACGGTTTGCGAAGACTGCTGCAGCCTGCTGTTCTGATCGCGGATTTGCTCCGCCTGCTCCATCACTTCAGCCGTATTGAGATTAATTTCGGCGAATAAACGTTCTACATTATGAGCCGAGGCTTTCCCTACTTCCGTAGCGTCCAGTCCGTTCTGCACGAGCAAAGAGGCATGCTGCACACGTTGTTGAATCGAGCCGAGAATGCCCGATATATCGGTCGATGCATCCTGCGCAAGCTGCGCCAGCTTGCGAATTTCCGTGGCGACAACCGAAAATCCGCGCCCGTGCTCGCCTGCCCGCGCGGCTTCTATGGAAGCGTTCAAGGACAATAGATTGGTTTGTTCCGCGATTTCCCGGATAGTTGATACAATGCTCCCGATCTTTTGATTTTCTTCATTCACCTCATTCATTACACCGGAAGTATTGACAACAATGTCGTTAATTTCTTCGATTTTCCCGGACAGCTCCTCCATCTTTGTTTGTCCTTCCGTTGTATATGCCGAGGTCGTTATTGCTTTATCGCTTAATTGAATAGAGGCGTCCGTTGCCGTGCGCACATTGTCATTTACCTGCTGAATGGCATCAGAGATATCTGATACACTTGCCGATTGTGTTTCAATTCCTCTCGCGATTTCGTCGAACGCCGAGACGAGCTGATTCGTGATTTCCCCTGTATCTGTCGCATTTTTATTAAGTATCCCTACCGATTTCCCTAACACCTCGACGGAAGCTTTAACCTCCGTCAACACTTTCTCCACACGCGCTTTGGCCTCTTCCGATGCGGCGGCCGCAGCCTCCTGTCTCCTTGCTATTTTCTCGCCAATGATACACTGTGCCAGTAAGGAAGCCAATATAATGACCAAATACACATTCATATACAGTGCTTTTTCTGCTTGAAAAATTTCATTCGTATGTAAAAAATAATTGATCATGGCAATGCCCATCACACCGTTGACTAGCAGCGGACGATAGTTCTGATAAATCGAAATAAGCGCGAAGGCAAAAAATAAAATTAATAAATTGCTGAATTGAGCAGCGTCTTTAATGAAGAAAAATGTTAAAATACTTAGCCCTAAGGATACTAAATACATGATATAAGGCACGGCGATTCGTTTCCAATTCAAAATCAAGCAAAGGACTCCAACAGGCAAACCGAAGATCGCCAGCGTGATTTTAATCGATACTGAAGCTACCCCCATTCCAAGGAGAATAGCCCCGAATAGTAACATAATCATCAATCTGTTTCTTTTGTGCAGCTCCACGAATTGTTCCGACGACATTAATGACATAAATAAACATTCACTCCCGGCTGTCATAATTTTGCAATCCTATAGGATTCGACACAAAGCTCACTCAAACCTTCTAATTCGACATATTTCAAAAATAGTTACTATTATTTTCTCCGAATGGTCAAAGTTTTCATCGAATGTATCTCGTTTTCTGGAAAGGGAAACGCTAATTGTAAAATTCAACCTTACAGAAAGGCAGGGATACGCACTATGCAATGGAGTTGGGTGTGGCAAACACTTCTCGTTTTCTTCGTGGGCACGCTCCTATTGCGGATCGGCGGACGAAAGTCCATTTCACAAATGAATCTTGCACAGGTTGTTGTAATGATCGGTATCGGCTCCTTACTGATTCAGCCGCTGACCGGCCAAGGCTTAGGTGTTACTTTCGGGGTCGGTCTTATTTTGGTCCTCGCTATGGTACTTACCGAATACCTGGAAACTAAGGTCGACTGGTTTGAATCTCTCGTTACAGGCAAAGGCGTCCCTATCGTAATCAACGGAAAAATTCAAGAGAAGCAAATGAAAAAAATGCGCATTTCCGTTGACCGCTTAGAAACAAGGTTGAGACAAAACGGCATCAAATCGATCGATGACGTCGCATACGCAACACTGGAAACGAATGGCCAGCTCGGTTATTCCTTGAAGCCGGCGAAACAGCCCGCTACCAAAGAAGATCTGGACAATCTTAAATTATGGCTGGCCGAACAGCTGCATTTGCCAAAGCCGGATGCCCAGCTTCCGAGCAACGACTACCCGCCGCTGTTTGTAGAAACCCAAACAAAGCAGCATGCCAAGCCCGTTCCGAAGCATTTGCAGTAATAGCTTACTTAGAAAGGCTCACTAGAAAAATGCATTCTGAGATGAATAGTTGACCCTATCTCCGTGAATACTATTTGACGGTAAGAAATACCAATTTAATGTAGGAGGCTATACCCGAATGAACCATAAGTTAGGCGCACATGAAGTATTGGAAGTCCATGAGGTTTTGTCCGAAGGCATTAACATGATCAACAACCTACAGTTGTACCGTCCGCATGTTCAGGACGCAAAACTGGCGCAAATCCTCGACCATCAGCTCGCTTTTGTCAACGATGAATACAACTTGATGGTTCAAGCATTAAACGGTCAAGGCCGCGTTGATGCAGTACCTTACCGTGCGCCGAAAAATTTCCAGCCGCAATACGGCCTGCGCAACCCAGGTCCGCTTGCGCCGAACCAATCGATGAATCAATTAAACGATCAAGATATTTCCTGCGCAATGCTGAGCCTGCATAAATCCGGCGCTGCTTTCAAAATGATCGGTGCGCTTGAGTGCTCCGACCCTGATCTTCGCCGCATCATGCAGCAAAGTGCAATAAATTGTGCGGAAATGGCATATGAAGTATGGCAATACATGAATCAAAACGGATACTATCAAGTTCCGACAATGAAAGAAGTAACGACGCAAAACATGATTCAAGCTTACCAGCCGTCTCAAGGTGCAATGATGGGGATGAATGCGATGCACATGGGCGGTATGGGCATGAACAACATGCACAATACGATGAATACAAATGCAATGCGTTCCCCGAATACAATGAACACGATGCATGGCATGAACAACCACATGCATCAATAAGTTTCCAAGCCTATCCGCTGATTACAGGTCAGCGGATTTTTTGGCCTTCATCCTATTACATATTTTTACGATGGTTACAAAAACTACTCTCATCGATGGGAGGTGATCGTATGAACAAAAACAAAAATATGAACGCTCCGAAGGCGAAGACCGATACTCGTAATGCTTCTGAGCATGCGGAGCAGGTTCTAAAAAATCACGATAAGCTCAATCCGGGTGAAAATAACCCGATTTTCGGACAAGAGACCCATTAATGGAGGCTGGTACTCTTGCGCACCAAATGGATTACCTTTTCTCTTCTTACTTTCATTTTGCTTCTATTCGGCGGGTTCTTTGCGGTGCAGCAAACGTTGTTCCGAAAGGAGCCCACTCTGCTTACTTACATGGATAACCTAATTCAGGAATCGCAGGAGCAGGCGTGGGATCAAGCGGAACAAACCGTGGAGGAGACAAACCAATTGTGGCGCCGTCTGCGGATGCTGGCCATGTTTCATTTCGCAACAGAAGATTTTGAATCGATTGAGGACAGCTTAAGCCGATTGCAAGGCTCCGTCCGTTCCAAAGATGAAGCCGAGGCAGTCATTGAAGCACATGTGATGCAGGAGAAATGGAAGACGCTGCTGAAGTGGATCCCCGAACCTTGAGCCAAAGGAGTGTGCAGCCGATCTGTCCGAATTGATCGTTTACATTAGCCGCTGCCTGGTCATGTTTGTCGCCGCTTGGACGGGCATTCGCTTTCTCGGCAAAAAAACGATCGCCCAGATGACCGGTTATGAGCTCGCAGGGCTGCTTCTGCTGGCCACGGTTGCTGCCGAGCCGATCTCCTATAAGGTGCCCTTTAAGGCAACGATCGGCGTCTTAGTCATTAGCCTTTGCACCTATCTAGTGAGCTGGATGGCGCTCAGCAAATGGTTTTATAAGCTGGATTCGCAGCCGGATGTCATCGTAGTCCAAGGAAAAATTGACCGAAAAGCGCTGCGCAAAACAAATATCAACCTTCCGTTCTTCTTATCCATGCTTCGCTCCCAAGGATACTCCAGCATCTCGGAGGTCGAATTTGCCTTAATCGAACCGAACGGAAGTCTGTCGGTTATCCCTAAGTCGCAGGAGCGCCCATTAAAAGCGAAGGATCTCGAGCTTCCGACTCCAAAGGAAAGCATCTGTTTGCCTCTAGTGCTGGATGGTGAAATCCAATATAACAATTTAAAGTATGCTAACCTTACCACAGAGTGGCTTCATGATACGCTTCGCATACGCGGTAATTTACGGCCGGAGCGCATTTTTTTAATGGAGCTTGATGCGCAGGGCGGCATTTATATCGACATGATGCATGATCACATCAAAAAACCAGAGCTGTATTAAAAAAAGCGGACCGGACAAGGACGATGCCTCCGGTAACCGCTTTTTGTTCGTTACTTCAAGTTTTCTGGATTCAGCGCTTGAAGCTCAGGGATAACAAACCGACCGTCCTTACGGATCAGCACGCCGTCAAAATAAATTTCGCCGCCGCCGTAATCCGGACGCTGAATTTGCACCATGTCCCAATGGACGGAAGAACGATTGCCGTTATCCGCATCCTCATATGCCTTACCTGGGGTAAAGTGGAAGCTTCCGTCAATCTTCTCGTCAAAAAGGATGTCGCGCATCGGCTTTTGAATAAACGGATTTACGCCAATTGCGAATTCTCCGATAAATCGAGCGCCCTCATCCGTGTCCAAAATATCATTCAACCGCTTCGTATCGCTGCTTGTCGCCTCAACAATTTTTCCGTTTTCGAAGCGAAGCTTTACATTCTCAAAATTCGAGCCTTCGTACACCGTTGGCGTGTTGTAGGTGATCGTGCCGTTTACGGAATTTTTCACTGGCGCCGTGAACACCTCGCCGTCCGGGATATTGTTTGCGCCTGCACATTTGATCGCCGGAATGCCTTTTATCGAAAAGGTCAGGTCCGTGCCAGGTGCTGTAATTCGGACTTGATCGGTCCGCTGCATCAAATCCACAAGAGGATCCATCGCCTCCGACATTTTACCATAATCCAAATTGCACACTTTAAAATAAAAATCCTCGAACGCTTCCGTGCTCATGCCGGCCATTTGCGCCATATTCGGACTCGGGTAGCGCATCACGCACCACTTGGTATTATTAATTCGTTCGTCGTATACCGGACGCTGTGCAAAGCTGAGGAACGCCTGCATCTGCTTTTCGGGCACATCGGACAGCTCGGATACGTTATCTCCACTGCGGACAGCCACATAAGCGTCCATTTGCTTCATCCGGTACAGGTCAAATTCAGCCTGCTTTTTATATTGCTCTTCGCCCGCTTTCATGTACAACGAACGGTTTAACGATGGGTCCTGGATATGTACAAATGGCTGCGCACCGATGGCGTAAGCTTCTTCGATAAAGCATTTTGCAACCTCATGATCTTTCAGCCCGATTAAATCGATCAGCAGCTTTTCGCCTGGCTGAAGCCGAACAGAATAATTCAAAATATTTTTCGCAAAGGTGACGAAACGAGGGTCTCTCAACGTATTTCCTCCTACGGCTTGGAATAGTTAACCAGTGTTTGATTTTTTCATTTTATCATGATTGAGGCGCCATCGCCACGTAAAGCGCCATTAAACCGAACAACAGTAGGCAAAAATTAACTAATACAAACAAGTATCGCAGTCCCGGAGAGCGATGAAATTGAAACGGAGTTTTAAAAGTCCCTTCTCCTTCGATAAGAAACATAATGAGCAGGGTGTGAACGATCGTATGCCCGACAATTTCTTTAAAGCCGAACACCGTTGTTGTTGCAATAAATACAAGCGTCACTACGATCGAAATGAACCGGCTTAAGATTCCCACAATGAATGTCCAAGCAAGCCCCATTTCAATAAATGCGGAGATCAGTACAAAATCCTCAACCGAAAAGCCGAAGGTCGGGATGCCGTGCCCAACCACGATATCGTAGGCAAGCTCCGGCATCGTCATTTTTTCCAAAGCAACCCAAGCTAGGGAAAGCCCCGTAAAAAAATATAAAGCCGGTGTTGCCGTGGGCCGAAGCTTCGTATTCCATACCACCAAAAAGTAAATGATGCCGACATAAAACACGTAGTCCAGCGCATGGAACAAGCCGTACTTAGCGATCGCTGTTCCGTACAGGATACTGAGGAACAGAGCGCTTAAAGGCAGCGTCCTTTGCAGCACGAGCCCCGCCAATACCAGCACCAGCAGCACCGTTATCCAAGGCTGGTCGGCCACAAGCTCAGGTGAAAGAAAGCTGTTCGTGATCAGCTGAAACACAATACTAAGCGCAAGCCCAATGCGCAGGATTGCTGCAATATACGGCTGAGCGCTGTCGAGCCTGCGATGAATCCCCGCAATGAAGGAAATTCGCTGCAGCGGTTCGTTAAACACAGCGGACAATAAAAGCCCTGCCAGCGTTACGCCGAGCCAAAACAAAAACGAGCCCGTCACTACATCCGGCATGGGCAGCGGGTCCTGCCATTTTCCCGTAAACCATTTCACATGTGTATAGGCATGAATCACTGCGAAGCTTCGCCTCCCTCTGCTGTATTCACCATAAAGTGAGCAACCTGTGTTAACCGCTCGTACAAAAAGCTGCGCGCTTCCCCCTCCAAACCGATTTCATCCATCGCTCCACGCATGCACGAAAGCCAAGCTTCGGCCGCGGCCGGTGTGATTGGAAACCGCATATGGCGGGCGCGCATCATCGGATGTCCAAATTCCATCGTGAACAACGCAGGACCACCTGTAAATTGGGTCAAGAACATAAATTGCTTCCGTTTGATTTCTTCGAAACCACCGGTAAACAAGGGGCCGATAACCTCATTGACTGCCACACGGTCGTAGAACGCATCCACCAAACGGCGTATTGTCGTTTCCCCGCCAATATGTTCATACAGGGTTATCGCTTGTCCATTTTCATGATTGTTTTCCATAGTCGTTTTCTTCTCCTATCCTATGGGGCTAGTATCCCCAGAAAATGCCTTTCTACCAAGACAAAAAAAGAAGCGGCCCCGTCGGCCGCCTATCATTGCGCAGTTCGGGTAGCCGCCGATTCGGCCTGCGCCCCGTACCGTGCGGTAAGCTCAGTCATAGACATCGCTAAAATTTTCGGAACGAGCAGCTCGCTGCGTTCATGAAGACGTTCTTTCCCCCGTGGATGAATGACGTTCATAAGAAGTGTTAAATACCATTTCGATAAGACCGCAAATGTTCCTTTGGGCAGTTCAGTCACCGTAAAACCGAACTGCTCTACCCCCCGGTTAATCATCGTAACTCCGTACAATGCTTTAATTTGCGCGAGATCCGAACGCTGCCGCAGCATCACAACTAAGTGAGGCAAGGCCCGATCCATCGCTCGAATCAGCTGAATCGCCAAATGCATGGACGAACGGGATTTCGATCCAAGCTGATAAAGGATTCCGTTGTCGAGATGAATTTCCGCCACCTTATCACCGCTCTGCAGCACTTCACCGTTGTTGAGACGGATCGGCGGACCGGAATACCTTGTTATCCGTAAATGCAGGAAGCTGTCCTTCGGCGACACGGGCTTGAGCTTAAATAAGACATGATAAACCTTTTCCCAGCCCAACCACAGCGAAACGAGCAATTCTTTTCCCAACAAGCTGAGACGTCCGGGTGCGGAGCTGCGATCCTGCACTAAGCTGTCTACACCGACAAAACGGTATCCCTGCCGAGTGACTTCGGGAATGTACTCCTCCAGCGCCTCAAGCATGTACTTCGGTGCATCCTCATTTGCCCCAAAGGTAAGGCCGCAGTCGTGCAGAAGAATAATTTGACCGGCGCGGAGGCGCTTCAGCAGCCGCTCCTTCAAACGCTTCGTCCCGACCCTGCTCCTCCAATCTCCAACCATCACGGACCATAATACAATTTGGTAATGGTGGCGGGTGGCAAAATCGAAAAGATTTAAAATCCCCCAAGGCGGCCTGTAGAAAACAGGCTGAGCTCCTGTTATCGAATGGATGATCTCGGCTGTCTTCGCAATTTGCTGCTTAACGGTTTTTGGCTGCATTAGCCAATTGCTGCGATGCGTATAGTTATGTATGCCGATGATATGACCTTCCTCGTGCATCCGTTTAATGATGTGGGGGTAAAGCTCAGCATTTCTGCCAATGATGAAAAACGTTGCCTTCACCTTGTGCCGTTTCAGCAAATCCAGAAGCATCGGCGTATAGACGGGGTCAGGGCCGTCGTCAAACGTCAGTGCGATGCCCGAACCCACGCCTCCCCGTTTCAACACCCTGTAACCGAACAAACGGCTGACCAGCCCCGGCAAAAAGGCATATAACGAAAAGAAATAAAAGAGCCATATCAGCAGATTGCCCACTGCTTGTTCTCCCTTCGTGGTGCGCTATCCTAGTCATTATAGCCTACTTTTCAAGACAGAGACAATATCTTTCACCGCGGCCAAGGCCGCGCTCGCACTGTTCGGGCTGCGGTTTTCCTCAACGACAGCCAATGCGTAGCGCCTTCCCTTCACCTCTACCGTCCCGACAAACCACTGATGCACCCGATCCGAACCGCCGCCAACCTGGGCCGTTCCTGTTTTGCCGGAAACCGGCAGCATGCTGCTCTTCAGCGAGGATGCGGTACCATCGGTAACCGTCAGCCGCATCATACGGCGCAGTGCCGAGTAAGTCGCCTCCGACAAAGGCGAAATGCCTTCTCGCGCAGGCTGAGAAGGGAATCTGGCCTGCAGGCGTCCATCCGCATAGCGAATTTCTTGAACGGCTCTCACTGCCTGGGGAGCTTTCCCCGCTGCGATGGAGGCGGCTGCATTTGCCGCCTGCAGCGGCGTAATCCGTACATCCCGCTGACCGATGGCCGTTTGCAGCAGGATCCCTTCATCTGTTGTGCTTACGTCTCCGGCAAAAATCGTGCCGCTTTCCTCCTCGGCAAATTGAACGAGCGGCTGCCCATCGCGGAACGCATCGGTTTTCCATCCGACCGGATGAACCAGCCCCAGCTGTTCCGCCGCGCGCGATACAGCGCCTTCCGGAAGCCTAAGCATGACCTTGCCAAACACAATGTTGCACGAATGCGCAAACGCTTCTTCGAAGCTAAGCTGTCCATGACCGCCTTTTTTCCAGCAGGAAAAGCCGTACTTGCCCCACTCCCCGCTGCATTCAAATTGCTCATCCGGCGAGACGACATGATGCTCGAGCGCCGCAGCCGCGACGGCAAGCTTAAAGACGGATCCCGGGGTAATTGCCTTTAACGCGCGATTTGCCCAATGCTCGTCATCCGGATCGACGGATTCCGGTGTAAATTCAGGCACACTGGCCATAGCGGCAACGCTGCCGGTTTCCGCCTCCAGCACTACTGCCGCTCCTTGCCGGATGCCATTACGCTGCAATATGCGTTCGACGTCCGCTTGAAGCTCCTTATTCAGTGTGGTCATGACCTTTAACGGATAATAACTGCTTTGCGGCGCTGAATATCGCAAATCGAGTCCATGCATCGGCCTTCCTAAGCCATCGGTATAGAAGAATACCGTGGTTGGACCAATGCCATGAAGCAGCCGATCCAGCGAACGTTCCAGCCCCGATGCGCCCAAAGGACTCGATTCGCGCAAAATCCCTCGTTGAAGATCCTCCTTATACTGCTTTAGCAGGATCGGCTGCTCGCTCATATAACCGATTAGATGGGAAGCAAGCCCGTCCTGAGCGTAGCGCCGGTTCACCTCGACCACTCGGAGGCCGGGAAAATCCGCCTCCCGGATTTGGCGCTGCTGGTCTTTCGTCAAAGCTGCACTCCACATGGCCGGCTGCAGTGTTCTCTGTACCTCTTGGTAGAAGGTAATCCACTGCCGCACCGGAACGTTAAGCACCCGCGCTATGTCCTTGTGCTGCGAAGGCTGCAGCGAGCGCTGCTCTAGAACTGGAAAAAGCGCTGCCCGATGTTCCAGGTACCCGGTCAACGGAGCGCCGCTCTGATCGTAAAACTGCGCCCGCCCGGTATCCAAAATAAAACCGGCTTTCCGCTGGTCAACGGATGCCCTCGATAAAAGAGCCGTGCCCGCGGTTTGCAGCCAAAGCAGCCTCCCCGCGAGCACGGCAAAAACGATGCATATAGATAGAAGTGCAATAAATATTCGGTGCTGGCGCATTCGGAATCACCCTTCGGATCAAGAAATATCCGTTCCAGTTTTTCCTAGCCGCCTCCCGATTATGCATGCCATTACGATACTTTAAACTGGGACAACGATTCGCGCAGCGTAACCGACACCGATTCCAGCTTGTCCGACAAACGTACCAGGCCTTCACTGATGCTCAGCTGCTCCGTGCTCAGCGACGCCACCTCTTGTGAGGTTGCAGACGACTCTTCGGCCACAGCGCTTACGTTACTCATTGCATCCGTCAGAACGCGCTGCGATTTCTCCAGGTCAGATACCGATCCAGTCACCTCATCCAGCTGCGTTACGAGGCCGGCCATCCGTTCCTCCACTTGGTCAAAGATCTCGCTCGCTTCTTTCACGGATTGAATTTGCTGCTGGAACATCGGATAAGCTTCCGTAAGCACACTAACCGTCTCATCGATTTCCACTTGAATCTTATCCGTAATTTGTCCGACGACATCGATGGACTCCCTCGATTGATCCGCAAGCTTGCGAATTTCATCGGCAACGACCATGAAGCCTCTACCGGCTGCACCAGCCCGAGCCGCCTCGATCGTGGCATTCAGGGACAAAATATTGGTCTGCTTCGAGATCCCAGTCAGCATCTCCAAAATTTTACGAATCGACTGTGTGCTTTCCTTGAGCTTATCGACCTTCTCCACCATGGAACGGGTCATTTCCTCTGTCTGATTCGTCTTCGCCGTTAATTCCACCATGTAGACTGTTCCCTTGGAGCTTGCCTGCTGGACTTCTTGGGAAGCGCCGGCCATATGCGCATTCGCGCTCACTACCTGCTTGACACGGGTCTCAATCATGGTCGTTAAATCCATGCCGCGCTCTGCTTCCGTAGCCAAGCTGGACGCGCCGCTTGCGATTTCTTCCGTAGCGACTGATATTTCCCGGGCCGATATCGCCGTTTTCTTCGATACATCGGAAAGCTCGCCAGCCGTATCCAGCACGCTTTGTGCCGTATTCGCCGTTTGCTGCAGCAGCAGCGTAATCTTGTCCATCATTTGATTGAAGCTGTCTCCGACAAGACCGATCTCATCTTCACGCTTGAAGTTCGAGCGAACCGTCAGGTCGCCCTGCTCTCCCTGCTGCATAAGCTCTTTAAGCTGTACAAGAGGAGTACCGATCCGGCGTGCAACCAGAAAACCAATGGCAACAGCCATGATCGCAGCGATAACGGCAATGATCATTGTCAAAGTAAATATGGACTGCGCTTCTTTCACGAGTACGTTCACCGGAATCTGACCGACCAGCGTCCAGCCTGTGGATTCCGACGGATCAAACACAATCAGCTTTCCGTCCTGTTTGCTCTCTCCTGGTACATCCTCGGAGTCCGCTTTTAATTCGATGCTTGATGCAGAGCCAATCTGATCGACATGAGAGGACAATATAATGTTATTGCTCGTACCAACCATGAAAATTTCGCTGCCCTCGCCCAAATTTACAGATTCGATCTCCTTCGAAAGCATATCGAGCTTAATTTCAAGGAACATCACATAATCGCCGGAGCCTGAATTTGCGTCCTTAATGACTCTAGCCGCACCGAAAGTAGGACTATTCTTTACGATATGACCCTCTTTCTTCGTTTCGACCCAATACAGCTTTCCATCGAGCTCCTTGGTTTTTTGGAACCACGGCTCATTTGACATGTCAAAACTGGAAATCGATCCGGAGCTGTACAGGTTACGCAGCTCGGGCTTTAAAGAGATCATATAAATGCCACTGATTGAATTATTCGAAAACATAAAGGAGCTTAGCTTCTCTTCAACGGCTTTTCCCGCCAGCATCTTATCGTAATCCGAAAAATTTGGATCCTTCATATTTGCTAAATTACCCTTGATTTGCGGATCAAGAAAAATTTGAAATGAGAGCTGATCAAATTGTTTAAAAATTAAATCAAGCTTTTCTGCAGATTGCGTGATCGTTTGGTGAGAGGCGCCGGCTACCTTCTCCTCAATAATCGATTTCGATTTCGAATAGGATAGCAAACCGACTGTCAACACACAGATCAGGATGCTTGCTAAAAATAACACAAAAAGCTGTGTTCCAACGGATTTTAGCGGGTTGAAGCCCTTCATAGAAGAAAGCTTCACTTCTCCGTTCTTTTGGAGGAGCTTCTGAAGTAATGGCTTTGTGCGCTCCGGAATCCGAGCCTTCCGTACGAGTGCTGCTGTCTGCTTTGCAGCGCTTACAAGAGCTCGACCCCATTTCACATTCGATAATTTTGAAAGTTTCTCTTTTGGAAGTTTAAATTTAAATTGAATCCGTGGAAGTTTGCGTTTCATAAAAGCCTCCCGTTTGCCTATGTATGGATGAAACCACTTACATCTGTCACTATTATAAACGCATTTTTCGACATTGGATACTATTTTATTTCATGAATTCGTATTTCCTGTAAGTGGAACCCCACTTTTTGGAAATAAATAAGGGAAAAAGCACTACAATACTGATCCGTTTTTCCTGTAATTGGCACAAAAAAACCGTGGCTTCGCAGCCGCGGTTTTGGAAAGGACCTATATTTTCTTGCGCATCATGTCGAATGGTTTCACCGGCTGCTTCACTTTAATCCGCAGCAGCTGCATCGGGTGGCGGGCAACGGACAACGGTTCCCCCGTTTCATGATCCCACATTTCCTCAACCTGCTGCTTAAAGGTGTCCGCTCCCGGGGAAACAAACTCCACCTCGGCGCCGATGCGGAAATGGTTGCGCTGCTCTACGATCGCCACGCCCGCCGCCTCGTCATACCCGCGCACAACGCCGGCAAAGTCGTAAGGCGCTGCTTTCTCTTCCGGACCGTAAATATGGTCCTCATGATCCGGCTCGTCAAAGAAGAAGCCTGTATTCACCGGACGGTTAGCCGCCTTCTGAATTTCCTCCAGCCATTCTTGCTTCAGCGTATAATTTTCCGGATCAGCCATATACGAATCGATCGCCTGCCGATAAGCATTAACGACCGAAGCGACGTAATGGATGCTCTTCATCCGTCCCTCGATTTTGAAGCTGTCCACGCCCGCTTCGATCAGCTCTGGAAGATGCTCGATCATGCACAAATCCTTAGAGCCCATCGTGAACGCATCGCTGCCTTCTTCGAAAAGCGGCGCATCCTCTTGGAACAGATCATACTTCCAGCGGCACGACTGCGAGCAGCCGCCCCGGTTCGAATCACGGTCTGTAAAATGGTTAGACAGCACGCAGCGCCCCGACCAGGAGGAGCACATCGCCCCATGGATGAACGCTTCGATTTCAATATCGACTTTATTTTTAATTTCAACAATGTCTTCTAAACTCGTCTCGCGGGCAAGTACGACGCGCGGAAGCCCTTCTTCTTTCCAAAACTGCACCGTTCTCCAGTTCATCGTCGACTGCTGTGTGCTCAAATGCACCTCGAGGCCCGGTACCGCATTCAGCGCGACCTGAACGATTGCAGGATCGGCTACGATAATCGCGGCGATGCCCGCTTCATACAAGTTGCGGAGATACTCCTCGACCCCCGGAAGATCCTCGTTATGAGCATAAATATTCGTAGCGACAAACACCTTCGCCCCATATTGCTTCGCAAATTCGACTCCCTCGCGCATTTCCTCGAAGCTAAAGTTATCCGCATTGGAACGAAGCCCATACTGCTGACCGCCGATATATACCGCATCCGCACCATAGTGTACGGCAAATTTCAATTTCTCTAAATTTCCGGCCGGTGCCAGCAGCTCCGGCTTTTCCAGACGCATCCGCTTCCCTGTACCGGCCTTTTTGCTTGAATTTTCTGTAGATGATACCACAGGCCCTCACCTCTTTCTTTTCTTAATACACTTGTTCCTTATATAAAAATCCGAACGACAGCTCACGCTCAGGGTCCTGAACCTTGCGGATTTCCTCCAGCCAAGCTTCGTTAAATTGATACCCCGCAGGATCGGACGTATATGCGTCAATCACCTTGCGGTAACTGGCCACAGCAACCCGGTTATATTCCATCGACTTCATAAAGCCTTCCACCTTAAAGACGTCGATTCCGCCTTCCATTAACTCATGAAGGCTTTCCAGCATACAAAAATCCTCTGAGCTCATAATATGCGTCCCATGTAAATCCTCATACACCGGGTAACGCTGGTCACGGCGCTCATGCTCGACAAGCACCAGCCCGCTTTCAGCGCTGAGCTGTTCCTTCTCGCCGGCATGCTCCGAGTCGATATGATTTTGATAGCTCGTAACAAGCTTACGCTTGGAGTGATAAATATTCGTAATTCCATGTACCTGAACCTGAACTTCCAGATCTGTGTGACGTTTAAAATCGATGATTTGCTCCAGATTCAGCTCTCGGGCAAGCAGCACACGCTTCGCTCCCTTGGAGCCCCAATAATTGGCGCTGGCATAATTCGTGCTGGTCATTTCCGCACTCCAATGCAGCTCCAGCGACGGCGCATCCGTTCTGGCTGCCATCAACACAGCAGGATCTCCGAATACGATCGCATCCGCGCCGGCTTTGGCCAACCCCTGCAAATATTCGGCGACACCGTCCAAATCCTCGTTGCTAATAATATTGTTCACGGATACGACAACCCGCACCTGCCTGCGGTGCGCTTCCTGGATTACCTCCGCAATTTGTTCGGCCGTCATCGGCCCGGGGACTCGTAAGCCATAACGGGCATCCCCTACACTCAGCTCATCCGCTCCCGCATCCATCATCGCCCGTGCTTCTTCCAGGGAGCCGGCCGTTGCAATGAGCTTCGGCTTTTTTACCGCCATTTGTGTGCCCTCCTTCATCACTTTATTGATTCATCTTGCTTGCGGCAATATTTTTCTTATGCTGCTCAAACGTCTCGGCAAATAAATGCTCGCGCGAGCCGTCCTTCTTTGTCACATAAAATAAAAACTTGGTTTGCTCCGGATAAAGTGCAGCTTCAATGGAGGACAGTCCCGGTGATGCAATCGGCCCAGGCGGAAGCCCGCTGTTCAAATACGTATTATACGGACTTTCCACCTGCAAGTCTTTTTCATAAAGTCTGTCCTTTTGTTTTTCAAACAAGTATTGCACCGTCGCATCAATTTGCAGCGGCATCTTTTCCCGAAGCCGGTTATAGATGATACCAGACACCAGCTTCTTTTCATGGGCAACCGCGACCTCGCGTTCGATGAGAGACGCTATGGTCATCATCCCATGGAAATCTATACCAAGCACCTGAAGCTGCTGCTCCCACCCGTTCGGGAGCCCTGCCAGCTTGCGGTCCAGCTCCTTGGCAAGTCGCTCCAGCACCTCAAGCTCCGTCGAATCCTTCGGCATTTCGTAAGTCTCGGGAAATAAATATCCCTCAAGAACGTACTTCACGCCAGGGACTGACGGTATTTTCTTCACCGCGTCCGAAGATAAAGAAGGAGGGACTGCCGATGCAATCGACCACAGCTTGTCCCGATTTAATCCCTGTTCGGTCAAACGTTCGATAATTTGCGGAAGAGTATAACCTTCGGGAATGGTAAAGCGGATCGTTTCCTCGGAAACGACTTCCCCTTTATTTAGTTTATCCACAATTTCTCGTAATGTCAGCCCCGGCTTCATTTCGTATTCGCCGGCTTGAAACCTGCTGCCCTGCCCATTTGCTTTCAGATAAAGTAAAAAAATAAAATCATCTTTAATAAGTCCGTTCTGTTCCAATGCACGAGCAATTTCTTTCGAGCCCGACCCTCCGGCCACACTGAGCTTTACCGGCTCGGTCCCTGCTTCTACAGGCAGCAAGCCTTGGTATATATAAGACGCTCCTGATACGGCAATGGCTGCTAACGCGGCCGCGATCCAGAGCAGTGTTTTCACTTACATCGCCCCCACTACCATTTGTTCCTACCTACGACAAAAAAGAGCAGCTTTCGCCGCCCTTTCGTACAGGATGAACGGTACACCTTACTCCAAATCGGACGGTACCGTCATTTCATCGTAAAGTTCCGAAACCGTTTCCCACTCGTCGTCATCTTCGATCGTTTCCAGCTCCGGGGCACCGTCTTCATTGCGGACAATCCGGAAAATGGCCACTTCGCCTTCCTTTTGCAGTTCTTTCGATTGGATCACCGCATAGGCAAGGCTTTCATGCTCGAATTCTGCCAAAATGCGATATGCCGTCGATTCGCCCTGCTCGTCAAACAAGATGATTTCGTTGCCAAAGCTGTCTTTTAAATCATGCAGTACTTTCACATTCGGTTGCGTCACCGCGGCCGCCTTCCTTCAACGTTTAGTCCTCTTCCGATTCGGCAAGAAGCGTATTGAACGTCTCCTCAACCATGTTCCATTCCTCTTCGTCTTCGATCGTGTAAAGCTTTAGATCGTCGCCTTCCTCTTCATAGCGGAATGCGTACACTTCATCTGCTTCCTCATCATCGGAGTCTACAGGGACAACCATCATATATTTCGCTTCAGAGCCGTCCACTTCAAACTTCATAATAACTTCGAATTCTTCCTCATTGCCTTCCTCATCCGGAATAAAAATAATTTCCGGCTCGTAATCTTCCATGTGTTCGTTGTCCGCCACTTTACTTCACCCTTTCACGGTTTTGGAATCCAGATACCCTTGCAGTATGATTGCAGCGGCCATTTTGTCAATGACCGCCTTTCTCTTCTTTCGGCTTACGTCCGCCTCCAAAAGAGTTCGTTCCGCGGATACGGTCGTCAGCCGCTCATCCCACATCATGACCCGTAAGCCAAACACGCTTTCCAGCATCTTACCATATTCAATACAAAGCTCGCCTCTGGGCCCTATGGAGCCGTTCATATTCTTCGGCAGGCCCAGCACGATTTCCCCTACTTCGTATTCTTCAATAAGCTGCTTTAACCTTGCTAAGTCGGTCTCGTGCGTTTTACGGGAAATAACTTCTACTCCTTGAGCGGTCCAGCCGAAAGCGTCGCTGACGGCGACTCCGATGGTCCGGTCTCCAAGATCCAATCCCATGATCCTCATGAACGGTGCCCATTAAGATAATATTTCACCAATTCTTCAATCAATTCGTCGCGCTCACGCTTACGGATAATGCTTCTTGCATTATTATGACGAGGAATGTAGGCCGGATCACCGGAAAGTAAATAACCGACTATTTGATTGATCGGGTTATACCCCTTCTCCTGGAGAGCATCGAAGACGGTCAAAATGACTTCTTCAGAGGACGACTCCGGCTCGTCGGCCCTTACGTCGTATTTCATCGTTTTATCCATGTAATTCATACCGACACCCCCGTTTATATACCAAGATATATATTCGATGCCAGCTCGGCAAAATCCTTTCCCTCAGGAAATTAAAGGAAAAAGTTTTACGCTTTCTGAGCTGCTACCAGCGCTTCTACCGCTGCGATTGCTTCCTGCAGCTTGGCCGGCTCCTTACCCCCGGCTTGCGCCATATCCGGACGTCCGCCGCCGCTTCCACCGACAATCGAGGCAACCTCTTTGATCAGCTTGCCGGCATGGAAGCCCTGCGACACAAGATCCGCAGTAACCGCAGCCACAAGATTCACCTTGCCTTCCGAAGCCGATCCGACCACGATGATCCCGGAGCCGATCTTCACCTTCATTTCATCGACAATGGTGCGAAGTCCTTCCATGTCCGCATTCACTTCCGCTGCCAACAGCTGCACGCCGGCAACCTGCTTCACCTGATCGGTTAATGAGCCCGCCTCGATGCTGCTCAGCTTCGCTTTCAGCGATTCATTCTCGCGTCCAAGCTCCTTCAGCTGCGCTTGAAGCGCGTCAACCCGCTTCGGCACCTCTGTTAAGCTCGTCTTCAGCATCGATGCCGTATCACGGAGCAGCTGCACTTGGCTTTCCAAGTATTCGTACGCATGGCGTCCGGAAACCGCTTCGATCCGGCGTACTCCGGAGCCGATGCCGCTCTCGCTTACGAGCTTGAACAGGCCGATTTGCGCCGTGTTCTGCACGTGGCAGCCGCCGCACAGCTCGAGGCTGTATTCGCCCACCTGTACGACACGGACGATGTCGCCGTATTTTTCTCCGAACAGCGCCATCGCGCCCATCGCCTTTGCCTCGGCAATCGGCTTCAAGCTGATGTCCACCTGTGTACCCTTCCAAATCTGCTCGTTCACACGCTTTTCAATATCCGCTAATTCCTCAGCCGTTACCGAGCCAAAATGGGAGAAGTCGAAGCGCAGACGATCCGGCTCTACCAAGGATCCTGCTTGGTTGACATGCCCGCCAAGCACTTCCTTCAGCGCTTTATGCAGAAGATGCGTAGCGGTATGATTTTTCACGATGTCGTCGCGCTTATCCCACGCCACGCTTGCCTTCACGGTTCCGCCGCTGCGAATCGTGCCGCGCTCCACTTTGATCAGGTGCACATGCTGTCCATGCGGCGCTTTGCTGACTTCTTCCACAACGGCATGCAGCTCCGTATCGTCCGAAGTCAGCGTACCGAAGTCGCTCACCTGTCCGCCGCTTTCCGCATAGAAAGGCGTCCGGTCCAGAATGACCTGAACCTGCGCTCCCGGTCCCGCCACATCGACCAGAGAATCCCCGTCAACGATGGCAATAATTTTAGCATTCGTTACCAAATCATTATAACCAACAAAATCACTTTTAGTCGTGAAGTCAGCCAGCGGTCCGCCTTGAACCTTCATGCTGCCCGAATCCTGGCGGGCCGAGCGGGCACGCTCGCGCTGCTCTTCCATCGCAGCGTCAAAGCCTTCCCTGTCGATCGTCATACCGTTCTCTGCTGCAAAATCCTCCGTCAGATCAAGCGGGAAGCCGAACGTATCGTAAAGACGGAACGCCTCCGCACCCGTAATTCCGCTTCGTCCTTCCTTGCGCGCGGCTTCAATCATGCCGCTCAAGATGGACAAGCCCTCGGACAGCGTCTCATGGAAACGCTCCTCTTCGGTACGGATCACCTTCTCGATGAACTCGCGTTTTTCCACGACGTCCGGATAGTGCTCGCCCATGACCTCGCCTACGACAGAGGTAAGCTGATACAGGAACGGCTTGTCCATGCCCAGCACCTTGCCGTAACGTACCGCGCGGCGCAGCAGGCGGCGAATGACATATCCGCGCCCTTCGTTGGAAGGAAGCACGCCGTCGGCTGCCGAGAACGCAACCGTACGGATATGGTCGGCGATCACTTTGAGCGCCACATCATGCTCGTTGTTGATGCCGTAGGTAACACCGGCAATTTGGCAGGTGCGCTGAATAATCGGCTGGAACAGGTCCGTATCAAAGTTGGAATCAACGTCCTGCAGCACGGAAGCGAAACGTTCGAGCCCTGCGCCGGTATCGATGTTTTTGTTCGGAAGCGGCGTATACGAGCCGTCCTTGTTATGGTTAAACTGCGAGAACACGAGGTTCCAGATTTCCAGGAAGCGCTCGTTTTCGCCGCCAGGGATACACTCTGGATCAGACAAATCGCCATATTTCGGGCCGCGGTCGTAGAAAATCTCCGTACAAGGTCCGCATGGTCCTTCGCCGATATCCCAGAAGTTGTCCTCCAGCTTATAGATGCGCTCCGCCGGGATGCCGATCTTCTCGTTCCACAGCTTGAAGGCCTCTTCGTCCTCCGGATGAATCGTGACGCTCAAGCGCTCCGGGTCGAAGCCGATCCATTCTTTGCCGGTCAAAAACTCCCATGCCCACGTGATGGCCTCTTCTTTGAAATAATCGCCGATGGAGAAATTTCCGAGCATTTCAAAAAACGTATGGTGACGGCGCGTTTTGCCGACATTCTCAATATCATTTGTCCGAATGCACTTCTGCGAATTGGCGATGCGCGGATTTTCCGGCTTCACCCGACCGTCGAAATACGCTTTCAGCGGCGCCATACCAGCGTTAATCCACAGCAGCGACGGGTCGTTATGTGGAACTAAAGAAGCACTCGGCTCGATATGATGGCCTTTCGTTTCGAAGAAATGAAGCCATTTGCTGCGAATTTCACTAGCTTTCATTTGGTTAAAACCCTCCACCGTCTCTAAGTATCGTAACGTTACTTGAATCCTCATTTGACTTGCCGTATTTGCCTTATAGGTAAAAACATGCAAAAAACGCCCCTGAACTGGTCAGGGACGAATAGCTTCAGCTTCTCGCGGTACCACCCTGGTTACTGCCCGCCGCGGCGGAACAAGTCTCCTTTGGCGAATGTTAACGGATTCGACCCGGCGGCTTTCTCGGCCGCACTCCGAAACCAGCTTCGGACATCCCTCCGCGCTGAAGAGCTCTTTCAGCCGCCGCTGGTGTTGCGGGGAGCTCTCTCTCTGCCAGCAGGAACTAGGCGCCTACTTCGTTTCATCGACGTTTTTTTACAGTACGATTTTCATCAAAATTATACGCTTCGGGAAATGCAAAGTCAAACGTCAGATTGGCTTTTTCCGCCAGTAATACAAATGAATATGGTGAACGATGACCTTAATAACGGCAAACACGGGAACCGCTAAGATCAGTCCGATCACTCCGCCAATTTCCCCGCCTGCAAGCAGTGCGAAAATAATGAGAAGCGGATGCAGATGGAGTGATCTTCCGACAACCTGCGGCGAAACGACATTGCCCTCCAGCACCTGACAGACCACGTTGACTCCAGCAACCATAAGCACCATTTGCCACGAGATGGTACTGGCCAAAATAATCGCCGGCGCAGCCCCGAAGAACGGCCCCAGATACGGAATAATGTTAAACAAGGCCACGACGGAAGCAAGCAGCAGCGGGTACGGCATGCCGATCAGCCAGTATCCTATGAAAGCACATAAGCCGATAATCAAGCACACAATGAACTGCCCTCGTATGTAATTTCCGAGCGCTTTGTCGATATCGTTGACGAGCCGGATCGTTTGTCTGCGATGATCCATCGGCACGAAGGTAAGCACCGTCTTTTCAATCAGCTGAATGTCCTTGAGCATATAAAAGGCAAGGAACGGGATAATGAAGGCGGCCAGCAAAAAGTTAATGGTCGCTCCGATTCCGTTCACAAAGCGGGAGATCGCATCGGATAACGCATTTTCCATCCCGGCAAGCGCGCGGTTCAGTCCCGATCTCACCCCTTCCGGAAGCCACGTCGAGTCGTTCACGTCATTGACGATCATTTGCGCGGTCATCGTAAGCTCCGGCAGATGCTCATTTAACTCGTTGAGCTGTTTTAAGAACATCGGAATCAAATTCATGACGATAATGGTCACGCTCGCGATGAACACCGCATAAATGAGCAGAACGGCAATCGTCCGGGGAACCTTTCTCCTGCTCAGCATATTTACGATCGGATTTAAAACATATGAAATAATCATGGCCACGACAAAAGGAGCTAGGATTGCGCTAATAAAATTGTACACACCTGAGAGCAGCGGGCGGATTTGCATCAGCATGTACATCACGGAGAGCCCGAGCAGCAAGTAAATGAGCGCAACAAACCATTTATTTCGAATAAAACGCTCCATGTTCTCCCCTCCTTCCACTTCTCCGATCGTTCCCTCCATAACAGTATATGTACAACCCTAGAAAAAAAAACAAAGCCTTTGCGCGTCTGCGCAAAGGCTAATGCTCGTCCTAAGAATCCGGTCAATTGGCGTGCACTTCGGACAGGTTTGGAAGGTCGTCTTCAAAGAAGAGATCGTCCAAGGAACTAAGCGTTCCATCCTCTTCTACCTGGTACACGGACATCTTATCGCCATTCACTGTAAGCTCAATAAAGCATCCCCAGCAGTAAAACTGGTGGGAACCGATCTTACCGATGTCTTTCGAGTTGCAGTTCGGACATTTTATCATTGCAATCACCTGTTTCCGTTATATTATATCGTGCAGCCATTCAGCTTCTCTTATATTCCAATTATTCCCGATTGGAGGTAAGTTAAACCTAGATGTGTGCACTGAGTCGGGATATTCACTTATACGTAAGACGTTTCGTTATCGTTGCAAGTTTTCGGGCCGTAATTGTTACAATTTTGAGGCAAGAGCCGTGACCGAAGCTGAACCGAACGGCCGAGCGTGCAACCTCATCCGGTAAGCACATCGCCCTAAGCACATGCGAAAGCTCCAAAGAGCCCGATGAACAAGCCGATCCGCTGGCAGCAGCGATTCCTTCCAGGTCCAAATTCATGAGCAGTGTTTCTGTATCCAGACCCGGAAAGCTCACGTTCAAAATATGCGGAAGACGGTGCTCCTCATCAGGATGACCGTTAATCGTAAAAGAACCTTCCGGCAGCTGCTCCCCGAGTAATGCGCACATCTGATCGCGGAGCGTGCGCATTTGCGCTGCATGCTCCGTTCGTTCGCTTACGGCCAGCTCGACTGCTTTCGCAAAGCCAACCGCCCCGGCAACATTTTCCGTCCCCGCTCTTCTTTTCTTTTCCTGCGAGCCTCCGAATAAGGTTGGAGCGATGGAAACATTGCGAGAAATGTAGAGTGCACCGATTCCTTTGGGCCCGTTAATCTTATGCGCAGAAAAGCTCATTAAATCAACCGGCAGCTTGTTCAATTGAAGGTCGACATATCCAAGGGCTTGTACAGCATCAGAGTGAAACAGAACGCCGCGCTCGCGCGCCAAGGCGCCGATTTCTTCGATCGGCTGGAGCGTTCCGACTTCGTTATTGCCAACCATCACGCTGATCAGCGCTGTGTCCGGGCGAATGGCGTCGGCAACAGCTTGGGCCTCAATTCTTCCATACGAATCCGCCGGAATATAAGTGACCTCAAAGCCCTCCGCTTCCAGAGCCCGGCACGCATGGAGCACGGCGTGATGCTCAATTTGCGTCGTAACGACATGCTTCTTGCCCTTCCTGCCTGCGGCTCTTGCGGCGCCGATGACAGCAAGGTTGTCGCTTTCCGTTCCGCCGCTCGTAAAAACAAGTTCCGACGGATTGCAGCCAAGCAGATCCGCGATTCTGTCCCGGGAAGCCGTGACAGCCGCTTTCGCCTCGCGGCCGAAGCTGTGCAGACTGGAAGGATTGCCATAGGTATTCATCATATGCGGAAGCAGCGCTTCCACCACTTCGCTGCGCATAGGCGTCGAAGCGGCATGATCCAAATAAATACGATCCATCATTCACCTGTAAAAGTTAAATATAAAACATGTAATTTCCGCGATCCTCTTCTTCTTTAAAATGAATCAGATGCTGCAGCGTTGTCGAATCCAGCACCTGGGCAATTCCGTCGCGGATCCGAATCCATAAATCCCTCTTGGCCGGGTCATCCTCTTCCGTAAAATCAACCGGAGAAATCGGCCCTTCCAAAATACGTATAATTTGACCGGCAGTAATTTCCTCCGGCGAGTTCGATAAAATATAGCCTCCATAAGCGCCCCGGATACTCTTTACGAGTCCGGCGTTGCGGAGCGGTGCGATCAACTGCTCTAAATAATGCTCGGAGAGCTGATTTTTTTCTGCAATGCTTTTCAAAGAGGTCGGACCCTCGCCAAACTGACGCGCTAACTCCATCATAATGGTCAGTCCGTACCGCCCTTTGGTTGAAATCTTCAAAACGGCACCTCATTTACAATGTCTCTAATTATCATTGCCTCATTTTGTTAATCCTAATACTGGAACACGGCAACATTACTATGGTAACACACTTGTCAATACTGCGATATGCAAAAACTTGACTTCTTCATGAAGAAATGCATTTCTTGACGATTAGGCATGATAAGAGTATCATTTCAACAATTGTGATGCTTATTTACTTCAAGCGGCTTCTGTCCTTGATGTCTATATAACCATAATTATTACGATTAGAAAAGTGGTGAATTTTATGTCGGAACATGCGGTAAAACCGGGGGCTCGTGTCGTCGTCGGGATGTCGGGCGGCGTCGATTCTTCGGTAACAGCATTATTATTGAAGCAGCAGGGCTACGATGTAATCGGCGTATTTATGAAAAATTGGGACGACACCGATGAGTTCGGCCGCTGCACCGCCGACGACGATGCGGAGGATGTGCGTCGTGTTTGCAACCAAATCGGAATTCCTTATTACACGGTAAATTTCGAAAAAGAATATATGGATAAGGTTTTTCAGTATTTCCTTGACGAATATAAGCAGGGACGAACACCAAATCCGGATGTCATGTGCAACCGGGAAATTAAATTCGGCGATTTCCTGCGTAAGGCTCTTGATCTAGGTGCGGAATATATCGCAACGGGACACTATGCGAGGGTTGTCGAAACGAATGGGGAGTATCAGCTCCTTCGCGGTGTCGATTCAGGCAAAGACCAGACGTACTTCCTCAATCGGTTAAATCAGTACCAATTATCCAAGGCGATGTTCCCGATCGGCCATTTGCCAAAGCCGATGGTGCGCGAAATTGCGGCGGAAGCCGGACTTGCGACTGCCAAGAAAAAGGACAGCACCGGCGTATGCTTTATCGGCGAGAAAAACTTTAAGGAATTTTTGAGCCAGTACCTCCCTGCCAAGCCGGGTGAAATGCGCACGCTCGACGGTGAAGTAAAAGGCCGCCACGATGGTCTTATGTACTACACGCTTGGACAGCGGCAGGGGCTGGGCATCGGCGGAGGCGGAAACGGCGAGCCCTGGTTCGTCGTCGATAAGGATTTGGACAAAAATATTTTGTATGTCGTTCAGGGCGATCAGCCGAGCCTATATTCAAGCGGGCTGCTGGCCACCGACGTCCACTGGATTAGCGGCAAGCCGCCGGAAGGCGAGTTTACATGTACGGCGAAATTCCGTTACCGGCAGCCTGACCAAGGCGTTACGATCCGTATGACGGGAGCCGATACGTGCAGCATTACCTTTGATGTGAAGCAAAAGGCGATTACGCCCGGACAAGCCGTCGTGTTCTATGACGGTGACGTATGCTTGGGCGGCGGCACGATTGATAAGATTGTGAAATAAATAGCTGATACAAAAATTGGCGTATTCTCGAACCAGAGGATACGCCAATTTGGCTTTGATATTGTGCTGTGGATGCCGGAAATCTGGCAGTAGGAAATGAGCGGGATTCGTACGATGCGGATGTGGCAGTGATCCTCGGCAGCGTATGAATACAAGCAATTTGTATTATTCCCTTTCCGACGGGCTATTCGGGAGTCATCTATACCAATTTGTTGTATTGTTTGAGCGACGACAACAGGTCCTGCCATAAATGCATCGTATGTATACAAGTGGTTTGTATTGTTTCCCCGTTGACGCACTATACGAGGCTAATCAATACAAATTACTTGTATTAGTAGTTCACCGGGCTTGGGGGTTCAACGAAGATACGATAAGACTTTCAGCTTCAGTTAATAGAGGCCCGCAAAAAACGAATTACTAGTTTATTTGGGCGCTCGCTTTATTGTTTTGATTAATGCAAAGTGTTTCAAAACGCTTAGAATGTGAAACTAGCAAGGGGCGAATCCGTCAAGGATTTCGCCCTCTTTGTTCGACAATATATGCCTCGTGCTTTTTCACGAAATTTCTACATGAACCGCCGCCAATGAGGGAGCAAGCGCGGTGACAAGGAAGCTGAGTAAGGTTGAGCCGCTGCGAAATCGAAGCGTCCTTGATGTATCAATCTGCGGACGTGCCTGAGCCTTTTCTCCGCCGAAGCTGATTTAGCTTAATTTTATCCTCCATGCCTTGGTCTGTCGCTTCGTAAAAAACCGCGCGTTTGATTGCGTCAGGGAGGTATTGCTGCTCCACGTAATGGCCGGGGTAGTCATGCGGATATTTATAGCCGACATGCCCGAGCTGCTTGGAGCCGCTGTAATGGCCGTCGCGCAAATGAAGCGGCACCTCAGCCGCCCCAAGCCGTTCAAACGCCGCATACACTTTGCCCATGGCATCGCCGATGGCGTTGGACTTCGGGCTTTCGACAGCAAAGAGGATGGCCTGCGCGATATTGTACCGGGCTTCCGGCCAGCCGATTTTGTGGTAAGCGTCCATCGCCGTGACCGCCTGCACCATCGCCTGCGGATTGGCAAGCCCGATATCCTCGCTGCAGGCGACAATGAGCCTACGAAGGAAGGTCATCGGGTCCATGCCGAGCTTTTCGACCGCGTACAAAAACCAAAACAGCGCCGCATCGCTGGAGCCCCGCACGCTTTTGTGAAACGCGGAAAGCACGTCGTACTGCGTCGACTTATCCGCCTTGCGCGAAGGCTCACGAATCGCTTCTTCTGCAACATCCACCGTAATGCGAATCGTGCCGTCCAGCTCCGGATTCGTCGTCATCGCGCATAGCTCCAGCGCATTTAAGGCGCGCCGGATGTCCCCGCCGGCCATTTGGGCCAAGTGCGCCAGCGCCTCCTCCTCCGCCTCAACTCTCATAAAGGCGATCCCCTTATCCTTGTCCTCGAGCGCCCTGCGCAGGGCAAGCAGCGAGTGCTCCGCGGTGAGAGGCTTCAGCTGAAACAGCGTCGAACGGGACAGCAGCGCGCCGTTAACGTGATGGAACGGATTTTCTGTCGTCGCACCGATGAAGATAATGATGCCCTGCTCCACGGCCGGCAGCAGTGCGTCCTGACGGGACGAATTAAAGCGATGCACCTCGTCCAGGAACAGAATCGTTTTTGTACCGTATAACGCCTGTCTGTCCTTCGCTTGATCAATGACGTCGCGCACATCCTTAACGGACGCTTCTACCGCGTTTAAGCGTACAAATTCTCCATTCGTCCGATTCGAAATAATATGTGCAAGCGTTGTTTTGCCGCAGCCCGGAGGGCCGTACAGTAAAATCGAGCTGACCCGGTCCGCTTCGATCGCTCTGCGCAGCAGCTTGCCCGGACCGACAATATGCTCTTGTCCAATGTATTGTTCGATCGTCTCCGGACGCATCCGATCCGCCAACAGCTTCAACGAATTTCGCTCCGAAGACGAGTAAGTGAATAAATCCATGGTTTATGTCCACACCTTCTAAAATGCTTTTCTCTCCACCATGATACCACCGCGAACAAACGTTTGTCACCCAATGCAGCAGCTGCGCCTTACCACAACAAAGGCCGATCGCAGCGGATCGGCCTCATTCACTTTATTCCGTTGTGTCGTTCACTATTGTGTCGTTCGCTGTTGCGTCGTTCGGGAACAAACTGCTGGCCATATCTCTGATCCGGTGAACAAATCCGTCAACAGGCTTTCCGCCATCGATAAAACGGATATAATCTCTCGTCATTTGGGAGAATCGAGGGTTCGTTGTGACATAAACATTTTTAACAGACGTTTCTAACGCCCGAATTTCTTGATCAATTTGCTGCTCCAGCTTTGAAGGAACTGCATTGCCTCCCCCAATAAGCGAAACCGCCGCATACGCATCGCCATTAATCACGATAACATTTGCGCGCTTTACCCCCGGCAGCTGCACGATTCTTGCCGAGGAACGGTCGGATACGATTACTTCGGACTGGTTCTCATTTCCTGCCCCCGTAGCGTCATCCCCCATCGTGCCGCCTTCCAACCTTCCATTGCCTGCTCTGTTGCCGACGCCAAGGTTAGCTGCACCATTATCCCTGTTGCCATCCAGCTTTTCGGCGTTAATCGCTCCCCTTTGATCACCGATACCGATGTCCACCACGCCGTCATTCATCCGGTCCTGCTGCTCGATTCCGATATTCTGTGCGTCGTAGACATTTTGGCGGACGTTGTTCTCGCCCTGATCCCGAGCGCCGCAGCCGGCAGCGGACAGCATTCCTGCCACGAGAATCGAAGCAGCGGCCAAGCTCCACATTTTACGCATGCATCTACACTCCTTTTCCTATCGATCAGGAGTAGTATGCAGTGCAGCCATGGATTTCATTCGTCCGAACTGTTCACGGCAAAGAGTTTGATCCACGCTTTCATAGGTTCGCTCATTCTCTCTTTCTCCCGATACACCATTTGGGTATAGAACCGGAGATCCGGATGAACAAGCGGGACGGCCTTCAACGTTCCTGCATCGACCTCGGCTTTTGCCGCAATTTCGGGGACCAGTGCGATCCCGAGCCCCTCCTTGACACATGCTTTAATCGCTTCCAGGCTTCCCAGCTCACAGGCTACGTCAAACCTGACATTGTGTCGTCGAAGCAGATGGGTGAACATCGCCCGATAGGTGCAGCCTTCCTCTGTGAAAATGATGCGCTCCCCCTGCAGTTCATCAATCTGTACGGATGTTTTTTCAGCAAAAGGATGATGATGTTGAGCAATCAGGACAAGCGGTTCCTCGCGAATCGGTACTACGGACAGCTCCGCATCGGTAAACAACGTATCCAAAATAATGCCGACATCCAGCTCACCGTCGCGGACCTTTTTGATAATGTCCGATTCATTATGCGGATGAAGCACCACCCACGCTTTCGGCTCTTCCGATCGGAATTTTCTTAAGTACGGCGGTAGAAAAAAAGCAGCCAATGTCTCAATCGTCCCGACCGCCAATTCAACCGGATAATCCTTGGAAACTGCCGTCTTGGATTCTTTATAAAGCTCCAGCAGCTGGCGGGCATACCGGCAAAGCTCTTCCCCGGCCGGTGTGAGTGTAATGCCGCGTCCGCTGCGTTCAAATAGCGTTGTACCATACTCCTCTTCGAGCTTCTGAATATGAGCGGTCACGCTTGATTGTGCATAACCGAGCGATTCCGCCGCCTTCGTATAGCTTCCCCGCTTCGCCGATTCGAGAAGCGTTTGAAATAAAGATAAGTCCATAAATATATCCTCCTGCGTAGGCCGAATAGGACGTACATTTTCCAATATCGCTGTAACTCATCAGGTTTTCCGATGGATCTCATCGATAACTATCACTAACCGTGAACAATGAAACCATGATACAGTAAGTTCAACATTACGAAAAGGGGGAATTTACTAAATGGAAAATGGATATTTTGAACATGCGGAAGTTGAAATAGAGGAGCGATACCGTTATCCGATTGGGCGTTTTCAAACGGTGGGAGAAATTAGCGCAGCGCTGTTAGAGCAATGGATTGACGAAATCGAGCAGCTGCCCGCCAAGCTCGCTGCCGCTGTCGAAGGATTATCCGCCGCGCAGCTCGAAACACCCTACCGACCTGGAGGCTGGACCGCCAGCCAAGTTGTGCATCATATCGCGGACAGCCATATGAATAGCATCATTCGTTTTAAGTTGGCGCTGACAGAGCAAACACCAACGATCAAACCCTACGAGGAAGCATCATGGGCATTGCTTAGCGACAGTATAGGGGCTGCTTCGGTGGACATATCTATCAAGCTGATCTCAGCGCTTCATGCCCGCTGGGGCATACTGCTTCGCTCGATGAGTGAGAAGCAATGGGAGCGTGCCTTTCACCATCCGGACAGCGGCTTGATTCCGCTACGCATGAATGCGGGGATTTACGCTTGGCACGGCAAGCATCATACGGCGCATATTACCGAATTGCGGAGAAGAATGGGCTGGTAAGCTGAATATGCCAAAAAAATAGATCGCCGGACACTCGCCCCTGAACAGGACAAGTGCAGCGATCTATTTTACTAGAGGAACAAACGGGAGTATTCACCGTAAGCCTTCCTCCGGGTTTCCTTCCCCTTTGTTCCACTAGCTTTTCCTTTCAATCCTGCCGCGTCCAGCTCAGCCCTGACGGCCCTTCACTTCCATCTGGACATTTCCCTTCGCCAGCAGCTCACGCACAGCGACACTAGTCATAATAAGGCCGGCGACCGACGGCACGAACGCATTGCTTGCAGGAGGCTGCTGCGCTTTGCGGATTTCCGGCGCATTCTCCGGAACAATCTTCTGCGTAACATCCAACCGAGGCTTGGTCGGTTCCTCTGTGGAAAACACAACCTTTACGCCCTTCTTTATGCCGTCCTTACGCAGCTTCGTCCGGATGACTTTCGCGATCGGGTCCATATGCGTTTTGGAAATATCAGCAACCTGGAACTTGGTCGGGTCCATTTTGTTCGCGGCGCCCATACTGGAGATGATCGGAATTTTCCGCTGTAAGCACTGCTTGATCAGATGAATCTTATACGTAATCGTATCCGAGCAATCCAGCACATAATCCAGCGGATACTCAAACAGCTTTTCGTACGTTTCCTCTGTATAGAACATGCGCAGTGCGATCGCATCACACTCCGGATTAATGAGCGCGATCCGTTCCTTCATCAGCTCCGCCTTCGGCTGTCCAACGGTAGTGAGCAGCGCATGAATTTGCCGGTTCACATTCGTAATATCGACAACATCCTTGTCGATCATGATAATCCGGCCGACGCCGCTGCGCGCAAGCGCCTCGGCGGCAAACGAGCCGACGCCGCCGATGCCGAGCACGGCTACCGTGCTGCGCTTCATAACTTCCAAGCCTTCTACGCCGAAGGCAAGCTCATTGCGAGAAAATTGATGCAGCATTACGGGCGTTCACCCCTTACCAGCTTAAGATTTTGCTGTCGGCGCAGCCTGCTTAAGCGCCACCTTGATGGAAATTTGCTCAAGCTGCTTGTCCTCAAGCGCAGACGGCGCATTTGCCATCAAATCGGTCGCGCTTGCCGTTTTCGGGAAGGCAATCGTCTCCCGAAGGTTCGTACGGCCGGTGAGCAGCATCACCAAACGGTCGAAGCCAAACGCGATTCCCCCATGCGGCGGGGTACCGTAGTCAAACGCATCCAGCAGGAAGCCGAATTTATCATGCGCTTCTTCCGGCGATAAGCCAAGTGCGGCGAACATCTTTTCCTGCACATCACGGCGGAATATACGCATCGAGCCGCCGCCTACTTCGTACCCGTTCAGCACAAGGTCATATGCCTGCGCACGGATTTTCAGCGGGTCGGAATCGAAGAAATGAAGATCTTCGTCATGCGGACGCGTGAATGGGTGATGCTCTGCAGTATAACGCTTTTCTTCCTCGTCGTAGCTGAGCAGCGGGAAGTCTACAACCCATGCAAAGCGGAACTCGCTGTCATTGATCAATCCCAGCTCGCGGCCGATCTTCAACCGGAGGTTGCCAAGCACATCGGCGACGACTTTTTTCTTATCGGCAGAGAACAGAAGGACGTCCCCTTCCTCTGCATTCAAGCGCTCGCGAAGCGCTGCGATCTCTTCCTCGCTGAAAAACTTTACGATTGGCCCTTTCCACTCGCCGTCCTTCACCACAATATAAGCTAACCCTTTGCCGCCGTAACGCGCTGCAAACGGAGTCAAATCGTCCAGTTCCTTACGGCTCCAATGCGCGCAGCCTTTCGCATTCAACGCCTTCACTTCGCCGCCGTTTTGTACGATCTGCGCAAATACCTTCACGCCCGAGTTCACGACGAGATCGGATACATCCTGCAGCTCTAAACCAAAACGCAGGTCCGGCTTGTCCGAACCGTATTTGCCCATCGCTTCGGAGTACGGAAGACGCTGGAACGGAGTCGGCACGTCTACGCCAACCGTTTCCTTAAACAGCTTCGCAATCAGCTCCTCCATCATCGTAAGCAGCTGGTCCTGAGACAAGAACGACGTCTCGATGTCGACCTGCGTAAACTCCGGCTGACGGTCAGCACGAAGGTCCTCGTCACGGAAGCAGCGGGCGATTTGGTAATAACGCTCCAGACCTCCGACCATCAGCAGCTGCTTAAAGAGCTGAGGCGATTGCGGCAGGGAGAAAAACTCGCCCGGATGAACGCGGCTCGGTACATAATACTCGCGTGCGCCTTCCGGCGTGCTCTTCGTCAAAATCGGAGTTTCTACCTCAACAAAACCGCTGTTATCCAAGTAATCGCGGAAAATCTTGGCCGCCTTGGAGCGGAGCATGAGGGTGCGCTGCATTTCCGGACGGCGCAGGTCCAAATAACGATATTTCAGACGGATGGATTCATCAACGTCGATGCCATCTTCGATAAAGAACGGAGGCGTTTTGGCGCTGTTGAAAATTTCAATTTCGCTAACGCGAACTTCAATATCACCTGTTTCAAGGTTGCTATTAACTGTCTCCGGGTCGCGTTCTACGACTTTCCCTTTGACCGCAATGACGAATTCATTGCGCAGCTTATCCCCGATTTGCAGTGCATCTCCGGAAAATGCCGGACTGAACACGATCTGCACAATTCCGCTGCGGTCACGGAGATCAATGAACAACACTCCGCCCAAATCGCGGCGGCGCTGCACCCAACCGTTCAGAACGACCTCTTGGCCGACATGCTCTTTGCGAAGAACCCCGCAATGATGAGATCTTAATAGCATACTTACTCCTCCTAGACTTCTCTTTATAGTTTTTATATGAATATCGTTTTTCATACACGGAGACTGGCAGTTATCGACCGTCGAAATTCCAATCATTCCTATACAGTCGACGAAGCCTTCGTCCTATCCCTGTTTGCACAACCGTGCAGCCGTTTCCGCCGCTTCTGCGAGCGGAATGCTTTGCTGAGAACCGTCCGCCATGTTCTTTAAAATGATCTCGCCCTTGGCCAGCTCATCCTCACCAAGGATCGCCACGAAACGAGAGCGGAAGCGGTCCGCAGACTTCATCTGCGCCTTCATTTTGCGCTCCTGGTAGTCCTTATCCGCCGCAAGCCCCTGCTCACGAAGACGATATAATAACGAAGCTGCTTCCTGCTCCGCCGCTTCACCCAATGCGATTACGTACACGTCAAGCTGCTGACGATCCGGAATGTCCACCTTCTGGTGCTCGAGAATAAGCACAAGACGCTCCATTCCTAAGCCAAAGCCGACGCCCGGCTGGTCCTGACCGCCGATGTCGCCAACGAGGCCGTTGTAGCGTCCACCGCCGCCGATTGTATCGATCGCGCCGATCCCCTCGGCCTTAAACTCAAACGCCGTATGGGTGTAATAATCCAAGCCGCGTACCAGCTTCGGATTTACATGATAGGGAATGCCCATTTGATCCAGGCTGCGCAGCACAATGTCAAAATGGCTGCGGCAATCCTCATCCAGGCTGTCCAGCAGCGCCGGAGCTCCCTCGAACTTTGCCTGATCCTGCTTACAATCGAGTACCCGCAGCGGATTCCGGTCCATGCGGGATTGACAATCCTTGCACAGCTCCTCTTTCATTGGAGCAAGGAAGCCCAGCAGCTTCTCGCGAAATGCTGCGCGAATTTCCGGTGTGCCGACGGAATTAACGTCAACCGAAATATTTTTTAGCCCAAGCTCCTTATAGAACAAGTACCCGAGTGCGATAACCTCCGCATCCAGCCTTGGATCGGCAGAACCGAAAGCTTCGATGCCGAATTGGTGGAATTGACGGTACCGTCCCGCCTGTGGCCGTTCATAACGGAACATCGGGCCGATATAAAACAGCTTCGTCACATCCGGCTCACCGTACAGCTTGTTTTCCGCATATGCCCGAACGACCCCGGCCGTCCCTTCCGGGCGGAGCGAAATGCTGCGGTCGCCTTTATCGACGAACGTGTACATTTCCTTCTCTACGACATCCGTCGTTTCGCCGACGCCGCGTACAAATAATTCCGTGTGCTCAAAAATCGGTGTACGTACCTCGCTGTACCGGAAGCGTCTGCACAGCTCCCGTGCTTTTTCCTCGATATACTGCCATTTCTCCACCGTACCCGGCAAAAAATCCTGCGTGCCCTTTGGTTTTTGGAAAGACATGTGAAAACCTCCGTGAAAATAAATAAATCTCCCGCCCCCGACGACATAACGTCAGGGACGAGAGATTGATAACCTGTATGTACTCCCGCGGTACCACCCACGATTGAACGACCGCGCACACACGCTGCGTTTTCGTTCCACTTAAACGGGTAACGTCCGTTACACGCAACCGGTTACTGACCGCCTGCGGACCCTTCCGCTTCGCGTTCACCGATTGTTCTCCGGGAGGTCACTGATCCGAACCATTAGCAAGAATGCTTTCAGCCTAAGGCATTCCTCTCTGGTTGCCCGGCAGCCGGACAGCATGTTCCCATCACCAAATGTTTGAATATAGCAGCTTAGCAACGCTTTACCGCATCAACAGGTCTAATTGTAATCATCTCGCAGCACAAAGTCAATACGGCGTTCGACAGCATTCCCATAAAAAAGAAAGAGACCTACAACTCGTGTTGTAGGTCGAAGGAAATTATATTTTAAAAAAGGGGGTCGACTATTATTATAGACAAGGTATGTTAACGCAGCATGAATAGAACATTACAACTCGGTTACAAAAAAGAGAGCGGTTTCATTGGCACGTTCAAACTCACTTGCTGTCGAAAATCGCTGCCTGATGCTCAATAGGGCAACCTTCCCTAGCATCCAGCATCAACTTACACCTTTCCCAGTGCATAGGCGTGATGCTTATACAATACCGAATGGATTTCATTCTCTTGCGTCTTTGGACAACGAACCATGATCACAATAAATGACTTTTGCATCGTTTTTTTCCTGTTCCCCTTCCATTTTTCGTAGCACCATTGCAAAAAATAACCGAAGATCATCCCGAATATTAAACCGAATAATCCCCAAAGCACAGGACCAAACGCTAACACAAATCCATAGATACAGCCAAGAAGCATGCATATTGTCCCCGTAAAAAACGCCATATCCCAGTGTGTTCTCCCGCCTCGAGAGACGGCCTCAATCGTTAGAGGATAATCGGCTTTCTTCAGCGGAACAACGAGTAAATTGGAATCACCAAAGCCTCTTCTCTTCATTTCGATTAAAAATAAATCCACATTTTCGGTATATGAAAACAACGCGACGATGTCGATCATCAAGAGCCAGCCTCCGGGTAAGGAATAGGGTACTTGGCATTATCAACAGCATCCGCCAAATACAATCTTTTTTCTTCTTCATAAAACTTGTTGCTTTCCAGGGTGCTTAAGTAGCAGTCATATGCTGCAAACATGTACAGTGACGGAATAAACAAAAACCACTGCGGATCAACGAGGTGCTTGCTTTCTTGAAAATCGCCGATCATCGCCACCGATGCACCTTGGGGTAAAAATGAATAATAACAAGTAACCGTCCACCAAAATATCATAAAAATAGCCAAAAATTTCCTTTGTAAAATAAAATGACCCGACCCTGGAAGCAGCAAGCTCCAGAAAACCGGAAAGATCGGGTTGCGATTCGCTAAATATGTGATCGTCAGCGGCGTAATTTTGTAGTGCGGCACCTTTTGACGTTCGTGTGAGGCGATGACCATCCTTTTCTTTATTTCGATTGAGGAGTGATAACAATCCCATATTGCAAAAATGTAAATGACGATATAAAGCAAAAACCAACGCTCATCCAATATGTCCTTCGCTTCCTGAAACCTTCCTACCATACTGTAATAAATCGCGGTGTTTAAATGCGACTTTACGTTAATGAAGAACTCCCAGGTCATCAAAATCAGGCCATAAAAATATTTGCCTTGAAACCATTGCCCAAAGCCGGGAAAACAAAACGACCACCAAATATCCATATAAATGTTCGAGCCGCGCAAATAATTAATGGCCAGCGTCGACATATGCACTTTCGGAAAGCGAACCCCTTCATACGACATAGGCGGTTTAAGCTCACCCCTCAACTTCCAGCATTTGAGAGGTATTATGAGCTTAAACCGCCATGTTCATACGATCAAAATTATGAAGTTATTGCTTTAAAGGAACGCCGAGCTTCAAGAACAAATCAAGCAGCAGCATGTACGTTTCACCGACGGTAAGCTTGGCCGGATCAGCAATACTTGCAACCGTTTCGCTGCGCAATACATTTTGCTCCTTTAACGTATCCAGCGCCTGTCCTTCGGCCGCCTTGATGCCAAGGGTATATGCCGCCAGCTTCGCCGCTGTTTCGAGCGTAAGCGGAACACCTTTGCCTTCCTTCTCGAGCTTTGCCGTAATATCATACGGGTTCGCAGGAAGCTTAGCGTCGGACGTCCCTTGAGCATATCTACGGAACCCGTTCAGCACACTTGTAAAGCTAGCCGGTGACGATTCCTTGTCCAAGCCAAATTCATTGCCGTAGGAGCCATAAGCCAAGGACATCGTGACGGCCGCCTTAAGACCTTCATAGGCTTTGTGCTTCATAAACGGATACGTTTCCGGTGTGTATGGCGCTAAATCGACGCCCTGTTTAACCAGGATCGATTGCAGCTCGGCAATGCCGCTCTTATCCTTCGAAAGCTCGCGGAAGGTGATCCCCTTCTCCTGCACCAGCTTGGCTGCAACACCCGCTGCTTCGCCCGCGGCCATGCCCGTCGGCACAACCCGCGCGCTGCCGTGCGGCAGCGTATCAAAGCTGGCGGAACGACCGACAACGAGCAGTCCATCTACTTTTAGCGGGACAATGGTACGGAACGGAATGGCGTACAGCTCCGGATCGCTCACCACCGCGCCCCAGTCGTTCGGCGAAGTGCGCTGAATATCTACCGGATAACCACCGAAACCGATTCGGTCCCAATGATCGCGATTTTCCAGCACATCGATAATATTTAACCGGTATTCGCCCTGAATATGACGAGATTCCCGCACGTATAGCTCGGGAGCCGTTACGCCAAGCTCAATATTAGCAAATTCAGGGTACGTCTTTTTCAAATGCGCAATAACATTCGGCAGCTCTTTTTTCCCCGCTTCAATACCTTCCTTCAGCGATTCCGGATCCAGCGGATCCACCCCAAAGACGAGAAGCGCATTAATCAGCACCGTATCATCGTTCTGACGCCCGATATTTAGACCGCGCATCCGCACCTTATCCGGGTTCGTTGAAACGTATTCCCGGTGCAGCTCGCCATAGCCCCAAGCACTCATTTCATTCGCGCCTGTTCCAGAACTGTCGTCACCATTTAGACGCTTCTTAACCTTCTCCCAAACCTCGTCTGTTACATTTGTAAATCCGAATACGAGTGTAACGGCCATCTTTGATTTCGGATCGCCGATATCCTCGCGCCCAAAGGTAAACGGTACGCCAGCAGCAGCAGCCAGATCCGCATCCTGAGTCGCATCAACCACTGATCCTGCTTTTACGGTATATTCTGCGCCCTTTAATACAAACTTCACGCCAGCTACTTTATTCCCCTCAAGCAGCGGCTGAATTTGCTCCGCCTTCATCAGCAGATCGATGTTTTTTTCGTTCTTGACCATCCCGTAAAATGCGTTTGCGGCAGTCACAACATCGAACGAGTCGCCTTCTGTTTGATTGAACCACTCCAGAAAAAGCCCTTTATTGACAATCTCATGCTTCGGCCCTTTGGTCACCATGTCAATGCTGTTCAGCATACCAACGGTCATCAGTCCGCCCAAAATTTCCCGGTCTCTGCCGTCCACAAGAAGTGTTTTGAGTCCATTACGTGCACCGGACACCGCTGCAGCGATGCCTTCAGGGTCTGTCCCAACCACAATGAGATCATACTGACTTTGCGGCTTGTCCACTGAATTCACCTGCTGCAGCGTCTGGGGCTCTCCCCGCTTCCCTGAATTCGTGGAACGCTTCTTATCAAGAATGTACATCCCTGTGCCTAATACTGCAAAGATCAGCAAAAATACAGCAATCCACCATACGCTTTTCGGAACCGTTTTTCCCATTTCTCCACCTTTTCTCTACTTAATGATTCAAACATGATCTTAACTACATTTTACGATCGGACCAAGCCGTACGCCTCATCCAGCAGCTTGATTTTTTTCGCGATATATTCCTTATACGATTCGTTATAGACAGAAGGTTCCTTCGGGTTCGGAAAACGCTCGATGTGCTGCTTTTCTTCCCCCGTCGCCTCATCACGCTCTGCCGGGAACATAATTTTACTTACAGCTCCGCAGCCAAGTCCGATGATCGACTGATTCTCTTCCATCATCAAAATATTATACAAGCTTTCTTTGCCCGGAAGCGAGTATCCGACATTTTCAAGATTGCCGAGAATGTTCTTCTGCCGGTACATGTAATAGGGAACGTAGCCCATCTCTTCCGTCCATTCAATGGCGCGGGTCATCATTTCCTGAATTTCGTCACGCTCGGCCACCTCGTATTGATCGCGGTTCTTCGTCATTTTGGATGCACGCTTAAAAGACAAGGTGTGTACGGTCAGCGATTCCGGCAAAAGCCTTTCCGTTTGCGCAAGCGTCCGCTCAAATTCCTCGTAGCCTTCGTTCGGCAATCCGATGATCAGGTCCATATTAATATTACTGAGACCCATTTCCCGGGCAAGCTCGAATTTTTCGACGGTTTCCTTCACGGTGTGATGTCTGCCGATCAAATCGAGTGTTTCCTGCGTAAAGCTCTGGGGATTAATGCTGATCCGGTCGGTTTTCCATTTTTTCATCACTTCAATTTTATCCGGCGTAATCGTATCCGGACGTCCCGCTTCGACGGTCAGCTCACGAACACGCGTTAAGTCAGGAAACGACTCCTGCATCGTTTGGAATAGAGCATCCATCTGCTCGGCTTCGATACTTGTCGGCGTGCCGCCTCCCCAATAAATCGTCGTAATTTGCAGCCCTGCCATGCGCATCCAGCGGCCCATCTCACGAATTTCATAATGCAGCCCTTCGAGGAAGGCCTCGACCGAACCGTTTTGACCGCGGATGTCATAAGCCGGGAAGGTGCAGTACGCACATTTGGTCGGGCAAAAGGGAATACCGATATACACGCTGACTTCTTTCTTCCCTACTTCAAAAAAATCAGGAATTACGTTAAGCTGGCGGTCGGCAATGTCAATTAGCAGCCGAATTTTCGGTTCTGTAACGAGATATTCTTCCCGCAGGAGCTGCTCCACCTGCTCCGTTGTTCTCGTTGTCCGCAGCAAATGGACCAGCTTTGTCGGCCTTACGCCGGTTAAGATTCCCCATGGCTGCTCCAAGCCAGTGTGCTTCTGGAGAACCTCTAGCAGCGTATAGCTGATCACACGCTTCAGCGTCCGCTTGCGCATGTCCGGCGGTGAATCGGGAGTCAGCTGCTTCTCAAACACGGATTGAAGCCGGGTTTCCTCTCCCGCTCTTAACATCGTTGCCGCCCGTGCCTGTATGCCGTCGTTACGCAGCTCAATGTGAAGCTGTATATCGCTTTGTTCAGGAGATTCGTAGTTCATTTCGACTTGTTCAAAGAAAAGCTTGCATATGTTAAATATTTCGGTTTGAAAGCTGTCAAAACCGGCTCGTTCTACATAGATGTTCACTTGTCTTCCTCCATAATTTCGCGTTTTCCTATCGTTTTACGACAAAGATCAAGCCTAGCCTAGTTTACCATATACGGGTAAAAATCGGTACAAAAAGAAACGGATGTCCAGTTCATCTAGACATCCGCGCTTGTGCTGATTTTACCGGTTCCATTCTTGCCCCGAGCTCGTCGGCAAGCTCTTCCCGGAAAGCTGACGCTAAGTGCTGCGCTTCCCGCGAATCGGCCTGCAGCAGTGTCGAAACCGGATCCTGCTGCTGCTTTACTTTTATAGATTGACGCATTACGGCAGAGCCCCTTATCTAAAGATGATATTTCTATCATGTCCAAGGGGGCTGCGAAACATAACCTATGATTTGCTTTCGATAATTAACGTGACCGGACCCCAATTCGTGAGCGCAACATCCATGTCCGCACCGAATTCGCCCGTTTCCACAAGAAGTCCCTGCTCACGCAAGTATTGATTAAAGGTATTGTAAAGCCGGCTCGCAAGATCCGGCTTTGCAGCCGCCATGAAATTCGGCCTTCTTCCCTTACGGCAATCCCCGTACAGCGTAAATTGTGAAACACTTAAGACTGCTCCTTGAATATCGGCAACAGAAAGATTCATTTTCCCGTCATCATCTTCAAAAATGCGCAGGTTCACCACTTTTTCCGCCAAAAACTTGGCATCCGCCTCTGTATCCTCATGGGCTACTCCGACAAGCAGCAGCAGGCCCGGCTTTGTAATTTCACCGATTACTGTTCCATCGACTGTAACCGAAGCCTGTTTTACTCTTTGGGCAACAATTTTCATAACTGAAGCTATCTCCTGATCTGGCCTTCCGGGACAAATTTCCCGGGAAATCGACAGTGCGTTACTGCATAATTCGCTGCACAGAATACACATCGCGCACGCGTTTAATTTTTTCCACAACGGCTTGAAGATGCTCGGTATTTCGGATCAAAATCGTCATGTGGATCATCGCCATTTTATTTTTATCCGATCGGCCGGAAACGGCGGACATGTTTGTTTTTGACTCCGATACGGCCTGCAGCACCTCGTTTAACAAACCGCGGCGATCTTGGCCGGTAATTTCGATATCCACGCTGAAGTTAGCTTGGCATTCGTCCGTCCATTCAACTTCGATTACACGTGCCGCCTCATCCCCATCGCCTTGCGGAATATTCGTACAGTCGGCGCGGTGTACGGAGACTCCTCTGCCGCGAGTAATATAGCCAACAATGTCGTCTCCCGGCACTGGATTGCAGCAGCGGGCAAAACGAACAAGCAAATTATCTACACCTTTCACACGAACCCCTTGAATCGAACGACTGCGTTTTTCCGCTTGGGCCTGTGATGGCTTAAGCACCTGGATTACTTCACTCGTCAGCTGTGCGGCTGATTCCTCAGCTTCCTTCCGCAGCTTCTCCGTCAGCTTCGTACAGATTTGTGCTGCCGTAATCCCGCCGAAGCCGATGGCCGAGAGCATATCATCAATGTCGTTAAACGTAAACTTACGCGCCGCCTCCAGCAGCAGGCTGTCGCTCATAAGCTGTGACGCCTCGTAGCCGAGTCTCCGCAGCTCCTTTTCGATCGCCTCGCGGCCGCGTTCTACGTTTTCCTCTCGCTTCTCTTTCTTGAACCACTGCTTAATTTTGCTGCGCGCATGAGAGGACTGTGCAATTTTGACCCAGTCCGAGCTCGGCCCGTAAGAATGCTTCGAGGTTAAGATTTCAACGATATCGCCCGTTTTTAATTTATGGTCCAGCGGTACAATCCGTCCGTTTACTTTGGCGCCGATCGTCCGGTTACCAACCTCCGTATGAATACGGTAAGCGAAATCGAGCGGAACCGACCCAGCCGGGAGTTCAATGACCTCGCCCTTTGGGGTAAATACGTAGAGCATATCGGTGAAAAAGTCCATCTTCAGCGATTCTACGAATTCCTGCGCATCGTCCGTTTCCTGCTGGAGCTCCATAATCTCGCGGAACCACGTCATTTTATCCTCGTACGTTCCACTCGGCACAACCGCGCTTTCCTTGCCCTCTTTATAGGCCCAGTGCGCGGCAACCCCGAACTCGCTCGTCTGATGCATGTCCCAGGTGCGGATTTGCACTTCCGTCGGCTCCCCTTTCGGGCCGATCACCGTCGTGTGCAGCGACTGGTACATGTTTGGCTTTGGCATTGCGATGTAATCCTTAAACCGTCCGGGCATCGGTTTCCAAAGCGTATGAATAATGCCAAGCGCCGCGTAGCAATCCTTAATATTGTCAACGATCACACGAATCGCGAGCAAATCATAAATCTCGTTAAATTGTTTGCTGCGCGTCGTCATTTTTTTATAAATGCTGTAAATATGCTTCGGACGTCCGCTAATATCAGCGACAATGCCCATCTCAGCCAGCTTATCCTTGAGCCGGTCGATCAGCTCGTCGATATAATCCTCGCGCTCCGTGCGCTTCTTTTGCATTAAATTGACGATCCGGTAGTACTGCTGCGGATTCAAATAGCGAAGCGCGATGTCTTCGAGCTCCCATTTGATCGAGGAAATCCCAAGACGGTGCGCAATCGGGCAAAAGATCTCCAGCGTCTCGTCTGCGATACGGCGCTGCGCTTCCTCCGATTGGTGCTTCAGCGTACGCATATTATGAAGCCGGTCCGCCAGCTTAATAAGAATGACGCGCAAATCCTGCGCCATTGCGACAAACATTTTGCGGTAATTTTCGTTTTGCTGCTCTTCCTTAGACTTAAAGCGGATTTTTTCCAGCTTTGTCAGGCCGTCCACGAGCTTGGCGCACATTTTGCCGAAATTGCTTTCGATCATCTCCAGCGTAACGTTCGTATCCTCTACGACGTCATGCAGCAAGCCGGCAATTACGGTCGTTGTGTCCAGCTGCAAATGGACCAAAATCTCCGCAACAGCCAGAGGGTGCAAAATATAGGGTTCGCCCGACTTGCGAATTTGCCCGGAGTGAGCACTCTCCGCAAAGGCATACGCCTCCCGTACACGGTTCAGGTCGGCTTCTTTCATATAGGCGGACGCTTTGGCGATAAGTTGGTCGATGCCCGTGATCTGCTGAATCCCCATGGCGTTTCCTTTCCTCCGGGTGCATAAAATTTTCGTAAAGAGACGCTTTAGCGCAATAAAACGGAATGGTAAGTTAAGCTATTGTATTCAAATCGCAGCGGAACGTTGCCCGTCCGCTGCCGCTTCTTAGAATGACTACAATGATTGTTTTCATTTAGAAGCAGTGCTTCGCAATGAAAACTTCCTCTAAATCTGGTCCCGCTTCTTAGAATGACTACAATGATTGTTTTCATTTAGAAGCAGTGCTTCGCAATGAAAACTTCCTCTAAATCTGGTCCCGCTTCTTAGAATGACTACAATGATTGTTTTCATTTAGAAGCAGTGCTTCGCAATGAAAACTTCCTCTAAATCTGGTCCCGCTTCTTAGAATTACTACAATGATTGTTTTCATTATTATGCAACTTCCTTCCGCCCCCGTCAACAGGCGCGAAGTCTTTCAGCGTAAGCAGCTGCCGCTTTTTTACCTTTAGGTTCTCCAGGTAAATATTGTTATACTATAAAACCGGAAATACCGTTACAATATATGGAATTAAATGGTTTATAAAATTGAACTTTATATTCGCGTTTTTAATCATTTGTAAACAATAAAAGCTGGCCGCAGCAGATCCCTGCCATTCGGTCAGCTATTTTTTATTTTTCCTCCACCATGAAAGAAAAAGTATCGCTTCGTCTGCCGGAATCCACAGTAACAACCACCTTTTTACCAGGCAGTAGAGGCTCTTCCGGGTCAAAAAACATACCGAATGCAGTCATTCCACTTACTCCTGGAATCCATGTATTTGGCTCATCAGCATAACGGACACGAATTCCGCCATTATCCCGACCCCCTCTCCACGTTACCTGAATTACGGCATCGGCCGGAACCCCAATCGCTTCTTTTTCCGGATAACGCTTCTGAATCCACATGCCGTCCGCTGCTTTATCCCATAAGACGAAGGATAGAGCAAGCCCTGCCATAACCACAGCAAACGTTGTAACTTGCTTAGATGATGCGCGATAGGGAGACTGTTTCGCAGCAAGCCCATAACACACAGCCGTCAATGACCATAACACGAATAGGGTCATGACAATATGTAAGGAAAAACCGAGCCAGTTCCTCAAGTATGACCAAGGTACCCAATGCGTAAGGAATGAACCGCCATATCTATTCCATTCAAGCAGAGGAAGTACTTGCGCCAGGAGCAGCAGGAACAATCCAGGTATCGCAATAAGGAGTATGCTTCTACCGGTTGCTTGATTCACAAGCCGTAGAGATTGTGCAGCGCCCCATGTCAAAATGCCAGCAACCACCGACCATATTCCCCACAATGCTATCTCTTCTTCTTTTACATTACCTAGGATGTACCACGGAAAAAATGGAATATAAAGCAGCCCAAGCACAACCGACAAGCTTCCTGTGATGGAAAGAATACGAACAGGATCCAAAAAGGAACTCATAACATTCGATTGGAATAAACGCAGCATAGTATTCCTCCTCCTTTTTCACAGACGAGGAGATTCGCCTTAAGGTTACAAAAGGAGAAGCAGTTTCATCGAATAAAAAAAGCCCGGCTGCACGTTATTCGACGCTTCTGCCGGACCTTATCTAATTAGTAGGTTACTAGCGAGGTAACTTCCATTCCAGTCAGCTTATCCCGTCCATTCAAATAGGAAAGCTCAATCAAAAATGCAGCACCGATTACCTCTCCGCCTAGTTTCTGCACCAAATTAATGGAGGTCGAAATCGTACCGCCCGTCGCCAGCAAATCATCGGCAATCAGGACACGTTGTCCAGGTGAAATAGCGTCCGCATGAACGGCAAGCTTATCCTTGCCGTATTCCAAATCGTAATCCGCTTCCACCGTGTTCCCTGGAAGCTTACCGCTTTTGCGAATCGGCACGAAACCAACCCCAAGAGCATACGCCAGCGGCGCTCCGACAACAAAGCCGCGAGCTTCCGGTCCGGCAATCACATCGATGTTCAGGTGCTCGACCTTCGCCTTCATTTGCTCGATCGCTTCACGATAAACGTTACCGTCCTTCAACAGCGTCGTGATATCCTTAAACCGGATTCCCGGCTGTGGAAAATCGGGAATAACCCGGATATAGTCTTTAAAATTCATACGATCTCCTCCATCAAATGGGCTTTCTTTATCAAACCGCCGCTCTTCTCTTGCAAAAGCCAACGGGACAACTCAAGCGATGATGAAAAGACGAGTTGTCTTTCCACATCCTGTATCTCTAGTTTATAACGATATTTGAATGATTGCGATAAATCTTTTTTAGGCGCATTGGGAATACAGGTATAGCCTTCCACTGTTTTGTCCAGCACATTCAGCTCCAGCAGCACTTCCAGAATAAATTGCACCGCTGCCGCGGATATACCGGTACGGCGGCTGAGCGCGTTCAGCATCGCAGGACGATCTGGTAAAGGCTGCGTGGACGAACGTAAAAGGGAATACACGTCTTTAAAATGCTCGCGGCTTGGTGCCGGGCTTAGTTCGTCCTCTGATGATGCTTGGAACAAGCCGTATATTCGCTGGGCACTAGTTGTAGATTGTAAGCAGCCGGTGAGCATACGTAATGACGGCGGCAGGTTATATAGCACAAGATCCGTTGATTCCGACAAGCCGAGTCGTTCCGCCGCTTTGTTCAGCGGCTCCAGACTAACCTTATTGGAATCCTCCCCAGGAGGCAGGCAAAGCCACATGGCCACTTGCCCTCCCCATAGCTTCTCCCATTCATCAACCATCCGTCCGGAAGGGGCGCGGGAAGAATCCAGTCCGAACCAAACCACTGCAATGTTCGGCTTCTCCGTTCTGACCGCTTCTATGCCGCTTACCAGCTGGCGGATTCGGTCTTCCGGCTTTTTGACCCCACGCCAGTCAAAGGCTTGTACTTCCTGCACACGGATATCGCGAATCATGATTTGCGGCTTTCGAATACCATTCCATTCGCTAATCCCGAGCTCTCCGATTACATCCACTTTTGCTCCCGGCGCAATCCAATCGAGCAGTGCGCCAAAGCCAAAGCCAACCGCCTCAATCGGGCCCTGCTCACCAACAAGCATTAGCTTGGCATGCTGTTGTTCACGTCCCATGGTTCTCCGTTCTGACAGCTCTGCTCCCAAGAACATGAATCTCGGCAACGGATTTCCGCTGCCATACGGAGCAAGCTTAGATAACGCTGCGGCGTGCTCCAGAGAAACGTCGGAAAGGCTGCATACCGAATCGGCTTCCATTACCGGCAAATAGCTTTCTTCGGAAAGCCACTGGTCAGCCAGCATAACGACATGACTGCGAAACGCATCAATATGCTCTCTTGCCATCGTCAATCCGGCAGCTGCCTGATGTCCGCCATAATGATCCATCCACTGCGCACATTCGGTTAATGCCCGATACATATCAAAGCCATCGATCGATCTGCCCGATCCTTTACACATGCCTGTTTCTGAATCAATGCTAAGCACAAATACCGGACGATAATATTTTTCAAGCAGCTTAGAGGCTACGATTCCCATAACCCCGATATTCCAGCCTTCTTTCGCTAAAACCAATACCGGTGGAACCACTCCGTCGACTAAAAAATGCTCGGCCATTTCCAGCGCTTCTTTCGTCATTTCATCGACGATGCGCTGCCGCTCTTTGTTGAGCTGATCCAGATCATAGGCTAGATGCTCCGCCTCCTGCTCCTGATCCGTAACAAGCAGTTTCACGGCTGTATCCGCCGTGTCGATCCGCCCCCCGGCATTAATTCTCGGCGCGAGGGCAAAGCCGATGGTCTGCTCCGTGACATCTCTTAGTTCCGTGCCCACAACGCCGATTAGAGCCCGCAGTCCCGGGTTTTGCGAACGTCTCATCTGTTCTAAGCCAAGCTTAACGATAAGGCGATTTTCCCCGTTAAGCGGCATTAAGTCTGCCACAGTACCGAGAGCTGCAAATTCAGTCAGCTCCTCGGGGAAACGCTCCAATAACGCCTGAGCGAGCTTTAATGCTACGCCGACCCCGGCTAAGCTTTTAAACGGATACATGCAGCCGGGCTGCTTCGGATTGACGATCGCATACGCCTCCGGCAGCACCTCCGGCGGTTCATGGTGATCCGTCACAACCACATCGATCCCAAGCTCTTTGGCGTATTTAATCTCTTCCACAGCACTTATTCCGGTATCAACCGTAACTATTAATGTGACATTGTTTTTCGCTGCTTGCTCAAGAGCTTTACGATTTAATCCGTACCCTTCATGGATACGGTGCGGGATGTAATAATCGAAACGGGCACCTAGCTGCCGGAACAGCTTAAACATAAGTGCCGTACTGCTAACCCCGTCAGCGTCATAGTCTCCGTAAATCCGAATGGTTTCCCCTGCGGTTAAGGCCCGGCGTATCCGCTCTACCGCCTCCGCCATTCCTTTGAGCTCGTACGGATCATGAAATCCGTCGCCCTCTAAAAATAAAGCAGCCTCCCGAACACTCGCGAAACCTCTGACAGCCAGAAGTTTCGCAACGAGAGGCGGCAGACCAAGCTCCGCCTCAAGGGCGGAAACCAATTGTTCATCGGACGATTTGACAACCCATCTTGCTTTCGAAAAAAGCACTCTGCTCCCCCTGTAACAAACCGTACTCCATCAATGCAGCATTGTCGGATGATTATCATCTTCAGCGTCCGCACCGGTTACCTTATACGGATAATCCGGATCATACGGGTTCACATGAATAAATACATCCGAAACATGGCCAAATTTATCCAGAAGCTGATGCTTCACGCTTTTTGCAATATCATGGCCTTCCAAAACTGAAATCCGGGGATTCACGCTAATTTTCACATCCACAACAACATAATGGCCATGCTCTCGGGCACGAAGCTCATCCACGGACATTACCCCGCGAACACGCTGGACCTCGTCCACCAGCTCTTTCGCGTCTTCTTCATGCAGCACGTGATCCATTGTATTATGAATCGACTCTTTTACCAAGTGGTAACCCATGCGCAGCACCATCGCCGCGACAACAATACCAGCCACGGGATCGAGATAGTAGAGCCAAGGAATACCAAGGAAGCCGCCAATGACAGCACCTCCGACGCCTATCAGAGCGGCAATAGAGGAATAAACATCGGAACGATGCTCCCAAGCATTGGCAATTAGCGCTTGGCTGGACAATTTTTTCCCCAGATTGTATTTATACCGAAACATCGCTTCCTTAATGACGATCGATCCTGCGATGACAAGAAGAGCGTACATTTTCGGCGCTTCCAAATTGCCGGCATACATCGATTTCAGCGAGCTGATTGCAATTTCGATGCCGACAAGCAGCAGAAGCACAGAAACGATAATCGCTGCGATGGACTCCGCCTTGCCGTGCCCGTACGGATGATCCTCATCCGGTGGCTGCTTTGCAGCTCTCAGCCCAAGCAGCACGGCAAATGAGCCCGCCACATCCGAAGCGGAATGCGCAGCATCTGCGATAAGCGCTTTACTCCCTGACATCCACCCGACAAAGCCTTTCACCGCCGCCAATATAATATTGCCGACAATTCCGATCCAAGCCGCATTTTCTGCCTTCGCAAAACGCTGTTCTGACATGCCTGACACTCCCTTTTCCAATCTTGTACTGCTCCGTTATTCTTTTGCCCCAACGGAAGCAGGTTTACGCGGCTTCAGCGTGGCATTTTTCAAAACAAGCCAAACCGGACTCGCAATAAAGATGGACGAGTAAGCCCCGCTTACCAATCCGAAAATCATCGCCAGCGAGAACAGACGAATCGATTCGCTTCCAAAGATGAACAAGCACACCGCTGCAAACAATACTGTCAGGACGGTATTGATAGACCGGGTCATCGTTTGGGAAATACTGTTGTTTACCAGCTGCGCGATATCGTCAAAGGTTTTCAGCTTTGTGAAACGTAAGTTCTCACGAATCCGGTCAAAAATAACGATCGTATCGTTAATGGAATATCCGATAATTGTCAGAACCGCAACGATAAACGGCAGATTCACTTCAAGACGGAATATCGAAAATAAGCTGATTACGATAAAAGCATCATGCAGCAACGCAACAATGGACGCGACCGCAAAACGCCACTCAAATCGAATGCTGACATAAATGATAATTCCTACACTCGCAAGTAGAACAGCTAATCCCGCTTTATTGATAAGCTCTCTTGCAATGGTCGTGTCGACGGTATTTTCTTCTTTTGTGACATTCTCTCCGTAAACTTCAACAAAAGCCGCTTCGATTTTTTGAACCTCATCCGGCAGTAAAACGCGGTCAAAACGTACCGTTACCCGATCCTGATTGCCCCCAATCGTTGGAGGCGTAAAGGTTTTCTCCTCGAATCCGGCCTTGGTCAAAATTTCGACGGCCTTCTCTTTTGCGATAGTTTGTCCTACGGAAATATCCAAATTCGTCCCCGACTTAAAATCTACGCCGAAATTTAATCCGAAGATCGCGAGGGTCAATATCCCGAGCAGAGTAATTACGATCGAAAAAGTAAAAAACTTTTTCCGATGCTTCACAAAGTCAAAATTATAGCGCACGGATCTCACCCTCCTTAACCCCGAAGTAGCCAGGCTTTTTCACGCCGGCACCCCGCACAAGTAAATTTAGCAGCACTCTGGAGAAGAACACGTTTGTTACCATGCTGACTAAAATACTCATGATCAAAATAAGGGCAAAGCCTTGAACAGAGCCCGTGCCGATATAATACAAGACAATACATGCAAGGATTGTAGTAACGTTAGCGTCCAAAATGGTTCGGAAGGAGTTTCGTGATCCGGCGCGCAATGCGGAATTTACGCTTTTGCCGCTGCGGATTTCGTCCTTTATCCGTTCATACGTAATTATATTGGCGTCTACCGCCATCCCGATCCCGAGCACGAATGCCGCAATACCCGGAAGCGTAAGCACCGCATTAATCAGATCAAACACGAGTAGAAGCAGCCACGTATACGTAATTAACGTAATTACTGCAATCATCCCCGGCAGACGGTAGTAAAAAAGCATAAACGCAAGGATCAGCAGGGAACCGATAATACTGGCCCGCACGGTCTGTTCCAGCGACTGTTGACCTAAGGAAGCCCCAACGCTTTGCGTGTATTTTTCCGTCAGCTTCAACGGAAGAGCGCCGAGGTTAATGATGTCGGCAAGCTTTTTTGCTTCATCATATGTGTAATTCCCCGTAATGGTAGCTTGTCCGTTCGGGATAACCGCTTGAATAATCGGCGCAGAAATCTCCTCTTCATCCAAATAAATGGCGAGAGGCTGTCCGAGAAGCTTTTCCGTTACTTGGCGGAACTTGTCCGCATTTTTAATTTGCAGCGAAATGTACGGCTGATTTGTCTGCGGATCGTACTCTACCTTCGCTCCGCCCTCGACAAAATCCGCCCCTACCATTTCCTTCGTACCATCCGGTCCGCGGAAAGTTAAGTCGGCAGGCTTTTTCAGCAGAGCGCGTACTTCGTCCTGATTTTCTACGCCCGCCAGGCGCAAGCGAATCCGGTCTTCCCCTTCCGGAAACACCTCCGGCTCCCCTACTCCCTGAGCGTTGGCGCGTCGTTCCAAGCTGCGAGCCGTTTGATGCAGCGCGTCCTTCGTTACCTGCTGGTCCGCTTCAAGCGGTTCCGCTTGGTACAAAATTTCAAATCCGCCCTTAAGGTCAAGACCCAGCTTGACGTTGCCGACTAGGCCCGGAGTCGTAACTCCTACGAGCCCTAAGGACACGATTACGAGCAAGATAAAGGCAATCAGTCTCTTCTTATCCATCGTTATGTATGCCTGCTCCCTTCCAAACTTCAATAGTTCTAATTATAACCAGCGCCAAAAAGCGAGTCAATTTGGGTGTATTCAACAAAAAAGGAGAGGCCCCCGCCCCTCGTCACTCTATACCGCGAAACGCATTCATCGTCATCCAGTTCATGAACGATGTAACTTTCAACGACATAATATCATTTACCATCCGATGAAGCGGCGGAATACCCGATTTATATTTGTCGCTTACAAAACTCCATACCTCTGCTCCGGTTACCTGCTCGTAGCCAAGCATATGAAATTCCTCTGCCTTGCTCATGCATAGCTTTTCAATCAAAGCGCTTAATTCTTCGTCTGTCATTTGCCCCTCGTCAAACGGCTGTTCCCGCTCAAGCCCCTGTTCCTCCGCCATGTTGCCGCCTCCTCCATTACCTCTTCCTCCTGTTTTCGCCGCAAGTCCCGCCGATTCCTTCTTTCCGTCCAGCCCAAAATATGTGCATGAGCTTGGCTCCTCTCTGCATAAGCATGTACAAGTGAAATCACGCCCGGAAAAGGAATGGTGTACCCTTGCGCAAACAATCATTTATCCAAGGCACAATGATCCTGCTGGCGGCAGGCATTATTAACCGGATCCTCGGTTTTGTCCCGCGCATCACGCTGCCCCGCGTCATCGGTGCGGAGGGGGTCGGGCTGTACCAATTAGGTTACCCGTTTCTTATCGTGGTCATTACCATCATTACGGGAGGAATCCCTGTTGCGGTGGCCAAGCTTGTTGCAGAAGCCGAATCCGAAGGAAATGAACGAAGGGTACGCGCGATATTAAAGGTTTCCTTAGCTCTTACCGTTACGATCGGGCTTATGCTCACCGTGTTATGCGCCGCGGCGGCCGGATGGATTACCAGCGCTCTGTTTACCGATCCTCGTGTTTATCCAACCTTTCTGGCCATGAGCCCGATGATCGTCATTGTTTCGATTTCTGCCGTTTTCCGGGGATACTTTCAGGGACGGCAAAATATGATTCCCACTGCAGCCTCGACCATCACCGAAACGACAGTACGTATTGTAGCCATGCTCCTGTTTGCTTGGTGGCTGCTGCCTTACGGAATCGAGTTTGCCGCTGCCGGCGCTATGTTTGGGGTAACCATCGGCGAAGTTAGCGGCATGCTGGTGCTGCTTTTTCAGTATTTGGGCTCCAGGAAGCAGTATAAGGCTTACCACAAAGCCGTCATCGGTTCGGGCACCAAAACTCCGACTGCCCTTTCGATGCTGCGGCGTTTGCTGAAAATTGCTGTTCCAGTTACTGGCAGCAGGCTTGTTGGATCCGCCTCTTATTTTTTTGAATCGATACTAACGGTACAAAGCCTGGCAGCTGCGGGAATCGCTTCTCGTCTTGCAACCGCGCAATACGGAGCCCTACAAGGGATGGTCATCCCATTATTACTGATGCCTAGTGCGCTGACGTATTCGCTCGCGACCTCGCTCGTGCCTTCGTTATCCGAAGCATCGGCGCGAAACGATTATCGAACGATTCATAAAAGACTTGGCCAATCGCTGCGTCTAGCTCTAGTAACCGGTGCTCCTTTTGCCGTTCTTATGTACGTTCTCGCTGAGCCTATGTGTTTGTTTTTATACGGAGATCGCGAGGCAGGAAAGATGCTTCAGCTCATGGCCCCCGTAGCCCTGTTCATCTACCTGCAGGCTCCTCTTCAAGCGACTCTCCAAGCCTTGGACCGTCCCGGAAGCGCCCTAATGAATACATTTGCCGGCGCATGCGTAAAGCTCACATTAATCATCTGGCTTGGCTCCAACCCGAGCTTCGGCATTTATGGAGTATTGCTGGCAATTAATGCCAACATCATTTTAGTTACACTACTGCATTGGATAAGCGTCAAAAAGCTGCTGAAATTCTCAATGAAACTCGGTGATTTTGTTAAGGTTGCTGCAGGTATGTGCGGAACCGCTTTGCTCTGCGATTTTGTATATAATAGAAGCCCATTGATCGGCTCCGAATTCCTCCAATTTGTCACTGCATCGGTTTGCGGTTTAGCAGCTTACCTTGTTATGATGATAGGCTTGAAAATGATCGACAAGCAGGATTTGGCTCGAATCCCTGGAATCCGCAGATGGATCAAGCGCTAAAAACGAGAGGAATCGTCTTTATTGCTGACAAAAATCTGCCCTTTATGATCAATGGTACAGAGAAAAACCTCCTTAAAATCGTTAACTCCTTTTTGTTGAAGCTCGTTTTTTAACCAAAAACGAGTTTTTCCTATTTTTTCGAGGTTTCGGTCTTGAACCTTTCCATCCATGATCAACGCCACCGGAAGGCCTTCGAACCGAATTCCCGGTATGCCTGACTTCGATTTTTTTTCTTGGCCATCCTTTTTGTAATCCTTTTTCGGGACGACTGAAAGCTTTCCTGAAGGCTCCAATATAGCAAATTCAACGTCAGCAACGTTCCGGATATTGCGGTCTCTAAGCTGCATCATGAGATCGTCAAGGTTATAACGCTGCTTTTTCATTTCCTTACGATCCAGCTGGCCTTGGTTAATGAGATAGCTTGGCTTGCCGTCAAGCAGGTAGCGAATGGTTTGGTTTTTCAGCATGACCCACGATAACGTGAATTGAATCGTTACAACGATAATGATCGGCAGCATTCCTTCAATATATGGCCGCTCGGGATCGTCAATAATGATTACCGCCAGCTCCGCAATGAGGATGGAAATAACTAAATCAAAAACGGACAGCTTCCCAATTTCCCGTTTACCCATGATTCGCATGGAGATCAGGATAACGGCATACATCACTAACGTTCGTACGGTGATTGAAAGCAATTCCATGATTTGTTCGTCCTCCTCGATCAGAATGACGCGCGCGCTTCTTTGCAAAAAGTATTGTGACCGTCACCCACAGGAGCCATGCAATTTTTGTGTGTTCAATTGTTGCCAAAATAGTACTAGTTCCGGCGGCTTGGCCATACATTTGATATAAAGACAATAACGGAAGGTAGGATGATCGATGAATCCGATGAGCAAAATGAGCAAGGTTCGTGTGTCTTCTCCGGTTCTGACAGGCTTGCTTTACTCCTTTATTATGCTGGGAATCTCAGTATTGCTTCTCTCGTTCATGCTGAAATTCACCGGTTTTCAAGAGCAGTCGCTTCCTGTATACGTATACATCGTACATGCGCTAGCTCTCTTTATCGGGGGCCTTGTGTCCGGTCGCAGAACGGATAAACGCGGTTGGTATTATGGCGGACTGGTTGGACTTATTTATGCAGCGATTATTATTTTGGCAGGCTTTCTCAGCTATGATGCAGCCTTCACAAGCCAGACCCTAACCCTGATCGGACTTGCATTTGGCGCTGGTGCATTGGGAGGAATGATCGGGGTCAACATGCGAAAATAGATAACAATCTGAAAAACAAACAATCTATAAAAAAACAAGGGCCATCCTCAAAAATAAGGATGAGCCCTTTTTGACGCTTCTTACTTTTTAATTGCTGTAAAAAAAACTGCCCCGATTGAAAATCGAGACAGTTTGCTGATTCTTATTTTTCTTCTGTCGATCCGGAGCTGATCACATTGCTGATCGCCGAACGATCAAAAGTCAGCTTCGTTACGTCGTTCACACGAAGAACAACCGTATCGTCCGTCATTTCTAAAATCGTACCGTGAAGTCCGCCAATGGTCGTGATCTTGTCGCCCTTCTTCAAGTTGCTAAGCATCATATTGCGCTGTTTCTGTTTCTTCTGCTGCGGCCGGATAAGTAGAAAATAAAATACCGCAAACATCAGGATAAACGGCCATAACATGCCGAAGATTCCTTCAACGCCGCCTGGTGTGGCTGCTTGCGCGAAGTATTGCATGATGATCCCTCCGTCTTATGTATGAAATTCCTCTTTCGAGGTTAGAACCCCTTATCATTATCGTGAAGCCCATACTGCTCAAAGAACTCATTGCGGAAGTCCATCAGCCGGTCCTCCTGAATTGCCTGCCGAACCTTTCTCATAAGCTCCAGCAAGAAATGCAGGTTGTGATAAGTCGTCAGACGAATTCCAAAAGTCTCGTCCGCTTTAATAAGATGCCGAATATACGCTCTGCTGTAGTTGCGGCATGTATAACAGCTGCACTCCGGGTCAAGCGGACCAAAATCATTCATATACTGGGCATTGCGAACGACAAGTCGCCCTTGTGACGTCATGCATGTCCCGTTACGGGCAATTCTCGTCGGTAAAACGCAGTCAAACATATCAATGCCGCGGATGGCTCCGTCGATTAATGCATCGGGCGAACCAACGCCCATTAGGTATCGAGGCTTATTGTTCGGCAGCAGTGGTACGGTTTCCTCCAGCATTTCGTACATCAAATGCTTCGGTTCTCCTACGCTTAATCCTCCAATAGCATACCCCGGGAAATCCATGGAAGTCAAATCCCGCGCGCTTTGCTTGCGAAGCTCCGGATACATTCCACCCTGAACGATCGCAAACAATCCTTGGTCATGCGGACGGGCATGTGCTTGGAGGCAGCGCTCCGCCCAACGGGTTGTCCGTTCCAGAGAAGATTTCACGTAGTTTTCGTCCGCCGGATATGGAGGGCATTCATCAAACGCCATCATAATGTCTGAACCAAGTGCGTTCTGGATTTCCATCGCGACCTCCGGAGACAGGAAAAGCTTGTCCCCGTTCAAATGCGAACGAAAATGCACGCCTTCCTCCGTGATCTTGCGCAGATCGCTTAGGCTAAATACTTGAAAGCCACCGCTGTCCGTCAAGATGGGCCGGTCCCAATTCATAAACTTATGAAGCCCGCCCGCTTCTTTCACCAGCTGATGTCCGGGTCGCAAAAACAAATGATAGGTGTTGCTCAATATGATATGAGCGTCCATTTGCTTAAGCTCCTCGGGGCTCATCGTTTTCACCGTAGCCTGCGTTCCGACCGGCATAAACGCCGGCGTTTCAATGGTGCCGTGCGGAGTATGGACTCGTCCGAGGCGTGCCCCGGTTTGCTTGCATGTTTTAATATATTCGTAAGTAACCGCCATCATGCTCTCTCTTTCGATCTTTTTAATAGATAAACATCGCATCTCCAAAGCTGAAAAACCGGTATTCCTTCTCAACCGCTTCGTTATAAGCCGCTAAGACAGGCTCTCTACCCGCCAGCGCGCTGATCATCATAAGAAGAGTCGATTTCGGCAGGTGAAAATTAGTAAGAAGCGCATCTACGCAGCGGAACGTGTAACCCGGATATATGAAAATATCCGTCCAGCCGCTGCAGGCTTCAATGCGGCCGTCTTCAGTAGACGCTGCCGCCGTTTCCAATGTCCGCGCCGAAGTCGTACCGACAGCAATCACCCGCTTGCCTGCGGCGCGTGCAGTTTGAATTGCAGCGGCCGTTTCCGGCGGCACCTCGTAATATTCGGCATGCATTTTATGCTCATGGATATTGTCCACCGATACCGGCCGGAACGTACCAAGCCCAACGTGAAGCGTCACGTATGCGATTTGAATGCCCTTCTCGCGAATTTGCTCCAAATAGGCTTCGGTAAAATGAAGACCTGCCGTTGGAGCCGCCGCCGAGCCCGCTTCTCTCGCGTATACGGTTTGGTAGCGCTCACGGTCAGGGAGCGTTTCACGAATATAAGGCGGTAGCGGCATATGCCCAAGCTGATCCAAAATTTCCGTGAAGATTCCGCGGTATTGAAAGGCCAGGGTACGCTCCCCCATGTCTCCTTCGGCTTCCACCGTTGCTGTCAGCAGCGGTTCAGGCCCCTCCCCGAAAGTGATCACCGTCCCGGTTTTCACTCTCTTTCCAGGCCTTACTAAAGCCTCCCATCGGTCGCCCTCCAGCTGCTTAAGGAGGAGCACTTCCACGCTCCCTCCTGTATCCGGCTTCGTCCCAAATAATCGGGCAGGGATTACACGGGTATCGTTCAGAATGAGAGTATCTCCATCTTCTAACAAATCAATAAAATCCGTAAAATTCCGGTGAGCGATATCGCCAGTACGCCGGTCCAATGTGAGCAGTCTTGACTGCGTCCGGTTGGCCAGCGGAGTTTGCGCGATCAGCTTTTCCGGCAGTTCAAAATCAAACAAGCTGACGTCCATTTTCTCATCCCTTCGTTAGGGTCGTGCCATGGTAGTAGTATTGCAGTATTTTCCTGTAGTCATACCCAAGCTCCGATAAGCCGCGCGCTCCCCATTGGGACATACCGAGACCATGGCCCCAGCCTAAACCGATAAATCGGTACGACGCTTCCCTCGTTTTCAAGCTTGTTTCCGTATTGGCTCCGAGTACGACGTATTCATCGGCACGAAGCGATACGGCACCCTGCGCCTTGTCTGTATATAGCGCATAAATGTTATCGCCTTCGTTTACCGCACGAGATTTCCCTCCGGCTCCGATTACAGTTAAGGCGGAGGTCTGCTCGATATCGAATCGAATGCTAGGCAATCCGCCGAGCACCGTACGATAAGAATCAGCCTGCGCTACAGTGATCGGCTGGCCGTTGGCTCTAATCTCCGTTACCCGCCCTGATGGGGTGCTCCGCTTGGATATCTCTAACCGGTCTAGTGATGTAATCGATAGCGCAGGTATGGCGGACTTAAGCTTGGCCAGCACTTCCGCTGCCGGATAAGGGCCCCTCACCCAGCGGTACGGTGTTGACTCTTTTTCCGCTCCAAGCTTTACGAACCGGTCTCCGGCCTTTACTTGAGCAATAGCCCCGTTCGTATCGTTATCGACATACGGCGCCTTCCGGATATTCACTCCGGTTTCCGTAGCGGTCATGATTGCAAAGCCCGCTTCATTGCGCGTTCCCGAATCCTTGGCATAATCGGAACGGATATACCCCGTTGTACCGTCTTCGAGAACGATCCGATACCAATCCAGCTTGCCTTTCTGGGCGCCGTCATCCGGGCTCGGTACGCTTTTTAAATAGGATAAGGAGCGTCCCCAAACTTCAGTAGGAGCAGCTGTCATATTTCCGGCATTCGAATGATAAAAGGGAGTAATTAGTCCATCCTTATCCATCAAAACCTCGCCTGCCGTAGCCTCAACCGCTTTGACCGCTCCGGAAAACTCTCTGGAGATCCCTCGGTAGGCCTGATCGTAGGTCGTATCGGAAACATGGGCGATCCCGTACTTCATTCCTTGCGCAAGCGCGTAGGTACGGGCTGCGACGGCCTGCGCCTTAAGAACTTCGGAAGGCCAGCTCTCATCAAGTTCAGACCCAACAACGGAATATAAGTACGGCTCGAACGGAAGCTCGTTAATCACAGCCAGCCGGCCGTTGCTTCCGCTTAGCTCGATGGCCCCGCGGTATAGCCGCTCAAACCGTTCGGCTACCTTGATCCCCGCTTGTCCTGCGCTGCTGACCCACACCCTGCCCTGCTGGGCGGAAAGCAAGACGGTAACGACTCCGCCTTTAGGTGCCGATCGGATAACTGCGTACGTGGTCGCCTCCGGGACCGCTTTCAGCTGCAAGCCGGAAACGAGCCGTGTCGCCTCGGTTTTTAACGCAGCGAGCGACTGCTCATCCGCCGCTTCACCGAGCCATGCCGACCAGATCGGCTTTCCTGCGGCCCCCTCGTAAACGGCTTTATAAGCCGGCAGGCCTTTCGCGCGCAGGGCAGAAGCGGCCTTCTCCGCCTCGGCCTCGGTTGCATAATCACCCGCGTTCCACGTCAGCGGCCCTGCAACCGCAGCGTTAAATCCGCGTGCCAGCGGCTGAATATCCGGATCAGCTGCGATCATCGTCAGAGCTGTTCTCGCCTCCGATTGAGATGCATATCCAGAAGCGTAAACGCGGTATACGGTCTGTCCCAGCTTCTCCTCCAAAATGGTAACAGGCATGTAACCTTTGCTTTTCAGCTGCGCGGCAAGCGCTTCTGCAGCATCCTTGGCGGATGATTCAAGCAGGAGCACCCGATACTGATTCAGCGCAGATTTCAAGGTTATCCCCGGCTGCACGGTAAACCATGGGACGGTTCCATCAGCCCTTCTGCTTCCAACCTGCAGCACATCCGCTGAGGAAAGCGTTGCCTCTGAAGTGATCGAAAGCTGGCCTTTGGCTGTTGATAAAAATAGAGCAACCCGAATCGTGTCCAGCTTTGGCACAGCGCCGTAAACGCGAACCGGGGCGGCTGGCAGAATAACAGTCAGCATTAGAACGAAGGCGATGAAGCCCCCGAGCCCAATTTTCCACTTCTTCATTTCCTCTTCCCGCCTTTACGTATTCGTGGCGCCTGAATCAGGCATAGGAAGGCCAAGATGCTGATAGGCAAGCGGAGTGACCGAGCGTCCGCGCGGCGTCCGCTGCAAAAAGCCGATTTGCAGCAAGTATGGCTCATACACATCTTCGATCGTCTGTGACTCTTCTCCGATTGTTGCAGCAATTGTATCCAAGCCTACCGGACCTCCCCGAAAGTTCGTTATGATCGTCCGCAGCATCCGATGGTCAATTTGATCCAATCCCAAATCATCGATTTGAATCATACGAAGCGCCGTTTGCGCCGCCTCCAGCGTAATTACGCCGTCACCCTTCACTTGAGCATAATCGCGCACCCGCTTCAGGAGCCGGTTTGCGATTCGCGGCGTTCCCCTTGAGCGCAACCCGATTTCTCTTGCCGCTTCCCCAACGATCTGCACCTGCAAAATATCGGCAGCGCGGCTGACGATAAATGCCAGCTCGTCCACCGTATAAAATTCCAATCTGCTCATGACGCCGAAACGGTCCCGCAGCGGCGAAGACAAGAGCCCCGCACGGGTTGTCGCTCCGATCAGCGTAAAGGAAGGCAGGTCAAGACGCACCGAACGCGCAGAAGGTCCCTTGCCGATAATAATATCCAGCGCAAAATCCTCCATTGCCGGATATAAAACCTCCTCCACCGTACGATGAAGACGATGGATTTCGTCGATAAACAGTACGTCCCCCTGCTGCAAATTCGTTAAAATCGCAGCCAAATCCCCCGGCCTTTCAATGGCCGGGCCGGATGTCGTGCGAATGTTCACGCCAAGCTCATTTGCAATAATGTTGGAGAGCGTCGTTTTGCCAAGTCCGGGAGGTCCGTAAAGCAGCACGTGGTCAAGCGACTCTTTCCGCTGCTTCGCGGCCTCGATATAAATTTTCAGCGTTTCCTTCACTTGGCTTTGGCCGATATATTCCGACAAATATCGGGGACGCAAACTTAATTCCACAGCATGGTCTTCCATCATGAGGTGTGCTGAAATAATCCGATCCTCCATGCGTTTCCCTCCCCGTTATTTCAGTTGAAACAAGGCTTGCAGCGCAAGCTTAATAATAACGTCCACCGAATCCGCCTCGGCGTTCTTGGATTTTACCGCTTGAAGAGCGCGGTCGGCTTCCGCTTCCGTGTAGCCCAGCGATACGAGCCCCGCCTTCGCGTCCGACCACACCGTGCCATTGCCAGCGTCTCCGCCCGCATCCTCCAGCGCCACTCCGCCGGCTCCCGCTCCAGCCAGTGCAAAATCGCCCACCCCGTCGAGCCGATCCTTCAGGTCGAGAACCATCCGCTGCGCTGTTTTTTTACCGATGCCCGGCAGCTTGGTAAGAAATACGACGTCCTCGCGCTGGATTGCAGCGACAACCGCTTCCGGCTTTGCGCCGGCAAGCACGCCGAGCGCCACCTTCGGCCCTACCCCCGATACATCAAGAAGCCGGCGGAACAGCCGCTGCTCCTCGCGGGTCGCAAATCCAAACAGCAGAATGGCATCCTCACGGACATGGTGGTATACAAAAACCGTCACTTCTTGGTCATTTTTCGCGCTGAATGCATAAGGGTTCGGACAAAATACGCGATATCCGACACCGTTTACATCCAGCACCGCAAAATCCGTTTCTACATAAACGGGCTTTCCCCGCAAAAAATCAATCATGTCTCTACCCGCCGTCTATGTTTATTTTTTCGAACGTTCCAGCTTGTCGGTAAAATTGGACGTGTGTGCATGACAAATGGCGATCGCCAAGGCATCCGCCACATCATCCGGCTTCGGAACAGCGACCAGATGCAAAAACATCCGCACCATTTCCTGGACCTGCTTTTTTTCCGCGCGTCCGTATCCGACAATCGCTTGCTTAACCTGAAGCGGTGTATATTCCGCAATCGGCAGCCCTTTTTGCACGGCAGCAAGCAAGATCACGCCTCTCGCTTCGCCGACCGACAACGCAGTAGTCACATTTTTGTTAAAAAACAGCTTTTCGACTGCAACCGCATCGGGCTTGTACGTTTCAATCAGCTGTACCGCCGATTCATAAATTTCCTTCAGCCTGACCGTTTGTTCGGTATGCGCTTCCGTTCGAATGCATCCATATTGTATCGGCACGAGTCGGCTCCCGAGCTTGTCGATAAAACCGAAGCCGACGATCGCCAAGCCCGGATCGATTCCCAAAATCCGCAACGTTTCCTCTCCTAACGCGAACATATGTATTCTCTCGTAACAGTATACCATCGTGACTGGGGATAGGAAAGGCTCACTCGGTCCTAAAAAACGGGGCAGCGATTCAGGGCACAAAAAAATAGCCTGCCTCGGCAGACTATTTTTACTTCCGCCAGCCTTCATAGACTGGGTTTCATTACTTTTTCAGTTTGTTCCGCTGCAAACGAGCTAAACGTCGAAAGCACGCTGTTGTATTCCGCGAGATCACTAATCCGTATTCCTTCCTGCAGCTGTCGTACCATTTCCTTTGGCAAACTGCTTTCCAAATGCTCGATATTCAGTTGAAAAAAGGTTCGCACCGCGTGGTCCTCTTGAGGCGGTCCGTCAAACAGAGTCAAGTTTCCGTCGCGGTCTACCCCAATATAGGCCGCTTCCTTGCAGCGAGGCGATAAATCTTCGATGCGTTCTTTAAACACGAATGTGTTTTCATCGACTAGAACGCCTTCCCAGCCCGGATTTTGCTCATACAACGCCATAATTTGGCTCGGCTGCTTGCTTCCCAGCTGAATCGTTTCTTCGCCGCACACATACAGCCTTCGCAGGGTTACGTCCACCGGCCCCTGCTGCTTGCGGAGAGCAGCCATCCAGTCTTCCTCCTTCGGGTCAACCGATGGGGTGTTTATATGCTGCATCACCATTCGGGCGGCCTGTTCCTCATTCATTAAGGAGGAGTAGCCCCAGCTGCCTATAGCAAAAACGATCGCCCATAGAGCGAGACCAAACCACTTTCGTTTTGCCCGCAGACGCTTTCGTATTTGCCTCCATAGATCAAATATAATCATAAACCAATCCCCTCTGACTGGTGTAATCTCCTAATTTAATACCTAGGTTAACCAGCCGGAGGGGAATTATACGTTTTTTATTGGTTAAGCCAAGGTCTGTTGATCATTGTACGCTTAACTTCTGTTTCACGGCGGGAAGCGGCTTTATTGCTGTACGCCGATCTCACTCTCACAATCGTTCTTGACTTGGTTTTCTTTTTTGCACGAGCCTTTACCGGTTTCGCTTTAGCCGTGGTTTTCCCTGTATTCAATGCTGCCATTTCCGGAGCGCTGATTGCGCCGGAAGCGGTCGCTTCATCGATGGATTCTTCCTGGTCTCCGCGTACTCCCGCCTTTGTAACAGGCTCTGCCGCAGCCGGGTTTGATTGCTCCGGGAACGGCTGCGTTCCGGGAAGTCCCCAGCCATACGCGGATGGCATAGCATAAGCGTTAGGATAGCCCGGATCGCCTAGCTCCTGCGGGTAATATGGCGATGCGTACGCGGCAGTGGGCGCGCCAATTCCCGGATAGCCAGGGGAGCTAGGATAGGATGGATAAGGATTTGGCGGAAGCGGATTGGCATAACCGTACCACGCCTGAGCATTCTCTTCCTCCATCGGATATGCATACGTACCCAGCGGATGTCCACAATCCGAGCAGGGCTCCTTTTGTTGTTGTACAGGATAAGCCGGCGTGTACGGCGCATTCATCCACTCTTCCGGATATGGAGCCTGCGAGGAATACGGCGCATAACCCGCCGTTTCCTGCGGAACTCCTGCTCCCGGATAGGAATAAGGCATGAATAGGTTCGGATAATCGGCCATATTCGCCACAGGTACGGCTGGCATTTGGAACTGCTGAAACGGATGCTGTGCTTCCGGCTGAGCAGCGGGAGCTTCAGGAAGTGTAACATGAAGCGGCGACATAAACTGATCCGCTTTCTCTTTCGCGGCATTCGACAGTACATTGGCCGCACCTTCAACAGCTTTCTTGACCTGCGCCGAAGGAGAAAGATTTGCCGCAGCCTCTGCCGCCTCAGATAGCACTTCTTTCACCTCTTCGACGGGAGCTGCCGGAGCTTCTTCGGCCACCGGCTGTACATTTTCGACGGCAGCGGCCTCTATAGGAGACACATTGGTTTCCGCATTTTCCGCCGCTTCCAGGGCTTGAACCGCCTCCGCTGGTACCTCGGCAGACACTTCAGCCGGTACGTCAGCAGGTGTCGCATTCTCCAGCTTTTCGGAATCGTCTGCTGCTGGAGCTGTCATGACAACCGGTGCAGAAGGAATCTTCACCTTGATGCCAGGTACTAGCTGCTCCTCATTCTCCAGCCGTGGATTGGCTGCAACAAGCTTCTCCAAATCCACATTATATTTTTCGATCAGGCTGTTCAGGGTTTCCCCTTGTTTCACCATATGAATTTTCACTCGATCTGAACCTCCTTCTAGGTATGCAATAGCCGGCCCGCCGCCTGCTACATCCTTGGCATTACATGTTTATGCGGCATTTGGGCAGTTCACCCATATTTTTTTACAAAAACCACCCCGGACAAGCCAATTTTTGTCAGGCCACCTGAAAGAATGCTCGGTCAACATAAAAATCCCCTTCACCGAGAAACGGCAAAGGGGACTACTGTAAAGCTTCTCTATTAAGCTGGAATCTTACTCGTAAACCTTTACGCCGTCTTTATCGACGATCGAGCGGAATTCTTTCAGCAAATGCGTCGTAATCGGACCGGCTTGTCCGCTGCCGATCACACGTCCATCCACTTCACGCACGGCGATAACCTCTGCCGCTGTACCGGTAAAAAACACTTCATCCGCCACATAAACGTCATGCAGCGTAAATGGCTCTTCCTTTAGACGGTAGCCGACGCGCTCGCAAATTTCCATAATCGCTCCGCGTGTAATTCCCTCAAGAGCGCCAAGATAAGTCGGCGGCGTGTACACAATCCCATTTTTAATAATAAAAATGTTATCGCTGGAGCCTTCCGCCACATAGCCCTGGGAGTTCAGCATGATCGCTTCGCCTACTCCTGCCAGGTTTGCTTGGATTTTGACCAAAATATTATTTAAATAGTTGAGCGATTTGATTTTCGGATTGAGCGCATCCGGGATGTTACGGCGCGGAGATACCGAGATCGATTTTAACCCGTTGCGGTACGCTTCTTCCGGATAAATGGCAAGCTGCTCCACGATGATAATGACGCTTGCTTTCGGAGAACGGCGCGGATCAAGTCCCAAATCCCCCGGGCCGCGGGAAACAACGAGACGGATATAACCGTCACGAAGCTCATTACGGCGAATCGTCTCCACGAGCGCATCCTGCATCTCCTCCAACGTCAAAGGAATATCAAGCATAATCGATTTAGCGGAATCGTAAAGGCGCTTCAAATGCTCTTTACACTTGAAAATCGTTCCGTTATAAATACGAATTCCTTCAAAAATACCGTCGCCATATAGAAAGCCATGATCATAAACGGATACCTTTGCTTCTTCCTTCGAAACAAATTGTCCGTCCAAATAAATAATTTGCGCCATTGTCGCACCCCTCTGAATATGTTTACAGCTGCTGTCTTCGAGCTTACACACCGGAGCCGTATGCGGGATAGGAGCCCATCAGACGAACCTGACAGCCCAAAGCTTGAATCTCGCTAAACGCCGCTGGCAGCAGCACCTCGTCTAAAGCAGCTTCGATATCTATGTAAAAATAGTAATTGCCCAGCTTCTTCTTCGTCGGTCTGGATTCCAGCTTACTCAGGTTGATCCGCCGCCAAGCAAAGGCGGAAAGCACCTGATGCAGGGAACCCGGAACATCTTCCGGCGGAATGACAAGGATTGTCGTTTTCCATTTTACCGGCTCACGCGGCAGACCTTCTGGAAGCGGCTTGTTGCCGATCACCACAAAGCGCGTGTAATTGTTTTGATGATCCTGAACATTCGGGACAATCATGTTTAGACCGTATAGGGACGCTGCGGAAGCAACGCCGATCGCGGCTACCTCCGGGTCGCCAAGCTCCTTTACGATCCGTGCTCCCTCAGCCGTCGAGCTGGCTGCTTCAAATTCCGCCTGCGGAATAACCTCACGCAAAAATGTTCGGCACTGGGTATAAGCTACCGAATGGCTGATCACTTTGCGAATCCGCGAGAGGGAATCTTCCTTGCCCAGGCCGAGTAAATTCATTGAAATCGGATATTCCCATTCCGCTTGGATAGGAATATCCACCTCATGGACAAGCCAGTCCAAATGCAGGCTGACAGAGCCCTCAATGGTATTCTCTATCGGTACGACCGCATATTCTACGCGGCCGTCAAGTATTGCGCCGAAAACATCGGCGATATGCTTGCAGGCGACCGCCTCGGTATCCAGGCTGCCAAATAAATTCCGGGAAGCCTCCTCGGAGAACGTTCCCGGGCCTAAATACGAGTAACGAATCATTGCTTGGCGCCCCCCTCGCTCACTCCGGACAGGGGCTGCTTACCCGGCAAGGACGTAACTGTTACCCCTTCCCGACACGGCTTGAGCAGCATCTTCTCGCATGCAATTCCTTGCGCATCCATGGTGCCGAGCAAAAATTGCTCAAGGCGCTGCAGCTGCTCTTCCCCCTTCGAATGATCGATAAGGGTCAAAACCGTTGGTCCCGCACCGCTTAACGCCGAGCCGATGGCGCCGTTCGCAACGGCACCCTCCAGCACCTCCGTCAACCCCGGAACTAAGGAGGCGCGGAACGGCTCATGAATACGATCCTTCATCGCGCCTGCGACACGGTCCAGGCGGCCGGAAGCAAGCGCGGCAACGAGCAGCGACGCATGGCCGACATTAAAGACGGCGTCCGGCAGCGACAGCGTGCGCGGCAGAACCTCGCGCGCTTTCTCCGTTGCCAGCTCAAACTGAGGAACGATGACCAGCGCTCCGAGAGCCTCAGGCGGCTCGATCCGGATTAGCTCTGCGCGTTCCCCGTTAACCGCCGCAACGACGATGCCGCCGAATACGGCCGCCCCGACATTGTCGGGATGCTTTTCTAAAGCAGCCGCCATCTGGAACAAATCGTCATCGCTAAGCGGACTGCCGATCAGTGCATTGGCGGCCGCCATTCCGCCAACGATGGCCGCTGCGCTGCTCCCGAGCCCTCTCGTCAGCGGGATGTCGCTGCGAATAGAAATATCCAGCTCCGGCACCGATACGCCGGCACGCGCAAACACCTGCTGTGCCACTTTATAAATTAAGTTCGATTTATCCGTCGGAATCCCTTCGAGCTGATCGCCCACGAGCGTGATGCGCGTCGTTTCCGCCGCTTCCATCTCCACCCACGCATACAGCTCTAACGCCATCCCCAGCGCGTCAAATCCGGGACCCAGGTTTGCGGTGCTGGCCGGCACCTTAGCGCAAACCCGCAGCCCCGGCTTGACCGCGCTGACGGCCGTCATCGGGAAGCCGCTCCTTCCAGCTGGCTGATCGCATCCATAACGGCTTGTTCGTTATCCTTTACAACCACCGGTTCGGCCTGAACGCTCTTAATCGCGATATTAGGATCCTTTAAGCCATGCCCTGTCAACACGCAAACGACAGACTGGCCGCGGCTGAAATACCCTTCTTTATGAAGCTTCAGCACACCCGCCAAGGAAGCCGCAGATGCCGGCTCGGCAAAAATCCCCTCACGCGATGCCATCAGGCGGTACGCTTCTACAATTTCATCGTCCGTTACACTATCCACACGGCCTTGCGATTCCTGATATGCGGCAACCGCCGTTTTCCAAGAAGCCGGGTTACCGATACGAATCGCCGTCGCCAGCGTTTGCGGATCGGCAATCGGTTCTCCGCGTACAAGCGCTGCCGAGCCTTCGGCCTGGAAGCCGAGCATCTTTGGCAGGGAAGCGGATTTGCCCGCCGCCTTATATTCGTTGAAGCCTTTCCAGTACGCCGAAATATTGCCCGCATTGCCGACTGGAATCGCCAAATAATCCGGAGCTTTGCCGAGCTGATCGCATACCTCGAACGCTGCTGTTTTTTGGCCTTCGATCCGGTACGGGTTGACCGAGTTCACAAGTGTGATCGGATGCTTCGCCGTAATATCTCGAACAATTTCAAGCGCGCGGTCAAAATTGCCCTCAATGGCAATGACCTTCGCCCCGTAAATAATCGCCTGCGCCAGCTTTCCGAGCGCAATATTGCCGTTCGGAATGAGCACGATGCAGGAAAGCCCACCGCGTGCCGCATAGGCCGCCGCTGCCGCCGACGTATTGCCTGTCGATGCGCACATGATCGTGCGGCTTCCTTCCTCCATTGCTTTGGCCACCGCCATAACCATGCCGCGGTCCTTGAAGGATCCGGTCGGGTTCAATCCTTCATATTTGAAGTACAAATCCAAGCCCAGCTGTTCCGAAAGATTTTCCGCCCGCACAAGCGGCGTATTGCCTTCTTGGAGCGTAAGCAATGGCGTATTTTCATTCACCGGCAAAAAAGACTTATATGTTTGCAGCAATCCCTGATATCTCATTATGTGTTTCCTCACCCTTCTACGCGATATACGCTTTTTATTTCATTCACAACATCTTTCATCGTAGACAAATCCTTCATTACTTCAGCCATCGCCGATTTTACAGCGTCATGCGTTATGATGATGATTTCCGCACTCGGATTATCCGGATTCGGCTGCTGCAGCACAGATTCGAGGCTTACTTCATGCTTTGCAAAGGTTTGGGTAATTTGGGCAAGCACACCCGCCTTGTCTTCAACATGCAGCAGCAGGAAATACTTGGAGATGATCCGCTCATCGGACATCAGCTGCTTTTCCTTGTAAGGAAGGAAAACATATCGGCCGTTAACGCCAAACTGCAAATTTTTGCCGACTTCCACCAAGTCCGCCACGATCGAAGTCGCTGTGGGCAGCTCGCCCGCTCCCGGACCATAGAACATCGTTTCCCCTACCGCTTCCCCGTATACATAAACGGCGTTAAACACTCCGTTAACCGATGCAAGCGGATGCGATTGCTTCACCATCGTCGGCTGAACCGAGATCGAAATGCCGCCATCCTGACATTCCGCAATGCCGAGCAGCTTCACCTCATAGCCAAGCCGCTTTCCATACAAAATATCTTCCTTGGTAACCTTGGAAATTCCGCGTACATCAACTTCATCCAGATCGACCTGCATCCGGAAGCCCAGCGTCCCCAAAATCGCCATTTTACGGGCCGCGTCCAAGCCTTCCACATCCGAGGTCGGGTCTGCTTCCGCATATCCGAGCGCCTGCGCTTCCTTCAATACCTCGGAATATTCAGCGCCTTCCTTGCTCATCTTCGTTAAAATATAGTTCGTCGTTCCGTTCACAATCCCCATCATCTTCGTAATGCGGTCGGATGCCAGCCCCTCCGCCAAAGCACGGATAATCGGAATTCCACCAGCAACGCTCGCTTCATAAAGCACGTCGCAGTTGTTTTCCGCCGCTTTGTGCAAAATTTCTCCGCCGTGAAGCGCCATCAAGTCTTTATTGGCTGTGACCACTTGTTTGCCTTGCTCGAGCGCAGCCATAATGCATTCTTTCGCAAGACCTACGCCGCCCATGACCTCGACTATAACATCGATCGATTCGTCATTAACAATACTCCATGGGTCATCGGTCAGCTTCTGTGGACTGACCCCTATATTCCGAGCCTTATTCAAATCTCTTACCAAAACCTTTTCAATGACAACAGGCGCTCCAATGCGGCGCTGCAAATCGTCCTGATGATTCTCTACAATTCGTACGACGCCGCTTCCTACCGTTCCTAAGCCTAACAAACCAACTTTAATCGGTTTCATCTATACTTCTCTCCCTCCATATCATCTATCCTTGTCCGATAATTGCTGCCCTTCTGACCCCTTCAACGCCACGAACGGCATCAATTAAGCCGGCGAGCGGCGAGGCCATGGCCGAGGTTTCCACCGAAATGACCACATTCGCCATTCCTTGAAGCGGTATGGTCTGATTAATGGTAAGCACGTTCGCCTCGTGCTTTGCAATTAGTGAAAGCACCTTGGACAAAATACCTGAACGGTGCTCTAAATCCATGGAAATCGTCGCTAATCTTTCCTTATCTAGCTTGGTTAAAGGGAAGACCCCGTCCCTATATTTATAAAATGCGCTGCGGCTCAATCCGACCCGCTCTACTGCTTCGTGAATCGTATCCACTTCCCCGCGGGCAAGCAGTTCCTTGGCATCCAAGGTCTTCACCAAAGCATCCGGAAGCAAGTCCTCTCGAACCAACATATAACGCTCTTTCCCCTGCATCGAATTGCGTCCTCTCCAAAGAGACTTTTGTACGTGTATGATAGACATTATAATGAAAATATGGTCTCACCGCAATAGGCGGCCTAAAAAAATCCGATGCTTCGATTATATCGAAACATCGGAGGTTTTGTCACAGGTGCCTCACCTGCTTGAAGACAAGTCGAGCCACCTGCGGAATGATTTCGCCGCCGACTTCCGTTGAAGCAGCGACTTGGCCAGCATAAAGCCTTCCTCGAAGGAGTTTACCCGCTCAAACCAATACAAACGCAGCCCGGCATTAAAAATGAGATAATTCCGCAATTGTATAAGCTCCCCGTCTTCTTCCCCCTGTAAAATACGTTCAAGACTCGGCATTAGGGACTGATCCGTCAAAGCCAAAGGCTGTTTCTTGCCAAAGCCGAACAAATCCGGGTCAATATAGGTTGTCTCGTCACCGTACACAGTCACTTTACGGATTTGAGTGATCCGATCCAGCGGCAGCACCTCGGTCCCGCCCAGCCCATTCACCAAATAGCCGCTTTCAAAGCCTGCCGAAGTAAGCAGCGGCTGCAGCCGCAGTGTCTCATTGGCGTCCTCCACACCGATAAGCGCATGCTGTGAAGAAAATGGATTCAGCATTTTCTCGACTGTGTTTAACAGCGTTGCGATCCCCAGCTCCCCTCGAATCGCCCGAAGATGCTGGAGCGGAGGACAGTATGTTTCGATATCGATATATACCATGCGAGTATCCTTGAGCATTCGTTCCCAGACTCCGGCGCATTCTTTGCCGGAAGCGCCCACTGCGCCGCTTCCCTTTAGTTGTCCGCCGGAAGGCCTTTGTTCCGTACCGGTTACTACGTAGGACATGCCGACGCTTGCGGTCATCATACAAATCGCCAGGGTTAAAGGAAAGTAAGTTCCGCTCTCCGCACTTCCGGCAATACAAATCGTCGTTGGGGAGCGTTTAACACTAATCGAATAGCCGCGAAACACCTCAAGAAATGCGGCAACACTTTCCGGGGATTCACCCTTCATTCTTTCTGCAATCAAAAAGGCTGCTGCCTGAATATCCGAGCTTTCGCCCGAAGCAATCGAAGCCGCCGCCTCTGAAGCTTCTGCATAAGTCAGCGGGTTATCTCTTCCCTTATTAAGGATTTCCTTTAGCCAACGCAGCATTACCGCACCTCCTCTCTGTACCCTTGTGAAATTAATGTTATATAATATAACATTATATTCTATATTCAACGTTTATTCAAAAAGAACCCTATAAAAACACGAAAAAACCTTACACCAAAATGATGTAAGGTTCAAAATCACTGCATTGTTGTTATATTATCTCTCTATGCTTTATCTACAAATTCAAATTCCACTTCACCGATGCGAATGATCGTGCCGTCCGTTGCCCCGCGTTTCCGAAGCTCATTGTCCACACCCATCCGGCGAACGATATTGGCAAACCGCATAGCGGCTTCGTGAGAACCGAATTTCATCCGTTTCAGCATCCGTTCAATCCGCGGACTCTCCACCACAAAAATTTCATTTTCACGGCGGATGGTGAAGGAATCATCCTGATCCTCTTCAAACTTGTACACCTTACGTTCCGCTAGATCGGCCACTTCTTCCAGCTCCGGAACCTCTGGTGTTTCTTCCAGCAGCTTCGCCACGCGGTACAAAAGCGCCTGAATCCCCTGATTGGTCGCTGCCGAAATCGGGAAAATCTCACATTCCATCCCTTGTTCGGCTAAGCGCTCTTTAAAGAACTCCATATGGACCTCTGCATCCGGGATATCCATTTTGTTTGCCGCCACGATTTGCGGACGATCCGCCAGCTTCGGGTTGTAAAGCCGCAGCTCCTCGTTAATTTTAAGCCAGTCCTCGAACGGATCACGGCCTTCCGTACCCGACATGTCCACCACATGCACAATAACCCGCGTGCGCTCGACATGGCGCAAAAACTCATGACCGAGTCCGACGCCTTCATGCGCCCCTTCGATCAGCCCAGGCAAGTCAGCCATAACAAAGCTGACTCCCTCATCCAAATCAACGACCCCTAAATTCGGCGTCAGCGTTGTAAAATGATATGCGCCGATTTTCGGCTTCGCCGCCGAAACGACGGAAAGCAGCGTAGACTTGCCGACACTCGGGAAGCCCACAAGACCGACATCCGCCATCACCTTCAGCTCAAGCGTTACCCAGCGCTCTTGGCCGTCTTCGCCTTTCTCGGCAATATGCGGCGCCGGATCCTTCGCTGTCGCAAAACGAATGTTGCCCCGGCCGCCTTTTCCGCCGCGCGCGATGATGATCTCTTGACCGTGCCGGGTCAAGTCCGCTAAAATTTCGCCGCTGTCATCGTCTACGACCACTGTGCCCGGCGGTACGCGGATAACGGAGTCCTTCGCGTTGGCGCCGTGCATACCCTGCACCTTGCCGCGCTCACCGCGCTCGCCCTTAAAGTGGCGCTGGTAGCGGAAATCGACAAGAGTACGAAGCCCCTCGTCAACGCGGAAGATCACATCACCGCCATCGCCGCCGTCTCCGCCAGCCGGACCTCCTTCCGGAACATACAGCTCGCGCCGGAACGATACGATCCCGTCCCCGCCGTCGCCACCTTTTACATAGATTTTCGCTTTATCTACGAACATGATTCCACCCCATTATGTATCAAGCAAAAATAGCAAGCCATTCTTTTAAACCGCTGACAAAGCTCCGACCACCACGTCCACACTGACGTCCCGATAATCCAGCTTGAAATACCCGCCGCGTTCACTTTCGAACACTCGAAGCGAATCCCCAAGCCCATCGTGAAGCGTTGGCAAATGGTAATCACCAGAGTACTGGAAGCGAATTTCAAAACCCTCTTCCGGCTTGTCCACAAATTGCAGCTGCAGCTGAGGCTTTCCTTCTTCAGCCATACGCGCAGCCGCTCCGAAGCATTCCAGCGCCGTCATAATCGTACGGGTCAACGATGCCGCATCGATCATAAGCCCCGATATATTCAGCTGTCCCTCCGATTCAACAAACAGGTCGAGCGTCTGGCAGTTCATTCGGAACAAAAGCAGCTCCTTCACAAGCTCCGGCACACCCAACTTTGTCATTTTACTTTCTTGGCTCGCTTTATGTTTTAGTTTTTCCACAACATCGGGCAACTTATCAAATTTCTTTAGACGCACATATCCGAATAACACCTGAAGGTCGTTCATCCATTCATGGCGCTGATAATCCATAAGACGGATCCACTGGTCCATTTCGTTACTTGGTTTTTCCACAACATCACGTCTCCTAGAAACAGAACGTTCGTCCGATTTTCTTCTCATTGAAACATACCCCTGCACTTATTGTCAAAAAATAGTGCAATACAAAAAAATCCGGCGATTTCTCGCCGGATTTGACGTCAACGATTTATTTCTCAACCGCAGCGGCTACTGGAGCCTGGCCTGCTGGGTAGACGCTAACTTTCTTACGGTCGCGTCCCAAACGCTCAAACTTCACAACGCCTTCTACTTTTGCAAAAAGCGTGTCGTCAGAGCCGATACCCACGTTCGTGCCCGGATGAATTTTCGTTCCGCGCTGACGAACAAGAATGCTGCCCGCTGTTACCGCTTGACCGTCCGCACGCTTCACGCCGAGAAACTTCGGGTTGGAGTCGCGTCCGTTCTTCGTCGAGCCTACACCTTTCTTCGATGCAAAAAATTGAAGATTCAGCTTCAACATCGTAGTCTACCTCCTTCAGCTATCTTTTTGTTGAATTTTCATGTATGATCCGTACGATTCCCGAATCGATTCGAGCATCACAACCATGCTTTCCAGCTGCAGCTGCACTTTCATGCGCATCTCCGCTTCCAGCTGGATTGGAACCTGCACCCGCAAATAGCCGCCGTCATCCGCCATCGTCACATCGAGGTGAGCGCCAACAACCGCTTCCGCCGCATTCACAGTACCGAACGTAACCGCCGTAACACCGGCGCAAACGATATCCTTCCCGTGCTCAGCGTAATCCGCATGGCCTTCAACCGTAAAGCTGTCAATCGATCGGTCGTGTTTGTTCCGATGTATCGTAACCCGTATCACGGAAAAGCCCTCAATTACGCTTGAATCTTTTCGATTACAACTTTAGTGTACGGTTGACGATGACCTTGCTTACGACGGTAGTTCTTCTTCGCTTTGTATTTGAAAACGATGATCTTCTCGCCGCGGCCGTGCTTCTCAACCTTCGCTGTAACGGATGCGCCAGCCACGAGCGGAGAGCCCGCTACCAGACCGGAATCCTTGGATACTGCGATAACTTGATCAAAAGTAACCGTTTCACCTTCACCTGCAAAAAGCTTCTCGATGAAAAGAACGTCACCTTCTTGAACCTTGTACTGCTTGCCGCCAGTTTCGATAATTGCGTACATGTGTGCACCCCCTCAATTTAGGACTCGCCGGGAGCAGGTGAATGTGCAGATGCCCATTGCTTGAACCTGAACCGTGCGGTATAAGTCAACATACCTGAGAATTATAGCACATGAAAAAACAACCCGCAAGAGGTTGTTTAGGATTTATGCCTGGTATTGTTCACCTTCTTACCTGCACCTTGCCTGTTCCCGAGCAAGCCCGGCACGGCTCGAAAAACAGATGATCCATATGCTCGCGGACCTTTTTGCGCGTCACCTCAAGCAGTCCGAGGCCGGTCCAGCCGACGACCATCGCCTTCGTACGGTCCAGCTTGAGCTTCTGCTCCAGCCGCTCGACGACCGACTGCCGATGCTCCTCGTAGCGCATATCGATAAAATCGATGATGATAATCCCGCCGATATCTTTGAGCCTCAACAGCCGCGCCGCTTCCTCCGCAGCCTCCAAATTGGTGCGGAGCACCGTATCATCCAAATTATCGCTGCCTGTATATTTTCCTGTATTCACATCGATAACAGTGAGCGCTTCCGTCTGATCGAGGACAAGATAACCGCCGCTTTTCAGCCACAGCCTTCTTTTCAGCACCCGGTCAAGCTCTGCCGTTACTCCGAACTGCTCAAATAAAGGAACCTTCTCCGTGTAGGTTTTAATACGATCAGCCAGCTCCGGAGCCATATCTCGTAAGAAGACCCGCGCTTCCTCTGCCTGCTGGCGATTATCAAGCACCATCTCGTCGATGCGCTCCGAAAAGACATCCCTCATCAGCCTTGGAACAAGATCAAGATCCCTATACAACAAAGAAGGCGGCTTTTCCTTCTCCGCTTTCCGCACGATTTGCCCCCATAAATCACGTAAAAAGGAAATGTCGGCGTGCAGCGCTTCCTCGGATTCACCTTCCGCTACGGTACGGAGAATCAATCCTTCCCCCGGCTGTCTAACGGCATCTCCGCATTTTTTGAGACGGACCCGCTCCGTTTCGGATTCGATCTTACGCGAAATCCCAACATAATCAGCCTCCGGCATATAAACAAGCCACCGGCCCGGAAGAGCGAAATGCGTCGTTACGCGAGCTCCCTTCGTTCCAAGCGGCTCTTTCATCAGCTGTACGACTAATTCCTGCTCCAGCGTAACAAGCTCGGAAATATCCGGCTTTGTTTTCGGCTGCTTTTCGAGATGGGCCGGAAGCAAATCATCGACATAAAGAAACGCGTTCTTTTCCAATCCGATATCAATAAAGGCCGCCTGCATCCCAGGCAAAATATTAACAACCTTGCCTTTGTATATATTACCGACCAGCTGCTTTGAATCCGGCCTCTCGGCGTAAAACTCCGTCAGCCTGCCTTCCTCCAATAACGCCACGCTGGTCGTTCCATTGTCGTAATGAACCGCAATCCGTTTCATGTGGAGACACCTCGCTTCCATGCGTTCCGATAACTTTTCATTCCATCTATTTTACCTGAAAAGATCGGAAACTGCACTTCCCGGCTTGCCGTTCATAAATCCGGCGGTCAACCGCTGCTCCGGCAGCACCTTCTGTACATTGCCCATATCATTAAAAACGTATACAAAATGCATCCTTTCCCGCATATACAGCCGCACGATATCCTTCATCGGCCTGTCCTGTGAAGCGGCGATCGGCTGGGCTACGACACCGCGGGCGATCCATTCCTTCACGCGAACCTCTCTTCCGAGCAAAAAACGGAAAAAGTAGTACGGAATGTTCCGCCAATTATAATAATTGGAATAAATCAAAAACAATGCGATCACCATTACGTTCAAAGGCAGTCCCTGTGTCAGCCACAGATAACATCCGTAACCAAGCACTCCTGCGCTGATGATGATACTGATCCAGACGGACAACCATAATGCACGGTAGTACTGCAGCCAAAGCGAGAGAAAGGACTGCATCAGCTTCCCCCCGTCCAGCGGCAGAACCGGCAGCAAATTAAATAAAGCGATTAAAGCATTCGCCTGTATAAAATAGGCGGTCCACTCCGCCCCCCACCATCCGGCGGCCTGAAGGCACCAAGCGAGTCCGATCATAAGCACGTTTTGCGCCGGTCCCGCAAGTGCCACCACAATTTCTTCCCAGACCGGCATACTTCCGCCGCTTTCCTCCGTTTCCGCAACGCCGCCGAACGGGAGCAGCTGGATCTCCCGAACTCGCCAACCGAAGCCCCGCATTGCCGCCACATGGCCCAGCTCATGAATGAGCACGATGCCGAAAAGTGTTATCAGCTCCATAAAAAATCCTGTCAGCATCGACAAAGCGGCCATCATGACAAACAACGGATGAAACCGGAACCGGATGCCGGCAATATTAATCAAACGGGATCACTCCGCTCGGGTCAAAATATTGATCGTGTTTTTTGACAGCAAAATAAAACGGTTGTGCACCTTCAGCGGCGATAAGACCGATTTGCTGTCCGCCCTTCACCCAATCGTTCACCTTTACATCCGCCGCAGCGAGATTACCGCTAACCGACTGAATATAATTCGGATGCTGGACAATGACCGTTAGACCGGTCGCCTCCGTCTGACCGACAAATATAACCCGCCCGGAGTCCATCGCCGAAACCGGCGCTCCCGGTTCGGTTTGTACACTTACGCCTTCGCCGGACTCGGCAAAGCTTTCGGTGATACGGCCTAGCACGGGAGCATAATATACCGTCTCTTTGGCGGATACCGCCTTTGAAGAAAATCGGCTCGTCCATTCCTGGAAGGCCGGCAGAAACGACGGCGCACCTTTAAAGTTCTCCTCATACCATACGGCCAGCTCATCAAAATGGATATCTTCCTTCAGCGCCGTTTCAATATGTCCCTGCACAGTTTTGGCATAAGGATGCTCCGATTGAAATAACAGCCATACCGCTCCGAACAAAGCTGCGCAAATGATCAGCTTAAGGCGAAGCTGCTTTGCAGTCGGGGGAGTATTCCATTCCTTCCACCGCTCCTCATTTCGCTGCGGTGCATAATAAGGCGGCGTATAGCTTCCCGATCCGGCACCGCTCGCATACGAAGCGTACCACGACGTGCTGCCCGCTGCACTGTCTGCCGCATCGCCCCCGGCGCCTGCTGAACGGTATTCTTCCTCTTCAGCGCCGAATAATTGCTTTTCGCGCTGCTTCCATACATACTCCGGGTCGTTAAGCCGCTCGTCCTCGGCTTGAGGAGCGAACGGACTCCTCGCCGGAAGCTCCGCTCCCGAATGATGCGGCGGGTACCGTTCCGACACGGAGGCGTACGAACGCGTAGAAGTAAAGCGGGCCGCGTTTTCTTGAAGCTGGCGCATGCGGTCCTGCCTGCGTTTACGAACGTTGTCCTTAATATTCATTCCGAGCATCCTCCTTGAGGGTCAAGCCTTTTTCACATTTTTATGACTTGTCCTCGAGGATTATGTTCGGTTTCACTTATTTCAAGCGAACATCCGTTATGGAAATGTACGGCCACTCGGTTCCGGTCCAGTAAGCCGCCGCAAATATAACTGTAAAAATGACAGCAAACCAAACATCGTGGGCGGAAAAGCCCACATGATAAAAATAGGTGCGAGTTTGTTCCGAACGGAAACGCTTGGCCTCCATGGCCACGGCTGTACGCTGCGCACGCCGGATGCTCTGTGCCATAAGCGGAACGGCGTACATCCGCATCGTTTCGTAGAATCGGCTGAAGCCGCGCTTCGGACGGCGGCCGCGTATTTTGATCGCATACCGGAGCGCTTGAAATTCCTCCAGCATAATCGGCAGCAGCCGGAACGCGGCCAAAAAAGCATAGGCGTATTTAGCCGGCACTTTACACTGCTGCATCAAAGAATAAAACAACAGGACCGGTTTCGTCGTCAATCCGAACAACAGGCCGGCAAACGCAAAGCTGAGTGCCCGGAAGCCAAGATGCAGACCGCGAAAAAAGCTCTCTTCCGTAACATGAATCAGTCCGTATCGAAACCAAGTCGTCGTCCCTTCCCCGAACATCATCATCCCGGTAGAGGTCGAAACAAACAAAAGTACGAACGGAGAGCTGTACAGCAAAAGCCTGTGCACCGGATGACCGGAGGCAACAAATATAAACAATGCCAGCCCGGCCACAGCATTTGCCAGCACATTTATGTTATGAATAAGAAGTACAACGACGAACATCATAACTAGCGCAAGCAGCTTAATGCTCGGATTGACCTTGTGAAGCCACGTTTCCTTGTGCGGGAAGCTGAGCTGCACCGCCATCCCTCCTTTCTTCCTCCAGTAAGAGTTGGTAGGCATCCGGAGTTACATCTGCCGCCAATTTCCCTTCCTGCACAAGCCAAACTCTAGTGGCAAATCTGCGGACGATCTCAGGGTCATGGGTTATCATCAGGATGGCGGTTCCCCCCTGCCGAAGCCCCTCCAACGTTTCCAGCAGAGCGAAGGTATTTTTCGCATCCTGTCCAAAGGTCGGCTCATCCAGAAGCAGCAGCTGAGGCTCCCGGACAAGCGCGGTGGCCACGCTTAATCGCCGTTTTTGCCCGGTGGACAGCTGAAAGGGATGCTGCCCGCGATGGACTTTGAGCCCAAACCGTTCAAGCAGCGCTTCCGTTTTCCGTTCCCGCTCCGACCTTTCTGCTCCATCTGCTTCTAAGGAGTATGCAATTTCTTCCTCTACGGAATTGGTTAAAAACTGCAGCTCCGGGTTTTGGAAGACGTAACCCGCATACTTCGCCGCATGCTCCGTCTTTCCCCGCGGCATCCCGGAGAGCAAGCACACGCCCTCCGTGCGGAGCAAATTCATAACGGATAGAAGCAGAGAGCTTTTTCCCGCCCCGTTCACACCGGTGATACATACCCATTCCGCTGGATTAACGGCCGCGTGCTCGACACGAATCAGCTCGCGTTTACCGCGCCTCCCGGAAAAGTCTTTGAGTTCAAGGATCTCACGCCCGGATTCTTCTCTGTTTTGTTGTGTGAACTTACCGGAGACAGGTTGGGGCGAAACGCGTCTTAACCAGTAATCCTCCCATACTCCAGGGTACCAAATGCCGTACTGCATAAGCTGCTCCCGATGCTCCAGAAACACCTTCTGCGGCCCACCATCGGCAATCACCTCCCCATGCGGAGAAAACAGCACGATGCGGTCGACGAACTCGATAATCTCATCGATTTTATGTTCGACGATAATTACCGTCCGGTGCTCTGCCGTCCGTTTAATCGTATCCCAAACCTGGGTCGTGCCTTCCGGATCAAGCAGTGCAGTCGGCTCATCCAAGAAAAGGACCTCCGGCTCCAGGGCCATCGCGGAAGCAACAGCAAGGCGCTGCTTCATCCCTTGTGAAAAAACGGATATCGGCGTATGCGGCTCCACATCCTGCAAACCGACCCTATTCAGCAGGCTTCTGATTTCCCCGTCCATCCTCTCTTTCGGCACCGCCAGATTCTCCAGTACAAAGGCAAGCTCCTCGTCGGCATAGGGCATGCAGAACTGCATGTCCGGATCCTGAAACACGTAGGCGGATTTTTCCGGCACATGGATCGAATCCGTCTTCATCGGTACCTCGACGGAATTCGGAATTATCCCGCTTAGCACCTGCAGCAGCGTCGATTTCCCGCAGCCGCTCGGGCCAAGCAGCAGCACCTTTTCTCCCGAAAAAAAGGAAAGGGATAACCCCTTAAACAGCAAGGAGTCTTCCCCGGGAAAAGCCAGTCTTAAGTTTTCAACCTTCGCTGATATTGTTCGGCTCATAGTTTATCGTAATCGGCACGCGACGCCGGCCGCACAAGCTTCGTAACGCCGGTGTTCTCGACCGCCTTCGCAAGATAATAAGCGAGCACGCCGGAAATCAGCACACTGCCGATCACACGGAAGCCGACTAACAAGCTGTAATTCCAGAAGGTGAGCGCTTCGATATAGCCGTAATATTGATCGATAAAAATTGAGGCGATACAGGAGCCGATTGCTGCTAAGCTCACCACGCCAAGGGAAGCCGAACGGTAGCGGAACAGCGCAAAGGCAATTTCAGCGCCAAGCCCCTGCAGCAAACCATAAATAAGCGTCGGGAGCCCCCATTGACCGCCAAAAACAAATTCCATGTGTGCAGCGGCGACTTCAGCTAGGATGGCAACACCAGGCTTGCGGATAATCAAAAATGCAAACGTCGACGCTATAAACCACATACCGTACATAAGCTGGTTCACATGCAGACCTAGTGGCTCAATGGAGTAATAGAGCGGACCCCATACTTTATAGATGACACCGAACACCGCACCGATGACAAGCGTCACCAAAATATCCGTTAGCTTTAACCCCTTTTTATTTCCCTGCTTAGACATTGCTTTCATCTTCCTTCCCCGAATCAGTTTTTTTCTTGAATGCACTTAGGGACATGGGAGAAAACGAAAAAAAAGCCCGCCAGCAAATAGGCGGACTTTCGCACACAAGTACGTATGCATCGGCTCTCTACGCTGGCATTACCCAGATCAGATTTACGGTCAGCGGCATACGGCCGCTATCTCAGCCTGACTTCATCAAGCCCCCGTTCATGCAATTCAATTGTTTATAAATCTACAACAACATCCACTCATTGGCAAGACAATTTTTTATTAGACGGCGGTCTAATATTCAAGCGGCTTTTCCTGATGCATCTTGATGCTCATCACGATCCCGATACTCATCATGTTAATGAGCAGCGAGGTTCCACCATAGCTTATAAACGGCAGAGTAATGCCCGTAAGCGGCATAATTCCAATGAGCATCCCAATGTTTTGAAATATTTGAAACACAAACATTGAAATAATGCCGATAATAATAAAGGAGCCTGCCCGGTCTCGGCATTGGATGGAGATGAGCACCATTCGGTAAATAAGTAGGAAATAAACCAGCAATAAAGCCGAGCTGCCGACAAATCCAAATTCTTCTCCAATCACGACAAAGACGGAATCCGAATAAGCATAAGGAATAAAGCCTTTATGCACCGAGGTGCCCAGCAGATAGCCTTCTCCAAGCAGCAAGCCCGAGCCAATCGCGCGTATTGAGTTATTCACCTGATACGCTTGGTCGAAAGATGCACTCTCCGGGTTAATAAAAGTATCAATTCGGGCTACCCAATGCCCGTAGCCCCTTTCTCCCAAATACTGCTGTATCGGATCGTGATAGGTTTGGAATACGTAGAGAAAGGTGGCGATGCCTGCGGCAATAATTGCGACGCCGATCAGCACATGAGTATATTTTACGTTGCCGATCCACAGCATTCCGACCAAGATAACAAGATAGATTACAGCATTTCCTAAGTCAGGCTGAATCAGAACAAGAACGAACGGCACTAAAACGAACAGCCCGATCGGCAGTATATCCTTAAAGAAGGTTAGCTGATCGCCCTTCCGCCGTGCTATAAAATACGCTAAGAGCAGAATAATAAACAGCTTCACCAGCTCCGCCGGCTGCACATCCAATCCCATGGGAAGACTAAACCAGCCTTTGGCGCTATTTTTTTCAACTCCGAATAAATAAACGGCGACCAGCAGTATAATGCCGATGCCGTATATATACGGAGACGCTTTGAGCATGAGACGGTAATTAAAAAAGCTGACGCCGATTAACACAACAAAACCAAGCCCGTAGTTCCGCAGATTATGCATATCATATCCTGCAAACTGCGTATTGATCGTAGCGCTATGGATGACAAGCGTGCTGAAGCCCATGAAAATAAGCATGATGACAAGCATCGGCACATCGAGCTTTTTAAGTTTGTCGAACACTGCTATCCTCCAAAAAACTTTTTCAGTTTGTGAAGCATGCCGCCCCGATCTTCGATTTGCATAAGGGGAACCGTATCTCCCAAAATGCGGCGGGCAATATTGCGATAGGCGATGGAAGCTTTGGAATTTGGATTCATAACCGTCGGCTCTCCGCTGTTTGCGGCCTTAATGACGTATTCGTCATCCGGTACAATACCAAGCAGATCGATGGCTAATACCGAGCAAATTTCGTCGATATCGAGCATTTCTCCCTTTTTCACCATTGTAGGGCGAATGCGGTTAATAACGAGTCTTGGACGCTCGATATGACGTTCCTGCTCCAATAGCCCAATAATCCGATCGGCATCGCGAACGGCTGCGTTTTCCGGTGTTGTAATTACGATAGCCTTGTCGGCTCCAGCAACCGCATTTTTAAAGCCCTGCTCGATACCTGCGGGACAATCGATAATAACATATTCGAAATCCTTCTTTAGCTCCAGCACGATATCCCGAACCTTATCGGGACTTACGGCGTGTTTGTCTTTCGTTTGCGCAGCCGGAAGCATATACAGCTCATCGAACCGCTTGTCTTTAACAAGCGCTTGCGGCAAACGGCAGCGACCTTCCGCCACATCAATCAGATCATAAATGATCCGGTTTTCCAGCCCCATGACCACATCCAAATTACGCAGGCCGATATCTGTATCGACCATGCATACTTTTTTACCGAGCAGCGCCAAGGCTGTGCCGATGTTGGCCGATGAGGTCGTTTTCCCTACACCGCCCTTGCCTGAGGTGACGACTATTGCCTCTCCCATTCGTTTCACTCCCCTACGATCCGCCGCGGATCCGATTCAAAAATTGAATTTTTTCAATTTCCATTTTTCCGTCTTTTAGATAGGCGAATTCCATATAGGACTCTCCGATTCCCCATTCATCCGGAGGCCTGCTTATAATATCCGCAATCCGAAGCTGAGTCGGTTTCATATGCGATGCGGCGATAATTGCTTTCTCGTTTCCGTTCCGTCCAGCGTGAGCCAAGCCCCGCAAGGAACCCATTACAAAAATGTCGCCCGTACACGTTAAGGTACCCCCAGGGTTCACATCGCCCATGAACAGCAAATTGCCTTCATGATGCAGTGTTTGCCCGGAACGGACGATTCCGTTTAAGGTTTGAATTCCTTTGTCTGCTTCCTTTTCATCCGCCTTAACGGCTTGATCCGCTTCCGACTCGATCGATTGTATCATCAGGTTCCCTTGACGGCCGATGATCGAACGAATTTCGGTTTTCTGCTTATCCGTTACCTCTCGGGCACCGAGCTTCACATTCACATGCACGATCGGACCGGTCAAAAAGGTTTGATGCGTTTTTTCCAATTTATGTTCAAGCTCTTGAACCAGCTCTTCATAATCGCATTCGTCATCCAGCAGAAAGACGAGTCCATCCTTCACTCCTTTGATTGTGACGCGATGCTTCAGTGATGTCATTCCCTTCGCCCTCCCGACCTATATATTTCGCCGGTCAATCGCCTTTTTCCTCCGACTTCTCTTTAAATTGTTGCAGAAGTTTTCGGGCGGGCGCATAAATGACAAGGGAGAACAGCAGGGTAATGAGCAGACTTGGAAGCATAATCGTAGTAAACGCTTTGTTGAAAGACATGGAATGAACCTGAAACACGTGATAGATCAAATATAATGCCAGTTCAAAGCAAGCGGAGCAGACGGTTACGATCGTCATTACAACAACAAATGGCCTGCGGGCTGAAAGCGTAAGCACGCCTGCCAAATACCCGCAAAGGCCAAGAGCAAAAGCATGAACGCCAATCATAATGCCGTAATGCACGATATCGTGCAGGAAGCCGAAGGCTAGCCCGGTAAATAACGCAAGATGCCGATTTGTAAATACACCGAGAAAGAGCACCCCAACAAGCACCAAATGCGGGGCCGCATGGATCGTGGACTGCCAAGCGACGGGCAAAATCCATGGCACCAAGGAGCCTTCCAGCAAAAATAAAATGAATAGGGCTATCCAATAGAAATAACGCTGCAGGACTGTTTTCATTCCGGCACTTCGATCACAAATACTTCACGCAAATGCGTAAATGACGAAGCCGGCTCAATTAATGCCGTGTACGTCAGACCGAAGTCACCTACCTTTCGGGAAACAACCTTGCCAATTGGAATTCCGCTTGGAAATACCTGCCCAAGCCCGGAGGTGATAACCGTGTCGCCTTCCTTCAGCTCATCCGACTGGATGATCTTTGTCATGACCAGCTTTCCGTCCTCAAACGTTTCTATCATACCGAAGGAGTCATTATTCCCCATTACGGTCGCAGCGATCGCTTTCGTCTGATTCGACTCGCTGTCCAAATTGGTGATCAGCTGCACGTTGGAATGGAAAGGAAACACACGAACGACGCGTCCGACCAAGCCATCTACACTGGTCACCGCCATATCCGGGCGAATGCCATCCTTCTCCCCAAGATTAATCGTAATCGTTTGATTATACGGATCCGAGCTGTTATCAGCGATCACTTCCGCGATCCGGTACTTATAATTGTTCGCCGCTTTTTGACGTTCAGTAAATTCGAGCTCTTCCTTCAGACGAATATTTTGCGCCTCCAGCTCATTCAGGCGCGCGGAATCGCGGGCATACTGGGACAACGTCAGCTTCAGCTCGCGGTTTTCAACGTACAAGGTGCGAAGATCGCGAACATCCTCCAGAAACTCTGAGACCATTCGAACCGGTGTATACACAAGCCCCTGTAAAAAGGAAACCGTATCCTTCACAAACATCTCTGGAGCCGTTACCTTTTCGCGTTGTCCATAGGATAGTCCCATTATCGCGATGAAAAATATGATCCCGGCCATCAAAAAAATCAACCGTTTGTTCCCCATAAGCTTAAACATGCCGAACTACCACCCACTTACCTTCTCTCCACCTGCCGTTCCGTTCAATATTTATCTGCGCGAACGGGAGGCTGGAGAAGATTTCGTTTTGAACAAATGAATATTGTCTAGCGCCCTTCCGGTTCCAATCGCTACGCAGTCCAGCGGATTATCGGCCACGATGACCGGCATTCCCGTCTCTCTCGCAAGCAGCTTATCCAGGTTGCGCAGCAAGCCGCCCCCGCCGGTAAGCACGATCCCGCGATCCATAATATCGGCGGAAAGCTCTGGAGGGCACTTCTCCAGCGTGTTTTTCACAGCGTCCACAATCGCATTAACTGTATCGAGCAGCGCTTCGGTAATTTCCGTCGATGTAATCGTCATCGTCTTCGGAAGGCCTGTCACCAAATCACGGCCGCGGATTTCCATCGATTGTGCCGGATCAAGCGTCAGGGCAGAGCCGACCTCCATCTTGAGCTGCTCGGAGGTACGTTCCCCGATCATGAGATTATAGGAACGCTTGATATATTGAATGATCGACTCGTCCATCTCGTCGCCGGCGATCCGGATCGAACGGCTGGTCACAATGCCGCCAAGCGAGATTACTGCGACTTCCGTCGTCCCGCCCCCGATGTCAACGACCATGCTTCCTGTCGGCTCCCAAACCGGCAGGTCGGCGCCGATCGCCGCCGCAAAAGGCTCCTCAATCGTGTACGCCTCTTTGGCTCCCGCTTGGCGGGTTGCGTCCTCCACGGCGCGCTTCTCCACTGCGGTTATGCCTGACGGCACGCAAACCATTACGCTAGGATGGCGTCCTAGAATGGAATTTTGCTTTTGCGCCTGTCGAATAAAATATTTAATCATGGTAGCCGTTGTTTCGAAATCGGCGATTACGCCGTCCTTCATCGGTCGAACTGCGCGAATATTTCCAGGCGTACGCCCAATCATTTTCTTGGCATGCTCTCCGACCGCCTCAATAGTCTTGGTATCAGTCCTTAGAGCGACAACGGACGGTTCGCGGACAACGATGCCTTTTCCTTTGACGTAAACGAGGGTATTCGCCGTACCAAGGTCGATCCCCAAATCCTTCGTGTTCAACCATCCAAACATATGTAAATGTGACTCCTTTCAAAGTCGGGCTCAAAATGCACAGATTCTCTATATTATATTACATCAAACCCAGCTCCTTCAAACTGACGAATTTTTGTTCGCCAATAATAAGATGATCAAGCACCTCAATCCCGATAATATCCCCGGCCTCCATGAGCCTTTGCGTCATTTGGATATCCTCTGGGCTCGGCGTCGGATCCCCGCTCGGATGGTTATGCGCGCAAATAATCGATGCACATCCCTTCTGAATTGCCGCCCGGTATACCTCTCTCGGATGAACGATCGAGGCATTGAGGCTGCCGACCGAGAGTGTTTCATGTCCGATGACCGCATTTTTCGTATTCAAAAATAAACATACGAAGTGTTCCTTCTGTAAATACCTCATTCGTTCGGTTAATAAATCGGCAGCGTCCTTTGGCGAGCGGATGACCGGCTTTTCCTGCAGCGCGGAAGCCGCCATCCGGCGTCCCAGCTCGATGCCGGCGAGCAGCTGCACCGCCTTAACCGGGCCCATCCCGTGCAGCGCGGTCAGCTGCTCAAGGCCAAGATCCGCAAGCTGCCGGATTCCGCCCGCTTCAGCGAGCAGTTTTTGAGCCAAGGCTACCGCACTGTACGACTTTGTTCCCGTACGAAGCAAAATCGCCAAAAGCTCGGCATGACTAAGTGCCTCCGCTCCAGCTTGAACAAGCCTCTCACGGGGCCGCTCCTCCTCGGGTACATGCTTTAAAGGAATCGAATTACCGCTTGTCATTATTATCCCCCTTTGATTGGTCAATACAAAAAGCACACCCCGCACTCTCCCCTCCATAATGGATGGAAAACTGCAAGGTGTGCTTCACCTGTTATGTATTCTTATAAATTAAAGCACTTCGAACCCGAAATCAAGCAGCATTTCACTCAGGAGCGATACCGGCAGACCAACGACGTTAAAGAAGTCGCCTTCAATCTTGTCCACAAGCATCGCGCCCATCCCCTGAATCCCGTATGCCCCCGCTTTATCCATGGGTTCGCCGGTGGCGATGTACCGAGCCAGCTGCTCGTCGCGGAGCGGCTTCATATAAACCTTCGTTACGCGGTGCTTCACCTTGGCGATGCCTCTAGAGGCGTCCACACAAGCAACCCCGCTGTACACTTCATGCTCGCGTCCCCGAAGCGCTTGAAGCATACGCAGCGCATCCTCTTTCCCGGATGGCTTGCCCAGCGCCTGTCCGTCAAGAACGACGATCGTATCCGAACCGATAATAAGACTGTCCGTATCCCCTTGATCCGCGAGATGCTGCCGTACCGCCTCCGCTTTGCGAAGCGAAAGCGATTCAACGATACAGGCCGGAGACATTCCGGGCTCCGTGCTCTCATCCGTATCCCTAGTCACGATTGTAAATGGAAGCTGAAGCAGCCGAAGCAGCTCCTGCCTGCGCGGAGACGAGGAAGCTAAAACGAGCTTCAAGCTTGAAGTTGTTGCCATTTCCATCACCCTATCCATTTCCTTTTCCTTCCATATTACTACAGCTTTCGATAAATCCAAAATGCCGCCGCCAAACAGACGAGACCAATCAAATTAATTCGTACAAGAAAATGTAAATCGTACGCTAAAAAATTAAAGTTTGCCCGCGGCTGCCACTCGATTTCTGCGTATTTCGTTAAAAACGAAAGTGCGGGGACGGGCGCCAGCAGCTCCGATAAAATCGTCCCGGTCAGCAGACCAAGCAAAATCACCACAACAAAGGTAATCGTGTTCTTTTTCATCAAGCTCTCTCCCATTCTATTAACATGGCTTCGGCTGAGCTGGGCCGCATTCCCTATTATAGAGGATAAAGGTGCTGTAATGGCAACATTTATAGGATGTTCCTCTCCCTGCTTCCTAGTAAAATAGTTCGGGGAGGTGGGATTCTATGAAAAGGACTCCGCTTACAGTGCTGTCGGCTGCGTTAGCCGTGTCGATCCTGCTGCCTGGGACGGCCTCCGCTGCAAAAATCATTATCGATCCCGGTCATGGAGGCAAAGATCCAGGCGCGGTTGGCATAAACGGACTGTATGAAAAAACGGTAAATTTCGATATATCCAAACGACTCCAAGTAAGCCTTGAAAAAAAAGGACACCAGGTGCTATTAACGAGAACGTCCGATCAAAGCTTATCCTTGAGTGAACGTATCCAAATCGTGTCCAGCATGAAGGGCGATATTCTCGTCTCCGTACATGCAAACGCCCATACAACAAAGGATGCCAAAGGCTCTCTCGTGCTATATTACGATCACCGTTACCCGCAGAGCAGGTACCCTGCTTCATCGGCGATGATCGATATTTGGGAGGAAAGCCATAAGCTTGCCGAGGCGGTTCAAGGTGCGCTCGTGCAAAAAGCAGGGACGGTAAACCTCGGAACGGTACCAAGCGCCGCTTATATGGTTCGAATGGGCGATATACCAAGCATTCTCGTCGAAACAGCCTTTCTCTCAAATCCTTCCGATGCTGCGCTGCTGGCTAACGAAAGCGTACGGCAGCGAATGGCAGAAGGGATTTCCGAAGGAATCGACGCATATTTGCCTGAACCCGAGCAGCAAGCCAAAAAACCGTCAGCTGAAGGCTCGTCCGGAGCAAAGGGTACGAAGGACAGCGCGTCCTTCAGAGATATGGCCAGCCATTGGGCCAATGATTCCGTTGTCCGCTTGAAGAAAAGCAGCATTGTCAACGGTGTGGACAGCCGCTTTTTGCCCGAACGCTCCTTAACACGTGCGGAGCTGATCACGATGATGGAGCGTGCGGAAGCGCTCGAAGATCGTGAAGCGGAGAACGGCGCTGCCGAGGATGCTGCAAGCTCCAAAAAGGCCGTAAAACCCGCGCCGGTCACGATCGAATCCGCCCGCTCGAAGCTGCTTCCTTACAAAGACCTTCTGGATAACCATTGGGCTTATAAGCCTCTGTCTGTCGCTGCGCTCACCGGTAAAATCACAGGATTTCCGGACGGCTCAATCAAGCCGGACAACACGGTTTCCCGAGCGGAGCTAGCGGTGATCGTTAACCGTTATGTAAACAGCAGAACGGCGAAAAGCCAAACTGGCACAGAAGCTTCTTCAACAGCTGCTGCCAAAGCTTCCGGTGTCTTCAAGGACGTGTCTACAGACCACTGGGCAGGCGAAGCCATCGGCCACCTGAACCAAATCGGTTTGCTCCGCGGTACGGGTACAGGACGAACCTATGATCCGAGCCGCTTCGTCACCAGAGCGGAAACCGCAGTGGTCATTGATCGCTATTTGACTTATTTACAAACCAACGACAAGGCTGCAAAGGAAACGAAATAAGAAAAAAAGCTTATGCCCCTTTCAAGAAAACGGGACGTAAGCTTTTTTTTACTATTATTATTGAACTGCCGCAGCTGAAAGCAGTGTCTTCTGTGCAATCATCGCATCCATAGATGCGCTTTGCGCCTGCCATAAGTAGGCAGCGTTCGGCTGCTTCGCGTATTCTTCCATGGAGCGAACGGCCGTATTCATCGCATTGCCGATCGCCTTTACCTGCTCCGCTTGTGCCGGGGCGGCCCCCTCACTCATTTTAGCTGCTGCTGTGTTAAAGCTTTGATGCGCGCTCTTCACCTTTTCCACTGTGCCGTCCGCAAGCTTGGAGGTCGCCCCGGTGTCCAAATGCAGCGCCGTTAATGCACCGATCATATCCGCTAAACTTTGCAGCTGGGCAAAAAATGCTTTTGGCGCATCGGCATTCGCTCCACTCCACTGGATTTGTGCCACAGCGGGGATTTCAAGCGGTTTGATGAATACTTCAAACTGCTCCTTTTGCAGCAAACGGCTTAAAGCCAAAGCCTGATCGCGATCCTTCGTCATGCCGGCGTAAACGAAATATTTGTTATCCTCCTGATAAACGGAGGCGGCAAGACCTTTTTTCTTTAGGGCATCGACGGCGTTTTGCGCGCCCTGCTGCTCAGAGAATACGCCGTTTTGGAGAACGACATAGCTAGCTGCCTGCACCGCAGCCGCAACCGCCGGTCCCGACACTTCTGTTCCATTCGAGGAAACGGCAGCTCCGGCCGTAACCGCCCCTGCTTCACCCGCAACGCCTGTTCGTGCAGGGTCGCCGCTAACCACTTCTAATGTATCCGATCCGGTGAACAGCTGTAGAGCCAAGCTGCCGATAGCAAGTCCGGTAACAACGGCCCCCGTGACGGAAATGACGACTCGCAGCCACGGCACATCGCTCCGCTTTCGATAGCTCGCACTGCGCGAAGTTCGGCCACTTTCCTCCCCCATGTATGAGCTCCATGTGCCGTACCCTTCTAGAACGGGTCCCCGATCCATGGATTCGTTAGATCTTCGTGGCTGCTCGAACGTTTCCGGCTCCGGGTCGGAATTCCGGATCATTCGCTCCACCCGCTCCGTCTCCGGATCAATCGGCGTGCTCCACGCGCTGTAATCGTTTAGAAATGGATTAAGCTCGGCGGAATGGTTGAAGTCCCTTCCTCGGTTCGTCGACGTCGTTACTTCCTTTTCCGACTGGAAACCGCCGACCTCCGGGCTGCCGCCCCGAACCGTAACCCCCGATTCCCCGGGCACTTCCCAATGGTCTATCGATGAGGGCCATTCATCAGGCGCCGCCTGCACCGGCTCCTGCTCCGGTTCCACGCGATAATCCTCACGGCTCAACGGAATAATCGATTTATGGTTCTCTCTTGCAGGGTCCAGCTTGATTGTCATTCTCGCTTTGCTCATTGCGATCCGCTCCCTTGTCCTTCATTTCTATCATCTCTATGATAGAAAATGAGAGAATAGAACAAGCCCCATAAAAAAAGCCTATGCCGGATCCGAGGATTCCTGCACAGGCTTACTTAACGGTAACGCGAGACACTAAGCAAATCGCTCCGGCAGCCTTTTGGCCAGCTCATAAGCTGTTTTCCAAATATCCCCTGCCCCCATCGTTAGAACCAAGTCACCGCTCTTCGTGTCATGCATCAAATGCTCCAGCACTTCTTCCTTCGTCGAAATGTACTTCACATTGGCATTACTGTTTAGGCGGATTAGATCAACCAGCCGCTGCGAGCTGACGCCTTCAATTTGCTGCTCTCCGGCGGGTGAGAATATATCCGTGATGATGACCTCGTCCGCATCCGCGAACGCACGGCTGAACGAATCAAGCAGGAAGAACGTTCGCGTATAGCGTTGCGGCTGAAAAACGGCGATGATCTTTTTACCCGTCGCTTTCGCAGCCACAATTGTGGCTTGGATTTCCGTCGGATGATGCGCATAATCGTCGATCACCAAAATATCGTTAACCTCACCCAGCACCTGGAAGCGGCGCTTGGCCCCGCGGAACTCCTTGATTGCCTCCGCAACCGCCGCAAAGGATACGCCCGCCTCAAGGCAAACAATGAGAGTAGCCAGCGCATTCAGCACGTTATGACGGCCCGGTACGGACAGCTCCAACCTGCCTAGAACGCCTTCACGGCTTCTCACATCAAACGATACCCGGCGGTCGCCAAGTTCAATATTTTCCGCAACATAGTCCGCATCGCTGGTAATGCCGTAGGTAACAACCTCCGAGCGAATTCCGGACAGCATTTCTTGTAAGTATGGATCGTCTAAACAGACGACTGCCTTTCCGCCATCCTTCACTTGGCTTAAAAATTTACGATAAGCTTCCTTCAAATTTTCAAAATTCCCGTCGTAATTTTCCAAGTGATCGGCTTCAATATTGGTCACGATCCCGAGTGTTGGGTGGTACTGGAGGAACGAGCCATCGCTCTCATCCGCCTCGGCAACGACGTACTCCCCTTTGCCCGCTTTCGCATTGCTGCCGACATTCATAATTTCCCCGCCGATAATAAAAGTCGGATCCATTCCCGTTTCTTCCATCACCAGCGCAATCATCGAAGAGGTCGTCGTTTTTCCGTGAGCGCCTGCTACGGCTATGCCCTTCTTCTGATCCATCAGCCGGGCCAGCATTTGCGAGCGATGAATGATCGGAATATTCATTTGCTGCGCAGCCGCCATTTCTACATTATCCTTGGAAAGGGCTGTAGAATAGACGACTAGATCGGCGCCCTGAACATTCCGCTCGTGGTGTCCTATATATACACCGGCGCCTTTGGCCGTAAGTTTCTCCGTCAGCTCCTGCTGAGCGACGTCCGAACCCGTAACCCGGTACCCCATTTCCAGCATCACACGGGCGATGGCACTCATTCCATACCCGCCGATGCCGATAAAATGAACATGCTCCAGAGAACTCAAGGCCCCGTCACCATCCTTTGTCAGTATCCGTCAGCTTCATCAGCTGCGCACGCACATCGGAAATTAAATAAAGAGATCCGGAGATCACTGCCAAGTCTCCAGATTCCGCACGATCTAGCAGTTGTTCCAACGCACGGCTCCACTCCGGTTCACAGAAAAGCTCAGCGGCAGCGCCAGTTTCGGCTTTCAGCTCCGAAGCTACCCGAAAAAGCTCCTCCGCCTCTAATTTCTTGCGGAAATCGGGCTCAGTAAATAAGATCGAATTCGCTATAGGTAGTATATGCTGCAAATAATCTTTATGATTCTTAGTTGAAAGCATTCCGATCAATAGATGCAGCTTTTTATACGTGTAAACCTTCTTTAATGCGTCCGCTAATGCCGCGGCCCCCTCCGGATTATGGGCGCCGTCAAGGAGGACCTGCAATCCTGGGCGGTCAGCAAGCTCTATCGCCTCTAATCTGCCCAGCCAGCTCGTTTCACGGAACGCCTGAAGCAGGTCTTCCGGATCAAGCAGCGCGGCATAGTATTGGCGCAGCACCTCCAGCGTCATTAATGCCGCGGCGGCATTTTTCACCTGGTGCTCCCCGTTCATCGTGAGGGTCATATCGGGAAGCTTACGAAACGGTCCGTCGAAATGGAACACCTGCTTATTTTTCTGCACCTCTCCGACCTCGACCTCAAAATCCTCACCTAGAACATACAGCTTCGATTTACGCTGCTCCGCAGTTTCGCGAAACACCTGAAGCGCCTCCGGATGCTCGGCGGTCGTCACCACCGGCACGCCCGGCTTAATAATGCCGGCCTTTTCCGCAGCAATCTCCGCAATTGTCTCCCCTAGTACATCCGTATGATCGAAACCTACATTCGTGATAACCGAAACGACTGGAGTTACGATATTTGTAGAGTCGAGCCTTCCGCCAAGCCCTGTTTCCCAGACGACAAAATCAGGGTAAGACACGGTTGCAAAATAAATAAGCGCGGCAGCTGTTGTAACCTCGAACATCGTTGGAGAGCCAATATCCGACCCTTCCATTTCATCGGCAACAGGCTTTAAGCGATTTGCAATGTTGAGCAGGTCCTCATCCGCCAAGTCTACTCCATTATGCTGAATCCGATCCGTAAACCGGGTTAAATAAGGAGAGGTGAAGGTGCCGACATCGTATCCGGCCTGCATAAGCGCCCGCGTTAAATAGGCGCAGGTCGAGCCCTTGCCGTTCGTCCCGGCGACGTGAATAAACTTCAGCCGACGCTCCGGATTCCCGAACCGCTCCATCATATACTCCATCCGCTTTAATCCCGGCTTGGGGCCAAAGGCAATCAGCCCTTTGATCCAGCTGATTGCCTCCTCCGCATTCGCGAACGGGGCATTTGTATTTGGCTCCATTTCGATTCCCTCCGTCCCCAATTAGCTTTTCAGCTCCGCGATGCGCGCAAGCACCTTGTCGCGTTTATCGATGTAGTCCTCGCGCTTGCGGCGTTCTTCTTCGATAACGGCAGCCGGAGCCTTCGCCACGAAGCCTTCGTTCGCCAGCTTCTTGTCGATGCGCTCTACCTCGCCGTTCAGCGTAGCCAGCTCCTTCTCAAGTCGGCCAACCTCTTGAGCAATATCGATGAGTCCAGCCAGAGGCAGGAACAGCTCTGCTCCGGTCACAACGGCGGTCATCGCTTTTTCCGGCGGAGCCATGCTTGCAGCGATATCCAGCTTCGACGTTCCGCAGAAGCGCTCGATATAATGACGGTTGCGTGTCAATACAGCACTAATTTCCTCGCTGCCGGGCTTCACCGCGAGCTCAACCTTCTTGCTCATCGGCACGTTCACTTCCGCCCTGATGTTCCGCACGGCGCGGATGACGTCCATGAGCAGCTCCATTTCCTTTACGGCCGCGTCGGCTTCGAAACGTGCTTCATAAACCGGCCACTTCGCCAGTGTAATCGTCTCGCCTTGATGCGGCAGATGCTGCCAAATTTCTTCACTGATAAACGGCATAAAAGGATGGATCAGGCGCATCGTTTGGTCCAGCACATACGAGAGCACCGACTGAGTCGTCTTTTTCGCTTCCGCATCCGTACCGTACAGACTGAGCTTGGCAAATTCGATATACCAATCGCACAGATCATCCCAAATAAAGTTGTATAAAACACGGCCGGTTTCACCGAATTCATAGCTGTCGATTAAACGAGTGACTTCGCGAGCCGTTTCATTAAGACGATGCAAAATCCAGCGGTCCGCGGTATTCATCTTGTCCGTATCAAGCTGGATATCTTCAGCGGTAAAGTCCTGCAGATTCATCAGCGCAAAGCGGGATGCATTCCATATCTTATTCGCAAAGTTGCGCGCCTGCTCGACCCGCTCCCAACGGAAGCGCAAATCCTGTCCCGGAGTGATGCCGGTAGACAGCATAAAGCGCATCGCATCCGCGCCGTACTTCTCAATAACCTCAAGCGGATCGACCCCGTTGCCGAGCGACTTGGACATCTTACGTCCTTCGGAGTCGCGGACAAGACCGTGGATCAGCACATCCTTAAACGGATTCTGGTCCGTAAACTCCAGAGCCGTGAAAATCATCCGTGCGACCCAGAAGAAAATAATATCGTAGCCCGTAACGAGCACATCCGTAGGATAAAACCGCTTGAAGTCCTCCGACTGCTCATTCGGCCAGCCAAGCGTGGAGAACGGCCACAGGCCGGAGCTGAACCATGTATCGAGCACATCATTATCCTGCTGGATCGAGGCGCTGCCGCAGTGCTTACATGCCGACGGATCGCTGGATGCTACCGTCATGCCGCCGCAGCTTTCGCAGTACCAAGCCGGGATACGGTGCCCCCACCACAGCTGGCGGGAGATACACCAATCGCGAATATTTTCGATCCAGTGCAGGTACGTCTTCTCGAAGCGGTCCGGTACAAAGCGGACGCCCTGCCCCGACTTCTGCACTTCAATGGCACGATCGGCCAGCGGCTGCATTTTGACGAACCACTGCGTGGACAGGTAGGGCTCAACAACCGCGCCGCTGCGCTCGCTGTGGCCGACCTGATGCGTATGCTCCTCAATGCGAAGCAGCACGCCTTGTTCCTTCATGTCCGCAACGATCTGCTTGCGGCAGTCGAAGCGATCCATGCCGGCGTACTTGCCGGCCGCATCGTTCATCTTGCCGCTCTCGTCCATCACGAGGATTTGCGGCAGATCATGACGCAGCCCGACCTCAAAGTCGTTCGGGTCGTGAGCCGGCGTAATTTTTACCGCGCCGCTGCCGAACTCCTTATCGACATACTCATCTGCAATAACCGGAATTTCCCGCCCGATAATCGGGAGAACGAGCATCTTGCCGATCATATGCTTGTAACGCTCATCCTCCGGATGAACCGCTACCGCCGTATCGCCCAGCATCGTCTCTGGACGCGTCGTCGCCACCACAATGTGGCCGCTGCCATCCTTAAGCGGATACTGCAAATGATAAAGCGCGCCTTGAACCTCTTTGTACTCTACTTCAATATCCGACAAAGCGGTGCGGGCAGCCGGGTCCCAGTTAATAATTTTGTTGCCGCGGTAAATCAAGCCCTTTTCATATAAACGGACAAACACTTCGCGAACCGCCTGGGAAAGCCCTTCGTCCATCGTAAAGCGCTCGCGGGAATAATCCAGCGAGAAGCCCATTTTCGACCATTGCTCATGGATCGTTTTCTGCGAATATTCCTTCCAATCCCAAACCTTCTCCAAAAATTTCTCGCGGCCAAGATCATAACGGCTTACGCCTTCCTCGCGCAGTTTCTGTTCCACCTTCGCCTGCGTAGCGATTCCGGCATGATCCGTTCCCGGCAGCCAGAGGGCGTCGTAGCCCTGCATGCGCTTAGCGCGGACCATGATGTCCTGCAGCGTAAAATCGAGCGCATGCCCGATATGAAGCACACCGGTTACGTTCGGCGGCGGAATGACGATCGTGTACGTTTCTGCGTCGGTACGGCTACCGGCCTTAAAAAAACCATTATTCAGCCAGTATTCCGTCCATTTGCGCTCTGCTTCTTTGGGTTCGTAGGTTGTCGGCATCGTTAAGCCGTTTTGTGCATTTGCTTCGGTCATCGGAAAATCATCCTCCAGCTTTAATCAGTTTACAACAAAAAAAGCCCTCCGTCCTCAAAGGACGAAAGGCAAGCTTCCGTGGTACCACCTTTGTTTCACCCGAGCTTTACCGGTTCGGCCGGATCGGGTGACACTTTCATGCAGATAACGGCTGCGGCCGGCTTTATGCAAGCGACTCCGCGGCGACCTTCGCTCCTGGCCTGATCCTAGGAACCTTCCACCCTAAGGGTTCCATTCTCTGAAGGGGCCACGGACTACTACTCCGCATCTCAGTCGGTATAGCTATTCATCAATACTACATATGATAACGATGATCGCAGCGAACGTCAATATTTCCCTGCACCATCAGCCAAAATCGTCGTTAGTTCCAGCATTAACCTATTCGAGTATTCATAAACATGGAACAGCGCTGTTTTTGAAAATGATGGATAGGAGGGATACGAAAATGCAGCGATGGTGGTGGAAATTCCGGTATACGGTAAAAGGCGTCATGTTCCCGCTCATTTGTATTCAATTTGTTAGAACGCTGCTCATGCCTACTCCATTCGATATTTTCCTATTGTTCGGCTTATTTTTAGCGTATCTTGGCTTTCTCTTAAATATGTACTAGGGAATTATGAACTTGAAAAAGATGTACATAAAAAACACAAACCTATGAAAAGAAGCTGCGCCGCATAGTCACTGCGGCACAGCTTCTTGTTTTGTTATGAGGCTTACAACGTCCGATTAGTTCGCCGGAATGTAAATGATTTGTCCTTCCTGCAGGGAAGGCTCAGCCATGCGGTTATAAAGCGCGATTTGCTTCGCGCTGATGTTGTAGCGCTCCGCGATCGTATCCATCGTTTCTTCCTTCTGTACAATGCACATGCGAACCTTGCGGAAGCCCTGGCCTTCCTCTTCTTTGCGCATAAGCAGGTTTTTCCATTCCAAGCGTTCCTTAAGAGCCGCATCGCTGAGCTGCTGGTTGTTTCTTGCCTGCTTTTCCGTCTTGTCGAAACCAGCTTCTCCTTGAGCAGAAGCATCAGTGGAACCGCCGTTTCGCTTACCAAGCAGCGAGTTCAAACCGCCAAGCGGTCCTGGAGCGGTAACGGTTCCCGGCTTCGCGCCAAAGGCGATTTTCGGTTCCGACTTTTTCTCCACCGGAGCTTCCTCGATCGCTTCTAGCACCTCTGGCGCTTCTACAGGTGCATTATCCATATCCTGGCCTGGCTCATTAGCAGCTTCCAAAGCCTCTTCAGCTTCAACAGGCGCGTTCGCCGCTGGCGGAACGGCTTCCTCTGCCGCACTAAGCTGTGCGGCCGGCTCGTTTGCCTCCTCTAGCGCAGGAGCTGTCTCAGTCTTCGGCTGCGGCTCTACGGCCGCCGCTGGAATAGGCTCGACAGCTGAAGAGAAAGCGGCTGGCGCTGGCTCGGCTGCAGCGTTCACCTCAGCGGAGGCTTCTGCAGCGACAGGCTTCGCATCCGTCTGAGCATTCACGGCTGCGGCAGGCTCCGCCGCTTCGCGTTCCCCTGCATCCTCGCGCTCCTCCGCCCGGTGCGTGAACACCAAATCCTCCTCGCGCCACGAGCGCGGCGCCGAAGAAACCATTTCGATCCCATGCAAAGAAAGCACGCCGGTTACATTAATGCTTTTGCGGGAAAGCAGCTCGATGTCAAAGTTTTCAATCTCAACCGCAATTTCTTCCAGCCTGCTTACACGGTTCATCGGCAGCGTAATTTCTACCGGTATGTAATGAGTAAGCGTTTGGGTTTCTCTGTTCTCCCCTTCCGGCAAATAAGCGCCGGAGAGCAGCAAATTTCCTTTTAATAAAGCTTGATCGCCCTGCGAAACCACCTGAATTTCTGGAACCAGCTCGATTTCCTCCAAAGCTTCTATGCCCGGTACATCGTCAGCCAAATGCACCCGTTCATAAATATCGAAACGCAGACCGGATGGTTGTTCCGACACGAGAACTCCTCCTCTCAGATATTACGTCTATACATGTATATGGGCCAAGCGCACGGTCCATTCCACAAAACTTTTCAAGCAAATTCCACAACCTGAATAACCTCGTTTATGATATGATTAAGAATGGCATGCCCATGCCGAAATCCATATAAAATCAATTGATGTCACTTATAAAAAATAGAGAAGAGACTGAACCACGGGAGAGGACTAAATTTGAATACTGCATATCAATGGATCGCGGAGACAGGGAGAGAGCTGCGTGGCTGGAGCTGGCTGAAGAAGCTGCTTTTATCCGGAGCGATATTGTCTGCCGCAACATCAAGCTTTTTGTACTTAACGCCTCCCGGCGAGACCATCCGGGAGTTTTTGGCTGAAACCGTAATGACCACCCGTCATCGAAGCTGGGCTTGGGTATTGGTCGGCACGGAAAAGCGGGACTATATGGTTCGCAAGATGCAGCAGCAAACCGACGAATATGGCAAAGAAAAGCAAAATCTAAACTTAATTACAACAACGAAGCAAATTGCCTGTGAGCCCTTGGTTGAGCTTGAGGATATCTCAGGAACCCTCTGGAAAGGAAAGCTCATGAAGGTGTGCGACCCTCGGGCGATCCGCGTCGTTGTGCCGAACAAGCCGGGTGAAGGCGAACGCATCAGCTCCATGGTAGAACGAACCGGAGCGGTGGCTGGCTTTAACGGCGGCGGTTTCGTTGACCCTGATGGGCTTGGTAACGGTTTTGCGCCGATCGGTATCATTATGTCGGGCGGCGAGGTGCTCTACAATGACCATCCGGAGGATTCCCCGCAGCATGTCGTCGGCTTCACCGAGGACGGCACGCTTGTCGTTGGCAAGTATTCGCTCCGCGAAATGAAAGAAATGAAAATGAGAGAAGCGGTTATGTTTTACCCTCGCTTCATCGCCAACGGCAAGCCGCTCATTACGAGCGGCGACGGCGGCTGGGGGCGCGCACCGAGAACAGCGGTCGGCCAAACGGCCGATGGTACGGTATTCGTCGCCGTAATCGACGGGCGACAAACCCACAGTGTTGGTGCAACGCTGAAGGAAGTGCAGGATTTGTTTCTGGAGCGCGGTGTCGTGAATGCAGGCTTCCTTGATGGAGGGGCTTCCTCCGAATTGGTTTACGAAGGCGAGCTGGTCACCAAGCCGTCCAGCCGCTGGGGCGAACGCCGACTGCCTTCCGGCATGCTGGTCTTTGACAACCCGGACGATATTCAGGTAGATAACGTTTGGGAAGGGATCTCGGAAATTGATCCGGGCGGCGCTTACGATCATCCGGACTTCCTCCGAGAGCAATCCCAGAAGAAATCGAGCGGAAGCAGCTCCGGGTCAACGACGAAAAAACCAGCTTCGGAGAGCACTCCAGCCGGTTCAGCGGGCGAGACCAACGGAACAGGAAATGCTCCGAAGCAGAATACCGAACAGCCAAAGCCGAATGGGAATGAGGAATCCGGAAACACTTCCGGGGGTACCAATTGGCTTGGCATAGATGAATCCAAAGGAACTGGCTCCCCGGGTAATCCGGATGCCAGCAATAATGCTCCTCCTGCCGCGACAACGCCGCCAGCCGGTGATCCGGCGGCAGGAAGCAACGGCGGTTCATCCCCGTCGGTACCTGCACCGGCACCGACAGCACCGGGGCCAACGCAGCAAAAGCCTGAAACCGCCCCTGAGGGTGGAGCCGGTACTACCGGCTCCGGCTCTACAGGAGCCGGCTCATCAGGCGGCGATGCAGCAAGTCCAAGCCAGTCGGGCGCTCAGCCAACGGCTCCTGCCTCAAGCGGTGGAACTTCCTCTGGTGGAGGTACCACATCAGGTGCGGGTACAAGTACATCTCCCGCTGCCGGTGCCACAGGAGCAGCGGGACCGAGCGGAAGCGGCGGCAGTACTTCCGGCACAGCTCCAGCAACGAATGCAGGAACAACCGCACCGGCAGGTGGAACGAGCAGCTAATCGGACAAGCCTTTTGGATTTACATACCGAGCCGACGGACATTCAGCTTGTTTCAACCGGCAAACTGCTAATGCGCGAATCTGCCTCACGCAGCAAAGAAGCCAGGGAGCTCATCTCCCTGGCTTCTTTATTTTTGTTCAACGAAACGCCGCAATGCCTCGCGATGCGCTGCAATGGTAAATTCGATATCCTCATCCGAATGCGCCGTTGAAACGAACATCCCTTCAAACTGGGAAGGTGCGATCGATACGCCAACATCCAGCAAATGCCCGAACACAACATTAAATGCTTGCAGGTCGGATGTTTTCGCTGTCTCATAGTCGGTCACTTGCGTTCCCGTGAAAAACGGACAAACCATTGAACCGACACGATTAATCGTGCTTGAAATTCCGAACTCCGCAGCATTTGCCGCAAAGCCCTGCTCCAGCCGGGCTCCTTTACGATCCAATTCTTCGTACACGCCCGGCTTTCCAAGCAAAGTCAGTGTCGTGTAGCCCGCAGCCATTGCCAACGGATTTCCCGACAATGTGCCCGCTTGATAAATCGGTCCGCTCGGCGCGATCATTTCCATAATATCGCGGCGGCCCCCGTAAGCGCCGACCGGCAGGCCTCCACCGATCACCTTGCCCATACAGGTTAAATCCGGCGTTACGCCGTACAGGCCCTGTGCGCTGTTCTTATGAACGCGGAAACCGGTCATGACCTCGTCAAAAATGAGCAGCGCCCCTGCCTCCTTCGTAATTTCCCGAAGTCCTTCAAGGAATCCAGGCTTTGGCGGAACAACTCCCATATTGCCGGCAATCGGTTCTACAATTAACGCCGCAATCTGCTCGCCGTACCGTTCAAAAGCAAGCTTTACCGATTCCAGATCGTTATACGGTACGGTGATCGTATTGGAAGCAACACTTTCCGGCACTCCAGGGCTATCAGGCAGCCCCAGTGTGGCCACACCGGAGCCCGCTTTAATCAGCAGTGCATCCGCATGCCCGTGATAACAGCCTTCAAATTTCATAATGATCGAACGCTTGGTATATCCGCGAGCCAGCCTAAGCGCACTCATTGTCGCCTCGGTGCCGGAATTCACCATACGCACCATCTCAACGGAAGGCATCCGCTCGCATACGAGCTCCGCCATTTTGGTTTCAAGCTCTGTAGGCGCTCCAAAGCTCGTTCCCTTCGCCGCTGTCTCTCGGATGGCCTCTAGCACCTCGGGGTGCGCATGACCTACAATCAGAGGCCCCCATGAGCCGATATAATCTACAAACTCATTCCCGTCTATATCATAGACCTTGGAGCCCAGGGCCTTTTCAATAAACATCGGGGTCAAGCCAACCGACTTAAAAGCCCGCACCGGGCTGTTCACTCCCCCAGGAATCCTCTCCTTCGCGAGGGCGAACGCCGCTTTGGATCGGTCATCTTTACGTTTACTCGATTCCGTGAACTTCACTTAAACACCTACCTTTTATCAATCTTCCTTGGTAAAATAACTAGATCTACTAAGAAAGCAGGAGAATAGAAATATATGATCAATTACCTTCAAAGGGCTCCCCTTTTCAGCGGCCTAACTCATGATCAGCTTCAAACGGTCGCTTCCGCCAGCTCTCGCCGTGTTTATCCTGCCGGCACCTTACTTTTCCGGGAAAAGGAACATGGCTCCACATTATTTATCGTCGTTTCCGGCTCCGTTAAAATCTTTACCACCGGAACATCCGGCAGTGAAAAAATATTATCGGTGTTCCATTCCGGGGATTGCTTCGGCGAGCTATCGTTAATTGACGGAAAGCCCCGCTCCGCCTCTGCCCAAACCTTAGAAGACAGCAGCCTAATTTTACTAAAAGGCGACGATTTTCTTCATGTTCTGCAAGCAAATTTCGATATTTCTTTATCCATTATGCGCGAGCTATCAAGCCGTCTGCGTGATACCAACCAGCATATCCATGACCTTACATTCCTAGACGCACGAACACTCGTTATCAAAAGCTTAATTCGTCTAGCCAACAAAGGCGGCAGCCGCCAAGGCACTCAAATTTCGTTTAAAACTTCTCTAAATTATGACGAGCTTTCGGATTTAGCCGGTGTCAGCAAGTCTGCGCTTATGGAGGTCATTCGCGATCTTGAGGAGCGCGCTATTTTAAAACCAGGATTAAATGAGTTCACCTTGGACTTAACCAAGCTACGCTAAACCATTACCCCCTGCAGCAGCGGCGGGTTACTCTCCGGCGATGCGGCTCACAGCATCTCTTGCCGCATCACGGCCCTGCCGAATGCAATCCGGTAAACCAACGCCTTCATAAGCTCCGCCGGCAAGCCAAATTTGCACTCCATCCGGATTTAATGCCGCTCGAATCTTACGCAGACGATCCAAATGCCCGACAGGATATTGAGGCATCGAATTCATTAAACGCGTTACCTCATAGAACAGCGGCTCCGCGTCAATGCCCATCAGATGCTTCAACTCGCCCCGCACTCTTTGGACAATCGCCTGATCGTCCATTTGCTGCCATTCCTCTTCGCCCGTTCTGCCCACATAACACCGAATCAGCGCTTTATCCTTCGGAGCGACATGCGACCATTTGGAGGAAGTCCAGGTGCATGCCGTCATGAAGGTGCCTTCCGTTCTAGGTATGACAAAGCCGGAGGCGTCCAATGGATGCTTAAGCTGGCTGCGATCAAACGCAATCGCGACATTGGCCACCGACACGTAAGGAATTTGTTCCAGCTCAGCAACTGCCGGAACGCTAGGGAAGAGCTCAGGGACCGCATAGGCAGGAAGCGTTACGATCACGCCGTCCGCCAACAGCTCTCCTCTTTCCTCCCCCCGCTTGTACTCCAATTTTTTACCGCCGGAAGGGTCCGTATCAATTCGCATAACCTGTGTACCAGTCCATAATTCTATTCCCTGCAGCTCTTCAATTAAACGATCGGATAAGGACTCAAGGCCCCTCCCATAGCTTAAAAATGCGCTTTGGCGGGCAAGCTCCGGCAGCTTTGTGCCTTCATTCGACGTTGTTTTTCCAGCTTTCATGCCTAGAATCAAGCTGCGGTACTTTTTTTCCAGCTGCTGGAACTGTGGGAAAGTCGCCCGCAAGCTCAATTTATAAACATCCCCTGCGTAAATACCGCCTAGCAGCGGCTCCGCCACATGCTGCAAAACCTCGCGTCCGAGACGGCGCTCCAAGAAATGCCCCAACGACTCATCGCTGTCTTCGTTCCGTCTTGGCAGCACCAGATCGAGCCCGGCCCGAAGTTTGCCTGCAAGCGAGAGCAGCCCGGTCAAAACGAACGGGCCTACTTCGGTCGGAATTCCCATCATGGTTCCCGGAGGAATCCGGTGCAGCTTGCCATGATGAAGGATATAGGTTTTTTTATTGTTCGGATCCAGCGGCACCAGCTCCGAATCAAAATTCAGATCCCGGGTTAACTCTAAGATGGGAAGCTTGCGGGAAAGAAAGGAATCCGGTCCCTTCTCAATCACAAAGCCGTCACGTCGCAGTGTATGTATTTTCCCCCCAAGACGGGGGGCTTTTTCGATCAGTACAATTCGGATCTTCGCTCCGCTTCGCGCAGCGGCTTGTTTCGCATAAAAGGCAGCAGATAAACCGGTAATCCCGCCGCCGACAATCACAAGCGTCTTTGCTTCCATTACGAGCTACACCCTTTCCAGTTGAGCAGCAACAACCGAGGCAAGCGTCTCCATATAAAGCGGATCGGTATTCAGCGATTCCGTACGCTCCAGCTGAACCCCAATCTCCGAAGCAACCTGCTTGCATTCGATATCGATATCGTACAGCACTTCCAGATGATCCGACACGAATCCGATCGGACAAACGAGAATTTGCTGAACGCCTTCCTCTTCATGCACCGTGCGGATGACATCTTGAATGTCCGGTCCAAGCCAAGGCGTTCCTGTTTGGCCGGCGCTTTGCCACGCAAACTGCCAGTTCGTAATGCCGCAGCGCTTCGCCAGCTCCTCCGATGTTTCCATCAGCTGCTTCGGATACGGATCACCGATTTCCAAGATTTTCTCCGGCAAGCTGTGCGCGCTGAACAGCACCTTCACCTGATCGCGCTTATCTGCCGGGAATTTTTGCAGAGCCGCCTGAATCCGCTTCTCTAAGGCTTCAAGCAGCTTCGGATGCAAGTGGTAGCTTTCTACGCAGGTCATGGAGATTCCAGCCTCTTCAGCCGTTTCCTTCGCCCGCTTATTGTAGCTGCCAACGCTCATCGTAGAGAAATGAGGTGCGAGTACGACACCAACCGCTTCTTTGATTCCATCGCGCGCCATTTGCTGTACGCCGTCCTCAATGAAAGGAGCAACGTGCTTCAGCCCCTGATAGCACACAAACTCGTTATCAGGGTACAGACGGTTTAGCGCTTCCTGAAGACCTTTAACTTGGTTATCCGTATGCTCGCGCAGTGGGAATACTCCCCCTACGATCGCTTCGTAACGGCTGCGCAAGTCTTCCAGCTGTTCAGCTGAAGGCGGACGTCCATGACGGATATGGGTGTAATACGCCTCGATTCCGTCCAAGCTTTCCGGTGTTCCATAAGACATTACCAACACGCCGATTTTTTTCATACTTCCGCCACTCCTTCTTTACGGATTTTGTACGCTTCTTCCGAATAACGATGGATAAAATCGGTAAGCCGCTTTAACTTATCTAAGGATGCCTCAGGGTACAAGCCGTGTCCTAAGTTAAAAATATGTCCCGGCTCCTGCATGCCCTCGTCAATGATCGCGGCAGCATAGGATTCGATGACATTCATCGGCGCCTCCAGCAAGTAAGGGTCGAGGTTCCCTTGGACGGCGAACTTCGGTCCAAGACGGCGGCGTCCTTCTGCGATCGATACGCGCCAATCGAGACCGATAACATCTGCCTGAACATTGCCCAGCAGTGGAAGAAGCTCGCCGGAATTTACTCCAGGGAAATAAATTTTTGGCTGCGGCAGATCGCTAAGCTCCCTAAAGATCCGCTCGATGGTCGGGAGCACGAAAACTTTAAAGTCGCGAGGCGCAAGTGATCCTACCCAGCTGTCGAACAGCTGGATCGCCTTCGCTCCGTTCCGGATATGCGCCCGAAGATAAGAAATCACCATGTCGCCCAGCTTGTCCATAAGCGTATTCCAGAGCTCCGGCTCCGAATACATCATCGACTTCGTCCGGATGTAGCTCTTGGAAGGACGGCCTTCGATCAAATAGCTGGCAATCGTAAATGGAGCCCCGGCAAACGAAATTAGCGGCACCTTGAGCTCGCGGTCCAATATACGGATCGTTTCAAGAATGTGTCCGAGATCCTGCTCAACGTTGATCGGACGCAGCTTATGTACATCATCCGCCGTGCGAATCGGATTTTCGATGACCGGACCGATATTTTTTACAATATCGAACTTCACGCCAAGCGAAGCAACCGGATTCATAATATCCGAATACAAAATGGCCGCGTCGACGCCAAGCTTACGGATCGGCATCAAGGTAACTTCTGCGGCAAGCTCCGGCTGCATGCAAATTTCAAGCAGACTGTATTTCTCTTTAATTTTCTGATAATCCGGATCGTACCGGCCCGCCTGCCTCATATACCATACCGGCACATGTGTTACCTCTTCCTTGCGGCAGGCACGTAAAAACATATCGTTGTAGCTCATGGTTGCAACCTCATTTCCGCTCCGGTAATTTCCGGCATGAAAGTATATTCGCTCCTATTATGCCCGAATTCCAAGTGTGTCACAACTTGCGAAGACCAGGGTTTATCGACAAAACAATGACAGTTCATGGAAGGTTCTATGTCTATTCTTTTAGCCAGCGGGCTGCGTCTTTTGCAAAGTACGTCAAAATAATATCCGCCCCAGCCCGGCGAAGGCCTGTGAGCATTTCCATCACGATTGCCTTTTCGTCAATCCATCCGTTTTGAGCCGCCGCTTTGACCATAGCGTACTCAGCACTTACGTTGTAAGCGACGATCGGCAAATCAAATTGGTCGCGCAGCATACGGATAATATCCATATAGGCTAACGCAGGCTTTACCATCAGCATATCTGCGCCTTCAAGCACGTCATTCTCCGCTTCACGAAGCGCTTCTCTCGAGTTAGCCGGATCCATTTGATACGTTTTGCGGTCGCCAAACTGCGGCGCGGAATGCGCGGCATCGCGGAATGGACCATAGAACGCCGACGAATATTTAACCGAATATGCCATGATCGGAATATGCGCGAATCCGGCTTCATCCAAGCCTGCGCGAATGGCCTGCACATATCCATCCATCATATTGCTTGGGGCGATAATATCCGCCCCTGCACGCGCTTGGGATACGGCCGTTTTCACCAAAACTTCTAGTGTCGAATCATTATCAATCACGGCCTCGCCGGTTAGCTTGTCCTTGACAATAATGCCGCAGTGGCCGTGCTCCGTATAATGGCATAGACACGTATCGGCAATAACGAGCATATCCGGATGCCACTTCTTGATCCGTCGTGTCGCCTCCTGCATCACCTCAGCTTCGTCATGCGCTGAGCTGCCGCACTCGTCCTTGGAGGCCGGGAGGCCGAACAGAAGAAGCGAACGCAATCCAAGCGAATACGCTTCATGGACCTCTTCCTCCAAGCGATCCAGCGAGAAATGATAAACGCCCGGCATCGAAGGGATTTCATCTTTAATGTTTGTGCCATGGGTTACAAATAGCGGATACACCAGCTGCTCAGGATGCAGATGCGTCTCACGAACAAGAGCACGCATCGATTTGGAACCGCGAAGTCTGCGGTTACGAGTTATCGGAAAGCTCATACAGGGAAGCTCCTTTCACGAGCAAAATTTATTTTTCGCCTTTTCTTGGTAAGCGTACGGTCATTTCGGGCAGCAGCAGTGTATCCACCAGCGAAGAAATTGTCGCCCGTTCCGATACAGCGGTAATGCGCAAGCCCGCGTCTTCCGCCGCCTTGGCCGTAACCGGGCCGATACAAGCAATGTTCAAGCGGTTTAACAGCACCGCAGGCTCCTCTATTCCTTGACGCTTTAGCAGTTCAATCAGGTTTACTACCGTGGAGGAGCTCGTAAACGTAACTGTGTCGACCCCGCCCTCCAGCAGCATCTCAAGACCTTCCTCGCCCCCGCACGTTTCCGGTACGTTTTCATATGCGACGGCTTCCACCGTTTTCAATCCCATTTCACGCAAGCGTTTCGGCAGCTCGGTGTCCGCCAAATTTCCTCTCGGCAAAAATACCGTCTCGCCCGGCTTCACAAAATCAGCCAGCGCCTCCGGCAGCTGCTCCGCCCGGAATTCACCTTGGGACGGCAGCACTTCGGTGATCAGGCCATATTTGGCCAGCGTATCCTCCGTTTTAGGTCCAACCGCGGCGATTTTAGCGCGGGCCATACGGCGGATATCGAGCTTTCTTTCACGCATCCGCTGAAGCATATGCTCTACGCCGTTGGCGCTGGTAAAGACGATCCAATCGTATTCAGGCAGCCGATCCAGCGCTTCATTGAAAGCCGCGGATGCCGCAGGCTCGCTTGTTGGCTGAATGCGGATAACCGGAAGCTCGACAGCTTCCCCGCCCAAGCGTTCAATCGCATCGGTTAGGTCACTCGATTGCGAACGCGAGCGTGTTACGAGTACCCGGCGCCCGAACATCGGCCGTTTTTCAAACCAAGCGATCTTCTCGCGAAGACGTACAACCTCTCCAACAATGATAACCGCGGGAGAACGGAACTCTGCCTTCTTTACCTGCTCCACGATCGTTTCTAATGTACCGGTAAGTGTCTCCTGCTCCATCCAGGTTCCCCAGCGGATCAGAGCTACCGGCGTTTGTGGAGATTTCCCTCCCGTAATAAGCTCGTGACAAATATTTTCCAAATTGGCGACGCCCATCAAAAAAATAAGAGTTCCTGACGCCTGCGCCAGATTCGGCCAATTGATCTTGTTATAGGTTTTGTTCGGATATTCATGACCGGTCACGATTGAAAACGAGCTTGTAAAATCACGGTGGGTCACAGGAATTCCAGCATAAGCCGGAACCGCAATTGAGGAGGTAATACCGGGCACAATTTCAAAAGGAACGCCGCATTCCGCCAGCAGCTCAGCCTCTTCGCCAACCCGGCCGAAGACAGAGGGATCCCCGCCCTTTAACCTCGCAACCAGCTTCCCCTGCAAGCCAAGGTCCACGAGTAAACGATTAATGTCCTCTTGCTTCATCATGTGTTTGTCAGGCAGCTTCCCTACAAAAATCTTTTCCGCTTCCGGCCGCGCATACTGCAGCAGACGCGGGGAAGCAAGCCGATCATAAACGACAACATCGGCCCGCTTTAAGGCTTCCAGCCCTTTTACAGTAATCAGCTTCGGGTCTCCAGGTCCTGCCCCAATGAGAAAAACCTTACCCGCTTGAGTCTCTTTCCCCTGGCTTGCTTTCTCCATCCGAAATCTCCCCCTCGGCCGGTCTCTATTCGTTTTCTACTTCATGCCCAAACTCGGCTAATATCCGATCCGCCCCCTGCGCGATCAGCTGCTCCGCAAGCTTTTTCCCCAGCTCCGCCGGATCGCGTCCAACTCCTTCGGTTCGCAGCATGCTGCTCCCATCCGGACGGCCAACGAGTCCGCGCAAATAAATGTCTTCTCCTCTGCGCTCTGCATAAGCCGCAATCGGAACTTGGCAGCCGCCGTTTAAACGGGCCAAGAACGCTCGTTCTGCAGCAACGGTCCACTCTGTTTCGCGATCGTTGTAAAGCTGAAGCAGCTCAACCACATCGGTGTCGTCCGCACGGCATTCGATCCCGAGCGCACCCTGTCCAACGGCAGGCAAGCAAAGCTCCGGCTCAAGATATTGATGCACCCGATCCTCCCAGCCCGTACGGAGAAGGCCCGCGGCCGCGAGAATAATCGCATCGAAATCTTCCTCAGCAAGCTTCCTCATTCTCGTGTCAATGTTTCCGCGAATCGGCTTAATCGTTACATCAGGACGCAGCTCCTGAATTTGACAGGCACGGCGAAGACTGCTCGTACCGACCACGGCGCCTTTCGGAAGCGCGTCTAATGGTTTTCCATTTTTCGATATGTATACATCCCTTGGATCAATGCGCTTCGGCACAGCCGCCAGCATCAATTCGTCTGGAAGCACCGAGGGTACATCCTTCATGCTATGTACTGCAATATCGATCGTTTGATCCAGCATCGCTTGTTCGATTTCTTTCACAAAGAGGCCTTTTCCGCCGACTTTCGATAAGGTAACGTCTAGGATTTGATCGCCCTTCGTAACGATCTTATAAATTTCAAAGTCATAGGGCAGTCCCTTCTCTTCGCAAATCGCACGAAGCGCATCGATGACCTGTCCTGTTTGAGTAAGTGCTAGAGCACTTCCCCGCGTTCCGACAACAATTGTTCGTTTCATTCTGCTTCCTCCTTGAGCGCTTCTAGATAAGGCTGTAAGCCGTCCAGCAATAACTGCTGCGGCTCAAGCTTAACGATATCCCGAAGCAGCGTGCTGCGTCTGTGCGCGTCTGTAATGGTTTGTTTGACGAGGTTTCTATATGTTTCCAGCATATCCAAATAGCGCTCGATATCTTCCCCGACCTGCTCTTCGAGCTGCCTGCATAGTGCAGCAGCATAGGCGGGACTGGCGCCGGATGTGGAGACAGCTACCCGCAGCAATCCCTTCTGAAAAGAGGAGGGTACGGTGAAGGTGCTGAGTTCAGGGCTATCGGCCACATTTACCCAAGTGCCCCGGCAGTCCTCCGCAACCTGCCGATTAATATCTGCATGATCGGTTGCAGCAAAGACAAGCACCGCTCCGTCAGCATCTCCCTGCTGGTAGTTCCTTAAAAACAGCGAAAGCTGACCCTTATCGCGCCAGCTGCGAATCACATCTGTAATTTGAGGGCTAACGACAGTAACCGATGCATGAGCATCAAGCAAGGAACGAATTTTCCGTTCGGCAACCTTCCCTCCGCCGACCACGAGGCAGGGGCGATTCGCGATGTCCAGCATCGCCGGGTATACCATGCGAGGGTCCATTTCTCATACGCCCCTGTCCTGTTTAATGAAACATCGAAAAAGGGTTTAACAGCAAGTTCATCAGCAGTACGGCAAAAGAACCGATCGTCCAGGCTGCAAGACGAGTTCCCGGAACTTTTAGTATGAGCCGAAGGAGGAAATAATGCGAATAAGCCCCCAAAACCAGCACCGAACTAAACACCTTTGAATCGAAAAGCATACGAATGGAATGATTGCCTGCGATAATCGTAACGACTCCAAGCGATAAAGAGAGTACAAGCAGCGGCGTTCCAATGGAGGTCGTCACTAAAATCCACTTATCGATTTTATCAAGGGATGGAAATCGTTTCATAATCGCAAACTTTTTATTTTTCAAGCTTCTGTGCAAAAATAAATACATCCCCGATAAAATAGTCGCTAGCGTAAACGCTGCGTAACTGCAGACCGCCATAACAATATGAAAAATGAGCATATCGTTAAGTCTCTCTTCCTGCGCGATCGGCATCGCTGCATTCGGATCGGTAAGCAGATTCAGCGTAAGCACCGCGAACCCAACAACATTCACAATGAAGACGAGAAGCTCCATATTAAAAAAGCGGTTGACCAAGAGCGAAATCGTCACCATAAGCCATGAAAAGAAAAATAAAAACTCAAACATCGACAGCGTTGGCATATCCCGATGCTGAATGAGCCTTATAACAAAGTATACCGTTTGCAGCACCCAAACAAAAACAAGCAGCCCTGTACCCATCCGCTTCGCACTCCGATTTTTATTTACTGCATCGGAGAAATAAAACAACAGGCTCAGGGCATATATATAAATTATCGCGTCATAGATCCAATTGTTCGTTAACATATCGACGCCCCCGAAAGAAGCTAAATTCGTGCCAGCCGTTCCGTTGCCGCCGCCAGCTTTGCGACGATCGAGCGCTTATCGCCTTCCCCCGAAGTCCCAGTAACCCGTTTGGCAGACGCCGCACTGATTTCATTTAATTCCTGCTGGGCAAGCCGCTCTTCCAAAGCGAAAATAGCAGTAAACGTCTTGAGCGCCTCATCCCCGCCCTTATCAGCCGCCATTTCTTTAATACGGAGAATCGGATCATGGGTTAATTGATTCAGCATGCTTTTGGTAATCTTACGAAGTGCTTTTTGTTCCCGTTCGCTTAATCCAGGCAGTTTGTTCAACAGGCTCGCCATCGTCTCTTCATGAATCTCAGCCGCTTTTTCCTGAAGCGCGCGAATAACCGGACTTACTCCGAGCAGCTTATTCCACTGCTTAAAGGCATCCATTTCCTCGCGAATCATGTATGCAATTTTATCGGCTTCCTTACGACGCTGCTCCATGTTCGCTTCCACAATGCCTTCTAGATCGTCAATATCGTACAAATAGACGTTCGGCAGATCGGATAGCGCAGGGTCCAAATCGCGAGGCACAGCAATATCGATCATAAACAGCGGCCTCGACGCTCTTTCTTCCACAGCCGGGCGTACTTCATTCTGGGAAAGCACGTACCCCTTCGCTCCGGTTGATGAAATGACTACGTCGGCTTCCCGCAGCACGGATGAAATATCGCTCATATCATAAGCAACGCCGCCGATTTTCTCGGCCAGCTCCTCGGCTCTGGCTTTCGTCCGGTTCACCACCATGACCTTCGCCGCACCATTGGACTTCAAATGCTTCACCGTTAACTCGCTCATTTTACCGGCGCCGACGATCAGTACCTTCTTGCCCGAAAAATCACCAAATATTCGTTTCCCCAGCTCAATGGCCGCGTAGCTTACCGAAACCGCATTTTCACCGATCGTCGTCTCGGAATGTGCACGCTTCGCCACCGTGATTGCCTGCTTAAAAAGCTGGTTAAAGATCGTTCCGGTGACCCCTTGGCTTTGCGCCAACTGGAAGGCATCCTTTACTTGGCCTAATATTTGCGTCTCGCCAAGCACCATCGAATCCAATCCACAAGCAACACGCATCAAATGCTCAATGGCCCGCTCATCCTCGTAAATATATAAATGGTTGTTGAATTCAGCACGGGGAATATGAAACCATTTCTCCATGAAGCTCCGGACATACTGCCCGCAAATTTGGAACCGGTCAACGATTGCATATATTTCCGTCCTGTTGCAGGTAGCCACAATGACACATTCCAGCATGCTTTTTGTTTGTATGAGCTGCTGCAGTGCCAGGGGCATGTTCTCAGCTGCAATCGTAAATTTCTCACGAACCTCAACTGGTGCAGTGCGGTAGTTTAAACCGACAGCTATAATGTGCATAGGGCTTCACCTCCAGCCAGATTATAATGTTTATAATTTATACTGCATTATATCATATATAGTTAAGCTTGCTCATAAAAATTTTGTAGAAATTATGAACCAGCCGATTCCGCACATTTTTTGCCCCAAGCACTGCTCTTATTAGTGTATCCCTTCCTATTTCCCTTATCCTTTCTTATTGAAGCATTTTTTGTTTCAAAAGCTCGGCCATTTCGGCATCTATTTGGATGATCTTATCCTTTTGAGATTTGATGACCTGGCCGTTTTCGCTCACAAGCGCACCGTAGGCTTCATAGAGCTTTTGTAAGCGTTCAGAGAGCGTTACGAGGACTTGGGTCTCTTCCTTCTTGAGAGGACGGTCTCCGCCGATTTGCAGCCTCGTAATGTACTGCACGATCGCCGATGCACTTTGCAGCGGAGGAATCCGCTCCTGACCGAATGCAAGTGCAAGTCTGTCATGGGAGTAACTAACGGAGTAAGCTTGGTTTTTCAGCTCCTCCAGCGCATTAGTTGATCCGGCTGCTGTACTTCCCTGCATTACGCTGTTCAGCATCTCTACCTGAAACCAAGAAACCTGAAACAATAAATAGGGGGCATCGCCTACACTACGTTTTTCCGAAGAATTCTGAACGAGCTGGAAAACCGTTAGGGCGAACAGCCCCAAAGCAACGATCCAAACCATTACACGCTTTTTCCTCATCCTTATACCCTCCTGTCCACAGCACTTCTACCATCATATGGACAGGAGATAAACAAAATGACCACGGACAATTCCGTGGTCACACTTGATCTCATCATATGTTGTTACTTCGCTGTGACTGCTGTTTTCATCTCAGGAGTCAAAACTTCCATTTCGCCAAGTCCGCGAACGAGCTTCTTCGCGTAGGTTTTTTCCGGCTTCAGTACAGAAACCAGATAGTCGATCGCCGCTTGCGGGTCAACCGTCTCACCGCAGGTATAGCAATCAATTGCGGCAAATCCTTTCTCAGGATACGTATGGATGGAGAGATGACTTTCCGACAGCAATACAAGCACTGTCGCGCCTTGCGGTTCGAATTGCTTCGCTTGAACGGACAATACGGTAGCACCGCATACCTCCGCAGCTTCCACCATGTTCGCCTGCAACCATTCGGCACTGTTTAATTTGTCAAAATCTACTCCCCAAGTGTCCACCGCAACATGCCTTCCGAAAGTCGAATATTCCATCTTTCGGCTCCCCCTTCCCAGGAATAAAATTTTTGTGAAAAATTTCATCCGCTAGGACCTACGTCATTCACTACCCGAGGGAATAATCTCTCGCAACATTCAATGTCCTGAGTGAATCCTGGTTCCTATATGAATTTCAACGAAGTTTAAAATAACATCTTAGCGTCCGAATTGCAATACTTTTTTTGAAATTAACAATTTTTTCAGGTCATGCAGCGTTTCGGTTTCTTCGTTGAATCACGATAGTAACATATGAGATACGGGTCGTCCTTGTTCTAAAAGCAACCTAAACGTTTTGTAAAGCTGTAACAACAAAAAAGCCCCGTGAAGGATTCACGGAGCATACAGCTTTACGCTTCGAACACAAATAACTTGTGTACTAATTGTTTAAGCTTCTCGTCAATAGCCGTAATTTCTTCTTCATTGGAACGAAGCCTTAGGTCCAGCAGCTCGTCAATTTCCAACTGAGCCACTTTAATTTCCGCCTCGGTCTTCCGACTGTCAAACAACCTCTGCAGCTGTCCGACGGTATCCTTATATTCGTATACGACCTTGCTTTTACCGCCCGATAGTTCCGTAATCTTAATAACAGAACCATTCTTATATTGATAGACCATAACGTAATTCGGGTATATACGGTTTACGATTGCGCTGCCCTTAAATGCGGATACCGCTTTGCGCATCGCGTTTGCTAGTTTGGGGCTGTTTAGTCGGCAGGAGCCTTCGGCGACATATTTGCCGAGTTTTTTTTGGAACGAGAGCACGACAGGTTTGCCCGCCTCGTCTTCAAGTACCACCTCTTGGTTACCATTTTCCAATACTTTTTCCTGCAAGCTGACTTCATTCTCTGAGAACAGTTGGATAAAACGTTGCATTTCTGCTTCCGTAAGTGTCAGACAGGTTTGGACGTATTCTGTCGCTAACCGCTGAGCCATAAAAAAATCCCCTATTCATTGAATTTCACTGCTTAATCTAAACTGACCCAGTTCTTATTATACAATATATTCAGACCGGAATCACACCATGCTAATTGCGATATTCCTGCAAATTTCTGAAAAATCCGCGTTTTCCCCTTGCCATTCCAAGCAAACCCCAGTTTTCAAGCCATATACGAAAAAAACCGACGCATTCGCATCGGTTTATCTCTCTTTTTCAATTGCTTCCTGAATAATTCCCCATAATTGATCCTTGCCAACCCCTGTTTCCGAAGAGAACAGCACAATTTGATCCTCAGGCGTTGTCTTTAGCGTATTGCGTACAATTTTAATGTGATGATCCCAGCGGCCCCGGGCAATTTTATCCGCCTTGGTTGCCACGACACATACCGGCATATCATAATGCTTCAGCCAATCATACATCATTTGATCGTCTTTCGTCGGCGGGTGACGGATATCAATAATTTGCAGCACAAGCTTTAAAGAAGGCCTGTCCAAAATGTAGGATTCAATCAGTTGCCCCCATTTTTCCCGGAGCGTTTTAGAAACCTTTGCAAAACCGTATCCCGGAAAATCGACGAAATAAATGGATGAATTAATGCGGTAGTAGTTGAGCTGCTGGGTCTTCCCTGGTGTGGAACTCGTCCGCGCTAAGTTTTTCCTTTGAATCATCCTGTTGATTAAGGATGACTTCCCAACATTGGAACGCCCTGCCAGGGCAATCTCCGGCAGAGCGTCCGTTGGGAATTGTTCAGGATACATCGCGCTAATGACGAATTCGGCTTCGTTAACCTTCATGAACCGTCACTCTCTCTGTTTGTTTCATGATCGGGCGGACAAGAGCATGCTTCAGTACCTCATCCATATGTCCGACCAAGTGGAACGTCAGATCCTTGCTGACGCTCTCTGGAATGTCCTTTAAATCCTTCTCGTTATCCTTCGGCACAAGCACCGTGCGGATGCCAGCACGATGAGCAGCCAATGTTTTTTCCTTCAAACCGCCGATCGGAAGCACACGGCCGCGCAGCGTAATTTCCCCGGTCATCGCAACCGTCCGGCTTACCGGGATGTTGGATAAGGCCGAGATGAGTGCTGTCGCCATCGTAATGCCTGCAGAAGGGCCATCCTTCGGGATAGCACCCTCAGGGATATGAATGTGAATGTCCTTCTTCTCATGGAAATCGGCCGGAATATCGAATTCACCGATCTTGGAGCGGCAGTAGCTGAATGCGGCCTGCGCCGATTCTTTCATCACATCACCTAGCTTACCGGTTAAGGTAAGCTTCCCGGATCCCGGCATAACGGTGACCTCAATCGACATCGTATCTCCGCCAACCTCGGTCCACGCCAGGCCGCTCACCACGCCAACCTGGTCGGTTTGCTCCGCCATACCGTATCGGAATTTGCTTGGTCCTAAGTATTCTTTCAGCTGCTCTTCGGTCATTACAATACTCGTCGCATGCCCGGAAACAATCTGCTTCGCTGCTTTACGGCAAACGGACGCAACCTGCTGCTCCAAATTCCGTACGCCGGATTCCCTCGTGTAGTCGCGGACGATCTTGAGCAGAAGTTCATCGCTGATCGTAAGCTGCTCATCTTCTAGTCCGTGATCCTTCTTCTGTTTTGGAAGCAGGTACTTGATCGCGATTTGGAGCTTCTCAAGCTCGGTATAACCTGGAATGTAGAGAACCTCCATCCGGTCCAAAAGCGGTCGCGGAATCGTATGGATCGCATTCGCTGTCGTTACGAACATGACGTTAGACAAATCGAACGGCAGCTCCACGAAGTGATCGCTAAATGTAGAGTTTTGCTCCGGATCCAGCACCTCAAGCAGGGCTGCAGCAGGGTCGCCTCGAAAATCCATTGCCATCTTGTCGATCTCGTCAAGCAAGAACACCGGATTCATCGTTCCTGCGGTCTTCATCCCTTGAATGATCCGGCCCGGCATTGCACCGACATAGGTTCTGCGGTGACCGCGGATCTCCGCTTCATCGCGAACGCCGCCCAAAGAAATCCGTACGAATTCACGTCCGAGTGATTTCGCAATGGAACGGGCTAGAGACGTCTTACCGACCCCCGGCGGACCTACTAAGCATAGGATCGGACCTTTCAGCTTCTTGACCAGCTTTTGAACGGCTAAATATTCAAGAACACGTTCCTTTGGCTTTTCAAGTCCGTAATGATCGGCTTCTAGAACATCTTCCGCCCTTGCCATATCTAGATCGTCTTCCGTAAACTTGCCCCAAGGCAGTCCCAATAGCCAGTCAATATAATTGCGAATAACGCTGCCTTCCGCCGAAGTTGCCGGCATTTTCTCGAGACGGTCGATTTCCTTTTCAACCTTCTCTTTCACCTTTTCCGGTACACTCGAATCGGCCAACTGCTGACGAAGCTCTTCCACCTCGCCTGCTCGCCCTTCTTTTTCGCCAAGCTCCTTCTGAATGGCCTTCATCTGCTCACGCAAATAGTATTCCTTCTGCGTCTTTTCCATCTGCTTCTTGACGCGCTGGGAAATTTTACGTTCCAGCTCCAGCACTTCACGCTCGTTATTCAAAATATCAAGCAGCTTTTCCAACCGCTCGCGAACATCGATCGTTTCGAGGATTTCCTGTTTATCCTTGATTTTCAGCGCAAGATGACTGCAGATGACGTCCGCCAAACGGCCGGGCTCATCGATATCCGATACCGCAGCAAGCGTTTCCGGAGTAACCTTCTTGGAAAGGTTGATATAATGCTCGAACTGAGTCAAAACCGTACGCATTAACGCGTCAATTTCCGAGTTCGTTTCTTCCTGTTCCGGGAGCTCCTGAACCTGTACTTCATAAAATTCGGATGTTTCCGCGAATTCCAATATTTCTGCCCGGACAAGTCCTTCAACAAGCACACGAATCGTGCCGTTCGGCAGCTTTAGCATTTGCCGAACCTTAGAAATGGTCCCTACCCGATAAATATCGTCGGGAGACGGTTCTTCGATGTGAATTTCCGACTGGGAGCAAAGTAAAATCACGCTGTCCTCCAGCATGGCCGTTTCAAGCGCCTTGACGGACTTTTCCCGCCCGACGTCAAGATGCAACACCATACTTGGATAGACTAGCAATCCGCGCAGCGGAAGTAAGGGCAATCGACGCCCTTTCGGCTTGCCTTGAGCCAACACCAGCACCCCCATGTTGTTTGTGCGCATGTAAGGATCATTTTACCAAATGTAAAATCAAAACACCAATTCGCTGCGCCCTCTGCTTTAGTTTGCCGAACCGGACGTGGATATACCCGAGGAATCCGTCGCATGCAAAACCGGATATGAAGCAGCTGGCAGCCGTTCTGGGGCAGCGGTAGGTCCTAGCTTTTCTTCCGTTTGTACTCTTGTTACTCCGAGTGCCAATTCAAAAACTTCATCAATTCGTTCGACGGGGACAACTCGCAATCCGTTGAGATCAGCAAACAGGTCCTGCCAATTCTCCTTCGGAATTAACACCGTCGTTGCCCCTGCTTGAAAGGCTGCTTCCACTTTGGCCACGACGCCTCCAACCGGCTTCACCCGGCCGTGAATACTTACTTCTCCGGTCATCGCAAGCTTATTGTCTACAGGAATTCCGAGCATGGCCGACGCGATCGACGTCGCCATTGCGATTCCTGCAGATGGCCCGTCTATCGGGATGCCCCCCGGAAAGTTAATATGGAGATCGAAATCACTCGGCTGTAAGCCAAAACGACGCAGCACCGTCAGCACATTTTCCACAGAGCCTCTTGCCATGCTTTTACGCCGCAGTGTTTTGCCTCCGCCTCCCAGCTCCTCCTCGTCTACAACACCGGTAATATTGAATTTTCCGGTTCCTGCAGCAGGCGCTGGAATGGCCGTCACTTCAATTTCAAGTAAAGATCCTAAATTAGGACCATATACGGCGAGTCCATTGACGAGTCCAACCTGTGCTTCGCTATGCACCTTTCGCTCAGGACGCGGCTGAATCTGGCTGCTGTTTACGACCCATTCCACATCGGCCGCTTGGATATCTTTCCTTTTTTCCGTCATGGCAATACCTGCGGCAAGCTGAATAATATTCACTGCCTCACGGCCGTTCGTCGCATAGCGGGTCACTACGTTCACCGCTTCTACATTTACCGGAAAACCGATCTTTTCGATCGCGTTTCGGGCAATTTCTGCAATTTCTCCCTGAAGCAGCGGTCTGAAAAAGATTTCCATACAACGGGAACGAATCGCCGGCGGTAGTTCTGACGGGGTTCTTGTTGTTGCACCGACGAGCCGAAAATCAGCGGGAAGCCCGTTTTGAAAAATGTCATGAATGTAGTTTGGCGTATTGGCATCCTCTGAATTGTAATATGCGCTCTCCAAAAACACCTTACGATCCTCAAGCACCTTTAACAGCTTGTTCATTTGAATCGGATGCAATTCGCCAATTTCATCAATAAAAAGAACTCCGCCATGAGCCTTGCTTACCGCTCCCGGCTTCGGCTGCGGAATACCGGCCACTCCCATGGCGCCTGCACCCTGATAAATTGGATCGTGAACAGATCCAATCAGCGGGTCAGCAATGCCGCGTTCGTCAAAACGAGCTGTAGTCGCATCGATTTCCGTAAACTTCGCATCTGACCGAAACGGCGATTCCGGATTTTTCTTCGCTTCCTCGAGCACTACTCTCGCCGCAGCTGTTTTTCCTACGCCAGGGGGCCCATAAATGATCACATGCTGCGGATTAGGACCGCAGAGCGCCGCTTTTAGCGCCTTAAGGCCTTCCTTCTGGCCGACGATATCTTCCATTGTTGCGGGTCTCGTACGCTCAGCGAGCGGTTTAGACAGCGATATCGAGCGCAGCTTTCTTAGCTTTTCCATTTCTTTTCGGGATTCACGGTCAACGGCCACTTTATTGCTTTGCTGGTTACGAAGCAAATTCCAAAAGTAAAGTCCGATCACCACCGCAAAGAATAATTGAATGACCATCAACACAATACTTAAAGTCATATCATTAACCTCCCCCGAGTTCGGTTCCACCATAAATTGAATATAGATGGTAGTATTCCCCTGCGTTCTGCGGAGTAATCCAATCGGCCGGAAAAATCTGTGAGAGCCCTCTCCTCGATGACGATGTGCCTGTTCTGGAGTCTCAATTTGCAATGCCAGTAGCCCAACCATGAAAAGGGATCGGCAGACCTGCCCCTCCAGTGGGCCGAATTTTTTCCGACTTGAAAATTTATATTTCATTAGATACGAGTAAAATAAAAAAACCACACCGAAGTGTGGTCATTCCTTGAAAACTAGATGCGATCTAACGAGTGTGTGCAAGCTTGTTGCTTGTGTATTGGATAAGCCCTCGACCGATT
>NZ_WTLI01000020.1 GCF_011421635.1 Paenibacillus turpanensis
GCGCGAAGCGGTGGTGCTGGTTCGAAGTGACGCGAACGGGCAGAAGGCACTATGCGCGTACTACACAGCGGAAGGCGAACTGACGGCGGTAGACTTGAAACGGACGATCTCCAGCGAGCTGCCGGGTTACATGATCCCGTCGTACTTCGTCGAGCTGGACCGTCTGCCACTGACGCCGAACGGGAAAATTGACCGGAAGGCGCTGCCGGCGCCGGAAGGGGGAGCAAACGCAGGCCGCGAATATGTAGCGCCGCGCACCGAACTGGAGGCGAAACTGGTCGCTATCTGGCAGGACGTGCTCGGGCCGGTCACGATTGGCGTGACGGATAACTTCTTCGACCTAGGAGGGCATTCCCTGCGGGCGACGACGCTGGTCAGCAAGGTGCACAAGGAGCTAAGCGTGGACTTGCCGCTGCGAGATGTGTTCCGGCACTCGACCATAGAAGCGATGGCCGAAGCGATCAGTCAATTGGAGCGGCAGGAACACCTCTCCATTCCGGTTCTGGATAAGCGGGAATACTACCCGCTTTCCTCCGTGCAAAAACGGCTGTACATCCAGCAGCAGATGGAAGGCGCCGAGCTTGGCTACAACATGTCGGGCATGACGGTTCTCGTCGGGCGATTAGAACGGAACCAATTCGAGGCGGCGCTAAAAGGATTGATAGCTCGTCACGAAATTTTGCGAACCGGTTTCGAAATGGTCGACGGGGAACCGGTACAACGAATTTATCCGGATTTTAAGTTTGCCGTCGAGTATACGAAAGCGAAGGATAGTGAAACGAAGAGCATTGTAGACGGCTTTGTGCGTGTCTTTGATTTGGAGCGGCCGCCGCTGCTTCGTGTGGGCTTAGTTGAATGGGAATCGGAACGGCATCTGCTCATGCTGGACATTCATCATATTATCACTGATGGCATGTCGATGGGCATCTTCGTCGAAGAGCTGCTGCGCCTGTATAACGGCGAGACTCTGGAACCGCTTCGGATTCAATACAAGGAATTCGCCGCTTGGCAGCAGTCCGAACCTGTAAAAGAGCAACTGAAACGTCAGGAAGCCTACTGGCTGGACATGCTGGAAGGCGAGCTGCCGACGCTTGAACTGCCTACGGACTTTGCCAGACCTGCCGCTCGCAGCTTTGAGGGAGATGTGCTGCCTTTCAGCATCGACAAGCAGATGACCGGCGGCTTGCAGCGCATCGCCGATGAGAACGGCGCCACCCTTTATATGGTGTTATTGGCGGCCTATTCGATTCTGCTCAGCAAGTACTCGGGGCAAGAGGACTTCATTGTAGGCACGCCAGTTTCGGGCCGCACACATGCCGATCTGGAGCCGCTCATCGGAATGTTTGTCAATACTTTGGCGATTCGTCATTATCCGTCCGGGGAGAAGACATTCCTCGCTTACTTGAACGAAGTCAAAGAAACGATGCTGGGGGCCTACGACCACCAGGATTATCCGTTCGAGGAGCTTGTGAAAAAGCTGCAGGCGCCGCGAGATCAAAGCCGCAATCCTGTATTCGATGTCATGTTTGCTCTGGAAACCAAGGAAGATAACGTTCAAAGCTTCGGGGATATCAAGATCGAATCTTATCCGGAAACTCATACGGTCTCCCAATTTGATCTTACCTTGATCATTTCGTTGCTGGATGAGGGAATGAACGGGCAGTTTGAATATGCCACCAAGTTGTTTAGGCGCAATCTGATCGACAATTTCGCTCAGGATCTGCTCGTGATCATCACCCAAATTTGCGAACAGCCTTCAGTGCTGTTGAAGGATATTTCCCTGAAAGGGCAATTCGAACAGGAGCAAGACGTGCTAGAGGCCATTGATATTATTTTCTAATCCTTTACCCGGCTTGGGTGTATGCCGTATTTCTCTCGGTACGCCATAATGAGCAGTTTATACTCGTTATCAAAGTAAATAAATCGCAGCCAGAGCCGAGCAGATCCAGGGTTTTCCTGGCAACTGCCGAATGGTATAGTGGCCGGGATACAGGCTGCCGAATTTTGACGCATCATGATATTGGATCTGTAGTATCTAGTCTTACCAAAGCTGAGCGGTTCAGGAGTACTCCTGAACCGCTCAGCTTTTTTGGCTTCTTAATTAAGTAAGGCCAAGTGACGAAGCTGTCACCGTTCCTGTCACCGTCGACAGCTATAATAAACCTATGAACGCAGCCGACACTAAATTATCTGGCGGGAGAAGACCAGCAATTATATATGTACCTGTTGGGTCTGAGTTCAATACGACGTTGATTACTCGATTGCTTCGGCGACCGGACTGTTCAATTTTAGCAGGCTGATTTGGGAAGCTGGAGCTGATTGGCATCAGGCGGGACCAGTTCTCTGTGCCGGTGCCCATAACGCACAGCGTGACCCGGTTGAACGAGGAATACGCCAAAGTGACAGGGCTGCCGGGAGATACTCCGTTTATCGTGGGCGCGAGCGACGGAGTGCTGTCAAACCTCGGTGTTAATGCGATAGAGCCGGGAACGGTTGCGGTAACGATTGGTACGAGCGGAGCAATTCGTGCGGACGTTTTCAAAAGAAAGCAATAAGGAGATAGAGTTAAGTTTGGTAACATGATAGTATCTTGCGACTATGCTCAAGTTGAGTTACGTATCTTATCATATATAATACAAGACTAGAGACTGATCGCATTGATGTCTGATAAGCGATTAGATAATCATAGAATCTTCTTCAACATCATTAACGGAATACCGTTGCACTTAATTTCAGCTCTATTCCGTCTGCAGGTATGTTCGTTAATTTCGGCGTTCAGCTGAGAATGGATCCTAATATTCAGCAGTTGCAAAGTATTTTGGATAAGTACGTCTCTAAGAAAGGAATTAATCAGTAATATCATTACGTGATGACTTGGTGAGTAATCAGAGGATCCAGACTAAAGACTACAGGGAACAAAAGCTATTTAGCCCCCAAATGACTTGGACAGTACATCCCATATTCCGATACAATAAATCAGTCGGAGGGGAAAGCGATGGATGATCTCGATCCGAAGCTGGTACTGAGATGGGCTAAAGAGCTTGAGCGCAGCGCAGTGATCTTGATCAATTGGACGATTCAGCATTGAGGCAGCGGTCTTAGGGAGACAGAGCCGGCACAGGCAACAACGGAGTACATAATTGCGTCCGATTCTACGAAAAAACAACCCTAGTCCCTACGTTGCCTGCCCTCATTGTCGATAAGACGTTTCTTCAAAGTGACAGGCCAATTACGCCTATCGTGGAATGGAACGCCGCGTTAGCGGATACGGAAGTTAAAGTGCCGCTTATCTTCGGAGCGCAGAAGGTACGCTTCACATAGGAAGCGTCCCAATGGCATGAAATATATGGTTGTCTTTTGATGGGGAAGAAATTGCGGTGAAGCTGCCGATTTAGAAGGAACAAGGTTCATCTTTAGAGAAACTTCATCGGTTGGACTTGGAAGGAGGGTAAATTAATCAGATAAATGCTTACGGTGATAGTTAACGGAATACTGTTATCTATGACGAAGTAGTTTTGTGCTCGCTAGTTAAACTTTTCAAAGATGATTGGTATTCACTCAACAAAAGGTGTTAGAATCTTAGTACACTCAATGTATTAGCCGTATTCATTGACGCGACGATCGTTCGCGTGCTGCTTGTTCCGGTGCTGATGAAGCTGCTGGGTAAAGCGAACTGGTGGGCTCCACAGTGGGTGAAGCCCGCGAAACCCATGAAAGAAAGATAGGTGTAAGCTATTGTCTGCTCATATTAGTCCCGCTAAAGATCCGTGGGATCCGATATATTCTTTGCAAAAGTACGGTAAGCATGTGCTCACCAGTGTTGAATTTACTGTTACAAACTTATGCAACATGCGCTGCGAGCATTGCGCTGTAGGCGATTCATTGAGCGAGCTGGAGGGCGCTCACCTGCCGCTCCCTTTGATTCTAAAACGCTTAGACGAAGTGGAGCATCTGCAAACGATCTCGATTACCGGCGGTGAGCCGAGCTTCCGCAGCGACACCGTCAAAAATTACATCGTTCCGCTGCTTCGCTATGCGAAGGAGAGGGGCGTTCGATCCCAGCTGAATTCGAACGTGACGCTCGATTATTCCCGGTATGAGCCTCTCCTCCCGTATCTTGATGTTATGCATATTTCCTTTAACTATGAAAATGCGGATGACTTCTACGAGGTCGGCTTTGCCAAAGCAACACGCAATGTATCGAAGCAAACCGCCGCGAAGCTGTATGAAAATATGGTAGAGAACACGCGGCTTTTAAGCGATGCAGGCATGTTTGTGTCCGCAGAATCGATGATCAACTTCCGCACGCATACCCGCCTTCCCGCGATTCATCGGCTTATCGACGAGATGGGCTGCCAACGCCATGAAGTGCATCCGATGTATCCAAGCGCCTTTGCCAAGGATTTGCCGATGCTGTCGCTCGATCAGTTCCGTGCGGCAGTCGAATCGCTGCTGAACGCAAGAAACAAGGAGATGTGGATGCTTTTTGGGACACTCCCGTTTTTTCCTTGCAGCGATTTGTACGAGCATTATCAGCTTGTTCAGCGTCTGCATGCCGAGCCGAACGTTACCGTACGCAACGATCCGGACGGACGCAACCGCTTGAACGTCAACCTTTTCACGGGAGAAGTGTTCGTTACCGATTTTGCCGAGGTGCCATCCTTTGGAAACGTGCAAACGCAAAAACTTGACGACATCTTCGGGCGCTGGACGCAGCATCCGCTGCAAAACAGTGTAAGCTGCCATTGTCCGGAGGCGGCCTGCTGTGGACCGAATTTATTAGTTGCCGACATGTATTATAAGGACGTTGCATTTACAAGCCGCAAAGCACGAACAGCGGTTTGAAAACAGTACGATAGAAAAGCTTAAACGGTTGAGCTTTTTTCGCGATGGTATATTAGATTATTCGATAATGATGAAGAGAGCCTATCCACATGGACGGGTTCTTTCTTTTTTTTGTAACAATTCCTGGGCACATCTCATATGTCTAGATTGTATGACTCTGTGTAAGGAGGTCGTTTGCATGTTGAATCAAGTAAAAACATATCAAGTTTTTACAAATCCGTTCGATCCGTGCCCTCCACGTCCGGTAAAGACGTATGTGCTTCCGCCGAACTTATTTATGGAATTCCAGCCGCCTGGATTGCAGCAGTTTTCGCCCGAGGAGGCGCTTCGTCTCGGTACGCTGTGGCCGGCACTCTACAGCCCTTATGAAACTGCGAAAGGGGAGGGGCCTGAAGATGGAAAATAAAGGACCGCAAGCGCCAGCCAAAGCTCCGATTGACGACCGCTATTATAAGCTGCTGCATGAGCTGCAGGCGGTCGATTTTGTGCTTGTTGAGCTGAATTTGTATTTGGATACCCATCCGTCCGATGTATCGGCGATTGCTCAGTACAATCAATTTGCGCAAAAGCGGATGCAGCTATCCCGGCAATATGAAGAGCTTTACGGACCGCTGTTGAATTATGGACACAGCTTCTCCCGTAGTCCGTTTGAGTGGAGCCAGGGCCCGTGGCCTTGGCAAGTGTAGCAATTTCGCGGAGGTGATTATCGAATGTGGATCTATGAGAAAAAGCTTCAATACCCGGTAAGAGTCAATAAATGCGATCCCCAAATGGCAAAATTTCTGATGGAGCAGTACGGCGGAGCCGACGGCGAGCTTTCCGCGGCACTCCGGTACTTAAATCAGCGTTATACGATTCCCGATAAGGTAATCGGCGTACTTAACGATATCGGCACTGAGGAGTTTGCCCACCTCGAGATGATTGCTACCATGATTTACAAGCTGACGAAGGATGCTACGCCGGAGCAGCTGGAAGCGGCAGGACTTGGCCCGCATTTCGCTGTTCACGACCATGCGTTGTTCTATCATAACGCCTCGGGAGTTCCATGGACCGCGGCGTACATTCAAGCGAAGGGCGACCCGATCGCCGACTTATACGAAGACATCGCGGCAGAGGAAAAAGCGAGAGCAACCTATCAATGGCTGATCGACATGACCGATGACGTCGATCTGCAGGACAGCTTGAAGTTTTTACGGGAGCGCGAAATTGTGCACTCCCTCCGGTTCCGCGAATGCGTGGAGATTTTAAAAGGCGATATGGATGTAAAGAAGATATTTTAACCAAACAAAAGCGCCCTGCGGCAGCGTACAGCAGCCGTGGGGCGCTTTGTTTGGTTACTTTTTCGTTTTTTCTTCTTTCATCGGTGCCATCGGGTATTCCGGCTGCTCAATAGAAACGGTTTTTCCGGTATGGCGCGTTTCGTGCATATTGGTCGCTCCATTGGCATGCGTGTTTAAATCGCGGACTTCTTTGTTCATTGCGGATCGGCCTCCTATTTTGAATACCATGTTTTAATGTTTCCAAAGTTAGATTGCACCCGGTTGTACACACCTATTCGAACTCTTCAAGCGCAGTCGATTCATTTGTAACATAACTGTAATCTGTCCTTCACCCTCTGTTAATGTTCGTCGGTTATCCTTATTACATGACCCCCTTTTAACATATAAGTCTTGGACCTGCGGCCCGTTGCTGCAGGTCATTTTTTTTGAACAAAATCGGACTTGGATATTCTTGAGTGGAATCGGAGATATTTTGTAAAGATACTTCAGGATAGGGTGGGGGGGCTCCAATTCGAATGCAGCGGCGGCGTTTGTTCCTTATTGCAGCAGTTCTCCTCTTGGTTATTGCGGGAGTGTCTATAAAACAAATTCATTTTGAATTCGCTTCAATGCCCGCTCCTAAAAAAACGGGCGGTCTGATGGCGCAGCAGCGTTCCGAGCCGCCGGAGACTCCGTTTTTACAGCTGGGGCGAGAAGTATATTACAAGGAAACGTTCGGCAATGAGGTATTCTTAACCGATATTCTTGGGGTCACGGATGGTCCTCTTACATTTGTCCAGATGGCAAAAGCGATCCTTGCCTTAAAAGGCGAAGGGACGTCGAATCTTCAAGTTGAGCTTGCTAAGGATGCCGTGATTGGCGGGCGAGCTTTTAAAAAGGGCGAAAAAATCGATACAGGTATCGACGTAGTCAAAGGCTCCATGGTGCCGTTAGGGATGCCGGTCGTGTTTCGGGAAGGAAAGCCTAAGATCGGGCTAACCTGTATCGCTTGCCATGCCACGGTTGATCCGGAAACGAAGCAGGTCATCGAGGGTGTGAAAAATACGGATTTGAACTCGGGCCTATTGCTTGCGATGGCAACAAATTCGGCGGCGTTTTTTACTCATGCCAACACCGATCGTTTGGAGCAATATATTCAAGACGTGACCCGTGTGGTCCCTAAGGAAGATGGGGGGCAGGCGGCGCTGCCCGACCCGAAAGCATTGGAGGACGCGGTAGATCGAGTGCTGCTGCAGTGGCCGCCCGGTTTTTTCGATACAACGATTGATTTGGTGGCGAATCCGACGGATATTCCGCATACGTTTGCCCGGGATGCGGAGCCTTACAGCTGGAGCGGATTCGCAATGGCGGGGCCGCATCAGGGACTTAGCGCGTTCGGCAGCAACGTCCATTCGTTCAGTACGGATACGACTTCGATAGCGGAGCACGCCAAACCATTTCTTGGGATCGATAAGGAGGTCTACTTCGGAACCATTTTGCAAAATTCGGCCAACCCGCGCTATCGGTATGATCCGGCCAGCGGAATTCTGCCGTCCGAGTTTTTTCGTCAAGTAGATCCTACGCCGGATGCACCGGGAATACTCGAGGTGTTCAAGCTGCCTTCTTATCCCCGTGTTTCAATGATTGGTCCGTCAGGTCTTTTTTCCGGCAGTCCGGGTTATCGCGTTGGAGAGCAGATCAATGCAAGCTCCGCTTGGCAAAAAACGCTTCGTGTGCCGACCCGCGGAACGATCTTGCCTGAAGCTGCGGTACAAGGAGAACAAATTTTCCGGAAGGCGGACTGCATCCGTTGTCACGCCGGTCCGGCGTATACGAACCATCGTATTTTGCCTGCTGAAGAACTCGGAACAGAGCCTTCGCGTTCTCAAGCGTTTCAGAGGATCGTTACTCGGCTTGATGCGACATTATTTTACAGTGAGGACACGCCGATCCCAGTTCCGCCGGGAGCGAAAGTAATCGAGGCGGAACCGCGAGGCTGGAGTGAGGAAGAGGTGAAGCTGGCTTGGGGGATCGGAGGGCCTGAAGGAAAGCAGGGCGGGTATAAGGTGCCGTCGCTGCGCGCCCTTGCTTTTACTGCGCCGTATTTGCATGATGGCGGTGCTGCGGCTGGGGAGGACGTAACGTCTCAGCTGGGATTGCCCGGTACCGTATTGAAAGGAATTAAGGCAGATCCGGCCAACAGCCTTCGTGTGCTGCTTGATCGAAACCTGCGGGAAAAGGCGATTGCCGCAAACCGCCGGGCCGGACTTCCTTCCTCGCTGCATATGGAAGGGGTTGGACATGAGTATTGGGTGGATACCGAAGCTGGATATACGAAAGAGCAGCAGGACGCGTTGATTGAATATTTACTCCATCTTCCGGAAGAAGGGCCGCGGGCAATCGCAGAATAGGGTCTTCTCAAGAAAAATAATGCCGAACTCGGATCCAATTATTGTATAATGATCAGAGCACGGGACGGAGAAGGAGAGAGAGCTATGACAACGATTCAAATGCCTGAAGCCGCTATCTTTGATATGGACGGTACTTTGTTTAAAACCGAAACGCTGCTGCTGCCCGCGTATCACCGCACCTTTGAGCAGCTTCGGCAGGAAGGGCTTTATGAAGGGGACACGCCCCCGGAAGAGCGTATTTTAAGCGGGCTCGGCATGCTGCTTGAAGAGATTTGGGAAAAGGTTATACCAGGCACCAGCGCGTCATGCAGGCGTAGAGCGGACGAGCTGCTGCTGGAATATCAGCGGCAAGGATTGCGCGAAGGTGTCGGGGAGCTTTACGAGGGCGTACAGGAGACGCTGGAGGAATTGAAGCGCCGCGGCGTGCGGTTGTTTGTTGCCAGTAACGGGCTGGAAGCTTACGTTAAAGAGGTGGCGCAATACCAAGGTATCGCCCCGTTATTCGAGGGCTTGTACAGTGCGGGTGAATACCGGACGTCCAGCAAGGTGGATCTTGTGCGAATTCTGAAAGAACAGCACGGGGTCGCCAGCGGCTGGATGGTCGGCGACCGTTCTTCCGATGTAGAAGCGGGAAAGGAAAACGGACTGCTGGTCGTCGGATGCGATTATGCCAGCTTCGGCAAGCCGGAAGAGCTGAGCGGAGCCGATATCCGCATTACAGCATTCAAGGAGCTTCTAACGATAGATAACCCCGGACGGCGTTAATAAACTGCCCCTCAACTGTTAGATGCTGTCTAACAATTGGGGGGCAGTTCAATTAATCTTCCGTGGTTTCGTTATTGTTCGGCTTATTACTCGAGTTATTGCTCGAATGATTGCGGTGCAGCCACAAGGCATATTCGAGCGGACGCTCGATTGCTTTGCGATACGTTTCCTTCTCCCCGATCCGGTAAAATACTTCTCTGGCCGGCTTCGGATTAATTTCGAGCAGCCACGGATGCCCGGAGCGGTCGACGGCGATATCGAGGGCCAGCTCGCACATTTCACTGAAATGCTTCTGCAGCGATTCAATGATCTCGTGGCCCATGCGGTACATTTCCTTCTTCACCGATTCCACCTTGGCCGGATCCCGGAAGCGCAGACGCAGGAGCCGCTCCATCGAGATGGCGTGGCCGCCTCCATGAAGATTGGAGGTTACGCTTCGTTTGGCCCCTACACGGCCGGCGCAGCCGGTGACGGTCCATTCGCCGGTGCCATCCTTCTGCATAAGCAGCCGGTAGTCATGCACCCTGCCGCTTTTTAGCTTTAAGTCGATGCCCTGCTGTATCAAGTAGCGGTCCTTAAGCTTCCAGCCCTGCAGCTTATTGCGAAGACCGGCGGTCGAAACACGCTGCTGAGGGATGATTTTACGGGCCTGGTTACGGCCTTGAATCGACCATAATCCATCAGATATCCGCTCAATCCTTAGAATACCGCGCCCGCCGGTGCCGTTCTTCGGCTTCAAATAAACGAGATCCCAGCGTTTCACAAATTGTGTTAAGTCCGCGGACTCCCGGTAAATTTTTGTCGCCGGAAGCCAGCGGTCTACTTTGCTGTCCTTAGAGAGCAGCTGATGAATCGCCCATTTATTAGCCATAGGACGATTCATATAATTCAGATTCGGATATTTATCGCGGAACTTGCGAAGCTGGGCGAATCGTTCGTTCGGCTGGTAGCGGCAGCGGTCAAATACGACGTCCGGAAACCGCGTCCATTTGCGGAGCCAAACCTTTCGTCCGGTATCGTAAAAATGTCCATAAATCCGCTTTTTCTCCGAATCGACGTCCTCCGGCGTAAATGCGAATACATCGATCCCCATACGCTGTCCCTTAACGGTAAATTTACGGAACATCGAACGCTCCTCCAGCTTTTTACCGTTCAAATATAATGCCATTATGCCAAGTAACGGGTTGGGCAATCGGCTCACCTGCCTGTCGTTTTAGCCAAATATGCAAAATACCGTACAAGTCTTGTTAATGATTTTGCACGAATCTTCGGTTCATCAAATTTCATCGGCTTCGAATTCGCTTCGAAAAACCATAGCGCTCCGCCGCGGTCTACTCCCAGATCCATGGACATTTCTCCAAGCGGCTGGCCGCAGCTCCGCTCGATTTGCTTTGCAATCCGCAGTGCTGTCGACTTCGTTTTCGCGAGGATCCGCTTGCCTTCACGAGCGCCGAAGGCGCCGGACAGCAGCTTCGACGGACGATCGATGGAGCCGCCGCGCGGCACATGGGTCGTAATACTGGATGCTCCGGCAACACGGGCACCGACTCCGGTCAGACGCCATAAGCCTTTGCCGTCTTTCTGCACGAGCACGCGCAGGTCAAACGGACGGGTTTGGTGGACGGCGAGTTTAATCGCCTGCTGGACAATGTAATCTTTATTGCCCTTCAGCTCCTCAAGCTGTTCGGTAAGCTCGGAGATGCTGCCGAAATGGTGGCGTGTGGTGCCTTCCTTTTCCTGAACGATCAGCGTGTAGACCGTTTTTCCTTTGGATATGCTGCGGTTGATCCGCATAATGCCTTTACCGGCTTTTCCTTTGACCGGCTTTAAATATAAAGATGGATGTGATTTAAGCATATTCCCGAGTGTCACCGCATCCTTATATTTACGAGTGTTCGGAACGAGGCCTTTTGTTTCCTCGGATTGGCGGAGCCATTCGAACAGCTGCCACTTGTTAAAGAAATGCGGGTTAAACATGCGCAGCTGAGGGTGACTTTCAATTTCGGAAAGCACCCGCTGCACCTCGGGAAGCTGCTCGAATTTGCGGTACGGAATCCGATTATAGACCACGTTCGGAAACGGAACCTCACGCTTAACCCATTTCTTCAACGAAAAATCGTATTCAAAGCCCGTTAGCTTTGAGGAGTAGGGCGAGAATTGCGAGGTTGGCAAAATATAGATCCGTACGCCGTTCTCTTGACCCACGCGGGTAATATCCAAATAATTTTGTTTGTCTCCGCGGAATACGCGGCTGTCATCCACATACGTTAAAATGGCGACGACGGGCTTCTCATTGCCGTTACGCACGCGAACCAGCTTTTTGCCGATATTTCTGGTTACCTTCATGAACCGTTCCCCCTATTGCGGAAACCGGCTAAATATAAGCAATGCTCGAACACATGGACGAGGGCCTGCCGTCCCGCCTCTTTTAATCCCGGATGTTTAAAAATCGAACGTCCCGGTTTGGAATTTGCTTCGAACATCCAAATGTTTTCGTTTTTATCGATACCAAAATCGAATCCAAGCTCGCCGATATGGTGCTTGTAGTTTTTCTCAATTGCTTCCGCAAGCCGGATCGCAACGGCTTTTGACTTGGAGAGCACCTCGCCGGAACGCGAGCCAAACACTTGGCCCAGCGCCTGCTCCGGAGTCAGCAGCTGTCCGCCGTTGCGCAAATGTGTCGTTACACTGCCTTTGCCGGCTTTTTTCGCTCCGACTGCGGTGACGACCCATTGGTTTTCCTTGTTTTTGTTTATATGAAAACGGAAGTCGATCGGGCATCCGTCAATTTCAATCAAACGAATTCCCTGCTGAGCAATATAGCTGCGCAGCTTCCCGCGTTTGATTTTGAGCGCCGCGACTAGGCTGGAGAATTTGCGGTAACGCAGCAGGACGTTTTGCCCGCCGCGCCGGAAGCGCAAATAATAGCCGCGCTGCGGATGGTAGGTCAGCCGGTAAATGCCCTGTCCCAGGCTGCCTCCGGTAGGCTTTAAATACAAGAAGCGATGCTTTTCGAGCAGCTCCTTGATTTTTTCAGGGGATGGGTTTGTGACCGATTCCGGCACATGCTTATAAAATTCAGGTTCATCCTCAAGCAGACGGTACACATCCGATTTGTTAAAGAAGCTCCAGTTGAAAAATGGAATATTCCGCCTCACAAAGTTTTGCTTCAGCGACTCCATTGAAGCGGAGGCATCCGCTTTACGGCTCGGCAGCCGGTTATATACGACGTCGGGCAGCGGTACGATTTTACGGGACCAGCCGCCTTCCGAATTCGGGAAATAGGCCACGACCGTTTCGTTTTGCCAGTTAATGCCGCTTGGGGTAAAGGCAAAATAAAATGCTTTGCCGTTCCCGACCGATAAATATTGGCGAATAAGTGCTGTCCGCGAGCCGAATGGCCGCGACATGTTCCCGGTGGCCGAGGTGATGATGCCGACCAGCGGGCCGATTTTAACATTGCCGCTGGAGTCGCTTCTGACATACACCTGTGTAAATCTCGGGACCCGCATTGCATTTTGCAGGGCAAGCGGGATATATAAGTGATTCCCTTTCCGTTTAATAGTCTTTAAGGACGTATAAATCGAATTCGGACCAAGCTGCAGCTTTAAATTTTTCTTTCCCTTTAAATTCAGCTTCCGGGCAAGTGCCCCGGAAATGAATATGGACTGCTGCGAGCGTTTGGTGACGTGAATCTTACTTCTCGTCAGACTCATGAAGTAGGTTCCTCCCATGGCTTTTTTGCAGTTCGTAACACGTACGCTGCATATTCGATCGGTTGCAGGATCGAGCGTTTGCGAATATCCGGCTGGAGCAGCTTCGAAAATGCGGATCTGCCCGGCTTGGAGTTCGCTTCCAGCAGCCACACCTTTCCTTCGCGCGTTACCCCGAAATCCAGGCCCAGCTCGGCAAGCCGGCCGTGGCTGTGTTCCAGTGCCGGCGGCACAAGGGCAGCAATTCGCCGGATTTCATCTAGAATGCGGCTGCATTCCTTCGGGCCGAAGTGCTCTTCGAGAAAAGACTCGGCGTCCTCTGCGCTTCCCCCTCCATGCAAATTCGAGGTGATTCCTCCCGATTTTCCGACCCGGGCGGCAATTCCGGTTAACAGCCATTGGCCGCTGCCGTCCTTCTGGGCGAGCGCCCTCAGGTCGAAGGGACGGCCGTCGAAAGTCTGCAGGTGAAGAAAGGGTTGGATTAAGTAACGCCTTCGGCCGGTAAACCGACCGAACCAATCCGCCGCTGCGGATAGTTTATTAAACCGGAGATGAATTGGTTCATTGCGGAATCCGCGTCCGGTGATTTCAACCTCGGTTTGCTCGGGTGTCCATAAATCGGATACGAGCTTCATATGAAGCGCGCCTTTGCCTTGACTACCGCCGCTCGGCTTAAGAAACAGCTGCTTGCGTTTCAGCAGCATGGCGGCGAGCTGCCGCGGGCCGCCGTACGCCGCTGTTTCGGGCAGTGCAGCCGTAAGCTCGTGATCCTGAGCGAGGAGCCGCTGCACCTCCCATTTGCTGCTTAGCGCGTGGTTTAAAAGGCGTACTCCGGGCGTATTCAGCAGCCGATCGGCGGCTTCTTTGTATTTACGGCGCTCTGTCCGGCTGCGGCAGAAGCTCCGGTCGTACACCACCCCAGGGAGCGGGTGGAGGCTTTGTCTCCAGCGTTTAGTCGGGGTGTGGTAGCTGAACCCGCGTACAGTGAAGGTACTCCAGTCCACCCATAAGGGCGAAAATACGAACACGGTAACTCCGCACAGCTTTCCTGCTGCGCACAGCCTTCGGTAGAAGGCATGATCGGCAAAAGGGGGATACCCCTTTCTTTCGCATACCATGACGCCAACCGTACCAAGCTGGTGAGAATCTGTACGATGCGTTAGCATAGACACCCCTTCTTTCTATAGCCCGGATAAATAACGGGCGTAAAGTAGAAGCTGTTTGACGGAAGGACGAGTTTTATTTTCGTCCAGCTGAGTATTATCGTTTTTCGAAGGCTTGGAATTGACCTCGATCAGCCAAACGCGGCCTCTCGTATCCATGCCTAAATCAACGCCCAGCTCGCCAAAATGACCTTCCATGTTCTCTTCAATGCCTTCCGCGATATCGAGCGACGCTTTTCGTAAGTTAGCAAGCGCCTTATTACGGGTAACACCATTTAGCTTCATTCGTGCAATCGCCGCAGGAGCGCTCGAAATGGTCCCGCCCCGGGCCAAATTGGAGACGAATTGATTGTTGCCGGCGATTCGTGCGACGATCGACGTTACACTCCATTTCCCGTTTTCGTCCTTCTGGACGAGAGCGCGGAAATCGACTGGGCGGCCGCCGACAGATGCAAGCTGAATTCCTTGCTGAATTTGATAACGCTGGGATTTCAGCTTTCCGGCGAGAGAGCTGAACAGCTTAGCGCTGCTGGCAAATGTTTTGCGGATGGAGCCGGAGGACGCGGAATAGTGGGCAACCACGCCGCCGCCTTCTTGCCGGGTTACACGAATGATGCCTTTTCCCAGACTGCCGCGTATTGGCTTTAAGAAAACAACCTTGTATTTCTCGCACATCGATTTCATCGTGGCGAACGATTTCAGCAAATAGGATTCCGGCAGGTAGTGCTTCAGCGCGGCATCCTGCTTTAAAGCGGCGAATACATCGGTTTTATCGAGGTATCTTTCGTTAAAGATGGAGGTGCCGTGCTTGGATTTTACTTCTTTAAAAAATTGTTGTACGCTTGTTTTGTTCTCAAGCTTACGGGATGTCAGCCGGTTGTAGACGACATCCGGAACGGGGAAACGGCCCTGTACCCAGCGGCCGCCCGTGTAGATCCAGCCGGAGACGCTGGTGTCGAAATGCTCCAGCTGTTCCGGGGTAAAGAAGTACACGAATGCGCCGTTTTGGCGGCTAGCCTCGGTTAGTTCTTTGCAGTACGTTGTCGTCGAGCCGAACGGTTTATCCGGCATGCTGCTGTACCGGCGGCTCATAAGAACACCGATGAGGGGGCCTGCCGTTATGGTATTCGTTCCTGGCTTGTAGGTCAGCCGGAGCGAGGCACCGTTCGTTAGACCAAGATCTTCCGCGAACGCTGTCCCGATGCGAATCGTCCGGGGGCGTGAGTGAGTTCCTATGATCGCTCTGGTGCTGTAGGCGCCGAAACGAAATGTAACGGATTGGTTGGCCGGGAGCTTCCATTTCTTCACTAAGGTCTCGCTCAGCATAATGATGTTGTCGCCCTGCAGCATCCCCGTATGCTGCAGATGGACTGTAACTTTCGTTTTAAACATGTCCCGCTTCTCCTTCCCAAACCGGCATTGCGGATGGCTTCATGGGTAAACGCTAATTCATCATATGAGGGGACAATTGTCTTGGTGATTCGGGAGGAATCGATATGAATTTTTGGATTGTACCAATTAATATTGCGGTGGCTGCTCTCATTGGGGGCGTAACAAATCACCTTGCCATTAAAATGCTGTTTCATCCGCGTCAGGCGGTATATTTGGCGGGCCGAAAGCTTCCCTTTACCCCTGGACTTATCCCCAAAAGGCGGGATGAGGTTGCCGTTGCGCTCGGCAAAGTGGTGAGCGAATATTTGGTGACGTCGCAAGGGCTTGCACAGGCGCTCGAAAAGCCGGCGCTGCGCGATGCCGCGGCGGGAAAGCTTCGCTTGCTTGTCGAGGAGTGGACGGCCAAGGAAGAAACGCTGCAGGAGCTGCTGCTTCGCTTCTGGCCGGAGGAACGGCTCGCGGAGGAGCGCGCCAAGCTGCTCGCCTTTGCTTCGGGGGCAGCAGGGCGAACGCTCGAATGGCTTTGGGAAACCTACGACTTGGGCGGGAAAACCATTGCCGATCTCATTCCGGATTGGCAGGAAAGCCGAAAGGAGCAGCTCGTCACCTGGGCAGCGGACAGCATCCTGCAGGCGGTGCGCAGCGAGCTGATGTCTCCGGAAGGGGAACGCCTGCTGCGTCAGCTGACCGGAAGATTTATGGAGGGAGCCGGCGGAGGCTTCCTCGGCGCGCTGGCCGGCATGTTCATGGACGAAAGCAAAATCATTGGCAAGGTGCGGGCTGCATTGGACGAAGCAATTGCTTCGCCGCAGGTGCGTGGCACGGTTACCGGCTTCCTTTACCGAAAGCTTGACGAGCTGGAGGAAGGTCCGATTGTGGAAAAGCTCGGGGAATGGCTTGGTGTGGACGTTCGCGAATGGCTTGAGGGGAAGCTGCAGGCGGCTGTACAGGAAGGAGCATGGCTGGATGCTCTCGCCGGCCGGCGGATTGCCGATTTGACCGGGCCGTTCCGCAACAGTCTGCTTGAGCGGATTCCTGCACTAGTTGAGGGGACATTTTCGCTGCTTGCCCGCAACATGGACAAGCTGATGGGCGCTGTCCGTCTCCCTGAGCTGGTCGAAGAGCAGGTACGTGCGTTTCCGATGGAAAAGCTGGAATCCATCATTTTGGATTTGTCCGGCAAGGAATTCCGCGCCATTACGTGGCTGGGCGCCGTGCTTGGCGGTCTCATCGGGCTGCTGCAGTCTCTTTTTTACGCCTTTTACTAGACATCATATTTCAACGGCCTGTCTCATACACTGGAAGCAGACGAGTTTGAGAAAAGGAGCTGTTTTCAGTGAAGGATACCAAGCATATCGTGTATATGGGGCTTTTGCTCGGAATGCTGATTTATGCTGTGCCTCGGTTGGAAATGGGAGGAGGCTGGACGCTTCCGACCGTATTCGGAATCGTTTGGATCGGCATGGCGCTGCTGCTGCTGTCAGCGAATTTGTATCAGGTGCTGAAGGTGGACGAGGAAACCGCCAAAGAATACCGCCGCATTCGTCAATACCGCAGATGGCAGGCGGAGCAAAGTCTCCGGAAGAAGCTTCAGGGGTAAGGCATTTTTGAAAGAAGCTGTGTGAACACCGTTTTTAAGGCGCGCGCCGCCTTGAACGGTGTTTTTGTATATATGGCTGTTTCATGCCGCCCATTCGCTTGTGATTGGGTGACCGGAGTCCTATAATGAAAAAGATAGAGTAGTACAGAGTAGTACAGTTTGGATGCGAAAAGGTGGAGCAAATGAGCGATTTCGGCTTTGAGTCGGTAACCAAGCACGAGCAAATTATTCGCCATATTGAACGGCTGAAGCCGGGGAATAAAATCTCCGTACGTAAAATCGCCCGGGACATGGAGGTCAGCGAAGGCACCGCATACCGTGCGATTAAAGAAGCGGAAAATATGGGCCTCGTCAGCACTGTAGAGCGGGTCGGCACCGTCCGGGTGGAAAAGCAAAAACGCAATAACATCGACAAGCTGACGTTCGCCGAGGTAGCAAACATCGTGGACGGAACGGTGCTCGGCGGGGGAGAGGGCCTGCAAAAGACGCTCAACAAGTTTGTCATCGGCGCGATGCAAATAGAGGACATGGTGAAATATATCAGCAGCGGCGATCTTTTGATCGTGGGCAACCGCATTCGGTCTCATGAGACGGCGCTGCACAACGGAGCGGGTGTGCTGGTGACCGGCGGCTTCGGAGCGGATGAGGATGCGATCGAATTGGCGAATGAAAAGCAGCTGCCGATCATTTCTTGCAGCTATGATACCTTCACCGTCGCTTCCATGATCAACCGCGCCATTTACGACCGATTAATTAAGAAAAAAATAATGCTCGTCGAAGACATTGTTGCAGCTTCCCACGTCATGTTCTCGCTGAAAATCAGCCAAACGGCGGAAGACTGGCATAAAAAAATGGAAGAGAGCGGGCACAGCCGGTATCCTGTTGTCGATGAATGGAATCGCGTAGTCGGGGTCATCACCTCGAAGGATGTTGTCGGTGCCCCTCGGGAAACCTCCATTGAAAAGCTGATGACGCGGAATCCGCTGACGGTCTCTATGCAAACGTCCGTCGCTTCGGCGGCTCACATGATGGTGTGGGAGGGCATCGAAATTTTGCCCGTTATTGATTCGAACCGCAGGCTGGTCGGGGTGATTTCCAGGCAGGACGTGCTGCGGGGAATGCAGTTTATTCAAAAGCAGCCGCAAATCGGCGAAACGTTCGAGGATTTAATCTGGAGCGGATTCGAGGAGCTGCGCGACGAGCAGGGTCGCTCCGTGTTTGTCGGCACGATTACGCCGCAGATGACAAGCAAGCTCGGAACGGTATCGGAGGGCGTCCTGACGACGTTGATGACTCAGGCGGCCTTTAGGGTTGTAAAAAGGGTGAAGCGCGGCGATTTAGTGCTTGATAATATTTCGACTTATATGGTCCGGCCGCTGCAAATCGACAATGAAATTGAAATACGGCCCACCATTATTGAGGTGAGCCGCAAGTTCGGAAAAGTTGATGTAGAGGTATTTCACGGGGAAGCGCTCGTCTGCAAGGCGATGATGACAGCGCAGGTAATCGATCAAGCGTAAAGCAGCGATGCCAACGTGATTACTGTTGCTGTTGCTGCTTGTCCGCCGTCCGCAGCAGGCTGAGGTTGCGGATGCCTGCAAATAAATTAAACAGTCCGAGCAGCAGGAAGACGATCCCGACAACACTGCGCACCTTCGATTCCTCGAACAGGACGAGCTGCACCGCAGAAACGGCGATCAGCATGCTGCCCATGCAAATGTTCATCTTCGAGGAAAGCTGCGCTTTCCGCGTCATATCTGCGGCACGCCGGGACATGACGCTGTAATAAATCGAAAGTGCAGAAAACACTGCAATCACAATAACTAAGATTCTTGATATCCATTCCAGCATCGCATTCATACATCCTTTATCAGTGATAATCTCGTATATTGTACCAAATTACGGAGAACTGCGCACGAACGGGTCGGCCGTTACCCAAACGTTCAGTTCGGAATAGATGACCGCAATATAGCGAAGCTTTACGGCGTAATCCTTGTCTTGGACGTCGTAATAGATGTCCTGAATCAGTCCTTCATAGAGGTCGGGGTAGACGGCTGGTTTTCCAATGGCTGTTTTTAGGTCCTTGCGGATGCGTTCCTTTAGCACGCTCTCAACGGAGGGAACCAGCGGGTCGTGATTATCGGGACTCTGGATATGAATAACGACGCTGGATACGGCGGTTTGCTTGTTGGTCTTCCGCTCTTTGTCCAGCTTATCCTTTAAATCCCTTAGCTCCGACTCCAGCGCCGAGTTCATCTCGACCACTAGATCAAAGTTATGGTGCAGGACCGCGTTGAACACCGCAGCGCCAACAACCATGCCGGCTAAAAACAAGCCGAAGCCTTGGAGCCATTCCGCCGCTCTGCGAAGCTGGGGAACTCTCATCGGCCGCTATCCTCCCGTCCGGCATATCCAGCGGATCAGCTCATAGCCCATATGGGCTCCCATAAAGGCAACGCCGATATTGAGGAGCTGCTTTAGGACGATCGACATATGCCCGTCCAAAATATTGCTCTCGATCGCCCGGATGGGGTCGATCGTTCCGCCGATGGCGGCAACGACCGCCCAAATTTTTAAGGACTCCGAAATATTCGTCATCATCAGCTTCGGCGGCTGCAGCGTGAGCACGGCTCCGACCCCGACGAGCAGCGATGCGCCGATAACGACTCCGAAAGCGACACAGAAGTCCATAATCGCTTTCGTTAGAAAATATACCATGCCCGAATTCATGCTCGGCCCCCCATTCCATGCAGGTTGTCCTTTGTACAATGTATGGCAGGGGTTCGGGGGGTATTCCATCTCCTTTAGTGGAATGTTACCGGCCGTTGGTTTATAATGAAAGGAACGTATGTTTGGTACGGAAGGGGCTGCGATTATGGATTTTGTCCATCTGCATGTCCACAGCGAGTACAGCCTGCTGGACGGTGCCGCACGCGTACGCGACTTGGCGCGGACGGCCCGGGAGCAAGGGATGAAGGCAATTGCTCTTACCGATCATGGGGTGATGTACGGCGCGGTGGAGTTTTACCGGGCTTGTACGGAAGAAGGCATCAAGCCGATATTTGGCTGCGAAGCGTATATGACGACAGGCAGCATGGCGGATAAGGGCAATCGGAAGGACAATCCGATCTACCACTTGATTCTGCTGGCCGCAAATCCGGAAGGCTACCGCAATCTGCTGCGGTTATGCTCGGTTGCGCATTTGGAGGGGTTTCATTATAAGCCCCGCGTTGATTTGAAAGCACTTGAAAAGCATGCCGAGGGAATTATTTGTTTAAGCTCATGCATGGGCGGGGAAATCGCCCAATTGATCTTGGCGGACAAGCTGGAGGAAGCAAAGGCTGCTGCCGAGCGGTACAACCGGATATTCGAAGGCCGCTTTTATTTGGAGCTGCAGGATCACGGGCTGCTGGAGCAGAAGCGGGTTATGGAAGGAATTATGGACATTCACCGGCGCACGGGAATTCCCGTTGCCGCGACGAACGACGTTCACTATATTCGGCGCGAAGACAGCGCCGTTCAGGATGTGCTGCTGTGTATCGGCACAGGCAAGACCGTAGACGACGAGAGCCGGATGAAGATGGGGACCGACCAGCTTTATTTGAAAAGCCCGGCCGAAATGGAGCGTTTGTTCCGGCGCATCCCGGAGGCGCTGTCCAATACGGGCCGCATCGCCGATTTATGCAACGTCGAGCTTGAGCTGGGTAAGCCGCTGCTGCCGCGCTTTGAGCCTTTACCGGTTCATACTGCCACCGCTGCGGATTATTTGGCACAGCTCTGCGCAGAAGGTCTGGTAAGCCGCTACGGCGGCCATCCGGAATGGGCGGACGGCGCGTTTCGCACGAATGCGGAGGAGCGGCTTGCGTACGAGCTTGAAGTGATTCATCGGATGGGCTACGACGATTATTTTTTAATTGTATGGGATTTTATACGTTACGCGCATGAGCAGGGCATTGCCGTCGGGCCTGGCAGGGGCTCCTCAGCGGGCAGCCTTGTTGCTTATTGCCTGCGGATCACCGACGTTGATCCGCTGAAATACGGGCTGCTGTTCGAACGCTTCCTAAATCCGGAGCGGGTAACGATGCCCGATATCGATATCGATTTCAGCGATGAGCGCAGAGACGAAGTCATTGCCTATGTTTCGCGGAAGTATGGGACGGACCGGGTGGCGCAAATTATTACCTTCGGGACGATGGCTGCGCGTGCAGCGGTTCGGGACGTGGGCCGCGTGCTCAATGTGCCGTTTGCCGAGGTGGATAAAGCGGCGAAGCTGATTCCCGGCGGTCCGGGCTGGACGCTTGCCGAGGCGCTGGAACAGGTGCCGGAACTGCGCGAGCTTGCTGCTAAGCAGCCGAAGGTGCAGGAGATGCTCGATATGGCGCGCAAGGTGGAGGGGTTTCCACGCCATGCGTCCACGCATGCGGCAGGGGTTGTCATTTCGCGCGATGCGCTGACGGATGTGGTGCCGCTTCAGGAAGGCACGGCAGGAACCGCGCTGACGCAATTTGCCATGGAGGATCTTGAGGCGATCGGTCTGCTCAAGATGGACTTTCTTGGTTTGCGCACGTTGTCCATTGTGGAACGAACGCTGCGCTGGGTTGCCGAAATGTACGGCGAGGCCATCGATGTGAAGGCGATTCCCGAGGAGGATGGCCCGACCTACGATATGCTCGGCCGGGGCGAAACGACGGGGCTGTTCCAGCTGGAATCGGCCGGCGTTCGCCGCGTGCTGCGCGAGCTGAAGCCGTCGCGGTTTGAAGATATCATATCGGTGCTGGCGCTTTATCGTCCGGGACCGATGGAATTTATACCGAAGTTTATCCGGGGCAAGCACGGTCTTGAAGAGGTGGAATACCCTCATCCGTCGCTTGAGCCGATTTTAGCCGATACGTATGGAATTATCGTTTATCAGGAGCAGATTATGCAGATCGCTTCGCAGATGGCCGGCTTTCGCCTTGGCGAGGCCGATCTTCTCCGTCGCGCGGTCGGCAAGAAGAAGCGCGATATTCTCGACGGGGAGCGCGCCAAATTCGTGGCGGGCAGCGTCAGAATGGGCTACACGGAAGCAGAGGCGGACCGCGTGTACGATATGATCGTACGCTTCGCCGATTACGGCTTCCCGCGCGCCCATGCTACCGCGTATGCGGTTCTTGCCTATCAGACGGCTTACCTGAAGGCGAACTATCCGGTGCCGTTCATGGCGTCGATGCTGACGGCCGTTACGGGCAATCACCGCAAGACGGCGGAGTACGTCGATGACTGCCGCAGGCTCGGCATTGCTGTACGTCCGCCGGATGTGAACGAAAGTGGCGTAACGTTTACGCCGGTTCCCGCCGCCGACGGCGGCAGGGGAGGAGCGATCCGCTTCGGGCTCGCTTCCGTCAAAAATGTCGGGGTGCAAGCGATCGAATCGATCTTGAAGGAACGCGCGAAGGGAGCGTTTACGTCGCTTGAGGATTTTTGCCGCCGCGTCGATTTGCGGGTGTGCAATAAGCGGGTTGTCGAATCGCTGCTGCTTTGCGGAGCGATGGACTCGTTATCCGGTCACCGTGCGCAAATGCTGGCGGTGCTGGACGATGCGCTGGAGGCGGCGGTCAAATGGAAGAAGGAGCGGGAGGATTTGCAGATTCAGCTGTTTGATCTCCCCGAGAAGGTCAATTGGATCCTAGATATTCCCGACGTTCGCGAGTTTACCCCGATGGAAAAGCTTGAGCTGGAGCGGGAGTACATCGGGATGTTTCTTTCTGGTCATCCACTCGATGCGTACGCTGGTCTGCTCGAGAGCATTCCTTTCGCACCCCTGTATTCGCTCCCGGAGCTGGAGGACGGGAGTGAAGTGAGGGCTGCGGGCATGATCGCCTCCTGCAAGCCGATTATGACCAAAAAGGGTCAGCCGATGGCGTTTCTGGAGCTGGAGGATCATGCCGATAAGGTTGAGGTCGTTGTTTTCCCCGAGCTGTGGAAGAGGGTATCGGAAACGGCGGCGAAGGGCTCTCTCGTTGCATTAAGGGCGAAGCTTCAGCTGAACGAGGAGGAAGTGAAGCTGATCGTGGAGCAGCTGGTGCCGCTGAGCGATCCCGATTTGGCGGCGAAGCTGCAGCCGAATCGGGCGCCTGGCCGAAGGCCGGCTCCGCCTTCGGCCAGGCAGGAACGCCCGCAGGCCGCAGCGCCTGCAGCCGGCCGCACGGCTGAGCGCCCTGGCGCTCCGCAGCGCCAGGGGCAAGCGGCGCCGGGGCCAACAGGCGCTGCCGCCGACGCGGCCAACGCCAACGCTGCAGCCAGCGCTGGCAGCGTTCAGCCATCGCGCGCACCCGCCGACAAGAGCGGCGGCACAGCGGCTTCAATGAAACGAAACGCTCCCCTGAGCCAGCGCGTATATATAAAAATTACCGGGGACAAGGAAGACCAGGAAACGCTGCAGGCGCTGCAGACGCTGCTGTTTTCCCATAGCGGTCCCTTACCGGTGATGCTTTATTACGAGCGCGGTAAGAGGCTTCTGGAGCTTCCTGAGAAATACGCCGTCAAGCCGAATCCGCTTCTAATGGCACGAATTGAGACGCTTTTCGGCAAAGGGTCAGCTCGTGTAAAATAGAAGTAAAGCTCAAACTTGGAAAGGAGCGCCATAGGCAATGACAACTGCAAAGGTTATCAAAGAAGTGCTGAACTGGGTAAAGCTGCTGGCGATTGCGCTGATCATCTCGGTCGTAGTGAATGCCTTTTTGCTGCAGCCGTATCAGGTGAAGGGCCATTCAATGGAACCAAGCTATGACGACAGCGACTATACGATGGTATGGAAGCCTCAGGATCGATACGAGTACGGTGAGGTTGTTATTGTGGACCGGCGAATCGACCGTGAACGGCAATGGCTGGACCGCTTCGTAGAGCACCCGATTATTCAGCGTGTCTTCCGTACAGAGGACGACAACTTGATTATTAAGCGCGTGGTCGGTCAGGCCGGTGATGTTCTTGAATTCAAAGGGAACCAGCTGTTCCGAAATGGTGAATTGCTCCAAGAGGATTACATTAAAGAGGAAATGTATGGAAACCCCGATCAAACCGTAACCGTACCGGACGGCCATATTTACGTAATGGGAGATAACCGCAATCACAGCTCGGACAGCAGAGCGATTGGAAGCATTCCGTTAACGCATGTATTAGGCAAAGTCATTTTTCATAAATAAATATCGGACAAGAACACAGCAAAAAGCGAAGCTCCGCAACTTGGAGTCTTCGCTTTTTTTCATGGATATAGATTGGATGAGTGGTTAGCACTGCAAATCAGGAAGCTTCGACAGGCGTCTGACAGCTTCCGCAATTTTTGACTAGGGATAATACGAATTTGGTTTTTCCGGGCTCGCTCATACACGTAATGTCGCCTACATTTTTGCTCATAATTTGCTTGCAAATCGCTAGGCCGAGTCCTGTCCCGGATTCCTTTGACGTGACGAAGGGGGTAAAAAGACTGTTCCTCAGCTCTTCCGGGATCCCGGGGCCGTTGTCCATAATCTCGATGTAGTAGTTGACTTCATCTTCCGCAGTATGAATGGAAAGAATTTTATCCCCTTTATTTTGCGCAAGGGCATCGATACTGTTGTGGATAACATTACTCAGCACTTGCTGAAGCCCTACCTTTTGAATCGTGATCGTGAAGTTAAGCTGCAAATTGAGCTTGACGACGATGGATTCGCTGTTCAGCCTCGGACCGCTGAGATCAAGCACCGATTCAATCACTTCTGTACAGTCGCAGACAATAAAGGGCTCGTCTACACCGCTGTTTTTCGAAAAGCTTAAAAAGCTCGTGATCTGGCTGTACAGGTTGCGGAATTCTTCCTTCACGACGGCAAGATAGGATTTGATTTTTCGCGTATTCGACGGTTCTTGATCGATGACGGACTCTATCAGCTTTATGAAGCCTTCCATAGCAAACAGTGGATTTCGCAGCTCATGGGCCATGCTTGCCGACATTTTGCCCAGGAGCTGAAGCCGATCATTATGAAGCATGCTGATCGTTTCCTCCTGTCTGGCCGCAAGCGTATTGGAACGCTCCCAATAAATTTCACCGATCTTCTGCTGCAACTCGTCGATCCGGCTGTTGATCTGCGAATAAACATCCATAACTTCCGTAATTGAAACGGGAACTGATTCTAAGAAGCGTTTTAAAATGAAAGTGAAGGATTTTCTCCAAATATGCGAGCTGCTCAAAAGATGAGTGAGCGGAGTGCCTTGTTCCGCGTGATACTGGCTCATTCGTGGGATGATTGGGAAAAGCGGGTGCTCAACCACGGGAATTGTAAGATCGATAACGAGGTCAAAGTAGCTGTCCCCGTTTTCTTCTAAACGATCCAGATCGTAGCGGCCCGGGTATTGCCCGGAAATTTCCGATAGCCAATATTCGATGACATCCGATTTGTGCTGGCGGATAAACGTATAAAGCCACTGGTAAGCACTCAAAATAGGTTCCCTGCCTTTATGATCATGTACAGCGATCGCGTCATTGCATTTCACTTTATCATAACAGAGGATTGCAAATTGTCCCAGCGATATAAACTGCAAAAAAGGAAGCGGGGTCGCTTCCTTTACTACCTTCAATATGAATAGGTTTATTCGTTTTGGTGCTTTGCGAGAATGGAAGGCACATCAAGCAGGGAGGGGACGGTCTCATAAATGCCTTCATGCTGAATATCGATACGGATATTATTATATTCCCATTCGTTCTCGGCCGGGATGTGGATGGCGTTAATGCCCAGCTCCAGCGCAGGCAAAATGTCGGTGCGCAGCGAATTGCCTACCATCCAGGTCGTTTTTTTATCACATTGCAGTGTATCTAAAATACCGCGCAGCGCGTCCGTATTTTTATGCTTGGATATAAAAATGCGGTTTCCGAAATAAGCGGCGAGCTCAAGCTGGCTGATTTTCTTTTTTTGGATATGCTCCTCGCCTCCGGTGTGCAAATGCAGCTGATGACCGGCTTCTTTTAAAGACTGTAAAATTTCATACGTATGAGGGTATGGCTCGTACTGCTGGTCGTAGACGCTCATGGCCAGGTTCGTTAAATAACTGGCATCCTCCGGCTCCGCCTTTTTACCGGTTTGCTCGCAAAAGTAGTAATAGGTTTCGACGAATGAACGTTTGAAATGCTCGGAAGTGAGGCCGAACTGCTTCACATAGGTCAAATCGATTTCGACCTGCTTATCTTTAATTTCGTCCGGGGAAACCGAGTAGCTCCCGAACCAGTCATTCATCGTAGCTGAAAATTGCTCGCTAACCTGATCAAAATATTTGTTGCAATGCGAAAGCGTGTCGTCCAGGTCAAAAAGGATGGTTTGGGGCTTCGCCAATAGGGATCTCTCCTTATCTGTTCAAAGTAGCTTATCGTTTGCGATTCCGCTGGCAGCAGCAGTTTTTCGAAGAAACCGCAGAGACGCGAATGGAGCTCAAGGGGTTCCTGAGCCTGCTGCGATTTGCCGATGCTTTCTATACCAACCTTACGAAATGAAGTTTTGAAACGTATTCGTGTTAAGCTTCATTTTATGACGGCATGGCTATAATGGTGAGGAAGGAAGGCTGCCGTCCAAAAAGCTCGTATTTTTTATTTATGCAGGGAAGGGCTCGATAAGAACTGCACAGTTGGACAAGCAGAGGGACAGAACAGAGAAAAAGGGCGGTTGATTATCGAATTCCGCCCGTGCTTTGAATGTTATAGTCAACCTGCACCTCAAATGTTAAGGAAGGATAAATTTCCTTCCATTGCTCCCAGTCACGGGAGGAAAAACTCTGGGAGCGGTACATGAGACCGAAGCCAAGCGGGTCAAGGTTTTGCTTTTGCAGCTTTTCAAGGAACGCTTTCACTTCCTTAGCCAGCTGCTTCTCCGCTGCTTGCTCGTATTGACTCAGCTTTTGGTTTGAAATCGGATCATGCGCTTCCTCAATGTTAGCTTTTAATTGGAGCTTGACGAGCAGCATCGGAGCTCCGCTTGGATCCAATTGAAAGCGATAGCTGGCCGATGCATTGCTAGTGCTAACGAAAAACGTTTTCCCCTGATCGGAAATGCGAAAATCCGCTTTGGCGATACGGTTGGAGAGAATGTTAAAGAGCTTCGTATTTTGCTTTTCCAGGACAAGCTTGCTCTTCTCTTTATTGAATACGACGGCTTGATTGATCGTAAAATGCTTTGGTTGGCTGACCTCGATCAGCGGCAGAATCGGGTCCAGCCCCCGTTCGTAAAGCCTTTTGCGAAAATCAAATAAATACTCGGAAACGACATAAGAGGTTTCCGTGCCGCTTTCTCCAAAAATCAAAAATAGAGTATTGGATGGAATCCGCTCCGATTCCGGGTTTAGCTTCAGTACACTCTCCGCATCCGGCTTACCGATACCGACCCACGCAATTTTCTGTATATCACGTCTTCGGACAAACCAATCGATCATTTGCTTCATGTTCTTGGAAGCTGCCTTCTGGCCGATGATAATCACCTTGGCATGACTGAAGTCGAGCTCTTTATCTACCTTCGATTTAATTACGCGTACCGCTTCCGTAATGGAATGGGAATCCTCCGTCATTAGAATCGATTTTCCAGAACCGGCCTTTACTTCCGAGGCAGGGATGGCCAGCTTCAAATGAACCTTATATTTCTTTTCTTTGTGATCCGTACTGTCAATACCGATACTAACGACAAAAAAACGTTTATCGATGTCTTTGTAGCCGCACGCGCCGAGCGAAAGCAGCAGAAGAAGGCTGAGTCCAGCCCAAAGGTACCTTCTATACATTTGGCGCATCTTCGGGGGCATGGTTGTTTCGTTTCCTCCTTGCTAACAGAAAAACAATAGTTACGAGAAAGAGCTCGCTAGGGAGCCGAAGCCTGAGCCAGACCTCGCCAAGGGTGAAAATATGCTTCTCATTGAACAAAGAGCCGATATAGAGGGAGGCAGCTGTAAAGCCGCCGATGATCCACCTCTTGGCAGCCGGGGCAGCCTCACCATGATTTTTACTTCCGGACAGTAAATTTCCGAGGACGACCACTGCTATATGCCAATGAATGGCAACACTGGTGAGCGATATACCGACATACAGCAGGAGAAAGAGGGCGATAATCCGTTCAATTGGACCAAGCTCGATACGCAGAGAATCCGCCGTTGCAACCCAAGGAAAGGTGTAATCGAACACGCCGTCCGCTCCATGCATCCCGATAGGAATAAAAAAGGTTGTCAACAAATTGGCCATGCCGAGAAATGGGAGGATACTCATCCGTTTAAGACTGATTTTTTGAGAAAACACCCGATGATAAACAATAAGGTTGGTATAGCCTGAAAAAACGAAGGTGGCGGCAGCGACAGCAGCCATATTCGGGACATCGACAATATGCGTGGCGACCTCGGTTATCGAGTGCCATGATAAATACTCGCTGTGTATCGCTTGATACAGGATGATAAAAATGAACGGTACGTTCAGCAGCAATATAATTTCCAGCAGGTAAAGAAGCTTTTCCGTGGAAAGGATCCACAGCAGAAAGGCAAGAAAGATGAGAAAGGCTGCCATCGATTGAAGCTCTGAAACCTCCGGATTGATATAACGGTAGGTGACATCATTAAAGGCGAGCAGGGTTAACAGTCCGGCGAAAAACCACATGACGCTTACATAAACAAGCAGCGGATGACGCAGCCAAGCTAAACGCCGGGGGAGCTGGATTTTCAAAATTTCCGGAAGCGTCATCCCCTGAAACTTGTTCATGGACCATACAAAAACAAACATAAGCAGCGAGCCGAGCAGGGCGCCGATCGGAATGGCGGCTACCGAGCCTTCATAACGGTGTTCGAGCAGGAGAGAGGGGACATAGGCAAATACGTTGACAAGCATATTTAAAATAACAAGATAGTAGAAATATCTGCCCATTCCCTGTCCCTCCTTGAGTTACGTTTTTTTCTTTACGGATTCATTCGGAAAAATTTTGAGGAAGGGCTGGCCGAAGCTGTCTAGGCTGGTTAAGACCGCAATCAATCCGATAAAGCCCATCAGCAGGCCGATCATTCCGAAGAGCACGGTTAAGACAAGTACGATGTACTTGCTGACGCGTATGGAGAAGCTCATTGCATTAATAGGTATAACAAAATTGGCGATCGCGACGGCGGCAACGATGATAATCATAATATTGGATACAAGTCCCGCAGCGGTTGCGGCTTGTCCGAGGATCAGACCGCCGACCGTTGTTGCCGTTTGGCCGATAACCTTTGGGAGGCGGACACTGGCCTCGGTCAGCATCTCCATCATGAGAAGCATAAAGAGCACCTCCATAAACGCCGGATAAGGGACAGCCGCCCGGCTTCCCGCGATAGATAAAGCGAGCTGCACCCGAAAGAGCTCCGGAAAATAAGCGGTTATCCCGACGTATGAGCTAGGCAGAAGCACGGTAATAAAAAGTCCGGTATAGCGAAGCAGAATAATAAAATGGGAAACCCAATAGGTGTGGTAACGATCCTCCATGGAGGAAATAAAATCGTAATAAACCGCCGGTACGATCAGTGCGAACGGCGTTCCTTCCATCAATAGCACAACCTTGCCTTGTGCAAGGTTCAGCACGACCCGATCGGGCCGCTCGGTTACGAGGGAGGTTGGAAACAAGGTCCGTTTATTTTTCGTGAATTCATTGCCCAGCTCGCTAAGGGACATGATGACCTCAGCTTTTACGCCCTGAATGGCCTGCTGAACCGCTTTTAGTGCCTTTTCATTCACCTTTTTCTTATCATAAAGAACTGTTACGTTCGTTTGGGTGAGACTGCCCGCCTTATAGGATTCCATCGTAAGACTGGCTTGAGGGTAACGTGAGCGCAGCAGGTTCAAGTTCGTTTCAAGCGATCCGTCGAAGCCTGCCTGTGGTCCTTGGATGACCTTTTCCATCTCGGCTTTGGGCGGCTTTGACGTTTTTTTAATGTCTACGACATAGCTTCTCGATCCGAACTCGATAATGGCTGCTCCGGCAAGCGCCTGATGGAGAGCCTCTTCTTGATTGGCGGGCTCCAGCTTATTTGGAAGGGATTTGATATATTGCTCAAATGAAAGCTGTGAAGCAAGACTGAAGCAGACTTGGATAAATTGCTGCTGAATCTTGGACTCGTCTGCGGCATATTTAATGTACGATATGGCCACTTCGGAGCCGCCCTGACGCACCACCGTTTGGGATAACGTTTCGGGCGAGGAGAGCTGGTCGCGTATCCAATCGGAAAGCGATGCAGAAGGCTGACGGGACACGGATGGCACCTCTTTCATGGGCAGAATAGGAAGTTTTAAGCAGAAAATAATAATTTGCTAATGGTGTTATCCCCTGAATGAAGGGAAATCATCCCTCTACAGGAAGCAGACTGCGAATAAGCATGGAATCCTATCCTTCCAAGCGCCGCAAGGGCTTTGAAGGGGTTCGTTCTTCCTTGCGGGTAAAAAGAGGGATATGTTATCATAGAAACAATGTACATGCGGAAGGACACTTACAGGAGGGAAGAAGGTCAATGTGGACCGTAATCTATATCGCTCCGACTCAAAAAATCGCAGATCGTATACGCAGCAGACTGACCGATGAAGGATTCCTTGTACAGGTCCGTCCGATTAACTTAACCAATCAGCAGTATGAGATCCTTGTTCCCGAGGGTGAGCTGGATGAAGTGCAGGAAGTTCTAAGCACGATCTTACATTCATAGTCATACTTGTACAGGCTCAGGCCGAAGGAAGCGGCGTTTTTCATCGAGGCAGCTACGAGCCGAAATTAACGCCATGAGAGGTGTCGACGTGTTAAAAGACTGGTTTCAAACGAAAAAACGTTACGCCACCATCCCGGCAGAACGCGCAAAACGGGATATCCCGGAAGGCATTATGAACAAATGCGGGAAATGCGGGACGATTCAAACGAGCAAAGAGTTTGAAAAGCAACTGAAAGTGTGTTCGCAATGCGGACATCATCATAAACTTAACGCTTACGAGCGAATTGGCATGACGCTCGATGACGGCCGTATTTTCGAATACGATTCGAACATGGTTTCCGTCGATCCGCTCGAGTTTCCGGGCTATGCGGCAAAGCTGCAGCAGCAGAAGGATAAGAGCGGATTGAAGGATGCGGTTGTTACCGGAGAGGGAACAATTTGCGGTTTTCCTGTCGTTGTAGCGGTCATGAGCTTTGATTTTTTTAGCGGTAGCATGGGATCAGTTGTTGGGGAAAAAATTACCAATGCGATCGAAAAAGCAGCGCAGAAGGGCTACCCATTAATAGTTTTTTCCACATCGGGTGGCGCCCGGATGCAGGAAAGTATCCTAAGCTTGATGCAGATGGCGAAAACAAGCGCAGCGCTTCAGCGTTTCAGCGAGCAGGGCGGTTTGTTTATTTCCGTATTTACCGACCCAACGCTTGGCGGCGTGTCAGCGAGCTTCGCGATGCTAGGTGATATTATCTTGGCGGAGCCGGGGGCGATCGTTGGATTTGCCGGCCGAATCGTCATCGAGCAGACGATCCGTCAGAAGCTGCCGGAGAATTTCCAAACAGCAGAGTTTAACCTCGAGCATGGTCAGGTGGACAAAGTGGTTGAACGCAAGGACATGCGTAATGTTCTGGCCCAGCTGCTGTCGATGCATGCGGTGAAAGGAGGAAAGGCGCTTCATGGCTAACGAAATGCCTTTTGAACTCCCTCTCGTCGAGCTCCGTGCAAAAATTGATGAATTACGCAAATTCGGCGAAGAAAAAGGAATTGATTTTTCTGACGAAATTGCTAGACTTGAGGAGCGGTATGTGAAGCTGGAGCAGGAGATGTATGGGAAGCTGACCGCAGCTCAGCGCATGCAGCTCGCAAGGCATGCCCAGCGGCCGACGACTTTGGACTATATTCAATACATATTTGACGATTTTATTGAGCTTCATGGGGACAGGTTATTTGGTGACGATCTTGCAATTGTCGGGGGCATCGCGACCCTTCATGGGATTCCGGTAACGGTAGTAGGACATCAGAAGGGTAAGGATACGAAGGACAATATCGCCAGAAACTTCGGCATGCCTCATCCCGAAGGCTTCCGGAAAGCACTTCGGCTTATGCAGCAGGCGGACAAGTTTAAGCGGCCGATTATCACTTTTATCGATACGCCGGGCGCTTATCCTGGTAAGGCTGCGGAAGAGAGAGGCCAGTCCGAGGCGATCGCCCGCAACCTGCTCGAAATGGCCCGTTTTGGCGTGCCGATTATTTGCGTTGTTATCGGAGAAGGCGGCAGCGGCGGTGCGCTTGCGCTTGGCGTGGGCAATCGCGTGCTAATGCTGGAAAATTCAATTTACTCTGTGATTACGCCTAACGGCGCGGCTTCCATTCTATGGAAGGACGCTGGAAGAGCAGATGAAGCTGCAGAAGCGATGAAAATCACAGCGTCGGATATACTAGCTCTTGGTATAATAGAGGAAGTTGTGCCGGAGCCGCAGGGAGGCGCCCATAAGGACGTCGAAAAAACTGCGGAAGCAATGAAACTGGCGTTACAACGACACTTAAGCGAATTAATCGGAATGTCGGCGGACGAGCTTCGCAATGACCGTTACGATAAATTCCGCAAAGTGGGAAGTTACATATACGAAACGCTTTAGCCATTCGGAGGAGGACTTTAAGAACCATGCGCAAAACAAAGATTGTATGTACCATCGGCCCGTCGTCGGAATCGCCGGAAAACCTGAAGAAGCTGATCCAAGCCGGATTGAACGTAGCCAGATTGAATTTCTCGCACGGGGATTTCGAGGAACATGGCGGCCGGATCCGCAATATCCGTCAAGTTTGCCAGGAGCTCGGCACAACAGTTGCGATTTTGCTTGACACGAAAGGCCCGGAAATTCGTCTTGGCAAGCTGAAGGAAGAGCCGATCGAGCTTCAGCAGGGACAGCAGTTTATTTTGACGACAGAGGAAATTATCGGCGACGGAGAGCGCGCATCGGTTTCTTACTCGGGACTGGCTAATGACGTTCGTCCGGGCTCCTCGATTTTGATTGACGACGGTTTGATCGGCTTGACCGTAAACGAAGTTCGCGGCAATGATATCATTTGTACTGTTGTAAACAGCGGACCGATTAAGGGACGCAAAGGGATTAACGTGCCGAACGTTAAAATCTCCTTGCCGGGTATGACAGAGAAGGACGCAGCGGATATCGTTTTCGGTATCGAGCAGGGCATTGACTTTATCGCGGCATCGTTTGTTCGTAAAGCTCAAGACGTGCTTGAAATCCGCGAGCTGCTTGAAAAGCATAATGCATCGCATATTCAAATTATCTCGAAAATTGAAAATCAAGAAGGCGTTGATAACCTCGACGAAATTCTTGAAGTTTCTGACGGTTTAATGGTTGCCCGCGGCGACCTTGGCGTTGAAATTCCTGCGGAAGAAGTGCCGCTTGTCCAGAAGCGCATGATTCAAAAATGTAACCTTGCAGGCAAGCCGGTTATTACGGCAACGCAGATGCTCGATTCGATGCAGCGCAACCCGCGTCCTACACGCGCGGAAGCGAGCGACGTAGCGAACGCGATTTTCGACGGCACCGATGCAATCATGCTTTCCGGTGAAACCGCTGCAGGTAAATACCCGGTTGAATCGGTTCAAACGATGTCCCGGATCGCAATGAGAGCGGAAGAGGCACTTGCTTATCGCGAGATTTTCCTGAAGCAAAGCAGCGCGCAGCAAACGACGATTACAGAGGCTATTTCTCAAGCGGTTGCGAACTCTGCGCTTGATTTGAATGCTAAAGCAATCATTACTCCGACGGAAAGCGGCTTTACAGCGCGCATGGTGTCCAAATACCGTCCGAAGAGCCCGATTATTGCGGTAACTCCGAACGATCGCGTAATGCGCCGTATGTGCCTGGTTTGGGGCGTAACTCCGGTTCGCAGTGAGGTTGCTGATACTACGGACAGCATGATCGAGATGGCTGTGGACAGCGCAGTGAAAACCGGACAAGTTCACCCGGGAGATCTTGTGGTCATTACTGCAGGCGTTCCTGTCGGCCGTTCCGGAACAACGAACCTGATCAAGGTTCATCAGGTTGGCGAAATGGTAGCGAAGGGCCAAGGAATCGGCACACAGACGGCTTCCGGTAAAGTGGTTATTGCTCGCACGGCACAAGAAGCTGTTGAGCGCGTAACGGAGGGCTCGATTTTAGTCGCTCCAGCAACAACAAAGGACTTCATGCCTGCACTTGAAAAGGCTGCTGCTGTAATTACCGAAGAAGGCGGCATTACTTCGCATTCCGCGGTAGTTGGTCTTAATCTGGGGATTCCAGTCATCGTTGGTGTGGAAAAAGCGACTGAGCTGCTGGTTGAAGGCAGCGAAGTGTCCGTTTATGCCGAAGTAGGCGTAATCTACTCGGGTAAAAAAGCACATTAATGTATTCTTTGACACATCCAAACGGGCACAGACGTTAAAGTCTGGCCCGTTTTTTGCTTTTACAAGGGGTTACAGAAGGAATAGGGGACGGGGGGATCGCCGATGTTTCGAATTTTGCTGCTGATCATGATTGTTGTGCCTGCGCTTGAAATCGTAGGTTTGCTCACGGTGGGAAGCTGGATTGGCGGGTGGCAAACGTTCGCGCTAATTATTTTAACAGGTGTTGTAGGTGCATTTTTGGCCAAAAGAGAAGGACGACGCGTTTGGGAGGCCGCCCGTTACGATATGTCGGTTGGTCGTGTCCCTGCGTCGTCCATCTTGGACGGAATATGTATTTTTGCCGGCGGCTTGCTGCTGCTGACTCCGGGGTTTCTAACGGATATTTTAGGCTTTACACTCGTATTCCCGGCAACCCGGCCCTTTCATCGGTACTGGATTGGAGCATTGATCAGCAAGCGTCTTCTTCAAGGGCGTTTTCAATTTTTTCAATGGCGCAAGTAGACGAAAGCTATCTCGCCGTTCCGCCCATGATATACCGTGAAATGTCGCGGAAAATCCCTGCCCTGTAGAAGGCCATCAATACGACGAGTGTGACCGGCCCTATGATAAGGCCAAGGAAGCCGAACAAGTTAAGGCCAACAACGAGTGCGATTAATGTAGCTAGTGGATCCAGGCCGATGCTAGAGGCAAGCACCTTCGGTTCGAGCGTTTGACGAGCAACTAGGATTACGCTGTACAGTATCGTAAGCCCAATGCCTAAGGGCATGTCTCCGTACAAAAAGCTGAACGCGATCCATGGAACGAATACGGCACCGGTGCCCAGATAAGGCATCAGGTCAACAAGTCCGATCAGCAGCCCAATCGTAACGGCGTAGTCAACCCTAAGTATGAGCAGGCCGAGAATCACGACGATTGCGGTAATCGAAATCAAGATGAACTGCGCACGAAGATAGCCGAATAACGCTTTTTGTAAATCGTCCCAAACCGTTTTAGCGGAACGGCTTGTTTTTTCTGAAAACATACCTGAAATAAGATCGATAATGCGGTACCAGTCCTTGCTGATAAAAAAGCTGGCGAGCACAACGATGACCAGTACGGCCAAAATGTTGGGAAGAGATGCGATCATTTTTAATACACTGTCAAAAGAAGTGTCAACGAGCATCGTGCCAACGGCTGCCGCTTTGTTGGAAAGGCTCGTCAGGTTGTCCCGTATGGCCTGCTGATAGCCGGGATTTTCCGTATAGAAGGTATTGGCCTGCGCAATAATATCTTGGATAAATTCGGAATTAATAAATAAGATGAATTCATCGATCCAGATCCGGAGATAGCTTTGCACAGACTGAACTAAGTAGCCGATTTCGGCGATCAGCTTTGTGATGGCTAGACTGATAATGGTGATACTGGCCCCAAGAAAAATCGATAAGCTGATAGTTACAGAAAGCCAGCGGGGCATTTTTCCTTGCTTTTGCAGGGCGTTAACTAAAGGATTCATCATATACGCAACGACCCAGGCAATGAGGAAGGGATACACAAGCGGAACGGAAAAATACATAACAAATCCAATGATGACAAGCACGAGTGCGACCCACAGCCCCCGCAAGATGCGGTTGACGGTTATTTTATCCATAGATCCCTCCGTTTTAAGCAAAGTCGAACAATCATTATTGTATCATGATCGCTTCAAATGTTAAATTTACACAGTTCAGCAGGATATTCGGATTTCCTCCAAGAATACTATTTATCAATGTCGTCGTGCGTCGAAGTAAGGGGGAACAGCATGAAAAATCAAATCACTCCAAAGGATGTTTCGTCTAAATATATTAATCGCGACTTAAGCTGGATTCAATTTAACCGTCGAGTGATGGAAGAGGCGCAGGACCCGGAGACGCCTCTGCTCGAACGGATTAAATTTTTATCCATTGTTTCATCCAATTTGGATGAATTTATGAGCGTTCGTGTGGCAGGGATCCGCGATCAAATTAAAGCGGGTTATACGAAGAAGGATTTTACCGGATATACGCCTGCTGCGCTTTTAAAGAAGCTGATGGCCCGCACATCGCTCATGATCGGAGAGCAGTATAAAACGTACCGTGATTTGATGCGGCAGCTAGCCAAGGAAAACATCGTCTTCACCTCTTATAACGATTTGAATCATTCACAGCAGAAGGCGATGGATGAATACTATCACGACATCATTTTTCCGGTATTAACGCCAATGGCCGTTGACCAGTCACGTCCGTTCCCGCTGGTTCATACCCTTGGACTTTATTTGTCGGTTGTGCTGTGCAAGAACAGCGACGAAGCCTGCAGCGAGCCGTATTTTGCAATCGTTCAAGTTCCTTCCATCCTTCCTCGCTGGATTCAGGTGCCGATGCGGACGAACAGCAAGAAGCTGGAATTCGTCATGCTGGAGGATGTAATTAAGCAGCATATTCATACCTTGTTTAGCGGATACACTCCGGTTGCCGTCGACGCCTTCCGTTTGACCCGGAATGCGGATATGACGCTGAACGAAGAGGGCGCGGAGGACCTTCTTGAGGAAATCGAGAAGGAGCTGCGTAAGCGCCGCTGGGGAGCCCCGGTTCGGCTGGAGGTGCAGAAGGGGATTCATCCGTGGGCGCTGGAGACGCTTCAGGAGGAATTTGAGCTGAGCGAGGGCGTATTCGAAATTGACGGGCCGCTCGATTTAACGTACTTTATGAAATTTTCCATGTCTCTTTCCGGCAAGGATCATTTGCGGTATCCGCCTATTACTCCGCGATACCCGGTGGAATTCAAAACGGAAGAGGATATGTTCACGGTGCTTCAGCAGCGCGATGTGCTTGTGTATCACCCGTTTGAATCGTTCGACGCGGTGAACGACTTTTTGTATCAATCCGCGCATGATCCTTCCGTATTGGCGATCAAGATGACGCTCTACCGTGTCAGCGGCAATTCGTTATTAGTGCAGTCGCTGGCCCATGCGGCGGAATCGGGGAAGCAGGTTACGGTGGTAGTTGAGCTGAAAGCGAGATTTGACGAGGAGCGCAATATTGCTTGGGCGCGGAAGCTGGAAAAAGCCGGCTGTCATGTCGTTTACGGTCTCGTCGGTCTGAAGACGCATGCGAAAATCATGCTGGTCGTCCGTCAAGAGGAAACAGGACTGCGGCGGTATGTGCATGTCGGGACGGGGAATTACAACGACAGCACGGCAAAGCTGTACACCGATATTGGACTGTTTACCTCCAACCAGGTCATCGGCGAGGATGCCTCTGCGTTGTTTAATGAAATTACGGGGTATTCCGCGCCGCATCAGTGGCAGGCTTTCGGCGTTGCGCCGACCGATATGCGCGAAAAGCTGTTTGAGCTCATCCGCAGGGAAAAAAAATACGCGCTCGAGGGTAAGCCAGCGCGTATTATTGCTAAGATTAATTCCTTGTCACATCAGGAAATGGTGGATGAACTGTACGCCGCTTCACAGGCCGGGGTAAAAATCGACCTGATCGTGCGCGGGGTATGCTGTCTTCGCCCTGGCGTAACAGGATTAAGCGATAACATCCGTGTCATATCGATCGTCGACCGCTTTCTGGAGCACTCCCGTATCTTCTATTTCGAAAACGGCGGAAAGGCGGATGTTTGGCTATCCAGCGCCGATTGGATGTCGCGTAATTTAACGCGCAGAGTGGAGCTGATGTGTCCTGTCTTCGACCGTCAGCTGCAGCAGAGTATCATTCAAATCCTGAATATGACGCTCAGGGATAACGTCAAAGCGAGAGAGCTGCTGCCTAACGGCGTATACCTGCATGTCACTACACCGGAGGCATCGTTCCGCAGCCAGTTTGTAGCGCAAAGAATCGAGCAGTGGAAGGTTTAGCAGTCATGCTAGTTGGATTTCAGCACGGGCTTAAGCTTCAATCCCCACATTTTTGCGAAGTCCTTCTCGAGCGCTTGCAGCTCCCGTAGTTCAATCGAAGGAGAATGACTGCAATTCAGCTGCAGCTCCAGCTCGCGTCCATGGATGGACGCTTGAACGTGCTCGACCGGCTGCGTTTCGCTGCGGTCCAACGCAACCCCAAGCTGCAGCATCGAGCCCAGCTTTAATATCATGTGATAATCAGACTCGGATAAAATGTCCCGGTAATTTTGGAACATTTGCCGGGTCTTTTTAGCAGTTTTAAACGAGGCGATTAAGGCGCATAGGAGAACCTCGCGGTGGCTTAGACCGTTAATCCTCGAATGGGCAATCAAATAAAAGGTATGCTTGTAGTAATCGTAATAATTGACCGAGATCCCGATGCGATACAGGAGGGAAGCGGCGCTTAAATAGGTCTTCGCTCGTGGCTCAAGCTCGTGAACATTCATCAGATCGTTGAAAATGTGCGTAGTCAGCCGATTAACCTGTTCCACATGTTTTACCGGGACGGACGGATGAAGCAGCAGTAAATTCCGCACACTATATTCCAGCACGTCGCTAAGAATCGGCTGCTCGGGATGCAGTGCTTCATGGAATAATCCATCCCGCAGCCCGGCCCCGCTTATGAGATAATGGGAAGCGCCGATCAGCTCGAAGAGAGTCTTCATGATGACCATGCCGGGCACGATAATATCCGCCCGCTCTTTCGACAGCCCGTCCACCTTTTTGCGCTGATCTATGGAAAGACTGGCGAGCTGATCCAAAAGCTGGTTTACGTCTGCCGGCGAAAGTACATAATTGTGTGCGTGCTGAAGCGAATAGCGCTTTGCCTTTTGGTCAATTTTAGCGACATTGCGGATCGTACCGCCGAGTCCGACGAGGGTAAGGCCAGGATGGGCACGCAGCCAGGACTCATTCTCTGCTGCTTTCAGGACCATGCTTCGAATCGCAGCCAGATCGGCGTCCGTAACATTGCCGCCGCGTGAAAATGCTTTAGACGTGTTCACGGCGCCAAAAGGAAACGAAATGCTGTGAAGCAGGCCGCGGTTGCGGAAATAGGAAACCTCCGTACTGCCTCCGCCGATATCGATCAGGAAACCATGCTGGATATCGATGGTGTTCGCCATGCCTAAAAAGCCGTACCATGCTTCCCCTTGCCCGGATAAGATTTCAATGGGCAGTCCGGTCTCGGTTTGGATTCTTGCCAGAATGTCGGCGCTGTTGGCGGCATTGCGTACAGCCGCGGTTGCTACCGTCCGGAGCCGATGCACCTGATGCGTGCGGCAGAGCATGCGGAAATGAAGCAATGTATCGATAACGCCTTTCACGGCGGCTTCGCTCATGAAGCCGTCGGCGTCAATTTTGTCGCTCAAACGGGCGGATTCCTTACTCTCGTCGATGACGCGGTAAGCACCGCTGCTAAGCTGCTCGTATACGACGAGACGAATGGAGTTCGAGCCGATGTCGATGATGCCAATCCGTTCGTTCATACTAGGTCTACCTCCGATTCTTTTTACCAAGGGTCATAATTTGTCGATTTTCATTGTACCATAACTTGTTAACGGAAACATATGAATCCCTAGGAAACCCCGAGGAAACTGAAAAGGGTAGAAAGATTTAAAAAATTGTTTCTAGTGTGATGAATAATACAGAAATAGATGAAAAAAATCTTTATTGTGCTGAAAAACAACTTTTATGCCACAATTCCTTCACTTATTAGACGAAATTCGCTACACTAAAGGCAGGCTTTATTAAGGTACAGTAATAAACTTGGAATATAAAGGAGCGATCACGCATGACGGCCACGAAAGGTCTGGAAGGAATCGTAGCGGCGCAGTCCTCGATCAGTTCGATCATTGACGGCGTTTTAACGTACCGCGGTATTAATATTGACGAGCTCGCTGAAAACGCTACCTATGAAGAAGTTGCCTATTTGCTGTGGAATGGCAAGCTGCCTACACAAGCTGAGCTTGATCAGCTGAAATCCGAACTTAGCGACAACGCTGCAATTCCAGCTGAAATTATCGACCTGCTGAAGCGCACGCCAAAGGATGCGAATTCGATGGCAATGCTCCGCACAACGGTTTCCGCTCTTGCGCTGTATGACGCTGAAGCCAATGAAATGAACCGCGAAGCGAACTACCGCAAAGCGATCCGCCTTCAGGCGAAGCTGACTACCATCGTGGCCGCTTTTGCGCGCATCCGCGAAGGCAAAGAGCCGATTGCTCCGAAAGCGGGCGCAACGGTAGCGGAAAACTTCCTGTACATGCTGACAGGCGAGCAGCCGGACAAAATTGCAATTGAAGCGTTGGACAAGGCGCTTGTCCTGCATGCGGACCATGAGCTGAACGCTTCTACGTTTGCTGCACGCGTAACGGTTGCAACGCTTTCCGATATTTACTCCGGCGTGACTTCCGCAATCGGCGCGCTGAAGGGCCCTCTGCACGGCGGCGCGAACGAAGCGGTTATGGCGATGCTCGAAGAAATCGGCTCCGCCTCCAATGTGGAAAGCTACATTAACGAAAAGCTGAACAACAAAGAGAAGATCATGGGCTTTGGCCACCGTGTATATAAAAACGGCGATCCTCGCGCAAAGCATCTGCAGAAGATGTCCGAAGAGCTGGGCAAGCTGACCGGCAATATGGAATGGTACAATATGTCCATTAAGATCGAAGAGCTCGTAACCGGACAGAAGGGTCTGAAGCCGAACGTTGACTTCTACTCGGCGTCTGTGTACACCGCGCTGCAAATTCCGCGCGACCTGTTTACTCCGATTTTCGCGATTTCCCGCGTATCGGGCTGGACCGCTCACATTTTGGAGCAGTTTGAAGACAACCGTCTGATCCGTCCTCGTGCGGAGTACACCGGACCGGTTAATGCTAAGTTTATCCCGATCAACGATCGCTAAACAATAAAACTATCGAGTAGGAGGACATTCCACATGTCTTTGTTTGAAAATTACGAAATGCCGACTGAAGGCGAACGCATTACATTAACAGCGGACGGACAAATGAACGTTCCGAACAATCCGATCATCCCGTTCATCGAAGGTGACGGCACGGGCCCGGATATTTGGGCAGCTTCGAAGCGCATTCTTGACGCTGCAGTTGAAAAAGCGTACAAGGGCGAGAAGAAAATTGCTTGGTACGAAGTATTCGCAGGCGAAAAAGCATTTAACAAGTTCAATAACTGGCTGCCAGCCGACACATTGACAGCGATCCGTGAATATATCGTTGCGATTAAAGGTCCTTTGACAACTCCTGTAGGCGGCGGCATCCGTTCCCTGAACGTTGCGCTTCGCCAAGAGCTTGACCTTTATGTCTGCTCCCGTCCGGTTCGCTATTTCAAAGGCGTTCCTTCGCCGGTTAAGCGTCCTGAGCTCGTTGACATGGTTATTTTCCGTGAAAACACAGAGGATATCTACGCAGGCGTAGAATGGCAGGAAGGCACTCCGGAAGTGAAGAAAGTAATCGAGTTCCTGCAGAAGGAAATGGGCGTTAAGAAAATCCGCTTCCCGGAAACTTCCGGTATCGGAATTAAGCCGGTTTCCCGCGAGGGCTCCGAGCGCCTGATCCGCGCTGCAATTCAGTACGCAATCCAGCACAACCGCAAGAGCGTAACGCTTGTTCATAAAGGAAACATCATGAAGTTTACAGAAGGCGCGTTCAAGAACTGGGGTTACGAGCTGGCTGAGCGCGAGTTCGGCGACAAGACCTTCACTTGGGCGCAGTACGACCGCATTAAAGAAGAGCAGGGTGCAGACGCTGCGAACAAGGCTCAGAAGGATGCGGAAGCGGCAGGCAAGATCATCGTGAAGGATGCGATTGCCGACATCGCGCTTCAACAGGTATTGACTCGTCCGTCCGACTTCGACGTAATTGCAACGCTGAACCTGAACGGGGACTATTTGTCCGACGCTCTTGCAGCGCAAGTTGGCGGTATCGGTATCGCACCGGGAGCAAACATTAACTACGTAACGCATCATGCCATTTTCGAAGCTACTCACGGTACAGCTCCGAAATATGCAGGTCTTGACGTCGTGAACCCAGGCTCCGTTACGTTGTCCGGCGTAATGATGCTTGAGCATCTGGGCTGGGTAGAAGCAGCGAACCTGATCTACAAAGGCATGGAAAAGACGATCGCAGACAAGACGGTAACTTATGACTTCGCACGTCTGATGGAAGGCGCTACTGAAGTGAAGTGCTCCGAGTTTGCAAACCTACTTATTAAAAACATGGACTAATTGAGAATCGAATGCATGTCGCGGTATGGCCGTAAGGGTGCCGCATACCAGGAGCAGGATCGAATCTTCTAAACCAAGAGCCCCCCATTAGCGGGGGCTCTACTGTGGTATAAACCAAATTTAGGAGGACGAATTGCATATGGCTATCCAACGCAAAAAAATTACGGTAATCGGCGCAGGCTTCACCGGCGCTACGACAGCACTGATGCTTGCCCAAAAAGAACTCGGCGACGTTGTTCTTCTGGATATCCCGCAGTTGGAAAACCCGACGAAGGGGAAAGCATTGGACATGCTGGAAGCAAGCCCGGTTCAAGGCTTTGACAGCAATATTGTAGGTACTTCAAGCTATGAGGACGCAGCAGGCTCCGATATCGTAATTATCACAGCAGGTATTGCTCGCAAGCCAGGCATGAGCCGCGATGACCTCGTGAACACAAACGCGGGCATCGTGAAATCCGTCTGCGAAAACGTGAAGAAATACTGTCCGGATTCCTATGTAATCATCCTGTCCAACCCGGTTGACGCCATGACTTATGTCGCGTACAACACGCTAGGCTTCCCGAAAAACCGCGTAATCGGCCAATCCGGTGTGCTGGATACAGCGCGCTACAACACTTTTATCGCTCAAGAGCTGAACGTGTCTGTAGAAGACGTACGCGGCGTTGTGCTTGGCGGTCACGGCGACGATATGGTACCGCTTGTTCGTTATACGAACGTCGGCGGCATCCCGATCGAAAAGCTCATACCGCAGGAGCGAATCGACGCGATCGTTCAGCGTACGCGTACTGGCGGCGGCGAAATCGTAAACCTGCTGGGCAACGGCAGTGCTTACTATGCTCCGGCGGCTTCGCTTGTACAGATGACAGAAGCCATCTTGAAGGATAAGAAACGTATTCTTCCGACGATCGCTCTTCTTCAAGGCGAGTATGGCTATGATAACCTGTTCATAGGCGTGTTAACTGTCCTTGGCGGAGACGGCATTGAAAAGATCATCGAAATCGAGCTTACGGCGGAAGAAAAAGCAGGACTGGATAAGTCCGCACAATCCGTGCGTAATGTGATTGCAGTTGTTGACAAAGGCTAATTATATAGATAGAAATAGGCATCATGAGTATTCACACCTGTGGAATCGATGCCGAACCAGCCGTCCTTCGGGGCGGCTTTTTAATTTTCAGGGCTGAAAATGTGGCTGTTTCGTGACCTGCCTAGGCTGGAGGCGGCATCGGTTAGACGAGCAGTGTTGTTTTCCGCTATAATAAGATAAGATTACATAGGATGATTTTGTATTGGAGGGTATTGTATGCTTCAGTTTTTGCTCTTTCTGCACACGCTTGGAGCAATTGCGGTAGGATTCTATCTCATTCTTCCGTTTTTGGCGAACCGTTTGAAGGGAAGCAGCGGTGAAACGCTGAAAGGATATGCGAAGGGGCTGTATCTGGGCAACCGCATTTCCCAGTGGATTTTAGTGCCGCAGTTTTTAACCGGCGGCTACTTGATTAGTGCAACAGGGGGCGGTTATTCGGTACCATGGATGATCGTTGTCGTTGTTTTGTTCGTCATTGTCGGCGCGATGTCCGGCATGATCGGGGCTCCGCTTCGCCGAATCTCCAATGGAATCAGCAACGGTGATGCTGCCAGCCGTGACGCGGGCAAAGTACAAACCTTTGCGGTGATTGGCTTTGTCGTGCTGCTGGCGGAAATTGTTCTGATGTACTATCGTGATTTGATTTAATTGAAACCCGCTTATCAATAGAAGGGCTGTTTTCCGGAATGGTTACTACCACCCGGGGAACAGCCCTTTATTGTGATGACTGCTTTCCTTGTTACTCGGAAAGCTCGTCAAGCGTCTTTTCAAAGCTAGGAGCGAGATGCTCGATGAACCAGTTGAGCTCTTCCATTTGCAGGGCCTGCACCGATTCTTCGATTTGCTTCTTGGCGCGGGCAAACTCCCGGTTTCCCGCAGAGAGCTCCATGCTGCATTTTAAATATGCATCTAGAAGATCCGCGGCTTTGACATACATTTTGTAAGGATCGGGTTCCGGGCTGCCGGCGATTAAAGGCTCATACACCTGCTGCAGCTCGCTTGGCACCATGCGCAGCAGCCGCTCGGCTGCGAGGCCTTCGATATGGCGGAAGTTTTTTAAAATCTCATCGTTCTGATGCTTAACAGGTGTCGGAATATCGCCGGTAAACACCTCGGTTGCATCGTGAAACAGAGACATCGTAACGACGCGCTCCGTCGGAATCGATTTGCCGAACAGCTCGTTACCGATCGTGCAAAGCGCATGCGTAAGCAGGGCAACGTGATACGAATGTTCCGCGACATTTTCCTTCATCGTATTTCGCATTAAGCTCCAGCGCTCAATGTAGCGCAGGCGGAACATATAAGCGTAGAAATGGCTGGACATAACAGGTCTCCTCTTGCTGATCTAGATAAAAAATGATAGCGGGCTAAAGCTTCTCATCCTGCTCGTTGGGTTGAGCAAATATTCATGAGATTGTCATCTCAATATGATATTATAGATATTGGCTATTATAAAGTTTATTTTTTCTATTATAAAATGCAAATAGCAGGAGGCTTTTTTCATGAACCGGTTTGAACAAAGCATGTATGATTTGATTGTCGAGACTTCAACAAATCTGCCGGCAGACGTTCGCAAAGCGATCCAGCGGGCTCAGGAGCTTGAAGACAAAGGAACTCGTTCCGCACTTTCCTTATCTACGATTGCTAATAATATTACGATGGCGGAATGCAATGTGTCTCCGATCTGTCAGGATACGGGGATGCCGACCTTTATCGTTCATACGCCGGTAGGCGCGAACCAAATCGAAATGAAAAAAGCGATCCGTAATGCGGTGGCGCGGGCGACGAAAGACGGCAAGCTGCGCACCAATTCCGTAGACTCCTTGACTGGAGAAAATACAGGGGACAACCTGGGACCGGGAACGCCGGTTATTCATTTTGAACAGTGGGAAAAGGATGATATTGACGTTCGCCTGATTTTGAAGGGCGGCGGCTGTGAAAATAAAAATATTCAATACAGCCTTCCGATGGAGCTGGATGGACTCGGTAAAGCGGGCCGCGATTTGGACGGCATCCGCAAATGCATCATGCATGCGGTTTATCAGGCGCAGGGACAAGGCTGCAGCGCCGGCTTCATCGGCGTGGGAATCGGCGGCGACCGCACGAGCGGTTATGAGCTGGCGAAGCATCAGCTGTTCCGTGAAGCGGATGATGTAAATCCGAATGAGGATCTGCGCAAGCTCGAGGAATACGTGATGGACAATGCAAATAAGCTTGGCATTGGCACGATGGGCTTCGGCGGCCAAGTGACGCTGCTGGGCTGCAAAATTGGCGTAGCCAACCGTTTGCCGGCAAGCTTCTTCGTATCCGTTGCTTACAACTGCTGGGCGTTCCGCCGCATGGGTGTCGTTGTGAGCCCGCAGGATGGCTCCATTAAAGAGTGGGCTTATCCGCGCGGCACCGAGCTTCCTATGGAAGCGGCGCAGGCTTCTGAAGCGCCTGTGGCTGGGGAACAGGACGAGTCTGCGAAGCGCCGCGAAGTCGTGCTTACGACACCGATCAGCGAGGAGCAAATTCGTTCGCTGCGCGTTGGAGATGTTGTTATTATTAACGGCGAAATCCACACCGGCCGCGACGCGCTTCATCATTACTTAATGGATCATGACTCTCCGGTCGATCTGAACGGTGCGGTGCTCTATCACTGCGGACCGGTAATGCTGAAGGATGAGGAAGGCAACTACCACGTGAAGGCGGCAGGGCCGACTACCTCGATCCGCGAGGAGCCTTATCAGGCCGACGTTATTAAAAAATTCGGCATCCGCGCCGTAGTCGGTAAAGGCGGTATGGGTCCGAAAACGCTGGCCGGCTTGAAGGAGCATGGCGCTGTGTATTTGAACGCGATCGGCGGCGCGGCGCAATACTATGCGGAAACGATCAAAAACGTAAACGGTGTTCATTTCTTGAAGGAATTCGGTATTCCGGAAGCGATGTGGCATCTGCAGGCGGAGGGCTTCGCCGCGATCGTTACGATGGACTCGCACGGCAATAGTCTTCATGCGGACGTAGAGAAGGAATCACGCGAAAAGCTGGCGGCATTTAAAGAGCCCGTATTCAAATAGGCTTGATTGAGGTGACGTCTGCGTGCTGAAGTTTCGAGTCCGGTTGACCCTTATTTTTATAACGATCATCGGCTTATCGGTTACCGCGGCCGGCATCTTTATGATGTCGGTGCTGAAGGAATCCCACCTTACTGAAATGCGCGAAGGAATGTTTCGGCAGCTGAACATTATTTCAGCGACGGTGGAATGGAAATCAAGCGGATCGGATGATGAAATTGTTGAATATTTTGAAACGGAAGCACTGCGGATTAAGCAGTTTGCCGAAGCACGAGTTACGTTTATCAGAGCGGACGGACTCGTGCTTGGCGACTCGGATGAGGAAGCCGAGGCTATGGATGATCATTTGTCCCGTGTAGAAATTCAGCAGGCCAAGGAACATGGCAGCGGCACATCTGTTCGGTTTAGCAACACGGTCAAGCATAATATGCTGTATGTGGCAAGGCCCGTCATTGAAGGCGGACAAATTGTCGGGTACATACGGCTCGCCGTCGGGCTGCAGGACGTAGAGCAGGCCACTTGGCGGCTGTGGTCCTACCTGCTAAGCGGCTTAATCATCGTATTTTTATTCAGCGGGTTGATCAGTTACCGTATTGCGCAGGGGTTGACCCGGCCGCTGGAGCGTATGACGAAGGTTGCGCAGCAAATTTCCCGCATGAATTACCGTGCGAGAGTGAAGGTGCGAAGCAAGGATGAGATTGGCCAGCTCGGGAATGCCATTAACTTAATGGCGGATTCGCTGCAGTTTCAGGTGAACCGGATTCAAGAAGACGAGAGCCGGATGAAAAGCGTGCTGGATAATATGATCAGCGGCGTTTTGATGATTGACCGGTTAGGCCACTTTGTGCTTCTTAACCGCTCAGCGGAAGAACTGATCGGGTTCACGAGCCAAGAGCTGCTGGGCAAAAAATACGATGAAGCAAAGCAGCAGTTTGAATTAACGCGTATGATCGAGGACTGCTTTGAACGGCGCGAGCCGATTCGCGACGAAATTGTTTTTTATTTTCCGGAGGAGCGGACGCTGGATATTAACCTGGCGCCGATGACCGATGGGTTTGGCGATTGGCATGGCGTCGTCATCGTGCTGCACGACATCACGGCAATACGCCGTCTGGAGCGGATTCGCAGCGAGTTTGTGGCTAACGTTTCCCACGAGCTGAAAACGCCGATTGCAGCGGTTAAAGGCTTTGCAGAAACGCTGCTGGCCGGGGCTGTCAACGATTTAGAAACGGCGAAATCGTTTTTACAGATCATTTTTGATGAGTCAGAGCGCCTGAACCGGTTGATCGGCGATATTTTGGAGCTTTCCAAAATCGAGTCGAAACGAATTCCGCTGCAGTTTTCACCGGTTCATTTGTCCGGCTTCACCGATAAAATCGTGCATATGATGCAGGCCGAGGCGACGAAGAAAAAAATCAATATTGAGTCGTACGTTCCTGAGGACTTGTATATTGAAGCGGATGAAGACCGGCTGCGGCAAATTTTTATCAACCTGCTTTCGAATGGTGTCAATTACACGCCGGAAGGCGGTACAGTAGGGATAAAGATGGAATCGGTCGGATCCGGCCGGGACGAGAAGGTTCGGATTATCATTTACGATACCGGCATCGGCATTCCGAAGAAGGATATCCCGCGGATCTTTGAGCGTTTCTACCGCGTGGATAAGGCGCGGTCGCGAAGCTCCGGGGGCACCGGTTTAGGACTTTCTATCGTTAAGCATCTCGTGGAGCTGCATAAAGCGACGATTCGTGTCGAAAGTGAAATCGGCATCGGTTCCCGTTTTATTATCGAAATGCCTGTTTTGCAGTGACGATCTGAGAAAATCGTGATATGATGGGATTGTCCACATACATGCAGAATAAGGCAAAAACTGTTAGGCGGGGGAAATCGATGCCTCACAAGATCCTAGTAATTGAAGATGAACCGACGTTATCCCGACTTTTATCCTATAATTTGTCGCAAGAAGGCTACGAAGTGAAGGTTGTCGAGCACGGTGGGGAAGGGCTGCAGGAAGCTCTTCAAGCAGTGTACGATTTAATCATTTTGGATATTATGCTTCCTGGGATGAACGGGTTTGAAGTACTGACGAAGCTGCGGCAGAAGGGAAACCGCACACCGGTTATTATTTTGACTGCACGCAACGCCGAGGATGAGGTTGTACAGGGATTGAAGCATGGCGCCGACGACTACATTACGAAGCCGTTTGGTGTAGCGGAGCTGCTTGCTCGGGTTTCAGCTGTACTGCGGCGAACCAGCACGGATACGGCGGAACCGGCAAAGCCGAGCGATGACAAAGTTATTACCATTGGCGAGCTGAACATTTATCCGGAGAAGTACGAGGTCGTTCTTGGCGGCGAAGTTATTCCGCTGCGGCCGAAGGAGTTTGAAGTTCTGCTTTATTTGGTTCAGCGGCCAGGGATGGTTATTACGCGGGATGACCTGATGAATGTAGTATGGGGCTTCGATTACATCGGAGGCCAGCGGACGGTTGACGTTCATGTCAGCTCGCTTCGCAAGAAACTGGAGATGAACCAGCAGACGGTACAGATCGATTCCATCCGCGGTGTCGGATACAAGCTGGTATTATCCAAGAAATAATATTGATTATACGTTAAAGCATATCTTAGCTGCCGATTGTTATGGCGCTGAGCATATGCTTCTTTTTTTTATGGAAAGCTGTTTCGCAAAAAAATTATGGGGCCTGTGAACAAATGGTCCATGTCGGCGCTCTAATACATAGAAACACAAAACAAACGCAAAGGAGACAGCAAATGCAAAGTGAAGAAAGCGGCCGGCTCGCGGCAGAAGCGGTCCGTGGCAGCCAGGAGGCGTTTGTACAGTTGATCAAGGCGTATGAAGGAACCCTTTATCAGGTTTCATATGCGATGCTTCGATCGGATTCGGACTGTGTGGATGCTGCCCAAGAGACGATTCTTGAAGCGTTCCGGTCGATTGGCCAGCTAAAGGAACCGAAATATTTTAAAACGTGGCTGATTCGGATCCTCATTCATCAGTGCAATCGAATTTTGAGGCGAAGATCAAAAATTGTTTCCATGGACTTTGTTGCAGAGCCTTCTTTCTCGATGAATGAGGAAGACAGGCTGGATCTACAAGCTGCCGTTCAAAGGCTGGAGGATGAGCTGCAAATCGTAATTACATTGTTTTATATGGAGGATCTATCGTACAGCGAAATCGCGGAAATGCTTGAGATTCCGGAGGGTACGGTGAAGTCAAGGCTGCATCGGGCAAAACTGAAGCTGGCGGCATGGATGGATCCATCATCAAAAGGGAGGTATGCACATGAATGAGAATCATTTAGAACGAGAGCTTGCGAGCTTGAAGGGACGTAAGACCAAAATACCGGTGCAATTTACCCAGGCCGTAGATGAAGTGCTGGCTGAAATTCAATCGGAAGGCTCGAATCAGAGCAATAACATAAAACTCCGAGCTACAAACGATAAAGGAACTCGGGTTAAGGGTTACTACAAGGGAATTGCTGCCGTCGGCGCTGCTCTAATCATTTTTGGATCCGGCTTCGTGTCGCCTGCAATGGCGGAGGTGTTAAAGCAGGTTCCTTTTGTGGGAAGTATATTTGAAAGATCCTCTGATCCCGTGATGCGTGATGTGATGGCGCAGGAGCTCGTGGATCAAGTGGCCAAAAGCGCTTCGGATCAAGGAATCACACTAACGATTCAGGATGCGTATTTTGATGAAGGAAGCTTGGCGCTTGGTTATACTCTGCAGGCCGCAGACGACCGCTTGATCGCTCCCTATTTTAAAGAAAATCAAGCTTCGCCAATGAATTTTCAGTTACGGATTAACGGACAGCAGCCCTCTTACATTGGGGATACAGAACAAAAGTCGGAGGGAAATGGGCTTTACTCGGGACTTCTCAAATTACAGGTTCAAACCGAAGAGCCGCTGCAGGCGCCGTATGAGGTTGAGTTTAAAGTAGATGAGATTTATGGGACGAAAGGAAATTGGAATTATCAGCTCTCTTTGGATAATAAGAACACAGAGCAAAAGAAAATTGTAGTAAAGCCGGGAGTTAAAGCAAAGCTGGACGGGTTTACATTAACGGTGGAAGAAGTGCAGTTTAACCCTGCTAACACCTTGATTCGGATCCGGAAAACCGGTCCGAAGGAAAATCTAAATGACGTTGCATTTATGGTCTACAACAAGGATGGAATCGCAATGAGCACCGGTGGATTTGGGGCGGAAATTTCCGATACGGAGAACGGCAGGGGCACAACTATCGACTCGGTTCAGCTGCCGCCGATGGAGAAGCAAAGCTTAACCGTAGAAGCGTTTGTTCGGAACGTTTATAACGAAAATGCGCCCGTCGATACACACAATATTTCGTTAACGGCTGGAAAGCTGCCCTATACGTTCGAGGTTGGCAAGATGCGGTACAAGCTTACCATTGACGAGGTAGAACGTTTACCGGACAGCACGAAGCTTTATTTTAAGCTCGACGGCCCTGCAGTGCTTCAGCTTCATGCTATGATGCTTCAAGACAGCAGAGGGGAAGTCATACAGGCGAAGCACTATATTCCGGAAAAAGCGGAGGATGGAAGGTTTGTGCATACGTATCCGGCTGTTCCTGATTCGGAGGCGCTCACTCTTGTTACCGAAGCGGAAAAGGAGTGGGAGCGTAATTCGACGATGATTCAAATTGATGTGAAATAGATGAGAAGAGGCTCGCCAATGGGAATTCATTGGTGTGCCTCTTTTTTTACTGCTCATCTAGTTTGCGTAAACTGCTTTTGGCCGACCAATAAAACAGAAATCCAACCGAAGCCGCCACGACCAAAGGCGGCGCGATAAAAATAAGAAAGCCTTGCATCGTCATCGCATCCTCATCCTTTCGTCGGATATTTCCCTTCCACATACTTCGCATCGAACAGGAAGAGCCTTAGGAGCAGAAGCATCGAAGGGATTAACAGCAGCAGGCCGGCGATAAATGCGGCAATGAGCCAGGAGGCCATCGTTGCATTCGTAAAGTGGTCGTGCACCGACAAATACGGATAAAGAAGGTAAGGCATATGCCCTGCCCCGTAGCCGAAGAAGGCTAGTGCGTACTGCAGCATAACGAGCAGGAAAGCGATTCCGTAGCGCTGCCTGCGATAAACAAGTACGGCTGCTCCGACAAAACAGAGGAACGAACCCACGAACATCCAGCCGTAATCAAGCATTCCTTGAAAGTGCGCCGGATTATGGCGGTTGATGGCAAGGAAAACGAAGAGACTGCATACGATTGTGGGCGAACTCCAGGCTAAGGCATAACCCCGCACCAGCTCCAAGGCACGGTAATCCTTCGCGCGGGAGCAATAGTAGGTGAGGAACATGGCCGAGATGTACAGAACACTCACCAAAGAAAGCAGCACAACCGCCCAGGAATAGGGACTTGTAAACAGCCTTTCATAGAGAAACGTTACCCTGCCGTCCTCAGCAACCTGAATATAGCCTCCTTCCGAAATCGTTAGAATCGTCGATAAGGAGGCCGGGATCAGCAGGCCGCTGGCACCGTACAGCAGCATATATCCTTTATGCTCGCGATTCCCGTAAGTGCTGAAAGCATAATAAGAGCCGCGAATGGCAAGCAGGATGACGGCAACGCTGCCGGGAATCAACAGCGCCGTTCCATAGTAGTAGGCAATGCTGGGGAAAAATCCGATGATCCCGACAACGAAAAACACAAGAAATACATTCGTAATTTCCCATACGGGGGAAAGGTAGCGTTCAATGATGTTGTGTACGATATGCTTCTTTCCGGTAAGCATACTATAGGAGCTGAAAAATCCGGCTCCAAAGTCGATCGAAGCGACAATGATATAACCGTAAAGAAACGTCCAGAGGACGGCGATTCCGACGAGCTCTAACGGCATTGCATAACCCCCTCCTTACAGTAAGCCTTTGGCGGCAAGCTCCTGTTCCGGTGTATTTTTGCGGAATAACCCTTGAAGCACCTTCATGCAGGTAAAGGCAAGCACGATATAAAGCAGGGTAAAGACGACGAGCATGGTATCTACCTGTCCCGAGGTCGTCGCTCCTTCCGCTGTCTTCATATAACCGAATAAGATCCATGGCTGGCGTCCGACCTCGGAAAAAATCCAGCCAAGCTCAATGGAAAGCATGGCAATCGGACCGCCCCATAAAATCATACGAAGCAGCAGGGGATGATGCGGATTCCAGCTGCGCAGCCGGATCGCCAGGACGTAAACGAATCCGATAAAGGTCATATAGATACCGCCAAGCACCATGAGGTCGAATAGATAGTGGCTGACGAGTGGAGGCCTTTCATCTGGAGGGAACTCATGTAAGCCGGTAACAGTGCTGTTCGGCGTGCCGTGAGCCAGAATGCTTAGCGCGTAAGGAATCGTCAGGCCGTATTTTACGGAGCCATCCTCCTGCAGAACCCCGCCAATGACTAAAGGGGCACCGCTCTCCGTTTCAAAATGCCATTCGGCCGCAGCCAGCTTATCCGGCCGGTACTCGGCCAAATATTTGCCGGATAAATCCCCAACGACAGCCGTGGCAATGGAGAACACGAAGCCGGCGATCACCGTTAGCCGCAACGCTTTTTTATGATAGACATGCGTCCGTCCCTTCAGCAGCGAGTAAGCGGCAATCGCAGCCAGTACAAAGGCCGAGGCTGCATAAGCGGATGCAAGCACATGCGCGATTTTGGTCGGAGCGGCTGGATTAAACATTGCTGCGATCGGGTCAATATCGGTTAGGACACCGTTCGGTCCGAGGGTAAAGCCCTGCGGTGAATTCATAAATCCGTTGACCATCGTAATAAACATCGCCGAAGCCGAGGAGCCGATCATCACCGGGACGAGCAGCAGCAGATGATATACCGGCTTGGAAAACCGATCCCAGGTATATAAGTATATACCTAGGAAAATCGCTTCGAAGAAAAAAGCGAAGGTTTCCATAAATAGCGGTAGCGCAATCGCCTGCCCGGCTACTCTCATAAAGGAGGGCCAAAGCAAGCTGAGCTGAAATCCGATGGCCGTTCCGGTGACGACACCGACCGCGACGGTAATCGTAAAGCCGCGTGCCCAGCGTCTAGCAAGCAGCGTGTAGTGAGGATCTTTGCGAATGATCCCCATCCATTCGGCAAGTGCAATGAGGATCGGGATGCCGACACCGATCGTTGCAAAAATAATATGAAAACCGAGTGTCAGCGAGGTTAGTAAACGGCTGTAGAGCACAGGATCATAAGCGTTCATGGCGGTCCCCTCCAAAACGATTAGTACAACCGGCGAATGAGAGCAAGCAGCATAAAAACAGCAACACCAATCAGCAGAGCAATAAGACGTTTTTCGTGTTTTTCGTGAGGGTTCATGTGCGTAGATCACCGCCCGTACCATTGTATTTAGATATAGTATACAACTTGTATGTGAAATAAATCACAAATATTGTGTGACAATGTGTTGAATGAGTAGGACCGCAGCTAATCATTAGCGCGGTCTTTTGTTTTGGAAATTATTTTTGTGAGAATTCCCCATCTGCCGGCTATTCAAGATATAATGATTTTATTCAATATGTGGAAAATGCTAGGTGCTTCGGAGGGATAGAATGCAAAGGTATTTGCTGCGGTTGTTGGCATTCAGCTTTATTCTTGGCGTGATTCCGGCAGTCATGATCGGGATCGTCTCCTATTCTATTGCGTCCCGGGATCTGGAGAGCAAAGTGAAAGAGAGCCACATGCAGTGGCTTACCCAAACGCAGATGCGTGTGGAGCAAATGCTCAAATCGATTGAAAGATCGGTGACGCAGGTTGCCAATTCCTCATTAGTAAATTCGGCGATGAACGCCTCCTATGATACGAGCGACTTCGAGCAGGTTCGTGCGCTCTCGTCTGAGCTTTACAATCTTCAATCGAGCGATGCCGTCATCACACAGGCGTACTTGGTGAATCTAGAGCAGGGCTGGTCGCTCGACTTGAACACACTGCGCCCGTTTGACCAGCTGGAAGAGAAGGAGCAGTTTCAGCAATACGCTCGTGAAACGCGCAGCATCCAGTGGATTCCGGCTGCGGCGGGGGAGCGCCATAAAGGGCCGCTTTTAATTGAAGATGCGACAGAAGTCTACGACGCGAAGGATACGTTGACACTTGTGGTAAAAATACCGATTTTACCGCAGACGAGCACGCCGAAGGGATTAGTGGTTGTAAAAATTGCCGCTTCCGATTTCCGCCAGGCATTGACGCCGGGCAATCTTGCGGATTCCAACTACATTATGGACCGTTCGGGCTCCAGCATCCTAACGGCAGCGGCAACGGCAGCAGATACCGATTACCGCTTGATGAATGAGGCCATTATGAAGCGGCTCGAAGCGGAGCAGGCGAAGCGGGAGGGACTGTTTAACACAAATACAGGGGATGATCAGGCAGCCGTGATCTATCGAACGTCCGACTATAACGGCTGGACTTATGTCTCCGTCATATCCATTGCGGAGATTACGAAGGAGACGCGCAAGATCGCTCAGCTGACGATAATTGTATGCGCTATCATTTTATTGTTGGCGTCGGCTTTTGCATTATATGGAAGCCGGAGAATGTATCGTCCGATCCAATCTCTGCTAGAGGTTGCCAAAGGGGTTGGTCGAAAGCATGAGGAGGAAACCGCTCCGCAGCGAAACGACGAGCTGGACTTCATTAAAGAGAGCATCGAGTCGCTCGCCGATTCCCGAAGCCGATTGCAGCAGCAGATGATCGGGCAGGCGGGACAGCTCAAGGAATTTTTTGTGCTGAAGCTATTTACAGGTCAGCTTACGGAAAACGATTATATTTTTCGCTCGGATTTATACCGCTTTCCTACCGGCTGGAAGCATCTCGGCGTGCTGGCGCTGCAAATTGATAACCTGCAGGATACGAAGTATGAGGAGCGGGACCGCGAGCTGCTGCTTTATGCAGTGAACAATATTGCGCAAGAGGTGCTGCCCTCGTCGTACCGGTTTACGCCGATTATTTTAAATCATTCCCAGGTATCGCTTGTGGCGACCGATGTAGAGCATCCTTCAGAGGTTAGAATATTGCTGTACGAAGCGGCCAAATCGATAAAAGAGCATGCGGAGCGTTATTTGAAATTGCGGGTGAGCATCGGAATAAGCAAGCCGTATAAAGCCTTAACCGACAGTGTCAAAGCGTATGGAGAAAGCTTGGCGGCTTTAAAAGCAAGGATCAGTCTAGGCTCGGATGTCATCATTCATTACGAGGACATAGAAAACCAGCCGGGTGAAGAAAAGTATGTGTATACCCACATAAAGGTGCTCGAGGAGCAGCTCGTGTATACGATCCGGGAAATGGAGCTCGGGAAGGCGGTTGAGCTTTTCGACCAATTTTTAAACGGGCTTCTCCATAAGGATGGTACGCTCCACGGGCATCAGATTCTGCTCATGCAGCTGGTGTCCCGTGTACTTTTTATTGTTCAGGAGCAAGGCATTTCCGTCAAAAGAGTGCTGAAGGACGATGGCGCGGTCGAAAGGCTGCTTCAGCTGCAGACACGTGAGGAAATCCGGCACTGGTTTGAGTCGAAGCTCCTTGCCCCCATCATTCAAGTGCTTTCGGAGAAGACGGAGCGCCAATATGTAAAAATTGCTGATAAGCTTATCGCAATGATTCAGGAGCGGTACGATCAAGAAATTACGCTGGAGCAGCTTGCGGAGGAGCTCAATTACCACCCGGTTTATGTGAGCCGCATTTTTAAGAAAGAAATCGGTACAACGTTCAGCGATTACCTATCCGATTATCGGATGCAGATGGCCAAGGTGATGCTCGAAACGACAGACATGAAAATTTCCGAAATCGGCGAGAAGCTGCAATACAAAAATATAAGCGCTTTCATCAGAGGGTTCCGGAAGCTGTATGATGTCACCCCAGGTCAGTACCGTGAAAGGCTAGGTGAAAAAGGATGAGGGCAGGAAAAAGGACGGGACGCTTGGAACGGCAAAGGGATGTAAACAGGTACGCACGCATGCAGCAAAATACGGATCAAGGGATTCGTCTCCACGGGGCAAAACGCGTTTCCTTTTTCATAGCTGCTGGTACGACGATTCTGGCTTTATTTACCGCTGCAGGATGTGCGGCACCCCAATCGAAACAAAATCACGGGGCGGTACAGGGGCGTCCAGTCATTTCCTTGGTTGTGAATCAAGTCGGCGAGACCCCCGCTAAAGACAATTTGCTGGAGCAAGCGATGGAAGAGTACACCCATACGGAGCTCCAGATTCAGTGGGTGCCTTTTTCTGCCTACGATGAGAAGCTGAAGGTGATGATCGCCTCCGGAGAGCTGCCAAAGCTGGTTAAACTGATCTATACATCCACGATCATTTCGACGCTGAAATCGGGACAATTTTGGGATATCGGCCCTTATCTTAAGGATTACAAAAACTTATCCGCTGTGGACACGCGATACTATGACAATATACGGGTAGGCGGTAAATTATATGGGGTACCGTTATACAGAGACCTCGGCCGCGCCTCGATTCATTACCGCAAGGATTGGTTTGATCGGCTTGGTTTACAGCTCCCTGTGACGATTGAGGATTGGTATACGGTCATTAAAGCACTAACTAAGGACGACCCTGACGGCAATGGCAAGGATGATACGTACGGCCTGATCTTGGAAAAACGTTATAACCAAGGGGTCAGCTCGACATTGACGCGGATCGTGGTGTCGCAGGGCGGGCCGAATACATGGCAGGTGACAGATGGAACGTTTACGCCGGACTTTATGACGGAGCTATTTTTTGAAGCGTTACAGCTGTTCCGAAGGCTTTACGAGGAGGGGCTCCTGAACCGGGATTTTGCCATTGCCGACGTTACCGAAACGTGGAAGCAGTACGAGCAGGGGCGGGCGGGGATTACGATTTCCGGCGGAAACGGGCAAAGCTGGCAGAATAAGTTGGAGCCAATCGTACCCGATGCAGTCATTGATGTTGCCCCTCTTGCAGGACCGGGTGGAATACGGCTTCCGGGAGAGCCGGGGAATGCCGGATTTCTCGCTATTCCTAAGGACACGGTACAAACGGAAGCGGAAATGCGCAGCATCCTCGCCTTTCTCGATAAGCTGCTGGAGCCGGAAATGCAAAACCTTCTTTCGAAAGGAATAGAACAAAGGCACTGGATTGACCGAGGGGAGTATGTGGAAATTGTCAGCAGGGAGCTCGACTCGCGTGAGGTGAAGCCGTACCGGGACACGCTCCCGTTTCTCGGAGAGACAAATCCTGCCCTGAAGCAAGCGCTCCAGCCGGAGCTGTTCCGTAAAAATCAGCTGATCGGAAAGCAAAACGAACGCTATATTGTTCCGAATCCGGCGCATACTCTGGAATCGGAGACTTACGCCGAAAGGGGCAAGGAGCTGGAGCAGCTCATTACAGATGCGGAAACGAAATTTATTATGGGTAAAATCGATGAGCTGGGTTGGAAAGCAGAAATTGAAAAGTGGAGAAAAGCCGGAGGCGACGCAATGATCCGCGAGTATGAGGAAGCGTACCGCAAGAAGATGAAGTAGGACGGAGTATACCGCAGACAGCGCGCATAATCATGCGAAAACCCTTGAGAAATCAAGGGTTTTTTGTTTGCTGCATATTCGGTTGCTTGGGAGCTATTGAAGTTGAAACGGGCACAAAACAACGAATTGGTTAAGCCGAAGGTATAGCCGGTCATGAAGGCTGTGCGGCATAATCTGGCGTAAGCAAGTGACTTGGAGGTGCCATTCATGAAAGCAGATGTGACGCTGCAGCCGGATGCTCCCCGCGGGCCAACGGCAAAACCAAGACGCGGGATCGTACCAAAAACATTATTGCGGGACAAGTGGCTTTACCTGATGCTGCTTCCTGGAATCGCCTACTTCTTCATATTCAAATACGTACCGATGTACGGTTTGACGATGGCCTTTCAGGATTATAAGCCGCACCTTGGGTTTTTCGGCAGTCCCTGGGTCGGATTGAAGCATTTTGAGCGCTTCTTTAGCGAGCCGTCGTTCGGCATGCTGTTTCGCAATACGCTGTTAATCGCGCTTTATAATTTGATCTTTTTCTTTCCGCTGCCGATCATTCTATCCCTGATGATGAATGAGCTGCGGCGTGAGAGGTTCAAGCGTTTCGTTCAAACGCTCGTTTATGTCCCCCACTTTGTGTCATGGGTCGTAGTCGTCGGCATTTTCTACATGCTGTTCACGACTGAGAACGGGATTGTTAATGAACTGATTTACGCCCTGACCGGGGAAAAAATCGCCTTTCTGCTTGAGCCGGAATGGTTCCGTACGATGATTGTATCGCAATCGATTTGGAAGGAAGTCGGCTGGGGGACGATCATCTTTTTGGCGGCGCTTTCAGGCGTAGATATGCAGCTGTATGAAGCGGCGCGCATTGACGGAGCCGGCCGCTGGCGGCAGCTATGGCATATTACGCTTCCGGCGATTCGAAGCACGATTATTATTTTGCTTATTCTCCGGCTTGGAGACTTCTTGGATTCCGGCTTTGAGCACATCTTCCTGATGATCACTCCGACGAACCGCGAGGTAGGCGAGGTGTTCGATACTTATGTATACACCAAAGGTTTGACGCAGGCGCAGTACAGCTATAGTGCGGCGGTCGGTATGTTTAAATCGGTGGTCGGCCTTGTGCTTGTGCTTGGCTCCAACTGGCTGGCCAAACGTTTCGGGCAGGAAGGCGTGTATTAATATGCGGGTGAAAGCGCTGATGAATTGCTTGGATAAAACAAGGAGGGACTTATCCGATGACATATGACAAAACGTGGGGCGGTCGTCTCTTCGACCTGTTTAATTACGGCTTCCTGCTGATATTCGCGATCGTGTGCATTTTGCCCTTTCTATATGTATTGGCGGTATCGTTTACTAGTCCGGCGGAGGTTGCGAAAGGGGGCATGATCCTATTCCCGAAGGAATTCTCGCTGGCCGCGTACCGTTACATTTTTTCGACCGATACACTGCTTCGCAGTCTGTTAGTTTCGGTGTACGTCACGGTGCTGGGAACGTTTATTAACCTGCTCATGACCTCGCTGATGGCGTATCCGTTGTCCAAAACTCACATCAAGGGAAGGCAATTTATTTTGCTCGCCGTGCTGTTTACGATGCTCTTCAGCGGCGGTTTAATTCCGACCTATTTTGTGGTTAAGGCGATGGGCCTGACGAACACCCTGTGGTCTCTCATGATTCCGGGGGCGATCAGTGCCTTTAATCTCATCGTGCTTAAAAACTTTTTTCAGCAAATTCCGGACGGCTTGGAGGACTCGGCGAAAATCGACGGCTGCAATGATCTTGGCGTTCTGTTCCGCATCGTGCTTCCGCTGTCCATGCCGGCCATAGCAACCTTTGCGCTATTCTACGCGGTTTCGCATTGGAACCAGTATTTTAATGCCGTCATGTACATTAACGACAATACCAAATGGCCGATTCAGGTGCTGCTGCGCGAAATCGTTATTTTGGCGCAAAGCCGCATTGGCGACGCCAGCATCGACGAAGCTGAGATTCAGCCCTTGACGATTCGTATGGCGGTTATTGTTTTCGCAACAGTTCCGATTTTGTTCGTGTATCCGTTCCTGCAAAAGCATTTTACCAAAGGCGTCCTGCTGGGTTCGGTAAAAGGGTGAGTAAGTCCGTTTTCTTGGATTGGCGGAGAAAGCGGGCTTTCCATAAACATTTCTAACGAAAAGGGGTAGAACGATGAAAACACATGCAGCGCTTTTGTTAGGTACAGTCCTGGTCACGTCCTCCATGCTTTCGGCATGCGGGGATACGGCTCCGGAGCAAGGTCAGCCGGCCGCGGCGCAGGTGGAGGATAATAAGCCTTTTCCGATTAAAATGGTTGTCAATCAGGTTGGGGAAATCCCGCCGGCGGATAATGAGCTGGAGAAGCAAATTGAAGCGTACACGAAGACAGAGCTGGATATTCAGCGGCTTCCGTCCTCCACGTACGATGAGAAAGTGAATGTGATGGTGGCTGCTGACGAGCTGCCGACCATTATCAAGCTGAATTATACTGCGCCTGTTATCGGGCAAATACAAGCGGGCTTATTTTGGGAGCTCGGCCCTTACCTCAAGGAATATAAGAACCTTGCCGCGCAAAACCAAGTGTTCTACGACAATTTGACGGTGGAAGGAAAGCTGTACGGGATCCCGCTTTACCGCGATTTGGGGCGTGCTGTCGTTCACTATCGCAAGGATTGGTTCGACGCTGCAGGGCTGTCCACTCCAAAATCACTGGATGACTGGTACAACATCTCCAAGACGCTGACCTTGGGCGACCCGGATAAAAACGGCAAGAACGACACCTACGGCCTACTGCTCGACAAAAAGTACAATCAAGGCGCAGCCTCGACCTTTACGAGAATTGCGGTATCGCAGGGCGCACCGAATATGTGGAAGGTGGAAAATGGGGAGTTTACACCGGACTTCATGACGGAGCCTTATTTCCAAACGATGCAGATGTTTAAGCGCATGTATGATGAAAAGCTGATTAACCAAGATTTTGCTGCGGTTGACGGTACGGAAATTTCGAAAATTTACGAATCCGGACGCGGAGGGATCCTGTTGTCCGGAGGCAATGCGCAGTCGCTGCAGGATAAGCTGATTAAAGTTGTGCCGACGGCTGTCGTGGATGTGGCGCCGCTGGAGGGCCCGAACGGAAGAAGACTTCCGGGCGAGCCGGGCAATGCCGGCTTCTGGGCAATCCCGAAGGCAACGGTGAAGACGGAGGCGGAGCTGAAGCGGGTAATGACGTTTATTGACCAGCTGATGGACCCGACGACGGCGACACTGCTCGTTAAGGGAGTAGAGGGCAAGCACTGGGCCGATAAAGGAGAGTTTACCGAGGTGCTCGATCGTGATGCCGACGCAAAGGAAGTAAAGCCATACCGCGATACGTTCCCGCACCGCGGCGAAAAGTACAATATTGCCAAGCCGGCAAAGCAGCCGGATTTATTCCGCAAAAACTCGAAAATCGGCGGAGAAAACGAGCAGTTTATCGTTCCGAATCCGGCGCATAACCTGTTGTCCAGCACGTACGCCGAACGCGGCAAGGAGCTGGAGCAGATCATTACGGACGCGCAGACGAAGTTTATTATGGGCAAGATCGACGAGGCCGGCTGGAAGGCGGAAATGGAGAAGTGGAAGAAAGCCGGCGGCGAGACCATGATGAAGGAATATAAGGAAGCGTACGCCAAGAGTAAAAAATAATATAGGAAAAGGATGGTCTAAGCAGCTGCTTGGGCCATTCTTTTTGGCGTTTTCTTCCATTTCCCAAAAAATTTCAACGTTAAATCGGAAGATTGTCCCCCTATAATCTAGCAAAAAGCTAACGTATAATGGAAATGTAAGTATTTTCAAATGGATTGGAGGTAGATAAAGCTTATTTTGTATTTAATGCAATTAATATTCAAAGAAGTGATTTTGAAAAGGAGGTGGTCTCCCGCATCCATGACTAGACCGCCCCGAGAATCGAAGCTTATGGAAATACTCCTCGACCCCATTGAATTCTCCTCAGATGTTTGATGCAGAAAAGCGATTTCGAAGCATTTTTGTTTCAACACATTTCGTAGATGCGACCGCATAATCCTCCTCTTCAATGACAGCTTGACAGCCTCACTTTCCAATTCGGAATAATCGTCGCTCTACTCCAGCCCGCATGATCATCTTTTACAGCAGAATAAACCATCTAGCAATCACTGTAATCATTTTAGCTGATACCATCCACGGAAAGGCAGTTGAGCAGGCTCGTTTACTCACACGAAAAGGAACGATTTTATTTTAAAATCATAAGGAGGACGATGTTATGCTGCGCAAAGTGTTAACCAAAGGAGTCGTAATGGCTCTAGCCGCAACGATTACGTTTACGGGTGTTGGAGATGTGAAAATGTTTACCTCTACGGCGTTTGCTGCAACGGAGGAAGGCGAGCATAAGGCGAGGTTCATGCAGCTTTATAACCAAATTAAAGATCCGGCAAACGGATATTTTTCCCCGGAAGGTATTCCTTATCATGCAGTGGAAACGCTGATGAGCGAAGCGCCGGATTACGGGCATATGAGTACATCGGAAGCGTACAGCTACTGGCTGTGGCTGGAAGCGCTGTACGGCTACCATACCGGCGATTGGAGCAAGCTCGAGGCCGCGTGGGACAACATGGAAACGTACATTATCCCAATAAATGAAGGGGACGGCCAGGAAGAGCAGCCGACCATGAGCTACTACAATCCAAGCAGCCCGGCTACCTATGCGGATGAAAAGCCGTACCCGGATCAGTACCCTTCTTCGATTGGAGCGAAGTATCCTGCAGGAAGGGACCCGATTGACGCGGAGCTGAAGGCGACCTATGGAGATAATCAGACGTACCTGATGCACTGGCTGCTCGATGTGGATAACTGGTATAAGTTCGGCAATCTGCTGAATCCGTCGCATACGGCGACCTATGTAAACACATTCCAGCGCGGCGAGCAGGAATCGGTGTGGGAAGCGGTTCCGCATCCATCGCAGGACAATAAGAAATTCGGAAAGCCGAATGAAGGCTTTATGTCCTTATTTACAAAAGAAAGCGCAGCACCCGCCGCTCAGTGGCGTTATACGAATGCAACGGATGCGGATGCGCGTGCCGTTCAAGTGCTGTACTGGGCCAAGGAGCTGGGCTATAACAACCCGGTTTATCTGGATAAGGCGAAGAAGATGGGCGACTATCTTCGTTACGGACTCTACGATAAATACTTCCAACAAATTGGCAGTGCGGCAGACGGTACACCGTCTCCGGGCACGGGCAAGGATTCCAGCATGAGTCTGCTCGGCTGGTATACCGCTTGGGGCGGAGGTCTAGGCGAAAACGGTTCGGGCAACTGGGCGTGGCGGATTGGCGCAAGCCATGTACACCAGGCGTATCAAAACCCGGTCGCTGCGTATGCATTGTCCACGGCGGAAGGCGGTTTAATTCCGAAATCGCCGACGGCCAAGGAAGATTGGAATGCGTCGCTGAAGCGTCAGCTGGAGTTCTATACCTGGCTGCTGTCCTCGGAGGGTGCAGTCGGCGGAGGAGCGACCAACAGCTGGGACGGCGCATATAAGGCGTATCCGGCGGGAGTCAGCACCTTCTACGGCATGGCGTATGACGAAGCGCCGGTTTACCACGACCCGAATTCGAACACGTGGTTCGGCTTCCAAGCGTGGCCGCTGGAGCGCGTAGCCGAGATGTATTACATTTTGGCCGAGAGCGGAGACATTTCATCAGAAAACTTCCAAATGGCAAAAACGGTCATTTCGAAATGGGTCGACTGGTCCATGGATTACGTTTTTGTTGACGAAAAGCCGGTCACTGATGAAAGCGGTTACTATCTTGATGCGGAAGGTAATCGTATTATGGGCGGTGACAATCCGCAGGTGGCGACAGTTGCAGCTCCGGGCGAATTTTATTTGCCAGGCTCGCAGGAGTGGATCGGCCAGCCGGATTCGTGGAACGGGTTCGCAAGCTTTACAGGCAACCCGAACTATCACGTGGTAACGAAGGATCCAAGTCAGGACGTAGGTGTGCTCGGCAGCTACGTAAAGGCACTTGTATTCTTTGCGGCGGCGACGAAGGAAGAAAACGGCGATTATTCGGCGCTGGGAGCGCAGGCCAAAGAGCTTGCCGATAAGCTGCTGGATACGGGCTGGAACTACAATGACGGTGTCGGCATCGCTACAAATGAAGCGCGGGGCGACTACCATCGTTACTTTACGAAGGAAATTTATTTCCCGAACGGCTGGAGCGGCCTCTTTGGTCAAGGCAATACAATTCCGGGCAATAGCGGCGTACCGTCCGATCCGGCGAAGGGCGGAAACGGCGTGTATATCAGCTACGCGGAGCTGCGTCCGGATATTAAGAAGGACCCGCAGTGGTCGTATTTGGAAAATCTGTACAATTCATCGTGGAATCCGGCAACGAAGAAGTGGGAAAACGGCACACCGACCTTTAAGTATCATCGCTTCTGGTCGCAGGTCGATATGGCTACGGCGTATGCCGAATATGACCGGCTGCTTGGCGAGCAGGGCAGCGTCACGATTCCGGGAGCTCCCGCCGGTGTAGCAGCCGCAGCGGGCGATGCGCAGGCGGTCGTGAGCTGGAACGCGGTGAGCGGAGCCGCGAGCTATACGGTGAAGCGCGCGGAAGTGAGCGGCGGTCCGTACACGATGGTAGCGGCGAACGTGACGTCCGCCAGCTATACGGACGCGGGCTTGACGAACGGCACGACGTATTACTACGTCGTGAGCGCGGTGAACAGCGCCGGCGAAAGCGTGAATTCGGCGCAGGTTAGCGTTACGCCGCAGGCGGGCGCGGAGGTGCCGGCTGCGCCGGCGGGCTTGACGGCCGCAGCGGGCGATGCGCAGGCGGAGCTGAGCTGGAGCGCGGTGGAAGGCGCGGCGAGCTATAACGTGAAACGCGCGGAGGTGAGCGGCGGTCCATACGTGACGGTAGCGTCAAACGTTGCGGCAGCTGGCTACACCGACACGGGCTTAACGAACGGCACGACGTATTATTACGTCGTGAGCGCGGTGAACAGCGCTGGTGAGAGCGCGAATTCGGCAGAGGCAAGCGCCACGCCGGAAGGCGATGTAGTAACGCCGCCTCCGACAGGAGACCTTGTGCTTCAATATCGTGCAGGGGATACGAATGCAGGCGATAACCAAATCAAGCCGCAGTTCAACATTAAAAATAACGGCACCGAGGCTGTTAAGCTGAGCGACCTGAAAATCCGCTACTACTTCACGAAAGAAGGAGAGGCGGACATGGCGTCCTGGATCGATTGGGCGCAGGTCGGCGGCAGCAACATCGACAGAACGTTTACGGATTCGTACGTCGAGCTGAGCTTCAAGGAAGCTGCCGGGTCGATTCCGGCAGGCGGAGAGTCGGGCGACATTCAGCTGCGCATGTCGAAGACCGATTGGTCCAACCTGGACGAGTCGAACGATTATTCCTTCGATGCGACAAAGACGTCTTATGCGGATTTCGATAAGGTGACGATTTACCAGAACGGCACGCTCGTATGGGGTACTCAGCCGTAAGAAGGCATTACCACGCTGCGGTGCCCGGCCGGGAACAGGGTAGGGTTAAGCTCGGTTGGGCACGCACGTGGCCTTTTGAGGAATTGTGGGATGTTCATTATTTTGTGAAAAGGAGCTGATTGTAGTGTTAAAGCATGTGAGAAAACGTTTGGGCGTCATGTCCTGCGTTATGGCGCTGACGGCGAGCTTGTTCGGCTACACGGGTACGGGGCAAGCGGCGGAAGCTCATGTCGACAATCCTTTCTTAGGTGCGACGGCTTATGTGAATCCCGACTATGCGTCCTTAATTGATACTTCCATTGCCAAGGTGAATGATCCTGAGCTTGCGGCGAAGATGGAGACGATCAAGTCGTATCCGACCGCGGTATGGCTGGATCGCCGTGTGGCGATTCATGGCGGAGATGCGAACGGCGGTCGCCGCAGCCTCGCGGATCATTTGGACACCGCGCTTGCGCAAAAGCAGGGCGACACGCCGATTACCGCTCAATTCGTCATTTACAATATGCCGGGACGCGATTGCCATGCTTTGGCGTCTAACGGCGAGCTGCCGCTGACGCAGGAAGGGCTGCAAATTTACAAGACGGAGTATATCGACGAAATTACGAAGGTGTTCGCCGACCCGAAATATCGGGATATCCGCATTGTAACGGTCATTGAGCCGGACGGCTTGCCGAACCTGGTTACGAATTTAAGCGACCGCGAGTGTGCGGAGGCGAACTCCACTGGCATTTATGTATCTGCGATTCAATACGCGATCGATAAGCTGCATGCCATCCCGAACGTATACACGTATCTCGATATCGGGCATTCCGGCTGGCTTGGCTGGGATAACAACCGGAGCGGAGCGGTACAGCTGTATACCAATACGGTAAAAGGGACTGCAGCAGGTCTTAAGAGTGTAGACGGCTTTATCACGAATACGGCGAACTCCACGCCGCTCGAAGAGCCGAATCTGCCGAACTCCGGGCTGACGGTGAACGGCAGTCCGATCCGCTCCTCGGATTTCTATGAGTGGAATCCGTATTTTGACGAGTCGGATTTCACCGCGGCATTGTATGCGGATTTCGTAGCTGCAGGCTGGCCTGCGGACATCGGCTTCCTGATTGACACGTCCCGCAACGGCTGGGGCGGGCCGAACCGCCCGACGAGCGCGGTAGGCTCGGATATTAACAGCTACGTCAACTCTGGACGCGTGGACCGCCGTGAGCATCGCGGGCTGTGGTGCAACAATGCGGGAGCAGGTATGGGGATGGCTCCTCAGGCGGCGCCAAGCACGTTCCCGGCATCGCACCTGGATGCTTATGTCTGGGTAAAGCCTCCGGGTGAGTCCGACGGCTCCAGCTCCCTGATCCCGAACGATGAAGGCAAAGGCTTCGACCGGATGTGCGATCCTACGTATATGACGCCGGAGGGCGTATTGTCCGGAGCGCTGCCGAATGCGCCGGTTTCCGGCCACTGGTTCCATGATCAATTTGTCATGCTAGTACAAAACGCTTATCCAGTCATTCCGGCAGGCGATTCCCCGGTTCCGGTAAAACCGGCGGCGCCGACGGGAGTGAAGGCGGCTGCCGGCGATGCACAGGCAGCGTTGAGCTGGAATGTGGTAAGCGGCGCAGCAAGCTACACGGTGAAGCGGGCAGCGTCGGACGGCGGTCCGTACACGACAGTAGCTTCGAACGTGTCAGCGCCGAATTACACGGACACGGGCCTGACGAACGGGACGACGTACTACTACGTCGTAAGCGCGGTGAATAGCGCCGGTGAGAGCGCCAATTCCGCGCAGGTTGCGGTGACGCCTAAGGCGGGAGCGGCAGTGCCGGCAGCGCCTGTCGGCTTGACGGCCGCGGCGGGCGACACGCAGGTGGTGTTGAGCTGGAGCGCTGCGGATGGCGCGACGGGTTACAACGTGAAGCGTGCAGCGTCGAGCGGCGGCCCGTACACGACGGTAGCGTCGAACGTGTCGGTGGCTAGCTACACGGACACGGGGCTTGCAAACGGGACGACATACTATTACGTCGTGAGTGCGGTAAACAGCGCCGGCGAAAGCGCCAATTCGGCGGAGGCAAGCGCAGCGCCGAAAGGCGATGTAGTAACACCGCCGCCTGCGGGAGATCTTGTACTTCAATACCGCGCAGGGGATACGAATGCAGGCGACAACCAAATCAAGCCGCAGTTCAACATTAAGAACAACGGCACAGCGGCGGTAGAGCTGAGCGAGCTGACGATCCGTTACTACTTCAGTAAAGAAGGAGATGCGGCGATGGCGTCCTGGATCGATTGGGCGCAGGTTGGCGGCAGCAATATCGACAGAACGTTTACGGATTCATACGTCGAGCTGAGCTTCAAGGAAGCAGCCGGTTCGATCTCCGCAGGCGGACAGACCGGCGACATTCAGCTGCGCATGTCAAAAACGGATTGGTCCAGCCTTGACGAGTCGAACGACTACTCCTTCGACGCAGCGGTGACGTCCTACACGGACTTCGATAAGGTCACGCTTTATCAAAATGGCGAGCTCGTGTGGGGCATCGAGCCGTAATCAGCCGTGTTGCTGCAGGGAGCTGACTTTCGCTGTATATAACGAAATGGAACGCTAAGCCTCGGTGAGACTTGCGGTAACGGGGCATCTGCGGATGCCCCGTTTTATGTAATGATAAGGAACTATATGAAGGCTGAGAACAGGGATCTTTTCGCTGTATACCGGAACGGCGAATTTGTTTGGGGTGTGGATACTCATTGCTTCATGTTTTATAAAAACCGTTGTTGACAAAGGAGGAATGAATTTATGAAAAGCAAGAACACCAGGCGTAAACATGCCGCTGTGCAAGCGGCTGCAATCAGTCTCGTCACTGCGATGATCTGTGTGGCGATTCCTTGGGATGAACGAGTTGTGGCGGGGGCATCCGCTTCGTCAGCGGCTTCAAGCACTGTGCTTCTTAGCACGGAGGCGAAGTCTCAGCAAGCGGCACAAGCCGTCATCGGCCATGTGAAGGGCTTCACCGTGGACGGCACGACATTGCTTGATGCAACAGGGGCGCCATTTGTCATGCGGGGAGTGAATCATGCGCATACGTGGTATAAGCAGGACCTGGCGGCCGCAATTCCGGCCATTGCTGAAACCGGCGCAAACACGGTGCGCATTGTGCTATCGGATGGCGGCCAATGGACAAGGGACGATGTCGACTCGGTAAAAGGCATTATCGAGCTGTGCGACCAGTATCAGCTCACCGTTATGCTGGAGGTGCACGATGCTACCGGCTCCAACAGTGCGGATACGCTGAACCGGGCGGTTCATTATTGGATCAGCATAAAGGACGCCTTGGTAGGCAAGGAGGACCGCGTCATCGTCAATATCGCCAACGAATGGTTCGGCGCCTGGGAAACGGCGGGGTGGACGAGCGGCTATCAGGCGGCGATTCCGGCTCTGCGCAGCGCGGGAATCAAAAACACGCTGGTGGTTGACGCTGCGGGCTGGGGCCAGTATCCGAACTCAATCTTTACAAGCGGAAAAGCGGTTTTTGATGCCGATCCTTTGAAAAACACGATCTTCTCGATTCATATGTACGAATATTCGGGAGGCACGGCGGAAACGGTCAAAAGCAATATCGACAACGCGCTGGCAATCGGCATTCCGGTCATTATCGGCGAGTTTGGCCACAAGCATTCAAGCGGTGATGTTGCCGAGGAGGCCATCATGGCTTACGCCGAGGAAAAGCAGGTCGGCTGGCTGGCTTGGTCTTGGTACGGCAACAGCGGAGGGGTGGAGTACCTTGATCTTGCCGAGGGCCCGGCCGGGGCTTTGACGGAATGGGGAAACAGCGTCGTACATGGGCCGCAGGGCTTGAAGGCGACCTCCCTGCTGAGCGGCATTTACACGACTGCGGGCTATGTGCCGGTACCTGACGATGACGGCGGGACTGTAACCGTCCCTTCGGCACCGGCCGGCTTGCGCGCCTCGGGCGGCGAGTCCGAAGCGACGCTCACGTGGAGCGCATCGGCTGGAGCTGCAAGCTACACCGTCAAGCGCGCCGCTAAGGCAGGCGGGCCTTACACGGTCGTCGCCTCGAACGTAGCGGGCACAAGCTACGCTGACACCGGGCTGATCAACGGTACGACATACTATTACGTCGTTACAGCGGTAAACAGTGCCGGGGAAAGCGCGGGCTCGGCGGAGGTAAGCGTGACGCCGCAAGGGGCTGTGCAGCCGGAGGGCGATCTTGTGCTTCAATATCGCGCCGGTGATACGAACCCAAGCGATAACCAAATCAAGCCTCAATTTAACATTAAAAACAATGGCTCGGCTGAAGTTGATTTGAGTGAGCTTCGCATCCGCTACTATTTCACGAAGGATAGCGGCGCAGCGATGAATTCGTGGGTGGACTGGGCGCAAATTGGCGGAAGCCATGTCCAGCGGACATTCACGGAAGATTATGTGGAGCTGAGCTTTTCTTCCGAAGCGGGCTCCATTCCAGCGCAGGGGCAGTCGGGTGACATTCAGCTGCGCATGTCCAAGACCGATTGGTCTAACTTTGATGAGGCAAACGATTATTCCTTTGACCGTACAAAAACCTCCTATACGGACTGGGATCGGATCACGCTGTACCGCGGCGGAGAACTTGTATGGGGTGTTGAGCCGTAATCGCGGAAACGGTTGAAAAAGCGTCGTTTGCTTATGACACCTGTGAATGTTTGTGAACCCATCGATGTTTGATGAAGATCCGGGCGGAGGTGTAAAAGGGGCTTTGCTTCCTTTATCCCCGCCTCCGATTTTTCGCAGTAGTGAACATACCGAAGCCAAATCAATGAGGAGAGCGAGGTTTTGAGCATGGCGAAGAAAAAGGTGAAGAAAACAAATTCGATTTTAAAAAATATCGGGTCTTTTGTGTTGATCGGTGCTGTTGTCGGCACTACCTTTATCGGGTTTTCCCCACAAACGCTCGCGGCGCCAAGTGAAGCTTACGAGTGGAAAAATGTACACACCGGCGGGGGAGGCGGCTTCATTCCAGGGATCATTTTTAACGAAACGCAAAAGGATTTAATTTATGCCCGTACCGATATCGGAGGCGCTTATCGCTGGAACCCGAAAGATCAAACCTGGACCCCGCTTCTCGATTTTGTCGGCTGGGACAACTGGGGCTATACCGGTGTCGATGCGCTGGCGACTGACCCGGTAGATCCGAACCGTTTATATTTGGCCGTTGGAACCTACACGAATGATTGGGACCCGAATAACGGGGCAATCCTGCGTTCGTCGGACAAGGGCGACACTTGGGAAGTGACGGAGCTTCCTTTTAAAGTGGGAGGCAATATGCCTGGGCGCTCGATGGGGGAGCGGCTTACGATTGACCCGAACCAAAACAGCACGTTGTATTTTGGCGCGCGGAGCGGGAACGGGCTTTGGAAAAGTACCGATTTCGGCGCAACTTGGTCGAAGGTGGAGAGCTTTACGAATACGGGCACGTACGTACAGGATCCGACGAATCCTTATACGAGCGATATTATGGGGATCGCCTGGATCACCATCGATCCAAGATCGGGCAGCATCGGACAGGCGAGCCAAACGATTTATGTCGGCGTAGCGGACAAGGAAAATAGTGTGTTCCGCAGCACGGACGGGGGAGTAACATGGGAAGCGGTGCCGGGAGAGCCGGCCGGTTATTTGCCGCATCATGGAGAGCTGTCGGACAATGGCAATTTGTACATTACGTACAGCGACGGCATTGGGCCTTATGACGGAACCAAAGGGGACGTCTGGAAGCTGAATACGGCGACGGGCGAGTGGACGAATATTAGCCCGATCCCGAGCAGCAGCAGTGACAATTATTTTGGTTACGGCGGGCTTGCTCTTGACGAGCAAAACCCGGATACCCTAATGGTCGCAACGCTGAATTCGTGGTGGCCGGACGCGATCATTTACCGCAGCACGGATGGCGGAGCAAGCTGGTCCCCCATTTGGGAGTGGGCGGGCTACCCGAATCGTACGCTGCGCTACAAAATGGACATTTCCGCAGCACCATGGCTCGATTTCGGGCAAAATCCGGTTCCGCCGGAGGTTACCCCGAAGCTTGGCTGGATGATCGGGGACTTGGAGATCGACCCGTTTAACCCGGATCGCATGATGTACGGCACAGGAGCTACGATCTATGGCTCGGATAACTTGACGGCGTGGGACGCGGGAGGCACCGTGGACATTTCCGTTATGGCCGAAGGCATTGAGGAGATGGCGGTGCAGGATTTGCTGAGCTTGCCGGCGGGACCGTCGCTGCTTAGCGGGTTATTGGATGTCACGGGCTTCCGACATGATGATGTAACGAAGGCTCCGGCAAAAATGTTTACCAATCCGAACACCACGTCCAGCATGGATTTTGCCGAGCTTGAACCTAGCTTTATCGTGCGCGTCGGGCAAGTCGATTCTTCTTCCACCGCCTCCGGAGCGAAAGCGATTGGGTTTTCCCGTGACGCTGGATCGAACTGGTACGCGGCGAATTCCGACCCTGCTGGTACAGCGGGGGGAGGGACGGTGGCGCTCGCGGCAGACGGCAGCTCCATCGTTTGGAGCACGCCGGATGCGGGGGTGTTTTATTCAACTTCTAGCGGCAACAGCTGGACGGCAAGTGAGGGGGTTCCCACGGGCGCCAAGGTTCGTTCTGACCGTGTGAACAAAACCAAGTTTTACGCTTTTCATGCGGGGGCGTTTTATGTAAGCACGGACGGCGGCGCCACGTTCAGCAAGACGGCGGCCGCAGGCTTGCCGACGGAAGGCACCGGATACTTTAAGGCCATGCCGGGACGTGAAGGTGAAATTTGGCTTGCCGGCGGCAGCCAAACGAGCGGCGTGTACGGCTTATGGCACTCCACAGACTCAGGCGCTTCGTTTACGAAGCTGAGCAATGTGGAGGAAGCCGATACGATCGGCTTCGGCAAGGCGGCGCCGGGCAAGAGCTACATGGCGCTCTATATTACGGCGAAAATCGATGGGGAACGCGGAATTTACCGCTCCACCGATGCGGGCGCGTCATGGGTGCGGATCAATGACGACCTGCACCAGTACGGTATACCGAACGCCGCGATTACGGGCGACCCGCGGGTGTATGGCCGCGTTTACCTGGGCACGAACGGGCGGGGTATTTTGGTTGCCGACACAACGAATCCGGGTGGCCCGACGGACCCAACGGACCCAACGGACCCAACGGACCCAACGGACCCGACGGACCCGACGGACCCAACGGACCCGACAGATCCAACGGACCCGACGGATCCGACAGACCCTGCTCCTCAAGGGGATCTAGTACTGCAGTATCGTGCTGGGGACACCAACGCTAAGGATAATCAAATGAAGCCGCAATTTAACATTAAAAATAATGGGGAACAAGCGGTAGATTTGAGTGACGTAAAAATCCGTTATTACTTTACCAAAGAAGGTTCGGCGGACATGGCTTCGTGGATCGATTGGGCCCAAATAGGCGGAAGTAATATTGAGCAGACATTTACGGATACCTATGTCGAGCTAAGCTTTAGCGCTGCGGCCGGTTCTATTCCTGCAAAAGGCCAGTCCGGGGATATCCAGCTCCGCATGTCGAAAAACGATTGGTCAAACCTGGACGAAACAAACGATTATTCATTTGATGCCGCTAAAACCTCGTACGAGGATTGGGAACATGTGACCTTGTACGTGAATGGAACACTGGTCTGGGGGAAAGAGCCTCAGTAATAAACCGTTTTTACGAATCCAGTAGCTCGTCTAATAGAATCCTATTCCCCTATTTCTAAAGGCACAAAGAAATAGGGGAAACCTCCTGTTTGATAGCTTGCAAAATAAAGGTAAAAAGAACCTTGTTTACCAATCGAAGAATGATAGGGTAATAGAGTGAATGGTTTCTCCCGGAAGGAACAAGCGTCCGCCCTGCTGGAAAGTGCTCTGCATCGTAGAGTAACTGCCTGATCTGACGATTTACATTCTATGAAAAAAATATACGTAGGAGGGAATTGATATGAAACGCAAAGCGGGTCTCACTTTACTATCGTTGTCCCTGGCATGCTCGATATTTACATCGACCGCGAACGCGGATTTTGACACAAGCAATGTGAGGGTGAATCAAATCGGCTACCTGCCGGGGGCGGATAAAGTCGCTACAATCGTGTCCAATTCCACATCCCCGCTGAATTGGACATTGCTGGACTCCTCAGGCAATACCGTCGCAAACGGCAAAACGACGGTGTACGGCCACGACCGTGCCTCGGGTGATCATGTGCACCGGGCTGATTTTTCCGGCGTTTCGCAGTCGGGCACGTACACCTTAAGCGTTGCCGGGACGGGAACGAGCGTACCTTTTGTAATCGGGTCAAGCCTTTACCCGAATTTGCCGAAGGAAGCAATGGAGTATTTTTATTTCCACCGCATGGGTGTCGATATTGAGGCGCAGTACCTGAACAATCCGGTATTTGCTCATAAAGCGCTGCACCCCGGAGATGAACGAATCAGCTGCTTTAACAATTGGTGCGGCGGAAGTGTGCTTAATGTAAAAAATTCATGGGCTGATGCCGGGGATTTTGGCATATATGCGGTGAACCATGCGATATCCGCTTGGACACTGCTTAATTTCTATGAACGATATCCGCAGGCGTTTCAAGACGGTTCACTGAATATTCCTGAAAAAGCGAACGGTATACCGGATATTTTGGATGAGGTGCGTTTTGGTTCGACCTTTATGAAGGGGATGCTTCCGGCTTCCGGAGGACTTGCCTCGCACAAAGTGCACAACGATAATTGGAGCGCGTTCCCGTTGATCAATATCGATGCGGAAAATGCAATGACTCGTCAAGCGCAGCCCCCATCAACGAATGCGACCTACGCTGTTGCAAGAAATCTGGCGCAGCTGGCCCGCTTGCTTCAGCCTTATGACAGCGGGGCGTCGGCGGAGTTGTGGACGACGGCCAAAGATGCATGGACACGCGCAGCGGCGAATCCGAATGTAGATTACAGCGGTGGTACGCCGGATGCCGGAGGCGGAGGAGATTATGGGGACAGCAAAAACAGCGATGATCATTATGCAGCCGCTGTGGAGATGTACCTGTCCGCCTATGCTTTGCAGGATACCCAGTTATCCTCTTATCGGAATGCGGTGACCGGTTCGCCGCATTTTAAAGAAGTCGGTCATTTTGATTGGGCTGAAGTGGCCTCCACCGGGACTCTTTCACTTCTTTCCGCGGAAAATGACTTGCCGGCTCATACCCTTGATGAAATGAAGAGCAATGTGATCCTGCATGCGGACGAGATTTTAAACACGATGGATGGAGAAGGCTACCCGGTTCCTTTGCCAGGAAGTGAGGAGTATCCTTGGGGCTCCAACTCTTTTATCGTTAATAAAATGCTCCTTATGGGCTACGCCCATGATATAAGCGGAGATGCAAAGTATGTAAAAGCAATGCATCGGTCCATGGACTATCTTATGGGGAATAACGCTATGAAAATTTCGTACATTACAGGGTATGGGGAGTATCATGAGTCGGACCTTCATGACCGCTGGGCTTGGGGTAAATACCAAAGCGGGGCCGCTTACCCGAAGGGATGGCTCTCGGGCGGGCCGAACAATGCATTAATTAACGATCCGGCGACTCCGGGCGGGCGGCCGGCCGCCAAATCTTATGCGCCAAAAAATACAGCGCCCGACGCATGGGCATCAAAGGAAAACACGATTAACTGGAACGCCCCCTTGGTCTGGGTGTCCCGATATATGCAGGATAAAGAAGCTGTTCTGGGCGGGGTGACGGATCCAACGGAACCGACGGACCCGACAGATCCAACAGATCCAACAGATCCAACAGATCCAACAGATCCGACAGACCCAACGGACCCAACGGATCCGACAGACCCAACAGATCCGACGGATCCACAGCCAAGCTCCGAGCTTGTGCTCCAGTACCGGGCCGGTGATACGAATGCAAATGACAACCAGATCAAGCCCCAGTTCAACATTAAAAACAACGGGGATTCCGATGTTGCGCTCAGCAGCTTAACCATCCGCTACTATTTTTCAAAAGAAGGCACTGCGGATATGAACTCATGGATTGATTGGGCGCAGGTAGGGGGCAGCAGCATTCAAAGAACGTTTGGCAAAGACTATGTCGAGCTCAGCTTTACATCCGATGCAGGCTCGATTCCGGCAGGAGGTCAGTCCGGCGATATCCAGCTGCGCATGTCGAAGACGGATTGGTCCAATCTAGACGAGTCGAACGATTATTCCTTCGATGCAGCCAAAACCACCTTTTCAGATTGGTCAAAAGTAACGCTCTATTCAAACGGGAAGCTGATTTGGGGAGTGGAACCGAAGGAATAACCTACCCATGACAGAACAACTGCAAAAGCGGCTTTAGCGAAAGGATCTCCGAACCGAACGGCTCCTTCCCCCACCATTTTGGGGAGGGCAGCCGTTTTTGATTTTTTCACAAATAATATTCAGAAAATTCAAATATCATCTATGTACATTCACAACAAACGGACATATACTAGGATTATATCCGAAAGCGTTTTCAATTGATCTGAAAATGTGGGAGGTATTCCATATGGTGAACGAAACAAAGTATAGAAAGCAAGCGATGCAGGCATGGGAGCTGTCCCGTGAAGAGACTGTAGAAGAGCTAAGAGCAGAAGCAGTAAAATGGAGCAAGCTGTTACATCAACTGATGAGAGCCCTCAAAAACGCTGTCACTTTTTCCTTCACAACGAAGCGGCACCTATAATGATCGTCAGAAATATGCCTGCTGAGGATACTTTCGTATAATCAGGTTATCCAGAGACTTCTGGATAGCCTTTTTTATGTCCTTTTCGCAGCCATCGTTCAGGCATAATGCATGCTCACGTTGATATTTATGCGTACATGGGGTACTTTGGATAAAATAGGGAGAGTTTAATTCGCTTGAGTTGCACAAGGGAAGGAATGGAATTCATTGGGTACAAGAGACCAGAGCCTAGATATTTACCGTGGGCTTATTATGATTTACATTGTCGGGGTCATCCACGTTATCTTTTGGCTGCAGCCGTTTGCAATCACTGTTGAATATTTTCTTCTATTTGAGATGGCCGTTATATTTTTCGTTACCGGGGCGAGTCACACGATGAGCCGTCCCAAGTCGCTGCTATCCCTCTATATAACACGCTTCAGCAGAATATTAATTCCTTATTTGATCTTTAGTGTCATTTGCTTGCTGATGCTCTTCGTAAACGGAGCTCTGAAAAACGAACTGCCCGCAGGTTATTCCAAAACCGCGCTTATACTGGAGTGGCTGAACCCCTTCGGCAAGCGCCCTGCCAATATTGCCTATATTAACTGGCATGGCTGGTTCGTTCCCGTTTATTTGGTCGTCACGCTGTTAATCCCCCACGCCTATAAGCTTTTTGAAAAGATGAAGGGGCTGCTTAAGGCTGTGCCGCTGCTTCTGTTAGCCGGGCTCGTATATTGGACAGACCTTCATGGACCGTGGGTGGGGAAGATTGCGTATATCAAGTATGCCTCCTATTATTTGTTTTGGGTGTACCTCGGTTTTTTCTATCCGATCTTGAAACAAGCTTCGGCTGCCAAATGGGTGCTGCTGTCTTTCTCAGGGGTTTCTTTGTACGCCGTTTATTGGTTATCAGCAGCGGGCCAATACCCTCTCGATATGCAGCTTAATAAATTTCCGCCTAATTTCATGTTTTTGATGTTTTGTCTTGGGGCCTTCGGAGTGGCGTCACTAGGCAAACCGCTATATTTGGCCCTTTATAAAGTTCGCTTGTTCAAGCGGATCATCGATCAATATTCAAATTACAGCCTTACGATTTATTTGTATCATCCGCTGGCCTTTTTGCTGATCGGGTTCCTTTTCCGGGAAGTCGAAGCCCTTAGGGTACTCACGGACAATCCATACGTTTTGACGCTGAGCTATTCGATATTGGCAGTCGCCTTCGTTTACGTTCTGCCTTACTTGTTCGGCCGTTTCGAAAGAATTAAAATACCAGGTTCTTTTGCCGGCAGAAAAAAATAGACAAAAGAAAGAGGGGCAAGTATGCAGTTAATCGCGAAGCTAACGCATCCGGCAGCCGAAGGGGTGCAGGGGAGAACCTTTGAACGGAGATCCGCAAGAGGAGTCATTTTAGACGGAGACAACATTCTGCTTCTTTATACGAAACGTTATAACGATTATAGTTTTCCGGGTGGAGGAGTGGAGCCAAACGAGGACCTTATCGAGGGACTGAAACGGGAGCTGGAGGAGGAAACTGGAGCGAAGGAGATCCAGGTTCTGCAGGAGTTCGGGTATATCGACGAATATCGGCCTCACCATAAGCCGGACTATGAGCTCATTCATATGCTTTCATATTATTATGTTTGCAGAATCAAGGCGGATTTCGCGAATGCGGCGCTGGAGGATTATGAGGTGGCCAACGGGATGAGTGCGGTGTGGATCAATATTCACGAAGCGCTTCGCCATAATCAAGAAGTGATGCGGAAACAGGAAGCGAGTATGGGGTTTTCAATTCTAAGAGAGACGTTGGTGCTTGAACGTATCGTGGAACAATTATTGTAAGTGATCATGAAAATTGCTCAGCTAAGCCGCCGGTGAATCACCGCCGGTTTTTTTGTTTTTATAAATTTTATTAAGCTTCAAGGTGAAAGAAGGAGTTTCATCTTTTTTTTCGGTATCATTCCATTCGAAATCATTTCTAGTTGACGGAAAAACGCAGGGCGATTATAGTGGTGTGGCATTTATGTAATCGTTTTTATTTCCAAAAGGCGAGGTGGAGGGCATCCTATGTGGAACAAAATTCTCCAGTGGAACACGCTGCGCAATCAAATTTTGTTTGGGTTTGTGGCTGTGATGATGGTTGTTTTGCTGAGCGTCGGGGTGGTCACCTTCAGCTCCGTCTCGAATTTGCTGAAAGATAAAGCGGAGAAGCAGATGAGGCAAACGGCGGTGCAAGCCAACGGGCGGCTGGAAGCCCTGCTCAATCAGATCGAAACGTTAACGACACAAGCGGTTAACGACTCCTATCTGCAGCAGCTGCTGCTATCCATTGCGAACGGAAACCCGGAAAGCTTTAATCAACGCCAAGCGCTGCTGCAGCTTGCGAATAATATCCAAGCTTATTCACATGGGGTGAGCAGTGTGGAGCTGTTTACGAGTGATTTTAGGCGGCTTTTTCCTCTCGATGAGCAGCGCCTGACGGATCGGCTGGAACGGGAATGGATTGACGTGGCTGACCGGGAAAAGGGAAGGCTGGTGTGGATCGGGATCGATCCCAAAGACCCGGATTCGGTGCTGGCGATTCGGCGGATCAATCTGGTCGACCGCTGGTTTAACAATGGCGGCTACTTGCTTGTCCGTTTGAATCCATCGTACTTTAATCTTCAATCTCCGCTAGCCTCGAGTGCGGACCATCCGGAGATGATGCTGCTGGTGGACCGCGATTCCAATCCTATCTTAACCGGGGATGGCCATGCTTATCATTTGGACGAGCTGCTGCATGCGGAATCTCAAACGGTAACGCTGGGAGAGCAGCAGTATGTTGTCGTTAGGCAGGCATCCGAGCGGACGGGCTGGACACTCATGATTTTGTATCCGGTAAGCGCTATCACCGACGGCATAACGGTGCTCCGCTCGGCGGTGCTTGCTTCGGGCGGCTTGGGGATGCTGCTGTCGTTTATATTAACGTTTTTGCTTTCTACGATGATCACGCGGCCGATACTGCGGCTGATGCGAGCGATGCGGAATACAAGGCAGGGCGTCCTCACGCCGAATCCGCATCCGTCCTTTACAGCGGAGCTGAATGATCTGAATACGACCTACAACCAGATGGTTGATCATATGAACGGTCTCATTAAACAAGTGTACGAAGAAGAGGTTTTGCGAAGCCGGTCGGAAATGCAGGCCCTGCAGGCGCAAATCAATCCTCATTTTTTATACAACACTTTGGAGGCTCTTTACTGGTCGCTGCAGGTGCGTGACCAGGAGGAGCTGGCGGAGCTCGTAATCGCGATGTCCGAGCTGTTCCGGTACGTCATAAGCCGGCCGGGCAAAGAGGAGGAATGGGTCGCTCTCGGCAAGGAGCTTGAGCATATTGAGCGCTATTTGCGAATCATGAGCGTGCGGTTCGGCAAACGGCTTTCGTGGTCGATTCACGCGCCGGATGAATACCGGATGATCGGTATCCCTAAGCTTTTGATCCAGCCGCTTGTTGAAAATGCGATCCTTCATGGAGTCGAAGGCAAAATGGGGGGCGGTACGATTGAAATTCGCATTGAACCGGTAACCGAAGAGGGGGCGGGGAACTGCCTGCGGGTGCGGGTACGGGATAATGGACCGGGGATGACTCCGGAAAAGCTTCAAGCGCTTCAAGCTTGCTTGGAACATAAAAGTGCAGCCGAGTCTGCCAAAGGCACCGGCATGGGAATTACGAATGTACATCGGCGGGTGCAGCTATCTTACCCTTCCTTGGCGGAGCAGGCTTCGGGTTTACGCATAGAGAGCCGCGCCGGTGAAGGCACGATGGTGAGTTTCCATATCGCGGTTACAGAGGAGGATACGTATGCTGGGGACAGGAAAAACGATTCTAATCGTGGATGACGAGCCGTTAACACGCAGCGGCATTCACAAGACGCTGGAGACATGGTCAGCAGGAAAATACAAGATATTATCGACCGATAACGGGGCCGAAGCGCTTGAGATCATCCGCAGCCAGGTCATAAACCTGCTGATAACCGATATCCGAATGCCCGAAATTACCGGACTTCAGCTGGTTGAATCGATGCAGAAGAGGGGGCAGAAGCCGGTAGTGATCGTCATTTCCGGGCACGCCGACTTTCATTATGCCCAATCGGCGCTCCAGCTGGGTGTCGTGAATTATTTGGTGAAGCCGATCCAAAAGCGAAAGCTACTGGAAGCAGTGGAAGGGGCGCTGCAGATTGAAGAGGAGTGGGAGCGTGTAGAGACGCTCGAGAGAATGGCCGATCCGCAGCTTCTTCAGGCGAAGCTGGAATCCCAGCAATACAGCGAGCCGGTGCAGCAGGCCGTGCGTTATGTTGAGCAGCATTTGCAGGAGCCGCTGGGCATGCGTGAGGTAGCCATGCACATTCATCTGAATCCAAGCTATTTCAGTGCTCTGTTTAAGGAGCAGACGGGATTCACCTTCAGTGAGTATGTTACGCGTAGCCGCCTGCAGCGGGCCAAGGAGCTGCTGCTTCAGACAAGGCTGCCGATCAGCGATATTGCGGAGCAGGTCGGGTATCAGACGCCGAAATATTTTATAAAGCTGTTTAAGGAATACGAGGGGAAAAGCCCGAGCCAGTTTCGCAAGGAGCTGAAGCAGGAGGACGACGAAATCTAAAAATTGTGGAACTTTACCCGATGGTCGTTACCTTATTTCCGATTGATGAAAGCGCTACAATAAAAACGGTTACAATAAAGCGCTTAGGGGGAATTAGAAAATGTCAAAAAAAGCGGTTACAACACTGCTTGCCCTAACATTGGGCATGGCTTCCGTATTGGCGGGCTGTGGCGGTAAGGAATCCGGTCAGACGGGCGGAGAAACTGGCGGTCAAACAGGCGGTGCCCAGCCGGCGCAGAAAACAACGATCAAGATGATGCATCTATGGCCGCAGGGCAGCTCGGCGACACAAAATAAAATCGTAAATGACATTATCAAGGAATACACCGCGGCAAATCCCGGTGTGACGGTGGAGCAAGAGGTATTGGAAAACGAGCAGTACAAAAACAAAATGAAGGTCCTCTCCACCTCGAATCAGCTTCCGGATGTCGGCTTTACGTGGGCAGCCGGTTACATGGAGCCTTATGTAAAAGGGGATATGTTTGCCCCGCTTGACGATTTGCTGCAGGGCGACCTCAAGGACAAGTTCGTGAAGGGTACAACGGATGCATACGCGTTTAGCGGAAAAACGTACTCGCTGCCGGTTGAGCTGAATATCGTTCCGGTTTATTACAACAAGGGTATTTTCGCGAAGTACAACCTGGAGGTACCGAAAACCTACGAGGAATTTAAAAATGTCGTGAAGACGCTGAGTGACAACAAGGTGACGGCGATTGCCCTCGGCAATAAGGACCGCTGGACCGGATCGCTCTGGTATATGTATCTGGCCGACCGGATCGGCGGACCGGAAACGCTGAAGAAAGCGATTGACCGCAGCGGCTCCTTTAATGATCCGAGCTTGATTAAAGCCGCTCAGGAAATCCAGTGGCTTGTCGACACGAACGCTTTTAACAAAGGCTTTAACGGTCTTTCGAATGATGAAGGAAAAGCGGAATTCATGAACGGCAAAGCTGCGATGTATATGATGGGCACGTGGGAGCTGCCGAACTATACGACGAATAAGGACGTTCCTCAGGACTTTAAGGACCAAATCGGATTCTTCAAGTTCCCGACAGTGGATGGCGGTAAAGGAAACATTGAAAGCTGGGTTGGCGGTCCGGGCGTAGGCTTGTTCGTTTCCAACAATTCGAAGGTAAAGGAAGAAGCGAAAAAATTCGTCAGCTTCTTTGTCCAGAAGTGGGGCGAGCATGCGATTACCGAAGCGGGTGTAATTCCTGCTACGAAGGTGGATACGTCCAAGGTACAGCTGCCAAAAATGTATATCGATTTGCTGAATGAGCTGAATAAGGCAAGCAACATTACGTTGTTCGCCGATGTGCAAATGAAGCCGGCTTCCGCAGAAGTGCATCTGAACATGATTCAAGCGCTGTACGGCAAAGCCGTCACTCCGGAGGACTTTGTTCAGAAGCATGAAGAGGCTCTAGCCAAAGACGCGAAGTAACCTGAAGCAAGCGGATTAGCGGCAAACCGCCGGCTGCAGTGGGCTGTGCGGGTGGTCGCAGAAACATAGGGGGAACGGGCATATCAACCAACGCGATATGTCCGTTTCTTATATCGGAGAATATTGGAATAGCGGAGAGAGGGGAGAGACTACCCATGGATAAAGTGATGTCCAACAAAGGGATTATCGCCTTATATGTACTGCCGGCTTTACTGCTTGTCCTGGCCCTGATCTATATGCCCATTGTGTTAACGGGTTATTACGGTCTCATGAAATGGGACGGGGTCAGTCCGATGACCTTTATCGGTCTTGAAAATTACAAAAATCTCATTCAGGACGAATTGTTCTGGAATAGCGTGAAGCATTCGTTTCTGTTAGCGGTCTTTTCGACGCTCAGCCTCGGTCTGTATTTGCTTGTCGCTCTCGTGCTTTCCGGGCAAATCCGCGGTGCAAATACGTTCCGTAAAATTTATTTGATTCCGATGCTGCTTTCGTCGGTAGCGATTGCACAATTATGGTTGAAAATTTTCCATCCGACAAACGGTGTGCTGAATCATACGCTATCGGCTCTGGGGTTTGAAAATACTCCCGCATGGCTGGCGGATCCTTCCATTGTGCTGTACGCCATTTTTATTCCGGTGCTTTGGCAGTATGCGGGCTTTTATATTTTGATTTATTATGCGGCTCTGAAAAATGTGCCTACCTCCCTGGTTGAGGCGGCGCGAATTGACGGTGCGGGGCCGTGGCGCATTGCATTTTCCATCCGAGTCCCTTTGATCATGGAGGTTATCAAGGTAACGATTGTCTTAGCGGTCGTCGGCTCCTTAAAGTATTTTGACCTCATCTATGTGATGACGGGTGGAGGACCGAACGGCGCCAGTGAGGTGATGGCCTCTTATATGTACCGTAAGGCCTTTAGCGGCTACGACTTCGGCTATGCAAGTGCAATCGGCTTTTTCCTGCTGCTGATTTGTTTGGTGGTGACCTGGCTCATTCGCAAAGCAACCGCAACGAAGGACAATATTCAATATTCGTAAATGGAAGGGAGGAGGCTGGGCATGGTAACGCAGCAAATTGGGAATAGAACGGCAGCGGGGGTTTCGAAGCAGAAGCAACCCGGGCGGCTTGGCTACGGCGTCTTGTACATCATACTGACGGCAGTTGCTTTGCTGCAGGTGCTGCCGATTGTTTGGCTCATGCTGTTTTCGCTTAAAAATAATCAAGAAATTTTTAATTTGGCGCCCTTTGCATTGCCGGAACAATTCCGTTGGGAAAATTACGCGAAGGTTTGGACCTCCGGGAATATTAGCCTTTACTTTTTTAATAGTGTATGGATGACGGCGGCTTCGGTGCTGCTGACCGTGCTGCTGGGCAGCTTTGTTACCTTCGCGGTGACGCGTATGCGCTGGAAGCTGCAGCCGCTGGTGCTGGGGCTGTTTATGATCGGGTTGATGATTCCGGTGCATTCCACGCTCATTCCGCTGTTCAGCTTGTTTAATAAGCTTCAGCTCATTAACCATCCGCTTTCCGTCATTCTGACTTACATTGCCTTCAATTTGCCGATTACGATGATGATTATGCTCGGTTTTTATTATACGCTTCCGCGCGAGGTCGAGGAGGCGGCGGTCATGGACGGCTGCTCGATAAACCGCATGTTTTTTAGCATCACGCTGCCGATCACGGCTTCGGTCATTTCTACAGCCGTGATCATCAATATGATTTACAACTGGAACGAGTTTATTTTTGTAAACACGTTTATCAGCTCTGACAGCTACAAGACCTTGACGGTTGGCATCCAAAACTTCATCGGCCAGTATACGACGGATTGGGGAGCCATCGGCGCCACGCTGATGATCAGCATCATTCCGATTCTTGCAGCGTTCCTGCTGCTCAGCAACCGGATCGTGGAAGGCATTGCCGCAGGCTCGGTCAAGGGATAAAAACCTGGGAGGCCAGAGCGCGCCTCGTATTATGCTTATAAAGGAGATGGAGTTATGCCAGCCAATCGTTTTTTTAACGCGCATCACGCTCCAATCGGAGCATTCAGCAGCTTTACGTTGGGCTTTCCCGGCAATGGGGGTGGGCTTGACCTCGAGCTGGGACGCTCGCCGAAGCAAAATGTATATATCGGCGTAGAGTCGAAGGATCAAGCGGGAATTTATGAAGCGCTGCCGTTCTTTGAATATGTCGAGGATGAGAGCAAGCGCTACGACATCGAGAATCCCGATCCGGAGCCCAACAAACCAAAGATCATCCTGCCTTTTGCCAAGGATGACGTTCAGCGTGACTTCCGGCTTGGCACGGACACATGGAAAGCCGGAGACGTTATCTTTACGATTTACTCCAAGGTACAAGGAGTACCCAATCCGGCTTCCGCATCCGATGAGGAGCTCAAGCTCGCGATTGTGCCTGCGGTGCTTGCCGAGCTAACGATCGATAATACGGGCGGTACTGCGAGCCGCCGGGCGTTCTTTGGCTATCAGGGCAGCGATCCTTACAGCTCGATGCGTCGGCTCGATGACACCAGCGAAGCGCTTAGCGGGGTAGGGCAAGGCCGTCTCACCGGCATTGCAGCTTCGAGCGGCGAGACGGCTTCGGCTCTGCATTTCAGCCTGGAAAACATACTGCTGACCCCGCTCAAGGAGAATTGGACCTTTGGCTTGGGCGCCGTCGGCGCGCTGGTGATGGATGTGCCTGCCGGAGAGTGCCGTACTTACCGCTTCGCGATCGGTTTCCACCGCTCGGGCTACGTGACGGCCGGCATGGACGCGTCGTATTACTACACGCGTTACTTCCGCAATATCGAAGAGGTACTGACGTATTCGCTTGAGCGATTCGATGAGATCAAAGCTCTGGCGGAGCAGTCCAATGCTCTCGTCGACGATTCCGGACTATCGGAAGACCAAAAATTTATGCTGGCTCATTCAATACGCAGCTACTACGGCTCTACTCAGCTGCTTGAAGCTGAGGGTAAGCCGTTCTGGATTGTTAATGAAGGCGAGTACCGCATGATGAACACGTTCGATTTAACCGTCGATCAGCTGTTTTATGAGCTGAAGGTGAACCCGTGGACGGTGAAAAACGAGCTGGATATGTTCGTTGAGCGGTACAGTTACGAGGATAAGGTCCGCTTCCCGGGAGATGAAACGGAATATCCAGGCGGACTAAGCTTCACGCATGATATGGGCGTAGCGAATACGCTGTCCCGCAAGCATTATTCTTCCTATGAGCTGTACGGCATCGACGGCTGCTTTTCGCATATGACTCATGAGCAGCTGGTCAACTGGATCCTGTGCGGAGCAGTGTATGTGACGCAGACGGGGGATCAGACTTGGCTTAAGTCGAACGTATCCATCTTTGAGCGCTGCTTCGAAAGCATGCTGAACCGCGATCATCCCGATCCGGCGCAGCGAAATGGCATCATGGGCTTGGACAGCAGCCGCGTCATGGGCGGAGCGGAAATCACCACCTACGACAGTCTGGATGTGTCCTTGGGACAGGCGCGCAACAATATTTATCTCGCGGGCAAATGCTGGGCTGCGTATGTAGCACTGGAAAAGCTGTTCCGCGGGCAGGGCCTTGACGCCTTAGCGGAGTCTGCCGGCGAGCAGGCCCGCAAATGCGCGAATACGATGGTCAGCCATGTGACGGAAGGCGGCTATATTCCAGCTGTCATCGGCGAGGGCAACGATTCGAAAATTATTCCGGCCATCGAGGGACTCGTATTCCCTTATTTCACCGATTGCCGTGAAGCGCTTGATCCGAATGGAGCTTATGCCGATTATATTGCCGCTCTTAAACGTCATTTGGATACGGTGCTGCAGGACGGAATCTGCTTGTTTGCGGATGGCGGCTGGAAAATCTCCTCAACCAGCAACAATTCCTGGCTGAGCAAAATTTATTTGTGCCAATTTATCGCTAGGCACATCCTTGGTCTGGAGTGGGATGAGCGCGGAGCTGCGGCGGATGCCGCACACGTCAAATGGCTCACGCACCCGACGCTTTCCATCTGGAGCTGGAGCGATCAGATTATTTCGGGTGAAATTGCGGGCAGCAAATACTATCCGCGCGGAGTAACCAGCATTCTTTGGCTGGAGGAACAGAAATAGAAAAATAGAGTGAAGGCCGCTGCGGCTTCGTGAAACGAGGAGGGATCGTTTCCGGGCTGCGGCGTTTTTTTGCTCCTCATGCATTTGGAACCTTAAATCCCGGCCTGCGTATTATAAACGTTATGATTAATGATGGAAGGAAGAGATAATGGAATGAAAAAAATGATGATCTTGTTGCTAATTCTTTCGTCCATGTCATTGAGTGCCTGTTCTTTTCTAGAAGGGGCCAACCAATCCTTACAATACGCAGAGCAGGCAAAGGAACATCTTAATAAATTGACGAATTTCGCAGAACAAGCACCGCAAATGATTGAAGAAGCTTTAACGAATCCCGAGGCGAAGCAGAAGCTTGAAGCTCAGTTGATACAGTTGAAAAAGGATATCGAACAGTTTAATTTGATTAACGCTCCTCAGATTGCAAAGGATCTGCATCAACAATTGGTAGATAAAAATAAAGAATTGCTGCAAGAGATCAATAATGTATTGGCAGATGGTCATTTAGCATTGGATCAACTGGAGAACTCACCCATCATTTCAACGATTAACGATATCACGAGCTTGATTAATCGAATTCAAAATTTAGGATTGTAAAATTTGAACGATAGTTGAGTGCACACGGATGAGTACAATTTTGTTATTAATCATTTATTTGGCCTTTATCAGCCTAGGCTTACCCGATTCCTTGCTCGGTGCATCCTGGCCTGTCATGCGGACGGACCTGGGAGCAGCAATGGGAACGGCGGGGTTGTTGTCGATGACGATTACCGTTGGCACGATTGCTTCCAGTTTAGTAAGCGGAGCCATTATTCGCCGGTTTGGTACGGGACGCGTTACCCTGGTTAGTTGCATCATGACCGCCGGCGCTCTACTAGGTTTTTCCTATGCGCCATCGATAATTTGGCTGATCGTGTGTGCCATCCCGCTCGGACTTGGCGGAGGAGCAGTGGATGCCGGGCTCAACCATTATGTAGCAGCCCGTTACAAAGCTCATCACATGAGTTGGCTCCATTGCTTTTGGGGTGTCGGAGCGACGGCTGGTCCGATCATTATGGCCGCGTTCTTGTCCGGAAACGCCTCATGGAGGGGCGGATATCTAGCCGTAGCCGGAATGCAGTTCGCGTTAGTTCTACTGCTTTTCGTCACACTTCCGCTGTGGGGGCGCGTCGATGGGAAACACAACGCTGGCTTAGGTGGAGAGCAAGCGGAGGCGCAACCATTGCGAGATGACGCAGGGGCGCGTAAACCGCAGCACGCGAAGGGTGTTAAATATGCCTTGGCATCGTTTTTATTCTACTGCGGGGTCGAAACAACGGTGGGCTTGTGGGGCAGTACTTATCTGGTAAGAATAAAAGGACTGCCCGCCGATGAAGCCGCATTCTGGGTTTCGATTTATTTTGCGGGAATAACGATCGGAAGATTGATCACCGGATTTGTCACATTCAAAATAGGCAATCAACCGTTGATCCGTGCTGGACAGATCACGGCGCTTGCCGGTGCGCTGCTTCTTCTGCTGCCGCTCCCGACCGGCTTCACACTCAGCGGATTGCTCATTACGGGACTGGGGCTAGCGCCGATTTTTCCTAGCATGCTGCATGAGACGCCTGTTCGTTTCGGCGAGGCGCACGCGCAGCGGATTATGGGCTATCAGATGGCCGTTGCCTATACAGGAAGTACGTTGATGCCTCCGCTGCTTGGGATGCTGGCGGGGTTCTCAAGTATAGGTATATTCCCGATCTACATCGTCATTATGGCTTCCGCCATGCTGCTGTTCTCGGAACGATTGAACCTCTTACTTAAGAGGAGGCATGAACGAGACGACACAATCCAATCAATCCTAAAATAAAAAGAAACAATGCAGCCGGGCAAAATGTTCGGCTGTTTTTATTTCCTTTTTGTAAATAGTAAAGTAATTTGCTGGAAATATTACTTCTGTGAGATCAATCTCCAGGAGAATATAACTTATGCCACATCAAAGGTTCCAGTCCTCTGACATAAAACCCCGCTATCCCAAAGGGAAGATATCCGTATTTGGGATTAACTCGGTATATCCCCGCATTCCTTGGGTTACAGCTTGGTGGTCGGCTGCTTTTCCAGGTTTTGGGCACATGTTTATTGGTAAATATCTGCATGGATTTATACTGATCATATGGGAAATTGTGGTCAACGGGAAATCCAGTTTAAATATGGGAATTGCGTTATCCTTTCTTGGCAGGTTCGATGAGGCAAAGGCTCACCTGAACCAGGATTGGGCTCTGCTTTATATTGCTGTATATGTATACAGTATTTGGGACAGCTATCGATGTGCAGTTGAGATTAAAAAAAGCCACATGTTGTCTGAAGTTGAAGACGCGCCGATCCCACCCTCCGACGTGAGCTTTTTTGATGTGGTCATCCTTGAGAAAAAAAATCCGTGGGTGGGGATGGCGTGGTCGGCATTATCCCCTGGCTTGGGGCAATTGTATGGCGGAAGTACGATTGTTGGAACTTTTGTTTTGGCATGGTGGATCTTTGTTTGTTATAAAGCCAATGCCGTTCGTGCTCTGCTTTATTCATTTATAGGGGATTTTAGCAGCGTGGCTGCAATTGTGGATTGGCAGTGGTTTCTTTTCTTGCCCTCTATGTATGTTTTTGCGATTTATCAGGCCTATGCAGCGGTAAATGAAAGTAATACGTTATACGATATTGAGCAAATACGATACCTAAGAGTGAGGGCTGAAAACTTGGGACATACAAACACAATCGAAAGCAATACAGTGCATATCATCGCTACGTTTGATCATTCGCCTTTTGTAGAGATGCTGCTTCATGATCTTGAAAAGCTGGGTGTGCCGTCACGGAATATCGTTGCACTGCCTATGGAGAATTTGGATGCAAAAATTCATATGATTGACTCGATTCATCGGGTTGATGGCAGAAGTGTTTTGGACGGGGCCATGATGGGCGGAAGTATCTTTGCGGTTTTAGGAGCTATCTACGGATTTGTATGGCAATGGGGACCGATCATTTGGGGGCTGATTGGCTTAGTAGGCGGGTTTTTGTTGGGATTAATAATTGAATTTGCTGTTAGTAAAAAGAAAATAAAAGGGTCTTCGAGCCGTAAAAGTGAGGTTATGGTAGAGGTGTCCTGTGATGCTTCACTGCAGAAGCAGCTGATTTCATTTCTTGAAATTCGGAAGGCAAATGGGTACGTGATTATGCCGCATTAGTGTACATATCGCCGATTAGAATGCCGAAGACGGAAGGTAGGGGGATTTAACCGTTTCAGCCCCCCCACACCATCTTACTTCTGCTCAAGCACGGAGCCGCCCATGAAAAATCTCCACTGCAGATGATTTCCAAAAACGTTGTCGATGCGAACGCCGCCAGTCCGGGCCGACGCGGTGTGAATCATTTTTCCATCCCCAAGGTACAAGCCGCAATGGGAGACCGCGTTAACCGATTTCGTAACATGCTCGTATTGATCGGGGTCAACGCCGATAAATGGAGTGAAAAATAGCAGATCGCCGCGACGTGCTTCGTTTAAATTGTAATAAAGCCGATTGGAATAAGCTTGCACGTACCGGGCTTGACTGCGTGAATCAAGCGGAAGATCCATGCCAATCCCGGATAAGAAGGCCCAGCGGGTAAAATCCGAGCAGTCGAATGAGGACGGATTGTCCCGCTCAGAACCGTATTGATACGGAGCGCCAATAAACTGTTTAGCTGTGGCGATGGCGTTTTCCGCATAGCTGCCGTTGATCGGGGGGACCGCCGGGTTAGGGAAGACCTGCTGCAGGGTCGAATGCGCAGTAAAGGGGCGAGCCGAGCGGTTATGAATATCCATCCTTCCCATTCCAAGATCGCCCTGCTTCAAAAGAACGTCCATGTTAGCAATTTGTGGATCGATAAGTCTGTTGTCGGTGCTGTTTTCCGTTTGAACCTGATTCCGGAGCTCATCTGTATGATCGCGCGCACAAGCTGTCATAACGAATACGATACTGATGACAATCACTGTCGCAAGCAGCTGTCTCATGGTGTGCATCCTCCTTATACGTCTTCCCTCAGGTTTTCCTCATTATTGCGTTTTCATTACGGGAAGCGGGCGTGCCATTTTGCAGCGTCCCATTATGTATAAACGGATCTGTTTTTTCAAATCATTTGACTGATAAGTAATGATTTCAATCCGTTAGGTGGTTTGTATGAAAACAAAAAAATGGATCCTTTTAACCGTATTGCTGCTCGCCGCCGGTTGTTCGAATGCTCCTGACACAAATCGTCAAGCGGCTCCCAACGAATCGAATGCGGGAGCGCAGGCCCAAAGTACGGGGTCAACCTTAACACAAGCGTCATCCATATCTACAGAAGATTTGAAAAAGTCGTCGATGCAAATGCAGCAGGCCTCAAATGAAGGTACCCATTGGTTTGATTGGTTTAACCTCGGTGATAGGTTCCAAAGTGCCCCACAGGAGCGGGTGGCTTATCCGAATCAGCCCCCGGTTCAAACAACGAATCCTCAGCAGGCTCCGGTTAAGAACACGAATCCGCAGCCGGCCCCGGTTCGAAACACGAATCCGCAGCCGGCCCCGGTTCGAAACACGAATCCGCAGCCGGCTCCAGTTCGAAACACGAATCCACAGCCGGCCGCGGATGCATCTCAATTTCCACAGCAGGTGTTGGATTTGGTGAACCAGGAAAGAGCGAAAGCAGGCTTGAGTTCCCTGAGTATGAATAGTGAGCTTTCGAGAATGGCCATGGATAAAGCGCAGGATATGTACAACAACAATTATTTCGATCACAACTCTCCGACCTATGGGTCCCCGTTCGATATGATGAATTCATACGGGATTAGGTATAACACGGCAGCGGAGAACATCGCCAAAGGCCAAAGAAGCGCGACCGAGGTCATGAACTCATGGATGAACAGTCAAGGTCACCGCGCGAACATCCTGAATGGCAGTTTTTCCGAAATCGGAGTTGCCTATTATAATGGCGAATGGGTTCAAGTTTTTATTGGGTAGAAAAAGCATTACAAAAGAAAGAGTACAAATCGTGGCGACCGAGAGTATAGCTCCGGTCGTTTTTTTGCGCAAAAGAAACAGCAATCTCTTCCCTGAATTTAAACTCGACCTTAGTCCAGCTTTTATTTGGTCTACAGGATGGTGTTCGTTTTCTCATGCCCTCGTATAATCAATGTGACTGCAGAAAATAAACAAATTTTGGAACTAGAGGGAATTCAACCATTACGATACGAGGAGAGGTAAGAGGTGAACACATTAATTGAATTCAAGAACGTAACGAAACAATACCAAATTGGAGAAGTGCCCATTAAGGCGCTTGATGGCGTTGATTTCTCCATATCGGAGGGGGAATTCGTTGTAATCTTAGGTGCAAGCGGCGCCGGAAAAAGTACGATTTTGAACATACTAGGCGGCATGGATACGGCGACCTCCGGTCAAGTGTATGTTGGCGGCCGGGACATAACACGTTTTAACGAAAAGCAATTCACCGCATATCGCGGCGAGAAGGTAGGCTTTGTTTTCCAATTTTATAACTTAATTCCGAATTTGAATGCGTTGGAAAACGTTGAATTTGCTACAGAAGTCTGTAAAAACCACTTGAATGCCAAGAAAATATTGCACAAGGTGGGATTAACGAACCGGATCAAAAATTTCCCTTCCCAGCTGTCAGGGGGAGAGCAGCAGCGGGTAGCCATAGCTAGAGCCGTTGCAAAAAATCCGCTGCTTTTACTTTGTGATGAACCGACAGGGGCGCTTGACTATGTGACAGGAAAGTCCGTCTTAAAGCTGCTCCAGGATGTAAACTTGGATACGAAAAAATGCGTCATCTTGGTCACTCATAATTCTGCGATTTCTCCTATGGCGGATAAAGTGATTAAGGTGAAAAGCGGAAAAATTGAAAGCGTAACGAGGAATGAGCGAAAGCAGAGTGTTGAAGGGATTGAATGGTGAGATGAAGCTATTCATAAAACTCATAAGGGATATCAGACATTCCATCGGTCAATTTGTCGCCTTTGTTCTTGTTATTGCAGTGGGCGCTTTTTTCTATGCGGGGCTCGTCACATACAGTGATAATCTAAGTGCGTACTCAGAGGATTACTTTAAAAAACATAATTTAAGTGACTTAACTGTGTATTACGATCAAATTTCTAAAAATGACGTGGCTGGTTTAGGTAAGATCGAAGGGATAAAGAAAATCGAAGGGCGTTATACTTTCGATGCTACGCATGCCTTTGGAAGTGGTAAGGCCTCCCTAAACATTCATTCGATCCCCGTACAAAATGACATCAATACGCCGACGATCATTGAGGGCAAGCTCCCCACAAAAAAGAATGAGATCATTCTAGATTCTCATTATGCAGCAGCACATCAGATTGACGTCGGTGATCAAATCCTTATCGGCATGGACGAACGGAACATTACGTTTACCGTCAGCGGATTAGCTGAGAATGTAGAGTATGTAAAAAAGAACGACATTCAAGACCATAAAAATGATGGCTTCGCCTATATGGCCGAAGAGACCATTCCTGAAATCGCAGGCGGCTTTTTCTATAATGAAACGATGATCGATGCGAAGGAAGGTTACAATATTGACAGCTTAGGAAAAAGCATAGAGGAACAATCCAAACAAAAGCAGCTTGCTTATGTAAGCCAAGTGAGTAAAGAACGGACATTCAGTTATTCGAAAATCAATGAAACCATTTATAATAACAAGCTGATGAGTAAAGTGATTCCTTTCGTTCTTTTTGTGATTGAAGCGATTATCTTATTTCTTGCTATGTCGCGAATGATTGATTCGCAAAGAAAGCAAGTAGGGATTATGAAAGCATTGGGTGTGAAAAATAGAGCCATCATGCTTCATTATATGGGGTACCCTGTGCTGGTGAGTATGATCGGCTCCATCCTAGGCTTTGTAATTGCCAATCTTGTGTTTGTACCTTTCGTAACGGCATCGAGTGCAAGGTCCTACTCGGTTCCGGACATTACCTTCTCTCTATCTGTCTATTCCGTCATTCCTCCTATGCTTTTCTCCAGTGCTTTTGGAATCCTATCCTGTTACGTAAGCGGCAGAGCCATCATAAGAGAAAATGCGGCTCAGGCTATGCGTCCCAAACCGCCCAAGTCGATGAAAAAGCTATTTATTGAAAGAGTTCCGGGGTTATGGAGTCGTCTGCCTTACAGCACCAAACTTATTTTGAGAAATATAGGGTTGAACAAGCAAAAAGCGTTGGCGAGTTCCGTTGGCGTAGTGGTTAGCGCCGTTTTATTGATCACTGCTTTTGGCACGCAGACGGCTTTGATCAAAGTAGCAGATCAAATTGAAGAGGTTCATCACTACGACTTAAGAGTAGATTATTCGATGGGAACAACAGCAGATCAGATGAAACTACCCACAGGCATGAAAAACAGTTATTTTTTAACGACGTATCCGATTGAATTCATCAAAGATGGACAAAAAGAAAATGCCGCTTTGGTTGTGACCGAAAAAGAAAACCATCTCATTCATTTTTTTGACGAGTATGGCAAGCGAATACCGTTGGAGAAACATGGTGTGCTGGTGCCCAAGTCTTACGCCGATAAGTATGATGTTGTAATAGGGGATACGATCCAAATCCAATTCACCGCACCGGAGCTTGAACAAAAAACGGCAGCAATGAAGGTGCTGCACATCTCGACTCAGTATTCGAATCCATCGTTCTATTGCACACCGGAGTATATAAAGAGCTTAGGCATCAACGAGAGTCCAACCTCGCTGGTAGTGGAAGCAAAATCCTCCGAAGACATACCAGGCCTCCGTCATTTCTTCGAACAAGATCATCGAGTAGATACCATTGCAGATAAGAATGACCTAAAGCGATCAGCAGAATATATTCTTAAACAAAATAGCTTTATTTTTATAATGTTCATCATTAGTGCCGTCATTCTCTCTTTTGGCGCCATCTATACGATCTCTTCCATAAACATGTACGAAAGGAATCGCGAGCTTGCGACACTTAAGGTGTTAGGCTATCCAAAACATAAAATAAACAGACTTATCTTTTCTGAAAACTTCATCTTAACCACATTTGCGGTCATCGTCGCTTTACCGATCAGCCTTTATGTTTTTGAGCTGATAACAAGCGTGTTGTCGAGCTCGCATCAACAAATCCCGGATCAACTCCATATATCCGTAATATCGGTGGCTATCATACTTGCATATGTGCTTACTCTATTATGTAACTTGCTGCTTCGAAACAAGGTAGCCAAAATTAATATGATCGAATCCTTAAAAAGTATAGAGTAACACAAGATATGAAATTTCATATGTCACGGCAGAAACACAGGAGATAGTGATTTGAATCACCGTCTCCTGCGTTCTTTTTTTACGAACCATATTAAAAGTTGGTTGCTATGATCTTCGAAGCATGCTCGCTCGTAATAAAGTCCATTGCAGAGATGCCAAAACGACCGCGCGTATTCACGGTAAAGAATTGGCTTACCTTCGGATTGATCTCATCCTTAATGGTGCGAATGTTAGGAATTCCGAACAAGCCTGGGCTATAGCCGCTGGTGTAGTTAATGTACAGCCAGGTAGGGTTCGCGGAATTGGCTTCGTTGTACATGTTCTGAATGTCGGTCCACTTTTTGTTCTTATCCGTCACTTTGTAATAATCTTGGATTTTAAGGCTTGCTGCGTTTTGGATAGTGAAAGTGGTATTTTCCTTCCATGCAGTAGCGTCGATGCCTTTGGGAAGCTGGGCAGCATCAAATCTGCGAAGAAGAACGATTTTTCCTCTGGCTTCGCCAAGGGTAGGGACCCGGTTCGACATGAACCATTTGCTCGGATTTTTGTTTACATACGAATTAAAGGTCTCTTCGTACGAACGTGTATTTTCCGCTGCAGTGTGTTCTTCTTTCACGCTCATAATGACAGTTTCCGTTGGATTCGCGTTCAGGAACGAAATTACCGCATTCAGTACGTCGTCAAAGTTCTGATTTTGATAAACTGCGCCATGGTGAATGGTGAAGGCGTTCTGGTAGTGTCTCGTGCGAATATCAAGATAGCGTACGCCGATAGACAGCTGCTGAGCGATCGTGAGGTCCTGATTTTTGGCTGTACCGTAAATCGACTCGTACAAGGCACCGGAATCATGTGTTCCGGGAATCGAAAGAGCGGTTAGAGAAGTGCTGTTGCTGAGCGAGCCCATCCAGTTATTGCTGTTGTATGCAGAGGAAGTGCCGGCGAAGGAAGTGACAAACATAGCAACGATAGCGACAAGCAAACAAGCTCTCTTAAACAATACAATCCCACCTGACGTGTAATTAGATTTATGTTGATCAAGCGGCGCCAGCTTGAAGAACATCCATATTCCAACAAATAGCCTCTCTCGTTTGGACTCTACCGAAAGATCATTTTTTTACTATCCATGGATGTTTATTTCTCTCTTGATGTCTAGAGTTCATTGGAGCTTAAATAGATAAAGGATGTGAAATTCTTAATTATCTTCCTTAAGATATAGACATCTTCACTTAAAAACTAACAACAAATTGTTAAAAGAGCATCAACTTGTTGTTTGTTTTTTGTTAATATTGGATAATTGGTATCCGGTTTACAAATAGAAGGGGCATTCGTTTGTTCTCTTTTCAACTTAAATTCAACGGGATTACAATTAGAGCTTCCATAGGATAGTTAACTTTGATTAGAAGCTTCTACTTTTTTTACAAAACCATGAACCTCGATTTACATAGTGTTAATAGACTAGGGTTACAATGTCCCTAGTTCATAGGACGAAACCTAGTAGACGGAGGAATATTTCATGCGCAATCAAAAATGGGTTCCCTTTTCAATGGCTTGTATTGTAGCGGTAATGCTTGGTGGCTGCGGCACATCGGAAACGACGGTCAGCCCGAAAGACGCACAAGGGACGGCAGGCGGCGCTAATGCAGCGCAAACGGAGAAGTCAAACGCTCCTGCGGATGCGAAAGCGAGCGTGAAAGGAACTTTATCGTTCTATACTTCGCAGCCGGAAGAGGATGCGACCAAGCTGGTAACCGCATTTAATAAGAAATACCCGGATGTAAAGGTAGAAACGTTCCGTTCTGGAACGGAGGAGGTCATTGCAAAGCTGCAGGCGGAGAAGCAGGCGGGCAGCGTGCAGGCCGACGTTCTTCTGGTAGCGGATTCGGTTACGTTTGAATCATTGAAGCAGCAGAAGCTGCTGCTTTCGTATAAATCGCCGGAATTGGCGAGCATCCCTGCAAACCTTGCCGATCCGGACGGAATGTACACCGGAACGAAGGTGATGGCTACAGTTCTTGCGGTGAATACACAGAAGGTAAAAGCACTCCCGGATTCTTGGAAGGTGTTGACGGAGGCGGAAAGCAAGGGAAAGAGCATTATGCCAAGCCCGCTTTATTCCGGTGCTGCAGCATATAATGTGGGCGTTATGACTCGCACGGACGGCTTCGGCTGGGACTTCTTCAAAGGTCTGAAATCCAATGAAATGTCTGTCGTAAAAGGAAACGGGGCTGTGCTCAAGGCGGTTGCTTCCGGTGAAAAATCATATGCAATGGTTGTCGACTTCCTTGTTCCGCGTGAAAAGGCGAAGGGTTCTCCGGTGGAGCTTGTGTATCCGAAGGAAGGCGTTCCGCTTATTACCGAGCCGGTAGGGATCTTGAACGGCACGGATAATGAGGCGGCGGCTAAAGCATTTGTAGACTATGTGCTGTCGGAAGAAGGCCAAAAGCTTGCTGCAGAGATTGGTTACACTCCGATCCGCAAAGGTGTTCAGCCTCCGCAAGGCTTGAAGTCGATCTCGGATATGAAGGTGCTTGAAGGGGATATTACGAAGCTTGTGGAAGCACGCGAGCAGGACAAGAAGCAGTTTACCGATGTGTTCGGCCAATAATCTTAGTTAGGACGCGTATAGACGACGATGAAGCAATCCAATATGAATCTCCAAAGGAACGAGGTTCAAAGAAAAGGGGCGGGGGCGTTCTCCCGCGCCCTTTCTTTATCCTCCGGCCATCCGCTGAACAAAGTGCTGCTGGGAATTGCAGGGCTTTCTATTGCAGCACTGTTTCTCGTTCCGATTTTTAAATTAATGGTTATGAGCTTTCAAACGGAAGCGGGGCTTGGACTAAAGCATTACGCCGATTTACTGCGGGAGCCGCGAACGTGGAGGACGCTGCTATCTACGGTATGGATTGTAGCCGGTTCTACCCTTGTTTCGCTGCTGCTTGGTATTGGGGCAGCATGGTTGATGGCATACAGCGATATGAAGCGGAAATCATGGCTGCATTTGGTTGTGCTGCTCTCGTTCATTCTTCCTTCTTATGTGGTTACACTCGCTTGGACATCATTTATGGGCTCGCAGGGACCGGTTGCGTCGATTCTGCGATTGTTTTCGGAAGAGGCGATGCCCTGGAGCATGTACAGCTATGGCGGCATTATATTTGTTATGGGAATCCATCACTTCCCATTAGTGTATTTGCTCACGGTCGGCGTGCTGCGCCGCATTCCCCGCGAGCTGGAATGGGCGAGCCGGGCGAGCGGAGCATCCCGCTGGGCGACCTTTCGCGAGGTGACGCTGCCGCTTGCGCTGCCGGGAATTGCGGCGGGAGGGCTGCTTGCCTTCCTGGCCAGCCTCGATAATTTCGGGATTCCCGCGTTTCTAGGAATCCCGGCTAACATTACAGTGCTCAGCACGTTCATTTACGAGCAGATCGTCGGCTTCGGGCCTTCGGCGTTTGCCCGAAGCTCGGCGCTCTCTGTGGTGCTCGGCATCATCGCCATCGGCGGAACCTTCGTGCAGTGGCTGCTTGTCCGCAGGTCGAAGGCTTCGGAAACGGCCGCCGAGGATATGGCGCCGCGTTTCACGCTCGGAAAGCGAGCGAAGCTTTATACGTCGGCCGTATGGGGGTTTTTAGCGGTTATCACGTTTTTGCCGCTGGTGTCTATGGTCATGACTTCGTTAAAGCGGGCGTACGGCCTTCCGTTTTCTTACAGCAATATGACCTTGGAGCATTATCGCTTCGTGCTGCTGGACAACATGAAAGCGAAGCAGGCTATCGCCAACAGTCTGACTTTATCGCTGGTAACCGTCGTGATCTGCTTGGCGGCCGGAACTTTGTTTGCGTATTACCGGTTAAAGCGTCCCGGGGCGGCTTCGCGTTTTCTTGAGCTTGCCATCAGCTTGCCCTACGCGCTGCCGGGTATCGTCTTTAGCCTCGCCATGATTTTAACTTGGATTGAGCCGATTCCGGGCTGGAATCCGGGAATCTATGGCAGTATGAGCATTTTGTTTATCGCCTATGTAATCCGGTTCATGATTTTGCAGGTACGCAGCAGTATGTCTGCTTTTATGCAGGTGGACCGTTCGGTTGAGGAGGCTTCAAGGATAAGCGGCGCCGGACGCCTCACCACTTGGCGCCGGATCCTCATTCCGTTGACGCTGCCGGGTTTAGCTGCAGGTGCAGTACTGGTCTTTCTAACTGCGCTTACAGAATTAACGGTCTCGTCCTTGCTTTGGTCTTCCGGCACGGAGACGATCGGGGTCGTTATTTTCAATTTTGAGCAGGCCGGCAACACGACACATTCCGCAGCGCTCTCCAGTGTAATCGTTGGTATGATTTTGCTGGGACTGATTATTTTTGAGCGGATTGAACAGGCGGCAAAGAAAAGAGAGGGACGTCATGAGCACTGAAATGATCCAAGTGACGAAGCGGTATGACGCAGTTGAAGTCTTGAAAGGAATTCAGCTGACGATTGAAGAGGGACAATTTGTTGCGATTTTGGGTCCGTCAGGTTGCGGAAAAACAACACTTCTCCGCTTGCTGGCCGGCTTTGACGAACCGACAAGCGGAGAAATCCGAATTGGCGGAATAACGGTTGGAAAGGCGGGACAGCTTGTTCCGCCGGAACAAAGACATATCGGTATGGTGTTTCAATCGTTTGCACTTTGGCCGCATTTGTGCGTGGGCGAGCATGTGCGTTATCCGCTTCGCCATCAGCGCAAACGGATGGCCGCCGGCGGAGGCTCCGGCGCTTCCGATCAGCAGCGCATTGCGGAAGTGCTGGAGATGGTCGGACTCGCCCATTTGGAAAATCGAATGCCGCATGAGCTGTCGGGCGGTCAAAAGCAGCGCGTCGCCTTTGCCCGCGCAGTAGCCGCCGAGCCATCGCTGCTGCTTATGGATGAGCCGCTGTCGAGCCTTGACGCCATGCTGCGTCACGACATGCGCCGCGAGATCCAGAACCTGCATCGACTAAGCGGAGCATCGATCGTTTATGTTACACATGATCAATCCGAAGCGATGGCGATGGCCGATCAGGTCGTCGTCATGAACAACGGAAGGATCGAGCAGGTTGGTACTCCACGGGACGTCTATTTAACACCCGCCACAGAATTTGTAGCTCAGTTTGTCGGTAAAGCGAATATGGTGGAGGGCCAGTGGGAGGGTTCGCTCTTTCGGCCAAAAGCGGTGGACGGAGCACAGCCCGTATGGTATGGAGGCGACGTTTCGCCGCTGCTGAGAGAGAAGGGGCTGTTCCCCGCGAGGCCCGATCAGCTGCGGATAAGCAGGCTGGACGAGATGGAACCTGGAGCTGACGGTCTGCGAGGACGCATCGTAAACGTTCAGTATCAAGGAAAAGAAATTCATTATACCGTGGAAATGAGCAGCAGCCACTGGGTTGTGCACGCAGGATTAGACGAAGTGTACCATCACGGGGATGAAATTGTTATTAACGTAAAGCAGGCCACCCCAAAGCAGTAAGCTTCGGGGTGTTTTACTTCTTGACATATAATCAAATAATTATATGATAATATCATTCAGTATGAATATTGTGGAGAACGGAGGAGAAAGGCATCGAAGAAAATCAAGCAAAGGGAGAGAAGCTTGCCGACATGTCGGAGCAGTATAAGATGCTTGGCGATAAGTCGAGGCTTACCATTTTGGCAAGCCTTAAGGTCAGGGAGCTGTGCGTGTACGATTTAGTGGACATTCTGGGCATATCACAGCCGGGTGTCAGCCAGCATTTGCGAAAATTAAAGGCAGCCGGCCTCGTTACAGAAACACGCAAAGGCCAATGGGTTTATTATTCGTTGACATTAGAAGATAAACCGCATATTAAAGCCGCCTTGGAATTTGCGCCGTCCATGCAGCAGCAGGTGGAGCAGCTGAAAAATGATTGTTGTCAATAAGAGAAGCATGAAGGAGGATGTATGGCTGCATTAGCCGCGGCGATTTTTATCGTCACATTAACGTTTGTAATTTGGCAGCCGAAAGGGCTGGGCATCGGTTACTCCGCGATGGGCGGGGCCTTGCTTGCGCTGCTTTTCGGCGTAGTATCTTGGGGGGATGTGTGGACCGTAACCGGAATCGTTTGGAATGCAACGATTGCGTTCGTCGGCATTATTCTCATCTCGTTAATTTTGGACGAGGTCGGTTTCTTTGAGTGGTCTGCACTGCATATGGCCAGACTTGCCAAGGGCAGCGGAGTCCTTATGTTTGTTTATGTGATTCTCCTCGGAGCTGCTGTATCGGCTTTATTTGCAAATGACGGGGCCGCCCTTATTTTAACGCCAATTGTCTTGGCCATGGTGCGCGCCCTGCGTTTTGAAGAACAAATGGTGCTGCCCTTTATTATGGCGAGCGGTTTTATCGCAGACACCACCTCGCTGCCCTTTGTCATTAGCAATCTTGTAAACATCGTATCTGCGGACTATTTCGGCATTGGGTTTGCCGAGTACGCAAGCCGGATGCTCGTACCGAATTTATTTTCCTTATTGGCAAGCTTAGCGGTTCTTTATTTGTTCTTTAGAAAAAAGATTCCGGTGCGATACGATGATCGCAAGGTCCGCGAACCGAAAGAAGCGATCAAGGATATGCGGCTGTTCCGTCTGTCGTGGGTAATTTTAGCCCTATTGCTCGCTGCTTATTTTACAAGTGAGTGGCTGTCGCTGCCTATTTCTTTAATCGCCGGTCTAGCTGCGATTATCTTTGTGGTTGCTGCGAAAGCAACCGGTGTCATCGATACAAAGCGTGTCATTCAGGATGCTCCATGGGCAGTCGTCGTGTTTTCCATTGGCATGTACGTGGTCGTTTATGGTCTGCGCAACGCGGGCTTGACGGATGTGCTGGGCGATCTGATCCGCGAGGTGTCGGGGGGAGGATTATACGCCGCAACGATGGGCATGGGCTTTATCGCTGCGCTGCTGTCGTCCGTTATGAACAATATGCCCACCGTGATGATCGATGCGCTGGCGATCGATGCGAGCGGGATTCAAGGCGTTACCAAAGAGGCTTTGATATACGCTAATGTAATCGGTTCTGATTTGGGTCCGAAAATTACTCCGATCGGCTCGCTGGCTACCCTGCTATGGCTTCATGTTCTGGTAAAGAAAGGCGTGAAGATCGGCTGGGGGTACTATTTTAAAATGGGAATTGTATTAACGGTTCCTACACTGATCATTACATTAACAGGACTTTATGTATGGTTAACGATCATTTCATAACAAAAGGAGAGCTTCTTCCATGGAAAAAAAGCTTGTTTATTTTCTTTGTACAGGGAACTCTTGCCGGAGCCAGATTGCCGACGGGTTTCTGAAAAAATTTGGCGGGGACCGGTACGAAGTCCGGAGCGCCGGTCTTGAGGCTCATGGACTGAACCCGCGGGCGGTGCAAATCATGAAGGAAGCGGGAGTTGATATTTCCGGCCATACTTCCGATGTGATTGATCCGGAGCTGCTGAATCGTGCGGACTATGTCATTACCCTTTGCGGACATGCCGATGAGCACTGTCCTGCCGTTATCAATCCGAAGGCAATCAAGTGGCATTGGGGCTTTGACGATCCGGCGAAGGCGACCGGTACGGAGGAAGAAATTAGTGCAAAGTTCCGTGAGGTTCGAGATTCCATTCGCTCACGCATCGAACGGTTTGTAGAAACTGGAAAATAATTTAGGTACTGGCATTATTGCGGTGATCTAGGCGTATGCTGGGGTGATCATACTTATTTCGGGAGGAATCCGAGTGCCCCATATGTATTACACTCCAAAGACGGCTATGGAGCCGAGCTTGCTGCAAACCGTCAATGATTGCGCCGCTACTTGTGAACAAATGATCACCATGCTGCTTTCTTACCCTGACGTTCAGGCACGCACGACACAAATCCAATTGCTTCGTGATTGCGCTTCTATCTGTGCTGAAACAGCGTGCTTCCTATCCCGCAACAGTGGATTTGCCAAAATGATCGCAGGGGTATGCGCCTACATTTGTGAAATGTGCGGCAGAGAGTGCGCGCGCTTCCGGGATCAGCACTCACAGCACTGCAGCCAAGTTTGCCTGCATTGCGCGCAAGAATGCCGGGCGTTTGCGGCATAAACAAAACGAAACGATGCATCGATGGCCGGCCTTCTCTTGAAGGCCGGTTTTGTCATTCCCCTGATTCCAGCTAAAACCATCAATGGCGATCATTTCGCTAAATACAGCCAAATCGGCAGCAGAAGAATGCAGCCCGCCAGCATGATGATGGAAGCGCCTGCGAGCCTCGATTCTTGTTTCCAAACGGACCATCCATGCTTAACGGTGTAAAGAAATAGGACAACGTAGCCAAGCAAATAGAAGAGTGACATTGGTCCTTATCAATCCTTTATCTTTGCAGGATTAAGCGGGTGAAGCTGCTTGCCAAACCGCTGTAAAGTAACATCATAAGAGATCGTTACATGAGCAGAGCTGTATTTTTCCATCCAATCAAATTGCTTGTACTGCTGTAGGGTCCAAAACTGCCGGCGCGCCTCCAGCGACCAATGATAGGGCTCGCCTTGAAATTCCTTTTGGCTGCGGCGCACATAGCCTTCCGCTTTCTTTTCCAACTGTGTTTCGATATGCTCTTTCAGCAGCTTTTGCTTACTAAAATCGGTTACGTAATTTTCAAAGCTGGGGATCGAGATGATCTCCATTACGACAGGCACCTCTGCTTTGATTTCCATCGGCTCACTATTTACGTTAATTCGAACCTTGGTCGGGTCCTGTTTTAGCAATCGGGCGGACACGAGAAAGTCCGGATGCAGCGGGTCACTGTAGGTGACAAACATTTGCTCCACCTTCGAGTTCGGCTGCAGCAGCATAGCGGCTCGAGTTTCCTCACCGGTCATCGTTCCGACCATTTTACCCTCTTTAATCACAGCGGAGCCAATCGCCTGCACCGGGTTAGGCTGCTTCATCTGGACCTCGCCTGCTATATATTCATCCTCTTGGCGAGGCTTCTTAGGATCGGTTTTCGTTGTGGCATAAATAGCCAGGTAAAGCTCTGCGTCGGCCTGTGTATAGGTATAGAAATTGCTTAGGGTCGAAATGGGAACAAGTCCTGTTTGTCTCCACCGTTTTTGCATTAAGTCATAAAATTTATGCGGCCTCGTCTCCAATGCGGGGTTCACGCCTCTTATAAACTCGGATGCCTTTTCTTTTGAAATGATCAGGACCATCTCTCTGCGAATTTGCCGATCGCGTATGACTGATTTCATAATATTTAAGAAATGATCACTGGAAGCCAGCTCTTCGCTGATCACAAGAACCTTAGTATGTGAAAAGGTAATGTTGCGAGCAACCGAAATATTTGCAAGATCTCGCGCGGTTAACACATCCGGAGCAGGCAGGGATACAATTTCCGATGCGGGCTCTCCTTCAGCCTGAGCTTTATCCGAGGAGCCGACCTGGGGATTCCCGATTTGATAAGTAACAAGCACCGTTCCGTTCTTTCCTTTGTCAATTCCGATGGACATTGCAAAAGCCTGCTCTTCCATCTGAGCTTGATCGTAGCAGCCGCTTACGATCGCGGATAACGCAAGGAAAACGGTGGCCATCGCTCGTATTCTTTTCACGGGCTCGTCCCCCTTCTTAATAGGCTAAGAATCCATAAAAGTGGAGGAAGCATGATTAAAAAGAATGAGCTTACATCGAGAAGAGTGCTTCTTCCAATGAATATGGCTTGGACATAATTTTCCGGAACTAAACCGATTGCGACCACTAGGCCAGCTATAGGAGCCAAGAGCGGCTTGTACTTATGGACTCCAATCATTTGAGAAAAGATGATCGTTGTAATAAATAGATATACGGCGAAATGAACAATCGAGGCAACGACCCAAAAAATAAGGAAAAAAGCTTCCGTGTTTGTGAAAAACTCGCCGATTTTGACAAACCTCGTTATTTCCTGATAATGAAATGCGATCAATTCCACTCCCGGTGTATCAAACACCATAATGTAAACGGCTAAAAATAACGCAAGTGCTCCAATGGAAAAAAGAAAACTGATGTAGCTTGAAATCTTAAAATCCCGGTAATTCCTTACAAACGGAAATAATACCGCCACGTATAGGATATCTCCGAAGAGGGAGCTTTTCATGATACCTTCTTTGAGCAGCACGGGGATACCCGGTCCTGCCAGTGGAAACAAGTATTTCCATTCCAGCTCGTCCACTAAAGAAAAAATCAATACGAATGTAGTTAACAAAATATATGGAATTGTAATATAAGCGGTACGGCTAATTCCTTCGATTCCGGTTACAGCAACGTAGCAGCTGAAGCCGATAATAAGGACGTATATTAAAATGAGCGGCGTGGTCGGATAAAATAACGTGCCCATGATGTCTGCGTAGCTTCGGCTGTTAAATGCGGTAGCGATAAGAGAAACGATAAACAAGGCGGCGCTAATCAAGAATCCGCAGTATTTACCGGTCAACTGATAGATGATGTCGATCAGCCCTTTATCCTTGTGCTTTTTTACGAGCTGGAGTAAGCATAAGAGAGGGAGCAGCATGACAGCCCCGTTTATAAGCGGTATGGTCCATGCTGCATTTTTCCCCTCTTGAAACAAGAGTGCCGGGGTTGTATCGGAAAATTTGATTCCCATCATCATTATAATGACCGTCGTACATTCACGAATGCCGATTTTGCCGTCGCTCAGCTTCATAAACAGCAAGGTCCTCCTATGGTTTCTTTTTCCTAAACGGGTCCTTAGGATGGGTAGACATCGACCGAATCCAGTGACGCCAAACCTGAGGTCGTGCGATTAAGTCCTTGGAGGAGCGCTCGTGCGGCGCTAGCGGTGACAGGAAAGGAACACCGAATGATTTGATTGTGCTCATATAGGCGATGGCTGCTGTTAAAAAGAGTGTAATTCCGAAAAAACCCATTAGTGCTGCGAATCCTAGAAAAATGAAACGGGTAATGCGAATAAGAAAGCTAAAGCTGATGTTTGGGATCGCGAAGGAAGAAAGTCCGGTCAATGCAACTACGATAACAAGAATCGGGCTAATGATATTGGCGTCTACAGCTGCTTGTCCTAGGATTAAGGCGCCGACGATGCCGATCGTCGGACCAATCGGGGTGGGTACACGTACTCCCGCCTCCCGGAGAAGCTCGAACGAAAGCTCCATGAAGAAAACCTCTATAATTGCCGGAAACGGAACCTTTTCTCTTGTAGCCGCAATCGCCAAGAGCAGGTCGGTAGGCAGCATTTCAATGTGATAGTTTGTCACAGCCACATAGATGGACGGTGTCAGCATCGCAACAAAGAAGGCGACTAAACGGATAAAGCGTATAAAATTACCGAAAGCCCATCGTTCATACATATCCTCTGCGGTATGAAAGAACGACCAGAAGGTCACGGGTGCAACTAAGCAGGCTGGGGAGCTGTCCATGATCAGCACGACATGCCCTTCAAGCAAGAAGGAGGCTGCCCGATCCGGGCGTTCCGTCCAAAGTACAGTCGGAATAAGCGAATAGGGCCGATCCTCAATATGCTGCTCCAGGATGGATAAAGACTGGATGCTATCCGCTTGGATTTGCCGAATTCGACCCTTGACCTTCTCCACAATTTTATCGTCCGCCAAATCTTTTATATACAATACGGATACTTGGGTCATTGACCGATCGCCGATGTTCACGTATTCGGTGACAAGACTGGCATCGCGCAGCTGTTTGCGGATTAAGGAACGGTTTACGGTGCCGGATTCAATAAATCCCTCTTGGGGACCTTTCAGTACGTTTTCATTAATTGGCTTTTCCACGGCTCGATGCTCGAAGCCTGTAGTTTCGATATAGAGCGCCTCCGGCGTGCCCTCGATCAAAAGCAGCGTGTTTCCTTTAATAATTTGATCAACCGCCTGCTCCGAATCGGTGATCCTATGTACAGAAGCCGCAGTAAGAAGCTTGGTTTTCAGCATCGTTAATGAATCGGAACGTTCATGATGCTTTATAGTGGAAGCATCCAGCAGCGGCCTAATCACTTGCTTTTCAAGCTGTTTAGTGTCCGCCATTCCGATCAAATATAGAGCAGATGCCTGGATACCTAAAGCAGGAATATGAAAATTCCTTACTACAAAGTCCTGATTTAAGGGATGATGAAACGCGGAGGCGATGCTGTCCACATTGGCCTGCAGCACATTTGTGAATTGCTTAACGGTTGATGCAGATTCCACCTTCGATCCTCCTTTGTCTTATATTGGCTTAATTTGACTCGTGGGGAGCATTTCTATTCCGTACCCGTCGTGGTACAAAATGAGGTTTTTATTCAGTGACGAGGTTGACTTCATTAACTGTATAGAATAAAATTACAGTAACCTTGCCGAGAGGATACTGAACGCAGTGAACAGTGAATTTATAATTGCAGTCCATAGCCTCGTTTTTCTGACTTATATTCCTGGTCAAATGGCTACCAGCGAAACGATTGCCGAAAATGTCTGCACGCATCCCGCACGGATCCGGAAAGTAATGAGCTGCTTACGGAAGAACGGATTTGTCAAAACCAAAGAAGGAATTGGCGGCGGCTATATTTTGGATTGCAATCCGGACGAAGTGACCTTAGGGCAAGTATACCGGGCTGTGTCATGCGGTACCCTAAAGCCCGGCTGGTGCTCGGGGGATTCCGAACAGGCTTGTATGATTTCATCCAACATAAAACATGTGATGGATGAAGTATTTCTAGATGCAGAGACGCAGTTGGAGACGTATTTAAATGGACATACCGTCAGCTCGATTTTGCAGCGGATTAAGCATTGCAAAGAATAGTGAAATGCGAAACGCTTCGTGACTTCTTTAAAAAAGCGGCTCAGCTTGGTTAATATCACAAGGGAGCAGCTTTTTCTATGGTCAAACTGTTACATTTTCAGTAACACTTAGTCGTTTTCTTACTCTTAAGCGGCTAAATGGCCCTAGGAGGTAAAGATATATATTAATTTTTTGATAAAGGAGTAGTGGAAAATGGATAAAGAGGCAACAAAACAAGCGATTTTGGAGGCATTTCATTTTCGCCATGCCACCAAAGAGTTTGATCCCACGAAGAAAATTTCAGACGATGATTTTCGTTTTATATTAGAAACAGCTAGGTTATCCCCAAGCTCTATTGGATTAGAGCCTTGGAAATTCGTTGTTGTGCAAAACCCCGAGCTGCGAGAAAAGCTGCGTGAAGTGAGTTGGGGTGCTAGAGGCCAGCTGCCGACGGCTAGCCACTATGTTGTGATCCTTGCCCGCACGATTAAAGATACGAAGTATAACACCGAATATTTGGCGAATCATATGAAGACCGTTAAAAAATGGCCGGACGAGATTTTCGAGGGTGCGCTGCAGCGTTACAAGACGTTCATGGAGGACGATTTGAACCTTCTTGAGAATGACCGGACGATGTTCGATTGGGCGGTGAAGCAGACTTACATCGCTCTCGGCAATATGATGACCGCCGCAGCGCAAATCGGTATCGATTCGTGTCCGATTGAAGGCTTCCAGTATAAAGAGGTTCACCGGGTTCTCGAAGAAGAGGGACTGCTTGAAGACGGACATCTTGCTCCGGCTGTAATGGTAGCCTTCGGTTACCGATCCAAAGAGCCTCGCCCGAAAACACGTAAGGAATACGAAGATGTTGTGCAATGGATCTTATAATTAAGGTTGAAGCCGGCCGGGAAGAGGTACGATCTCTTCTCGGCTTTTCCGGCTTTTGACGTGGCATTTATCTGGGCAGGTATTTTAGGCTGGGGGTACAGTTGTAGGAAAAAGAACGTTGGCTTGTTATAATAAGCGGATGAGGTGATAGAAGAATGGCTAAAAAGAAAGTGAGACAGCAGCCCGCAGCGGAACAGCAGCCAAAACCAACAACACTTAAAGATTTGCTGCGTCCGGATGTTCTCCAAAAGCTGAAGTCACAGGCGGATGACATAAAGGAGCGGGAAGCTCGCGAGAAAGAACAAAAGCGGCTTGAAGCGGAGAAAAAGCGGAAAGAAGAGCAAAAGCGTCTCGACAATGACTTTGAATATCTTCTAAACAATTCTTCAAACGATTGGCGGAAGTTTAAGTAGGCGTTTGAGTGCGTGATTCAGGCATGAGCTTTTGTGCGAATACGGCGGTTCAAAGCGGTGCATACTTAACGGCAAGTAAAATGAGCAAGGAACTTGGACTGGAAAAATGTATGCGTTGCTTGGATTCGGGGGCCGTGTTATTATAGCTTTCCGCCGCCAAGACGGCGAATCAAACCGGCCTCATTGATTGGAGGCCAAGCAGTTCATGATTGAATGAATTGCTTCTTGGAAAAAAATGCTGTTGCATTGCATGAGTAAATTTGATATATTGTAATTCCGGCCGCGAAACGGCGG
>NZ_WTLI01000021.1 GCF_011421635.1 Paenibacillus turpanensis
GAGGACTCCAGTTTAATTAGGGGGCCTAAGAGACTTTGCAGGTTTTTTCTATTGTTCATCTAGATGAACAATGACTCACAACCAAACTCAGACGGAGCGACTTATTCGTGACAAAATGGAGCTATGACGACTCAATCCTGTTTACCGTTCGAACGATCTGGTTCATCTTCACCCTGCTGAATATTCTTGAAGTAAGAGATTCCCTGGAAGCGAGATAGGACATCGTCGGAAGAATACAGCAACAACCTCTCCGAATATAACGATAACAGCGGTTTTTCTATCGAAGTGAGATACCTGTGGATTGATGTGGAGCGGTGACTTCATACAGATTTGACAGAGAAAGTATATAATGAGGAGGGTGGGAAGCTCCTTTGCAGCGATAACTAGATATACTGGGGTTAACCAGCGCATGATCCTTGGGGGAGAGGTGAACAAGATCGGAATGATGGTATTTTTAATTTTTACATGCTTCTTATTCCTTGTCTTAGTTCTATTCTTTATCGACTCTCTAGACCGTAAAAATAAAGCGGAACAGTTGAAGAAGTTTAGGGCGATTGACTCGTATACCGCTTACCATGTGGGTGGTGCGCCGAAAATACCGGTTAGGGCCGGGATCACACTCTTGGTTGGTGAGGATCATTTGACGATCAAGCGTAGGAAACAAGTCTATGTTATACCGTTGAATGAGATTATCGCAGCTGAAAAAATAATAAGAAGCGACCATCTTCTGGATGACTGGAAAAATAGAGGTCGTATTGATTCGGGTTCTCCTGAAAGCCTGCGGCTGGGGCCAATGCTGGAGCTAATGGACCCCCAAGCGGGACCACGGATATTTAAAGAAAGGAATATGGTGTTTCTGCTGCTTAACTATCACGATAATATGGAGACGAAGGCAATGGCGTTTGGATTTCCGGAAAAGCAGGATTTTGAAGTGTTTGATGCCTTTTACTCGCTTCTGCTGAGCCGGATCGAAAGCTGCAAAAATCCGAGTCGAATCGATATCGCTTTCAGTTACCTTCACCCTGGAACCTAAAGCTCGCCTGAGGGCGAGAAGATCCTGGTCATGCTGAATGAAAGTGTAAATAGTTAGGTTAGGTAGATTATACGTTGAACTATTCAGAAAACTCTGATATAAAGGGGTAAGGAAATATTTGTATGTGCAACTGGCGTAAACGTGGATGACCACGAGGGAGCACATATTTCATATGCCGTACGCCTGGGCAAAGTATTTGGTCGATGACCAAGTACTTTTTTTTATGGTATAGAAGGTTTTAGCGGAGCTGACGCGTTCTATATCGCAAGTGGTCATTAACATCATAGAAATGCTTCGAGAGAGGTTTTCTAATATTTTATAGGGGATGATGGCTATGGAACAGGTGCGTCAGGCAAGAAATGTAGCGATTTTGATTTTTGATCTAGTAGAGCCGTTGGATTTTGTAGGACCCTTTGAAGTATTTATTTCCGCAAGCAATCGGGGGAAGGATCTGAAGGTGTACACGGTGGCCGAATACGAACGTCCGGTGAACGCAATCGGCAATTTGAGCATCAATTCGGCCTACACATTCGATACTTGTCCGAAGCCGGACATTTTGGTGGTTCCGGGGGGGTGGGGTTCTCGCAAAGAAATGTGGAATGAAACGCTCACGACATGGATTCGGGAAGTGTCCAACGATGTGGAGATTCTTCTAACCGTCTGTACAGGAGCTCTCATTGTGGCTAAAACGAATGTACTCGATGGATTAAAGGTTACCACGAATCGTTCGGCGATTGATGAATTAAGAGACAATGTTTCCCCTACTACGATCGTCCTCGATGATGTGCGTTATGTGGATAATGGGAAGATCGTGTTGTCTGCGGGTGTTTCGGCAGGCATCGATGCAGCTTTATATGTAGTAGAGAGATTGTTCGGCGAGGAGAGGGCCGTACAGACGGCACGCATGATGGAGTACGACTGGGTAAGGGAGTAACAAGAGGAGGGTTGATATGATTCGTCTTTTTAAGCAGGGTGACGAAGGGTATGTGAAGGAAATGATGGCGGGGCATCCGCTGCAAGAGGTCAAGGTTGAAAAGGACTTTTTCAGACCGGAATACTCCAGAGTAACGTTTATGAAGTCCATATCATAGTGCCGGAAAAAGTGTCGGAGGATCTATGTCGCACAACGCATAAGTTAGGTAAGATTTAGAATAGGAAAAACAGGAGAGGGGGTAGTGAAATGCTTCGAGAGCAGATTACAGCACGGGTGAAGGAAGCGGTAGAGGATCTTATTGCCCTGCGATTCGAAAAGCTCAAAGAGAATAAAATGCTGGATGATGAAGGGGAAGCGCTTATCAAGCAAGTGCTTGAGCTTGAAGGAGCATTTTCCGAGCCGTCGGAAGAATACAGCATCGATCTCTACGAATATAACGATAACAGCGGTTTTTCTATCGAAGTGAGATATCTGTGGATTGATGGAGAAGAGAGTCAGCTGTATTTTGAATTTGAAGCATTGACCAATGCGGATAAGACCAAAGTGGAGAAGCTGTACTTTAAGACTGTGGATGCTTAATAGACGGTTGAAGTGGAGATAACCAAACGGAAAAAAGGAAGGATGTCGAATGATCCCTTTACTGATTTTGGTTAGCAGCTATGCGACACTTACACTTGTATTTCTCTTGAGTAGAACACGTTATTTAGAATCAGCTAACAAACGAGCCCGCTATGCTATGAGTATCATGCTAGTGGCCACAGGAATCAGTCATTTTACAAGCAGTGAGCAATTCGTGCAAATGATTCCCGGAATTCTTCCTTACCCCGAGACGATTAACGTAATTAGCGGCATATTGGAATTCCTTCTAGCTATAGGGCTCTTGACCAAAGGCTACTCCCGGCTGACGGGCGCAGCAACCGCGGTCTTTTTTATCCTTATCTTTCCGGCCAATATTAACAATGCATTATACGGCAACGAGGTTCCGGGCGGGCTAAATAGCATCCCGTATTATCCATGGATTCGATTGCTGTTCCAGCCTTTTTATATTTGGTGGGCATTATGGTCCGCCTCTGTCTTGCCTCCCCGTGGCAAATGAGCATACTCACAAGCTGTCCTGCCAAACAGGCGATGGGCAGCTTTTTATATTGAAAAAAAATTCTTCCCAAACATTTCTCCCATGTGATATATTTCGTATAGGAAATTTCGTGTACGAAATGTTTGGTGTCCAAGGGAGTTATTGCGGGGGACTCTCTATAAGTATTTCGTATGAGAAACATTTTGGTGTGACAGCTGAGCACGCCATAAACAACGGGAAGAGGTTGGGGAGAGAAGATGAAGCGCAAAGTTATTTTGTACGTGATTTTAGCGGTATTCGCCATTGCAGGGATCGGCGGGGGAGGCATGTACTGGTATCAGAGCCAGCATTACATCACGACGGAGGATGCGAGACTGGCGGGCGATATTTATAAGGTTGTGCCTCGTGTTTCCGGGAAGGTGACCTCGCTCCAAGTTAAAGAAGGCGATCATGTCGTGATGGACCAAATCATCGGTCAGCAGGACAGCAGCAATTTATCAACCAGCATGCTGGATCAGGCAGTACTGCGTTCGCCGATCGAGGGAACGGTGATCAAAACCTCGGTCCATGAAGGGGAAATTGCTTCGCCGGGACAGACGGTAGCAATGGTTGTCGATAACAGCAAGCTGTATGTGTCGGCCAATATTGAAGAGACCGATATTCAACGGGTGCACAAAGGACAGAAGGTCGACGTGATGATCGACACGTTTTCGGGAACGACTTTGCAGGGAGAGGTTTCGGAGATTGGCCATGCAACGGCATCTACGTTTGCCCTGCTGCCTTCCAGCAATACGAGCGGAAACTTTACGAAGGTAACCCAGCGGATTCCGATCAAGATCGCGATCGGGGATCAGCAAGGCTTGGACTTGTCGGTTGGGCTGAGCGCTACGATTAAAATCCATGTGATGGAATAAAAACGATAAATCGTGTTAAGACAGCAGCATAAAGGAGAAGGCGAAGAGAACATGAAGAGAACAGGACATGTGAAACAATGGATTCCTGCGGTGCTGGTGTTAACGACGGCCGCTATGCTGCAGGGCTGCGGATTGACGGATGCTTCAACGGGGGCTGAAGGCTCGGCCGTTCCCGTGCAGACAATAAAGCTTAGCAGTGCGGCGGCGGATGCCGGCTTCAGCGGCAAGGTGATTCCCGACCAGGAGGTAAAGGTCGTCTCCAAGGTTTCCGGCAGAGTAGCTTCCGTTGTTGCGGAAGAAGGCGCCAAGGTGAAGAAGGGCGATGTCCTGCTGCAGCTGGAGAAGGAAGACCTCGAGAAGCAGCTGCGCCAGGCGGAAGCGGCATTAGTGGCGGCCAAGGCGAAGCTGGCCGATGTGCGCAATGGGGCGCGGCAGCAGGAGCTTGACGCTGCGGCCAGCGCGCTGAAGCAGGCGCAAGCGGGCTTAGCGAGCGCTTCGGCGGTGGTGGAGCAGGCGGAGTCGGGTTACCGCTTGGCGACGAATATTTATAATCAGCTGCGGAACCAGTATGACAGCACCTCGGCTGTCACACGTGACGATCTGGAGCGCGGGACGTTTGAATTTGATAAAGCGAAAGCCGGCTATGAGCAGGCTTTGGCGGGTAAACAATCGGCGGAGGCCGCCGTTGCGGCGGCGCAGGCGAAGCTGGATTTGACGAAGGCGGGCGCGACCGAGAATACGGTCATCGCGATGGAAGCCGAAGTGGAACGCTTGACGGCAACGGCGGAGCTGGCACAGTCGGCGCTGGATCATACAGCGATTACAGCTCCGATTGACGGAATTGTCGTGAAGCGCTCCGTTTCCGCCGGAGAAATGGCTCAGGCAGGAACGACCGTGTTATCGTTGGTGAATATGGACCGCGTACAAGTCGAGCTCAGTGTAATGGAGAACCAGATCGGCAAGCTGCAGGCGGGGGCTGCCGTCACGGTATCGGTGCAGAACGTACCGAACGAAACGTTCCCAGGTACCATTACGTTCGTCAGCCCGGTGTCGAACGCAAACAGCACGACGTTCCCGGTCAAGGTGACGGTGGATAATGCGAAGGGGCTGCTTTTTGCCGGTATGATCGCTCAGGTACATGTAAGCGACGCAGCGCAGGCACAGCTGGAGGTGCCGTCAAGCGCTCTAGTAACGAGAGACGGGAAAACCTATCTTGTTTCCGTTATAGATGGCAAAGCCCACTATGTTGAGGTAACCGCGAAGGAAAAGAGTCCGTCATTGGCTTATGTCCGTGCTTCCGGGCTCACGGCGTCATCCCGGATCGTTGTTCAGCCAACCGACAGCATCACGGAAGGAACGCCTCTCAAGGCGGAATAAGGAGGGGCTTTTGTGTCTACATCATCAGAGGAGCAAGCCCCCGCGGTACCTTCGGCTGAGGAAGGAAAAGGAATATGGCTTGGGCTAATCGCCATCGTTCTCGGAACCTTTGTTTCGGTATTAAACAGCAGCTTAATGAACGTCGCCCTGCCCCAGCTCACAGCAATCTTTGGTTCCGATACCCAAACGATGCAGTGGGTGCTTACCGGTTACATGCTTGCTGCTGCTATGGTTATACCGCTCAGCGGCTACTTGGGAACGCGGTTTGGCAATAAAACGGTGTTTGTGTTTTCCGTCGCCGGGTTTACGGTAGGCTCGGTCTTATGCGGCTTGGCTTGGAGCGATACGACCTTAATTTTATTTCGAATCCTTCAAGGGTTAGCCGGCGGCTTTATTATGCCGATTGGCATGTCCATCATTTATTCAACATTCCCTAGGGAAAAGGTAAACACTGCTATTGGACTTTGGGGCATTGCCGCAATGGTTGCTCCTGCGCTTGGACCGACGGCAGGGGGATACTTGATTCAAAATTTCAGCTGGCGCTTGTTGTTTCTCATTAACATTCCGATCGGGGTTTTTGCGGTATTTATTGGAAACGTGCTGCTGAAGGATTCACCGAAGGTTAAAGGGATCAAGTTCGACGTTCCGGGTGCAGTGCTGTCTATGACCTTCTTCGGTACGCTGCTGTTTGCATTAAGCAAAGGGCAATCGGAAGGCTGGACGTCGCCGTATATACTCAGCTTTTTCTTTATCAGCCTGCTCAGCTTTGCGCTGCTGCTGTGGGTGGAGCTCGGAACGAAGAACCCGATGCTGGACCTCAGGCTTTACGGAAACGCGAAGTTCGCCATCAGTACAGTAGCTTCCTGCCTAGTCATGATGGGCTTAATGGGGGGCTCCTTTCTCACCCCGCTGTACTTGCAAAACATTCAAGGCTTGAATTCGATGCAAGCAGGGCTCGTCATGATGCCGCAGGCCATTGTGATGGCGATCATGATGCCGCTGAGCGGCAAGCTTACCGATAAGTTTGGGATTGCTCCCGTTGGTGTGGTCGGCTTGGCGATCCTAGGGATAACGACGCTGAAGATGCATCAGTTGACGGCCGATACGCCCAACCACTGGCTGAATGTGATTATGTGCATTCGCTCGGTCGGCATTGGGCTGTGCATGATGCCTCTGACTTCCGCCGGGATGCAGGCGGTGCAGCCGCATCAAATCGCGAATGCGTCACCGTTGGGCAACGTTTCGCGGCAAGTTGCGGGCTCGATGTCGATCGCGATTTTTACTGCGATCATGAGCAACCGGCAGCTGGTACTGACGCAGTACATTAATGAAAGTGTAACCATGGATTCGTTTGCCGCGAAGGAGACGATTGCCGCGCTTTCCGGTTATATGCAGCAGGCCTCTATGGATGCAGGTACGGCCACGGCGGCGGCTTCCTCTCTGATCGCAGGACTTATTCAAAAGGAAGCCTTTGTGCGCGCGATTGCAGATACATTTTACCTGTCGGCCATTCCGGCGTTTATTTGTATCCCGTTTGTCATTTGGATGGGCTGGAAACGAAAGACGAGGGCGATCGATGCGAACGCTTCGAAAGCGGATGTCGGAGCGTAACAGGGAGATCGCGGCCGGCTGGAACGTGAGCGCGATTCCACCGGGGACTTAAAGCTTTTCGAGGGCAATGCGGCGATAAACCATCGTTACACGTGAAAAATGATAAATGCTATAATGTGAACAGCACGACCTGACTTTTTGGGATAGAAGGAGTTCATCGCCCCATGAATGGTGCTCAAGCAGAACAAATTAGCCAAGCGCTGCGGAAAGTGACAAGACTCTACAATTCGGCGATCGTCGAAATGGTTAAAGATCTTGAGTTAACGAAGCCGCAGCTGATAACCCTCGGACAAATTTATCGGGGGCCGAAAACAATCGGTCAAATCAGCGAAGGAACCTTTTTATCCTACAGCACGGTTTCGGGCATTATTGACCGATTGGAACGGGACGGATGGGTGGAGCGGGTACGCGACACGTCTGACCGCCGAGTGACATGGATTCGAACGACCGTGAAATCCGAGCAGTTTAAGAGCTTGTTCCATTCCTACGAGCAAAAATTGTTTGGCGATGTTCTGCGAGAGTTAAGCGATGATCAGGTGAATGGTGTACTGCAGTCCCTGCAGCTTCTCATGGAGCAATTTCAAGCTCATCTCGACCATACCGCTTCTCAAGGGAGCGGGACGAACTCGATAAAATCGTCTTCCAGGGAAAGCCAAACGGATGAAGCAAGCATTTCCCCGGACGCAAGCAAATCACGGGAAGCGTAAAATCACGTTTGTTTAACACGACGAGGGCAAGACCTACTCTTACATTATGTATAAATGAAAGCCGGAGCGCTTACGCCCGGCTTTTTTTCATGAATACAATTCCTTAAATTTCGCTATATTCCCGCAAAAACGAATGAATTCTTACGATTTTTTGTACGTTCGACATGTAACGACAGGATCCCTCTTGAAACGACGATATTACTCATTTACACGCTGTTTTTTAATTTTTATACTAGGAAAAGCGAGTTCAATCCTGCATCTGGTGGAGAACATGTTATGAAACATACTATGCAAGATTTTGATCGGGAATATGACGAAGAGGGGAAAGAAGAATACGCACGGAGCCAAGGTGTAGAGGAATGGCTGCATGAGGTGAGCATTCTAAAAAATGGTCGCTTTCTTAAAGTTGGCCAAGAATTGACTGAGGTGCTCGATTATCGGGAGAACGAGCTTTTGGGAGAAAGCTACGAAAGATTGTTGAGCCCCCAGCATCGAAGTTCGCTTCCGGCAGGCGATCTCGCTGCGCCTTTTACAGGGAGGATTCATACCCGGGTCCGCGCGCTGCGAAAGGATCAAAGCGAGGTTTTCGTCGATATTCATGGAAAAGTGAAGCAAATGGACGGCGATCAGTATGTGTTGATTAAGTCGTTAGAGGACGTAACCAATCGGCGCCAGGACGATACGCATTCACGCGAGATGGAGGAACGCTTTCACGCGGCTTTCCATTACGCTGCGGTCGGGATGGCGCTTGTTTCCGTGAACGGAACGATTCAAAAGATGAATTACGCGTTCTGTGAAGCGCTCGATATTCAAGAGCACGATCAGCCCCAGTCCATTCTTAATTATATTCACCCGGAGGATCGTGACGGATATTTGGAGGGCTGTACGGGGCTTTTGATCGGTGAGCTGCAGTCCTGTGAAATGGAGCGCCGATTCATTCACTCCTCTAGGCGGCTGGTTTGGGGGTATTTGTGTATTACTCTGGTTCGGGACGCGGATGGCCGTCCGTTATATTACATCATACAAATGCAGGACATCACGCAGAAAAAAGAGACGGAGGAGCTGCTTCGCAAATCGGACAAGCTGTCTGCGGTAGGGCAGCTGGCTGCCGGGGTCGCACATGAAGTGCGGAACCCGTTAACGGTACTGAAGGGCTTTGCGCAAATTCTTCAGGGCTCGGATCCAACGAACCAGTATTATGGGTTGATGCTGTCAGAGGTTGAGCGGATCGAATCGATTATTAGTGAATTTCTTGCTTTTGCCAAGCCGCAAATCGTAAGGTTCGATGACCATGATCTATGGCTGCTGGTCGAGGATGTGGTGAATTTGATGGAGACCAAAGCGGTGATGAACAGTGTATCGCTCAAAGTGCTTCGTGATGCAGCCGTATCCCGCATACAATGCGATGCGAATCAGATCAAGCAGGTGCTCATTAACATGCTGCAAAATGCGATTGAAGCGATGCCGAACGGCGGAAATATATATATCACGTTGAAGCAAGAGGAATATTCGCTGCTGCTGCAGATTCAAGATGAAGGCTGCGGAATCCCGGAGGACCGGGTTGAAAAGCTTGGGGAGCCTTTTTACTCCAGTAAGGAGAAAGGTACAGGTCTCGGGCTGATGATCAGCTATCAAATTATTGAAAAGCATCAAGGTAAAATTCAAGTGGAAAGCAAAGTCAATGAAGGCACGACGTTTACGATTACACTTCCGATGGCACAAGCCCTGAATCGAATGGAGGAACGAATTTCATGAATGAGAACAAGACCCTGTTATCCCCGCCGACGATCCCCGCTTTACGAAAAGAATTAGGAGCGGGGGACCTTCGCGGAGAACCGCGAGTTCAGGCAGAGGCGCTCCCTCAGACGGACAAGCTTTCAGCCAAGCGGCTGCAGGAGCAGCGGATGCGCGCGAGATCGTACGCCAAGCAGCAGCAGCTCTCGGAGCGGCTTGCCACGGCGACACAGCAGCTTTCAGCGGGTGTCGAAGAGTCCCAATCAGCGATCCATGAGCTGAGGTCAGCGATTGAACAGCTGGCGGCGGGAGCGGAGCAGGCGGCTTCCGCTTGTGAGGAGAGCTCGGCTTCCATTACGAAGATTATGGAAAATATGAACGTCATTTCGCAAAATGCGACAGTTTCGATGAACCGCAGCTTATCCGTCCAAAACATGGTGAACGTTTCTTCAAATGATATTAACCGCCTCATCGAGGGGGTTTCCGTATCTGCGGTGAAAAATTCCGATTCTGCGCGTTTGATCGGACAGCTGGAATCGCAGGCGAAGGAGATCGGAGACATTATCGCAGCCGTAGTGCATTTGGCGGATCAGACCAACCTGCTTGCGCTGAACGCGGCGATTGAAGCGGCCCGCGCCGGAGAGCATGGCAGCGGCTTTGCGGTCGTAGCGGACGAGGTTCGCTCTTTGGCGGAAATTTCCGAGAAATCCGCTCGAGATATTAAGCAAGTAGTCGAAGCGATCCAGCTTGAGGTTGGATCCATCTCCTCCTCCATTATGGAATCTGAACGGGTATCGCTGCAGGAGGTTGAGAATGGCCGACATGTAACGGCGGGGCTGCAGCAGATTGGAAACAAGATGAATGACTTTGTGGAAGGCATGAAAGAAATCAACAGCGAGATGCTGACTCTGAAAACGGGCATTAAGGATTTTGAAAATGGCTCGAGGATGATCGCGGAGGCGGCAGAGGAGCAGGCTACTGGAGCCGAACAGGCGGTTCAAGCGATTATGGAACAGAGCAAGGCGCTGGAGGATATCAGCCACAGCGCGCTGGAGCTGTCCGACCTGACGGAGGATTTGCGCGACAGCAAAGCGATGAGCCGTTCCGTTGAAGCATTGTCTGCGGCTTCCGAGGAGCTGGCCGCTTCGATTACCGAAGCGGCGCTGGCGGCCCAGCAAATTATGGGCGCCATTAATTTGATCGACCGAAATGCGGAGTTGCAATCCGCAGCAACCGAGCAGTCTGCGTCGGCCCTGATCCAGCTGGAGCAGCTCACGAAGAAGGTAGGCTTGCTGGGCTCGGCTTCAGAGCAATATATTGGCGATGTGATCGGCCAGTTTGAGCAGGGGAAGGGCCAGACGGAAATGATGATCGGCAACATTTCCGCGGGGCTGGCGAAGATTGAAGAGAATTTGGAAAGCCTGCTTAAGCTGGAGAGGCAAATCCGCAGCATCGATAAAATAGTAAACACGATCGATAAGGTGGGCATTCAGACGAATATGCTTGCCGTGAACGGGGCGATTGAAGCGGCAGGAGCGGGGAAATACGGCCGGGGCTTCGCTGTGGTTGCTAGTGATATTCGTTCGTTAGCGCAAGAGACGGCGACCAACGCGGAAAACATTAAGGATTTGATTCGGGATATTCAGTCACAAGTTTCACTAGTCATCCGTGAGCTTCAGGTGACGAAAGAAACGACAAAGACAGAGGTTGAGAAGGCCCGGCGGATTCTAAGCAATTCCAGCGATATTGAGGAGCATCTTCAGCAGCTGAGCCAAGGGGTGCTGAGCAGTAACCGAAGCCTGGTGGAGGCAGAGCATGCCGTTACGGAGTCCAAGCGTGCCGTAGATCAAATTGCCTCGACCGCCATCGAGGCAGCGGCTGCCAGCAGGCAGGCGGCGCATGCCGGACAGGAACAGACCATCGGCATTAATGAGCTTTCCCGCGCAATTGAGGAAATTGCCAGCATGGCGGATGAGTTCCTCGTATAATCCGGACGCTGGAGGAGCAGTGAAAATGAAAGAAACAGGCCGTGGCCGTCAGTGGGTTACATTTTACTTGAATGAGCAGCTCTATGGACTGCCGATTGAAACGGTAAAAGGGATCGTGCGGATGGAGCGAGTCACGCGGGTTCCTTTTGCCGAGCCCTATTTGGAAGGCTTGATTAATCAGCGAGGGACGCTGCTTACGGTCGTTAACGGCAGCCGCTGGATCGGGCATAAGAGCGAGCATCCGCCTCAAAAGATACTCATTCTGCAGGGCAGGGAACGTTCCGCCGGGCTTGCGGTTGACCGGATCGCGGATGTTATGGTTTTAGAGGGCGAGAGCGGCCGAGGCTCCGATGCGGATGCGTTGGGACAGTACGAAGGCTTTGTCATGAGGGGAGACACGGTGATTCGCGTGATCCGCGCTGAAGCGGTGCTTGATGCCGTGGCCGGGACGGGTCATGGGAGCAAGCAGGGGATCACCGCTGTCGGAGGAACAGCACCCGGGCACTCCTCTCTGCAGGGGGAGGACGAAGCGCAAAGGGAGGATGCATTGCCGATCCTGCAGTTTGCCATTGCCGGAGAATCCTACGCGCTTCCGATGAAGCAGGTAAAGGAAATCGCTCCGATGCCGGAAAAGCTGGAGCCGATTCAAGGAATGCCCTCAAGCTTTATGGGGCTTGGGTTGTTCCGGGACGGGCGGATGATGCCTGTCGTGAATACAGCCGTGCTCTTGTTCGGACAGTCCGTCGGACGTCCCGCGAGGGTGATCTGCGTCGAGCTTCCGACGGCAACGGGCGTGCTGCGAATCGGCCTGGCGGTGTCACAGGTCAACGAGGTTCGCAGGCTCCGGCAGGATGCTCCCGTGGGGATGCCCGGCTCGTTTAAGCAGCTGGCGGACGGCATTCAAAGCGTGCATCATCTGAACGGCAGCACGAAGCCGATTTTTCTGCTCGGGCTGGAGCATTTGCTGGATAAAACGGGAGTGCTTCCGTTTCTGATCTCAAGTACAGCGGCGGGCACATGGAAGAGCCCTGAATCCGCAGCTGCTGCTTTGGGTCTGGATGCCGGTGCAGAGACAACGGTCGGGCTGAGCGCGCATGGTGCGGCAAAGGAGCTATACGTATTTTTCCGGCTGCAGGGACAGGAATTCGGAATTCCAGCCGCAAAGGTACGGGAAATCACCCGGGTGACGCCCATTCGGCAAATCCCATTCGCTCCGGATGGAGTTGCAGGGCTGACGAATATTCGCGGCCAGCTGGTAACGGTTGTCGATGCGAATGAAAAGCTGCAGCTTGGCTCAAGAGAGGAGAACCTAGGGCAGCTTGTCGTGATGCAGGGACGGGGGGCCTCGAGATGTATCGGGGTTGAGCAGGTGACACGGGTGCTGTCTGTTTCCTTAGAGCAGCTGCAGCAAGCCGGATTGTATCGGGATGACTTGGAATTTCGATGGCTTAAGGGGTTTTATAAGGAATCGGATGCCCGTTTCATTCCGTTAATCGATCCCGCAGCTTGGGAGTAGATTACTTATAGAGTTGAACGAAGAAGAAGGTCAGGATGATGGAGATGAACCGCAAAATCAGGTTGCTTGTTGTCGACGATTCTGCGTTGATGAGGCAGCAGCTGCTTTCGAGTCTGTCGCGCGACCCTAGGATCGAAGTGATTGGCATGGCCAGGGACGGGCGGGAAGGAGTCGAAAAGGCAATTCAGCTGCGCCCGGACGTGGTAACTATGGATATTCATATGCCGACGATGGACGGGATTACAGCACTGCAATATTTGATGGAGCTTGCGCCATGTCCGGTCATCATCTTGTCGGCATATTCCCGAAAAGGGGCGCTGGTGACATTCGAGGCGCTGGAGCTGGGCGCGTTTGACTACGTCACGAAGCCGGAGGTGCTGGGCAGTGCCGAGATGGATGCAATGATCCAAAAGCTGACGGACCGCATTATAGCTGCGGGTACAAGCAAGAAGACGGAGCTTCAGCTGGGAGTTGCTCCGGAGAGACAAGGAGCGGATCACAAATCCGGATATGGCTTTGAGCATGTGGTCATCATCGGCGCGTCTACGGGAGGTCCTCGAACGATCATGGATATTTTGCAGCATATTCCGGAGGACTTTCCCGCACCGTTGTTTTTAGTCCAGCATATGCCCCCCGTGTTTACGGCTTCCTTTGCGGAAAGGCTGAATGAACGGTTTCAAATTCGGGTAGTGGAAGCCGCTCACCGGATGACGGTGGAGCCGGGAACGCTTTATGTGGCGCCGGGCGGCAAGCATATGTTCATCGAAAAAACACTCGGCAAGCAGCAGCTGCGAATCGCGATTCGTTCTCATCCGAAGGAAAGCGTGTTTAAGCCGTCGGTGGACGTTTCAATGAATTCGCTGGCGGAGCAGCTTCCGTCATCGATGATTATATCCGTGCTGCTAACCGGCATCGGATCGGACGGAGCGCAGGGAATGGTGAAAATTCGTAAAAACGGAGGATTGACGATAGCCGAATCGGAGGAAACGGCGGTTGTATACGGCATGCCGAGAGCGGCTGTCGAACAGGGAGGAGCGAGGCTTGTGCTCCCATCCTACCAGATCGGCAAAGTCATCGTGAACGAGGTGCTGGGTTATGGACTATAAACAATTCCGTTTTTACTGTCAAACAGGAAACCTGGGTATGATTCGGGATTTCTTTCAAGATATTTCACATGAAGAGAAGGAGCAGTATTTATGTAATGTGCTGCAGACGCCTTTGCGTTCTGATGTCCTTGAATATTTGGGGACGGAAATCACACGGCTGCCGCCTGAGAAAGGGACGGCGATTCTAATCGAACTGTTTTACTCGGAAGAAGCTGCGGCACGAAACCTAGCGGTCGAGCTGTTTCCGGTCTTTGGGAGAACATCTTTGAAGGTGCTGCAAAATCACTTGAACGATATGGACCCGGATGTACGCTTATTTGTCGTTCAATCGTTATCGGGGCTGCCCTTCAAGGATGAAGTGAATGAGCTGTTATCCAAGCATCTTCCTATTGAAAAGGAATTAAACATCATTGTGGCCATCATTGAGGCCTTGGGGGATTTGGGAGGCGGCGCCGCCGAGGCGGAGGCCATTCGCAGCGTTACAGATCAGCTTGCCCATCCCTACATTGAATTCGTCGGACAGAGAGCTCTGCGCAGGCTCGGCGATGACCAGCCTGTCCGAGCGGTAGAGGATCAATTATGAATGTCACCCTTTCCTTAGAGCAATTTCACCGATTACGGGATTACATATATCAGAAGACTGGAATTTATTTTCCGGACAGCAAGCTGTATTTCATGGAACGGCGATTAATTCAGCGCTTGGAGGCGCTCGGTATTCAAGATATTAACTATTACTATTCGATGCTGCGGTTCGAAAGCAGCGGGGCGGAGCTGCAGGCCTTTATCGAGGTGTTAACGGTTAATGAGACGTATTTTTTTCGTGAGTTTCATCAGCTGAAATGTTTTGCGGAAGAGGTGCTGCCGGAGCTGATTCGCCGGGAGAAAGGCAATCTGGTGTTTTGGTCGGCCGGCTGCTCCACGGGGGAAGAAGCGTATACGCTGGCGATCATACTTTGTGAGATGCTTCGCCCGGAAAACCTCGCGAGGTGCCGGATTATTGCCACGGATATCGACAATAAGGTGCTTGCCTTTGCCAGAAAAGGCTGCTACGGGGAGCGGTCGACGCGTCATATTCCAGCGCCTTATATCCGCCGGTATTTTGAAGAGGACGGCAATGAGCTGCGGGTGACGGACGAGCTGCGCAGGCTTGTGGAATTCAGGCAGCTGAATTTAATGGAATCGGCCATGATGCGCAAAATGGAACACGTGGACGTTATCTTTTGCCGGAATGTGCTTATTTATTTTGACGATCAATCGCGCAGGCAGGTGGCCTTGGATTTCTACCAATCGATTAAGGACGGGGGATATGTGTTTCTCGGGCACTCCGAATCCATGAGCCGTATCACCTCCATTTTCCAGCTTCGGAAATTCCAACATTCCATTATTTATCAAAAACCGATGGCGAGGTGATGTTCGATGACGGCAAGGTCCAGAGTCTTGATCGTTGAGGATTCGTCGGCGACAAGGGATTATTACCGTGCCTACCTGACCGAAAGGGGCTTTCAGATTTCAGAGGCTTACAACGGATTGGAGGCGCTCGAGAAGCTTGCGGCCCGTTCGTACGATGCGGCAATTGTCGATATTAATATGCCAAAGATGGACGGCTATCAATTTATACGGGAGCTGCGGGGCGGGGAACAAAAGTACAAAATGCCCATAGCGGTCGTGTCCAGTGAAAATAAACCGTCCGATCAACAGCTTGCGTATCAGGCAGGGGCTAATGCTTATCTGGTAAAGCCAGTCAGACCCGAGCAGCTGGAAGCATTAATACGGCTCTTCGGCGTGAAACCGGAGGGGGCGAGACGATGAATGTAAAGCAATCGTTCTTAAACGAAGTCGAGGAATTGCTCAATTCGATTAACGACCATATCTTGATGCTGGAAGAGCAGCCGGAGGATGAGGAAAATGTAAACCATATTTTCCGGGCTGCCCACACGTTAAAGGGATCGGCGAATTTATACGGCTATAGCGGAATCGCAACGCTCACCCATCTTTTGGAGGGCATTCTGGATGAGCTGCGCAGCGGGTCGAGAAGCTTGGAGCCGACGCTGACGGATATATTGCTGGAGTGCTTCGACCAAATTCGGATGATGGCGGGATATATCGAAGCGGGAGCGGAAGATCCGCAGTCGGAGCCGGAGCTGCTGCACCGGTTGAGTCAATACCGTACGCGTCCGGGTTCAGTGACGGTTTCGGGGACGGGCTCGAGTTCCGCGCATGCGGCCATGGATAAGCTGGAGCCGCGGCCTGCGCTTTTCTCTTCGGAACCGAAGGAATGGGTGGAGACGGTAAAGGCGTTTATGGCGGGGGAAAAGGAAAAGGATACCTTCGCCCATCTGTTTCCGCTGTACACCTCACTGGATGGTGCAGGAGTTCAGCCTGAGCGGGGTCAAGTGCGCCAGCTGCGGGCCTTGGCGATGGAGGCCGAGGCGCTGGCGGAATGCCGCATTATGGAAGAAAAAATTGTCGGTCGTTTAAGTGCGATGATCGATAAGCTTATTCGTATGGCGGAGAAGAAGCGGGACCAGGAACAGCTGCTGATGGTATATATGCAGTTTCTTGTGACGATCACGATATTGGAACAGTACTGCGCACGGGAAGAGGACGGTCCGGCGGTCGCGCTGCCCTCATGGTGGGCGGATGTGCTGCAGGCCGTACAGGGAGCTCTGCTCGAATGGGCGCGCGGCGGAAGCCCTGTTGCCATCTCCGATATGGTGCTTGATCTATGGGAGCTTTGCAAACCGGAGGATGCGGCTAAGCAGGAGTTCGGCACGCTGCTTATGCCGGAGGTTGAGGAGTGGAGCGATGGCATGGAAGCGCATGATGCCTCAACCGCGCAGCCGGGCGCACGGGCTCAGCGGTCTGCATTCGCAGCTGAGCCGGAAATTGCTGCGGGAGTGGCCTGGAGAGCTGCGGATGAAGGAATTGACGAAGCTGCCGGTCGGGCTGTAGTCGAAGCTGCGGATCGATATGCCGGAGCTTCTGTCCCAGAAGCTGCAGTCTATGAAGCTCCGATTGATATGAAGGTGATGGTTGGGCTGGCTAAGCAGCTCATCGTGGAGCAAATTCACTTTCTCGCGCCGAAAGGAAGGCCGCTGATTGAGCGGTGGGAGCTGGCAAAGGAACTATTACTGCAGTGCGCCATGGTGCTTGGAGATGAGACATTACATGCTTTGACGCAGGCGGCTGCGCCGGATATTTACGCTCTTAAGGAGCTGGCGGGCGGCTATTCGGAAGCGAGCGTGGAGGTCGCTACCGAGGCGGGCGGCGGCGCAGAGCCTGCGATCGTACAAGAGAAGCGCACAGAACCCGGGCAGGAGGTCAAGCCGGAGGCTTCGAATGTGCAGCCGAGCAGGGCGCTTGCCAAAGTGGGCGTGCATCCGGCGGAGCGCAGCCCGGTGCCGATCAAGAGCGTGCGGTCGGAGACGGCAGCCGAAACGGAAAAAATCATTCGTGTGGAAACCGGCAAGGTGGAACGGGTCATGGATTTGATTGGAGAGCTAGCGATTGCCAAAAATGCGTTTCCGTTTATGATTCGCAGCATGGTGGAGGATCCGGCGGCTGCGGTTTATGCCCGCGAGCTGAAGGAGCGCTTTGCGATGCTTGATCGGATCACCAAGGAGCTGCAGGACGCGATCGTAGACATCCGGATGCTTCCGGTCGCACATGTATTCAGCAAATTCAATCGCTTCGTCCGGGATATGGCCCGCCAGTCGGGCAAGCAGATTCGCCTTGAGTTTAGAGGAGAGGAAACGACGCTCGATAAGACGCTAGTCGAGGCCTTGTCCGATCCGCTGATCCATTTAATCCGAAATGCCATCGATCATGGCATCGAAGCGCCGGAGGAGCGGACAGCCAGGGGCAAGCCGGCTGAAGGGCTGCTGTGCATCGAGGCATGTCGCGAAGGGAACCGCGTCGTGCTGGAGGTCAGCGATGACGGAGCTGGTATTGACGTCGAGCGGATCCGGGCAAAGCTGCGGGAGAGCGGTCTGGTCGAAGGAGAGCGGCTGGAAAAGCTGGAGCCGCATGAGTTAATCCCGTATATTTTCCGCACGGGCTTTTCAACCGCCGAGGAGGTAACCTCTTTATCGGGACGGGGCATCGGGATGGACGCCGTGCGGACGACGATTGTCCGCCTGCAAGGTGATGTGCAGGTTTTCAGCGAAGCAGGACAAGGCACAAAGGTACGCATCGAGCTGCCGTTAACGCTTTCGATGACGCAGGTGCTGCAGGTAAGCGTCGGCGGCGACCCGTATGGCATCCCGCTGGATCAAATCGAAGAAACGGGCCGGGTGACGGATGCTGATCTGCAAACGATGCAGGGACAGCCTATTTTAATGCTTCGGGACAAAGTATACCCGGTCATTTGCCTGCGCAAGTATTTCGGGCTGGAGAATCGGCAGGATGAGGGGAAACAGTACCTCGTTATTCTGAAAACCGGCTTTGCTTTGAAGGTGGATTCCTTAATTGGACAGCAAGAAGTCGTAGTGAAGCCGCCGCAGGATGGATTCAAGCACTTGCCTTATTTGGCAGGCGCTTCGATTTTGGGCGACGGCACCGTTCTGCTGATCATTAACGGCAATGCGATCTATTTGGAATCTGCAGAGCAGGGGCTGCCTGGCTTTGGTATGGGCATCTGAAATGAATTCAAGCCAATAAAAATCGGCACACCAGTAAGGATGTGCCGATTTTTTCATTTTCGCGTGCGGCCTTCAGCCTTTCCAGCTCACTGCGGGCAAGGCGAGAACGGTTCAATGAAAAAGGCTTCCCTTCCCGCACATGTGGTCTGGAAAGCCGGAAATTCTATATATGCTTGTGCTGCGAGCGGTGCAACCGCCCATCAGCAGGGGCCGCGCTAGCCGACGAGGCTGCTGCGTAAGGGAAGGCGCAGCGTAAACGTACTGCCGGCGCCAACCTTGCTGACCACCTCGATATCGCCGCCGTGGGCCTCGGCGAGCGATTTCGAGATCGAGAGTCCGAGCCCGGAGCCGCCCTGCTTCCGGGTTCGGGAAAAATCGCTGCGATAGAATCGCTCAAACAAATGCGGGAGATGGACCTCCTCGATTCCCGGGCCATTGTCCCCGACTTCGATGAAGGCCTGCCCGCTGTCTTCGCGTACGCGGATGGACAGCACGCCCCGCTCGGGATCGGTATGCTGCACTGCGTTGTGATAAAGGTTCAATATGATTTGCTTCATCTTATCCGGGTCCACTTCCGCCACCAAATCCGTTCCCGCATTCCGATCCAAGACCAGCGTACGGCTGCCGGCAAGCATTCGCAGGTGCGGCTCCATTTCACTGATCAGCTCATTCAGGTGAACGGGACGAATGGATAAGCCGGGAGCATTGTCCAGCTTCGCGAGCATCAGTAGATCCTCGACCAGCCGCTTAATCCGGGTCGATTCCCCATGCATGCTGTTCAGCGCCATATACAGCTGCTCCCGTTTATCGGCTGCGCCGCGAAGCAGTACCTCGAGAAACCCGTGGATCGAGGTGAGCGGCGTCCGCAGCTCATGGGAAGCGTCGGCGATAAATCGCTTCATTTGATTTTTCGCTTCCCGCTCGGCCTCGAACGATTCGGCGAGGCGTCCCAGCATACTGTTGAAGGATTCGGCCAATCGGTCGATTTCCTCTTGGCCTTGCCCGGTGGGAATTCGCTCGTCTAGATTGCCGGCATTCGTTTTCTCCACGGTCTTCACCATGTGCTGCAATGGCCTTAGCGTTTTTCGCAGCACAGGCAAATTCAGCGCCAAGCCGCACGCCAAAGCTACAACGGACAGCGCGATGAAAATGACCAGCTGCTGCAGGACAACCGCTTTCAGGGGAGCGGTCGGTGTTCCAAATTGGATTACTCCGTTTAATCCGCCCGGCCCTCCGTTATGGCGGAATACAACCAATTGCTCGATACCCTGCGCGTTTGAGACGACCCGGTAGGTTACCCCCGAACCACGTCCGGGAGACCGCGGCTGTGCTAAAATATCGGTGTATTCTGCGGCGGAAAGCCGGGGGGATGCCGTGCCGTTATTCGCGCCGGTAATATCGTTAAAGGTGCCGTCCTTCGAAATGAAGGCAAGCGAGGTGTCATCGAGCACCAAGAAGGGCCCGCGATTTTTATTGCCGCCTCCGGGTCCTTCGTTGTTATCCGATCTCCGGTCGGGTCCGAAGCTCAGCCCGGCCTCTTCCATCATTTCCATAGGTGGAAACTTTGCGTTCAATGAAAGCTTATCCGCTTCATTGCGGTACAGAAAGTCTTTCATAAATACATACTGCAAAAAGCCGATCAGCATCAGCAGCACGGCGACAATCAGCAAGGATCTGGCGAGCAGCTGAAAGCGCAGCGAGCGGGGGGTGAGCCAATAAGCGAAGGCCGCCCGAAGCCGCTTCATGACAAGTCCATCCGGTATCCCGCGCCGCGAAGAGTGCGGATCAGCTTATGCTCTTTGTCGCCAAGCTTTTCACGTAAGGAACGGATGTACACCTCCACAATATTTTCCTCTCCTCCAAAATCGTAGCCCCACACAGCATCCAAAATTCTAGCTTTGCTGAGTACAATGCCGTGATTAATGATCAGATAGTGCAGCAGCTCGTATTCCGTTGGGGATAACTCCAAAATTGTATTCAAATGCATAATTTCTCTGCGCCGATCGTCCAGCCGGAACGGGCCGAGTACAACCTCGCCGTACAAGGCGGGGAACTGATTGCGAACCCTTGCCTCAATGCGGGCGAGCAGCTCATCAAAGCTGAAGGGCTTTACTAAATAATCGTCGGCCCCGAGCTTGAGTCCTTTTACCCGATCCTCAACCTCGTCCTTCGCAGTCAGCATGATAATAGAAACATTCGTCGTTTTTTTCTTTAATAGGCGGCACGTTTCAAAGCCATCCATTCCCGGCATCATGACATCAAGCACCACGACATGCGGCTGAAAATCCGTAGCGACCGTAATCGCGGTCATCCCGTCGGGAGCGGTTCGTACCTGATAGCCCTCGCCCGCGAGTCCCATTTCAAGAAATTGTAAAATATGCGGTTCGTCGTCGACTAATAAAATGCGGACGTTTTTTTCGTGGTTCATTAGGATTCCTCCGTACATGTTCTTGTTGTTAGTATAACGTCTATAGCTGAAGGTTTGCTGAAAGAGGACTGAGCCGGTACTGAACCTTTTTCATTGCAAAATCGACAGAAGAAGCAGAGTGTACAGCCGTCTACCTAAAGAAGTGTAACCGAGGGCAAATGTGCCTTACAAGGCGGGAGCCGTCGTAAAGGGAGAATGAGGGGGCTATGGAGGAATATCCCTGTTTGTTGAGGAATAGGTACTACATTACAAGCTGAAATATGGATGCAACGGGGCGCTTGTCCTAAGGATTGGAGGAAACAATATGAACGATAATGAAATACCGGATATCTACAAAGCCACGATTAAACCTACCCCGCAAGGAGCCAAAATGGAATACACGAACTACGGGGCGGGCTGTATGGTGTTCGCAATGGCCCTTCTCTTGGGCGCTTCATTTTTTTGCTTATATATCGCAGCCGAGTCTTCCTTCTTCCGGGCTTTAACTGGAATCCTAATCGGCACCGTAGGAGTTCTTTTTTTCGGCCCGATTGCAGTTAAGCTCGTACTAAGTATTCTAGGGGGCAGGGTTCTCCTGGAATACGACGGGGAGTATCTTGCTGGGAGAAAAGGAGTTAACGTTCGAGCTTCTGAAATCAAACATATGTTAGTGGGCCGGCACTTCCGCAATTTATTTGTCTCGGAGGACTTGGTTGTAAAAACACAGGACGGGAGAGTTCACGTATTTCGGCTGAATAATTTATTATCGATCGATGCGGTTATGTATTTTTGCGACACGTATCTTACTCCAAAATGCGGCGTGAGCCCGGAAAGATCGAAGGTAGCTTAACTGTTAGTATGTTCGTCGTCCCTCAAGAAAGCTCTGTAAATCGTCTAAAGTGACTTTCTTTGCCCTTGCAAAGTACCATCCGGAATCTTCCTCCTTGCACGCAAAAAAATCTCGCATCCATATCTACGCTGTAGTATGCTCAAATGGGGAAAAATCCCATTCGGTACATAAATGATGGTGTAATCGGAGGAGAGGAAGCTGTGAACATAGAGAGTAAGGTCCCGTCCCGTGGACGACGCCTTTGGGAGGTGTTGGGCGTTTCCGCCAAGCTGGGCTTCACTTCGTTTGGAGGACCGGTCGCACACCTCGGATATTTTCATAATGAGTACGTTAAAAAAAGACAGTGGCTGGATGAGCGCACTTACGCCGATTTGGTGGCGCTATGCCAATTTCTCCCCGGACCGGCCAGCAGTCAAGTGGGAATCGGTATCGGGATGATGCGCGCAGGTTTATTAGGGGGCTTATTTGCCTTCCTCGGCTTCACCCTGCCCTCCTTTATCGCCTTAGTGCTGTTCGCCTTGTTCGTGCAGGGTTTTGACGTTGGGCATACGGGCTGGCTTCACGGCTTAAAGGTGGTCGCCGTCGCGATCGTGGCCCATGCCGTGTGGGGGATGGGGCAGAAGCTCACTCCGGATAGAAACCGGGTGACGATCGCGATCGTTTCCGCAGCCACAGCATTGCTCTGGCAAACGGCGCTGACTCAAGTGGTCATCATCGCGGCCGCCGGAATGCTTGGGTTATTGATGTACAAGCAAGCAAAGGCTGCAAGCACGCCTGCTATTCATGTGCCGGTATCTAAGTCCGCCGCTGTGATTAGCCTCATCCTGTTCTTTACGCTGTTGGTTCTGCTTCCGATAGCAAGCGGCTGGGCTTCATCGGGCTGGCTTTCGATGTTTGACAGCTTTTACCGCTCCGGCTCGCTCGTTTTCGGCGGAGGGCATGTCGTGCTGCCGCTGCTCGAAAGAGAGCTTGTCCCGACAGGGTGGGTAACAGAGGAGACTTTTCTAGCCGGATATGGAGCCGCGCAGGCGGTGCCCGGTCCGCTTTTCACCTTTGCTGCGTACCTTGGTGCTGTCATGCACGGATGGACGGGCGCATTGGCTGCGACCGCTGCGATTTTCCTGCCTGCGTTTCTTCTTGTCATCGGCACACTGCCGTTCTGGGACAGCCTCCGCAGGCATCCGAACATTCAAGGCGCGTTGGTTGGCGTTAACGCAGCTGTTGTAGGAATATTGCTCGCTGCGCTCTACGATCCCATCTGGACTAATACGATTTTGTCATCGGTTGATTTTGTGCTGGTCTCCGTATTGTTTATTGCACTCGTCTTTTGGAAGCTGCCGCCATGGATTGTGGTGCTTCTAGGGGCAATCGGAGGAGCCTTAACCGCCCTATAGCCAAAAAACACAAGCTGCGTTCGGATTTCTTGAGCGCGCTTGTGTTTTTTCTTTTGTATCGTGTTGAAGTTAGCCGATTTATTTTACCTGCTCGGGTTCTTTTGCTGCGGTATACGCTTGCGGATTACGCTGGTATTCGATTTCGCCAATGATTTCTTTGTCTTCCGTGTTGTCGCGGATTACTTTCTGTACGCCGATCGCGCTGTAGGAAATGAGCAGAACCACGGCGATGTAGTATCCTTTGATGTTAAGCTCGAACGGGGCATTGTACAGCCCGATGAAAAACATCGCGTAGCCGATAAACAAGCCAAGGTAGGACATGCCAGTAAAGGCCGCCGTGTTGCGCATTTTATGCTTCGGGTTATCCTGGCGCAAAAATTTGTCTTCCGTGTTGTCGCGGGCAACCTTCTGAACCACGATACAGCCCATCGTGATGAGAACGACACAAAGGATGTAGTACCCTTTGACGTTGAGCTGCCAATCGGCATTATAAACGCCAATGCCGAATAAGAATAGTCCTGCTGCTAAGGCAAAATAAGAGACAGCGGTAAAAGCCGGGGTGTTTCTTCTTTGGTATTGTTGTGGAATCATATTCATATGCGTTCAGCCTCCTGAAAACTTGTTATGGTGTCGCTTTAGCTACTTTTTATTTTACTGATGTTCCGATTTCATAAAAGTACCAACTTTTTTTAGTACCAGGTGTTATGTCCTGGTGGACAGAGGTGAGCCACAAATCTTTCATCATCCCGCCTTCACTTTTTTACGTCATGAAGCGTAACGCTCTCTTCGAAATTCGTTTTGTGCTAGAATAATAGAACGATCACGAGTTGCACGGAGGGGAAACGAGTGAAGGGGCGTTCGATTTCATACTATGTCAGGCTCGTTATGTTTTGTTTTGCCATCACTTCGTTACCGGTTATTTTACTGGGGATATTTTCGTATGCGCATTCATCGGGCGTTGTTCAAAATAATGTAAATGCGCAAAAGGCGCTCAGCCTCGCTCAAATTCAGACGAATATTGAGCAGGTGCTAAAAACCGTTGACCAGTCGGCTACGCATTTTTTGAGCTCGCATATGGTGCGGTCGGCCTTAAACGAGCCCTTACATCCAACGCAATTTACACTTGTCAATCAGCTGAAATCGGAGCTGAATTTTTTGCAGCGGCTGGACACGGGCATTTCGGATATTACGCTGCTCAGCACTGCGGGCCAATGGATGATGGACAATCGCGGGCTGTACCGTTTGGACGATGCTGAGCTAACCCGGACCTACGCTGATTTTATGCAGGATCCTGCGGTTTCGCATTGGGAGATCCGTGTGTCTGAAGAAGACGAGACTCTTCCCGATCAGTCGGGTTCGCTTGGGGAAGCGGGTGCTGCGGCCGGTCCGGGCCGGGAGGAAGACGTCAGGTCGGGGGCTGAAGAAAGCGGCCAAGCAATACCAGGCACGGGAAGGGCCGCAGGGACAGCCACACGCTACGCTGAAGGCGCGAATACAGGAGGCTGCGCCCAACAGCTGCAGCTGATTAAGAAGCTTCCGTTAACCGCCTTTCAGCCGATCGGGCTGGCGGTAATTACGATCCCGGCCTGCACGCTGGGCGAAAAGCTTTCGTTCGATGCAAGCCAGGAAGCCTTGCTTATTTTGGATGATCGGCAGCAGCAGGTTTGGACGCAGGGGCTCGCTATTCGCGACACAGAAACCATCGGCCAGTCACTGGCGATGCGTAGTGCTCCGGCCAGTCAGCTGTCGCTTGCGCTGGATGGGCAGGAGCACATCGTGACGTACCGCAAGTCCGATTACAACGGCTGGACGTATATTTCGGTGATTCCGCAGGCGCATTTAAATGAGCAGTCGCATGGGATCGGCTGGTACACGCTGTGGATTTGCTTGGCGCTGCTGGCGCTGTTTATTGTGCTGTCATGGATGTGGTCGAAACGAATGTACCGGCCGATCGATTTACTGTACCGGGACGTGGTGGGAACCGCGGAAGGGCAGCCGCCGGTACGAGGGGGCGACGAGCTTTCGGCCATCGGCGAGAAGGTAAATACCCTGTTCCGTACCCAGCGGGAGCTGAAGCATCAGCTTCACGGGCATTTGGAACAGCTGAAAACCTTTTTTATGATCAAAATGGTGCTCGGCGGCATCAAGGAAGAGGAAATCGTCGAAGGCTTGGATACGTTCGATATGCGTCACGATTTTCGTTCCTTTGGGGTCATGTCCGCCCGAATTGAGCTGGAGAATACACGATTTGAGTCGAAGGATTACGATCTGCTCATGTTCGCCGTGAATAATATGATTGCGGAGCTGCTGCCCGAGGAAAAGCGGCTGCAGCCCATTCTCATCAGCCGGACACAGGTAACGGTGGTGACGTCGGATTCGGACGGAGCGGAGCCGTTTCGTCAGGAGCTGTTTTCCTTGGCGAAGCGGGTTCAGGACAAGGTTGACGAATACCTAGGGATCCCGGTATACATCGGCGTCAGCTTGACGTATCGGAAGCTTACGGAGATTCCAAGGGCGTACGAGGAGTCGCTGGAAGCGCTGCGCGCCCAGAAGCGCTTTGGCGGGCAGACGATTCTTGATTTTGCCGATTTGGGCGAAAACCATACGCTGCAGTATGCTTATCCGATTGCACTGCAAACGGAGCTGATCGACGCGATCAAGCTGGTGGATAAAGAACGTACAGAGCTGCTGGTAGGGCAGTTCGTCGGGGAGATCAGCAGCAACGCGAGCAGTCCCCATGATCAGCAGTTTCACGCGGTCCGGCTGCTGATGAATTTACTGAATGTCGCACACAGCTATGAAGTTCAGGCGCTTACGATGAGCCGGCAGCAGTCATTATTTGACGAGCTCTTTCAGCTGGATATCGGGTCGGACGGGGAACGCTGGCTGCTGCAAATGCTGGTTGAGCCGATTCTTGCCGGGATCGAGGAACGGACGGAAAACCGCCATTTGCAAGTGTCGCGAGAGCTGGTTCAGATTATCCACAATGAATTTGAAACGGATTTGTCGATCGAGCTGTGCGCGGAACGGCTGCATTATAACCCTAGCTATTTGAGCACGGTATTCCGAAAAAGCATGAATGTTCCGTTCAGTACGTATCTTGCCCAGCACCGCCTTCAGGTAGCGAAGAAATGGCTCGTCGAGACGGACATGTCCGTCAAAGAAATATCCGAGAGGCTGCGTTATAACAATCCGCAAAATTTTATTCGTTCTTTTCGGAAGCAGGAAGGCGTTCCGCCTGGCAAATACCGCGAGCTTCAAACGGGAGAGCAGCGCGACGGTACATCGACGGCAGAGGGGGAGTAGCATGAACAGCGTACATCAGGCGAAAAGGGAGATCGCGGGGGGTCGTGGGAATAAGGGTAGAGGCCTGTTAGGTTGGGGCGGCTTGCGCTTCTACAGCGTGAAAAGCAAACCCGATGAGAGATGGAGGGCCGGCCGAGCAGGGCGAGCGGTGACGGAACCGGCTTCTGTCAGCAGGAGAGGTGCCACACTCTTAAGTCTTGTTGTCGCTGCGGCGCTGGTTTCCGCTGGCTGTGTAAGTGAGAGCAGTAAGGCACCAGCTCAGGAGCCGAAGACGAATCAATCGTCGGACGCGGCGAAGGACATTTCCATGATGCTCATCCTCTACAGTGAGCAGCCCCCGTCCGATCTAATCGAGCGTACGTTAGAGGAGAAAACGGGGACGCAGCTGACCTTGAACTGGGTTCCCGATAATGTGTACTCCGATAAGCAGATGTCGTCGTTTGCTGCCGGTAGGCTGCCGAAGGTGATTCAAGTCAAATCCGTTGACTTGGGCAAGCCGACGATTGTCAATGCGGTTCGCTCCGGGTTGTTCTGGGAAATCGGGCCCTATTTGAAGGAATTCCCGCATATCAGCAAATTTATGAATCGCACGATTATGGACAATGGAGCCTACTTCGGGAAGTATTACGGCTTGTATTGGGAGCTGCCGATGTCCCGGCAGGGCATTCAGTACCGGAAGGACTGGCTGCTGAATCTTGGCCTGCAGGAGCCGAAAACGATTGAGGATCTATACCGTGTTTTGAAAGCGTTCACGTATGAGGATCCCGATCGCAACGGAAAGCACGATACGTACGGCTTGGTGGACCGCAACGATTTGGTTTACGGCGCTTTTAAAAATATCGCCTCCTATTTTGGTACCCCAAACAATTGGGGGTTGCAGGACGGGGCCCTCGTGCCCGACTTCATGACCCCGGAATATCGCGAAGCAATGAAATTCATGAAGCGGCTTTATAATGAAAAGCTCATTAACCCGGACTTCTCCGTGATCAGCAAAATCCAGCAGGAGGAGCGTTTTGCGGCAGGCGAAGCGGGAATGATGATTTCAAACCTGCTGGCAAGCTCCACGATCGAACGGATCAAGAAGCTTCATCCGAATGCAGAGGTTGATATTTTGAACCGGATCAGCGGACCGACGGGCGACCATATTTGGGGAGGCACCGGCTTGGGCGGGCTGTACCTTTTTCCCAAGACAAGCATCAAAACGGAAGAGGAGCTGCGCAGTGTTCTCTGGTTTTTTGACCAGCTGCTGACGGAGGATATGAACAACTTAATTACTTACGGGATCGAAGGGCGGCATTATGTTCGAACACCGGACGGAGCGGCGAAGGTAACTCCCGATACGCGCGAGCTGCGCGAGCAGGAGACGGAAGATTACAATACGGCTTTCCGTACATTTGATATCCGATATTTGAAGCAGGGCAGCATTAACGAGATGCAGCAAAAAATTATTCGGTTGATTGCCGATAATCAAATGATCGTTGTCCATGATCCGGCTGCCGGACTCAACCCGCCGACACGGGCGGAGAAGGGAGCGGAGCTTGGGGCGATCATCACCGAGGCGACGTATCATTTTATTTTAGGAACGATTGATGAAGAAGGGTTTACCCGACAGGTGGAAAAATGGCGGGCAAGCGGCGGCGATCAGATGATCGCGGAAATGAACGAGGCCTATCAAGAGGCGAAGCGGAACTAAGCAGGCGTAAAGTGTCATTTCATTGGAACCCTGCGGATTATCGATAATTTGGCTTTAGAAGGGGTGTCACGGCGGCGTGGCGCTCTTTTTTATAAAGGTGAGGAAAAGTGGAAAATCCTATGCTCGAGATTTCAGCGGTCGGGGGTATCACGATAGATCAAAAGAGATGATTATAGCGGCAGCCGCAAGCTCCCTACATAATGGGTAGTGGTTGCACACACGTGTGCAAATTCCATTATCGACATGGGTTAGGGGGAAGAAGACACGATGATGAAAGCGTTACGCATTGCATTGTGCCTGCTGCTGCTGGCATCTTATGCTCCTTTACTGGGGACGCCGGTTGTACAGGCCTCATCCGGGCTGCCGGAGGGCTGGCATAATATCGAGTATAACGGGAGCGGCGGCTCTACCGTGTTTGACAGCGATACGGGAGTCTTTACGCTGCAAACATCGGGAGCGGGTATCACCAATCAATCCGCGACGGCGGAGCAGTTTCAATATGCTTACACGCCGATCAACGGGAATTTTACATTAATCGCAAGGCTGGATTCATTTCCCTATGCGAGCGGAGCACAGGCAGGGATTTTGCTGCGCAGCACGCTAAATGAAGGAAGCTCCTTCTTGTACGGATATTTATATGGGACGGGCAACAAGTATCAGCCATATGTCACCACGAAATCCGTAACCGGGGGCTCAGCAGGGAATTCGGGCTATTCGACAAGCTACGAGGCGGGAACGGTTCCCGAGTATATGCGGATGCGTAAGCAGTGGAATTCCGCAGGAAAAGCAGATGTGTATTATGATTTAGGCACATCGGACGGAACGAACATTACATGGACGAAGATCAACGGCAAGTCGATTCAGGATCCGGGCATTGTTACTGCGGATACCACCATGTATGTCGGTTTGGCGGTCGGTAAGGCAGCCACAGCGACGTTCGATCAGGTAACGCTGGTGAACGCGTACACAAGCTCGATGACGACGCCAGTGTCGGAGCTGACCACGACGCCAAGCTACTTCCGCCCATCGGTCCCGGCCATTTCAACGCCGGCCGGCGTAGAAGCGTTTCCTGGCAATGCAAAGGTGGATGTATCCTGGAATACGGTAACCGGCGCAACGTATTACAACGTAAAGCGCAGCTTGAATGCTGGCGGTGCGTATACGGCAATCGCAGAAAAGCTGGCGGTTGATCCGAGCGTGAAGACGGTTACGTATACCGATACAGAGGTCACGAACGGAACATCCTATTATTATGTTGTAACCGCTTCCGATTACTCCGGAGAAAGCGCGCCTTCCGTGGAAGTCAGTGCGAAGCCGGCTGCGGCCATTCTGCCGTCCGTTCCGACGGATGTGAAGGCGTATGCGGAAGACGGAAAAATGAAAATCGTTTGGAGCAGTGCCAACGAAGCCGACTCTTACCATGTGAAGCGCAAAGCTTCGGGGAGTGATGCTTACACCGTTGTCGCTTCCCATGTGACAAGCACAAGCTACGTCGATACGGATGTGACCAACGGCACGACATACACCTATGTTGTCAGCGCGGTAAACACGGTAGGGGAAAGCGCAGACTCCAGCGCGGTTTCTGGCATGCCGAAGGCTTATATTTTGTACGATGATTTTGAAAGCAGAGAGCTTGGCGTGATTCCGCCGGGATACAGCTCGCTTTTGGAACAATCGGAGATTAACAATATTACGGTCATCAACACGCGGGATGAGGCTTCCCGAACAAACAGCTGGTATGTGCCTAACGAGGCGCCTCCTGCAGTCAATATTTCACCTGAAATTGCAGGAAACACGACGAATGTGCTGTGGGTGAACGACAACGCGAACAGCGGACGCCGCGGCAGCATGGTTTATAAATTTGCGCCGGTGTCCGGCGCGAAGGGGATTACGGCCCAGCTCGATTTTATGCAGCCGAAGGTCATCGGTGATTCGTACGTGCTGGAACTGGTGGACAGCAGCGGCAAGCTCGCGCTTTCCTACAATGTGAATTCTTCACCGGTAAAAATCGATGGGAACAAATGGTACACGATCAAGTATGTGGCCGATGTGGGTGCAAATACGGCTGGCTTATATGTGAACGGCGAGTACCAGGGCAACGTGAAGTTCTCCAATCCGGTGACCGACATTGCCGGCATTCAAGCAAGAACCGCTGGATCGTCGCTGGGCATGATGTACATTGATAACGTGTACGTTTATGAGCAGCATGTGACGACCCCGCAGGATCTAACTGGAGAAGGTGCGGACCGCCGCGTGGAGCTGACTTGGGATGCGGCAAGCGGCGTGGACTCTTACAAGGTGTACCGCAGCGAAACGGCCGGAGGGCCTTACACGCAAGTGGCAGCGGGAGTCGCGACGAACAGCTACTTGGATACGACAGGTCTTGAAAATAATAAGTGGTACTATTACACAGTTACAGCCGTAGGAGCGAACGGAGAGAGCGAGGCTTCCAACGAAGCCGCTGCCCTCCCGAACGATGTTCCTCCGCCGTCGGCTGAAATTCAAAACTTTAAGGCCGTCATCCGCGACAGCCAGCTTACGCTGACTTGGGATGCTGTCGAGGGAGCGAGCTTCTATACGCTGCAAAGAGGAACGACGGCAAACGGCCCATTCCTGCCGCTGCTGCAGGGCGAGTCGGAGAAGCTGACGGAAACCTCTTACCTCGATACGAAATTAACGAATGGCGTAGAGTACTATTATGTACTGACTGCGGGCAACGTTGGCGGACTAGGCTCCTCCAAGCTGCTGGAAAAGGTGTCGCCGGCTCCGGCTTTAGCTGCTCCGGTACTGGTCACGGCCGAACCGGCAAATCACGAGGTCGAGCTGCAGTGGACCGCAGTGTCGAAGGCGGAGAAGTACACCATTCATAGAGGAGTGGTGAACGGCGGTCCTTACGAGGTCATCGGTGAGACGGCCGAAACCGGCTATACCGATGCGACAGCAGTGAATGGCAAGGCTTATTACTATGTGGTCACTGCGGTAGATGGTACGCAAACCAGCATGATTTCCAACCAGCTGAAAGCGAAGCCTTACCAGCCGGCTGCCGGGGCGCCTTCGCGTCCAGTGGGCCTCAAAGGAACGGCCCATGAAGGAAGCGTAGGGCTGGCTTGGGAAGCGGCGGAAGGTGCCGAGTCCTACCATGTGAAAAGAGCTGTGGAAATAGACGGTCAATACACATCGATCGGCAGCACGGCTGAAACCACATTTACGGATACATCGGTAACGAACGGAACGACGTATTATTACACCGTCTCCGCGGTGAATTCGAGCGGTGAAAGCGCGGACTCAAGTGAAGTCGCAGCGCTTCCTGCGAAGGTGCTTACGGTTGATGCGAACGCAGCTGCGGACGGCGTCAAAGTGTTCAACACCGTACAGAGTGCGGTAAACGCGGTTCCTGCGAACAATACGGAACGCATCGTCATTTATATTGCGCCTGGAACGTATCAGGAAAAGCTGACGATTGATCGTCCTTATGTAAGCTTGGTGGGCGCGGGAATGGATCAGACGCTCCTTACTTACGGCGATTATGCCGGTACTTCCGCAACCCAAGGCAAGCCGGGGCACACGGGGAATACGTTCCTGAGCCAATCGGTTGCCGTGACCGCGGATCACTTTACAGCATCCAATCTTACGATTGAAAACAGCTCCGGTCCGCGTAAAGACGTAGCACAGGCAGTAGCGCTGCTGCTTCGCACCGACAAGGCCGTTTTTGAATCGGTGAGACTGAAGGGCTACCAGGATACACTGTATAACGGAGCGAACTCTGCCGGCCAAGGCCGTCATTATTTCCGTGACAGCATCATTGAGGGAGACGTCGATTTTATTTTCGGTGAAGCTCCTGCTGTAGTCATGGAAAATGTAAAGCTGGTGCTTGTAAGCCACACGGGCGGCGGCGGACATATTACCGCAGGTGCGCAGCGAAATATTACGGATAAAGGCTATGTGTTCCTAAACTCACAAATCGTAGATGATGCTTCTGCACAAGGCACATATGATTTGGGCCGGGCATGGAAGGATTATGCACGGGTAAGCTTTATCAACACCTTGATCGACTCGAACAATTTCCTGGAAAGCGGCTGGTCGACATCATGTGCAGGCAGCTGTAAAGAAAGCTTCTTCTTTGAGTACAACAGCTACGGTCCGGGCGCGAATGCGGCTGCACGCGAGGTTTCGACGCAGCTTACCGGAGCGGAGGCGAGTGTAACGGTTCCGCAGCTTTTCGACGGCTGGGACCCATCCGTTCCGGTGAATCTGCCGATGGAGAACACAGTGCCGACGGTCAGCGTCGCATCCTCCAGCTTCGACAAGTATGAGCCGAATCAAGCGGATATTAACGTCACGCTTCAGCTCAACGGACATTCGCTGACAAGCATTACGAATGGGGCAGCCGAACTTGGCACCTCCGATTACACATTGAATGGAAATGTAGTTACGATTCATAAGTCTTACCTTGCGCAGTTTGAGGTAGGCAAGGTGACGCTGAACTTTGTATTCGGCGGCATAACGGTTCCGGTAACGATCACGATTACGAACAGCGACAGCTCCGAAATCGGCAAGCAGGTGCTGGGATCGAAGGATGGCTGGGGCGCGTACTCCACAGGCACAACTGGCGGATCGACTGCAGCGGCAGCGCAAATCTTTACGGTATCGAGCCGCAGCGAGCTGATCGAGGCGTTGGGCGGAGACAACACGAAGAACGCAAGTAATTCGACGCCGAAAATTATTTACGTAAATGGCACCATCGATATGAACGTGGATGAAAACGACCAGCCGGTTGGAACGGAATATTTCCAAGCTGACGGTTATGACTTTGATCAATATTTGGCCGCCTATGACCCTTCGGTTTGGGGAATGGATGAGGTTCCTTCCGGTCCGCTGGAGAATGCTCGGGCTGCTTCCTCGAAGAAGCAGGGCGACCATATTAAAATCAACATCGGTTCAAACACGACCCTGGTCGGCCTACCGAATTCCAATGCCAAAATCATCGGCGGTAATTTGATGGTTCAAAATGTGGATAACGTTATTATCCGCAACATTGAGTTTGTCAGTCCGAGAGATTTCTTCCCGCAATGGGATCCAACCGATGGCGATTACGGAAACTGGAACTCGGCGTTTGACACGATCTCGATCAGAGGCGCGACGCATGTTTGGATCGACCATAATACGTTTAGCGATGGAAATTATCCGGACAACAAGAGTCATAAATATTTTGGTCGTCACTATCAGCAGCATGACGGATTGCTCGATATTACGAACGCATCCGATTTAATCACCGTTTCCTATAACTACTTCCATGACCATGACAAAACGACGCTGGTCGGCGGAAGCGACAGCTACGCGGCGGATGAAGGCAAGGAGCGCATTACATTCCACCATAACTATTACCGGAATGTGACTCAGCGGGTGCCTCGCGTACGCTACGGAAAGGTACACTTGTACAACAACCTGTATGAGGGAACCTATAACCATGCAAGCTATCCGTTCAGCTATGCAATGGGTGTAGGCTACAAGTCGGAGATTTATGCGGAAAATAACTATTTTGCACTGGATTCCGGAACGCAGGCATCCGCACTCGTTCAAGTTAGCGACGGAACGATGCTGACGGATCACGGCAACCTGTTAAACGGGGCACCTGTAGATATTTCAGCTGCAGTAAAGTTGACGGATGTCACTTGGACGCCAAGCTTGTACCCAGCCATGGACAGCGCTGCGAATGTACCGAATATCGTTAGAGCCAATGCAGGCTCGGATGGCGCTCGCCCAGCATTCGACGAGGATGACGATGATAACGACGGCGGTTCCAGCAGCGGCGGTACATCGGGAGGCGCTGCAGGAGGAGCTACAGGAGGTGCGGCTGGCGGAACGACAAACGACGGTTCCGGCCGTGCACAGGCTGACCTGAGCGGTGCGGCAGAGGAGAAGGTCGATAACGGTACAATTACCGTAACGATTGACGCATCCAAAGCGGCGAGCCTCATCACGCAAGCGTCCGCTACTACGGAGGTATTCCTTGTGCCGGTGAAAGGCACGGCACAGGCGGTGAAAGTGGTCGTGGAAGCAAAGGTTGTAAAGCAGCTGGCGGATAAGAACGCCGATGCGGTGCTTCGCATTGAAACGGCGAACGGCACGTACAGTCTGCCGGCCGAGGTGCTCGGCTTGCAGGATTACGCACAGCAAATGGGCGTATCGGAAGAAGAGCTTACCGTCACGGTTACCCTGCAAAAGCTGCAAGGAGAGCAGGCGGAACAAGCGGAGGCGTCTGCAGCGAAGCTTGGCGCGAAGCTGGCCGCCGACTTGATGGATTATACGGTAACGGTTCAGTCTCCTGACGGCCAAACCGAAGACATCGGCAGCTTTACTGCTTACGCAGCGCGGACGATTCCATTGAATGGCGAAATTGACCCGAACACGGCGGCAGGGGTAATGTATCATGCGGAAACGCAGACGTATACGCCAGTGCCAACCGTATTCAAGGGCAATGAAGCGACATTCCTGCGCCGCGGTAACAGCATTTACACCGTGATTGAACACGAGCAGGCGAAATCGTTCGATGATCTGTCCAGCCACTGGGCAAAGAACGAAGTGGAGACGCTTGCCAGCAAGCTGATCGTGAACGGCGTATCTGCGGAGCAGTTCGCGCCGGAGAAGCAGGTGACGCGCGCCGAGTTTGCCGCACTTCTAGTGCGGGCGCTTGGCCTGACAGAGCAGGACGCGATTGGCTTTAGCGATATTGAAGCTGGCCAGTGGTACTACGGTGCCGTCGGCGCAGCGAAGAACGCAGGCTTAATCAGCGGCTTCGAAGACGGAACGTTCCGTCCGAATGAGCAAATCACTCGCGAGCAAATGACGGTGATGATCGTCAGAGCGCTGCAGCTTGGCGGTCAAGAGGTAGAAGCCCGTCATCAGCTATTGGAGAAATTCTCCGATGCATCCAGCATCTCGACGTGGTCTAAGGAAGCAGTGGCGCAGCTGCTCTCGGCTGGCATCATTCAAGGCACAAGCGCGACCGAGTTTGCCGCACACGAGCCGGCAACGCGGGCTCAGGCGGCAGTGATGCTCATGCGTACACTGAAAGCACTGAACTTTATCAACGAGTAACGCGTTAGTAAGGAAGAACTCGAAGCACCAACAGGGTTAGCAATTCAGGATTCAAGAACGAAAAGGCTGCTTTTTCCGGTGAAATCACCTGAGAAAGCGGCCTTTTTGTTTTGGATAAAATATTTAACTAGACAACTATATACCCATAGGGGTATATTATACCCGCAGGGGTATTAAATGATTGATTAATAAATGGACAATTTAAAATATAGGAGTGAATTCAAATGAAACGAACGATTGTAATTGTCGGCGGCGTCGCTGGCGGAGCATCCGCAGCAGCACGGCTTCGCAGATTAAGCGAAATGGATGAAATTGTGATGTATGAGCGCGGCGAGCATATTTCGTTTGCCAATTGCGGCCTGCCTTATTATATCGGGGAAGTGATTAGCGACCGCAGCAGGCTGTTGATTCAGACGCCTGAGGCGATGAAAGCAAGACATCAAATTGATGTAAGAGTTCAAACCGAAGTAACGGCGATCGATCGCCAAGCGAAAAAGGTGCTCGCGCGAAACGTCCAGACGGGCGAAATTCACGAGCAGCCGTACGATGTGCTGATTCTATCGCCTGGCGCGAAGCCGATTGTTCCCGAAATCCCGGGATTGTCGGATGCGCAGGCTGTGTTTACGCTGCGCAATATTCCGGATACCGACCGGATCAAGCAGTATGTCGATGAACGCGGACCAAAGCATGCAACGATTATCGGCGGTGGTTTTATCGGGGTGGAGATGGCCGAAAATTTGCGCCACCGCGGTCTTGAAGTGACGCTTATTGAGCGGAATCCGCAGGTGCTGGGCCCTCTCGATATGGAAATGGCTAGGCCTATTGAGGCGCATATGCGGCAAAAGGGCGTGGAGCTTATTTTTAATGACGGTGTGCAAGCCATCGCGAACCAAGGTACAAAGCTTCAACTGCAATCCGGTGAAGAGCTTACGACGGACATGATTATTTTATCGATCGGAGTTCAGCCTGAATCTTCATTAGCACGAGAGGCCGGACTTGAGCTCGGTGTGCGTAATGCCATTAAAGTAAACGAGCAGCTGCAGACTAGCGACCCGTCGATTTATGCCATCGGCGATGCGATTGAAGTGAAGGACGGTGTATTCGGCTTCGAAACGAATATTCCGTTAGCATGGGGAGCGAACCGTCAGGGGCGGCTCGCAGCTGATCACATCAATGGGATGCCGATTTCTTATCGCGGAGCCTATGGAACGGCGATCGTGAAGGTGTTTGAGCTCACGGCCGCAGTAACCGGCAATAATGAAAAATCGCTGCAAAGACAAGGCATTCCCTATGAGGTGCTGCATATTCACCCGGGATCGCATGCCGGTTATTATCCGGGAGCGGCGTCCATTTCGCTTAAGCTTATTTTTGACAAAGCGAGCGGTAAGATATACGGCGCCCAGGCCGTGGGTGCTGATGGCGTGGATAAGCGCATCGATGTCATTGCTACGGCGATGCGCGGGGGGCTAAGAGCGGATGAGCTGGCCGATTTGGAGCTGTCGTATGCGCCTCCTTTTTCATCGGCAAAGGATCCGGTCAATATGGCCGGGTATGTGGCTTCCAACATCATGCAAGGTCAAGTGGAAACGATCCAGTGGCATGAAGTGGACGAGTATGTGCAAAATGGCGGGCTTCTCATCGACGTTCGGGACGAAATGGAGCGGGAGCTTGGTGCGATCCCCGGATCGATCTGCATCCCTGTAAATGCACTGCGTGAGCGCATGAAGGAAATCCCGAAGGAGCGGGAGGTCGTCGTCTCCTGTCAGGTGGGGCTCCGCGGCTACCTCGCGGCAAGAACCTTGAAGCAGCACGGCTATAAGGTGCGTAACGTGGACGGAGGCTATAAAACCTACCGCCTGATGCAGGAGTACGAAAGAGGGACTGGGACTCCAGCTCCGGCAGCTCCAATCGCTCCGACGACGACTCCAGCCCCGGCAGCTCTAAGTGCGCCGACGACGCTATTGGCCGAACCAGCGAACGAACCGTCGAATGCAGCATCCCTTCCTGCTGCAGAAACAGAGCTTCCATCGGATCAACTGCCGATCTTTATTGACGCCTGCGGGCTGCAGTGCCCAGGGCCAATTAAGAAGGTGTATGAGGCTGTGCAGGCAGCAAAGCATGGACAGCAAATTGAAATTCACGCCACCGATTTCGGGTTTGCCGCCGATATCCAGAAGTGGTCGGAGAAAACGGGCAATACCGTAGAAAAGGTGGATACCTCCGGAGGAATCGTCCAGGCGGTCATACGCAAAGGGCGCGATCAGGAGCAGAGCAGCGCCGCCAATGCTCTCGCAGCAGCGGCCAGCCCGTCTCGCGATGGGACGACGATGGTTGTATTCAGCGGAGATTTGGATAAAACGATTGCCGCTTTTATTATTGCGTCCGGTGCGGCGGCCATGGGCAAAAAGGTGACGATGTTTTTCACCTTCTGGGGCCTGAACGTACTCCGTAAGGAAGATGCGCCGACTCCGCCTAAGGACGGACTTGAGGCCATGTTCGGCATGATGATGCCGAAGGGCGTTGGCAAGCTGCCGCTGTCCCGCATGAATATGGGCGGCATGGGAGCGAAAATGATTCGTCATGTGATGAAACAAAAAAATGTGGAATCTATAGAATCGCTGATGCAGGGCGCCATTGCTGCCGGAGTGAAATTGATTGCATGTACGATGAGTATGGATATAATGGGAATCAAACGTGAAGAGCTGATCGAAGGTATTGATTACGCGGGAGTAGCCAGCTATTTAGGCGATGCGGAGGATGCCGGATTGAATCTCTTTATCTAAGGAGAGGGAAACCATGAACTACGATAATGCCTTGAAAAATAGATTGAAGCGGATCGAAGGCCAAATTCGCGGGGTAATCGGCATGCTGGAGTCCGAGGAAGACTGCCGCCAGGTCGTGACACAGCTGACGGCGATTCGCACGGCTGTGGACCGCTCGATCGGCGTAGTGATCGGATCGAATTTGCAGCACTGCATTCAAGAGGAGCTGGAAAAGGGCAATTCGCCGGATCAAGTGATTCAAGAAGCGGTGGAGCTGCTGGTGAAAAGCCGGTAATTTGAGGTTCGGCAGTCGCAGCCTCCGTATGTTAGAACATAAGCTCGCCTTCCAAGGCGGGCTTTACAATACAACGCAGGTCGACGTGAACAGTAAAGATTGTAAAAGCGAAAACACCTCGGTAAGCAGGAAAGGATGGTAATCCAGCCGGCTCAACCGAGGTGTTTTTTGCTATTGGGGGCTTTTACTTATATTCCGTGGTCTGATTCCGCCCTGAGGCTTTGGCCCGGTATAGTGCTTGGTCAGCCTTTTCCAATAATAAGGTTGCTCCATCTTTACTCGAGGGAGTGTCTGCCGCGACACCCAGACTCAGGGTTACATACCGGCTCGTGGATGAGTTTTGATGCGGAATCTGTAGAGAATAAACCTTCCTACGGATTTGCTCCGCAATTTCGACAGCCTCTGTTATATTAAGTCCAGGCAGCAGGACCGCAAATTCCTCCCCGCCGTATCGTGCCGCAAGAAGGTGTGGAAATGAAGAGGCCGAATGAATGGCTTTGGCAACAAGCTTTAAGCATTCATCCCCGTTGAGGTGCCCGTACGTATCGTTAAATTGCTTAAAGCAATCAATATCGATGAGAATCAAAGCAACGGACGACAAGCTTGATAACGCACGTTCCCACTCACATTTTAATTTTTCATCAAAGAGCCTTCGGTTAAAAACTCCGGTCAAACCGTCAAAGATCGATAGGGTATGAAGCTTTTGGTTGGTCTGCTTCAGCTGCTGATTTTTATGCCTTAGTTCCAATTCCGCCATGACCCACCGGCTAAATTCCGATAGTAAGGTAGTGTCATCGGTTTTCCACTCTCTCGTTTTGTAGTCGTATAAGCAGAGGCTTCCTAGCACATTGCCCTTTTCGGACAGAAGAGGGGCTCCTGCATAAAAACGAAATCCGTATTGCTGAACTAGAGGGTTATTTGCAAAACGCTCGTCCTCCAAAGCATCGGGGACCACGAAACTATTTTTGAAAGCGACAACATATTGACAAAAGGAAATATCGCGATCAGTAGTGCGGCTCGCGTCAAGCTCTACGGGAAGCCCAATGCAGGACTTGAACCATTGTTTATCCTCCGTAACAAAGGAGATCACACAAATCGGAACCTGAAACACCTGTCTAACAATGCGCGTGATCCGATCAAAGGACTCTTCAGGCAAAGTGTGGAGAATATCAAGCTCATTTAATTCTTGAAGACGATTTATTTCGTCCGAGAGGGAGGTATGGAATCGCTCTGACATTGTAGATCTCTCCTTCTTTCATATAAGTAATTAGCTTTTGACGGGGATTGAAAGAAAGGCGCTATTTCTAAATCTACAATGCTCTGCCCTAAAAATCACGAAGAATAGACGCGCGTAAAATACTTAGAAAGGGCTAGAATCGCTTAATGAATAATACTTTTTTTGTGAAAAAAGGATTGACGCCCATTGTTTTGCAAATCTATAATGGACATGTAGCTGGAAATATATGTTTAATTCAGCTAAGTATCGCGCATTAGGAAATCGGTTCCCTTTTTATGTATCCGCTTTCTTTTTGCGCGCTTGCGGGGGGGTGAATGAACGGTTAGGGTATTCAGATACGAATGTCTGGTGTGTAGAAGCTTCTCTCGTCTCATGTGACCTGTGATGCAGTGACAAGGGTAAGAGCAGTGCTGACTCCGTGAGTTCGTCATATTTAAATCAAAAGGAGGCTATTTTGATGAAGAAGAAGATGATCAAGAAGTCGTTGTTATCTATGCTGGCCTTGGCGGCTGCGGTTTCCGGAATGGCGGTTAGCACCGCTTCGGCGGCGGAAGTTATGAGTGATACATTTGATTTTAATACGATAGGGTCGGCTCCAAAGAATTGGTCGAAGAGCAGCTCGTCCAGCACCTCCGTTACGGTCGAAGCGTTTCCAAATGAGATCGACAAAAGCATGCTGCTGTATGACGGCAGCAGTTCTTCCTATGTGAATGCATATCGGAGTTTCTCGACGCAGTCTTCCGTGGCATCCTATGAGTTTGATTTCTACACGTCGGACACGACAGCAGGCTCGCAATTTGCAATCCGTTCCGGGTCAACGAAAGCAGTGAATGTTTTTGTCGGAAATGCGGGTAGAGAGCTTTATTATGAAAGCGCATCCAATCCAAAGGTGGTTATCGCCTCCGGCTTAGAGGCGAATACCTGGCATAAGCTGAAGATAACCGCCGACCCGGCAACAGATCGGATGAGCATTGCTTTAAACGGCGAGGAGAAGGCCAGCAATTTGCCGTTTACGAAGGAAGTGTCCAGCTTAAACGGAATCTTCTTTGCAACTACCGGTTCGACTAAGCAATCGCTCTACATTAATAATTATACCTCCTATACTGGGGCGACAACACCGGAGCAGCCGCCGGTGGACGGCGAGGTCGTATATGAAACGATCGTCGTTGCGGCGGGAACTACCTTTGACGGTCAGGGTAAACGATATATTGCAGGAAGTACACTGGGTGACGGCAGCCAGTCCGAAGGACAGAAGCCGGTCTTCCGGCTGGAACGCGGTGCGACCTTAAAGAACGTTGTGCTTGGAGCCCCGGCGGCAGACGGTGTGCACTGCTACGGCGACAACTTGGTCGAAAATGTCGTGTGGGAGGACATTGGCGAGGATGCGTTAACGATCAAGGCTAGCGGCACGGTAACAGTGAAAGGCGGCTCAGCGAAGGATGGGTCGGACAAGGTGTTCCAAGTGAACGCGGCGAGCACGTTTAACATCATTGGGTTCAAAGCGGACAATGCCGGTAAATTGATTCGCCAAAACGGCGGTACAAGCTTCAAGGTCGACGTGTTTATTGACCAGAGCGATATTTCCAACATGGATGAATGTATTTTTAGAACCGACAGCAGCGTAAGCACAGTAACTATGACGAACACTCGTTATCACAACGTACCGGAGCTGTTTATCGGCGTGAACGCAAACAATATTACAACCTCGAACAATACCGAGTATTAATAGGGTTGGAGAGTCAAATTAAGGCGCGGAGGGGCATTTCCTTCGCGTCTTTTTGTCATGTGTGTAAATGGACGTGGAACATTTTTTGCTTGTTTTCGTCTATACGTTAATTCAACAAAACATGGTTATGGGAGGGTTAAGTCCCTCGGACCTTACCGGAAAGGACTTCTATGCATAATCGAATAGAGGCAATTACCTATAAAAGAGCTGCCGCGGAGCAGCATTACGCAGGGGCAATGGAGGCGGTTTGTACGCCGCGTACGGAAGAGAGCTTACTGCGCTGCGCTGCATCGTTTACGGCGATGATGGGTGCGCTGGAATCCGCGTTGCAAATCGCACGGGAATGCGCGTTTCAGCAAAGCTCCGGGGATGTACGCGTATTTATGAAATCTCTTGAGCCGGCCGATGCGGAGGAGCTGGGGTATATAGAGCAGTGGGTGGAGGCCAACCGTGCTGACTTTCTGTTTGAGCTGCGCCGCGAGCCGGAACTGCATGCGGTCATTAAGCCTCTCTCCAAACGGCGGGATCGCGGCGCATACCCAGAACGGGAGCTTACTGGTTATGTCGCGAAGGTGAAGGAGTTCGCCGACCGAATGCTGGACCGGCTGCTTGAAATATACCGTCGGGAAAACGAGTCGTTCGATCAGTCCTGGAGAACGATGGATGTGAACCGGGTGACGCTTCTATGTGCCGAATGCGGCGTTATGGTGTCGCAAATTTTACGGCATTTGGGCGATCTGCGTGATGTTGTATTGAAAGAGAAGGAAAGCCTGCTGCCGCGTTTTGCTTATGTGTACGGCCATGAGCTGATCCGTGCCAACCTGCTTCCTTACGGCGGGGCGAATGAAATTACCGCGGAAGAGTACATTGTCCATATCGGGGCGCTGGACCGGCACGCTGTGAAGCAGCCAAAGGAAGCGTCGGGCTGCTGCGGTCCGGACGGCTCCCGGTTCAACGTCTTTTGCATCAACGGGCACGCGATCGGCAGAGAAGCGTCAGATTGTTGGCTGCCGCATTTTATCCGGATACCGGTAAGTGCGGTGCGGAGGTCGGAGGTCTGACGGGCAGGTCAAGACGAAGAGGCAAGAGGAGGGAACCATTCCCGAAAGAAGCATGGACAAGCCCAGCAGGAACAATAACGTGCATCAGTTTCGGAAAGAGGAGCATGAAGAAGCCTTCAATTATTTTATTCATTCAAGAGGACAGAGGAGTAAGCCACGGCGGGGGAAGGCTCCTCTGTCCTTTTTTTCGCGGGATGTGTGGAGCTGTAGTCGGTTATGCTGGTATGTTTCGGAAGATGATATCAAATACTTTGGGTACAGTTATGGTTAAAAAAGGGGAGCTGCCAGTTGCATGTAAATCGACAAAAGGTTATAATCATCTCAAATTTAAGATATTTAATATTGAGATAAATTTCGGGGGTAGACCATGAGCGAGCAGGAGCTGTCGTTAAAGCTTTTTGTCGTGCTTTCCAAAGCATATAAGGTCGTGATGGAGAGTGCGGTAAAGGATATGAAAAAGCACGGGCTTTCGGCCACGGAATTTAGTGTGCTGGAGCTGCTTTATCATAAAGGCAGATTCCCGCTGCAGCAAATTGGGGAAGCCATCCTCATTACAAGCGGCGGCATTACATACACCATCGATAAGCTGGAGGCCAAAGGATATCTGAAGCGGGTGTCCTGTGAGGAAGACCGTCGGGTGACGTATGCAGAGATGACTCCGCAGGGCCAGGAGCTGCTGCAGTCGATTTTTCCAGAGCATGCTGCGGTAATCGATTCGTTAATGGCTGGAGTTACCGCTGAGGAGAAAGAAACGGCGATTACCTTACTGAAGAAGCTGGGATATGCCGCGAAACAGCATAAACGGATCAAGAAAACGTAACCGGATCAAGAAAGACATCACCGGACAAAGCAAATATAGGAGGCGAATTCATGACAGAGAAGGCGGCCCAACGAACGGCGGGCATTCATCATATTACAGCTTTTGTCGGCGGCCCGCAGCGTAACGTAGATTTTTATGCGGGTATTCTCGGATTGCGTCTTGTGAAAAAGACGATTAATTTCGATGCGCCGGAAGTGTATCATTTGTATTTTGGCAACGAGGTGGGGAGCCCAGGGACAGCGATTACGTTTTTTCCGTGGGAGCAGGGAAGGAAGGGCCGCGTCGGCGGAGGTCAAGTCGGTTACACTTCTTACGCGGTTCCGCCAGGAACGCTGACCTTCTGGGAAGAACGGCTTGCCAAGCTTCAGGTTCCGGCTAAGCGAGCGACCCGATTTGGTGAGACGTATTTACAGTTTGAGGATTACGACGGGCTGCTGCTGGAAATCGTGGAGCGGGAGCAGGGTGAACCGAGCAAGTGGTCTTTTGGCGGCGTGCCGGCTGATAAAGCGATTAAAGGCTTTGGCGGAGCACTGCTGTATACGACGGCACCCGAGAAGACGGCGCATGTGCTTCAGCATGTGATGGGTATGGAGAAGGTTGCGGAGGAAAACGGGCTGATCCGTTTCCACGCGGCAGGTGACCTTGGCAATGTCATCGATATCAACGCAGCCCCGATGGGCTGGGGCAACGGCGGAGCGGGAACCGTCCACCATATCGCGTGGAGGGCAAAGGACGACGAAGACCACCTGCTGTGGCGCGAGCGGGTGCAGCAGGCTGGATTTCAGCCGACACCGGTTGTCGACCGGCAGTATTTTAATGCGATTTATTTCCGCGAGGAAGGCGGAATTTTATTTGAAATCGCGACGGATCCGCCGGGCTTCACGCGGGATGAGCCGTTTGAGACGCTGGGCGAAAAGCTGATGCTGCCGGATTGGTATGAGCCTCATCGAGACAAAATTCAGCAGGGCTTGGCGCCGATTGAGGTCAGAGTATTGGAGGCGGATAAGCAATGAAGCATCTATTTCAGCAGGGTGCCGATCAAGGCGGTATAACGCTGGCATTGTTCCACGGCACGGGAGGCACGGAGCGGGATTTGCTGCCGCTGGCCGAGCGGATCGATCCGGCGGCATCGATTCTCAGCGTGCGGGGAAATGTGCTGGAAAACGGCATGCCGCGATTTTTCCGGCGGCTGGCGGAAGGTGTGTTTGATGAGCAGGATCTCGTGTTCCGCACCGGCGAGCTGAATGATTTTCTAACGCAGGCATCGGCGGAATACGGCTTCGACCGGGCGAATGTTGTTGCCGTCGGCTATTCGAATGGAGCGAACATCGCGGGAAGCTTGCTGTTCCATTATCCGAACGCGCTGCGTGCGGCGATCCTGCATCATCCGATGGTTCCGCGCCGCGGGCTTCAGCTGCCGGATATGACCGGTCTGCCGGTGTTTATCGGTGCGGGCCGGAACGACCCGATCTGCTCCCCGCAGGAGACCGAAGAGCTGGCAGACCTGCTGCAGAATGCGGGAGCTTCCGTGCACATACACTGGGAGCATGCCGGTCATCAGTTGACCGGTACGGAGGTTGCGGCTGCTGCGGAATGGTACCGTCAGCAGATTAGAGGATAAGGAAGGTGGCAGGCGAGTCATGCTGCGAATCGATCCGGAAAGTCAGAGCGAGCGGGAAAATTACCAGCTGCTCATATCCAGCGTAATTCCGCGCCCTGTGGCGCTGGTTACGACGCTGACGGCGGAAGGCGTTCTTAACGCTGCGCCGTTTAGCTATTTTAGCATTGTGTCCGCGAAGCCGCCGATGGTCTCGGTGGCGGTGCAGCGGCGCGGAAGCGAGCCGAAGGATACGGCGCGCAACGCGATGCAGATTGGCGAGTTCGTCGTGCATGTGACGGACGAAGCCAATGTGGAGCTGGCGAATCGGACGGCCGCGAACTTCGGGCCGGACGAAAGCGAGGTGGCCGCCGCCGGGCTGACGGCGGTGCCGAGCAATGTGGTCCGCGTGCCGGGTGTCGCCGAGGCGCGTATCCGCATGGAATGCGTGCTCGAGCACGCATTCCCGCTCGGAGGAGCGGCGGCGCAGCCGGCCTGCGATCTGCTGATCGGGCGGGTCGTCTGCTTCCACGTCGCGGAAGAGATATGCGTCGATGGACGCATCGACCCGCACCGGCTCCGGCCGGTGAGCCGCTTAGCCGGCAGCAGCTACGGGAAGCTAGGCGAGCTCTTCGAGCTCGAGCGTCCGCAATAATAGAGAAAGCCGCCGGGATCGGGCGGCGGATCTGCAGGAGAGAGGCGAAGCATTGTTGCATCGCTCCTCCTCCTTTGCAGATTGCGCCCCAATCCCGGCGGCTTTTCTTGTTTGAACGGGAATAAATGAACATTAATGATATGGATTGCTTGATTTGTTAGCACGAATCATGAATCCAGCGTTAAGTAAGCTGTGTCCCAGAATTTTTTACAAATGCAGTCCCTTGCGGTAAAATTCCTTACAAAGCGAGGGATTTCATACATGAGATTTAATGGCTGGTGGGCCGCCGTGATCGTATGGTGCGGGGTCATCTTTTATTTTACGGCGTCTCCGGCGTTTACCGGGGACAACACGCATTCTGTAATTCAGCTGCTGGCAGGCTTGCCGGCGCCGATTGCGGACACGATCAATTTGATCGTCCGCAAATGTGCGCACGCCACGGCGTTCGGCCTGCTGGCGGTGCTGGTGTACATGGCGCTGCGCCGGCAGAGCAAGCGGGCCGTGCTTTGGGCATGGGGCTTCGCCACGTTATACGGCGCAAGCGATGAATTTCACCAGAGCCTTGTGCCGGACCGTGGGCCGTCGATCGTCGATGTCGGGATCGATTCGGCCGGGGCGCTGTTTGCCGTTCTGCTTGTGTCCGCTATTTTGAAGTGGAGGAAGCGGGCATGACGCGGCCGAACAACGAAAGCAAGGGCGGCTTCGTTGACGGCAGCTGCTCCCGGCTTCGTTCGGTTTTATAATCGCAGATCGGCATAGCGCAGCTTACTTGCGCTTCGGCCGCTTGTTGATTTCTTCGGTCACGACGAAGGCAAGCTCTTCGTTGCCAAAAAGCGATAAGACTCCGAGCAGCGTGCTGTCCGGGATGTCGCCGGCTTCGTCCTTCGATACCGTCAGCTCGATCGCCTGCTGCAGAGCAGGATTTGCGGCTTGATCCGGATAGGCGAGAGCGTAGAGCGCATGAGGATCGAGGTCGTGATTGATGCACCACTGCGCAAAAACGAGGATCATCATTTGCTCGTCGCGCTGGTAGCTTTGGATAATGCGGTCTTCGGTTTCTTTCGAGTTCAAGGGAAACAGGCTCCTTTTGTATCGTAGGTTGTTGATTGTACTATGCAGTCCTTACGTAATTAGGCTTCATTATAACGAAAGATCAGGTGGATATACAATGCTGATTATGAATGAGAAAATTAAAGCCTCGGAGGTACAGCTGACGGGGCTGGACGGCGAGGATTTGGGCATTGTGCCTACCTCTGAAGCGCTCGCCCTAGCGAAAAAGCTGAAGGTGGATTTGGTCTGCACGTCGCTGATGAGCAGCCCGCCTCCCTGCAAGCTGATCGGGGCCGGTGCGGCCAAGCAGCAGGCGCAGCAGGAGAAGAAAAAGGAACGTGCGCCTAAGGTAAAGGAGCTGCGCCTCACCCCTCATATCGAGGAGCATGACTACGATACGAAAAAACAACAGGCGGAACGGATCCTGCGCTCCGGCGATTCGGTCCTGCTGGTGGTGAAGGTGCAGGGCAAGGAGGGGCAGAAGGCGAAAGAACTGCTGGAACGATTGGTTGCCGATTTATGCGGACTGGGCAAGAAAGCAACAGGCCTTCAGCTGAGCGGCAAGCAGGCCGCTGTTCAAGTAGATCCGCTCTAACGGTTGATTTCAGGGCAGAGCAGAGCTGAGCAGATCAGGGTAGAGTAAAGTAAGCGGGCCATTGAGCAAGGTCTAGCAGGCAAGACATAGGTATACAAGCTGCGGCAAAGCTGCAGGCCGCTAACTGTGAGCACGGGGCTGACGCAGATTGGATTGTGCTCTGCGCGTTAAGCTCCCCGGCCTGTACCTTTGTGTGATCGCCCTTCCTATTGGTTACAATGGAGCTATAACCTAACTGTCAGGAGGATGCGGTCATGAAATATGATCTCGGGAGATGCTTGCTGGAGGAGCGCCTGCAGCTTGCGGGAATGACGAAAGAGCAGCTGGCGCAAGCCCTTCATTATAAGCCGGAGAGGCTGTCCGATTACATGGAGAATAAGCGGGTAATGCCGCTAAAAACTGCGATTTCAATCGCCGATACGCTTCGCTGCGATACGCGGGATTTATATGAGCTTACCGTCATTACGTAATTTGAGGTGTTGGAGGAGTTTCATTGGATACAATTACACATACATTGTTCGGTTTAACTATATATGGCGCGTTTAAAAAGCCGGATATGACGGTAAGGGAGAAGCGTGCGCTGCTGTTTACCGCCGTGGCCGGCTCGCAAATCCCGGATATCGACGTCATTTCGGCCTGGTGGGACTCCGCGGGTCGTTACCAAATGTGGCACCGCGGGATTACCCATTCGGTGTTTCTTGTGCCGGTATGGGCGGCCTTTCTTGCGCAAGCCGCCAAAATCATCTTCAAGCTTCCAAGCTTAATGCCGTTGTTCAGCATCGCACTGCTTGCCGTCTTTATTCATGATACGAGCGATATTTTTAACGCATGGGGAACGGGGTATTTTGAACCCGTTTCGACGACTCGATTGACATTCGGAACGATCCCGATCGTCGACCTAGTGTTCTGGGCGATTATGGCTGCGGGTTTCTTGTTTGTCCGCTATGGACGCAGCAGGCTGCCATCCTATAAGGTGTACCGAATCGTGGGGCTGCTCTTGGCACTGCATGTCGCCATTCAAACGGCTCAGGGGGCCGTTATTTTAAATCAGGCCGAAGGCAAATACGAGCAGGCGGAGCTTTCAGCCGAATTTATCCCGGGAATGTTTACGCTGGTCGGCAAGCAGGGGAATGAAGTGACGATCAGCCGGGGGTCGGCATGGACGGGGCTTAAGACGGTAGAGACGCTGACCTCTCAGGAGCAGGCGGATCTGGAGCGGCTGTTTCGGGAAAATCCGAGGGCAAAAACCTTATACGAATGGGCGCCTTTTGTGGTGGTTGTGGCCGATGAGCAGCGGATCGGGATTTATGACCCTCGTTTTATACGAAATGGGGAATCCTTTTTAGCAGAGTATATTGAGCTTGTGAAAAGCGTGGAAAAATAAGCGTCAATAAGCTGCCATACATCAATCAAAGGTGAAAGCGTGGATGTATCTTTTAAAGCTGTAGAGGAAATGAATAGGGTTAAAACTAGAAGGGGAATTCCTATTGATTGCCTCCGTACTTTTAATAGCTACTATTGTACTCGTTCTATTTTATTTCGTGGCACCGAAGCAGCTCCATCCGTTTCAGCTGATCTTTAGTTGGATGTCGGCCATTTTTATTGATGACGCTTATTTTACATTGGTTTCGTTAAATTTTGAGGTGATATCGGCCTCGGAACGAATTGACCAGTTATGGCTAAGGGTGCTGTGCATGTATATACTGACCCCGATGCTCGTCATTTGGACGATGGAAGGGCTGAGTAAGGTAAATACATGGTTCTGGAAAATGTTCCTTTTTGGTATAGGGGCGGTCCTGCTGCTTGGCGTCGATGCTGCTCTTAATCAAGTTGGCGTATGGGCAGTGCCTGCGGATTGGCCCGCTTTCGCATGGATTTCCAAGCCGATTCTTCTGCTCTTTCTTGTTTGTTTGTTCGCCCTTGGCTTTCGTCATTTCCTAAGAAGGGAGGGGCTGTCGTCATGATCCTGCTGCCTCAGACATTCAACGAGAATGATTGGTTTGTCTTGATTTCGCTTCTAATTGCGTATGCGGGAGTGTTAAGGCTGCCCCGGCTGTTTCCGAGGACGATTGCAATTCTAGTGATGTTTTTCAGCTTAACTCTGGCAAAAGGGGCGGACAATACGCTCGGAGTAAAGCCGCTTGATCTTTACGACACCAACGAAATCCCCAAATTCGATTTGACGGATATGCTGACGTGGGCCATCTATCCCGCGGCCGGGTATTTGTTTATTTATTTGTATCACCGACTTCGGCTAAACGGGATGTCGATCGCGGTGTTTATCGTACTATGCTCCCTTTTCGGGATTGCATTTGAAGCGGTTTGTGTCTATTTCAACGTCTTTCATTATAAGGGATGGACGCTGCTCTATTCGTTTATAACGTACTTGATTGTTCAATCGTTGACGCTTCTTCTATTTGAATATTTGCAGCGTCATTATAAGGAGCATAAAAAGAGGAATAGCAAAAATATGGGATGGAGGCGATCGGGTTGAAAATGTCAGTAACTCCTCAGGCGGTGGCCTGCTTTTTGAAGGAATGGGGTTATCAAGAAGGCGATGAGGTGCGGATTTATGTTAGGTATAGTGGAGGCGGTGGGAATGATCCGTTTTCGCTGGGCGTGATGAAGGACAGTCCGCGGTACCCGATGCTTACAGTGAAAGAAAACGGCATGACCTTTTATATGGAAGAAAATGATGTATGGTACTTAGACGGCGAGGATCTTACGGTGGATTGCCGGAAAGACGAAATTGTGTTTGATCGCTCGGCGGGCGGAGGCGCGTAATGAGATTGCGGCGGGCTATGGTGCTATAAAAACAAGCGGAACACGGGGAACGAGTTTTTAGACGGTTCATGCTGGGCTTGTTTCTTTGAGACGGCCTGAATTTGAGGTTATCTCCATTAGAGGTTCTCAATCCGAGGTAACTTACTTACATCAATGTAACTACTTTTGCCGGGGTCTGAGGAAAGATATACTAAAAAGGTGGAACGAACCTTTGAAAGGAAGTGGACAGGTTGGGCACGAACGAAGTATTGGGCGGCGGCGGTTTTCATCATGTCGCGCTGAGAGCGAATGATTTTGAAGCGACGGTTGCGTTTTACAAGCAAGGGCTCGGGTTCAAGGAGCGTTTCGGCTGGGGCGAGGGGGACAAGCGTGTTGTCCTGCTGGATACCGGCGACGGCAATTATTTAGAGGTTTTTGCAGGCGGTACAGGGGAAATCCGGCCGGAGGGCGCGTTTTTCCATATTGCGTTCCGTACGACGGACGTAGAAAAGGCGGTGCAATCCGCGGTTGCAGCGGGAGCGGAGGTAACGGTTCCGACAAAGGATGTTGTGCTGGGCAATAACCCGGAAACACCGGTACGGATCGCATTTGTCAAAGGGCTGAACGGCGAATCGATCGAGTTTTTCCAAAGCACGGGCGACAATAAGCTGTAAGCTTGAAGGCTGCAGCAGGTGATGAAGCAGTAACCTGCTTACATTAGGGCGGTTACATAGATAAAAAAACTCAGGGAGAGTGTTGTGATTATGACAGCTTCAACCTTTACATTAGCTTTAGGCAACCAGGCACCGGATTTTTCGCTTCCGGCAACGGACGGCAAAACGTACTCGCTGAACGATTTCGCGGACGCGAAGGCACTGGTCGTTTTCTTTACGTGCAATCACTGCCCGTATGTTATTGGCTCTAATGAAGTGACACGTGAAACGGCGGATCGCTTCAAGGATCAAGGCGTGCGCTTTGTGGGCATTAACTCGAACAGCGTAAATACGTACGCGGAGGACTCCTTCGAGCATATGGTCGAGGAGATGAACAAGCACAATTACCCGTGGGTGTACCTGCGCGATGAATCGCAGGATGTGGCGCGCGCTTATGGTGCGCTGCGCACTCCGCATTTCTATGTGTTCGACGAGAACCGTAAGCTTGTTTATACCGGACGCGGGGTTGATCAGCCTCGGGATACTAGCAAAATGACGGTTAACGATTTGGCGAACGTGCTTGAAGAGGTTGTAGCGGGCAAGCCGGTGACGACTCCGCTTACCAACCCGATCGGCTGTAATGTGAAGTGGGACGGTAAGGACGCGCACTGGATGCCGGCCGAGGCTTGCGATTTGGTGTAATAGAGGGTTGATGATAAAGCTGCTTGGTTTTTGCCGAGCGGCTTTTTTCATGGTGGTATGACCATAGGCACGTTCTTTTTGCTATGCAGCAATGTGGTAATAAAAGGGTTTACTTCCATGCAGGGAATCGATACAATGTGAGGCAAATAGCATAGCTGGCTCTGGAGGGGTAGATATGATTTTTGACCATCGTGATAAGCTGCTCATGATCGGCGATTCGATTACGGACTGCGAGCGAAAAAGGCCCTACGGTGAAGGTATCCACGGGGGCGTCGGAAAGGGTTATGTCGCCATGGTGGACGCGCTGCTTACTTCGGCGTACCCGGAGCTTTCGATCCATGTTACCAACATGGGCATTAGCGGTAACACGGTGCGGGATCTAAAAGGGCGTTGGGAAACCGATGTGCTGGAGCTCTCCCCGGACTGGGTATCGGTGATGATCGGCACGAACGATGTATGGAGGCAGCATGATCAGCCGACGATGAAAAAATCTCATGTGTACTTGGATGAGTACGAGCGTACCTTGGATGAACTGGTGGAACGGACGCTTCCGAAGGTGAAGGGCATGATTTTGATGACGCCATTTTATATTGAGCCGAATCCGCAGGATACGATGCGTGCGATGATGGATCAGTATGGTGATGTTGTGAGGGGGATCGCTGAGAAGCGGGAGTGTATTTTTGTCGATACGCAGCGTGCGTTTGAACCGCTGTTGCGCGAGCGCCATTCTTCGATGATCGCATGGGATCGGGTGCACCCGAATCCGACAGGGCATATGGTGTTGGCGCGGGCGTTTTTGCAGGCGGTGGGCTTTGACTGGCAGAAGGGCCAGTAAGCAGTGCTTGAGCATCGGGCACGCAGATCCAATCGCCGCCACGCCGCTTGAACATCTGCCACGAAGATCCAACCGCCGCTACGTGGCTTGAACATCTGCCACGAAGATGCAACCGCCGCCACGCGCCGCTTGAGCATCCGGCACGCAGATGCAATCGCCGCCACGCGCCGCTTGAGCATCGGACACGCCGATTAAAACGCCGCCACGCCGCTTGAACATCGGACACGCCGATCCAACCGCCGCCACGTCGCTTGAACATCCACGGATGGTTGTTTTGACGCTAACTTGGATGATGGGGCTGAAAGTGGCGTGAAGACACTCGGGGACAGCGATTAATACAAATAATTGTGATTATTTTCGGCGGCGGCTAGTATTTTTTGCGAAACAATACAAGTAATTTGTATTGTTTTTTCTTTTGTGTGCTGCGGTGGCACTCTTTGCGAAGAATAATCACAATAATTGTGATTATTAGGCTTTTTTTCAGCTAGTTGAAGGCGAATAATACAAATTTTTTGTATTACGATCGCCAGAAGGGCGGTTTTGAGCAACCTCGCATTAGAAAGTGGACGAAGATGAGACCGGGAGGAGAGTTCGAGCAGATGGCGCAAGCGGGAAGTCGGATTCAGGAGCGGTACTCGGACCAAGTGCAGAATCAGGAGCAAGAATCGGATCAGGAGCGGGACTCGAGCCAAGAGCAGAGTCGGGGCCAGAATTCGGACCAGGAGCTGGGCTTGAGCCATATGCAGAATCAGGAGCAAGAATCGGACCATGAGCGGGACTTGAGCCAAGAGCAGAGTCGGGGCCAGAATTCGAGCCAGGAGCTGGGCTTGAGCCATGTGCAAAATCAGGAGCAAGAATCGGATCAGGAGCGGGACTCGAGCCAAGAGCAGAGTCGGGGCCAGAATTCGGACCAGGAGCTGGGCTTGAGCCATATGCAGAATCAGGAGCAAGAATCGGACCATGAGCGGGACTTGAGCCAAGAGCAGAGTCGGGGCCAGAATTCGAGCCAGGAGCTGGGCTTGAGCCATGTGCAAAATCAGGAGCAAGAATCGGATCAGGAGCGGGACTCGAGCCAAGAGCAGAGTCGGGGCCAGAATTCGAGTCAGGAGCTGGGCTTGAGCCATGTGCAGAATGTGGGGCAGAATCAGGAGCAAGACTCGGATCAGNTCAGGAGCTGGGCTTGAGCCATGTGCAGAATGTGGGGCAGAATCAGGAGCAAGACTCGGATCAGAGCGGGAATCGAGCCAAGAGCAGAATCAGAAGGGGGGGGCGAGCCAAGTGCAAAACCAAAACCAAAACCAAAACCAAAGCCAAAACCAAAACCAAAACCAAAACCAAAACCAAAACCAAAACCAAAACCAAAACCAAAACCAAAACCAAAACCAAAACCGCTTGGAACGGACTACACCCGAGCAGGCCGGGATTTCCTCCGAAGCCGTGTTAGCGTTTGTGGAGGGGGCGGAGGAGAGAGGCATTCCGCTTCACAGCTTCATGCTGCTTCGAGGCGGTAAAGTTGCCGCCGAAGGATACTATGCTCCCTTCAAGGAAGACCACCTACATCCTATCTTTTCGGTGAGCAAAAGCGTCACCTCCGCCGCTATCGGCATCGCCATTGGCGAGGGGTTGCTAAACCTGACGGACCGGGTGGCGGACTTTTTCCCAGAAAAGCTCGATGGGGAGCTGCATCCTTACACGGCCATGATGACGGTGGAGCATTTGCTGCTCATGGCGACCGTCCATCCGAAATCCACCAATACGCAAATAGAGGATTGGGTGCATGGCTTCCTAAACACGCCCCCTACGAAAATGCCCGGTACCAGCTTCGCCTACGATACGACGGGAACTCACACATTGTGTGCGATTTTGCAGAGGGTTACGGGGATGACTGTGCTGGAGTATTTGAGACCCCGATTGTTCGAACCGCTCTCCATGGGAGAGCTTTGGTGGGAGAGCTGTCCGCTTGGCATTAACAAGGGCGGCAGCGGGATCCGCTGCACGACGGAAGCGCTGGCTCGGTTCGGCCAATTGTATTTGCAGGACGGTGTCTGGAATGGGGTGCGGATTTTGCCGGAGGGCTGGGTGGAGCGCAGCACCGGCAACCGGATCGGCACCCATGGTACCCGTGTCATGCTGGACGGCAAGCTGGGCTACGGCTATCAGTTTTGGCGTGTCCGTCATAACGGATATTGCGCCTTCGGCATGGGCGGCCAACTCGTCATTGTGCTGCCGGATCAGGAGCTGGTCTTCGTGACCACAGCGAATACACTCGAATATAAAGACGGGCAGACACGTATCATCGAATGCTTCTGGTCGACGATTTATGCGGCACTTACGGAAAGTGGCGGTACTCCGCTTTCACCTAATCCGGAAGCAGCGGCGCTGCAGCAGCGTTTCGCTGCGCTGAGCCATTTCAAGCCGGCTGGGCGCACTCATTCACCGTTTTCCAGTGACTTTAGTGGACGTCATTGGGCGCTAGAGTCTAATCGGTACGGCTACGATGCGTGTGAATTCGAATTGGAGGGCGACCGGACAGGCCTTTACTTCCATAGGAACGGTGCTCGCCTGGAATTGGCGTTTGGAATGGGGAAGTGGGTCCAAGGGACGGAGCCGTTTATGGATTTAGGGGGGCCCTCCTATGGTGCTGCAGTCTGGACGGATGAACGGACGCTCGTGGTGACGGTCCATGTTTTCGATCCCCTTCAGATGTTCACCCTAACCTGCCGCTTCCACGAAGGAGACAGGCTGAGCATCCAGCTGCTTCCGACGGGTTCCCAAATGAATGATCATGAGGGGCATTTAACGGGACGCTGCGGTTGATACGAGAAGTACTATAGGTGGGGCGAAATATCAAGGGAGGAAGGATTATTTTGCGGAAAAAGCGAACGGCGATCCTTTCGGGTTTGATCAGCTTCTGCGTCTTATACGCTGCGGTAGCGTTTTGGATTGCAAACGACGTGAAAACGGTGCTTCGTTTAGGTATGCAGAACACTTCCAATTATTCACCGTACATGACCGACGAAATATATCACAAGCTTCATCCACGATATCGCGGTATGGCCCTAAACTTTGAATATGATCCGGCAGCATACCAGCAGGGGCCAGTTCTCGTGCTGCACTGCTTTTTTTATGCAAAGGCGTATACCCTGCACCGATACGATTCACAAACCTTTGGGTTCCATGAGCCTGTTCAGCTGTCCATGCAGCTGCACGGCGTGAACTGGAAAGCGGTCCATACGTATATCAGACCCTAATTATTCCTTGAAAAAATAGGCCGTTCACTCTTACCAACAAAAATCGGATATGGTATGCTGTCAGTTGCGTTTGACAACGGAGAGGAGCTGACGGCATGACCAAAATACGAATGGAGCAGCATTTTGCAGCGGATACGGTTTGGGAGCCCTTGTACCGGATGGAAACGGCAGTCGAGCCTTACGAGAGGGAGCTTTTCCAAAGCGAGCCGCTGCGCAGGCTGAAACAGCTGTACCACTATGGAGCCGGGGCGCTTGTCAGTCCGGTGACGCATTCACGTTTTGAGCATACGGTGGGGGTATGGGCGTTGACCAAGCGGTTTTTTCCAGGCTGGAAAGAGCTGCACGCCGCCGCCATCGTTCATGATATCGGGCATTTGCCCTTTTCGCACACTGTCGAAATGGCGCTTGGCAAAAACCATCACCATTTAACGGAACAAGCCATCGCTTCCGCACCCATTTCAACCATATTAACGAGGCATGGTTTTTCAGCCGAAGCGATCATCGATCTGCTGAACCGCGATACCCCGCTGACGCATCGGACAGAAGGACTCGGTATCGATCATTTCGACAGCTTTATGAGAGATACCCATATGCTCGGCCTAACCCGCGAACCGGCTTATGAGCTGGTGAATCGAATCCGCTTCGATGGAAACTGGATTGAGGCGGACGAAGACACAGCGCTGAGCCTGCTGCATGCAGTGGCTGACGACAACTGCACGTTTTTGGATCCGTACTTTCTAGCGGTTGATGAGGTGCTGTCGCAGGCGGCGCTGACGCATACGCAAGCTGAACCAGAGCTGCGGTCGCGCATTGAGCGCATGACGGATGCGGAGCTGCTCGAGGTGCTGGGGAATTCTCCCCTAGAGCCGGTGAGATCTTTCGTACGAGTATTAGTGAAAGAACCGCATCTGATCCTCCCTTGTAAAGCTGAAGATCGTGGAGCAATGAGGACGGAAATTCGGAAGGTGTATAAAAAGCAGCCGAGAGTGCAAGGGCAATGGCTCTCTGATCGGAGTGCGGCCGCAAGAGAGCGGCTGGCGGAGCTGGATCGGCTGGCCGGTTCATTTTATTTTACGATTGGCAGGGAGGCCTGAAATCCGTTCGTCGAAGCAGCTCTTGAACACGGACCATGGCGACCGCTCCCCATACTGAAGCAGGCTGCCGGATAATGACGCCAGGCAGCCTTTTTTTCTGCATAAATCAAATCTGTACACAAGGCCGCGCTTCACCTACTGTAACGCTAAGCGGGAGCGAAACGCTTCGGTCTCTTCCTCGCTAATCTCAACGCCATGCTGCTGATTTAGCTGTACCGCCAGCTGGACAGCCGCTTCGGGCTCCTTGGTATACACGTTGGAGGCGCCATTTTCCTGATAGATCATGAAACGCTCCGGTTCTTCAACGGCAGCCGCCAAAAAATTTGCAATATCCTCTTGATCCGGATCTCCTTTAAATTCACTCGCTTGAATGCAGTATACACTTCCCTGAAACTTCCCATCGTTTTGAATGGAGACGGGAACCCTTCCCAGCTTGGCCGAAGTCATTTCCATGCGAGCACTCTCCTTTTTAAAACATGATTTCTTAGTATGGTAAAAAGGAATGCAAATTATCCTACAGCATCTTTTTTACAAAAATAGGGTGAAATACAAACATGAATCAGTTTATGACTACATAAAATAAAACGTTTCCAATAACTGTTTTCATCGCAAAAAGGAGGTGTTCCGCCCATTTATTTTAACGAAATGAAAAAGAGAGAGGAGATTTGATGATTAGCAAAGGACTGGGTGTGAAAAGAGAAAACCTGCTGAATGAAAATGTAAGGAGAAGATTCAATGTCCTTTAAAAAAGGCAAAATCACGGTTGCTTTGGTGCTTGTTTTGGCGTTGGCTATGGTGTTTCCGGTTTCCGCAGGGTTTTGGAATTTGTCAGGGGACTTTGTGGCTCACGACCCGTCGATCATCCAAGTCGGCAGCACTTGGCATGTCTTTTCCACGGGGCAGGGCATTCAAAGGCACAGCTCGACGAATGGAACCAACTGGACCCGCGGCAGCCAGGTGTTTGCTCAGCCGCTTTCCTGGTGGAAGCAGCAGGTGCCGAATCAGGCGACGAACGACATCTGGGCTCCGGATATCAAATATTTTAACGGCAGGTATTGGCTGTATTATTCGGTTTCGAGCTTTGGCTCCAACACTTCGGCAATTGGGCTGGCCTCAGCGACCAATCTGAACGGCCCGTGGAGAGACGACGGCCTTGTAGTAAAATCGACTAGCGCCAATAATTACAATGCGATCGACCCGGATTTGTTTATTGACCCGCAGGGCAATCCATGGCTTTCGTTCGGTTCGTTTTGGAGCGGATTAAAGCTGACCCGTTTGGATGCATCAACGATGAAGCCGACCGGGGCGCTGCATTCCATTGCAACGAGACCGAGCACAGCGATCGAGGCGCCTGCGATCACGTATCGAAACGGATATTATTACTTATTTGCATCAATCGACAGGTGCTGCCAAGGGGTAAACAGCACTTATAAAATGATTTATGGTCGTTCCACAAGTATTACGGGGCCTTATGTAGATAAAAACGGCGTCAGCTTGATGAACGGAGGAGGCACGATTTTGGATTCGGGCAATTCCCGCTGGAAAGGGCCGGGAGGCCAGGATGTGCTGGGAACAAGCCTGATCATACGCCATGCGTACGATGCTGATGATAACGGAACGCCGAAATTCCTCATTAACGATTTATTGTGGGACTCGTCCGGTTGGCCGAGTTATTAATACCGAACCTTAACCCCTGCGGGGTAGGCTGTTTTCATGCGCCTGCCCAGCAGGCTTTTTTAACGTTATAGAATTTATAAGTTTCGCTGAGGTCGGAACGAGTAAATTCTATACCAAGGAAAACTACCGCTTAATGACGTACCCGCTTCTTTGAAAGGACTTCGATAGAAGTTTTTCTTATGATCCTCAACCCCGTCTGTCAGCATTTCTCCGGTAAGGGGATGTTCACAGGGCTGCAGCTTTGTTATAATAACTGATAATGATAACTATTATCAATGAGGTGAGCGATCTTGGCGGCAAAACCGCATAACAGCATTTCAGACGAGCCGACATGGGATCGTCTTCTCGTGCGGCTTACCGATATTGAGCTGCTTCGCAAGGGCTCGGGATGGAGGCTGGAGCAGCAGTACACCGATCAGTATGTGCTGCTAGCCCCGTCGAATGGCGGCGGAGCGCTGATCATTGGAGGAGCGGAGTATCGGCTGCGAATGGACACGGTATGCTTTTGCCCGCCGGAAGAAACGTTCGGAGCCGCACCGGATTCGCATGACTGTACGGATTTATACGTGCTTCGTTTTGATGTACATAGAGAAGTGGACCCGATGGATTTGGAAAGCGCGGGGCACCTAACAGACAAGAAAGAATACAAGCTCTCGAACACTTCTTCAAGGAAGCAGACCGACATTTTATATCAGAAAGAGGATCATCTTCTTAGGTATGCGAGCGGGCTGCAGTTTCGCCTCGATTCGCAAAGCCCGTTTGTTCTTTGCGGTGAAATTCACAGCTGCCTTAATAACGCGGGCTCGCTGGAACGCTTCCGGGGACAGCTGCTTTTTCAGGAGCTGCTGTACACATTGGTGAAAACCGCGCAAAACGAGCCAATAACGGACTCCCTCTCCTCCTTGGAGCGCTCAAAGCTATACATGGAACGCAATTATAATGAGAACGTAACGATCGAACTGCTTGCCCGGATGGCCGAGGTCAGCCCCAAATACTATGTGGAGCTTTTCAAGAAAACGTATGGCGTAAGCGCTATGGACTATCTTTCGGAGCTGCGCATGGCAAAGGCGAAGCAGCTGATGGCAAAGTCCGACATTCGGCTGCGTGAAGCAGCACAGCAGGTCGGCTACAGCGATGAGTTTTATTTCAGCCGCAAATTTAAAAAGGAAACGGGAGTATCTCCTACGGTGTATATGAAAAGCCGGAGACGCAAGGTAGTGGCGTACGGTTATTATACGACCGGTCATATGCTGGCGCTGAACATGATTCCCTACGCCGCGCCCCTGCATCCGAAATGGACGGCGTACTACTATAAAATGTACCGCAACGATATCCCGGTCCATCTAAGCGCTTATCGTCATGGCGTCAATTGGCAGAGCAATATGGAGCTGTTAGAGGAAGCGCAGCCGGACTCTGTCATATGCGTTGACATGCTGGAGACTGAGGAGAAAGAGGCGCTTGCTTCGGTTGCCCCTGTGCTCTTTCTGCCATCGGACGCGGACTGGAGAGAGCATCTGCGGATGACGGGGGAGCACCTCGGGATTTCAGGGGAAGCGGAGCAATGGTTAGCTTCCTACGACCGGAAGGTTCGTGCGGCTAGAGGAAGGATTCATTCCTTCGTCGAACAGGATACCTTTTTAATCGTGAGCGTATACAAAAATCGCATTTCCCAGTACTGCAATCGAAGTATCCGGGATGTGTTTTTTAACGATATGCAGATGCTGCCGGCACTTGGCGAAAATGCCGGCGTGCATCAAATGCCGCTCTCGCTGGAGCAAATTGCAAGCATGGATGCGGATCGGATTCTCGTGAATGTATGCCAAGAAACGGAATCGATCGCTTATTGGAAAGAGCTGCAGCAAAGTGCGTTATGGCAGGATTTGCGGGCGGTTCGAACGAATCGTGTCGATTTTATAACGTCTGATCCTTGGCGTGAATACTCGGCATTCGCGCATTGGCGGATCGTGGAAGAGATAGAAAGCTTAATTGCCGGAAATTATCCAAAAGAAAACCGGAAATCGTCCATGGTACCCGTATAGGGACTGCCTTATAATCGCTAATGAGAATCATTTTCAATATAAATTATTGGTGGTCGAGAGGAGACTTATAGAGAAATGAACAAGAAATGGATGCAAGCGGGTCTTATTGCAGTAATGGCAGTCGCGTTGGCGGCATGCGGAGCAGCACAGGAGCAAACAACGCCTTCGAAGAGCGAGGGAGAAACAAAGCCGGCGGCAGCTCCGGCGTCCGGCACTGAAGCAAAGAATGAAGCGCCGGCGGCGGCAGCGCAGACGAAGACGATTAAGTACAAGGATAAAGAATATACCGTTCCGACGAAGACAGATAAGGTTGTTATTACGGGCAGCATGGAGTCGATGGAAGACGCACTCGTGCTTGGCGTACAGCCGATTGGCGGCATTTCCGTAGGCGGCAAATTCCCAGCAATGTTCGCGCCGATTACCGGCAAGACGGAATCGATCGGCGAAAAGCAGCAGCCGAACGTGGAAACGGTTTTGAAGCTGAAGCCTGAAGTGATTTTGGCAACGACAAAATTCAAGCCTGAAGTAAAGGAAAAGCTGGAGAAAATCGCAACGACGATTCCGGTATCCCATATCGCTACGGACTGGGAAGCAAACCTGAAGCTGTTGGCTGAGCTGACCGGCAAAGAAGCGGAAGCGGAAAAAGCGCTTAAGCAGTATAAAGACGATGTCGCTGCAGCGAAAGCGAAGCTTGGCGATAAGCTGAAGGATAAGAAGGTTATGATCATTCGTTTACGTGCGGGCAATATCAACCTATACCCGGCAGACGTATTCTTTAACCCGTCCCTCTATACGGATTTAGGCTTTGCGGTACCGGAGCAGGTTAAGGCGGCCAAAGCACAGGAAGTCGTATCGATGGAGAAGTTCAGCGAAATCAACCCGGACTATTTGTTCGTTCAATTTAGCGAAGATGAGAACAAGGATAAGCCAAAGACGCTGGAAGAGCTGCAAAACAACCCGATTTGGAAGAGCCTGAATGCAGTGAAAAACGGCAAGGTGTTTGTCAACGTCGTTGATCCATTGGCACAAGGCGGTACGGCGTGGAGTAAAATCAACTTCTTAAAAGCAGCGGTAGAAAAGCTGTCCAACTAATCGGCGGTGAAACCATAAACCTATGAGAATGAAATCTTCCATCGGAGCTTGGCTCATTTGGACCTCCCCCGTTGTCATCACGGGGCTGGCCATCCTTTCGATTTTGTTCGGAGCGAAAGAGATCGATGCCGGCACAGTATGGGATGCGTTCTTCCGGTTTGATGAAGGCAATGTAAATCATCAAATTATTATGCACTCTAGAGTTCCTAGGGCGGTGGGGGCCTTATTAATCGGGGCCTTCCTCGCCATATCGGGTGCGCTTATGCAGGGGATGACAAGAAACTATCTTGCATCCCCTTCCATTATGGGTGTAACGGACGGCTCAGCGTTTGCGGTGACGATTGGAATGCTGCTGGCGCCAAACGGATCCTCTATCGATTTGATTTGGTTATCGATGGTCGGTTCTGCTGTAGGAGTCGGAATGGTGTTCGGTTTGGCTGCGCTTATTCCTAACGGGCTTTCGCCTGTACGGATGGCGATTATCGGAACCATTATCGGAACGTTTCTCAGCAGTGTGTCGGAAGCGACTGCCGCTTATTTTCAAATTTCGCAGACGATCAGCTTTTGGTATAACGCTAGGGTGCATCAATTGGATCCCACGCTAATTAAGCTGGCGATTCCATTCGCGATCGTCGGCATCGCGCTTGCGCTGCTGCTGGCGAAATCGATTACGATCGTTTCGCTTGGCGAGGAAATCGCTCGCAGCTTAGGGCAGAGGGTGCTGCTGGTGAAGATTGCCGCATTGTTCTCTGTCGTAATTTTAACGGGTGTATCTGTAGCGCTGGCTGGGAAAATCGCCTTTGTCGGTTTGCTCGTTCCGCATATTGCACGTTTTTTCGTCGGTACAGATTACCGTAAGGTGATTCCGTGCGCGGCTTTGTTTGGCGCAGCGTTTTTGGCATTTTGCGATTTATTAAGCCGGTTTTTGAATGCGCCTTTCGAAACGCCGATCGGGGTTGTGACCGCGATGTTTGGCGTTCCGTTCTTCCTGTACCTAATCCGTACGCGGGGAGGTGGGTCGAATGCGTAACTCGTTCATGCAATCCGCCTCGCGGTTTTGGGCGGTCCTGCTTGGCACGGTAGCGCTTAGCCTCGCTGCGGCGTACATTCACTTAACGAACGGCGAATTTGATATGACCGTGATGGAAGTCGTAAGAACATTGCTGCGGATTAATCCGGTGCCGGAGCATGATCTTGTGATTTTCGAGTTCCGCCTGCCGAGAATTGCGATTGCGGCGCTGGTCGGAATCGGACTTGGCATAGCGGGTGCGGTCATCCAAGGGGTTACGCGCAATGGACTGGCCGAACCCGGGATATTGGGGATCAACGCCGGGGCGGGTGCGGCGATTGTGTTTTTTATGTTTGTTTTTAAAGGCGAGGTCATCAGCCAAGGCTTAGGATCCATTATGGCCATGCCGTTGTTTGGGCTGATTGGCGGGATCGGCGCGGCGGTGTTGATCTATGCTTTTGCATATCAAAACGGCCGATTGGATCCCCAGCGTTTGGTGCTCGTGGGGATTGCGATCGGTACAGGCCTTGGTGCGCTGACGTTATTCATCGCGCTGAAAATGAACCCCAACGATTTTGAGATGGCGGTCGTTTGGCTGACGGGCAGTATATGGAACGCCAACTGGGTGTATTTTGCGTCCATGCTGCCATGGTTTGTACTCTGTATCCCGTTCATTATCAGGGGAATCCGGGTGCTCGATTTACTTCAGCTGGAAGAGAACAGTGCGAAGGGACTCGGCGTTTCTGTGGAAAAGGAACGGGGGCTGCTGCTGCTCGGCAGTGTCGGGCTTGTCAGCGCATGCGTTTCCGTTTCGGGCAGCATTGCGTTTATCGGGCTGCTTTCCCCGCATATTGCCAAACGGCTCGTTGGGCTGTCGCATAAGCATGCGCTTCCGGTTAGCGGTGCGATTGGCATGCTGCTTGTGATTGGCTCCGATTTTATCGCGAAGACCGTCTTCTCCCCGGCGGAGCTGCCGGTTGGCATCGTCATTTCCATCGTAGGCGTCCCGTATTTCGTTTATTTGCTTTTGAAGGCGAAAGGATAATCGTCCCGTGAAAAAAAGCGTCGGCTGAAAGGCGCTGCTTTTTACCATGGGGTGTATCGGGTGCTAAGTAAGGGCTTGCTTAACGAAAGGAGGGCTCTCGTGAAAGGAGTCGTGTTCTCGGATAGCTGCCAGGAGCGGGAGCTGCTTCTGTATTTGCCCCCTTCTTATGAAAAAGGGGGAGCCTACCCGGTCGTGTATGTCCATGACCGAGGAGATGTATTCGATCCGCGCAAAAGTGAAGCGCTCAAGCGGCTGGAGCAGCTGTTCGAGCAGGGTGAGCTGCCGGAGCTGATTTTGGTCGGCATCGAGCCGAAGAACCGGATCGATGAGTATACGCCTTGGCTGGCAAAGGCGTTGACCGACCGCTACGGCTTTGACCATTTTGGCGGCAGGGGCGCCGATTATTTGGCGTTTCTTCGCGATGTGTGCAAGCCGTACGTTGACCGGAAATATCGGACGAAGCCGGAGGCGGAGCATACGGCGCTGGCCGGAAAGTCACTCGGCGGGTTAATATCGGTGTTCTCGATGTATAACTCCCCCGGTGTTTTTGGGCGAATATGCTGCATATCCGGTTCATTCTGGTATGAAGGCTTTGTGGAGTACATGCAGCGGGAGCCGCTCCCTTCGACTGACGTTAAAGTATATATGGACGTGGGCAGTCTGGAAGGGCAGGGCAAGGAAACGATTCAGCAGCTGATGCTGGCTCGGACCGCTGAGGCCGCTCAATGCTTGTCTCAATCCGGCTTGGACGATAACCGGTTATATTATCACATCGTAGAAGATGGAAAGCATGAGCATTCCTATTTTTGCGAACGGTTTCCGGATGCATTACGATGGTTATACCAAGATAGGTAGGGCAGTGGCGGAATCCGCCGCTGCCTTTTTAGCTGTAGCCCGCATGGTGTATGAAATATGTGCTTGTGCGGGTCTTTACAACGGGGCGCGTATAATCTGTAATCGTTTGTGGAACCTTCTTCCTGTTGAAGGAGGGGTGTCATGCGGATAAAAATTGTCGTTACGAGTCTGCTCACGGGTCTGCTGCTTTTAATGATAGGCTGGACTTATGCATCGGAAGAGGAACAAAAGGGAAATGCCAAGCTGATGGCTGCGTTTTTACGGGATCGTTATCTTTGGGTCAAAATGGGGGAGGATGAGCGGCAAATTTCATCGTCACCTGCAGCGTCTGACCATCTGAAATTTTCGGATGACGGGAAGTGGATCGCTTATGTAAGTAAGGAAGCGGACGGCAGCGAGTCACTGCATGCCTATCACCTTGCATCGGGCAAGGACCTGACGATTTCTGCGAAGCATGGTTGGAATCCGCAATGGGCTCCAGGACGTGCGGAGCTTGCCTATCAAGAGGGTAAGCGGCTTCTAAGGGTACGGCTGGACCAGGCGAATAGGACGATTGAGCCCACCCTGATTACTGAGGGGGTTGATCAATATTCATGGCTGCCGGACGGTCAAGGAATGATCATCAGCAATGAATCACGCCGGGTAGGGGAAACGTGGACGCCGATTGAGCTCAAGCTGCTCGTATTCGGCGAGGAGCCCAAGCCTCTCTTCACCCTGCCGGAAATGTCGAACGAGTTTTTCGCGCAAACTTTAAGCAGCTTTAAATGGTCACCGGACGGCAAATGGATGGCATTTATTGCGCACCCGACCGCGTCGTGGTCTATGGACAGCAATACCCTCTGTTTGCTTGCGGCTGACGGCTCGCGTTTTGTCTGTCCGGGGCAAATGCTGGCTCGGGAGGATTGGTTTAAGTGGGCGCCTGTGCCTGAGCCCAAACCCCAACCGTCGGAAAATCGAATCGGCTACATTGAGGGAGAGGGCAGGTTCGAGGTATCGAATAAGCATTTTCGAGTAGATAGGGTACCGGCGCTGGCCTCACCCACGTATACGCCGAAGGGCATGATGGATATTGGGTTCGATTGGCTGAACGAGCATGAGGTTGTTGTTTCCCGGTCCCCGGAGTTAGCCTGGGAACAGGGGCCGGTTCCTAGGGCGAAGCCGGGGCTGTACCGGCTGCGGCTAAAGGATGGGCAGGCGGTACAACTGACGCAGCCTCCAAGCGGAGCCGGCGATTTTGCGCCGGACTATATCGAGGCCGAGGAGGTGCTCGCGTGGGTCCGCAAATCCGATACGGCGGAACCGGACCTATCCGTCTGGACGGCTGGAACGGATGGAAGCGATGCCGCGCTGTGGCTGGAGCATGTGGATACGGCCCCCGTTTGGTACGAGCCGTCAGGCAGCCCGAATAAGGCTAAAGAAAGCTTCGGCAGTGCAGATGAAGATGAACCTAGAGGGGAAGAAGCGGATAATCCTCCGAGGCAGCCCGCTCTAGCGCAGCGTACCTATGCTGCACCGGAATATGCCCGGTGGGGTCGGCTCGCAATGGAGGAAACATCCAAACGTTATAACGCCGATATTGTTGATTATCAATATTTGGGGCGCAGGCTGGAATCGGAAGCCGTTGCGGTCGAAAGCTTTCGGCTTTGGCTGCGTCAGCCGGAGCGTGAATTTGCCGTGCTGGTGACCATCCGTGTGGACACGGACGATCAGCATCAGCTTTCTGTCGACATTAAAGAAATCGAGTAAAAAAACAAGGCCGCGTCCACGCTTTACGTGGAACAGCGGCCTTTTGCCATCCTGCAGTATAAATCTCGATTGAGCTTTACCGTGTCCGGGCGAAAGTGGAAAGCCACACAGTGGTGTCATGCCAAGAAATCCCGCCACTGTTAAGTGATTGGCGCCCATTTCCCAGTACACGGAGTCAGCTTTAAGCCTCTGGCTTGTCCTTCGGCACCAGCTTAAAAATCTCACCTGACTCAAACGCCTCGACCAGCCGGTGAAACCAATTATAATAGCCGAGCGCTTCCTCCATTTTGGCGATATCGTTCTCGAGAAGCTGGCAAAGCTCGGCCGAGCCCTCGGCCTCCGGCTGCTCCTTCTGCTGCTCCAGCAGCTTGCGCATTTCCGTTAAGGAACGCTTTAGTGCCGCTGAATTTAGCTCCGCGGCCTTTTTCCACTTAATCGAAAAGAAATCGCTCAAGGTGCGGTACCAATCGCCTTCCACCTCGTACAGGTCTTTCCGCGCGCCTTTTTCCCATACCTTATTGACCATCTTCAGATCAATCAATGTCCGCATGCCGGTGCTGATGCTGGTTTTACTCATGCCCATCGTTTGACCCATGTCGTCCAGCGTTACGGGGTGGTTGCGAAAAAACATATGTCCATATAAGTAGGCAATGGAGAGGTTTACTCCATAAATGTCCATGTTTTGGCCGATTGATTCGATAACCCGCTGTCTAGCCGATTGAATCTTTCGGATCTGATCTTCAGGGATGCCGGTTAACTCGTCCATGTGCTCCCTCCTTATCCCTCGTTCGATGTTCTTTAATCTGCAAAAACCTCACTGTAAATGTTTTACAGTTTCGACAACACATTACCCTTATTGTAGGCTCGGAGGATTCCGGTTGTAAAGGAGATGATTTGTAAGGATTATTAAGGAAACAAGAGTATACAGTTTTTTCTGTACGAATTGTACAGTCTGAACGTACGATATGGACGGATATAAAGGTTGAGGGTTTATGGAAACTTTTCTAGACTAATAAAGGGACGGCAAACGTCCAACCGATCGGAATGAAAGGGAGTGAAGCAATGCCGATCATTGAAGTGAGGTCATTAACAAAGGTATTTGGCAGTGATGCCAAACGGGCGGTCCCTTTGCTGGAGCAAGGCTGGGGCAAGGAGCGCATTCATAAGGAAACCGGACTGACCGTAGGAGTTAACCGGGTTTCATTATCTATAGAAGAAGGCGAAATTTTCGTCATTATGGGTCTTTCCGGCAGTGGGAAATCAACGCTGGTCCGGTTGTTTAACCGGCTGATCGAGCCGACCTCGGGACAAGTGCTGATATCAGGCCAGGATATTGTGAAGGCGAGCAAAGAAGAGCTGAGGGACATCCGCAGGACGAAAATGAGCATGGTGTTTCAAAAGTTTGCGCTGTTTCCGCATCGTACCGTAGCGGAGAATGCCGAGTATGGGCTGGAGGTGCAGGGCATTCCGAAGGCGGCTAGACGCGAAAAGGCTTTGGAGGCGCTGAAGCTGGTCGGGCTGGAGAGCTATGCGGAGAGCCTGCCGGAGCAGCTCAGCGGCGGGATGCAGCAGCGGGTCGGGCTGGCAAGGGCGCTCGCGAGCGATCCGGATATTTTGCTGATGGACGAAGCGTTCAGTGCGCTGGATCCGCTGATCCGTAAGGATATGCAGGATGAGCTGCTGGAGCTTCAATCGAAAATGCGCAAGACGATCGTGTTTATCACGCATGATTTGAATGAAGCGCTGCGGATCGGCGACCGCATCGCTTTGATGAAGGACGGGGCGCTGGTACAGCTCGGCACGCCGGAGCAGTTTATGATGAATCCGGCGAACGAATATGTGGAGCGCTTCGTGGAGGATGTGGATCTTTCGCGGGTGCTTACTGCGTCCCATGTGATGAGGCGGCCGGAAACGATCGCCCTCGACCGCGGTCCGCGTGTTGCGCTGCAGCTGATGCGTGATATCGGCATTTCGAACCTGTATGTAACGGACAAGGCGAAGAAGCTTGTCGGGGTCATTACCGCCGAGGATGCTTCGGCTGCCGCGAAGGAAGGCAAGTCGCTCGAGGATATCGTTATTCGCGATGTGCCTACCGTTTCTCCGGAAACGCTGCTTTTCGAGCTGTTTGATACGGTCGCGGGAAGCAAAATCCCCGTCGCTGTTACGGCCGAGGACGGGCGGCTGCGCGGGATTATTATCCGCGGTGCGGTGCTGGCGGCGCTGGCCGGCAATAAGGAAGAAGGAGGTGACGGGGCGGCATGAGTAAAATTCCTTTGGATGCATGGGTAGAAGCGATCGTTGCTTGGCTGGAGAACAATTTTAGCTGGGGATTTGATGCGATTGCAACTATTATTAATGGAATTGTAGGCGGGTTTGAGTTTCTGTTTATCTCCCTGCACCCGCTGCTGATGATCGTAATTTTTGCGGTTGGGGCTTACGCGGTTGGCAGGCTGCGGATTGCGATATTTACGGCGCTGGGCATGTTCCTGATTTATAATCTCGGCTTCTGGGAGCAGACGATGGATACGCTTGCGCTGGTGCTTACGTCGGCGCTGATTTCGATCATCATCGGAATTCCTGTGGGGATCGCCTCTGCCGGAAAAGATGCGGTGCAGAATACGGTGACGCCGATTTTGGACTTTATGCAGACAATGCCGGCCTTTGTATACTTGATTCCGGCCGTTACCTTCTTCAATCTTGGTGTCGTTCCAGGGGTTATCGCATCGGTTATTTTTGCGATTCCGCCGACGATTCGATTGACGAACCTTGGCATTCGCCAGGTGCCGAAGGACTTGGTGGAGGCGGCGGACGCATTCGGCTCCTCACCGTGGCAGAAGCTGGTGAAGCTGCAGCTTCCGCTGGCCGTGCCGACCATTATGGCCGGCGTCAATCAGACCATCATGCTATCCTTGTCGATGGTCGTAATCGCCTCGATGATCGGAGCGCAGGGGGTTGGCGCTGACGTGTACCGGGCCGTATCGCAAATTGAAGTAGGCGCGGGCTTTGAAGCAGGCTTGGCGATTGTTGTTTTGGCGATCCTGCTGGATCGGCTGACGCAGCATGCGATTAAGAAGAAGCGGGTGCGCAGTCAAGGATAATCCGGTATAGGATCACGCACACAGCAAGAGGTGCTCGGGCGTTTTAACGGAGTATAGTCCGAGAAATAGAGTAACAAGGCACGAGCGGCACACGGATTTCCCTGCGTTTTGCGGGATGATCATATAAAAAACTTACTGAGGAGTGGTTACATGAAACGCGCGTTGACGATCGGTTTATCGGTGGTTTTAGCATCGGCGATGGCCCTGGTAGGCTGTTCTTCGCAATCCGCGAAAGAGAAGACATTGAAGCTAGCTTATGTCGCATGGGATTCGGAGATTGCCAGCACGAATGTTGTAAAGGAAGTTTTGGAGAGCAAGCTCGACTATAAGGTGGAGCTGCTGCAGGTTGAAGCAGGTCCGATGTGGGCCGGCGTTGCTGATGGAAGCGCAGATGCAATTGTAGCGGCATGGCTGCCGACGACGCATGAGTCGTATTACACGAAGTACAAGGATAAATTTGAGGATTTGGGTCCAAACCTGGACGGAACGAAAATCGGCCTTGTTGTGCCGGAGTATATGGATATTTCATCGATTGAAGATTTGAAGGACGCGAAAAACGGCGAAGCGGTCGGATTTGAAATTACGGGGATTGACCCAGGCGCCGGTCTGATGAAGTCGACGGCTAAGGTGATTGAGGAATATGGCCTCGACAAGTGGAATGTGAGAGAAAGCTCGAGTGCGGCCATGGCGGCTGCATTGGAGAAAGCATATAAGAATCAAAAGCCGATTATCGTAACAGGCTGGACACCGCACTGGAAATTTGCAAAATTCAAGCTGAAGTACCTTGAGGATCCGAAAAATATTTATGGCGGCGCTGAGCAAATCCATACGATTGCCCGCAAGGACCTGAAGAAGGATCATCCGGAAGCGTATGCTTTGCTGGATCAGTTCACATGGACTCCGGATGATATGGCCAAGGTGATGGTCGATATCCAAGGCGGTATGAAGCCGGAGGAAGCAGCGGCGAAGTGGGTTAAAGAAAACGAAGCTGTGGTTTCCAAATGGGTGGAAAGCGCGAAGTAAAGGCTCGGTCCCAGAAGTAGGAATAATATTTTCTTAGATAGGTTAAAAAAGCTCTTTACCCTTGCGGGTAAAGAGCTTTTTTTGGCAGTCTGCGTGCAAACGGCGAGGTGCCGGTTCAGACCTTTGCTGCTCAGCCCATCTGCCGATCGGCCTGCTCCATCATGCGGGAATATTGCGAGAGCGCCATTTTACGTTCCTCAAGATTTCCAATCCGTACGGTAAGCTCGGCCATGAACGCCTGCAATCGGTTCCGCAGCGCCTCAGCGGAGGCGCCCCGCCAGTTTTGCATCAGCCATTCGATCTGCTGCTTCACGTACTGCTGATCCTCCCGCAGCTTTTCGATCAAGGCGACGAGCCTTGCTTCTGCCTTCCGTAAATCTTCAAGCTCCACTTGAATCCGGCTCATACGATCACCCCTTTACCGAAGCACCAGCTTGATCCGCCTGCTGGAATTGACTGCCTTTGGTATGGATATATTCCGCAATTTGCGTGGTGGAATCCGTATACCAGCGGTCAATGGAGGCTAAATCGGTGCAAATTTTATCTACAATCGGCTGAAGCCGCCGGCTTTGACTCGTTCCCAGCAGATTGGTCACCGACTGGACGACGCCGCGCATCTCATGGTGGAAGGAATCGGCGTGCTGACGAAGCCGTTGGCCGACCTCCTTCAGCTGCTCGGGATTCACCTCAATGGTTTTTCCGCCGCCAACTCCGACAACTCCACCGGCACTGCTGCCGCCGACAAGTCCGCTCAGGGCTGTTGAAGCGGAGGCCGCTACGTTACGGAGCATCGAACCGATGCCCATCAATGCCTGCGCCGCCATTTGGGCCTCCTCTTCGGTGATATGCCGCGGTGAGCCGCCTGTGACCGGCTTGCCTGTCTCTGCGTTTACAAGCGGGTTAGAAATGTGGCCGTCCTTATCAAATTTGTATACCTGGAAATAGTGGTAGCCATCTCCTTTGACCGTATCGATGAATCGTTGGACGTCTCCGTACAATCCATCTCCATACTTCTCGTTCGCTTCCTCAAAGCCGGTGTCCGTGTAGTACGTGCGGCCAACATGGCGGTCGTATTCATAAAATGCGCCGGAGGCAATGGAATCGCTGGGATGCACATAGTTGGTTATGAGGCTGTCGAAGCGCCCGTCCTTTGCCTTTTCCTGAAGATCCTCAGGGAGCCGATACAAAGCGCTGGGGGCACTAAAGGTCACCGCTTCTACGTCGTTCTTTGCTGCGGCAAATTGCGCATCCGCTCCGCCTAAGGAATGTCCGGTAAGCGAAATTTCATAGTCAGGGTACTCTTTAATCAGCTGCTCAACCAATTCAGCGGCTAAATCAAACTGATTATGATCCCTCATGAATTCGCCCACGGTATCGTCATAAGCGTCCGATAAAAAATCGCTAACCGGATTATCCGGAATATCGGGAACCAAATCATCTACTTTGTCCATGAAGCCATTAAACCCGGAGCGCTCGGCAACATCCGGCAGGAAAACATCCTTTCCGTCTGTAATGAAATCGGCGACGGAACGGAGCTTTCCCTCTGCGATGTCCCCTTCGGTACCGCGGAAAGCGACAACGATTTGGTTGGTTTCTAGGTTTTTCATCACAACGGCATCGAAGCCGGATAAACCGTCATGCAGCTTCGCGTCATCCGGAACAATCGGCAGCCAGCTGGAGCCGTCGCTTGTAACGACAGGCCTTCCGGGCCCGGATTGATCATTATATTTTGAATCGTAGGCTTCTTTGGAAAGCTCGTAATAAACCTCATCGGGAAGAGAATTACTCATAAACTATTCCCACTCCTTTCTTGATTATGGTAAATTTGTGAAGGTGATCAAGTCTGCAAACGAGGTGATATGATGTTCGGTCGAATAACGGCCCGAATGAGTGTACTAGTCTTCATTCTTGCAATTATAGGAGGTTGTTCCACAATGATAACAGTAAATGGAAAACAGGTTGAGAAATCTGAAATCATCAAAAAGGCGGAACAAGCGGCTGCCAATCATTTTAAAGAAAAGTACAATCTTGACGTCGAATTTACAGATCACAAATTTGAGCCAAAGGAATTTGCTTCGGTTAAGGTATACGGAAATGTAAAGGGCGAACCGGAGGATACCCTTGATGCTTCGGTCAATTTTGCAGATAACTACAGCGTTGGTCCGGTCAGCCTGCCGCAGAAATATTTAAAGTAGCACCAAATAGTATTCCATGGCACCCAAAATATTCCTGCTTGTTTAGTAATTTTTTTGAAAATGCTGCTTGGGAGAGTGAAGGATTCAATGTCGTACACCGTGTTAGCAACACAGCAAAATCCGGCACTTGTTGTTTATTTGCTGGATATCAGCAGATCAATGACGCTCCCTATGGGAAAAAAGCGACGTATTGATGTTGTGACGGAGTCGTTAACGGCTGCCGTAAAGCAAATGGTTTTTCGCTCTACCAAAGGAACAAGATTGCTGCCCCGTTACCGCATTGCCATGTATGCGTACAGCGACCAGGTGTATGATCTCTTGGGAGGCATTCGCAGTGTCGATGAGGTGGCAAGGCGGGGCATTCCCGAGCTGATCCCGCAGCAGCACACGTCGGCGGCCTTGGCGTTCGAAACGGCCGAGCGCCTGCTGGAAAAGGAGCTGCCGGAGCTGCGGGAAGGGCCGGCGCCGCTGATCTGCCACATGACGGACGGCTCCCCTTCCGGAGGGGCGGGCGACCCGGAGCCGGTCGCGAAACGCTTGATGCAAATGGCGGTTCCCGATGGAAATGTCCTGATTGAAAATATTTTGATTTCCGATGAGCTTATCGGGGCTCCGTTGACGGATGTGAAGCAGTGGGAGGGTTATCATTCCCATACGTCATTTGCCGAAGAGGGAGCGGAAAAGCTGAAACGAATGTCATCCGTAATCCCTGAAACGTATCGGGAAACGATGCTGGACTCGGGCTATCGGCTCGCCGAAGGCTCTTTGATGCTGCTGCCGGGTTCGAGTCCTGAGCTGGTCGCGCTTGGATTTCAAATGTCTGCAGCAACGCCGGTGAGGTGAGCGGCTTGAATGAAAGGTTTACGTACCGGACGAATCCGCATACTGACGCCGAATTGCGGCAGTATCGCGATGCGTCCTTTTTGTGCCGCTACGGCGCTTTGAGGTCCGGGGAGGCGCGGCAGTATGGAGAGCCGGGGCAGGATTATTTGACCTTTGCGGCGGACGGGCAAGCCTTCTGGTTCGTGATGTGCGACGGCGTCGGGCTTTCCTTTCGGGGCGAGCTCGCCGCTCAACTGCTGGGCGACAGTCTGCTGAATTGGGGAGCAGAGCTTGAGCTGGCCCGCGCAGGCAGTGAAGCGGAGCTGGCAGCCTCGCTCACGGAGCGCCTTCAGCAGCTAAGTGAGCGGGCCTGCCGGGAGGTGGGGCAGAGTCCAATTCCGGAGGATGCTCCTCCTATGCTGCGGGAGGTGCTCGAGGAAAAGCGCAGCAGCGGCAGCGAGGCGATGTTTGTTTGCGGTAAAGTAGAGTGCCATCCGGGCGGCAGGGATTCGAATGTGTTGCTTGCGTGGATGGGAGACCTTCGAGTTAAGGGCTGGGATTCGGAGGGAAGGCCGCTTGACGGGCTGCAGGCAGAGGGTCAACGCTGTACCGGGATGCGCTGGTCCTCCCATCAGGGTACGAAGGGAGTGCAGCCCTTTGTGTGGCTGGGAACGTCCCGCATGCTGAGGTCGCTGTTGATCTATACAGACGGGCTTAGCGAGATGGATGGGATCGTGAGCTTTCCCGAACACGAGACGCTTCAGAATGTTATGAACCACTCCAAGGAACGTGCGGATGGAGATGACGCGACGGTAATGACATTAAGCTGGCAGGTGACAGAATGAGAAAAGTAGTCGTGACCTTAATGCTGGATGAAAGCAGCGAGGAGTATATCGATCTTGAGCTTCCGGCGGAGGTGCCGGTGGAAAGGGTGACTCGGCTTATTGCAAGCGGACTTCCGATCCCTGCTGCCGTAGAGGGGGCTGTGCTTGACGCTAAGGCTGTCGGGGAGGATTGGCGGGAGCTGCCCGCGGATTGGACCTTGACTAACGCAGGCGTCCGCGATGGGTCTTACCTGCGCTTCCGGCATCCGGTACCGGACTTCACCCCGACGGAAGAGCTTCCGGTTGCCGGCTGGAAGCCGTTATTTTAGGGGAATAAGCTGAGGAGGGTGCGGTATGAACAACGTGAGCAAGTGGAGCGAGCTGGAGCCTTTTATTCAGCGTTCACCTCGAATTAAGAAATCGGTCAAGAGGGGGACCGTGGACATTCATCGTCCGCCGAATGCCCCCACGAAGCCGACCTTTTCGTTATTGTCGCTGGTGTTCCCGCTCATTATTACGGTGGGCGGCGTGCTTGCGATGGTGTATTTTGTCCCCACTAAGAATTCGAATCAAATCGCCTATCAAATGATTTTTATGGCTATGATGATGACCTCCTACATTCTTCCGGGCATTATGCATCTTTCGGCGAAACGGCAGTATCGGATCGCGGTGGAGGAGCGGAAGCGGAGTTATTTGAAGCAAATGCAGCTGCACCGGGAAGAGCTGGAGGCGGTTCGCCGCGACCAGAAGGCGATTCTGCTCGGGAATGACCCGGCGCCCGAGATGTGCCTGGGAATTATTAAGGAGCGGGATGAAGCATTATGGAGCCGGTCGCCGCTGGATGAAGATTTTCTTCATGTGCGGATCGGAACCGGCGAGGTGCCGTTCGGAATCACGGTGGAAGCCCCCCAGCAGGACGGCTATAACCGGGATCCTCTGATCGAGGAGGCGCAGCAGATCGAGGATGATTACCAAAGCGTATCGGGTGCTCCGATTGCGCTCCCGCTGCGGGCGAAGGTCATCGGCGTCGTCGGAGACCGGACATCCGTCATGAATGCGGTGCGGGCCCTATCGCTTCAGCTAACGACCCACCATTCGCCGGACGAGGCGAAGATCGGGGCTGTTTTTTCGGAGAGTGCCGAGAAAGAGTGGGGCTGGCTGCGCTGGGTTCCGCATGTTTGGGATGATTCGCGGCAAATGCGTTTCCTCGCGCGCGATGCGGCTGGGGCGCGAATGATGCTCGATTATTTGTATCATGCGCTGCACAGCCGCAAAATCAGCTCAAGTGGGGATTCACGCAAACGGGCCGCACTGCCCGCTTGGATTTTGCTGCTGGACAACTGGGAGCAGTACGAGGATGAGCCGCTCATGCATTTGCTGCTCAACGAGGCGGAGGCGATAAACAGCACGGTTGTGCTGCTGTCCGACAGCAGGCAGAAGCTGCCGATGCAGTGTAAGGATATTGTCGAGGTGAGGCTGGGCGTCGGAACACTGTACCAGACCTTTGTCAGCGAAAAAGCGGAGACGTTAACGCGTGAGGTTACCTTTGTTCCGGATCGCGTGCCTGCCGACTACGCGGAAGAGGCGTCGAGGCTCATGGCGCCGTACCGCTTGAAAAAATCGTCCTCCGGTGACATTCCGAATGTTCTGACTCTCTTTGATTTATTCGGGATCGACAGCATCGAATCGCTCAATCCTGCAGTGGAGTGGTCGCGCAACCGCTTCCCGCAGTCGCTCCCGGCGCCGGTAGGCGTCCGGTCCGGCGGCAAAGAAGTGCAGCTTAACGTCCATGACAAAATTGAACGTAAAGGCCACGGGCCCCATGGACTGATTGCCGGAACGACCGGTTCGGGTAAAAGTGAGGTCATTCAAAGCTTGATCGCCGGATTGGCGCTTAAGTATCACCCGCATGAGGTTGCTTTTATGCTGATCGATTATAAAGGCGGGGGAATGTCCAACACGTTCGAGGGGCTGCCGCATGTCGTAGCGACTATCACAAATCTGGAGGGCGGCAATTTGATCGAGCGGGCGCGCGTCTCGTTACGGGCTGAATTGGAGCGAAGGCAGCGCTTGTTTAACGAAGCGGGCAACCTGCAGCATATCGACGAATATTACCGCTCTGCTTGGAGAGAGCGCGAGCCGCTGCCGCATCTGATTATTGTCATCGACGAATTTGCCCAGCTGAAAAAGGATCACCCGGACTTTATGGCCGAGCTGATCAGTATTGCTGCCATAGGCCGGACGCTGGGCGTTCACTTGATTTTAGCGACGCAAAAGCCCGCTGGGGTTGTCGACGATAAGATTTGGAGTAACGCAAGATTCCGCATTTGCTTGCGTGTACAGGACGACGCCGACAGTAAAGACATGCTGAAGGTGCCTGACGCCGCTTGGATTACGACACCTGGCCGCGGGTATTTTCAAGTAGGCAGCAACGAAGTGTTTGAACTGGTGCAGTTTGCGTGGAGCGGGGCGCCGTATCGTCCCGGCAAGGAGCAGAGCACCAGCGAAGAAGGGGTATTGGAGATCGACTGGAGCGGACGACGCCGGGCATGGTCGACGACGGAGGAGTCTAGTGCCGGCCGGGTCTCTGAAGAAGCCTCGCGCAAGCAGCTTCAAGTGTTTATTGACTGGCTGCGGGACCAGGCGAAGGCGCATGGCATCCGTACGCTGCCCGGCCCTTGGCTGCCTCCTCTGCCGACGGCGCTTGCGCTGGAGGAATTGCTTCCGGCCGATTACGGCTGGCATGGCAGCGGCTGGACGGAAACGAGCCAGTGGCTTCAGCCGGTCGTCGGACTTGTCGACGATTTGGCTCATCAGCGGCAAATTCCGTTAACGCTGGCGCTGGATGAGGGGCATTTCCTCGTGTACGGTATGCCTGGTACCGGGAAGACCACATTCCTGCAGACGCTGATGGTTTCGCTTGCCCGTCAGCATCAGCCTTCCGATTTGCACATGTATGTGCTCGATTTTGGCCGTATGCACCGCGACCTGGCGAAGCTTCCTCATGTCGGTGATATTTTGCAGGAAGAAGATACGGAAAAAATGAGACGCTTGTTCATGCTTTTAAATCAACAGGTAAACGAGCGCAAGGAGCTGCTGGCGAACGCAGGTGTGAAGACGGCTAAGGCGTATCGCGCGGCAACCGGGCTTCGCCTGCCGGCGATCGTCGTAGCGATAGACGGATACGTCAGCTTCAAAACGGCTTACCCTGACGAGCATGAGCTGCTGGAGCCGCTGCTGCGTGAGGGCGGGAATCTGGGGATTTTGTTCATCACAACGGTTAACCGTATTTCGGATATTTTCGATAAGATTCGCAGCAATTTCGTGTCCGCGCTTTCGTTTGAGCTAGCGGATACGGGGGATTATTATTTTGCCGTCGGGAAGCCGGTTAAGCCGCTTGTGGACGCTCCGGAAGGCAGAGGGCTGGTCAAAGGGAATGTCCCGCCGCTAGAATTCCAGGCAGCACTGCCGGCACCGGGTGAAAATGAATCGGAGCGGACCCAGGCGCTGCGCTCGATTGCGCAGACCATGGAACAGAGCTGGTCAGGTCAAAAGGCTCCGGCCGTGCCCGTTCTTCCCGATAAAATTCCGTTCCTGCCGCTTCTTGAAGAGGCGGAGCGTGCGGGGGCTGAGCCGCTGTCCGTACCGGTCGCGCTTGAGGTCGACTCGCTGGCTCCGTTTACGTTAAAGCTGACGGACGGTCCGAATTTCTTGATCGGCAGCCGCATCGAGGGAGGAAAGACGGCCTTTTTGTACTCCTGCATCGTAGGGCTTGCTTATTTAAACTCCCCGCAGAATGTTCACATGTACGCGGTAGATTTTCGTCGAACGCCGCAAGGACTGCAAACGCTGCGCTCTTTGCCGCATATGCGGAGAATTGCGGATCAGGAATCGGAAATGGCGGAGATGCTGCAGGAGCTCCGGAACGTGATTCAAAATCGGAAATCGATGGAATTCGGTTTGGAACCGGAGGGGCAGGGCGGAACCGAACCGGCCATCATTTTGTTGATCGATGATGCGGAGACCGTTGCGAAGCGCATATCCAGCGATTTTGACGCGCAAAGCGATCTGGAATATATTCTCCGGTACGGCAAAGAAAAAAACGTGTTCGTCATCGCTGCGGGAATCGCCGCCGACTTGGCAAGCTGCTACGACGGCTGGATCAGTTCGTTGAAAAGTGCTGCTACCGGATTTTTGTTAGGAGGAACAGACTCACAGGATATCCAGCTGTTTCAACTACGAATGGACTATTCTGAAACCGGAAAAACGTATCCGCCGGGTCTTGGGTACTATGTACGAAGACGCAGTCTTAAGGTTAAGGCCGTTTTCCCTTATGATATGGAGCTTGAAACGGTGTCGAATTGGGGCGAACGAATCTGCAAAAAGTGGGAGATTTGCCCAATATGAATTCGACTAAGTTCAGTATAAATTAGTTATTGTTACATAGTTATATTTTGCCAGTGGCAAATAACTAACTAGGCTTTTTTATCGAGGGAGGAAAACAATCATGGCAAATCGTATTCTCGTAACTCCGGGGGAGCTTCGCAACGTTGCGCGTCAATTCCAACAAGGCGGAGATCAAACGGAGCAGCTGACAAACCGTTTAACACAATCGCTGAACGGTATGCAGGGACAGTGGGACGGGATGACGAAGGAACGCTTTTTCCAGGAATTCCAGAACGCTAACAATAACATGAAGCAGTTCGTGCAGATGCTGGAAAGCATTTCGCAACAATTGAATAGCATCGCCGATCGTTTCGAACAGCTTGATAACGCAGGGGCAAGATAGGAAACAAATATTGGCTCAAAAGACCAAGCGAGAGCTTGGTCTTTTCTCGATGTACCGCTGCTGCCATGTGATGGAATTTTACTATTTTTGGTACTTTTGGCATCCATAGCTGCTTAACTGGCCGGCACCCATTCGTGAATGTAGAGTGGATAGGTGTTGAGGTTCAGTTTGAGGCATTTACATAGCACTGCATCAGGAGATATAACGACGTAAACGTTTCAGGAGGTTCACTATGTCTTTTCAGCCAAGAGCGGGAGATCGACTCCGTATTCACGGTGCAGCATACCGTTTCGCCGAGCACCCGGCCGCACCGGGAATGCCCTACGGTCAGGAAGGTCGCCAGGGCGTGGTGTACCGACTGGAGGAGGTCGAGGGTCGGGAAGGGATGGCTGCCTTAAAGGTGCTGCGTCCCCGCTTTCGGGATGACTCCTTGCATAAACAACCAGCTGCATTTAAAGCTCTATCCAATTTGCCCGGGTTGTCCGTTTGCCGTCGCGATGTGATTGGCATTTCCACAGAGCCCGGTCTTGTAGAAGAGCATGACGAGCTGAATTGCGCCGTACGGATGCCCTGGATTGGGGGGCCTTCATGGATGGAGCTGGTGGCGGAACGGGCGCCGATTCCGAAGGAGACGGCGATTCAGATTGCTTCGGCTTTATGCGAGACCCTTCATATCATGGAGCAAAAAGGACTTGCCCATTGCGATCTCTCGGCCGCGAATGTGCTTTTGCCGGGATTAGATGGCGGGAGTACACCCGGTATGCCGCCGATGCACACGATCGAATTGGTTGATGTGGAGTCGCTGTACGGAGAGCGGTTGGAACGTCCGGCGGTCATTCCGCTCGGTTCCCCCGGTTACGCTTCGTTATCGGTTTGCCGGACCGGTATCTGGGACCCGTATGCGGACCGGTTATCGGGAGCGATTTTACTGGCGGAAATGCTGGCTTGGGCCGATCCGAGAGTGCGGGCTGCCGCTTGGGGGGAAAGTTATTTTGCCCCGGAGGAAGTGCAGCATGCTTCCGAGAGGTACGAGACCTTGCTGGCTGCGCTCCGGGAAATGTACGGCCCGGGAGCGACGGCGCTGCTGGAAGCGGCCTGGTCGAATGAAGCGCTGCATCAATGCCCACGCTTCACGCAATGGGCCGAATTGATTCATTCGATTCGGACGACGGGGCGTGCGCCGGATCTTGCCGGAGAACGGGACGAAGCGGGAAGCGCGGGAGTCTCCGTTCTGTTTATCGGCAGGGAAGATGCGCAGCAGGGGAAGCATCGGCTGGAGTCCTCATATGACGGCGTCGGAGCTGTAGAGCTGTTTCCTAGCCTAGCGGAATGGATAGGGGGTAAAGGTAGTTCTACCGCAGCTTCGGATGCATATCCATATATTCTTGTTTACCCGAGCGGAATGGCGAAGGGGGAAGAGCTCAGTGAGCTGAGACAGTTACAGGAGCAGCTGATCGGCAGTGTGGAAGGGAAGCGGCCGATTGTCTATGTGCTTCTGGAACGCATTCATATGCTGGAGGAAATCATTGAGGCGGAGGATGCGATTGTTTACGAGCAATTTTGTGTTTGCTACGGGAGGGACATCGTTTCCGTAGATGCTGCCGATCTACTTGCGGGGAAGCGGGACGCCTATGGGACGAAGCATCCGCGCTTCCGGCATGAGGAGCCCTGCAGGCTGCAGCCGAAGGCAGCTATAGCGGAGCCGCCGCGCGAGTATAACGCGAACGCGGTGGATGCGTTTGGCGGCGCCCCGGCGCCGGAGCGAGCCGCGGGCTACGCGTCGCAGCCAGCGCCAGAGCGAGCCGCGGGCTACGCGCCGCAGGCAGCGCCGGAGCGAGCCGCGGGCCATGCTCCGCAGCCAGCGCCAGAGCGCACCGCGGGCCATGCGCCGCCGCCAGCGCCGGAGCGAGCCGCGGGCCATGCTCCGCAGCCAGCGCCAGAGCGCACCGCGGGCCATGCGCCGCCGCCAGCGCCGGAGCGAGCCGCGGGCCATGCTCCGCAGCCAGCGCCAGAGCGCACCGCGGGCCATGCGCCGCCGCCAGCGCCGGAGCGAGCCGCGGGCCATGCTCCGCAGGTAGCGCCAGAGCGCACCGCGGGCTACGCGTCGCAGCCAGCGCCGGAGCGCCCTGCGGAGTCCGCAGCAGCGGAAGACCTGCCTAAGGCGGATAAGGGCGGCCTCATGCAAAGCCTAAAAAACAGATGGGGCATCCGCTTCGACAATCCTGCGCCGCCATCCGCTGGAGGCGGCAACTCAGGCGATGGCGGCGGCCGCTTCCTCTGGAGCCGTAAAAAGCAGGTCAAGGTGCCGAAGCATGGCATCATTGTCGTCACCGGCGACCGCAGAAGCGGCGTTTCATCGACGGCGGCGAATATCGCCGACCTGTTAGCCGGGCACGGAACTGTCATTATTCTCGATTTTGATTATAAGCGTAAAGGCATCTCGCATTATTTCCCGAACGCGATGAAGCGCCTGGAGGACGAACGCCAAACGTTCGGGCTTTATGCGGCGCTCAACAACCCGCGCTTGCTGGAGGACGTTATGTTTGTCGAGCATGAGACGTTATCCCTCGTAACGCTCACCGAGGCGTATGTCCCCAGTGTATTCGGCGGGGTCCAGGAGCGCAGGGTCGGGGAAAAGACGCGTGAGGAGCTTTTGGAGGATAAGCGTTTTTACGCGCTTCTTCAATACGTAAAGACGGCGGCCGACTGGGTCGTCGTGGACCTTCCTTCGGAAACGCGGGCGATTATACCCGATGTCTCGATTTATGCCGATCATGTGATCCTGTGCGCTCATAATTCGGAGCAGGCGATTTCCGATTTGCTCTCGGTAGAGCTCGCGGGAATGATGGCGGAGAACGAGGTCGCCTTTCTGAATTACATTAACCGCGGCCGAGTGGTGCTGACCAATTATGAACCGACCAATCGTTACGGGAAACGTGAAATGACGGAGGAAGTCGCGGAGAAATTTATACGCGATCATGGGCCGGTATGGGATATGCGGGTCATCGGCTCGGTGCCTTACAGTCCAAACTTTTCATTACAGCAGCAGCATGGCCGCTTGTTAAGCGCGGGTGAGTTGAAGGAAGCCTTTACTCGCATTATTGAGGCGTTATAAACGGAAATTGATGCCAATGGGGCTCGCAAGCTCGGCGCCAAAGCAATGAAGATACACCAAATTTTCCATACTGCTTGGATCTGCTCCAGGAGGAAATTAACCTATGCTTTTGAAAACACGGCCCGGCGACAGCAGGGTATTAGCTAACAAGATGAAGTCCATGGGCGTATATGCGATTGCACTCATCGTGTTTCTGATTGCGATGATCATGAATTTTAATATTGCCTCCCAGTACAAGAAGGACGTCGATGTCGCTGTGTTCAGCCGCGATGTAGGCGGAGGAATGGTCGTTACCAGCGATATGCTTCAGAAAAAGACAATCGCCAAACGCGACTTTGACCGTGATGTTATGATTCCTTATTCGGAAGTGGAGAGCGTGGTGACTGGGAAATACACGGCACACTTCATTGCCGGCGGCGTACCGCTGCAGGATGACTGGTTTACGGGCACCAAGGTGGAGCGATACAGCTATTTGAACACCATGGCCGAAGATGAGGAATTTGTAACAATTCCTTATGATTCAAAGCTCAGCGGCGGACGAATTCTCGTTCCCGGCGATGAGGTGAAGATGTACGCCGTCTACCATGAGGCGGACCCGGTTACAGGGAGAATGAGCAAGCTCGCCGAGGTTGATGTGCTTTTCCCGAAAATCGAAATCATCGATCTGCTGAACCAGCAGGAGGAATCGATTCGAAATCTGCTGGAGGACGCGGAGCGTCTTCCGAAAGCGGAGCAGGAGCAGCTGCTCGCCAAGAAGGAATTCCGGGATAAGCTGCTGCCCAAATATTTGGGATTGATTATGAAGCATGACAAAGCGGAGGAGCTGCAAAAGTTTCTCGGCAACGGACAAATTCAGATTAAGCTGGACTTGCTGAAGCGGGTCAAGGAAGATGACGAGCCAAGCGATACAACCGGCAGCGTCGTTCAGGAGCTGTTGACCGCTCCGAAAGAAAATGCCGGCGGGCCGCTGGAAGAGCAGCCAGCCGGACAGCCAGCCGGACAACCGGGACAGCCTGCTCCGCAGGATGCAGCGCCAGGCGCGGGCACGGCGCCGCCGCCAGCACCAGCCGCACCGGATGCCGCAGCGCCAGGAGCGCCGGCGGCCGGCACCGATCCTGCGTCCGTTCCTGCGGCACAGCCGCCTGCAGCCGCTCCGGCACCAACGACGCCTTAGCCAATGGGAATTGCTGAGAGGAGGATGCATCTGTGGATTTCTTAAAACGAACAAAGCAAATCATTGAGCTTGATATTGAGCGGCTGCTGAAGGACTTATATTTTTGCTCCAACTTCGGCTTTATATCACTATTGAACGGAGCAGGCGCATCTACGCTGGCGGTCAATACGGCATCGCTCTTGTCCCGCCAGGGCAAGAAGGTGCTGCTGCTGGACGCAAACTTTCACCAGCCGAACCTGTTCCATTTCTTCAACGGAATGAGTGTGCCGGATGAAAAATCCGTGTCGATGTATTTTGCCAACAAAATTACGGAGAAAGATTTGAACCTGAAGGTGCCGGGCCATGAAAACCTGTGGCTGATCAGCGCCTCGCCGACCGACCGCGTCGATAAAATTATGCACGCAAATGAAGAGAATATATCCCGGCTGATGGAGTACGTGTCGAACACCTTTGATTTTGTCATCGCCGATATTCCGTATTTGCCTTTTGCCAGCTGGTTTCTCGACATCATCGAGCATATGGACAAATCGGTTGTCGTCTGGGATGAGCAGATCGACTGCGGCTACAAAACGATGCAGTTGATCGATTTCCTCGATGAGCACAGCGACTGCGTCAATATGATGAAGAACATCGTGGTGAACAAGAAGACGAAGCGCGCCTACGAATTCGATAAGATCAAGAGCCAATACAATTGCAATTTTGTGTGTTCCATTCCTTACATTGAGGAAATGAGCGAGCTGAAGTCCAACGGAGAGTTGATTCTGGATTCGGGCAAAATGACGCGCGAGTTTAACAATGAGTTTTTCACGATGATCGACTATCTGCTCAGCAACCATAAAATCAGCAGCCGAAGGGAGGCGCAGATGCTTGCTAACTCCTGAGAGGCTGATTCAAAGACGGGCGAAATACGGAAAAGGCATGCTCTACGCGAAAGAAGTCATTTCCTTCGCCAAAATCGTAGAGCAGTGCGGACGTTATCTGCATCGCCTAAACCGAGAGCTGAATATGTCCGCGCTTCAGGCCAAACGCAGAACGGTTGAAAATATCGACCGCTTCGTCAATGACCTTGAGGTGCAGGTCGAGGGGTACGAGGACCCGGATGCGCTGCGCAAAGCGCTGAAGGACGAGATGATTTATTACGGCATCATCTCCGAGCTCATGGACAACAAAAACATTAACGAAATTCGCGTAAATGCGCATGACCGGATTTTTTATGAGGAAAATGGCATTACCAAACGGTTCCATAAATCATTTTCCGGACCGGACGATTCGCGGCGGGTCATTGAGCGTCTGCTCGGCGAGGTGCGGATTACCGAGAACGAGCCCTTTAAAAATGCAAGGACGCTGGAGGAAGGCTGGCGCGTCAATGCGATTCACGCTGAGATTTCGCATACCGGCGAATACGGCGTCGTCATCCGGAAGTTTAAGGAAAACACAATTACCGACGAGGATTTTATTGCAAGCAAGGTCATGAGCGAGAAGATGCTTGCTTTCCTAAAGTTTTTGCCGCAAATCTACATCAATTGGTGGACAGTCGGCCCGACGGGCTCGGGGAAAACGGTATTAAATGAAGCGATTCTAAAAAATGTGCACCCGACGGACCGGACGATTATCGTTGAAAACCCGACGGAAATCCGCTTCGAGCAGTATACCGATGGGACGAAAACCCATGTGACGAATGATTTTTTGCAGATCGTAGCCAAAAACCCGGACCCGGAAAACGAGAAAAACCCGAACTGGCCGACGATGAACAACCTACTGACCAACGCCCTTCGGCAGACGCCAAGATACTTGGGGGCAGGGGAGATTCGGACGCCGGAGGAGTTTAAAACAATGCTAGTCGCCGCACAGACCGGTCACCATACGTTTGCCACGTTCCATGCCGATAGCGCGGAGATGGCACTGCAGCGTTATTTAACCACCTATTTGATGGCTTCGCCTAATGAGCCGCCGGATCTGGTTATGAAAAATCTGTGCAGCACCATCGATCTCATCGTTTGCATGAAGCTGTTTCCGAAGACGGGAAAGCGGAAGGTGACGCAAATTGCCGAGGTGCTCGGTTCTGACGGGCTTGATCCGAAAATCAACGTGATTTACGAGTACGAGATTGAGAATGTCGAGGACGACGGGACGGTCCGAAGCAGCTTTATCCGCAGAAATAAAATCAGCGACAGACTCGTTCGCAAGTTTAAAGATGCGCATATTCCATTGAGCCTTTATGAGCATTGGCTGCGCGAGCCGACCGGGCCGGGCGGAGACGTCGAGGCCGTTCTGGTGGAATAGGAGCGCAGCCATGATTAGAGAGCTTAAGGATTTCTTGTTTAGTCCCGATGTGCTGCCGTATTTGCTCGCGCTTTTCGCATTTTTCCTTTTTACCGTCAAGTATTGGAAGATCGATCTTCGCAAGCAGTCCACCGACATTGGTGCGGGAGTGTTCCGCAAGCTGATCGCCCTTGGGGTGGAAAACCACCGCAAGCGGGTGCAGCTGGAGCAAATCGGGGTAAAGCAGAACAAGTATAAAAGAGCGTACCGCAGTATTTTGAAAAATGTCATTGAAGCGTATGAGCTGCGCATTACCGTCGAGCATTTCACAATTTTTCTAATGTCGCTTTGGGTGCTGTTTTTGGCGCTGCTCGTCTGGATCATTGAAGATATTTTCTTGTCCGTTCTTATTGCGACTCCGGCGATCGTGGCGCTGTTTGCTTTGATCGTAACGAGCGCGAAGGAACGGATTCGCCACCGCGACAATATTGTGATGGATTTTCTCGATGTGGTTTGTCCGCTTATACGGCGCGGGGTGACGGCCACCTTTGAGCGGAACCTGGATGCGGCCTCGCCCCACATTCGCGGTCATATTCAGACCTACATCAACCAGCGCAAATTCAGTACGATCACCGTTGATAAGGCGATGGATGATCTGGCCGAGAAGCTGGGACCACGTTTCTACGAATTTGCCCGCAAAGCGAAGGTGTTCGAGCAGAATGCCCGCGAGGGGGATGCCGAATCGTTTATGGATATCGTCGAGATGAATAAGCTGATTCGAACCTTTGATCTTCGGGCAGACGCCCTGTTTGAACGAAAAAAGCAGGATATGCTCGGACGGATTGCCATCATTATCGTTGTTGCGATTTACGCCAATTATTTCGGGATATCGGCGGAATTTATGAAGGAAACCGCCTTCGGCCTCGTCGTCAACTGTCTTGTTGTCGTTGCTTGTCTGACGATCTATGCGGGAAGTCAGCTGGTGCAAATTACAGCGAAGGTGGCCGACGAGGAAGAAAGCAGCATGGGCGGAAAGGGGTGAGCAGAAGATGGATATTTTAATGTTTTCCATCATCGGCGGGCTGGCGCTTGGATTGATCGCGTTTAAGCTGGCTGTTGCTTGGCTTCGTCCGGTTTCGAAAAAAAAGGCGGTTCGCTTCAAGCTAAAGGATCAGAGGCGTGCGGATGAGGACTGGAACCCGGATACCGTATTCCAGCTGCTCAAGCTCGATTTGAAAAACCTGTACTTATCCAAAGAGTTTGAAGATAAGATGAACGCGGATCTAAGGCGGATCGGTTCCACGAAAACCGCAGAGACGATCCGTAAGGAGCAAATTTTATTGTTTTGCTCATTTACCGGAATCGGATTGTTTTCCTACTGGGTTCTGCATCCCGGTCTCGGCTTGCTGGCCTTCTGTATCGCGGTTGCCGGCTGGGTATATCCCAAGCAGTCCGTGCAGGCGGAAATCCGCAAGGTCACCAAGCATATTGAAATGAAGTTTCCGGCTTTCTACAGGCGTAATTATTATGCCTACAAAAGCAACGTGAACACGGCGCTTTCGCGCGTTATCGAATCGCATATGCGGGTATGTGATCCCGATTTTCGCAGGGAGCTGAAAACCGTGCTGGAGGATATCGAGTCGCTCGGAGAATTTGAAGCGATTCAGCGCTGGAAGCGCAGACTCCCGCTGCCGTATGTTATCCGCTACGCGGAAATTATGGAAAGCCGCCTTAAAGGCGAAAACAACACGGCGGTCATGGAAAATTTCAAATACGAGCTCGATAAGCTGCGCGAAACGCAGATCGATAAAGAGCTGCTGCGCGCGGAGGGCCGAATCGATAAGGTGCTTGGCCTTACGTATGTCCCGTTTTTACTGCTGTTGGTCGTATATTTCTTGGCTCAAATGCAAGCCTCCGGCTTGGTTGAGATGATAAACACATTCCGTGCGGATTAAGAGAGGAGGAAAACTGCAATGACGAAATTTGCTAAGGTTGCCGCTACAATTTTTATTATTGGTGTCATCATTACGATCCTGCAAACCAACATGGGCGGCTGGATTGGAGACATCTGGGATATTATGTTCGATCAATTTGATGAATGGATCGGCGGAGACTCGACGACATAATGGGGGATCAGCGTGACTAGTTTTTTCTGGATGATCATCCGTTGGACCTTCCTGATCTTGGCGATCACCGTGATTTTTTCGCTTCTTGCCTTTTTTCCTTATGTAATGGATATCAAAGCCATGAGTCATGTCATCGCAATGGATGTGATGAGCAAAGGCTATTTCGATCATGACGTCCGCCAAAAATATATCAGGGAATTAAACGCGAATGAAGGCTTTACAGGGAATTCAACCATCGTGCCGAATGAACTGGCGCCCGGGGAGTCCTATATCCCGGGCGTGTCAGGGCCTCCGAACATTTCCATTGAAGCATGTTATGTAACGGAGGGAGGAGCTTGCCTGCAGATTCAGCCGGTCAGCGGATTGGAGGCGAGCCAGCGTGTGGCGGATGCCTACGCGAGCGGAATTGCTCCATATGATGTGCTTGATCGGGATATCCCGATTCGGGTTACGATCAAAACGAATTATAAGGTTCAAGTGATGGCATTCGGCAAGCCGCTCGTGGCGTATTTGCCGATGGTGATTCAATCGTCGGGCATAACGACCCGCGATTACAGGTGGTAGCCGATGGGACTTCGAACGTTTATTATCACCATTTTAGTGGGAACTTTGGCGGTTATGATTACCGTAGATTTGATGCGCTTTTTTGAAATACGCGTCGATCTGCATGCGGAATCGGAAAAGACGTTGAAATATGTGATCGCCAACGCGGGCACGGGCAATGCATCCAATGTGCTCGGGGGAAGCGGGGCCGTCGGCGATGCCGTGCGTACGGCCTTTCGTCAATATATTACGAACGCATATATGCAGTCGGGAAAATATATCGTGACGGAAAAAAGCCGGGGGAATATTGTAGCTTTTACGATTGAACCGAATCCATCGCTGCTGCCCAATGAAAAGCTGCGTCTCGCCCATGGCCGGATGACGGCACAGCTTCGTTTCCGCGTGCTGAATGCGGAGCAGCAGCAGTATGAGATCGGCGTTGGGTACCGGCGATATCTTGTTTCGGCGATGAACTTTCATGCAACGCAGGACGATTATTTCGATGAGACAGGAGTGTTAAAATATCCGGTCGATTTTATCCGGATGGTCAGCTTGAGGTTTGGTTATTAGGCTGGGGGGATGGCTGATGAAAAAGAAAATCATAGCTGCGGCTGCCGTTCTGCTCGTTGTTGGATCGGCTACAGTGCTCGCGCATGATACGTATCGTTACAAGAATGAATATTACGAGCCGATCGCTCCGAGAGAGGATTACGGCAAAGTCAAACAAATCGAAGGTGACTTCCGCGAGCAGGAGATTAGCAATTCGCAGGCTGAGGTCATGTGGACAGAGGGGAAAGTAACGGTCAAGAAGCCGGATGGCTCGACAGCGCAGATGGATACGGATGTAGCCGGTTTTCGCGTCAAAAGCCATACGTGGAACGGTTCTACTTACGGACCGGAGCTGGAATATCACACATTCGGCGACTAGATAAGAGGAGGCTGGACAGGGATGATAAGGAAGTACATACAAGGCGCAGCCGTTGGGGCGGCTCTTACACTGGTAATGGCTGGAGGAGCAGGGGCGGCAGCTTCTTTTCCGGATTTGCAGGGACATTGGGCGAATGCAACCGTGCAATGGGGAGTGGAAGCCGGGGCGGTAAACGGATATCCGGACGGTACGTTTAAGCCGGATAATACGGTAACCGAAGCGGAATTTCTGGCTATGCTGATCAAGGCCTACCAGCCGGACGGCTTACAGAAGCCTGAAGAAGAAAGACACTGGTCTGACCAATATTACAATTTTGCGGTGCAGTACAATTACCCGGTTGAAGGCAAAAGCGGGTCGGCACCTAAGGATCAGGCGATTAAACGGGTAAAGGTCGCTGAGCTGCTTGCCGGCGCAAACGGAGTAAATTATTCCGGAGATTTGGCCATCCGTTACGTCATCACCGAGCAGATTTCGTTAGGTAAAGTACACGGCGAGCTTTCGATTGAGAGCTTTAAAGGCGGGGATACGCTGACACGCGCCGAAGCGGTACAGTTCATTCGGAATATGAAGGAAAAGGTGGAAACCCTTCAATTCCGTCCGACGACACCTTCTCCGGAAGAGGATTTGCTGGAAATCCGGGAAAATGAGCTGATTGTCATCGACAGCATTGAAAAGCAGCTGGAGAAAGAGGTTTTGCCTTCTTATGCCGGATATACGCTGAGCAATAACGGATCGGGAATTGTTACCGTGAAGGATCCGGAAGGTACGGCCGCTGTGGTAATTGTGTACGATGCGGCGATTGACAACCGCTTGAAGCAAATTTTGGTGGAGGATACACGCAAGGATGAGTTTTTAGCGTTGATGGTCGATGTATTCCAGATGTTTGATATACCGGTGGAGGACTCCTTCGCGGCAACCGTACGCGCGGCCGATGAGAGCGGTACGACTACAGAGCTGAAAGCAGGGGCAGCGACGCTTGAAGTGCAGCCTTCCGCGAGGCTGCGGTACAAGGTCGGCGTCCATATTAGCGGAGTATAACGGAGGAAACTATGCGGAAAGCAATCGTTCTTGTTCTCACGCTGTGCTTGCTTCTTGCTTCCGTAGTGCCTGTCTCGCTTATTTATGCCGATGATAATCAATCCGTGGAGCAGCGGTTTAAAGCCTTTATGCGCAATAAGCCGCTGGACAATTCGTATACTGCTGCGGAGTTTGCCAAGGATAACCGGCAGTTATACACGGATATTAGAGAGTATTTTAAGAGCCTTGGAATCGTCGAATCGATTGAAACACGAGATGAAGGCAAGCTGACGCTGAATTATGCATTGGCAGCCCGCAAGGAGCTGATCGTGTACGGTAGGCCGTCTGGCGCAACGAATAAAGCGGGCTACAAGGACAATGAAAATACGAAGTGGCGTTTCTGGGGGTACACGGAAGAAGGAGCGCCCTATTTTAATATGGAATTTCCAGCTGATGCCTCTAGCAGCAGACCCATCTCGGAGCGTAACTGGTTAAAAGAGCCTTGGAATCATACCAAGGAATTAGTGTTCAATGACAAAAAAATGCTCCCTGAGCCAAACTCACTTGTGGGTAAATCGGTGCAGGAACGCGCAAAGATGCTGGAGAAGATGGAGAACCATTACTCCTCCTCCAATCCGAAGGCGACCTTCGTCGCAAGTATGGGGGAAAAGTTTACCATTGAAGATTTAGTGGATATTGCCTACATCGAAGTGGCCCCGACCAATTTCGGTCCAGGACAGGCGACGCTGTACCATCGTGTTTACGATAACTATGGCGCTTGCCCCAGCGGCTATAGGAAGGCAAAAGATTATATGTCCGGAAATGAAGTCAAGTGTTTTGACGATTGGTATGAAACCTTTTATATTCCGCCGGAAAAAAGCTTGTTTCAATCCAACAACATTTCCGTCACCGGAGCTCACTCCGACCCTAATGCTATCTCGAATCCGGGAGAGCCGCTCGAGCTGAAGGCAACGATCCGGCTGCGTCTAGGTCTTGACCGTCCGGAGTCGGTGCGCATTCTCGTCGAATTTATACGGCAGGACGCAACGATCGCCAGGAAGACGATAACACTGTCGAAGACCAAAGCATCAGCCACCGTTTCAACGGATTGGCGGTTCCCGGCGAGCAGTGAGGTCGTGACGGTGCGAGCGACAGCCGTGGACAGCAACGATTTTAAGGATTCGCAGTTTAAGGAGTCCGATCCGAATGACAATGAAGCGAAAATCATCGTCGCCGTCAACCCGGCCGGTATGAACCCGGAGGGGGACGATGAAGGGATGCTGGAGATCGGCAGCCTCAGCTCTATGGATTCGGGGGTACTGTCTTCGTTTGGCGGGAATCCCGTATTTATCGAAGAGCTGGCTCAGGCGGGCGGCAGTCCTTCGCGGTACTCCGAGCTTTCGACAGAGCCGGTTTGGTCGGACACCTTAGGCAACCCGATCGGGCCAAAATCCTTTTTTGCGTATGACGGATCGAATACTTATATGAAGCTCTCGTCTCTTGCTTCCTTATCGGGGGCGAAGGTGACTACGACCTATACGTTCCCGGAGCGGCAGACGGAAATTGAAACGATCCTCGAGGATACGCATCAGCATTGTACATCGCTGCCGGACGGCGGGGAATCGTGCCGGACCGGATATGATTATTTAACGTTTTACCGGCTGCAGTCGGATGAGTCGTTTTATTCGCAGGATTTGTTCAAGTACGAGGTCACCGCCTCCAAGCCTCCGGAAATTAACACCTTTTATGTAGACGCGAAGGGAGATCTTCATCTCTCGGCGGAAGCGTTCGGTTATCCGGAAAGCACGATGAAAGCGGATCTCCTGTTTGATTTTGATGCAAACCTGAGCAAGCTTCCAAAAGAACTGCAGTCGCTGGATAACCCGAAGCATCCGATGGGCGGGTACTGGCGAAAGCATGTGCTGCCAGAGTTTCAGGATACAAAGGCCGAGGGCTTTATTCATCCGTTGACGGAATCGGACGGGGCTCATGTATCGGAGGGAGAAACCGCAAAGCTGCAAAGCAAGTCGGGAGGGGAAGTGGTTATTTCCCAGAAGAAATTGCTGGAGATGTTTGCGGTAAGCAAGCAGCTCGACTTGTTCGGTAAGCATGAGGAATATAAAGCGGCCAGCGGTGCGGAAAAGCATCAGCTTGGCAAGTTTACGGAGAATGGCGGCGGCATTGAGCCGGATACGGTTGTTTTTGACGCGAGTCCGAAATATATAACGCTTTATGTTACGGATAAATTCGGACGGTTTGATCATGTCACGATCCGTTATACGCCTGTAGCCGAGCATGACGACAAGGGACAGCCGGAATTCGCCTACTTCCAAGGGAAGTCCTTCACTGAGCATGGAGCAGCGACTCGATTTGAGCATGCCTCCGTATACGGGAAGCATTCCATTCCTGTTGGGCATGACCAATCCGTCCATATCCATCTTACGATCCCTGAACGCGTCGGATATACCGAGAAGCCTGGCTTCTTAGCGACATGGGCAACGGATTTCGAATCGATGAAGGCCGGTGCGGCGGTGAAAATCGATATTGGCGGTGATGACTCTGTGAGTCCGCGCGCCGTCCGTCTAGATACGGAGCACGGAATCAACTCGTATGCATCAGATGGATCGATCAACAAGCTAGGGCTGACTTACCGGCAGGAAAATACCGCCTTCCGCCAATTTGATCCGAAGGATTTTTACAATGCCAACCTGTTGAAACGGGAAACGAATAAAGCGGGCTTTACTGCTTTCCCGCGGGTTCTCCGGGCAGGGCAGGGGGTCTTTGTCGAGGGGCGGCTGGAAGTGCGTGCTGTCTTGGAAGGCGGAACACAGGCAGAGCGGGTTGACCGGATGGTTGATTTTGTGGAAAGCCTGTTCCGGCAAACCGGCAATGACCGTTTTGCAGTGTATGGAAACAGTGACGAGGAAATTATTATCGATGCAAAGGCCAACGGCGCCGATATTCCTTACCGTGATTTACACGATAACCGTTCCGGTGAAGCACGGACGACGGGAGGCGGAGTACACGAGGTGGAATTGAAGTCGGGTGCCGGAGCACTTCGTCAAAGCATTCGAGCACTCATTGAAAACGGCTATCTGTACTCACAGGAAATCGTGATTGCAAGAGACAGCAATGGAAGCAAAAGCGTGGGGCAGACCCATTTCAGCTTTGAGGTACCGGTTCATTTGAAGCCGGCGGAAGGTAGATTTGGCGGGGGGAACCGAAATACGAAGGATTTGCTGTTTGGGGACCCGAACCAGCCTGACCGTATGAATATTCGCGCCTTTCTCGTGCACCCGAATACACAGGACGGCTTGTACACGCTGCGACTGCAAGGGACCGCCAATCTCGTTGAGCTTCATGGCGAATTTGCCGGCAAGCAGCTCAAGCTTTACAGCAGCCTGGAGCCATTCCTTGTCAAGGGAAGTGTCTTTGACGATGTGTGGGGGGAAGCGAATACGGTTACGCCGCGGGTGGAGATCACTCCGCTTCCTGTGCCTGTGGAGGTTGTGCCTGCTCCGACTGATCCTTCCACCGGTGGCAGCAGCAGTGGAACGAGCGGTGAAGATTCCTCAGGCGGCGATGAGTGGTACTGGGTGGAATAAGCTTCAGCGGAGGTAACACATGCTTAATGGCGATGGAATCGTACTCGATGTTCAAGAGTTTGCTGTATTGACGGCTCTCTTGGACGCGGACATGGTAATTGGCTTAGATGACCCTTACCTGGGGTACTTGGAAGAAGAAAGACAGCGTGCGATTGAAGAGACGCAAATTCGGCTGCTGGAGCAGGGGATCGTCGTTGTCCACGAAGATGCGCTTGATATTGAAGAAACCCATGCCGTACTTACCGGGGTTTGCGCGGCCGCCCGAACCCTTGCTGTGCTGCGGATAACCGGGAATCAAGATAAACCTTTACACGAGAGCGCATTTTATTTTACCCAAGAGCTCGTCGTAGAGTGCAAAAAGAACATGGATTCGAGGGAAGCTCATTATGAGCTCGTATCGATGGGTCCGCCATATGTATGTCTTGCGGGAATCGTAGATCGCTGGCTGGGAACCGGACGGGAGCAAGGTGGAGAGGCGATGCCTTCTCTTCCTCTTCCGTGCTTTGAACAGCTCGTGCGCGATCAAGGGCCATTAAGTGAGGAAACGATGCAAATGCTTTCTCAATCGGTGCCTGCGGAGGGCGAACGAGAGAAGCTGATCGAGCTTTTTTCCAACAAGCGGGGAGTTCTTGATTTTACGGTTATGACGTGGAATGAAAGCCGAATGGGCTGGTCACACAGCGATATTCGGTTTTTGCTGGGACAACATGACGCATATCGAATTGAGGCAAAAACCGCACAGGGCGGAGAAGTCATAATGAAGCTTATCCCTTGCGGCGAAAGTGAAATGATCGAGCGGCTGGAGCAATCGGTGCTGAAGACTTTGCAGAACTGAAGGGATGGGGCGGTTATGGCGCTGCGAAAGGGTATGAACGGTCTCTTTTTTGCTCTAGGTTTTCTTTTATGTTATTTATGGGTATCGAATAAATCGGGCCTCGAGCTGTTTTTGGCGGGAATCGGAGATTGGTCGTTTCTTGTTTTCCACCTCACGGGGTTGTTTCTGCCGGTTGTTGTTTGTGTATTTGTAGAGAGCTGGCTTCGGCGAACAGCACCGGCTGCCCAGGAGCATCCTCGAAAAAAGCGGCTGAACACGTTTGTGTCGTATTGGCTTGGGTTTATTCTCGCGATGTTTTTATTTGATTTCTAAGGAAAGGAGGAGCTTAACGTGTCGCGTATATTAGTTCATCCGGAAGGGCTGCTGCGTGCCGGCAATGTGTTTGGAGCGGCTGCGGCCGATTTATTGGAGATTCAGCAGCGGCTGTATCGAGCGACCCAGTCGCTCAGCTGGGATTCGAAGCAGCGAATCGGCATGGAGCGGGAATTTCAAGAGGCGGCCAATCGTGCCCGGCAGCTGGCTGGACGCATTCATGAGCTTTCTGGAAGCCTTCGCCGGACAGCGGAAGCGTTCCAGAACCTCGATCAGCAGTCCGCCGGACAGCTTCAGGGCCGGCTGGCGAAGTCCCGAGTCGCGGTATCTCCTTATTTTCTTGCTGCGGCCGGATTGAGTGCGCTCGGAAGCTTACTTCCGAAATTGGGGGCAGATTGGCGCCAGCTGATCGATCCGAAAAAAATGGTTGGTAATGTGGCCACCCTGTACGAGGCGTATCAAGCCATAGACCAGCGCATGAAGGGCTTCTATATAGAGAAGGTTTCCCGCGCCTCGGGTGATTTCTATCGGGTACATAATGGGCAGACGGTGGGTATTAATGGGCGCAAGTATGCGATCTCCAACCAGCATCAGACCCCCCATGTCGCCAAATATTTGGATCCGAAGGTAGCGGCTGCGGAAGCGGTCAAATGGAAGTCCTTGAAGTCGTTAGGCGGGTTAGGGATCGCTGTAGAGGCTGCATTTGGCGTGAAGGAAAATATCGATGCGAACGCCGGCGGAAGTAAAATCGTCGCGGACGCGACAGTCGATGTGGCCATCGGCGTCGGAAGTATGGCGGCCGGCGCTGCAGTAGGCGCGCAAGTTGGTGCTGCGGTTGGTTCCGTTGTGCCTGTAGCCGGTACGATTGTCGGCGGTGTTGTCGGAGCAGTAGCCGGAGTCGGCGTATCCGTCGTTACGGACGTCGTGCAAATTAACGGGAAATCGATAAGTGAATGGGCCAAGGATGGTGTGAAATCGGCGATCGATGGCGGTTTGGACTTAGCGAAATCTGCAGGAGACGCCATAAGCTCCTTGTTTGATTAACGGTTTTGCGGCGGGCAACGAGAGGAGATGATAACATGACGATCCAGCCAAACGATTTTGTCGTTTATCCGAGCAGGAAGAGACTCTTTGGTTTTATTTTTTTATGCTGCATCTTTGTTTTTATAGGATTACTGATGATCGGTGCGACCAGCGACGATGAAGTGCATTGGGGCATCACGATTGTAGGAGTGCTCTCTACCCTTTTTTTCGGGATCTGTCTCTTGTTTTATATGTTCCGGATGATATGGAGGAAGCCAGCACTCATCATTGGAGATAAGGGGCTTTACGATAACAGTACCTATCCGCGGGTCGGTGAAGTGAAATGGGAAGAAATTGAGGAGCTCGAGCTTCTTGTCTATATGGGGCAGCCGATGCTTGGGATTCGTACTAAGGATCCTAATCTTTTGTATAACCGGGCAACGGGCTTCAAGCGCTGGCTGATCGGTGTCAATAAACGCCTCATATCAACCCAAATTAATATTCCGCGGAATTTATTATCTGTTCCGCTTGAAGTCGTATTTGAAGAAATGCACCGCAGAAGGTCCACAGCTGCTGCCAAGGAAGGAGAAAATCATGAAATCGATTGAGCATTTACTCCCCATCGGTTCGATTGTGCTTCTGCGCGAAGGGACGAAAAAGCTGATGATCATCGGGAGGTTTCAGAAGCTGCTGAGCTCCGCCGAAACCTACGATTATATCGGCTGTTTATACCCAGAAGGGTATCTAAAGCCGGATCAAAACTATGTCTTCAACCACGACGCAATCGCTGAAGTTGTGCATGAAGGGTACTCCAACGAGGAGGAGCAGGCTTTTTTATCGGCTGTGCAGGAGAAGCTTTCCTCGAATGAGGAAAAATAACGTCATGCTGATCAAAATATAAGATTGAAGGACGCTGCTTTATGTCGAGCGTCCTTTTTGCTTATTTGCAAATGAATCAGCGCCTAGCTTCGGTTTTCCCTAGCTTCGGTTTTCTTTTTCCCCATGTGAATCTTTCTTCCTGAAAATACGAGCCCAAAGATGAAGAAGCTTAAAAAGTTGAAGGTCACGACAAAAATGACGAACAGCCTTACGAACCAAACGTTATTCAGCACATTTTCATATAGCCACGAATGATAAAACCAAGCCATTGTTATCACCACCAATGACCATTTTTTCTCCAGTCAGCTGACATTATTCAGAGGGGCATAAAAAATAGGTTAGGCTGGGAAAAATATCCCCTGAGGTGGTCGTAAAGTGGACGATAGAGAAGTCAAGCTAAAACAACATGTCATGTTCGATTTTGATCAAAGCTTGAAGACTGTTCACGCTATTATTGGAAAGAGCGCTGACATTATCAGCAGGGAGTTCGTATTTCATCATGATAAAAACCTGCGTGCCGCCGTACTATTTACGGAAGGGCTCGTAGATCCAGCTCGCATTACGAATGAGTTGATCAAGCCGCTTACCTTGCTGGGAGCCAATTTAAAAAGCACTTTTCCTTTATTCCAGACAGAGGCATTACAACGGCACCTCCTTCAGAGCTCGAAAGTAGAAACCTTTCAAACCTTTGAAAAAGGAATTGTGGCCCTATTGTCCGGCAGTGCAATCCTTTTGGTTGAGGGCTACGAAGAAGGCTTTATCGTAAGTACGATGGGCTGGGCTAAACGCTCGGTTGATGAGCCTCAGAGTGAGCCGGTCGTACGCGGTCCCCGTGATGGTTTCACGGAAGATCTTCAAACCAATGTTGCACTAGTACGCAGACGAATCCGTGATCCTAGATTGCAGGTCGAAGCTCTCAAGGTTGGCAAGCTCTCAAAAACCGATGTCAATGTTGTTTATATAGACGGTCTTATAAAAGAGGGCCTTGTGGATGAAGTGAAAACGCGACTAAAAGGAATTAATACTGACGCTATTTTGGAAAGTGGATATATCGAGGAATTTATCGATGATGCGCCGCTCTCGCCGTTCCCTACGATCCAAAGCACCGAGAGACCCGATAAAGTGGCTGCATCCTTGTTGGAAGGACGGGCAGCTATCATGGTGGATAATACACCTTTTGTGCTTATTGTACCGACATACTTCTGGCAGTTTCTGCAAGCGTCCGATGATTACTATAACCGTTACTGGGTCGGGTCCTTCTTCCGCTTTATCCGGTACGTGGCCTTCTTTATTAGTCTGGTACTCCCTTCTTTATATGTAATGCTTACAAGCTTTCATCATGAGATGATTCCTACGCAGTTAGCCCTTTCCATTGCAGCGGGACGAGAGGTGGTGCCGCTTCCAGTGCTCATCGAAGCGTTGGTTATGGAAATTGCCTTCGAGCTGATGCGGGAGGCTGGACTACGTTTGCCGCGTCAGGTCGGACAGGCTGTGAGCATCGTCGGCTCTCTTGTCATTGGAGAAGCGGCCGTCACCGCTGGGATCGTTTCGCCGTTCATGGTTATTATTATTGCGATAACTGGTATCGCTTCTTTTGCCATACCGAATTATGCGGGATCTTTTGCGATTCGTACGCTTCGATTTCCACTGCTGATTGCTTCGGGGACACTCGGACTTCTCGGGTTTTCGGCAATGTTCGCTGTCCTTGCCATTCATGTCATCCATTTACGTTCATTTGGGGAACCCTACTTGGCTCCGGCAACGCCTTTTCAACCTACGGACTATAAGGATCTTATTTTCCGTATGCCCTGGTGGAGTATGAAGAAAAGGCCGAGCCTTGCTTCTGATGATAAGGTTCGCCTAGGCGATAATCAGAAGCCGCAACCGCCGAAACCGGAGAAGTCATGAAAAGACTGAGACTGCTTCATGGACTGTTGATTCTCTTACTGCTATCCGGCTGCACAGGGAAACGGGAGATTAATGAGCTTGCGCTCGTCCTTGCCGTAGGTATTGATCCTGGGACGAAGCCGGGGCAGGTTCGGGTAACGGCACAGGTCATTCGCCCTGCAGACGCTAGAGGGCAAAGCGGCTCTCCCTCTGGCGGAACAGGAGAACCCGCTTGGACAATGATATCAGAAGGCAGGAGCCTATTTGAAGCGATGCGCAACTTGGCACGTTTTTCATCCCGGCGTGTGTTTTGGGCCCATAACAAAGTAATTATTATTAACGAAGAGGTGGCCAAACAGGGCGTGACGGACATCATCGATTTCTTTACGCGAAATCACGAGCTGCGCATGCGGACCTGGGTTGTTTCCACCCCAGAAAAAACAAGCGAACTCATTGCTCTCCAGTCGGGATTAGAGGTAGTGTCCGGGGACACGATAGATCGTCTATTTCGGTTTAGTGAAATTGTAGCCGAGGCTCCGAGAAGCGATATGAGGACCTTCGCTTCGGCATATTTGAGCAAATCGACTCATCCTGTGCTGGCGAGACTGAAAACAAAAGATCGAGCGGTTAGCGGGAAAAAACCGGGTGAGTTCGGTACGGAAAAACAGATCGAGCTGTCGGGTACTTCGATTTTCAAAAGGGATAAAATGGTCGGGATGCTAACTCCGAAGGAGAGCAGAGCCATGCTATGGTTTACGGGAAACGTAGATTCGGCAGTATATGAGCTTGGCTGCCCGGGAGAGCCGAAAGCTCCGGTCTCATTGGAACTTAAGGAAGGGGACTTTAAGGTGACCCCCCAGTACCGCAATGGCAGGCCCGAATTTCAGGTGAAGCTCGATACGCAGTTGAATATGGTGGAGCTAGGCTGTCCGACGCCGCTCAGTAATGAGGAAATCATGGATTTCTTGGAGAAGCAGGTAGTCGCAGAAATAGAGGATGAAATGGATTCCATGATTGAAAAGGCGCAGAAGAAATACCGTGTTGATTTTCTCGAGCTGGGCAAGGTGTTTGAAAACAAGTTTCCTTATGAATGGAAAACGCTGGGGGAGGATTGGGAAGAGGTTTTCCCAGAGGCGAAAATTACAGTCGAGGTACAAGCGAGTATCACAAGTCCGGTTCTCTTAAAGCAGCCGACTAGACCTGGAAAGGATCAGAGACAATGATTCAAATCTCGAACGGGATGTTTGTTGCTTTGATCATTAATATGATCTATGCGAAGGCCATTGGCGTCACCCAGGGGATTATGGCTCGAGAGGTGGGCGGCGACATTTGGATTGCAACGGTATTCGCAACGCTGCAAGGGGCGGGCGTGATCGCACTAACAGCTCTTGTCCTAAGGCGCGCTCCGGATAAATCAATTTTAGAGCAAGTCAAAGCGATGCTGGGGGTGTGGCCTGCAAAGCTGCTGGCTCTGCTGCTTATGATTTTTTTCTTGGGAGCTTATGCAGGTTATATGATTACGCTGGTGTATCACTTGATGGATTATTTCTTACCGGAGGCACCGGTGATCTTGTTTGTCCTGCTGGGTACCCTTGTCGGAATGTATGGGATTTATCAAGGCTTTGAGGTTATCAGTAGAATGGCTTTTTTGGGCGTATTTTCGCTGATCATCTTAAATATTTTGATCTTGTTGGGCTCTTATCAGCAGTTTGATATTCGGGAAATGATGCCCGTGTTTCAAAGCGGGGTTTGGCCAACGTTAAAAGCAAGCCTTCATAATGACACGGATTGGGCGGCAACGACTATCATGGCAGCGCTTGTTCTGCCATGGGTGAAAAAACCGGAGGTTTGGGTAAGGTCTGGGGTTTTTGGTGTTATTTCCGCGGGATTAATGGTGCTCGTATTTTCGATTCTGGAGGTAGGTGTCATCACGCCGGAAATGACAGCGCAGTATATCATTTCATGCATGCAAATGGCCCGTAGTGCGGAAATCGGGATATTTATTCATCGTTATGAGATGCTGATGATTATTTTTTTCGCGACCTCAGCGCTAATCCAAATCATGACCTGTCTTCTTTTAGGGGCAAATACGCTGCAATATGTAGTTGGTTTGAAAAAGGGCTTTCGACCGTTGATCTTGCCTGTAGGGGCCTTGTTTTTCGGTTTTAGCTATTGGATCGTGGCCGATCATAACCGGGCGATGCAGTACTTGTCTGATTATTGGATGCCTTTTGCGGTGACGGTCGGCTACGCGCTGCCGGTTTTGTTTCTTGGGCTAAGTCTTGTTCTAGGCAAAAAGCTTCGCGGGGAGGGGCAGGGGAAATCAGGTAGTCTACCGTGAGAACGTGAGAGCATGCTTCAAGAGCAAAGTTTCGATAGGATCGTTTTATAGCAGGCGTGATTTTATATTTTTCGGATTGACGCGAAAGAGATAATTTATATTCAAGGAAAAAATAAGGACGTCATCCCATTGGGTGACGTCCTTATTGTGGTTTACGGAAGCGTGATGCTTCAGACCACCTTACACGTTGATCAAATACTGATTCACGATCCCCTTGATGTTCTCGAGGCGGCCGGATTTGTTGACGATCGGGTTGTTTTGCAGCGCGTACGCTTCCAGCGTCTTGAAGCTTGCTTTGCCGGATACGATGTCGGCGCCGATGCCGCTCTTGAACGATGCGTAGCGGTCGTCGATGATGTTTTCCAGCACGCGGTCTTCGAGCAGCTTCGCAGCTACCTGAAGGCCTCTTGCGAACGCGTCCATACCCGCGATATGCGCGTATACGACGTCGATCGCTTCAAAGGACGTACGGCGAACCTTCGCGTCGAAGTTTACGCCGCCGCGGCCGATGCCGCCTTCGTTTTGCAGGATCTCGTACATCGCAAGCGTTGTCGAGTACAGGTCGGTCGGGAACTCGTCGGTATCCCAGCCGAGCAGCATATCGCCTTGGTTCGCATCGATGGAGCCAAGAACGCCGTTCAAGCGGGAAACACGCAGCTCATGCTCGAAGGTATGGCCTGCCAGCGTCGCATGGTTCGCTTCGATGTTCAGCTTGAAATGCGGCAGCAGGTTGTATTTTTGCAGGAACGAAAGCGTCGTTGCCGCGTCAAAATCGTACTGGTGCTTCGTCGGCTCCTTCGGCTTCGGCTCGATCAGGAATTGGGCGTCAAAGCCGATTTCCTTCGCGTAATCAACAGCCATGTGGAGGAAACGTGCCAGGTTGTCGAGCTCAAGGCCCATGTCAGTGTTCAAGAGCGTTTCGTAGCCTTCGCGGCCGCCCCAGAACACATAGTTTTCGGAGCCGAGCTCTTTGCCGTGCTCAAGCGCCTTCTTTACTTGTGCCGCCGCATAAGCGTAAACCTCGGCATTGTTGGTTGTAGCTGCGCCGTGAACGAAACGAGGGTTCGTAAACATGTTCGCCGTGTTCCACAGCAGCTTTTTGCCCGAGGATTTCATGTTTTCCTTAATATAAGCAACGATTTCGTCGAGGTTTTTGTTGGTTTCCTGCAGCGTATCGCCTTCCGGTGCGATATCGCGGTCATGGAAGCAGAAGTAGTCGACATCCAGAATGTTCAGCAGCTCGAAGCATGCATCCACGCGAGCTTTTGCCAAGTCCATGCCGGAAAACTTATCCCAGTCGCGAATCGCAGTGCCGCTTCCGAACGGATCGCTGCCGCTGCCTGTAAACGCATGCCAGTAAGCTACAGCAAAGCGGAGATGCTCTCTCATTGTTTTGCCAAGAATCACTTCATTCGGGTTGTAAAACTTGAATGCGAGCGGGTTCGTCGATTGCTTGCCTTCAAATTTGATAGGTGCTACGTTGCCGAAATAACTCATCGATATTCCCTCCGATTTTATAAATAATGGGGTGGATACGCTTGGTAGTAGATCTTGAAGCGGTTGAAATAACGCTTACAGGACTTATCATAACATCCCGGTGAAAGTTTGTAAATTGATTAAACAAACAAAGATTAGTGTTTTTTGTTTCGTTTCGTGGTACTATTTGAACAACAACAATGCGTGGGGGCACGTTATGAAGCAAACCGGCGATCTGCATCTAATGAAACGAATCAATAAATCCATTGTGATGGAGCTCATCCGCCATGAATCTCCGATCTCCCGGGCGAGTATTGCCGAGAAAACAGGGCTGACGAAAGCGACGGTATCGAGCCTTGTCAGCGAGCTAATCGAAAGCAGACTTGTCGACGAGATCGGTGCGGGCGAATCGCGCGGCGGCCGGAAGCCGATGCTGCTGCTTTTTAATCGGACGGCTGGGTATGCCATCGGCGTCGATTTAGGCGTTACTTATATTACCGCTGTGATGACGGATTTAAACGGAGAAATTGTTAATGAAGTAAAAATTCAGCACGACAACCCGCCTCGTGACGAGCTGATTGCCGAGCTGACGCGCTGTATCCGCGAGCTTGCCGAACGTGTGCCGGAGAGTGCGTATGGCGTCGTTGGCATCGGCATCGGCATTCCCGGCTTTGCCGACGAAGAAGGCAATGTGCTGTTCGCACCGAACCTCGGGTGGGAACATGTGCCGCTGCAGCGAATGCTCGAGGACGAGTTCGGGATCCCGGTCGTTATCGATAATGAAGCGAATGCAGGGGCGGTCGGGGAAAAAGAGTTCGGAGCGGGAACGCGATGGCCGAGCCTTGTCTATGTGAGCATCAGCGCGGGCATCGGAACGGGCATTATTATAAAGGAAGAGTTATATCGCGGAATGTCCGGCTTTTCCGGGGAAATCGGGCATGTCTCCATTCAGCATGACGGAAAGCCGTGCCGCTGCGGCAATGCGGGCTGCTGGGAGCTCTATGCGTCGGAGAAGGCGCTTTTGGATGAGGCGAAGGAAGTGTACGGACAGCCTCGGATGAAGGTGGATCAGCTTATCCGGCTGGCTGAGGAAGGCGATGCGAAGGCGCTTGCGCTGTTTGACCGGCTTGGGCGTTATTTGGGAATCGGCATCGTGAACATCATCAATGCGTTCAACCCTCCAGCGATTATTATCGGAGGCCGGCTGGCGCAAGCGGAGGCGTGGCTGAAGCAGCCGCTGCTGGAGGTTGTTGAGCGGCGCTCTCTACCGTATCCGCGCGCACAGCTGGAGGTGCAGTTCTCGGAGCTGGGCGTTCGATCAACGGTGCTGGGAGCCTGTTCGTTTGCCATTAGTAAATTTTTCTCATCGACCAAGGTGTCTGTGGAGTAGAGATGGACTATTCAAGTTGGATCAATGGGAATTCATAAAGAAAATATCGGAACTACGAACCCGATTTTTGTAAAATGGAAACCCAGCACTACTGCGCTGGTACTGGGTTTATTGTATTTTTAGCCAAGGAAGCTTGGAGAATATATGATTTTCTTAATAGGACATTTTTACCAAAAGCTATATTGGGAGATGATCTGTGATTTTGAATCATCTGATGGAGTTATGGATTGAATAGGGTCTTAGGGCCTATGGAAATCAAATAGCTGCACTGGCTTCACATACAGTTCGTTTAAAATATCGTGAAATGGATGATCATCACTGAGTTCACCCCTGCCACAAGAGGGAATACTTTATTCTTCCTTGATACAGACAATCTAGTACATCCCTTTAGCAGCCGCTTGATTACGTTTCTCTAAAATATATACCCCAATACCCGGCGCTTCACTTACGGCTTCTTATTTGTACACCTCAAGGGAAAAGTTTAGCTAATAGCACAATTGCAATCTGTTTCTTAAGGGAAACGGATTTTTTTATTTGTTAACGGTCTATTGCGAAATAGCGTATTGAAATCTCTTTTATACCTACCCAATAGTCATGGTGATTTTATAGGTCTATGTTAGTGGGTAGGTTAACGGAAATCTCGTTTTTAGTTCTGTTTTCCTATTTCGTGAAAAAATTAACATAATAAGTAATTGTATTGACAAGGAATTTTCCTCCGTGATATACCTATTTGAGTAAAATTATTACAGGAATAAGATGTTTTATTTCATCCCTTGAAAACTTGAAAATTCTAGTTCGGGAGCGATAGATTGTTTTATTCGGGTAATTCAAATTTTGCGAATATCAGACACATTGGAGGCATTTTTTAAGATGAAACGCTTTATGATCATGATCGTAGCGCTGGGACTTATGCTTAGTGCAGCAGCGACCGCTACGGCAACAGCAGGAAATCAATACAACTGGATCGAAGGGGGCCAAAAGGTTAATCTCGGCTCCATCGCCACCGTCGACCTCGATCCTGAATTTATTTTCCTTGATGGTGAAAATACGAAGAAAATGAGCAGAGATGTGGGAGAGCCAGTGTCGGGTCAAGAGATTGGCAGCATTTATCCGATCGACGATAACCAGTCCTGGGCAGTCTTTTTTGAATATGAGGAATCCGGTCACATCAAGGACGCTGAAAAGGAAGACATCGATGGAAAGGCGCTTCTGAAAAGCTATAAGCAGGGAACGGAAGAGCAAAACAAAAGCCGTCAGCCGGGTGAGAAGCTTTTTGTAACCGGCTGGGATATTGAACCTTTCTACGATGAGAAAACGCATAATCTGACTTGGTCCTTGTTGATTGAAGACGAGAAGAAGGAGACGTTCCTGAACTACAATACGCGTCTTCTGACCAGACAGGGCAACATCTCCGTCATTCTCGTAACCGACCCGCAAAATCGGGAAGCGGATAAAAAGGTACTGAGCGAAAAAATCTTGTCCAAGCTGCAGGTGAACGAAGGCCAAAGGTACACGGACTTTAATGAAGCAACGGACAAGGTAGCGGAATACGGCTTATCCGCGCTTATTCTTGGAGGAGCTGGCCTGGCGATTGCCAAGAAAACTGGCCTGCTGGTACTGATTCTTGCATTTGCGAAAAAATTCGGTGTAGTCATCGTAGCAGTCATTGCAGGCTTGTGGGGTTGGATCCGCAAAAAGAAAAAGTCGGACAATCCGCCGCCAGCCAATACGAATGATGAAACATTGAACTCATAAGATATCCAATCAGCCCATTCCTGAAGCAGGGGATGGGCTGCTCTAATGCTATGAAATGGAATACTAGTCGGAGGGGAAAGGACAATGCGTTTTTTTACGATTTTTGCTTCGAGAAATGATACGGACGATATCGATGGCTTTATTATCGACGTGTTTGAGAAAGGGTTTAAAATTACGCGAAGCGGCCGGGAATACCTGCTGCGCTCCAAAAAGATTTTTGGTAAAAACAACATGACGATCCGGGTAGAGACCGAAGAAACCGATCCGAATTATTTTAGCGGGAATATGCCGGGTATGATGAATTTCTACGATCGTATTCCGTTTGAAGAGGAAGAGCTTAAAACGAAGGTGCTGATGCAGATCTCCGTCTTGAATACGATGATCGCCATTCAGACCGAGAAGGAATACAGCGATAACGACGCGGAACTGTTTTATAAGCTGCTTGCTAAAGTGAATGGGATCGGCTTTATTCCAAACGGAACGTTAATCGGCAGTGACGGGGAGGTTATCGTGTATCCGGATGGAAGCTCAGGAGCTTCGAACTTCACTCCAACGGCCTGTACAAAGAAGGTAAGGGGCGAAGAGCTGCAAAGCTCCGAGGGGGATGCGCGGAAACGGAATACGGAAGCCTTTTTACAGGAGAAAGGAATTCCGGTTAATGCAGCATTACCACAATTGCCTGCAGTGGAAAATATCCGTCTGAGAAGTCAGGAGGAAGCTGCGCGCCGTGCGGTGGCTTCGCTGATCGTCATCCAATATGCTTGTGATGTTGCTCAAGATGAGGATATTGAGGCGTCCAAGGACTTTGTTTTGGGGCTGCTGGACAAATACGGTGTAGAGGATGCTTTGACAGAGCAGGAGCGCGAATTTTTGGCGGCCGAAGAGCCGGACCGGCACGAAGCCGTTCAAATTGCGTGGCAGTACGAAGCGCAGTGGGTGCTGCTTTGGGCACTGGGGCTTGTAGAGACGCTTGATTTTCCGTCAGAGACCTGCGACAGCTTGTATGCGATAAAGACTGTATCGGAATGCGAGTCTTTTACGGAATTTTATGAGCAGACGACGATGCGCAGCGCGGAGGAAATTTTGGAGCAGGCCGACCTCGTTTACCGGATGCATTGGGCTTGTGTGAATGACCGGATCCATGGCAGAGCGGCGGCTGCAGAAATGCAGGAGAGTATCGTTGTGGAGCGCCGCAGAGGTCTTTTCTGGCTGATCGGACACCGCGATGAGGCGTGGGATGCCATCGGGATGGATACTTAGCTTTCAGCAAAACTTGGCGGATACCCTGCTGGCACACGTTGTGGGGCAGGCAATTGGATACGTAAAATGACCCGACCTGGGCGGAATGATATGCTCCCCTTGCGGCAGACAGTTGAATTAATAAAACTGTTTCCTGCAAGGAGGAGAATATCAAAGACGGGGTGCGGGTCATTTTTGTTTTACGCGGTGATTATCTAGATAGAGTCTGATTGTTGTCGGCTACAACGTTAGGCCTTGAGCTGCCGGCGGCGCTCCAAGCGGGAAATGCTTTCCGGACCGCGATGACTACGGCTGTGGCGGCAAGCGCTTTAAGGGCATCAGGGATAAGATACGGTGTACAGCCCATCAACATTGCTTTGGAAAATGACACCTGGACCTTATGGGCAAGCCAAGGAACCCCGGTAATATAAAGCAGCAGGCTGCCGAATATCTCGATGGCAAGAAAAATTTTGATAAAGGCAGCAGTTCCAGTGCCTTTAATCCGGCTGACGGTCCACCCGACCAGCAGGGCACTTATCGGAAACATCCAGATGAAGCCGCCCGTCGGACCGGTCACAAGTGGAAGTCCGCCTTGTCCGTGAAGCAGGGGCAGACCAAGGAAGACGAGAAAGACGACGGTAAAAATACTTAGAAATCCATACGCTGCACCCAGGATCCCTCCGGCCAGCATAATGGCCATCGTCTCCAGTGTAATCGGCACCGGCGTAAAGCCAAGATGAATCTGCATAAAGCTCATGGCAACCATAAGGGCACTGAACATGGCGCTGAATACGATGCCCCGCACGGTCCAAGCTGATTTAGTTTTACTCATAATTCTCCCCATTTCCAGATGATTTCGCAGGAATCTATGATACCATGAACGAACTTATAGGAAAATAGTACTGGCGGGGGCTTCTCTATTTTTATGAAGAGTAGAGGCGTAAAAAGGCTGGTTTCCGTTAGGAAGGGGCACTGAATTGTTGAAGCGTGTTTTGAAAATAGAGGATGCAGCGGTGCGTTTGCAAACCGCCGAGGGCATCGAAACCGTGTTGGAACATGTTAATGTTGATATAGAGGAAGGCAGCTTTACAGTGCTGGTCGGGGCGAACGGAAGCGGAAAAAGCACGCTGCTGCAGGTTATCGCCGGTTTATGCCCGCTTTCCAAGGGAAATGTGAGCTTCGGAGGAGCGGAGCTGAGGACGGGCGTGGATGTATACATGGCCTTGCAAAATCCGGATGCGCAGATCATCGGAGGGACGCCGTACGAGGACGTCTGCTTCAGCTTGGAGCTGCGCGGGCTAGCGGGTGATCTGCTTGAGGAAAAGGCGAATGCGGCGCTGGAATTGGTGGGACTGCAGCGGGAGCGGAACCGTCCGATTGACGAGCTCTCCGGAGGGCAAAAACAGCTTGTAAGTATGGCATCGGCGCTTGCGGTAGATGCGCGGATCATTGTGTTTGACGAGCCGACGGCGATGCTGGATTCGTCGGCGCGTGCCGATGTGCTGCATGCTGCGCTTCGTCTGCGTGATGCGGGAAGAACGGTGATTTGGGCGACACATGCGTTGGATGAGGCGGGTTATGCCGACCGGGTTATCGCGCTTGAGCGGGGAAGGGTTCGGTTCGATGGGGCGGCGGAAGCGTTTTTTTATGGGGCTCATGTAGGGAAGCCGGAGGCTGCGCCCTGCTGCATGCTTGGGTTTCAACCTCCATATTTGGTTGAAATGGTTCACCACTTGCTGCGTGGAGGAGCTGAGCTGCCGCTGCGTCCGGTGGTAATTGAGCAGTGGGAAAAGGCGGTGGCCGGATTATGCCGATAAAAGTATCCGGGATTTCGGTTAGCGGAACCGCTTATCAGGGAAAAAACCGGCTGGATGATGTGTCCTGTATGCTTTGCGAAGGTGAAATTACTCTTGTCATCGGCCGTTCGGGAGCGGGAAAATCGACGCTGCTGGATGTTCTTGGCGGTTTGGAGCTGCCGCAGAGCGGTGAGGTGGTTGTGGACGGAACACCGCTTCATAAGGGGAATAGGCTGAACCCGAAGGTGCTGCACGGGGTAAGCATGGTGTTTCAGGCGCCGGAGCAGCAGCTGTTTGCGGCGACGGTTCAGGGCGAGTTTGACTACTCGCTCCGGTATTTGAAGCTGCCGCGGGAGGAAGCGGAGCGGCGGACGGACGCCGCGCTTGAGCGCTTTGGGCTGCCCCGCGAGGTGAAGGGGCGCTCGCCGCTTACGCTGAGCGGCGGGGAGAAGCGCCGTGTTGCGCTGGCGACGGTGTGGGCGACGCAGCCGCGCTGGCTGCTGCTCGACGAGCCGACGGCGGCGCTTGATCCGCATGCGGCGCAGGAGCTGGCGCAGGCGCTGCTGGCGTGGAAGCGCGAGCTCCCGGGCGGCGTCGTCGTGGCGACGCATGACGCGGAGCTGCTGCTGCCGGTCGCCGATCGCGTGCTGCTGCTGCGGGAGGGCCGCTTGGCCGCGAGCGCGACGCCGGCGGAGCTTGGCGGCCGCCCGGAGCTGTGGGCGGCCGCTGGCGTGGAGCCGCCGGCGCAGGTGCGGCTCGCCGCGCAGCTGCGCGCCATGGGCGTGC
>NZ_WTLI01000022.1 GCF_011421635.1 Paenibacillus turpanensis
GGAGGACTCCAGTTTAATTAGGGGGCCTAAGAGCGGACAAGATTTAATACAAATTATTTGTATTGTTGGTCGGTTGGGAGGCGGAATTAGCAGCGCCTACCTCAACCCTGAATGCGCTAGACCATTCGGGCCAGAACTGCCCCCCGCCAAGCCGCCCCACCGACAAGCGGGCGCTAGGCCACTCGGGCCAGAGGTGCCACCCGCCCGGCCGACCGCCCACGGCAAACGCCGGCCACTAGCCAAGCCGTCCCCGCCCCAGCCCCATCCTACCCCTCATAATACACGCGGAAAATGACGTCCTGGTTGTAGTTGCCGAACCCGGCACCGTACAACGTCATGCCGCCGACATGCACGGCGTCCTCTTCAACGGCAAAGCGCAGCGTCCATTGGTTGCGCTCCAAAGGCAAATCCTCAATTGTCGTGTCGGACATGCGCTCCCCGTCAATGTACGTCCCATCCGGCCCGACGCGGATCACCTTCAAGAACCCGTATTGGTTGATTTCATCCCGCCACCAATCCGGGCTGTACGCCCCTCGGCCCTCGCCGGAATCCCCCGGACTCGTCCAATAGCCGAGATCAACTCCGTTAACGTAAAAACGAATATCGGAAGGCCAATTCCGATTGACCCCCGGCGCCTCCGATCCAATCTCAAGCGCCAGCTCCAGCTCACTCACCCGCTGCGAAGGCAGCAAATAATTGGGCACCTTGTATTCTACGAACCCTTTGCCAAGCCATAAAATATTCGCATGCATCCGCTCCGGATGCAGGAAATAGCGCGGGTCGTCCAGCTGGCCGATCAGCTTCTCGGTGGTCGCTAAGCCGCAGGTCGGATGCACATCGAACTGAGTGTAATGTCCGACGGGAACAGAAACCTCGTGAAACGCGCGAGACTGTCCTTGACGCTGCGGAAGCGAAATCTCAATTCCGTCAACGGCAAGGGAATTGACCTTATGTGTCCCGCCCTCAAGGCGAATCATGTTGGACGTGATAATCCCGGCCTGCTGCAGCTTTTTCACATGCATGGACACGATGGCCGCACTAAGCCCGAGCCGGGCTGCCAAGTCTTTATTGTTCATCGGCTGCTCGGCAAGCAGCTCGATCATTTTTAGCCGAACCTCGCTGGCCAGCGCCTCGTAAAGCGGAAGCCATTTTGGATCAACGGATGATTTTATCATGCTTTTCCCTCCTGTAACTCCATAGAAATAATATAAAGGTAAATTCAAAAAAAACAAACCGGAATCTTGGAAAAGGTATTGTCACGTTCTTCCATTCCTTTTACAATGAAAATGGGTTAATAAAAATCAACACTAATTCATGTAATTATTAATCCAATAAATTGTTTATATTTACTCGTTTCTAAATGTGAGGAGGCAATGACGATGGCAAACCGGCTACTAATCAACACGGACGTAACCAATGGCATCATCGATAAAAACATTTACGGGCATTTTGCCGAGCATCTGGGGCGCTGTATTTACGAGGGGCTGTGGGTGGGAGAGGAGTCGCCGATTCCAAATGTGAACGGCATTCGCAGCGATGTATTGGAAGCGCTTAAAAAGCTGCAAATTCCGGTGCTTCGCTGGCCCGGCGGCTGCTTTGCCGACGAATACCATTGGAAGGACGGCGTCGGTCCGCGCGAATCGCGTAAGCGGATGGTCAATACGCACTGGGGCGGCGTGGTGGAGAACAATCATTTTGGCACGCATGAGTTTTTGATGCTTTGCGAACTGCTGGGCTGCGAGCCATACATATCCGGTAATGTCGGCAGCGGCACGGTGCAGGAGATGTCGGAGTGGGTGGAATACATGACGTTTGACGGCGTGTCACCAATGGCGGAATGGCGCAGGCAAAATGGCCGCGAGGAGTCATGGCCGCTCAAATATTTTGGCGTAGGGAACGAAAATTGGGGCTGCGGGGGCAATATGCGGCCGGAATATTATGCGGATTTATACCGTCAATACCAAACCTATGTACGAAATTATGGCGAGAATCGCATTTACAAAATTGCCTGCGGGCCGAACACGGACGATTACCGCTGGATGGAGGTGCTGATGCGCGAAGCGGGGCGGTTTATGGATGCGATCAGCCTGCATTATTACGCTGTTCCCGGAACGTGGACGAACAAAGGGGCAGCAACCGGATTTACGGAGGAGGAGTGGTTCGATACCTTTGTGAAGGCAACGTACATGGAGGAGCTCATTACGAAGCATTCCGCAATTATGGACCGGTATGACCCGGAGAAACGCGTTGCGCTCATCGTCGATGAATGGGGCACGTGGTACACCGTTGAACCCGGCACGAATCCCGGCTTCCTCTATCAGCAAAATACGATCCGCGATGCGCTCGTGGCGGGCGTTACGCTGCATATTTTCCACAACCACTGCGACCGGGTGAAAATGGCGAATATTGCGCAGCTTGTGAACGTTCTACAATCGGTGATCCTAACAGAAGGCGAAAAGATGCTGCTTACCCCGACGTATCATGTGTTTGAAATGTTCAAGGTGCATCACGATGCGGAGCTGCTCTGCTCTCATGTTTCCAGTGACAGCTACGAAATGAACGGCCGCAGTTTGCCGAAAACGTCAATGTCCGCATCTAAGGATGCCCAGGGTCGAATCCACGTCAGCCTTTGCAACCTGGATCATCGTGATGGAGCGGAAGTGCTTGTTGATTTGCGGGGCACTGAGGGCGGAAGCTATCAGGTGCACGGCAGGGAGCTGACGGCGGACGCACTGGATGCGCGGAATACGTTTGAACAGCCGGAGGCGGTGAAGCCGTCTGAGTTTCAATCCTTTGCTTGGGAAAATGGCCGGCTTAGGGTAACTCTTTCGCCTAGATCAGTCACCGTGCTGGAGCTGGTGTGTGAATGAGCGCGGGTTATGGACAGAGAGGCAGGGCTGCAAGGGCTGCGACGACCGGTATCGCGTGACGGATCAAAGCATTGCACGGCTCGTTGCAGCGGTGGATATGGACCCTGAAAATTGTGTGCCTGGTGAGGAATACGAGCGAAGGCTTGCGGTTTGCGAAAGCTGCATGAAACTCTCTGACGGGATCACCTGCAGCGTTTGCGGCTGTATTATCCGCGTTCGAGCAAAGCTGAGGAGCCGCGGCTGTCCAAACCCGTCCGGCGATCTTTGGCGCCCTGCGATAGCAGAGTAAGGTGCGGCGCATTGATTTACCCGCGGCCCAGCACACCTAAGACATTGTTTCCGGGATGGTGGAAATGCCTAAACGTTAGCGGTGATGCTTGGGACAGTGTTGGCATGTGCTGGTGTGTAGTGCGAACGAGGCAATGAGGAGGGGCAGTGATGACGGTACGAAGCCTGGCGCGGCAGTTATCCGGGAAATCCATTATCCGGACGATGCTGTTTTCGTATCTTGGCGTGAATCTGCTCCTCCTTTTTGCGCTTGGCTTTGTCGCCATCCGCGACTCGTCTTCCACTATGACAAAGCAAATAACGGCAGCCCGCAACGAGGTAATGGAGCAAGCGGCACGGGGCTTTGATCTCCACTTGGAGGAAGTGAAGCGGCCGCTGATCCAATATGCTGTGCATCATTCCGTGGTTACGCTGATGAGCCGTGCGGGGAGCATGAGCGTCGAGGAGCGGATACGTCACGAACGCAGCATCGGCGAGCTTTCTGCAGGGGTGACGTCCCTTCAATCCTTGATCAGTGATGTTCTCATCCTGGGCAGCAACGGTTATGTAAACAACCTCGATAATCGTAAATCGCTGCATTGGAATTACCCGTTTCAGGAGCAGTCCTGGTTTCGCGAAGCAGTTTCATCGATACCTAGTAAAGGGTTTATTCCGCTGTCGCTGCATATACAGGATTACTATGTAGACACTTACTTGTCCAAACAAAATCAACCGACGCTATCCATCTCTATCCCGGTAAAAGGATACAGCCAGCAGGTGATCGGAACAGTCATTGCCAATTTGGATTTGCAAAAGGTGAATGCGCTGTTTGAGAGGGATCGCCGGATCGGCGATGAAACTACGTTTATGCTGGATAAGGAGCATGTCGTAATCGCACACCCTAATCCGCAAAAAATAGGCTCAACACTGCGTTTTGCAGGTGATGAGAATGTATTTGCGAAGATGTCGGGAAGCTTTGTTTCGGAAATGGAGGGGCAGGAGACCCTGATCTTATTTCACCCGTCGTCGCTGGAAGGATTGCGGCTTGTTTCCACGGTTCCCATGGAACAAATCCGCGCACAAACGGGGCCGCTCAAAGCGAAATTGGCCCAATTTTTATACCTGTGCCTTCTATTAAACACCCTCCTGTCCGTTATGATTACGGTGCGGATTACTAAGCCGTTCAGCCGTCTGCTGCATGCGATTGACAGACTTGGCGAGGACAGCTTGTATGTCGTTCCCAAGCGGTACCGTTACCGTGAGCTCAACTTAATCGGTAATAAATTCAAAGAGCTCGTCGGGCGGATTGAACAGCTTGTGAAGCAAAATTACGTATCGCAGATTGCCGTGCGGGATGCTCGACTCAAAGCACTGCAAGCGCAGATGAATCCGCATTTCTTATTTAATACGCTGCAGCTGCTGCAAACGGAAATTGTTTGCGGCAGTGCGGAGCAATCCAATCAGCTTTTGTTATCGCTAAGCAATTTGCTGCGTTATTCTTTGCATGCCGGAGATCCATTGGTGATGCTGTCGGAAGAGCTGCGAAACGCGGAGGATTATTTATTCATCATGAACAAAACCTTCGACGAAAGGATCTCTATTCAGGTCGATGTCGAGGACCCTGCGGCCCTGCGCTGTCATGCGGTGAAGCTGATGCTTCAGCCGGTGCTGGAAAATGCGTTAATACACGCCTTTCGTGAAAATCCACGCGAGGCTGCGATCCGAATTTCGGTGTCCAAGGGGCGAAAAGGAGTGCTGGTCGCGATCGCGGATAACGGTGCCGGGATCGAGAAAGGGCGTCTCGCTTGGCTGAAAGCTCGTCTTCGTGCAGTGGAAACGGACCAGGATAAGCTGGACCCGGTATATGAATGGAATTCCCAACGCGATAAGGGGGGTCGCAGGATTGGAGAAGCGGATGCTGGCGAGGCGGGGGGAGCTGTTTGGGGAGGTGCGCCGCCCGCGACAGGTACCGCTTCGGAAGTGCCTGAGCAGCCCGCGACAGGTACCGCCGCGGAAGTGCCCGCGCCGCCCGCGGCAGGCACCGCTTCGGAAGTGCCCGCACGGCCCGCCACGGACGCCGCAGCACAAGGCACCTCGCTTCGCGAGAGCATCGGCCTCGCCAACGTCCATCAGCGAATACAGCTGCACTTTGGGGCCAGCTATGGGGTACGCGTTAGAAGCCGGCAAGGCCGGGGAACGATCGTATATCTTCTTCTGCCCCATCCCGCGCTTACCCATGAGGAGGGATGCTCATGAAGCTGATCATAGCCGACGACCAAACGTCTATTCACCGTTTTCTCCATAAAATGATAGAGTGGCACACACTCGGAATTACCGAGGTGCGAAGCGCCTTCACCGGCAAGGAGGCGGCCGAAATGACCGAGTCCTGGGAGGCGGACATTTTACTGATCGACATCCGGATGCCGGAATGGGACGGAATCGAGGCGCTGCGGCAAATCGGAGAACGGCTGGGGCGCAAGCCGAAGGTGCTTATTCTAAGCGCATACGACGAATTCGCTTATGCGCGGGATGCGCTGGCGCTCGGCGTTTCGCAATATTTGCTGAAGCCGATCGATACGGTACAGCTGAAGGAGGCGCTGCAAAGGCTGACCGCAGAAATTCAAGCGGAATGCGGGCAGGCCCTTACGCAAGAGCTGGAGCTGGCGGCGTTGGAGAGCCGCAGGGCCACCGCCGCTCTCACCACCCCCAGCGCAGCCGCTGAATGTTTTCCTGAGCTCCAGCGTGCCTTCCGAGTGTTTGGCATTCACGGTTTCGCCGTTATCGCCGTTCGAAGCTGTCAGGAGAACGGGCTCGCTGCAGAGTTGTTTTCTTTCCTCACAGCGGATCATTTTCTCATCCTAGCATCGATTGACCGGCGTGACGGTGAGGGCGGAGCCATTGTTTTGTTAGGCTTTCGCGAACCCGACGTCACAATAGATCACTTGACGCAGGCGTGGCTGCATGGGGCTTCACACAGTGAAGAAAGGCATGATTATCCCCCCGCTGTACTCGGTATCAGCTCCTTGACCGCCAACTCCGATGAGCTGCCGAACAAGATAAATGAAAGCCTTCTAGCGCTCCAAGCCACCTTTTACCACAGCGAAAAAATGGTGTTTACATACGAAGAAGCTCGTCTTTCGAGCCGCCGGACAGGCTGGAACGAAAATGAAAATCGTGGGAATGCCATCGATCCCGGAATCCTCCTTACGCTTGAGGAACACATTCGCAGAGGGTACGATTACGCAGCATTGCAGAGCGGAATATCGAAGCTGTTTGCACATATTCGGGAACAAAAGCCCGAGCCGCAAAAGGTGTATGAGGCGGTGTACCGGATTTTACTGGTCGGCTCGTCCATGTTCGAACGCAGGCAGCGTGAAGGCGGAGGGCAGCAGGCCCAGCTTCCCTTCGGAGGGGCTGAGGACCTGCTTTACTTAAAGCGGAGCTTTCGGACGCTGCCAGAGCTGGAGCATTTCCTTCATTCCATGCTGCCTAGGTATGTCGGAGCTGCATTCCCCCGCGAGGCATCGGATCGAGGAACGGCTCCCAGCCAAGTTATCCGCACGATTAAATGCTACGTTGATGAGCATTTTGATGCCGATCTTAGTTTGCAAGCCGTCTCCGACCGTTTCGCAATTGATAAGTATCGGCTGAGCCGTGAGTTTAAAGCCGCATTCGACGAAAATTATTGGACTTATGTTACCAGAGTTCGTATGGAACGGGCGGCCGCCTTTCTGCGGGAAACCGACTGGAAAATTAGTACGATTGCCGAGCGGGCTGGGTACTGGGATGAGAGCCATTTTAGCCGGACGTTCAAAAAGGTTTATCGAGTATCGCCCAAGGAATACCGCTGCAGCAACAATTGACAAGTCGAGACGCAACAATATGCATTCAGAACGAAAGTAAAAGTCAATATACTCCTATATGTAAGTGCTTACAATTCCAATTATTAGGAGGAGACTTGATGAGGTTGAAGAGCAGAATCTGGATGTCTATATGCATGGTATTAACGGTTTGTCTTGCAGTAGTTGGCTGCAGCACCCCGGCTGGAACGGGGCCTGAGGGAGAGGACTCCAAGCCAAAGGGCGGCGATAAGGTGAAGCTCAGCATTCTTTCCTGGAACAATGAGAAAGAAATGACGCCGGTGATTCAGGGCTTCCAGGCGAAATATCCGAATATCTCCTTCGACTTTCAGCACGCGCCGCCGGTTAAAGATTACATCGCGAAGCTGCAGACGATGCTGCTCTCCGACTCGGCAACGGATATTTTTATTATCGCGGCGGAAAACCGCAACGAAATTATTGACGGAGGCTACGCGATCGATTTAACGGATCAGCCGTTTATGTCGGCTATGATTGAGAGCAACAAGCCGATGCTCAGTAAAGACGGCCGAACGTATGCCTTCACGCAAACGGGCTGGGCAGGCGGCCTTTACTACAACAAAGAGCTGTTTGCGAAAGCGGGTATCGATAAGCTGCCTGAGACATGGGAGCAGTTCATCGAGGTTTGCTTAAAGCTGAAGGCGGCGGGTATACAGCCTCTTTACGATAACATGCAGGATGTAACGACCATTCACAACACACTCTTTGCCAATCTGACTTATTCGAAGGACCCGAAATTTGATGAAAAGCTGTTTAAAGGGGAAAAAACGTTTGCCGATGGTTGGGGTGAGGTATTTAAGCTGTGGAAGCGGGATTTGATCGATAATGAAATCTTAACCGCGGATATGATCGGACTGACCAACGATCAAATCGTCAATGAGTTTGCTCTCGGCAACGTGGCGATGTTTCCCGGGGGACCGTGGAACATTAATACGCTGGAGGAAACGAACCCGGATTTGCAGTACGGCATGATGGCTGTGCCGGGACCGAACGCGACCGGTGGCAATTATTTTGCGGGGGCTCCGGGGGTAGGCTATGCCGTGAACAGCAAAACGAAGTATAAGAAAGAAGCGCTGCTATTTATTGAGTATTTGGCATCGCCGGAAGGGCTGCAGAAGTTTGAAGAAGGTACAGGAGCAATGATTACCGCGCACGGTTACGAAAGCAAGGTGCATCCGGCAATGGAAAGCGCTTATAAGGACGGCCTGCTGGCCGGCAAGGTGTATTTGCCGATGGTATCGTGGCCCCGTCATCAGGAGGCGCTGCGCAGCCAGTTTGTAATCTCGATACAGGATTTGGCGGTTCATAAGGTAACGCCGGAGCAGGTGTCGGAGGCGCTTGACAAAAAGCTGAAGGAAATGGACAGCAAGTAGGAGGTACGCATGGTGAAATGGAAAAGGCATCTGCAGTATCAGTGGTTTCTGCTGCCGATCCTGCTCATTTATACAGTTTTTACAATCTTTCCGCTGCTCAAGTCTGTGTATCTCAGCTTTACGAACTTCGACGGTTACCAAAAAACCTATGATTTTGTCGGGCTGCAAAACTATGCGCGAATTTTTACCGATAATGCGATCGTTTCCGGCATCAGCTTTACATTGCTCTTTGCGTTCGCGAGCACCTTGGTGATTACGATCCTCGCGATTCCTCTGGCCATCGTCCTGGACCGGAACTTTTATACAAAAAACATCCATCGGGCGATCTTTTTCTTTCCCTCGATACCGAGCGGGCTGCTGCTGGCTTATATTTGGGGCTTTATTTTGGCGCCGATCTCTTCCGGGGTGCTGAATGACGTGCTGCATACACTGTTCGGGATGAAAGCGCAGCCTTGGCTGTCCGATCCTGTGCTGGCGAAGGTGTCAACCGTCATGGTAGCGGCCTGGGCGGCGACCGGCTGGCATGCGGTGCTGTATTTGGCGTTTCTGCAGTCGATTCCTAAGGATTATTATGAAGCGGCCTCGATTGACGGCGCGTCGCGTTTGCAGCAGATACGGTATATCACGCTTCCGCTGCTGGCACCGGCCATGACAGTGAGCGTCATGCTGCTGCTGACCGGCGGCTTTAAAGTTTTTGAAATTCCGTTTGCGCTGACCCGCGGCGGGCCCGGCTTCGAGACGCATACGATTACGCAGGTGATCGTGCTGCGCGGCATCTCTGAAACGCAGTATGGGTTAGCGTCGGCAATGTCGGTAGTCTTTTTCGCCATCGTGCTCGTTATCGCTTGCTTCCAAGTCAAGCTCATGCAAAGACGGGAGGAGCGCATCCAATGACGAATGAGCATAAACGGAGCTGGCTGCTTGATCTTGTCATGCTGCCCATAGGTCTGATCACGTTTTTCCCGTTCTATTATATTCTCATTAATACGTTCAAAACGATGAAGGAAACGGCAGCCTCCCCGCTCCACTTGCCGAAGCAGTGGGTATTCACGAATTATGTCACCGTTTTTCAAGAAACGCCGCTGCTGCGCAGCTTTGGCAATACCCTTACGATCACCGTCATTTCTGTGCTGCTGATGGTGCTGATCGGCGCGATGGCCGCTTACCCGATCGTTTATAACCCGGGCCGGGTAAACCGGATCGTCATGCTATATCTGCTTGCCGGATTTATGATCCCGTTCCAAACGACGCTCATTCCGCTGTTCCAGCTTATGACCGACCTGCAGCTGGTTGATCGGCTATACGGGCTGATTATGCTGTACTTGGGTGGTGCGGTGTTCGTTTTTTTCTTAATGATGGGCTATATGAAAACGATCCCGAGGGAGCTGTCTGAGGCGGCGATTATTGACGGCTGCGGCATCGCGGGCATTTTTTGGAGGATTATCCTTCCGCTGCTGAAGCCGATTACGGTTACGTGCATTATTTTTCAAACGATGTGGATTTGGAACGATTTTTTGGCGCCCATGCTGTTTCTGAATTCTAGGAGCAATGCGACATTAGTGCTGCAAATCTACACGGCGAAGGGCGAGTTTTCCGTCAATTGGCCGATGTTTATGACGCTTACGGTGATTACGCTCGTTCCGATTTTCATATTTTTTATTGTCATGCAGAAGCAAATCGTCAAAGGCATTGTCGGCGGGGCTATTAAAGGCTAACGGAGAAAAGGGTTCGGAAGTAGTTGCAGCGAAGCGCTCGTGGTATGATGGATTGGAGCCAAGCCTTGCCTTGCAAAGATTTGGAAGGCTGAAGGCTGGCTCCAATTCACAGAAGCGAGGGAACATTCATGATTGACCACATTGTATTAGTAAAATTCAGCGAAAGCACTACACAGGAGCAGCTTAACGAGGTTTGCGAACGCTTTAAGGCGTTGAAGCCCCACTTGACGGGCATCGTTGATCTGCAGGCCGGTATCAATTTTTCGGAAAAAAACCAAGGCTACCAAGTAGTGCTGAGCGTTCGGTTCGAAGATCGGGCTGCGCTTGAAGCGTACGGCCCGAATCCGCAGCACCAGGCAGTGGCTGCTTATATCCGCGAAGTCGGCAGAGTAGACAGCATCGTCGTAGACATCGAAGTATAAGGCTCCGGCTTTGCCGCATTCCAATTCATAGGAGTGGTTCGGCTTATGAAAAATTTGTCCATCGGAGCTGCGCAGCACGCTCAGATTACGGACCCATTCTGGTCCCGATATACGTCGCTCGTTTGCGAAACGATAATTCCTTATCAATGGAAAGCGTTAAACGATCAGATTCCGGATGCGGAGCCAAGCTATGCAGTCCGTAACTTTCGCATCGCCGCCGGTCTGGAAGAAGGCGAATTCGGCGGCATGGTGTTTCAGGACAGCGACCCGGCCAAATGGCTGGAGGCGGTTGGTTACAGTCTGCAATCGTATCCCGATCCCCAGCTGGAGCAGATGGCTGATGGGCTGATTGATGTCATCGTATCGGCCCAGCAGGAGGACGGGTACCTGAACACGTACTTTACGATTAAAGAGCCCGGCGCCCGATGGACGAATCTTCATGAATGCCACGAGCTGTACTGCGCCGGCCACCTGATTGAAGCGGCGGTAGCTTATTACGCGGCGACTGGCAAACGCAAGCTGCTTGATGCGATGTGCAAATATGCGGATTACATTGACACGGTGTTTGGAGCGGAGCCGGGCAAGCTGCAGGGCTACGACGGACATCAGGAAATCGAGCTCGCGTTAGTGAAGCTGTATGAGGTGACCGGCGAAAGCAGGTACTTGCGGCTCAGCCAATACTTCATCGACCAGCGCGGCCAAAAGCCGTATTTTTTCGTCGGCGAGTGGAAGGCGCGGGGAGGTATTTCGCATTGGCGCGGCGGTCCGGTGCCCGAGCCGGACATGGAATACGGACAGAGCCATCTGCCCGTAAGAGAGCAGACGGTTGCGGTAGGGCATGCGGTGCGTGCCGTTTATATGTATACGGCGATGGCTGATCTCGCCCGGCTGCAAAATGACGAAGAGCTGCTGAACGCCTGCCGGCGGTTATGGGGCAATATCGTAACGAAGCAGATGTACATCACCGGCGGAATCGGTTCGACGCATCACGGGGAAGCATTTTCCTTCGATTACGATCTGCCGAACGATACCGTCTATGCGGAAACCTGCGCATCGATTGGGCTCGTATTTTTTGCTCAGCGTATGCTGCGGATCGAGCCTAGGCGCGAGTATGCGGATGTGATGGAACGCGCGCTGTACAATTTGGTGCTCGGCAGCATGTCGCTGGACGGAATGCACTACTTTTATGTTAATCCGTTGGAGGTTTGGCCGGAGGCCTGCAGGTATAACCCCGGCAAGCACCATGTTAAACCCGTCCGGCAAAAATGGTTCGGCTGCTCCTGCTGTCCGCCGAACGCAGCGCGCCTGCTCGCATCGTTGGGACAGTATTTGTATACGGTCGTTGATTCGACGCTTTATGTCCACTTATTCATCGGGCATGAAACGAATGTCGATATCGGCGGCAATCGGGTTCGCATCAACCAGCAGTCTGCCCTGCCTTGGCATGGTCAAACTTCGATCACGTTAGGCATGGACAGTGCGCAGCGGTTTACGCTTGCGATGCGCCTGCCTTCCTGGGTAAGCGGCGAAGCGAGGCTGACTGTGAACGGACAGCAGGTTGAGGCAGCCGCTGGAGAAAAGGGATATGTGCAGTTGGACCGGGAATGGGCCGACAGCGACCGGATCGAATGGCAGCTGCCGATGAAGGCGGAGCTGATTGAGGGGCATCCGTCAGTGCGGGCGGTCGCGGGAAAAGCGGCAATCCAGCGCGGGCCGCTGGTCTACTGCTTTGAGGAGCAGGAGAACGGCCGATCGCTATCCGCCTTGACGATTGACTCCCGCTCGGAGCTTACCGAGAAATTTGATCAGCATTTGCTCGGCGGGGTGTGTGTCATCCAGGCCCAAGGCTGGAAGAATCGAAGCGATTCCTGGAACGACGGGCAGCTTTACCGGCCGCTTAAAGCGGAGACCGTATCCGTTACGCTGACTGCCATTCCGTATTTCCTATGGGGCAACCGCGGTGAAGGCGAAATGTCCGTCTGGCTTCGTGTCCGCTAGAGTTAGTGAATCGCTCACCCCATTTTTAAGAGCCGTCTCTTCAAGTAAATGAAGAGAGGGTTCTTTTTTCATTTGAAGCGATGACAAAGCAGGAATTTTATTAAGAATACACCCATAATTTCGACATTTTTTTCTTTTTCGACAGCAGGAATACTGCCAAAAGACACGAATAGTTGAAAGAGATGGAATAGCTGGAAGGACCCATAGAGATGCGGCTGTTTCAGATGTATGATGCATTCGTAGGTAGCGGGAAACGGGAAGAGCTGTGAAATCAATCGGCTGATGGAAGAAAGGGAGATGCGGGAATGGGACAAAAGGTAGTCGTTCTGGGCGGCGGTGTCGCGGGTCTTACAGCGGCGCATGAGCTAATGGAGCGGGGGTTTGAGGTCGAGGTTTACGAATTTAAAATGATTCCCGGCGGCAAGGCAAGAAGCATGCCGTTTACCGGTTCGGGAAAGGATGGGCGTGCGGATTTGCCCGGCGAGCATGGTTTCCGGCTGTTTCCGAAGTTTTATCGTCATGTGATCGACACAATGAAGCGGATCCCGGACGAAAAGGGGACGGTTTTTAACCATTTGGTAGAGGTTCCGCGTCTGGACATCGCAACGACTACCCACCCGCTTGTTGAGCTTGTGGCAAAAATGAACTTTACGATTGAGGATCTTAAGGCTGAAATGCGTGTGCTGTTCGATAACGGATTAGGGCTTAGCGGTGAGGACCTTGATCACTACGTAGCGAAGCTTTGGCAGGTCATGACCAGCTCCGATGAACGGATCGAAAACGAATACCAGGACATTCCTTGGTGGGAGTTTATTGACGCCGACAAATATTCCCCTGCATTCCGCAATGTGTTCGGAAATATTACGAAGACACTCGTCGCCTGTAAGTCAACCCGGGCCAACACGAAGACGGTCGGTACGGTGGCCGCGCAGATGACGATGGATATTCTTACTCCGGGTACGTCCTTTGTACGAATTTTGAACGGTCCGACAAATGACCGCTGGATCAACCCGTGGGTCAGCTTCCTGCGGGCTAACGGTGTGAAGTATTATACCGAGGCGAAGGCGGAGCGTATTCATTATAGCGATGATCGTATCACCGGCGCGGAGGTTTCCATAAAGGGCGGCGAACCGGTTACGGTTACCGGCGATTATTATATTTGCGCTTTTCCTGTTGAGGTTATGGCTGGATTTATTCCTGACGATATGGCGGAGGCCCATCACGATATGGCGAATATTCGCCTGCTGGCGAAGTCGGTCGACTGGATGAACGGCATTCAGTTTTATTTAAAGGAAGATGTGCCGGTTACTCCGGGCCATGTCATGTATTTTGATTCGCCTTGGGCGCTTACGTCGATCTCCCAGCGCCAGTTCTGGCCGGCATTTGACTGGAGCAAGTACGGGGACGGTACGGTCAAGGGCGTTCTGTCGGTTGACATCTCGGATTGGGAAACCGAGGGCGTACTGTTCGGCAAGCCGGCTATGCACTGTACTCCGGAAGAAATTCGCCAGGAGGTTTGGGAGCAGCTCAAGCGCGGCCTGAACGTAGGGCAAGAACTATTGCGGGATGACGTACTGCATTCGTACTTCCTCGATACGGACATTCATTTTGACAACCCGCATGAAACCGTTAATTTGGAGCCGCTGCTCATTAACGAGGTCGGTACGTGGCAGCTGCGCCCGAATGCATATACATCCATCCCGAATTTATTCCTGGCATCGGATTATGTGCGGACGAATACGGATCTTGCCACGATGGAAGGGGCGAACGAGGCGGCTCGCCGCGCGGTTAACGCCATTTTGCATGCGGCTAACTCCAAAGCAAAGCCGTGCAAAATTTGGGAGATGTATCAATACGACGTTCTCGGCATCGATTGGCTTGCTCCTTGGCATGCACATGACCGGCACCGGTTTCATCGGGGCCAGCCGTGGGACGGAAAAATTTTATAAAAACGAGCTTTACATTCAAGGTCCTTCGGGTGCATTTCAGTCCCGGAGGGCTTTTTTTCATTTGCATGCGACCGTCCGTCTTTAAACGATCTTTAGCTCTCTTTAACAGATCTTTAGGTTTCCTTGATTAGGTCTTGAAGTAGGGGCTGTACTATAAAGTCAATAAGATCAGTGAAGGCAAGGGAGCTGGTAGCATGAATTACACTAGATCGCGTCCGGTGATTACAAAAATTGCGGTAAGTCTTTTTGTCGGCGAGGAAACCTTAGTTGCAGTGAAAGACTCCGCTGCTGCTACAGGCTACAGCTGGTCCATTCAGCCAAGTCCTGGAATCGAGGTGGAAAGCGAGTATTACACTTCGAAGGATAGCGGCGGCAAGGAGATGAACGGTGAGTCGCAGCTCCGTGTGTTTCGGATTAAACCCATTCGTGCGGCTGATCCGATTTTTATCGAAAGAATCGAGCTGCTTCCTCCGCAAAAGGGAGAGGGACCTGTGCAGGTCATCGAGGTTTACATCACGACGAACGTCAACGTCTAAGGGACTGCCGCATGAATAGCCGCTTGCTTTTTGATTGCAGCCGGATCATCGGGGCAATTCTTTCCGAGATGAACGGCGAATTGGAAAGGACGAGATCATATTGACACGAGTGATGACGGAGAGTCGGAAAGACCCTGTACAGGAAAGGAAGCAGAAAAATAACTTCAATAAGCTCCCCCGCTTATTCGCTGGAACCGGGATGATAACGGCTGCACTCGGATGGAGTGAGAAGCTGTATGCCAGTATCTGCAGCACGTTTGCCAAGAAGGATGAATTTCTTTCTCTAGAGGAGCAGCAGCGGAAGAAAAAGATCAGCGAGCTCGCTAGGGAATGGCATTCGAAGCCGGATGAGCTGTTTTGGAACGACCTAGCAAATTACGTATCGGACCAAAATAATAAGACGGATCTTACCATCCATGATCAAATCCGGTTCATGAATTTCACGATTGAATTGGTTCCGGAAGAGGTGTGGATTTGGGATAAGGCGAAGCATAAGGCGGATATGGTAGCTCGTTTTATACAGCTTTACAAGGATGGCGGTATGCGAACGGAAGCGATGTACCGCTGTGTGTCTCTAGAGAAGTACGGGGACAAGACGATGCCAAGACATGTAGCTGCGGACGTGCTTCGTTACGCGCTGACCGAAATATTGATTCTGATCGAATAGGGTGAAGCGAAGGAGGTGAGGGGCTTTGTCGGAAACGGTGATCAGCTTGCCGAATCAGACGGTTTTGCAAACCGCGCTTGCAGTGAGCGAAAGCTTAGTCTGGGTTATGCCGCCTCCATGGGGCCTGGCTGAATCAAGACCGCAAACACTACCCGATTTGTTGATCGGCGGTGGAAGCTCGGGATTGCATATGTTGCAAATGGCGATTCATCAAACCGAAAGCTGCATCACGCAGGGAGAGCTTAGCAGCTGGGTGAACGACATTCAAGAGCTGGCAAAGTGGGTGCAGCAGCAAATCGTCCTTCGGGATTTTAATGTCGAGAACAGCAGCTACATAACGGAAAGCTTGCTTCCCGAGCTTCGGCGCATGACCTCTCCCGGAACAGGTACGGTATATACGGCAATTGAGAATATGAAAAAGGAGCCGTTTATTCGTAGAGAAGGCGCATTTGGCGTTCTTGTTTTAGGGGTATCGATGTATTTGCTCGGATTGAAAATGACCGTGCAGCTTGATGCGCAGCTGGCCGCGAATCATAAGGCGCAAAATGATTTTGAGGGATTTAATTTTTACACCTCTCTATGGGTGGCCGATTATGCAAAGTATGTGATCGCGGTGAACGGCGATGTGAAGACACAGTTTAGCGGCTGGGCCAGTGAAGTCGCACAGCTTGTGAACAAATTCGAATCGAGTCGTCTCTCCCAAATCGGACCGGTTCAGCAAAAGCCCTCGGGTGTATGGGGATTTACGGATCACGGTGTACAGGGGAAGGAGACGTTCATCCCCGAGCCGGCTTATGAGCAGGCGGCCAAAAGACGCGCCGACTATGCCAAAGGAATTGCAGTTGAACTGGATGAAACGTATGGCGTGGCGGTGAAAACGTTGAAAGCATGGCTGTCCGCTGTGAAACAGTGGGACGAGCGTTTGCCGCCGACGCGGCCCAAGCTTGCGCCTGCCATCGACGCCGGCAGCCGGCAAGCGTTCGAGCCCCATGGGCCGAATTGGGTCGAAGGCAATGCCGTTAGCTATGCCGTTGCCTTTGTAAACGGCAGGGGCCCATCTCCGCCTGGACCGTGGTCTTCCCCGGCACAAATTAACGCGCGGGCGTTTCCTACGGTTACAAACATTCCGGTAGACCCGCTGCAGCTAACGACGGAGCGTTGGATTTACCGGAAATTTGCGAAACGCTCCGGCCACGTCCAGCTGGTGAAAATTGTTCCCGACAATACGACCACCTCTTTCATCGATACGAAAGAGTAAGAATAGAATGGTCGCTTCTTGATGTGAAGTGGAAGCAGCCGGAGCCTCGCTGATTGCAGCTTCGAGCTGCATCAACCTGAACACCGCGGGTTGTCAAATTCATGTGTTCAAGGCTCACTTCGCAATCATGCACACGCCGTTCGTATCTGATCCTGCCCGACTTCCTCCCTTTTAAGCGGCTTCCGCTGCTTCCCCTAAGTCGGGCACAGATGCGGACTCCATCAACCTCCATACCGCAGATGAGCACAGCCTTGTCCAGCAGTATTAATTTCGGCAAGTGGATACTTGCTGATAAGTTTGAATACAGGTTAGGAAAGAGGCGAGGCCGACCGGCCTCTCTTTTTCATTCCCAGTCCTAACGAAGTCCAGTATAATGAAGATTAGGTACTGTATTTGATCCTTGTACAATAGATAGCATTTTATACATTTCATACATGTCATACTTTACAACAGTCGGGAGCGTTAGCAGATGAATGCGGTTGCGGGCTTTAAGCTGAACGAGCGAATCCATGAGGGCACAAGAACAGCGATTTATCGGGGGATTCGAGAAGAGACAGGAGAGAAAGTAATTGTAAAGCTCTTGAAATCGGATCGTCCGATACGGGATGAGGTCATTAAGCTGCGGAAGGAATTCGAGCTTGCTTCCGGTCTGGACCGGGAGAAGATTGTTGTCCCGCTGGAGCTTGTTGAGCACCCAAGGGGATTTGCGCTTGTCCTCGAGGATTACGGCGGGATTGCACTGCAGCAGCTGCTTAAAACGCGGCCAACCGGCTTAGATACGATTTTAAATATATCGGTCCAATTAAGTATAATCGTCGGTTATTTGCACCGGAACAAGTTGATTCATAAAGATATAAAGACTAACAACTTCATTATTCACCCGGAGACGCTTCAGGTGAAGCTGACCGATTTCGGAATTTCCACTCCTTTTGGATCGGGAGAGGAGTGGGAGCTGCCTTCAGTACGAAGCGGGGAGCTGGAGGGTACGATGGCGTACATTTCGCCTGAGCAGACGGGCCGGGTGCATCGCCGGATTGATTATCGGACGGATTTTTATTCCCTGGGCGTTACCCTGTACGAAATGTTCACCGGAAGACTGCCCTTCCGCGCTCAGGAGCCTGCAGAGCTGATGCACAGCCACATTGCCAAGCAGCCGATCTCCCCTTCGATGCAGGACGTTCGGATCCCCATCCCGATCTCGGAAATTATTATGAAATGCTTGGCCAAAAATCCGGAGGATCGATATCAGAGCGCTTACGGGCTTCAATACGATTTACAGCAATGTTTAGAGCAGGTTCAGCAGTACGGTCATGTTGCACCCTTCGAAATCGGAACGAAGGATTTAAAAGATATTTTTCTCATCCCGCAAAAGCTGTACGGAAGGGAAGAGGAGCTGCATGCCGCAGCATCCTTCTACGAACGGCTTCCGTATGGAGGCGGCGGGCTGATTCTGGTATCGGGCAGCCCGGGCTCCGGTAAGACAAGCTATGTCCAGGAAATTCAAACGACGGTGCTTAAGCCCGGCGAGCTACGGTTAACCGGGAAATTCAACGAGCTGCAAAAGCATATTCCGTATTATGGATTTATCCGTGCATTCCGCCGCGTTCTCCGCCAGCTTCTCGCCGGACCGGAGGATGAGCTGGATTTGTACCGTCAGCGCTTTACAGCCAAGCTGAAGGAAAATGGCCGTGTATTGGCACAGGTAATGCCGGAGCTGGAATGGATCATCGGCAAGCAGCCGGAGCTGGAGGCGATGCCCTCCGCAGAGGCTGTAAACCGGTTCCATTATGCGGTGTACCATTTCCTTGAATGCTTGACTGAAACTTCATTTGTTACGGTCGTTTTGGATGATCTGCAGTGGGCCGACGCGAGCTCGATCCAGCTGCTTCATTTTTTGACGATAGAGCTGCAGATGTCCTCCGTTTTGTTCATTGCAATGTACCGCAGCGAGGAGGTGCGGGAGTCGCACTTCCTCTCGTGGTTAATCGATGAGGCTGCGTCGGCCGGTCATCCTCTGCAGCTGGAGCTTCAGCCGCTTTCCGGAAAAGCCATTCATGAGCTGCTCTGCGATACATTGGGCTGCAGTAAGGAGCGGAACGAAGCTTTGCTTCGCAGCGTTGTGCATAAAACCGGCGGAAATCCATTTTTTGTCAAGCGGCTGCTGAGTGAGCTGCATGAACGGAAGCTGATTTATTTTGATTATGAAGCGGGAATTTGGGCATGGGATGAACGGGCGATCGCTGCATTGCAGGTAAGCGACCAGGCGGCCGGCTTTATTGCCGAGCAAATGGTACGTCTTCATCCGGCTGCGCTAAAGCTGCTGAAGCACGCTTCCTTTATCGGCGGGGAGTTTTATGTCGATTTGCTCGGAAGATTGACGCAATTGGAGGAGGAGGAAATTTCCCGCCGCCTGCGCGATGCGGAGCTTTCCCCGTTTGTAGCCCCTATCCATGAAACGGGCGAGCCGGAAAAATACCGCTTTCTGCACGATAAGATCCGAGAGTATTGCTATTCCTTATGGTCGTCAGAGGAGATTCGGGAAGGACATTTGCAGCTGGCCCGCATGTATACGCAGTCGGAAATCAATCCGCAGGCCTCGGAAGAAACGCTGTTTGCCGCCGTCAATCATTACAATTTTTGCTATGATGCTGTGACGGATGCGGCAGAACGAAGCGCTGTCGCCGCGCTGCACGTAACCGCCGGTAAACAGGCGATGAGCTGCGCGGCCTTCGCTTCCGCCGGAACCTATTTTGAAAGCGGATTGAAGTGGCTTTCAAAGAACAGCTGGAAACATGAATACGAGCTCGCGTTCGGCATGAACCTTGGTCTGATGGAGACCGCGTTTTTAAACGGACGGTTTGGCGATGCGGAGCAGGTTTTTTCCTTACTCAAGGAGCATTCTCAGACATGGCAGCACCGGGCGGCGGCCTATCAGGTTTGCGTCAATCTCTATACGCAAATGGGTCAGCATGCGAAGGCGGTGGAAACGGGAATCGAAGGCTTGGCAGCCTACGGAATACGGATCAGCCCTTCGCCTACCCAGCTGGAGCTATTGCAAGCACTGGCTAAAGTTCGACTGCGAATGACGGGGAAAACGGAGGACCGTGTCGTTCACCGGCACAGTAAAGCGGATGACAGTCTCGGCGCTCTCATGAAGCTGATGAATGAAACGGCGACCTCCGCGTATTTTACCAATCCGAACTTATATATTTTTATGATGCTAGAAATCGTAAGCTTATCGCTGAAGCACGGTCATTCGGTAGAAACCTCGAACGGCTTTATCGCGTATGGGCTGCTGCTTGGCTTTGGCATGGGACGTTACAGTAAAAGCATGGATGCAGGTCAGATTGGCCTTGAGCTCAGTGAAACTTATTTCCATCGCGGGATGAAATGCAAGGTCAACTTTACCTTCGGCGTGTTTCTTAGTCCATGGAAGCAGCCTTTGCAGGCTTCGCTTGATTATTTGTGGAAGTCGTTCCATTACGGAATTGAATCGGGAGATCTGGTGTATGCCGGCTATGCCGTGACGTATATCGTACTTGTACATGATTTCCTCGGACGCCCGCTGCAGGATGTGCGCCAGGAGCTGGAGCGGCAAATTTTATTTGTGCAGAAAACGCGAAATCCGGAGACCTTGTGGATGCTGGAGATGTTCCGGTATATTTTTGCGAGTCTGGACGGAAGCGCGGTGCTGCCGCTGGTGATCGGCGACAGTCCCGAAGAAGAGGAGCTCAGGCTCGAGCGGTTGAAGGGTAGCCATAATCAAGTCATCGTTCAAGTGTTCTACATGAAGAAAGCGATGCTAAATTATTTGTTCGGCGAATACGAAGAGGCGCTGCGTATGGCAAGGCTTTCGGAATCGGTTGTTTCCGTGTCGTTCGGATTGTTCCACGCCGTTGAACATGCCTATTTTTCCGCTTTAGCGGCATGCGCGTGTTATAGCAGAGCGGAAGGAAAAGAACGGCACAGGCTGCAAAAGGAGATTCGCACCTATGCGGCAAGGCTGCGTAAGTGGGCCCGGGAATGCCCGGAAAATTACGCCCATCTGTACGGGCTGGTTCAAGCCGAGCGTCACCGCTTGGCCGGCAGAAGCAGGCAGGCCGAGCTGGCGTACGAGCAGGCGATGGAAGCGGCGCTCGATCACGGCTTTACTCAGCATTACGCGATCACAGCGGAGCGGGCGGCATTATTTTACCGGGAGCAAGGCCGAAAGCAGGCGTGTTCTTTCTATATGACAGCGGCATATCAAGCTTATGAGCAGTGGGGGGCTTCCGCGAAGACGGCCCATATGGAAGGCGCTTATGGCCCGTTAATCTCCCAGCCTTCACCGCAGGCCCCGGGCATTTCAGCTACGATGACGAAGAGCACCAACACCTCTGCGCAATCGATCGATTTTGCGGCGGTGCTGAAGGCGACGCAAACGGTTGCCGGGGAAATTGTTATGGAGCGTCTTTTGACACGGCTCCTTAATATTTTGCTGCAGACGACCGGTGCCAGCCGCGGGGTCATTGTGGTGAAGAAAAAGGAAGGCTTGTTTGTGGAAGCGGAATCCGATCCGGGGCAGCGGATGGATGGCGCGGCGGACGGGGAAGCGAAAGCGGAACCGGAAGCGGTCCGGGTGCTGCAGGGGCAGGAGATTGGAAGCTTCGCAAGGCTTCCGCTGTCCGTTGTGCACTATACGGCGCGTACGTTGGAAACGATGGTGCTGAATGACGCTGCATCCGAAGGGATATTCATCAGCGATCCGTATATTCAGCGTTATCGTCCGCATTCCGTGCTGTGCACGCCGATTTTACTGCACGGCCAATTGGCCGCCATTATTTACTTGGAAAATGAAATGACGACGCATGTGTTTAACGCCCAGAAACGGGCGATTATCGATATTATCGCCGGACAAGCGGTGATCTCACTCGAGCATGCGCGCTGGGTTCTCCATTTGGAGGAACGTGTGAAAGAGCGGACAGATGAAATTATCCGCATGGAGGAATCACGGCGTAATCTGCTTTCGAATATTTCGCATGATCTTGGCACGCCTTTAACGTCGATTCAAGGCTACGTGGAGGCGATCTTGGATGGAGTAATTACGGGAGAAGAGGCGCAGGCAAAGGTTCTGAAGGTCGTGCACAGCCGTGTGCTCGGCATTCAAAGGCTGATGAAGGATTTGAAGCAGCTGAGCCGGATGGAAACAGGGCAGCTTACGATGAATAAAGAAGCGTATCCTGCACTGGAGTTAATGCGCCAGCTGTTTTCAAAGCATGAGATGGATGCGGAAAAAGCGGGAATTCGCTATTCACTGACAATAGGCAATTTGCTGCCGGAATCGCGGGATGCGGAGGGATCCGAGCCTTTTGTGATCGCGGACAACGACCGGATCGGCCAGGTGGTAAGCAATCTTGTTTTCAATGCACTGCGTTATACCCCGGCCGGCGGGGAGCTGCATGTGCATATATCCAAGGAAGCGGATTGCAAGCAGCTCCTGATCAAAATATCGGATACGGGGGCCGGCATTGCCGAGCATGATGTCCCCTTCGTATTTGACCGGTTTTACCGGGGAAGCAAAGCACGCAGCTCGTCCGATGGGGGAAGCGGCTTGGGCCTTGCCATTGCCAAAGAAATCATTGAGCTTCACGATGGGCAAATATGGGTTGAAAGCGAGTTGGAAAAAGGAAGTACCTTTTACTTTACGCTTCCTTTGGTTTGGAGCGAGCCGAAACGCTCGCTGCGCTGAATTTATACCCGACCCCCCGGACCGTTTGAACAAAGTCCGGGCGGGACGGGTCTTTTTCTATCTTTTTGCGTAAATTGCTGATGTGCACCATGACGGTGCGCGTATCGCCATAGCTGTCGGACCCCCAAATGAGGTCGAACAGCTGCTCCACCGGATACACTCGCCCCGGAGTTAAGGCCATTTTGCTGAGTAGGCTGAATTCGGTTGCTGAAAGCGCAACGGGGGCTCCGTCCAACCGCACCTCGTGCGAGACGATATCGATTTCAAGCGGGCCAAAGACCATCGCGGAAGCCGGTTCCGGCTGTATTTCCGAGGTGGTCCGGAGATTGCGGCGCAAATGCGCCTTCACCCTGGCAACCAGCTCTCCGGGACTGAACGGCTTCGTCATATAGTCGTCGCCGCCAACGTTCAGGGCAATAATTTTATCCCAGTCCTCACCCTTGCAGCTTAAAAATAGTATCGGATTATGCGTCAGCTCCCGAAGCTGGCGGCAAACCTCCAAGCCGTCCTTCTCAGGCAGCAGCACGTCCAAAATAATCAGATCCGGCTTATGCCGGCGCACAGCCTCTACCGCTTCAATTCCGTTGCAAGCAGTCACTACCTCGAACTGCTCTTTTTCGAGATAGAGCCGGATGACATCAATAATCTCCTCCTCGTCGTCTACAATGAGAATCCGTCCGTTATTCACATCCGTTCACCTCGATCGAAAAAACTAAACATATGTCGTGAATGTCAAATACTATCGAAATTGTAACACACCTTAAGCTGAATGTAGGTATACTTTTGTAAAATATGAGAAAACAGATGTGCTTGATGGCTGTGAAGAAAAGGATTGACAAAAACGATACGCTCGTTTATATTCGTAAACGTAATAATTACGATTATATGCAAATGATTATAGGAAACAACTTCATTGAATGGATAGGGGGTCAAGCTTCGGCTTGGCTTTAAAAAAAGAGTCAAATCGTAATGTCTACGATCAGTATAGAGCGCATAAGCTTTAGTGTGTGTATGCTCTTGATCAACGCAGCAAAGGTATCTTTCTGTTTCTGTTTAATCGTAAAAATTACGTTTATAAACCATGGGGAGTGGAGTAATACATATGAAAACGTTGGTACATAAGAAAATGTCGCTGCTGCTGGCGGCAGCATTAGTTTTCACAGCGGGTTGTGCGGTGAAGGAGGGCTCGGACAATACCTCGGTTCCGGCTGCTGCAGTTGATTCCAAGAAAATCACCCTCATGCTGCATTTTAAATCGGGTACGCTTGATCCGCATAATGATTTCACGCCCCTCCGCGCCGGGGTGACGGAGACACTCGTGAAGCTCGACGATCAATTGCAGCTGAAGGGCTGGCTTGCCGAAACATGGGTGGCCAAGGATGAGCTTACCTGGGAATTTACGATTCGGGATCACATCACCTTTCATGACGGAACGAAGCTGGACGCAGCCGCGGTGAAGGCGTCCTTCGAGAGGGGTCTGAAGGTAAGCAAACGACTTGCAGGCCTTAAGATCAAATCTATGGATGCGAATGGACAGTTATTCACAGTGGTTACCTCTGAACCGAATCCGGCGCTGCCGTCCGAGCTGGTTAATCCGTACGCGTCGGTCGTCAGTGTAGAAGCGGAAAAAAAGATGGGCACAGAGGCATTTAATATGGCGCCTGTAGGAACGGGGCCGTTTGTAGTTAAGCAGTTCACGCCGAACATTGAGGCGAAGCTGGAACGTTACGATGCGTATTGGAACGGAAAGGCGAAGCTGAAGGAAGCGGTTGTTAAGTTTAATGAGGACGGCAATGTGCGTGCGCTGGCCCTGCAGTCCAAGGAGGCGGACATCGCATGGAGCCTTCCAGCCGAGAGCATCGAGGTGGTTCGCAAAGAAAAGGAATTAACGGTGGAGTCGATTCCGAGTTTGCGTGTTCATTTTCTACTCTACAATCAGCAAAAACCACAGATGCAGGATGTGAAGGTGCGTCAAGCGATCAGTCTTCTGCTGAACCGTGAAAGCGTAGCGAAGGATATTATGCTGGGCAATGCAACGGCGGCGAACGGTCCGTTTAACGACAAGCTCCCATTTGCGAGCAGCGCTCCTGTTCCGAAGCTGGATCAGGAAAAGGCGGTCAGTCTGCTTAAGGAAGCGGGGTATACACTGACAGCGGATCATAAGCTGGTCAAGGATGGAACGCAGCTTACGCTGGAGCTGGTGACGTACAATGCAAGGCCGGAGCTCCCTCTTATGGCGCAGCTGCTTCAGTCGGATGCGGCCAAGGCCGGCATTAAAGTGAATATTCGCAACGTCGAGGATTCCGACAATTACTTGAAGGAAAACAAAGACTGGGATGTGGCGACGTACAGCAACCTGACAGCCCCTCGCGGGGACGGCGGCTTTTTCTTGAACAGTGCCTTTATGCCAAGCGGCTCATTGAATCCGGGGAAAATTAACATTCCGGAGCTTACACAGGTTATTGAGAGCTTAAATAAACAAAGTGATGTAACGCAGCGAAATAAGCTCATTCAGGAAGCCGTTTCGATTGTGGATAAAGAAGCGGTGCACAGCTACGCAGTGTTTCCGAATTTAATTATCGGTGTAAATAAGCGGGTTACGGATTGGACGCCTGGACGTGAGGAGTTCTACATCCTGACGCCTACAATGGATGTGAAATAGAATGGGGAAACTGGCGGGGCAGAGGCTGATCCAGCTGCTCTGGGTGCTGCTTTTTTTATCGGTTGTTACGTTTACGCTCATGAAGCTGGCACCAGGCGACCCGGTACGATCGATTTTAAAGCCGGATGAATTTCTGGTGACGGAAGCTGATATGGCTGAGCTTCGAGAGGAGCTTGGCCTTAACGAAGCAGTTGTCGTTCAATATGGAGCTTGGCTGTGGAAGGTGCTTCAGCTTGATTTAGGGAATTCCCATTTAACGGGGAAACCAGTTTGGGACCTGATCATGAGCCGGTTGACGGTAACTTTACAGCTGACTGCGGGGGCTTTGCTCGTCATGCTTTTGATCACGTTTCCGCTAGGGATGGCTGCGGCTCGTTATACGGGGAGGTGGCCTGACCATATCAGCAGGCTGCTGGCGATCGTCGGGGCTTCGATTCCGAATTTTTGGCTTGGACTTATTTTGATGTATTGGTTTGCCTACAAGCTGCAGCTGCTTCCCTCGACAGGCATTGGCACGTTGGAGCATATGATTTTACCCTCGATTGCGCTCGGGTTTTCATTTGCCGTTGTCTATGCGCGAATTTTGCGGACAGGGCTGCTGGAAAGCTTGTCGCAGGATTATATTTTGGCGGCAAGAGCAAGAGGGGTTCCGGAACGAACCATTTGGCTCAGGTACGCGCTTCGTGCCGCACTGCAGCCAGTGGTGACTTTATTCGGATTAAATATTGGAACGCTTCTCGGAGGGGCTGTCGTGATCGAAACGATGTTCGGCTGGCCGGGACTCGGGAGCATGGTCGTAAGTGCAATTTTTGGACGGGATTATCCGGTTATCCAAGGCTTTGTCTTATTTTCCGGGTTTGTCGTTGTTGTCATTAACTTCTGCGTGGACCTGATCTATCGGTGGATTGATCCGCGAATCCGGCTTGGAAAGGAAGAGGTTTTGTGAAAATGATTCGTCTTGACAATGCTGCCTCCGCCCTTCCTTTGCGTGGATTTGTGCGGGTAAAGGGGATGCTGGATCAGCCGATGCTGATGCTTGGTTTAGGGATGATTTTGCTGATCGCAGGATTTTGTTTAGCGGGGCCTTATATCACGGGGAACGATCCGCTGACCGTGAACATGGCGGAACGCTTGCAGCCTCCGAGCTTGCAGTATCCCCTTGGGACGGATCACTTAGGACGGTGCATGTTTACAAGATTGGCCGAGGGGGCGAAGGTGACGCTCGGCATTACGGTGCTTGTTGTCATCACAGTGGCTGCGATCGGCATTCCACTCGGCTTATGGACAGGGTATGCGAGAGGCAGGCTTGATGCGTTGGTCATGCGCTTTCTGGATGGGATCATGGCTCTCCCTGAATTTATTTTAGCTATCTCGATTACGGGGTTTCTTGGTCCGAATTTGTTTAATCTGATGATCGCGGTCGTTGCCGTGAAGTGGATCAGCTACGCAAGAATTACAAGAAGCATTGTGCTTTCCGAACGAGAGAAGGAGTACGTTCTTGCGGCAAAGGTAGGGGGCTGCAGCACGTGGAAAATACTGTACAGACATTTGCTGCCCCAGATCATTTCGCCTGTGCTCGTACTTGCATCCTTGGATATTGGAAAGGTCATTTTAGCGATATCGGCGTTGTCGTATTTAGGTCTTGGCGCACAGCCTCCCACACCGGAATGGGGAGCGATGCTGAATGAAGGGAGAACCTATTTTCAATCGGCTCCGCAGCTGATGCTGCTGCCCGGAACGGCGATTTTAATTGTAGTTATGTCCTGTAATATGGTGAGCGACGGGTTAAGAGAGAGGCTGGATGTGAAAAACGGCAGCAGATAAGATACCAAAAGTGCCGAAGATGGCTGGGCTGCAGTGATTGTACGAGACTATGCTGCTAATGAAAAATGGTTCCGGTCGAGCCGGATCAGGGAAGGGAAGTCGTATCGTGTATTCAAGTGTATCCCAGTACCAATCGATCGAGATGGCGCCTAAGTCAACGGAAACGGAGACGGAAACGGAAACGGAAACACCTGTTTTAGACATTCAGCAGCTGGAAATTTCTTCGGTAAACCGCAAGGGAGAAAAGCTGGAGCCGATCGTGCATGGAATTAGCTTATCGGTGAAATCGGGTACAATGACCGGCCTTGTCGGGGAAAGCGGCAGCGGGAAAACATTGACAACGCTGGCCATCCTAGGGCTGCTGCCCTCTTCGCTAAAGGTAACGGGCGGAACGATCAAGCTGAACGGCGAAGAGATTTCAAGCATGCCGGAACGAAAGCTGCGAGCGCTGCGCGGCAAGAAGATATCGTATTTATTTCAAAACTACCAGGGCAGCTTTAGCCCGTTTCGTTCGATCGGAAAGCAGTTAGTAGAGGCGCTTCGCTTTAGTTTGGGGATCGGGCCGACGGAGGCGAAGGCGGTCGTCTTCACATGGCTGGAACGGGTCCGTTTACCGGCGGAGCGTGTGTTTTCCAGTTGTTGTTTTCAGTTGAGCGGCGGGCAGCTGCAGCGGGTGGCTCTTGCGGCCGCGTTAATGGTAAAACCGAGCCTGATTATCGCGGACGAACCGACAACCGCTCTTGATGTATTATCGGGCGAGCAGGTGCTCGATCTGCTCTCTGAGTTGCAAAGGGAAACCGGCTGCGCCGTGCTTTTTATTTCGCATGATCTGGCCCATGTATTGAAACGGACCGATCGTGTCGCGGTAATGTACAAGGGCAGAATCGTGGAAATGGGGCCGACGTCCGCGCTTCCAAGTGCAGCAGGACATCCATACACGCAGCGGCTGCTGCAGGCAAGGCCTTCGTTAAGGGGGACAATTCCTGAGAGGCTTTCCGTGCTTGAAGCGGATGTTCGTGCGTTACCGGGCGGCAGCTTGAGCTTGCAGAATGGGTGTTCATTTGTTCCGTACTGCTCCTGCCGTACGCAGCACTGTGAACATACACCCGAATTACGAAATGAAGGCGCGCATGCCGTCGCATGTCATGAATGGCCGGTGAAGGAGGCGAAGCCGAATGCGGAAAGAACAGCCGCTTCTGCAGGTGAAGCAGCTCGAGAAGTCGTATACAGCTGAGGCGAAGGCGCTTACCGGTCTCTCCCTAGAAGTTGCCGAAGGGGAGTGCCTTGGCGTTGTGGGCGAGAGCGGAAGCGGCAAGAGCACGCTTGGCAAACTCATTCTCGGCTTGGAAAAGCCGGATGCGGGCGAAATATGGCTGGGCGGAGTCCGTTATGATCAGCTTCGCGGCAGGGCGATGCGGGAAGCGAGGAAACATATTCAGGTCGTATTTCAAGATCCGTCTGCATCGCTTAACCCGAAGCTGCCGATTTGGAAAACCGTTATCGAGCCTCTGGAAAATTACCCGGAGGTGAAGCCCTCCTTTCTTGCGGGAGCTGCGCTTACCAAGAAGGAGACAGCCGCCGTTTTGCTGCGAATGGTCGGCTTAAGCGAGGAGCTGCTGGAACGGTATCCGCATCAGCTGAGCGGAGGGCAAAAGCAGCGTGTTGCCATCGCCCGCGGCATCAGCCTGCATCCGCGGCTTCTCGTTTGCGATGAGCCGACCTCGAGCCTGGACGTTTCCGTGCAGGCGCAAATTTTAAATTTGCTGAAGGAATTGAAGGAATCGTATGGCATCGCCTACCTTTTTATCTCGCATGATCTGGCGGCGGTCCGTTTCCTGAGCGACCGGATGATTGTCCTAAAGGACGGGGAGCTGGTCGATCATTTTCCTGCGGATGCGCTTTTTGAAGAAGAGCGTCATCCCTACACGAAAATGCTGGTCGATGCGGCAGCAGGCTAAGACGGGGTTGGAATGTTTTGATGATGTGTTCATATAAGCAATTCGATAGAGGATATTCGCATAGATAGCGAAGTCCTTTTTTTGTTTCCCTTTGATTGTGGGAAATATGCTTTGTTTTTGTTTGAAAAAACCGTATTCAAAGATAAACAAACATGTTATAGTGAAATCAAACAAAAACAAAAACAAAGAAATGCAAACGGAGGGCGAAACAATGGTTCAAAGCTTATGGGATCAATCGAAGGCATCACAGCTGCAAAACGGGTTGGAGGAGCTGGTTTACCGCTCGAATCTGATCGGTTCTGACCGCAGAGTGTGCAACTGGGGCGGTGGCAACACGTCAAGCAAAACGACGGTAACCGACTTCCGCGGCCGTGAGGTGGAAGTGATGTACGTGAAGGGCAGCGGCTCCGACCTGGCCACGATGAAGGCGGGCAATTTCACGGGCCTGCGAATGGAAGACATTCGCCCGCTGTTCGAGCGCGAATCGATGAGCGACGAAGAAATGGTGGCTTACCTGGGCCACTGCATGATCGACGCGAAGCACCCGCGAGCTTCGATTGAAACGCTGCTCCACGCATTTTTGCCGTTTAAGCATGTCGATCATACACATCCGGATGCGATTATCAGCTTATGCTGTGCACATAACGGGAAAGAAATTGCCAAAGAAATTTTCGGGGACCGTTTTGTTTGGGTGCCTTACGTGCGTCCGGGCTTTACCCTGTCCAAGATGATTGCAGAGGGCGTGCTGGCGAACCCGAAGGCAGAGCTGGTGCTGATGGAGAAGCACGGTCTTGTCACGTGGGGAGAAACCTCGGCGGATTGCTATGCCAAGACGATTGCGATTATTAATGAAGCCGAAGCTTATATTGAAGCGCGTGTAAACGAAGAGTCTTTGTTCGGCGGAGTGAAATATGCAGCGCTGCCGGCGGAAGTACGCCGCAGTATTGCCGCTGAAGTGATGCCGGCGGTTCGCGGTGCGGTCAGCGATGCGAAAAAAATGATGCTTACCTTCGATGACGAAGCGGATGTGCTGCAGTTTGTCGGCGGACGTGAAGCGGCACAGCTTTCGCAAATCGGCGCAGCTTGCCCGGATCATCTCGTGCATACGAAGGTTGTTCCCCTGTACATTGATTGGGAGCCGAACGCAGAAGATGTGGATGGCTTGAAAGCGAAGCTGAAGGAAGGCATCGCAAGCTATAAAGAGCAGTACAAGGCTTACTTCGAGCGGAACAAAAATGAAGGCGACGTCATGTTCGAAGCGGCGCCGCGCGTCATCCTCATTCCGGGCGTAGGCATGATCAACACCGGCAAAAGCTGGGCGATGTCCAAGGTCAGCGGGGCATTGTATCATCGTGCGATTGCCGTAATGAGAGGCTCGACAACGCTGGGGCAGTTCGTTTCTCTAAGCGAAAATGAATCGTATAACGTCGAGTATTGGCCGCTCGAGCTGTATAAGCTGACGCTGGCTCCGCAGGAAGCCGAGTTTTCGCGCAAAATTGCGTTCATTACCGGCGGTGCTGGCGGAATCGGCAGCGAAACGGCACGCCGTCTCGTTTCCGAGGGTGCGCATGTCGTACTGGCGGATTTGAATCTTGAAGGCGCGCAAAAGGTTGCGGCGGAAATCAACGAAAAGTATGGCGAAAATCGTGCAATAGCGGTAAAAATGGACGTGACAAAGGAAGATGAGGTTGCTGCTGCGTACGCAGAAACAGCTCTTGTCTATGGCGGCATCGATATCCTGGTTAACAATGCAGGCCTTGCAACCTCCAGCCCGTTCGATGAAACGTCCCTGAAAGAATGGAATTTGAATATGAACGTGCTCGGCACAGGATATTTCCTCGTTGCCCGCGAAGCTTTTAAGATGATGAAAACACAGGGCATCGGCGGCAACATGGTATTCATCGGCTCGAAGAACTCCGTATACGCCGGTAAAAACGCGAGTGCTTACAGTGCGGCGAAGGCGCTGGAGGCGCATCTGGCACGCTGCATCGCGGCAGAGGGCGGAGAGTTCGGCATTCGTGTGAACACGGTATTGCCGGATGCGATTTTGCAGGGTTCGGCCATTTGGAACTCCAGCTGGCGTAATGAGCGTGCGGCGGCATACGGCATTGAGCCGGATCAATTGGAGGAGTACTACCGCAAGCGCACGACGCTGCTCGTGAACATTTATCCGAAGGATATCGCGGAAGGAATTGCCTTCTTTGCTTCCTCGAAAGCGGAGAAGACGACAGGCTGCATGCTGACGATCGATGGCGGCGTCCCGGCAGCATTTACACGCTAAGAGGAGCCGGGACATATAGGCTGTGTTCGCCATTCCGCGGAAGCTGCGCGGCTGCGATGATAGGTTAACTTTCCATATTAGGAGGAGCACCGAATGGAACAGCATATCGAAAGAAGCTACGAGGAAGCAAAGAAGCTGTATGCCCAGCATGGCATTGATGTCGATCAAGCGCTGGCACAGCTTGAGAAAATTAAAATTTCCATGCATTGCTGGCAGGGCGATGATGTTCGCGGCTTTTTATTCCGCGAACAGCAGCTCAGCGGCGGGATTTCGGTCACCGGGAACTACCCGGGGGCCGCTCGCACGCCGGAGGAGCTGCGCTCCGATTTAGAGAAAGCGTTTTCTTTGATCCCGGGTAAGCATAAGGTGAACCTGCATGCGATTTATGCGGATACGGACGAAAAGGTGGACTTGGATCAGCTGGAGCCGAAGCATTTTCAGAAATGGGTCGATTGGGCAAAGCAGCAGGGGCTCGGGCTTGATTTCAACCCGACCTGCTTCTCCCATGAGAAATCGAAGGATGGCTTTACGCTCAGTCATCCCGACCCGGAAATTCGCGGGTTCTGGATTAACCACTGCAAGGCGTCCCGCAAAATCGGCGCGCACTTTGGCGAGCAGCTCGGCCAAACCTGCGTGACGAACGTCTGGATTCCGGACGGCTACAAAGACGTTCCGGCAGACCGTCTGGCACCGCGGCAGCGCCTGAAGGCTGCGCTTGACGAGGTGTTCGCCGAGGAGCTGAATCCGCAGCATAATCTCGACGCGGTGGAGAGCAAGCTGTTTGGCCTTGGCTCCGAGGCTTATGTTGTGGGCTCCCACGAATTTTATATGGGGTATGGCATTCAAAATAATAAGCTGATTTGCTTGGACGCCGGTCACTTCCATCCGACGGAGGTCATTTCCAATAAGCTGTCGGCCTTATCGCTGTTTACGAACGGAATTTTACTGCATGTCAGCCGTCCGATGCGCTGGGACAGCGACCATGTCGTGGTCATGGACGACGAGCTGTTGGATATCGGTCGCGAGCTGGTGCGCGGCGACCTGCTGGGGAAAACGCATATCGGGCTCGATTTCTTCGATGCGAGCATTAACCGTGTCGCGGCTTGGGTGATCGGCACGCGCAATACGATTAAAGCGCTGCTGCGCGCCATGCTGGAGCCGGTGGACGCGCTGAAGAAGGCGGAGCTGGCTGGCGACTATACGACGCGTCTGGCGCTGACGGAAGAATTTAAATCCTACCCGTTCGGCGCGGTATGGGATTATTACTGCGCGAAGCAGGGCGTGCCGGTGCGCGAGCAGTGGCTCGTCGAGGTGAAGGCTTATGAGCAGGAAGTACTGCTGAAGCGAAATTCGTAAGCTCGTGCACGTCAGTATAACGATAAGGTGGTGAACGCGGGTGGCCATTCTCGCGTATGACTTAGGGGCGAGCAGCGGCCGTGCGATTCTCGGCCGGCTGACGAGCCGCAAGATGGAAGTGGAGGAGCTTCACCGCTTTCCGAATGATCCGGTGCAGGCCGGAGACAGGCTGCATTGGGATATCCTTCGGCTGCACCATGAGATCAAGCAGGGGCTGCTGAAGGCAAAGCATCAGGGCTTGAGTCTGGAAAGCATCGGCATCGACACGTGGGCCGTCGATTTCGGATTTATCGGCGGGAACGGCGAGCTGCTCGGCAACCCGTATCATTACCGCGACAACCATACCGACGGCATGATGGAGCGGTTATTCGAAGAAATGGCGCCGGCCGATATTTTCGAGCGCACCGGCATTCAATTTTTGCCTTTTAATACGATATTTCAGCTGTATGCGCTGCGGCAGGCCGATTCGCCGCTGCTTCGCGAGGCGAAGCATTTTCTCATGATCCCGGATCTGCTGCGTTATTTCTTAACGGGGGAAATGTGGAACGAGTTTTCCAACGCAACGACGACACAGCTTTACAACCCGGTTCAGGGAAAATGGGATTCGGTCCTGCTGCAAAAGCTTCAGCTGCCGCAGGAGCTGTTCGGCACGGTGCTGCAGCCGGGCAGTGCTGCGGGGCAGCTGCGGCCATCCGTATGCAGCGAGCTGGGCATCGGCAGCGTGCCGGTGGTCGCCGTCGCGGAGCATGACACGGGCTCGGCGGTAGCCGCCGTTCCGGCGACGGAGCGCTCGTTCGCTTACCTCAGCTGCGGTACGTGGTCGCTGATGGGGACGGAAACCGATCAGCCGGTGATAAATGAAGCGGCGCGGCAGTACAATTTTACGAATGAAGGCGGCGTGTTCGGCACGTACCGACTGCTGAAAAATATTATGGGGCTGTGGATCTTGCAGGAGGCGCGGCGGGAATGGGAGCGCGCAGGTCAGGCCTACAGTTTCCCTGAGCTGGTCGCGAAGGCGGAAGCGGCGCAACCGTTCGGTACCTTCATCGATCCGGACGATGTAAGCTTCCTGCCTCCGGGCGATATGCCGTCGCGCATTCGCGATTACGCGCTGCGCACCGGGCAGCGGCCGCCGCAGGACGTGGGCGAAACGGTTCGCTGTATTCTCGAGAGCCTTGCTATGAAATATCGCCGTGTGCTGGAAATGACGGAAGAGCTGTCGGGGCAAGCCTTCGGCGGACTGCATATGGTTGGCGGCGGAATTCACAATACGCTGCTCTGCCAATGGACCGCGAACGCCATCGGCAAACCGGTTTGGGCGGGTCCGGCAGAAGGCAGTGCCATCGGCAACCTGGCGGTGCAGTGGATCGCCCAAGGCGAGCTCTCCGATATTTGGGAAGCGCGCAGGGTCATCCGCGACTCGTTCCCGGTAGCGGAATACGAGCCGCAGCATGGATCCGATTGGGCCGAGGCTTACGGCCGCTTTTGCCGGGTAACCGGATTGAAATAGGAGGAAGAGAGGGTGCTTCGATGCTGGTCGCAGAACGCTACGAAAAAATTGTGCAGCTCGTGAACGAACGCGGAAGCATCCGGGTTTCGGAGCTCAGCGAGCTGTGCCAAGTGACGGAGGAGACGATCCGCCGGGACTTGGACCGGCTGGAGCAGGCGGGAAGGCTGCGCCGGTCGCATGGCGGAGCCGTCAGTGTGAAGGATGCCGATGCACAGCCGGAGATTCCTTATTCCGAGCGGGAAATTGCCAACGCGGAGGAGAAGAAGCGGATTGCCGAAGAAGCCGTTCAGCTGATCCGGCCCAATGACCGAATCGTGCTGGACGCAAGCTCGACCGCCTGGTACATGGCGAAAATCGTACCGGATCTCCCCATCACCGTGCTGACGAATTCCATTAAAGTAGCGACGGAGCTCAGCACCAAGGATAAAATTGAGGTGATTGCGATCGGCGGGCTGCTGGCTGCGCGCTCGCTCTCCTTTGTCGGTCCTTTGGCCGAGCGCTCCCTGGATGTGTACCACGTCGATAAAGCGTTTGTCTCCTGCAAAGGCGTTCATATGGAGCGGGGAATCAGCGAGTCGAATGAGCTGCAGGCACGTGTAAAGCAGAAAATGGTGTCGATCGCTGATGAGGTTGTGCTGTTAGCCGACTCCACCAAGTTCGGCTTGAAGGCTTTCGCACATGTGGCCGATTTGGCGGATGTCGATACGATGGTGACGGACCGCGGCGCTGCCGAGGAAACGATGGAATGGTTTCGCAGCCAAGGCATGCGCGTTCTTATCGTTTGAAGGACCGCAGCCCGCTTGCGAGTAATACTCCTTGGGAAGCTGGCTGTTTTCAAAGCATATTTTATTGCGATCCCTTACGATATCGAAATGTAGGGGCCGCTTTTTAACTAAACCTGTCTGACAACCTGATGAATAACAGTTCCGTGACGAAAAATGAGGTGCTGCGATGAAGGTATCATTGTTTATTACTTGTTTAAGCGACGCCGTGTACCCGAGAGTCGGGGAAGCCATGGTCCGGCTGCTGGCAAGATACGGTGTCAAGCTGGATTTCCCGGATGTTCAGACCTGCTGCGGTCAGCCGGCGTTTAACAGCGGCTATTGGCAGGAAGCGCGGACGGCGGCCCTGACCATTCTCGAGGCTTTTGAGGACAGCGATTTTGTCATCTCTCCCTCTGGCTCTTGCGCGTACATGATTCATCACTACGGCGATTTGTTTAAGGATGATCCGGTCATGCTGGCGAAAGCAGAGCGGCTGAAGCAAAAAACGTATGAATTTACTCAATTTGTCGTAGAAGTGCTGGGCGTTACCGATCTTGGCGCCGAGTTTCCTCATAAGGTTACGTACCATCCTTCCTGCCACGGCAGCCGCTTGCTTGGAGTGAAAAGCGAGCCGATGGAGCTGCTGAGCCGCGTTAAGGGCTTGGAGCTTGTGCCGCTGCCGTTTGCCGAGGACTGCTGCGGCTTTGGCGGTACGTTTGCGGTGAAAATGTCCGATATTTCCGGAGCCATGGTTACGGAGAAGGTGGATCATGTAAAAGAAACGGAGGCTGAGGTGCTGGTCGGGCTCGACATGGGCTGTCTGATGAACATCGCCGGGAACATGCGTTATCGCGGCGAACGGGTCCGGGTGATGCATTTGGCCGAGCTGCTGTACGAAGGGGTGAAGCAGGCATGAGCGGAATGACAGGGGCAAGAGCTGCAACGGTGAAGGAACGTGCCGAGCTTGCGCTGAACAATGAGTTTTTGCGAAAAGCGGTGCGGTTTACGACCGAGCGGCTCCGCAGCGGCAAAAAGAAAGCGGCGGAGGAGCATGGAAACTGGGAGGATTGGCGGGAGCGCGGACGGCAAATTCGTCTTCACACCATCGCCCACCTCGATTATTATTTAAATTTGTTTGCCGACAATGCGCGGGCGAATGGCGTCCATGTGCATTTTGCCGAAACCGCTGCAGAAGCGGTAAAGCTGACGCTCGCGATTGCCGAGCGTAAATCGGCGAGGTCGGTCGTGAAATCGAAGTCGATGGTGACGGAGGAGCTGCATTTAAATCAGGCGCTGGAATCGATAGGCGTCGAAGCGATTGAGACAGACCTTGGCGAATACATTATTCAGCTGGCCGGGGAAACGCCGTCGCACATCATTATTCCGGCGATCCACAAAAACCGGTATCAGGTGGCGGAGCTGCTCTCAAAGGAGGCTGGAGAAACGCTTCCGCCGGAGACTTCGGTGCTGGCCGGCTTCGTACGCAAAAAGCTGCGCGAAAAATTTCTTGAAGCGGATATCGGTATGACCGGTTGTAATTTTGCCATTGCCGAAACCGGATCGATGGTATTGTTCGAAAATGAAGGCAATGCGCGTATGGTCAGCACCGTGCCGAAGACGCAAATTACATTGATGGGTATGGAGCGAATCATTCCGTCGTGGGCTGATCTGGAGGTGATGGCCACACTGCTGCCACGCTCGGCAACCGGGCAAAAGCTGACCGTCTACATGTCGGGCATCACCGGCCCGAAACGGAGCGCAGACGCTGACGGTCCGGAGGAAATGCACATTATCATTATCGATAACGGCCGTTCGCTGCAGCTCGGAGACCCGGAGTTTCAAGAGCTGCTGAACTGTATCCGCTGCGGCGCCTGCTTGAATGCCTGCCCGGTATACCGGCATATCGGCGGCCATTCATACGGAGGCACGTACAGCGGGCCGATTGGGGCGGTGCTGACCCCGGCGCTCAAGAAGAACGTCGCCGAATGGGATGATATCGCCAACGCATCCAGCCTGTGCGGCGCCTGCTACGAAGCGTGCCCGGTCAAAATTCCGCTGCACGACATGCTGGTCTATCTGCGCCGCCGTAAAGTGGAAAGCGGCCATGGCGACAAGCTTGAGGCAGCCGGTATGAAGGGCTATGCGGCCGTCATGAAAAGCTCCGGACGCCTGAAGGCGGCGCTGAAGCTGGGCAAGGTCGGCCAAAAGCTGGTCGTGCGCGGCGGCGAAATTCGCTCGAAGCTCGGACCGCTCAAGGGCTGGAACAGCTACCGCGTAGCTCCGAGCCTACCGAGTCAGACCTTCCGCGAACGCTGGGATACGCTGGATCAGGAAATCCGCGAAGGGCTGAAGGAGCTGGATCCAGCGGTACGCAGCCGGATGGAGGACATGATTAAGCGCAGGGCGGAGAAAGGAGGGAGCGGGCATGGCGGAAACGGATAAACAGGAGCAAGGGCAAGCTCGCGAGAAGCAAGAGCATGAGCAGTGGCTGGCGCAGCTGGAGGAGCAGTCGCGCCGCAGGCAGCAGGCTTTTATGGACGGAATCGCGCAAAAGCTGGGCCGCGCAAGGGTGACGGAGGCGCCGCAGCATCCATTCCGCGGCGCTCCTAGCTTCTGGCAGGACTACGAGTTGCCTCTTGAGAAGCGAATCGAGCAGTTTACGGAAAACTTTCAAGCCGCGGGTGGTCATGTGATTCGAGCCGGGGGCATGGAGGAGGTAAAGCAGTTTATCGTGAAGAAAGCGGCGGAGCTGAGTGCGAAGTATATGCTTCGTCAGGATGAGCCGCAGCTCGCGGAGCTGGCGTTAGAGCAGGAACTGACAGTTGACGTGCAGCTCTCCGTCTGGAACAGCAGCGAGGAGGAGCGCTCATGGAAAGCTAAGGCGGCGGAGGCCGACATCGGCATCGTGCTTGCCGATTACGCTGCCGCCTATACGGGCTCCCTTACTGTGCTTTCTGCAAAGGAAAAGGGTCGATCCGTCAGTCTGCTGCCGACCGTTCTGATCGTGGTACTTCCCATCGAGCGGTTGAAAACCCGGCTTGGCGAAATTTTGGTTACCTTCGATGAAGCCGGCCGGGAGCAGCTGCCTGCGGGCATTCATTTTATCTCAGGGCCGAGCCGTTCGGCCGATATCGAAAATGACTTGACCATCGGCGTACACGGCCCTGGCATTGTTTATACGCTGATCGTCGGGTAAGGCGGGAGCATGCGATGGATGTGACAAAGCTGGTGAAACGCAATCACTACGAGGAGATCACGGAGCAGCTGAAGCGAATGATCGAAGAGAGCAAGCTGAAGGTGGGCGAGCGGCTGCCTTCCACAAAGGAGCTGTCCGAAAGTTTCGGCGTCGGACGCTCGACCATGCGTGAAGCGCTCAGCGCCTTAAAAGCGATGGGGCTCATCGACATCCGCCAAGGCGGCGGCGCTACGGTCATTCGCAGCAGCGCCATTGGCGGCATGCTGGAGCTGCCGGAGCTGAAGTCGCTGCGCATGAATAAGGCGACGCTCCTCGAGCTGATGGAGGCGCGCCAATCGCTTGAAGCCTCGAATGCGGCGATCGCCGCAGAAAGAGCGGCTGCCGCAGACTTAGATGCGCTGCGGCGGATCGTCGAGGAGATGGAGCTGGCCATCGGGGACGAGGTAAAGGGGGAGCGGACGGATGTGCTCTTCCATCTCACGCTGGTAAAGGCGACGGGAAACTCGATCCTCGTTCGCTTGTATGAAAGCATTATGCAGCAAACGGAAGCGGCGATCCGCGATATCCGCAGAGTGAAGATTTACGCCGATCCCTCAGTCGGGCGGCGGCTTTATGAGGAGCATTTGGCGATCTACGAGGCGATTGCCTTACGCGACCCGCTTCTTGCCTCCCGGCGGATGAAGGAGCATTTGCAGCATGTTGCCGGTATTTTGGCGCAGCTGCTGACGTAAACAGAAGCTCTGCGCGGAGTGCGCCGGTTACATTTTCCATAACTCCAGCCCCCTCTTATATAAAAAAACAAATCCTGTGCTATAATTGTTAAATAGTACGCATGAATGTGAAATAAGTACAAGCCGTTTGGCATTCAAGGATAACATTTGGTCAAATGGAGGGGGCGGTTGGTATCGAACTTACACCTCGGCAGCTCGAGATTATTGAGATTGTCAAGAAGCACGCTCCGATTACGGGAGAACAAATCGCAGACCTGCTCGGTGTAAGTAAGCCGGCCCTGCGCTCTGATCTGGCTATTCTCGTAACGGTTGGCTTCGTTCGCTCGAAGCCAAAGGTCGGCTATTTTCCCGGGGAGGCGTCGGAACCGAATCCGGCCGCGCTGCAGCGGCTGAAGGGTTATAAAGTGAAGGACCTGCAAGGGAAACCGATTTCTATAAAAGGCTCAACGACCGTTCATGATGCGGTTATTATGCTGTTTTCGGAAAATATCGGAACACTGGTCGTGACCGATGAGTTTGATCATCTCGAAGGGATCGTGTCACGCAAGGATTTGCTTAAGGTGACCTTGGGCAATCCGTCTTCAGCCGGTATGCCGATTCACCTTGTCATGACGCGCCACCCGAACATTGTGACGATTTCTCCGGATGAATCGGTCATTGAGGCGGCCCGCAAAATGATTCATCATCAAGTGGATAGTTTGCCGGTGGTCAAGTCCTCGCCCCCGGAGGCGGGAAAAAGCAAGCAAATCGTGGTTGGGCGCATCACCAAGACGCATATGACGAAAGTGCTTTTGGAGATGGCGCTGGAAGGATAGTTTCATGGTATAAGGTACGTTGGCGCTTCAAAGCGAACGGAGGATCGGCTGCCTTGGGATTGGCAGGCACGTGGAGGAAAATGAACTGAATATGGACGAGGTATCGGAGCTCCGCCGTTTGGCGGGGCTCTTTTGTTTCGATTTACTCCGATTAAGAAAGGAAGCGAGGCGCACCCGATGATGCGCGGGACAGTTTAGTTGCTCAAAGCGATTCGTTTTCAGCAGACTAAAGTTTCTTATAGATGTACTTCTATTGAAGCAAGTTATGAGGATTTAGTGCGGTATATATCTCTATGTGGTTAAAAAGTATGGTCTTTTGTGAACGTTTACTTTTAACTATTGCGAATCAATTGGGGTTCGGTGTATATTATTTCATATAAATAGTATACGTTAATGAATTGGTATGATGTACACTTATTCTTCGGTGCAGAGCCAAAGGAAGGATGGATGGACGATGAAGCGTCATGCGGTCGGAACGGTGAGCGAACAGGTTGTTGGGGGCGTAAAGGTATATCGGGATCTGTCCGTTTCCGGACTTATTCAGGAAGCTTTAGCACGAAAGGAAGGAACGTTGAGCTCGACGGGAGCGCTGCAGGTGACAACAGGCGCAATTACCGGCCGCTCGCCGAAGGATAGATACATTGTGCACGAGCCTTCTGTGGAACGTGATATTGACTGGGGCACCGTGAATCAGCCGATGTCGGCCGAGCATTTTGACAGGCTGTACCGCAAAGCGCAGGAGTATATGTCCGGGATCGAGCGCTTTGAGTGGAGCGGGTATGCCGGGACGGACCCCGACTATCAAATCCCCGTCCACGTCATTACCGAATACGCGTGGCACAGCTTGTTTGCTCAGCAGCTGTTCATCCGGCAAGCAAAACGTGATGCGCTGCGGGATTTACAGGGCTTTACGATTATTGATCTTCCGGGACTGAAGGCCGATCCTGCAGAGGACGGGACACGCAGCAGCACCTTTATTTGCATCTCCTTGGAAAAACGAATCGTTCTCATCGGGGGAACCGAATACGCGGGGGAAATGAAGAAGTCGATGTTTTCCGTATTAAATTACTTGCTTCCGCATCAAGGCGTGCTGCCGATGCACTGCTCTGCCAACGTGGGAGTACAAGGCGATGTCGCGCTGTTTTTCGGGCTTTCCGGCACTGGAAAAACAACGCTTTCCGCCGATCCGAAGCGCGCCCTGATCGGAGATGATGAGCACGGCTGGTCCAACAGCGGGGTGTTTAATTTTGAAGGCGGCTGCTATGCAAAATGTGCGGGGCTGGAAGAGGAGAAGGAGCCGCAGATTTGGCGGGCGGTGCGGTTCGGTGCGATTTTGGAAAACGTCGTATTGGACCCGGAAACTCGAGTCGCTGATTACGATGATCTGTCCCTAACGGAAAATACAAGAGCGGCGTACCCTGTCGAATATATTGAAGGGACGTTGATCCCGGGAATCGCCGGTCATCCGAATGTAATCATTTTCTTGACGGCTGACGCGTTCGGTATCCTGCCGCCGATTGCAAAGCTGACGAAGGAACAGGCGCTTTATCACTTTTTGTCAGGGTACACCTCCAAGCTAGCCGGTACCGAGCGCGGGGTGACTGCACCGGAAGCGACGTTTTCTGCCTGCTTCGGAGCACCGTTTCTCCCGCTGCACCCGACAGTCTATGCTTCGATGCTTGGAGATAAGCTGGACCGGCATCAATCACGGGTATATTTAGTAAACACGGGCTGGTCCGGAGGACCTTACGGCGTGGGCCGCAGAATGAATTTATCGTATACACGCGCGATAGTGTCTGATGCGCTTAGCGGAGAAATGGAACAGGCTTCGTTCACGCCGGACCCGGTGTTCGGATTTTTATGCCCGGATGCCGTCACGGGCGTACCGAGCGAGCTGCTTCAGCCGCGTAATACGTGGCAGAACGCGGAGGAGTACGATGCAAAGGCAAAGGAGCTTGCCGCGCGTTTTATCGCAAATTTCGAAAAATACGGAGAGGCCGGGGAATCGTTGCTTTCCGGTGGTCCAAGAAGGAGCTAATGTCGCATGGAGCAAACATTTATTATGGTGAAGCCGGATGGCGTGCAGCGCGGGTTAGTTGGGGAAATTGTAAGCCGCTTAGAGCGGAAGGGGCTGTTGCTTTGCGGAGCGAAGCTGGTGCAGCTGACGAAGGAGCAGGCCGAATTTCATTATAAAGAGCATGAAGGCAAGCCGTTTTACCCGGAGCTTGTTCGTTTTATTACTTCCTCCCCGGTTTTTGCCATGGTATGGGGCGGGGACCAAGCGATTGCGCTGACCCGCATGTTGATTGGAAAAACAAATGTGCTGGATGCGGCTCCCGGCACGATTCGCGGAGATTTCGCCGCACATACGCCGATGAACTTAATCCATGGCTCGGACTCGCAGGAAAGCGCAGCGCGTGAAATCAACAATGTGTTTGCAGCGGATGAGCTGCTGGAGTACAAGAAAGCGATCCAAACGTGGCTTTAGAAAGATGGGGACATCCATGAAAAGAAACAAGCTGCCGGAGTCAAATGCCTGGCAGCTTGTTTCTTATTAGGGCGATATGTGGATTATTCCTTGGTGAGCACAAGCTCTAGCTGTACGCCAAGTTCATTTTGCGTATCGAGAAGAACGGTATGCGGATTCGTCAGGCCGAAATCGGCGAAGGTTACGGTCGTTTTACCGGAAACAAGCAGCTGTCCGCCCTTGTACATCGCCTCTGAAGCGAAGGTAACCGCTTTTTCCACTCCTTTAACCGTAAGCTTTCCGCTCATTTCAAATGGAACGGCCTTTCCTTCCTCCCATTCCTTAGGCAGTCCGCTAAAGCTCTCCGCCTTAAAGGTCGCCTGTGGGTAAGTTTCGACGGCCAGGAAGCGCGCGTCCTTAACATGTCCGTCGCGCTGGCCGTTGCCCGAGCTAAGCGCGCTCATGTCGACAATGCCTTCCCCGGACATCGCAGCGGCATCGTCCAGATTTACATTCCATTTTCCTTCTACGGCTTCGTTGACGAAATTAACGGTTTCTTTGGACGTCGTCACAGACCAGTATACTTTGGACGCATCCGCGAGGACCCAGCTTCCGTTGACCAATTGGGAATTGATAACGGAGCTTGCCTGTGCGGTACCGGATGGTGCGGCCGCACCGTTGGCGGCTGCAGAGCTTTGCGTTTGCGCTGATGCCAATGCCGATTCGATTTCGATGTTATTCCCCATGTACTTGTCCATTGCAAAATATGCGGTAACCCCGCCGGCAATAATAATTCCTCCAGCCAGCATCATTAACGTTTTTTTATTCATGATTTCCCTCCATCATTTCATGTCTTTAGCGTCGGCCACGCTATTTAAAGGCTGTGCGCCCAGCCGATTTATAGCTTTATCATACGATTTGATTGTGTCAGGAAGATGTCAAACGAAAATGGACGGACTGTGCTAAAATGTGTGGTGTAGCGAAGCGAACAAGCGGAACAACGGACATGGAGGGAGCGGCATGAAGACGGTCTTAATCGCCGAGGATGAAGAGGCGATCTCACGTGTGCTTTCCGCCTACTTATCGAAGGCGGGTTATACACCGGTAAGGGCTGCGAACGGGAACCAAGCGCTGGAGCTGTTTAAACAGTCGACACCTGCTCTTGTTTTGCTGGATATTATGATGCCGGGCATGGACGGTTTTGAGCTGCTGTACAAAATACGAGAGCTGAGCAGCTGTCCTGTAATTATGCTGACGGCTCGTGATGAAATTGAAAATCGGCTCGCCGGATTAAACGGAGGGGCCGACGATTATATGTCGAAGCCGTTTGTCCCCGAAGAGGTTGTCGCTCGGGTCAACGCGGTGCTTCGGCGTCCGGTGCAGTGGACGGACGGGAATGTAAAGCGCTGCTATGGCAGTCTACTTATCGATTACACAGCAAGGACGGTTTTGCTTAACGGGGTGGAAATCAGCTTGACTCCGCGAGATCTTTCGTTATTGCTGTTTATGGCGGAGCGGCCCCATCAAATCTACACCCGCGAGCAGCTCATTGAGTACGTGTGGGGAATGGATTACGAGGGCAGCGATCGCGCGGTGGATCTTTCGATCAAAAGGCTTCGCCAAGCCCTTTCCCATTGGCCGCCGGAAGAGGGAGAAATTCGCACATTACGGGGAACGGGGTATCAATTTTGGAGCAAATGAAGAAGCGTACGACGATGCTTTCCTACTGGACGTTTCGCTATCTTTTAATTACAAGTATTGGGCTTGCATTAATTGCATTCATTTCTTATCAATGGATTCAGCAGGAAACGATGGACAACCGCTTGCGGACTGCCGGTATGCTTGCACAGGAAATTGCCGACCGGGCAATTGGGCCGGACGGACGTTTTACGGAAGGCTCACAGCTTGGCGCTTTGATCGGCGATCGAAAACGGTTCTTTCGCCTATCCAAGGAAATGTGTGTGATGGTGATCGACAAGGATGGAAAAACCAGATTTTCCGTCCCGGATCTGACAGACGAAGAGGTCAAGCATAAGCTGAATGACGATTTAACCGAGTCGCGCAATCCGGAATTTAAAGCGGCGGTTGCCTACATTGAGGCCAATGGGGAGCGGTTTGGACGAGTCGTTGTCACACAGGCTAAATGGGAAATGACTTACATTCCGGCGGAGGATCTTCGCTTATTTGGAATTATGCTGGCCGGTTTAGCCGGCTTGAGTTGGCTTACGATTTATTTGTTATCCCGCAAGCTGACTAAGCCCATTCGGGAGATGGTAGCGGCTGCAAAGGAAATCAGCCAAGGGAAATATGACATCGCATTAAACACGGACGCAAAAGAAAGGGAAATTCATGAGCTTCTCTCTTCATTCGACCATATGGCGGGAAGATTGAAGCAGCTGGAGCACGGGCGTGCCGTCATGCTGGCGGGAGTTTCACATGAGCTGAAAACACCGGTCACTTCGATTAAAGGATTGGTTCATGCTGTCCGCGAGGATGTTGTACAAGGGCAGGAGGCGCATGAGTTTCTGGATATCGCCCTTCAGGAATCCGAGCGTCTTCAGAGGATGGTAACTGATCTGCTCGATTACAACTCGCTTTCCGCCGGTGCCGTTACGGTGAGAAGGGAGCGACTGGCCGCCGCGCCATTGATTTCGGAAATCGTCTATCAATGGCGGCTTACCAAAGGAGAGGCGCTGCCGGACGAACCGCAGCTTCTCCTGCCGCAAAGTACGTTGGAGCTTGCCGGCGATCCGCTGCGCATTCAGCAAATTGTCGTGAATTTGCTGAATAACAGCTTGTATGCGCAGAAGCCGGGTCAGCCCATCGGCATTACGGTCGAAGTGTTGGTGAATGACCATGGAAGGGTAGACATCGCCGTTTCTGACCGAGGTAAGGGAGTGCGTCAGGAGGAGCAGGAGCTTATCTTTGAGCCGTTTTATCGCGGGGCGGAGGAGCAGAGCAGATCCCGCGGCTTAGGGCTCGGTCTTCCGTTCAGCCGAAGGCTGGCGCAAGCGATGGGAGGAGAGCTTCGGCTTGATCGCAGCTCCGCAGAGGCTGGAAGCCGCTTTGTTCTCACGCTTCCCGTTTGGACGGAGGAAACGTTGGTCTAACATCGTTCAGAGAAGTTAAAAACATGCCTATTGAGCACAGCCTCAATGGGCTTTTTTCCATCCTATGGTATGGGGGACAGCTCGGTCTAAAATACGATTTAGCGTATGTTTATGGGGTGCCTAAAAAATCTCTATCATGGAATGTGTCGAAATGTGTTACTCTATTGTAGGTATTCATTTCCATTGACTATAGGAGAAAAGGGTGAGTTGTTGTGCAATCTGATGAAATTCGCGTAGACGAACGGCCACCGTTGTTGAAGAGCTTGCCGCTCAGTCTTCAGCACTTATTTGCCATGTTCGGGTCGACCGTCCTCGTACCGGTGCTGTTCAAGGTAGATCCGGCCACCATTCTGTTAATGAACGGGATCGGTACACTGCTGTACTTGTTCATATGCAGAGGAAAGATACCGGCTTATCTCGGATCAAGCTTTGCTTTCTTGTCGCCGGTTTTTGCCGTGCTGAACGCCAATATGCCTTACGAGGCCGCGCTCGGCGGTTTTATTATTACGGGTGCGATCTTTATGATCGTTGCCGGTATTATTCGCGTGGCCGGAACGAAGTGGCTGGATGTCGTGTTTCCTCCGGCAGCGATGGGGGCTATCGTAGCGGTTATCGGCTTGGAGCTGGTCCCCGTTGCGGCACGTATGGCGGGATACATAAGGCCGACTGATTTTGTCGGGGACTGGAGTCCGGACGGCAGGGCGGTGTTCGTTTCGACGGCGACGCTGCTCATTACGATCATCGGTTCAGTGATGTTCCGCGGTTTTATGAAAATCATCCCGATCCTCATCGGGTTTTTATCCGGATATTTGCTGGCGTATTGGACAGGTCTTGTAAACTTCCAAAAGGTCGCGGAAGCGGATTTTATCGCGGCCCCAACCTTCTATGCGCCCCAGTTCGACCCGACGGCGATCGCAATTATCGCTCCGGCTGCTTTGGTGGTCATTGCCGAGCATATCGGACACTTGATCGTAACGGGCAATATCGTAGGTAAAAATTTAAGCAAGGACCCGGGGCTGGACCGCTCCTTATTCGGCAACGGGATTTCCACCGTCATTTCGGGCTTTGTCGGCTCGACGCCCAATACGACTTACGGTGAAAATATCGGGGTAATGGCCATAACGCGCGTGTATTCGGTATGGGTTATCGGCGGCGCGGCGGTCATTGCCATTATCCTCGCGTTTGTCGGAAAGCTGGCTGCGGTCATTTCCGTCATTCCCGATCCGGTAATCGGCGGTGTCTCGCTGCTGCTGTTCGGGGTTATCGCAGCATCGGGCATTCGCATGCTGGTTGAGACGAAGGTGGATTATTCGAAGCCAACGAACCTGATTTTGACGACGGTCGTGCTTGTAATCGGAATTAGCGGGGCAACCGTCAAATTTGAATATCTTTCGTTAAGCGGGATGGCGCTTGCTACGGTGATCGCAATCATTCTCAGCTTATTCTTTAAGCTCCTTGAAGTGCTTCGTTTGTCCAATGACAGCTAATTAAGGATGTACCTAAAAAGCTGCTCCTGACCTTGTAGAACAGCCCTGGCATCAGGCCGCTGTTCTACTGTCGGGAAGCAGCTTTTTTACTGCATCTATACCTTCAAGTCTGCGTGCTCGAGCTGCCGCGTCTCCACTTGAATGGTTGTGTGCTGGATATTAAAAACATCCTCGATACGGCGGATCGCTTTTTGCAAAATGAGCTGGCTGTCTTCGGCGTTTTCGATGACGACGTGACAGCTCAGGGAATCCAGACCGGAGGTGATCGTCCAAACGTGAAGATCATGCACCTCAACAACGCCGTCGATGGCGAGCAGCGTTTGTTCCACTTCTGCAGCATTGACAGTCACAGGGGTGCCTTCCATTAGAATGTGAATGGCATGCTTGATGACTCCCCAAGCGCCTTTGAGAATGAGCAATGCGACGATGACGCTGATCAGCGGATCCGCCCAGTACCATTGAAACAAAAGCATAAGCAGTCCCGCCACAATGGCTCCGACAGAGCCGAGCGCATCACCGATAATGTGCAGGTAGGCGCTTCGCACATTAATGTTGCCCTCCACGTCGCTTTGCCGCATGAGCACCCATGCGCTTATTAGGTTTGCCAGAAGTCCGATGGACGCAATCAGCATCATCGATCCGCTTGCGACAACAGGCGGTTCTTGAAAACGTTCATAAGCTTCGCGGACGATAAACCCGGCAATGACAAATAAAGTGACTCCATTAAATAGTGCTGCTAATATTTCAAACCGATAATAGCCGTACGTTTTGCTTGGAGATGCTGCTCTCGCTGCAAACGAGAGGGCGACAAGGCTGAGTGCCAGAGACCCGGCATCGCTGAGCATATGGGCGGAGTCGCTTAAGAGTGCAAGACTGGACGTTAGAAGGCCGCCGAAAAACTCCAGCAGCATGATGCCGCTTGTGATAAGCAGCGCGATGCTTAGACCTTTTTTATTGTTTGGGCCATGGTGGTGGTGGCCGTGCCCATGCGAATGGCTGTGCCCATGTCCGTGGTGATGTTGCCCATGCCCATGCGAATGGTTGTGCCCATGCCCGTTGTGATCAGATCCATGCGCATGTGTATGCTGCTCTTCATGGTTGTGATCGTGGCCATGATCGTGATTTGTGTGTTTCATGCGAACCTCTCCTTATTTTGCTAGTGTGCCGCTTCTGAATTCAATACATACCTAAATCAAAACAATTACTGTTAATATATGAGTATATATTCATATGTTTTTCTGACTTCATCATAACCGATACTAAGCTGGAATTTCAAGGATTTTTTGAACAACACTCCTCGGATTAGGTATAATACAAGGAAAAGCCGTATAAAAAATGGGGCGAGCCACGATGGACAAATGTGAAACACATTGCGAAGGAACGATCGCAGAAAATATTTCGGAGATCCGAAATCAAATGATTTCAGAGGATAAAGCGGTTGAAATGGCCGATATTTTTAAAGCACTGGGTGACCCTACACGTGTGAAGCTCATCCATGCACTCATTCAAAGGGAGCTTTGCGTTCATGATCTTACGGTCATTCTAGATATGGGGCAATCTGCGGTTTCGCATCAGCTGCGATATTTGCGGAATCTACGGATTGTAAAGCGCAGGAAGGAAGGGAAGACCGTTTTCTATTCCATTGACGATCATCATGTTGAGGAAATCTTCATGCAAACCTTGCAGCATATCAAGCATGAATAAAGCAGCTATGGTCTTGTCAAAAATTATCTCATTTACGAATATATAATTGATGTTATACTGATATTAACTAGTAAAATGATCCTAAAGAGGCCGCGTAGGGGGTCCTGACATGCTTTCATCAAAAACATCTAGAATGAATGAATCGATGCTCGATATTTTAAGCTTGAGAAATCGAACGATTGCCAATAATATTGCCAATGCGGAAACTCCTTATTACAAAGCGCAATCGGTTGTTTTTCAGGACGAGCTTCGCCGGCAGCTTTCGAAAGATAACGGGCGTTCGCTTGCTTTGAAGAAAACGAATGAAAAGCATCTGCCGATGAAAAGCGATCCGTCGGCCATTCCATATCAGGTTGTGGAAAACCAAAGCACGGTGATGAACAACAACTTGAACAATGTCGATATCGAGTTCGAAATGTCCAATTTGGCGAAAAACCAGCTGGCCTATAATGTGGTCGCGGAACGTGTAGGCAAGCATTATACCCGAATAAAAACGCTGCTTACGGATTTAAAATAATCGTACCTAGGTTCACAAATCAACAACAACACTTCAGTGCGGCTGTAGGCCGGGCGACTGAAGTGTTGTTTTTTTGTTATCTATTATTATCCTTTGACGGAGCCGACCAATGCGCCCTTGGCGAAATATTTTTGTAGAAATGGGTATATGATCAGGATCGGAATCGTCGAAATAACGATGACAGCCATCTTAATGGTTTGCTCCGGCGGCTTCACGAAATCGTCTCCCAGTCCGGCGGAGTCGCCCTGGAACTGGCTGGCTACGATAACGATTTGCCGCAGCAGCACCTGAACCGGCCATTTGGCAGGGTCGTTTAAATAAATGATCGCGTTAAAAAATGAATTCCAATAGTTGACGGCATAAAAAAGGGAAACCGTGGCTATGGCAGGCATCGACAACGGAATGACGATGCGGAACAGGATGCCAAGGTCATTGCAGCCGTCGATTTTGGCCGATTCCTCGATGCCGTCGGGCAAATTCATAAAGAACGTACGCATAATGATCAGGTTAAAGGCGTTCACAGCCGTGGGCAGGATTAAAGCCAGGTAGGAATCGATCAAGCCCATATTTTTCACGACGAAGAAGGTAGGGATAAGTCCGCCGTTAAACAGCAGCGTGAAGACGACCATAAACATCATCACGCGGCGCCCGTCCATATCCCGGCGTGTCAGCCCATACGCCATTAAACAGGTCAGAACCATGCTGATCAGCGTTCCGCCCACCGTGATCCCTACGGATACCCCTAACGAACGAAAAATCGTGTCGGTAGACAATACATACTGGTATGCCTTGAGGCTGAACTCCGTCGGAATGAGGACGAAGGGCTTGAGAGCCAGCTCCTCTACGGTCGCAAAGGAAGCCATAACCACATGCATCAGCGGGAGGAAGGTAATCAATGTAATGAGCAGCAGCAAAAGCAGGTTGCAAAGATCAAAGATTCTGCCGCTTATCGTTTTATCATGAAACATAGGTAACCCTCCAAACTTCCGAATCAGAATATTTGCCTATTGTTTAGTAGATGCCTTCCTCGCCAAATTTTTTGGCCAGCTTATTGCAGGCCATTACGAGGAACAAAGCGACGAACGACTTGAAGAAGCCGACAGCGGTACTAAAGCTGAACTGCCCCTGCTTAAGCCCCATGGTATATACATACGTGTCGATAATTTCGGCCACATTCCGGTTCATGGAGTTCAGCAGCAAATACACATGCTCAAAGCTGAGGTCAAGCACATCGCCTACACGTAAAATGAGCAGTACGATGATGACGCTGCGGATCGACGGCAGTGTAATATGCCAAATTTGCCGGAAACGGCCGGCGCCGTCCATTTTGGCTGCCTCGTAGAGGCCGGGATCAATCGATGCAATGGCTGCCAAGTAAATGATGGTACCCCAGCCGGCTTCCTTCCATACGATCTGTCCGATATACATCGGATAAAACCATTCGGAGCTGAGCAGGAAATTAATTTTGGAAAAGCCAAAGTACGCGATGAGCTGATTAATGATCCCCCCGTCCATCGTCAGCATAACGAAGGAAATGGATACGACGATAACCCAGGATAAAAAATGCGGGATATACAGGATCGACTGCATGATGCGTTTGAGGAAGCCACTGGCTACTTCATTCAGCATGACGGCCAGGATGATCGGCACAGGAAAGAAAAACGTGATGTTATAGACAAACAGCAGCAGCGTATTTCGGAATATTTTCCAAAACTCGGGATCGGTAAACAACGTGTGAAAATGCTTCAGCCCGACCCACTCGCTGCCGAGAATGCCCTTGAACGGCTGATAGTCTTGGAAAGCAATGATAAGTCCAAACATGGGAATATAACGAAAGATGATAAAATACAGCATCCCCGGTATGACCATCAGGTACATGTAGCGGTTGCGGATCAATCGTCTAAAAAACGCGCTTTTCGCCGGAGGGTTCGATGGTAAACGAGCTTCGGCTACCGTGTGGTTCATCGGTTCGCACTCCTTTTCCGTATTGTATTTTCTGTGGTGCGGACAGCGGCAGGGGAAAGAGGCAGCATATACCCAGCAATCCCCCCTGCTGTACCGCTAAAATTCGGCCGAGCTGTCGCTATCTACTTCGAGCTTTGGTACTGCGCATTAAATTCCTCGATAATTTTCGCTCCGCCATCCTTCTCCCAGCGCTTGATTTGGTCCTCGAAGCCATTTTCGTCAATGGAACCAAGAATGAAGTTGTAGGTTGCGTCCTTAATAATTTCCTGCAGCCTTTGGCCGCGCTCAATATAGGTTTGGGAGCTGAGCGAGAAGGTCGGATCCTGAATGCCGAAGGAGATCGCTTCTTGCGCGAGAACCTCCGCTTTTTCCCGTGCTTCGGTAGAGAATTGGGCTGGAGTAACATTCGTTGTATCAGCCAGTGCGATCGTGGTGTAGGCGCGCTGTTCTTTATCCTTTAATGATCCGTCGGTGGATACAACCACTTTTCCGTTTTGCAGCGTGTAATGCTCGCCCTCGATGCCATAGCGCAGCAGGTTTGCAAATTCCGGCGACCAGAACTTATCGAAGAAGCCCAGGATTTGCTTCATTTCCTCTTCTGTTTTTACCGCTGTCTTCGGGAACACAACCATGGTGCCGAAGCCTGGCAGCGCCCAAGTGGAATGCTTGCTGTTGAAAGGGCTCGTAATTTTGTTGGTCACATCGAATACGGCATCTTTAATATTTTTCGTAGTGCGCTCCGTCATCGACTCGACGTCAGGCATAGAGCCGATGTACATGCCGGCGCGGCCCGTGTACATCATATTTTGCTGGTCCGTTTTGCTCGTAACCGGGAAGTCTTGATTCATTAGACCTTCATCGCGAAGCTTTTTCAAAAACTTCATCGTTTCCATATAGCCCGGGGTCATAAATTCTGGTACGAGCTTACCATCGACCTCGCCCCAGCCATTCGGTGTTCCAAAATACGAGCTAAGCGTCTTAAAGGAGCCGTAAACGAGATCGCTGCGGTCGACAAGGCCTAGTGTTTTACCGCCGCCGCCCAGATCGGCTTCTTTGAATTTCTTGAGCATGTTGTAAATGTCGTCGGTTGTTTTCGGCTCCTGAAGTCCGAGCTTATCCGCCCAATCCTTACGATAAATAATTCCTTGGCGGGTAAGTGGGCGCTCTTGATACAGGGAATAAATTTTTCCTTCAATCGAAATGTTCTTTAAGGTATCGGGGTTTAGCTTGCTCAGATGCGGGTATTCCTTCAGATAAGGACCAACCTCCCAAAACTGCCCGCTTTTCAACGCATCGCGCAGCTGGGTGAAGGCGCCTCCATTTTTTAAGAAGGCGGCCTGCGGAAGGGAGCCGGTTGCAAAGGCTGCTTGGAACTTTTCCTCATAGGCGCCGTCCGGCACCCATTGGATCTCGATATCGGTTCCTGTTTTTTGCTCAAGAATTTTCTCGATTTTGTCCGAAGGAATTTCCGGCGTACTCAGGTTTGCCATGATGGTAATCTTTTTTAGTGTTTGAGTTTGTCCCGCCTCTCCGGTGGAAGCCGCGTTGGATGTAGCAGGGGCGGCGGTTTCTTTTCCGCAAGCGCCTAGTACGCTGACGGTAAGCATGGCTGCTGCACATAACAGGCTCGTTTTGGCGATCGTCTTTCTTTTTGTACTCATAGGTTGACCTCCGTTTTTGTGTTTTGGTGAATCTGCTTGCATCATATCTCACACCATTCGTGACAGGAACAATCCGCAGCTCGCCCGTGGCGCTGGATGAGGGCGATGTGAGCTAAAGATTATAGTTGGAATACACGCCAGTAAAATGCCCCTTTCCGGGAATGGACGATGGTGTTCAATTTGCAATTTTCGAGACTCGATCTATTCCGATGGTTGCTGGTATAATAGGTACTTGACGAATGAAAGAGTTCTATGACTATCCGACAGGATGGTTTCCATTCATAACGATGATCTAGCAAAGGTAAAGTAGAAGGGAAAAGGGGCGGAGAATAAAAATGTTGAAAACACTTGAAGGTAAACGGATTGTCCTTGCGGGCTCCAGAAAGCTTGAGGAATTATCGGCCATGATTGAAAAAAGAGGGGGAATCCCGATCGTTCGTTCTCTCCAAGGCTTGATGACTCTCGCCGAATCGGATATTGAAGCAGAGCTGAGGGTGTTTACAGAACAAGGGGCGGATTGGTCGATTTTTACGACCGGGACTGGATTGGAAGCACTTTTAGGTCAAACGGACCGATTGGGACTGCGCGAAGCCTTCCTGCAAAAAGTGGAGCAGTCGAAGGTGGGTGTTAGGGGTTATAAAACTTACGGTCTACTGAAAAATTTACATATACAAACCCATGCGGTTGATGAAGACGGGACGACAAAAGGATTAATTGATGCGCTCGCCTCGCATGATTTTAGCGGCAAACGTGTATTCGTACAACTGCATGGAGAGCCGGTTCCCGAGCTTGTGGATTTTCTTGAAAAGAAGCATGCAATCGTGCAGCAGCTATTACCCTATCGTCATGTTCCTCCGGCTGAAGAGGTCGTATTGCAGGTTTGCCGAGAGATCGAGGAAGGTGCAGTCGATGCCATATGCTTTACGACGGGGGTGCAGGTGCGGTATTTATTCGATTTTGCGAAGCAAAGCGGACGATCGGAAACGATCCGGGCAAGCTTTAACAGCAAAATCGCAGCGGTAGCTGTAGGGAGAGTGACGGCCGAGGCCTTGAAAGCGGAAGGAATAACGAACATCCTTACTCCGGAAAGCGAACGAATGGGAGCCATGGTGGTCGAGCTTGGCGCTTTTTTTAGCGGGCAAGAATAAATGGAGGAAATCAAGATGCCTGCGTCGGTGCTGGCATCGGACAAATCATAGAGCAGCAAAAAAGCAGGAGGCATTTTGTCCTCCCGCTTTTTTTAGTGAAGCTTCTTTACGCGTTTATACAAATTTTGACTTTGGCAATTTTCCGCTCATCCGCTTCTTCAACAAAGAACTTGGCCCCGCCTACTTCGACGACAGGGTTTTCCCCGTTTACCGGAATTCTGCCAAGCTGCCCGATTAAAAAGCCGCTTAACGTATCGAATTCCTCATAAGGCAGATCAATGGCAAGATACTCACGGAGGGTGCGTAAATTGATTAGCCCCTTCACAAGATAGGTGCTCTCATCAATTTGATCCAGCTCTTTTTCCTCTTCGTCATGCTCGTCAAAGATGTTACCGACAATTTCTTCAATGACATCCTCTATCGTTACAATGCCGGCGGTGCCGCCGTACTCGTCGATCGCGACCGCGATATGGACTTTATTTACTTGTAATTCTTTAAATAAGATATCGATCTTCTTAGAAGTCGGAATCAGGTACGGCTCACGAATGATACTTCGAATATCGAAATCCGCTTCTTGATGATTTTCAATGACACTGAATAGGTCTTTGACATGCAGAATGCCGACAATCTGGTCGATACTGCCCTCGTATACAGGGAATCTAGTATATTTTTCTTCATTAACTAATTTAGCCACTTGCTTTAACGGAAGCTCTACCGGGATCCCGATGACGTTGCTGCGATGCGTCATGATATCGCTGACGGTTTTATTATCAAATTCAAAGATATTATTAATCATCAGCTTTTCGTTTGCTTGGATCGTCCCGTTCTCGTTGCCGACATCTACCATCATTCGGATTTCTTCTTCGGTTATCTGCTCCTTATTCTCATCGGGGTTTACGCCCGCCAAACGAACAAGAACATTGGTGGAAAGGGTAAGCAGCTTAACAAAAGGGGCAGAAACCTTTAACAAAATCGTTAGCGGCGTAACCGCGAACATGGCAATGGGCTCCGCTTTCTGCATAGCAATCCGCTTCGGTACGAGTTCCCCCAAAACAAGGGTGAAATAGGACAGCAAAAGTGTAATGAGAACCACAGAAATGGTTTCCAATAACGGAAGGGCTAAAGGCACACCCGCTGAGTGTAAGAAGGCTGCCAGTCTACCGGCAAAGCTCTCGGCCGCAAAGGCACTGGCTAAAAATCCTGCAAGTGTAATGCCGATTTGAATTGTGGCTAAAAAGCGGCTCGGCTCGCTCAGAAGATTTTGCAATAATTTCGCTTTTTTATGTCCGCTCTCTGCCATGGCCTTAACTTTGTTGTCATTCAAAGATATTAAGGCAATTTCGGAAGCGGCAAAAAATGCATTGAGCACAATGAGAACAAGTAAGATCAAAATTTCGGTTAGCAATGAATTCTTCCTCCATCATTTTGTAATAAGTGCATCCTCTTGGGGTTACGAATGATGTGTGAAGATTTATTGCCGTCTATGAAATCTTGTTACTCTGCCTGTAATGGGGCTTTCAAGAACCCATTGGCTCCAACTATTGCCCGGTTCCCCCGGCTCATCGTCCATGTCGCTCGTCACCTCTTGAATATAAAGATTACTGATAATTATACAAGAAACGGCGAGTTATGTCTAAACCCTGTTATGAGGCATTCTGCTTCCGATATTCGGTTTCGAGCTCTGATATGATGATGGCGCCGCCTTTGCTTTTCCACGCTTCGATTTCCTGCAAAAATCGCTTCCGATCGAGTTTACCTAAGATGTAGTGATAAGTTGCATTGATAATGATTTCCTGCAGCTCTTCTCCTTTCATATCAAAGGTCGGAGAGGAGAGGGATGCGGCGGGGTCCTTCACGAGCAGGTTTTTGTTGTCCTCCGCCATCTGAAGAGCTTTGAGCATGATCGGCTGCTGCTCCTTCCAGGAATCGGGATCGCTGTATCTACGCAGCGCAAGGGAGCGAAGCGGAGAGGCAGCTGGGTTACCGGAAGGCAGATTTTCTAGAGATGTGTCTTCAAGCCCATAATGAAGCAGGCGCGACGTTTCGTTCTCCAGGCTCCGGTCCCAAAAAGACAGAGCCCGCTGCAAATCCTCCACCGCTGGCAATTCTTTTTTAGAAAAGATAAAGAATCCGCTGTAGCTGGCGTCCGCCCAGGTTTGGTATCCCCCCGGCCCAAAAATCCGGTTGAGCAGCGCCAGCTCCGCCTTCGGCTGAAGACGCTGCATTTCCTGATGAAGGGATGGGGCATCCGCTAAGCTGCCGATATAAACACCAGCCCTGCCTTCAATCATCATATAGCGCTGCACCTGCTCACTCGCCACGGCGAGGTCGTTATTCACGAGCCCCTCCGCATACAGCCTTCTCATATAATCCATAGCATCCCAATACGGCTTGGTCTCGAATTCCGGGATGAATCGGCCATTTTCAACAGCCCAGCGATTGGGAGCGCCAAAGTACGAGGATAACGTTTTAAAGGCTCCGTAGGTTAAGTCGCTGCGGTCAGCGAGTCCGGTCGTATTATGTTCGCCATCCCCATCGGGATCGTCGTATGTAAAGGCGCGAAGCACGGTGTAAAGCTCATCCAATGTGGAAGGCACCTCAAGCTGGAGGTTGTCCAACCAATCCTTGCGGATCATAATTCCATGAGGGGCAGGAGGCTGCTCTATGGGCAATCCGTATATTTTTGCTTGATATGAGCTTTCTTGAAGTAGGTTTGTGTTCAGCTTTGAAAGATTAGGGTAGGACTTTAGGAAGGGTCCAATCTCCCAAAACTGGCCCGACTGAATGAGATTTTTCACATATAAAAAGTCGGATCTCGGAATATAGGTGACTTCTTTAAATTTGTTTGTTTCAAGCAGACTGACGATATGCTCGCGGTACAGATTTGAGGGAACCCACTCCAGATGAACGCGTGTGCCGGTTGCCTGCTCAAGCGCTTGCAGCAGCTCCGGCGTTGGAGGCTTTGGCTGCATAAGGGGCAGCGTGATATGCACTGCGGGCAAAATCTCCTGCACGTGGATTTGGGGCTGCTGCTTGTGCAAACTGCAAGCGCTTAACAAAAGGATGATCGCAAAACATGCCGTAAGGAGATATAACCGGGATGAACTTATACTCTTCGTGCTTTCGAAACGTTTCAAGCTGCTCCCTCCTTGCCAGAAATCTTACCACTTCTATCCTTAGGTGATAAGAGGAAAAGACAGAATTTATGAATCATATGATCTAATGATCATTGTTGGAATTCCCTGCCATTGGTACGATAAGGCAATAAATAGAGCCATTCTTGGCAAGGGGTCCGATGGAGATGAGGAAAAACAGTTATTTTACGAAGCTAATCCTTTTTGGCCTGCTATTATGTACATTGCCTGTGATTTTGTCAGGAATATTTTCCTATTATCAATCCTCGAAGGAGATTCAGAAGCAGGTCAACAAAAGCCAAATGCAGCTTTTAACGCAAATGAACTCCAATGTGGAGCAAACGCTGCAGACGGTTTATCATTCGTTCAACCAATTGGTAAATTCGACGGTGATGTCCCGGGTAATCAGTGAGAGACTGACGTCAACCGATTTTATTTTATATAACGACTTGCGAAAAGAAATTCAAAATACGCAGTCCATGTATACGAAGATCGAAGATATTGTGGTCGTTAATTTCGAGCAGAACTGGATTATTAAAAATTCAGGCTTCACTAGGCTGGACCGATATTTGCATCGTTCCCAGCTTAGCAACCAAATGATGCTGCCGCGAACCACCTCTTGGGTGATGAATCCATCGATGTGGTTTTACAGCGAGGAAAAAACGAATGCGGCGGGCTGTCCGTACACAATCAGTCTGGTAAAAAAGCTGCCGGATCAAAAGCTGGAAAAGGCTGCGCTGGTGTATGCCAACCTATCGACCTGTACGATTGGGGAAATCATTAACTTCGTACCGAGAGAATCCGAGACGGTCATGATTTTGGACGATCAGGAACGGATTCTGTATCACACCATTCCGGGCTTAATCGGAAAGCATGCGATTAATACCGGCTTTATCAAAGGGCCCTTGAGCCTTTCGGATGCTTCCGGACAGTTTCAGGTATCGGTTGACGGTATAGAGTACACGGCTTCGTATATGCGGTCGTCGTTTAATAATTGGGTGTATTTATCCTTCATTTCCATCGACAGCCTGACCAGTGACGCGAAAGCAATCGGAACCTATACGCTGTTGTTTTGCGCTTTTCTTGCAGTAGTTTTTATCGCAATCGCATGGGCGGGCTCGAGAAAAATGTACGATCCGGTCAAACGGCTGCTTGTGCAAATGAATAACAAGGATGTGCCGGACTATCCTCGGAGCAATGAATTTGACCTGATCAGCGAGCGGCTCCACGATTTGTTCCGCACCCAAACCAAGCTGGAACGGGAGGCGAGGCAGTATTTACAGCAGGCCAGTCACTATTTCCTCATCAAAATATATCAGGGAAAGCTTAGGCGCAGCGAGATGGAGGAGAAGCTGGTGCTGTACGGCTTTGACCGGAAATTATCCGGCTGGCGTATCCTCACCGTGCTTACGCTTCAAATCGATACGCTTGGGAATACCAGCTACGATAAGGAGGATAAAGATCTTCTGCTTTTTGCGGTAAGCAATATGTTCGAGGAGCTATTGCCAGAGCATCAGCAGCTCCCGCCGGTTTCGATTGACCAGACGCTTGTGATCCTGGTCGGGGGAGAGGAACAATCGGAGGCTGATTTTCACAGTGATATGTATACGCTTACAGAATCGATCCAAAAAAGAGTGCTGCAGGTGCTTGGACTGCAGATCAGTATCGGGATCAGCTTGCCCTTTGAGGATTTGAAAGCTGCTTCCGTGGCTTATCGGGAGGGGCTGGAGGCGTTAAAGCACCGCATTCATTTGGGAGCTCAAGTCATTGTTCCTTATGCGAATGTGAACGAAGGCAAGCATCATATTCACTTGGATTATCCGTCATTAACGGAAGGCGAGCTGTTCGATGCAATCGTTTTGGCGGATGAGGAGACAGCGGCTCTGCTCTTCAAGCGATTTCTCGAGCTGGTGTTTAAGCATGAAATGAGCCCTCAGGAGGTTCAGGTCGTCATGCTTCGCTTCTTTAACAATATTTTAGTGATGATGCAGGAATCCGGCATTGCTTTGCATCAACTCGGCTCAGCTAAAGGCTCGCTGTATGAAGATTTGGGGAGTCTTCATATGGCCGCGGAAATCGAGGAATGGTTTTGGACGAATAGAATTCAGCCGCTCATCCAGATTTTTAAAGCACGTCAAAACTCCCAATACCAGAGCATTTCCGAAAAAATAATCAATATGATTCATGAAAGCTATGATTCGGAAATCACGATTGAAATGTGCGCGGCAAGGCTTCATTACAATGCGAATTATTTGAGCGGCGTCTTCCGGAAGGAAACCAATTCCACGTTTAGCGAGTATTTAAGCAGCTACCGGTTTTATATGGCAAAAAAATGGCTGGCGGAAACCGACATGACGATCCGGGAAATCGCGGAGCGGCTGCAGTACTTGAATTCGCAAAACTTTATTCGTTTTTTCAAGAGGCAGGAGGGGGTTACGCCGGGACAATACCGCGAATCTTGTAGAATAAATAGGCATGCCAAATAAGACTTATCGGATGCTCTTCCATGTGTTAAGATCAGGGGACACACTTCAAGGCTAATGCAAAGGAGAGCGTTTCCTTATGAATATAAAAATACCGGTGCGGGAGTACGTTAGGCTGCTGCATCGCTATCTGAGACCTCAGTGGAAATCGATGGCGGGCTTGACCCTGCTGCTGCTTGCAGGGATTGTAACGCAGCTGGTCAGTCCGCAAATCATTCGTTATTTTATCGACTCTGCTGAACAGGCGACTCCATTAGAGGCCTTGCTTGGAGCAGGAGCCTTGTTTATTGTCGTATCGCTGTTAAACCAGGTGGTTGTTATCGCCGCAACGTATATCGGAGAAAATGTCGGCTGGATCGCAACGAATCAGCTGCGGGGCGACTTGGCCGAGCATTGTCTTCGTCTCGATATGTCGTTCCACAAAGCTCAAACCTCAGGCTCGCTCATTGAGCGTGTGGATGGGGACATCAATTCGCTGGCGAATTTCTTTTCGAATTTTATGATCGTCTTGTTCAGCAATGCCCTGCTCATGATTGGCATCATCGTTTTGTTATTTAGGGAAAATGTACTGATCGGGCTTAGTATGCTGCTGTTTGTCGCGTTCGCGCTGGCTGCGTTTCAGTATATTCGTAAGCTGGCCGCCCCGCATTGGTCGAGGACGCGGCAGATCAGCGCCGAATTTTACGGCTTTCTTGGGGAGCATCTGGAGGGCACGGAGGATACGCGGGCGAATGGGGCGACCGGTTATGTAATGCATCGCTTCTATGCCATGCTGCGCCGCTGGCTGCCCATCCGCTTGAAGGCGTTTATGGGCTGGGCGGCGATGTGGAATACCAGCTTGTTCGTGTTTGCGCTTGGAAATGCTGTCGCCTTCGGAATTAGCGCCTACTTGTGGAAGCAGGGTGCGTTAACGATGGGGACGGTGTATATGATTTTCTTCTATACGGAGCTGCTGGCTAAGCCGATCGAGCGGATCCGTACGCAGCTGGAGGATTTCCAGAAGGCGGAGGCGAGCATCCGCCGGGTGCAGGAGCTGCTGCATACGCAGCCGGCCATCCCGGAAGGTCGCGGAGCTCCGCTGCCGGACGGGCCGCTTGCGGTCGAATTCGACCGGGTTACGTTCGGCTATGAGGAAGGCAGTACGAACCTGGACGGGGTGACGTTCCGCCTGGAAAAGGGCAAGGTGCTTGGTCTGCTCGGGCGGACAGGGAGCGGGAAGACGACGCTGTCCCGGCTGCTGATGCGCTTTTACGACGTGACGGGGGGATCGATTCGCTTGGACGGCGTAGATATCCGTGACCCTTACGTGAAGGAGCTGCGGCGCCGAATCGGGCTGGTAACGCAAACGATTGAAATTTTTGAGGGCAGCGTGCGCGACAATCTAACGTTCTATGATGACTCGATTACAGACGAGCAAATTCATATGGTATTGCGGGAGCTGGGGCTGGACCGCTGGGCGCAATCGCTTCCGGATGGGCTGGAGACACGGCTTGAATCGGGAGGCGGCGGGTTATCGGCGGGCGAAGCGCAGCTGCTGGCATTTGCGCGGGTGTTTTTGTCCGATCCCGGACTCATCATTATGGATGAAGCATCGTCAAGGCTGGATCCAGCGACAGAGCAGCTGATCGAGCAGGCGATCACGAAGCTGCTGGCGGGGCGGACGTGCATCATTATCGCCCATCGGCTGGGCACCGTTCAGCGGGCTGATGAAATCTTGATCCTGGAGGACGGCCGCATGATCGAATATGGTGATCGGGCGGCGTTAGCCGCGGATCGAGGCTCGCGCTTCAGCCGGATGCTGACAGCCGGGTTAGAGGAGGTGCTGGCATGAGCATGGCGGCGTTTCTTTGGAGGCTTGTGCGGTACCGCCCGGTGCTGTATACGCTCAACATTACCGCTTGGAGCTTGATTTATTTGGCGCCAATTCTGCCGGGTCTGGTGACCAAGCAGTTTTTCGATTATTTATCAGGCAGCTCTCCGTATGAATTCGGCGTTTGGACCATTGTGTCGCTGCTTATGGCGGCGGCGCTGCTTCGCATGACCTTGATTGTGGGCGGCTTTATAACAGATATTCAGTACCGCTTCCGCGTCGGGGGACTGCTGCGCCGGAACCTCCTGCACCATGTGCTGCAGGAGCCGGGAGCAAGGGCGATTCCTGTTTCGCCCGGGGAGGCGATCAGCCAATTCCGTGACGATGTGGATCAGGTGGAAGAAACGATCAGCTGGTCGGTGGACGGCTTCGGGATGGCGGCCTTTGCCCTTGTATCCTTCTTTATTCTCGTCCAAATCGATGCTTCGCTCACGTTCTGGGTGTTCGTTCCGCTTGTGCTCGTGGTTTCGGCGGCCCAGCTGTCGACGGCGCTGCTGCAAAAAACGCGCGCGGCCGCACGGGAAGCGACGAGCCAAGTGACCGGGGCGATCAGCGAAATGTTCAGCACGGTACAGGCGATCCAGGTGGCGGGGGCCGAAGAGCGTGTCATTCGCAAGTTTCGCGAGCTCGGCGATGCCCGCCGGAAATCGATGCTCAAGGATAAGGTGCTGACCCAGCTGCTCGATTCGGTATTTGCCAACACGGTGAACTTTGGCACAGGTCTCATCCTGATTTTAGCTGCGGAGTCGATGAAGAGCGGCGAGTTTACCGTGGGTGACTTTGCGCTGTTTGTATATTACCTGACTTTCGTAACGTCTTTTATCCAAAACTTCGGAAAGTTTGTTACTTATTATAAGCAGTGTGTCGTTTCGCTGGACCGGCTTAAGGGACTGCTGCAGGGGAAGCCGGCCGACAAGCTGGTCGAGCCGAATCCGCTGTATTTGCGCGGCAGCTTGCCGGAGCAAGGGCCGCCGGCACACGGTCAAGCAGAGCAGCTGCAGCTGCTCGAGGCGGAGGGCTTAACCTATCGGTACCCGCTGTCGGGCCGCGGGATCGAAAACATTCGCTTGCGGCTGGAGCGGCATTCGTTCACGGTGGTAACGGGCCGCATCGGGTCGGGTAAGACGACCCTTGTGCGCACGCTGCTCGGCCTGCTTCCGCTGGAGCAGGGGGAGATTCGCTGGAACGGGAAGCGGGTCGACGATCCCGGCAGCTTCTTTATTCCGCCGAACAGTGCGTATACGGCGCAAATTCCGCGGCTGTACAGCGATACGCTGCGGCAAAATATTTTGCTCGGCATGGCGGAGCAGCCGGAGCAGCTGGAGCAAGCGATACGCTCGGCGGTGCTCGAGAGCGATATCGGGAAGCTGCCGGCGGGGCTGGAGACGGTGATCGGCCCGCGCGGCGTGAAGCTTTCCGGCGGCCAGGCGCAGCGTACGGCTGCCGCCCGCATGTTTGTACGCGATGCGGAGCTGCTCGTATTCGACGATTTATCCAGTGCGCTGGATGTGGAAACCGAGCAGCGGCTGTGGGAGCGCCTGTTTGCGCGGCGTAAAGCAACGTGCCTGGTCGTGTCCCATCGCAAGGCGGCCTTTGAACGCGCGGATCATATTATTGTTCTTAAGGATGGATGGATCGAGGCGGAAGGCTCGCTTGAGGTGCTGCTCCAAACGAGCGAGGAAATGCGTCGTTTGTGGAGCGGGGATGCGGTAGAGGATGAGCCTAAGGTGCAGCCTTAATAGGCGCGGTGTAATAATTACCGATGGGCAAATATTTCCTGGAAAATATCATTAGCATGACGCAGAAAAGGCTCGGTAGAGATAAGAATCTCCGCCGAGCCTTTATGTTGACATCGTTTAACGCTGCTCTACCTTGCTCTACCTTTCGTCGGACAGCGCACTGCCGCCGCCAAATATAAAATTCTCTACCTGCGCAAGCTTCTCTCCGGAAGCTGGGCCCGTATTGTCTACGTATAAAACCGAGCCTTCCGGCAGCTTCCAACGGATCTCGCGGTGCACCAGTGTCCGGCTGAATTCGTCCCAATGCTCCAGCTTCCACTGATCGAGGACAGAGCCGCGCCCCTCAAGACGCTGACGGTACTGCTCCAGATCCTGCAAATATACGTAAACGACGCGCACCTCTACATCCGTGATCGATGCCCCGATTTGCGCCAGCTCACGTTCAATCCAATCCGGATCCTCCGTTTCTTTCGTGAAAGGGCCGACGACGAACACATCTAGGCCAAGCTCGATGTTTTCAAGCGCAGCCTCCATCGTGACGCGATAGCCCAGATCTCTGCAGTGCTTTTTATACACAGGCGAATCACGGTCGGTCGGGTCTTGGCCGCATAACGTCATAATGACCTCGGCCGACGGCCGGATAAGTGTGTCCATGTCGAGAAACACGGCTCGAAAGCGCTGGGCCAATGCTTTGGCCAGTGTCGTCTTTCCGGCTGCGGCGGGGCCGATGAAAAATACAAGCTTACGCATAAGTCACCCTCCACCTTGTGTCGTTTCGGCTTTCTTCCGCTGGAGGGGACGAATGAGCACAAGATAACATACAATCGACCCTAGCGCGGCCGTAGCGATTAAGATTCCAAGAGGCAGCGCCGATTCTTCGCCGCCGATCCCGGCTAGAGGGGATGTTATTGCCCCAAAGCCTAACGATAACACGCCCTGCAGCGCCGCTGCGCTTCCGGCAATTTTTCCCTTGCTCTGGAGAGCGAGAGAGGAACTGGTAGGGCCGACAATGCCGACACTTGATACAACAAGGAAAAATGCTGGTGTAATTCCAATAATTCCCGCATCAAGCAGCAGCATAATGACCAGCAACACGCCACCCGTCGCTGCAACGATAAAGCCGCTTACTAGCAGCTTGAGCTCCGATACCCGTCCGACGAGTCTGCCGGTAATTTGCGATGCCAATACAAAACCGAAGCCGTTCAGCGCGAAAATATAACTGAAGGTTTGCGCCGATACGCCGTAAATGCTTTGAAAGACGAAGGAGGAGCCGGACAAGTAACCGAATAACGCAGCGGTGATAAAGCCGGAAGCAAGTGCATAGCCCATAAATTCCCGGTCCCGCAGCAAGCTTCCGAAGGTTGTCACCGTTTGTCTAAGCCCGCCTGTGGAACGGCTTTCTTTCGTTAAAGTCTCCGGTAACCGCATCGAGACTACAGCGAGCAGCAGAAGGCCGACACCGAACAATACGACAAAAATTCCCGGCCACTCGGTAAAACGCAGTACCTGACCGCCGATCAAAGGTGCGATAATGGGGCCGGCCCCATTGACCAGCATCAGCAGTGTAAAAAACTTGGTCAGCTCCACACCGGAATATAAATCACGTACGATTGCCCGAGAAATGACAATTCCCGCAGCTCCGGCAAAGCCTTGGATTGTGCGGAACACGATCAGCCAGCCAATGCTCGGACTGAACGCGCAGAGCAAAGAAAAGATGGCGTAGACGAGCAGCCCTATGGTTAGCGGCAGCCGTCGTCCGCGCATATCGCTGATGGGTCCGGCGAGCAGCTGACCGAGCGCGAGACCGACAAGGTAGAAGGTCAAGCTCAGCTGTACCTGCGATGGCGTCGCCTGGAAATCAGTAACGATAGCTGGGAGCGCAGGCAGGTACATGTCGATAGTCAGCGGGCCCATCATTGCAAGGGAGCCGAGGATGGCAACCATCATGACTCTTGTGGGCATTTTGCCGCCAAGGGGCGTTTGCGGTTTGATTTCTGATTGTGCTTGGGAAGCGTTCAAGCCATCCACTACCTTTCCGAGTTAAAGCAATAACATCATGGAAATGTTTTTGCTTCTCTCTATGTTTTTAAAGATTAATTTTATCATTTTAGCAAAACCGGCTGATTCAAGCTAGACGTTTTTGGGCAATCGCAGAAGCATCGTCCAAGACGTTCCCGATTCCCCTACCTTGCCGAACCCGAACCGTTCGTACAGCCGCAGCGCTGCATTCGAAGGGTCGACACTAAGGGAAAGCGCGCCGTAGCCTTCTGCCGCGCACTGTTCGATCAGCTTTTGCAGCAGAAGAGAGCCAATTCCTTTGCCTGTATAGGACGGGAGCACGGCAATGTCGAGCTCCGGCGTTTGCTCGTCAACGAAGCCATAGCCCGGGGCGTCTGCACGAAACCGCCGGTACCATGCGGCGCCAACCGGACAGCCTTCCTCATTTTCCGCAATGAAGCCTTGATCCCCAGTTCTCCCCCAGCCCTCGAGACAGCGGGAAATTTCCGGTTTACGCAGCAGCTGCTCCTTGGGCGGCTTATTCACCGGAATATGCACCATTTCATAAAGCATATCCCATAAAAACGGCATGTCTTTTTCTTCAATATGGCGAAGGTTGATGGTTGTCATGATGATTTCTCCTTTAAAATGATGATCCCACTATAAGGAAAATTCGGGGGGCTGCCAAGGGTTAAAATGAATATAACGTTTTAACGCTACCTTAACCATACCTTAGGCATGCTTTGAATATACTTTAAGGGCTGGCAAGAGAATCGGTCAATTCGTAGGGGGGACTTCGCGGTGTACAATACACACGTAGTAATACAGCCGGGCGATATTTTGACTGTCTGTGATAACAATGATTGGGGAATTCCGACCGGTTATTTGGGGCATAGTGCAATTGCCGTTGATGAGCGGCAGCTGGTGGAAGCAGTTATGGAGTATCCGAATATTCAGCTGGGCTTGAATGAAAAGTTTTTGCGTCCGGATCGTCGGTGTGCCGTTTATCGACCGGTTCATGCACACTGGGGACCGGCAGCTGCAGGCTTTGCGTACCGCTATTATGAGCAAAGTGAGCATTACCGCAAGCATGGTATGATACGTCCGCCGTTTACGATTTCGCCTGCGGTGCCGCTTCACGATCCATGGACAGGAGTTTACTGCTCCAAGCTGGTCTGGCTCTCCTATTATTACGGGGCGGGGTATGCGATTTATAACGATTTTGGATTGTTTACACCGGAGGATGTGGACTCGTCGCTTCGAATGGATTCTAACTTTATGGCAGTGTACCGCCATCCTGATTTCGCTTTTCATATTGACACTTAATGAAGCAATGCCCGCACTGCTCCGGCGAGAAGCGAAGACAGTGCGGGCATTAGATGTTCATTAATCAAGACTGCCATGATCCATTTTATCGCGTACTACTCAAAAACCTTAATTTCTTCAAACACGACTTCTTTATCCTTGCGGTTGTAAACGATATAGTGCACCTCGTAATCCTCTTGATCCCATTCCGACCATGCGATTAATGCGCTGCCCTCTTCGTGTTGGCTGGCCCACGCAAAGCTTTTGTGCTTATAAGGGGAGCCGCTTCCGGCAGGTTTACTGAAAATTTGCAGGTATTGCTCGTGGCCTTCCTCAAGCACCCCGTCCATTGTTGCATGATGAACTGTATAGGAGCGTCCTTTTGCCCAATAAGGAGATTTGGTTTCAATCGCCTCGTCGGTAACCGTGAAGTCGTTTCCGGCTGCGTAGCCGGCAGCGGGAACGGTAAGTAACACAGAAGTGATAAGAAATGCGGCTATTTGCTTGTACATGGTCTCCTCCGGTAAAAAGCTTTTCCGATAATAGATGCTGCGGGGTATAATTCTACACTCGATGTGGAAATTCCTTCCTCCGCAAAAAGGCGGCTTTCCACTTTCCGTTACTCGGTCATGCGAATCGAATCGGTAATAGTTTGCTTTTGTGTTTTGCGGACCGGGAGCCATGCCGCAAGCTGCGAAAGAACGGCCATACCGAGCGAAGCCGTAAAGCAGGCAAGCCAAGGGGAGTTCCAGTGAGCGAGCAGGCCCGGGTCTTCTTCGTTGACATAACGGTACATCATATAGGATAGGGCCGTTCCAAGAGCGGAGCCAATGACCGACCCGATCAACGCATACGCCAAGCATTCAGAGCGAATCATCGCGCGGAGCTGGCCGGATGTCATCCCGATGGCACGGAGTATGCCGAATTCACGCATACGCAGCATGGCGCCCGTAGCGGCCGTATTCATCAGACTCATTCCGGCTATTAACGTAATGACGGAAAGGAAAACGGCTAGCATCACTTCAACCTGCCGGATATCTTCTTTGACACTGTCGATGCGATCCTGCAGCGAGTGCATCTTCCCGCCGTATGTTCCGGCAATTCGTTGGAGCTCCTGTTTTATATAGGCTGTATCTGCATGATCGGTTGTACGGATTTGGATTCTTCGGTCCAATCCTGATCCGGAAAACAATTCATAATGGGAGGAGTGGGTTAACAGTGACAGTCCGTCTGGAAAATCGCCCGAGGTTGGGAAATTTTCCAGGACAGCACCGATCCGATAAGTTTTCCTCTCGGGGGAGTAATTCCAGTTATCGTTTCTCGGGCCATCGACAAGCTTGGCGAAGCCAATTTCAATGAGATCACCCGCATGATAGCGGGTCTGCGGCCAAACGCTGCTCCGAAGCAGCAGCACTTCTTCCCCGTTTCGAAGCCGCTCCGGATTGATTTCCCCTTCCATCACATATTGATCTGCTTCCTTTACTATTGCATCTTCGTATGCATAGAGCTTCACGAGTGAGCTGAGCTTCCCGCTCTCTGAGAATGGATTGGCCAGCTCCTCCTGCTCTATGCTGAGGAGCTCTCGGAAGTCCGGCAGCAGCTCCGCTTCGTCCAGGCGGGTGTAGCCATAGCTGTATTTCATCGGAATGACGGCTTCGACTCCCGGCAGCTCCGCGAGCTCTTTCGCTGCTTGGGCCGGGAAGCCGTAGCCTTCCCGGTTGCTGACAAATAAATAATAGTCCGCGTCCCACGAAAAGTCGTCTCTAACCAAGGCGGCAGGATCTTTGGCCGAGACAAAGCCGTGCATCGTGACGAGAAGAGAGACGCTGATGGCCATGGACAAAACCGTGGTCCAAAATCGCGATGGGCTTCTCAGCATGAAGCGGAGCGCCATCCGATGAGCGATTCCTGCTCTGCTGGGAATCCAGCGGCTGAACGGTTTGGCCGGCTGTACGGACAGGAGCGATGAATCGGTGCCCCGCAGTGCTTCCAGCGGTGAAATAATCCGGGAGGCGATTCGCGCAGGTCCAAGACTGGATAAGAGCACGGTCGTAAAACCGATCCCGGCCACGATCAGAAGCATGCCAAGCGGGAGCTGCGGAGGACCTTCCAGCGTCCCGAACATCGTCCAATGAATGACCGACAAATGCAGCGCCATCCCTATAGCGATGCCAATGGGAACGGCGATGACGCCAATAAGTGAAGCCTCTCCGATTACGAGCCTTTGCAGCTGACGGCGGGTCATGCCGATGGCTCGGAGCATCCCGTACTGCTTCATTTTTTCCAGCACGGCAATATGAAACATATTGTAGATCGCCAGCATCATCGCTGCGCAGGTGATGACAACTATAAAATAAACGCTGGAATCCTGCTTGTTGTAGTCATTCATCGCTTTGACCAGCATATCGTTGTGATTCATCTGCCGATCGTGAACGCCAAAAGCTTTTCGCAGCTCAGCTGTTTTCGTGACAATATCGCCGCCGGTTTGAATAAACTCGGGACGGAATTGGACGTAGGCGGTGTGGGTCAGTTTTTCCTCATTTATCTTATTCAGAGTGGAGGGACCCGCTAAAGCGATAGATTGACTACTATTTACCGTTCCTTTCCAGTTCTTCATAATCCCGACGACGGTATATTTCGTTTCGCCGACGGTTACGGCATCTTTGCCTTGAATTGGCGCCGCTTGCAGCTGTTCGGCGAGCCAAGCCTCAAGTACGATTTCGTTCTCGGCCGAAGGCAATTGGCCCTGAATGAGCTTTACAGGGACCAGCTTTGTCTGGGCATTGGAATACTCGCTGAGCAGAAGCTTTACCCCTTCGGGGGTGTTGATCTGAACCGACGCGCTCTTTACCCAAAGCAGTTCTTCAATGGCTGCATGATGCTGCATCAGTTGAATCGTTTCCGGCTTCAAGCCCTGAAAATGCACATGGTACGTGCCCGCGGATTGAAGAGTAGATTGGAGCATAGCGACCTTAAGGTTGTGGGTAAATAAAACGGTTAAGGTTACGATGGCAACGGACAAAACAATTCCGAGCACAGCCAGCAGCTGACGTTTCCACTGATGCTTTACGGTTCGCGGGAGGAGCCCCCAATAAGATCGCATTATAGGGTCACCCTCCGGTCGTCGATGATCGCTCCGTCTTCGATTGTAATGATCCGATCGGCCGAAGCGGCAATCGATGCATCATGAGTGATCATGATCAAGGTTTGGTGATATTTCATTATGGAAAGACGAAGCAAGCTCATGACTTCCTGCCCGGTTTTACGGTCGAGGTTTCCGGTCGGCTCGTCGGCTAAAATCACGGCGGGCTTAGCAGCTAAGGCCCGGGCGATTGCCACCCGCTGCTGCTGCCCCCCCGACAATGCAGACGGAAGATGGCTGCGGCGCTCGTAAAGCCCAAGCCATTGCAGCAGTTCCTCGATAAAAGGCTGGTCCGGCGTATGTCCGTCCAGCAAAATAGGAAGCACGATGTTTTCTTCCGCCGTCAGCACCGGAATGAGATTATAATGCTGAAAGATAAAGCCAAACTTACGGCGTCTAAGCAGGGCTGCTTCCTGATCGGGGAGTGCCGTAATATCGCTTCCTTCCAGCCATACGCGGCCTCCTGTCGGCCGATCGAGGCAGCCGAGGAGATGCAGCAGCGTGCTTTTTCCCGAGCCGCTGGCCCCAATAATAGCGGTAAATTCCCCCTGCCGAAAAGCCAAGTCGGTTGGCTTCAAGGCTTGGACAGCGGCCGCTCCGCTTCCGTATGTTTTGCAAATTTGCTCCGTTCGCAGCAGCTCCAAAGAAAACATCCTCCATTCGTGTATATCTGTTCTTACTGCCGATTATAGGAGAATGAGCTTACGTTCCGGTGACGGTACTCCTTACCATTTTGTAAGCCGGGTTCGAGGCAGGGTTATGGTAAACATGCTTCCTTGACCGGACTTACTGGACGCACTAATCAAGCCCTCATGCTTCTCTACAATGAGCTTTGTCAATGCAAGACCGATGCCGCTTCCAATCCGTCCGCCGGCCCTGCCCTGCGAGCCTTGATAAAAACGCTGGAAAATATGCGGAAGCTCTTCCTCGGGAATTCCCGTTCCGCAATCGGAAATCGTGATGGAGGCGGTCACCTCACTGGCGCTCAGCGCGATGGATATTCGTCCATGGTCCGGGCTGAAGTCGGCCGCATTGTCAATAACGTTCCCGATCGCTTCTCCGAGCCAATCGCTATCATGAGGAAGGATAACGGGAGATTCGGGGACGCTTACGGACACCTCAAGCTGCTTGCGCGTAAGCCTTGCTTCGGAACGCCCGACAGCACGATGAAGCGTTTCGCCGAGATCGGCAGGCTTCACGGATAACGTCACGACATCTGCTTCGAGGCGCGAAAGCCGCAGCAGCGAGTGCAGCAGCCAATGAATCCGCTCAAGCTGCGCGTTGCTTTTCGACAGCAGCTTGCGCTGGTCGTCTTCGTGCAGCGGCTGGCCGCCAAGCAGCTCCATGAACATCATGAGGGAGCTCAGCGGCGTACGAATTTGGTGAGAGATGTCGTTGATGATATTTCGCAGCAGCTCCTTTTCCCGATCAAGCTTCTGCAGAGATTGCTGCAGCCGCTCCGACAGCCGGTTGAAATGATGGCCTAATACCGCCAGCTCCCCCTCGCTTTGTTCCGGCAGCCGAAAATCAAAAGAGCCGCGCATCATCCGCTCCGCTCCTTCCGACACCCGGCGAATTCCGCTATAGATTTGCGAGAACGCCCGATGAGCGGTGTAGGCGCAAGCCATGCAAAGAATAAGCAGCACACCTGCGGCCGTGTAGAGCATCGTCTGTCTCAGCTGCGAAAACAAGCCATTGGATGCTGCGAAAGCCGGATTCGAAAAGCCGTATTTTTCGGCAGCGGCAAGCCCGGCGGCGTATTCTTGTCCGCGGGTGTTTGGAACGGCGGTAGCACTGCGAATGACTGCTTCTTCAAGCTCCGGGTGCTCGATTAAGATGCTACCAATGGCTGTTATATGCGCTTGGTGGATTTGCTTCTGGAGAGCTGCAGTGCTTTGCAGTAAGGTACCCCACAGGATCAGGAAGGCCAGCAGGCACAATAAGGCCGTCAAGGCTAGACTTCTGCTGTACTCTTTGTTCCGCCAAAGGGTCGGATTCACAGCCTCTCACACCTTTCATTCCATTTATACCCGCTGCCGCGAACCGTCACAATCAGCGCTGGGGAGGAGGGATCGCTCTCGATTTTTTCCCGCAGCCGCCGGATGAGAACGGACAGCGTATTGTCGTCGACGAATTCGCCGTGCGAATCCCAGAGGCGCTCCAGCAGAATCTCGCGGGTCATCACCTGCAGCGGGTGCCGCATGAAATAGGCGAGCAGCTTGAATTCGGAAGGACTTAGCACCAGCGGCTCGTCCGCCAGCCATACTTTTTGTTCAAGCATACTGAGCGTGAGTTCACCTGAACGAATACGGTCTGCTTCAGCGGCCAAGAACGAGGCTTGATCTGCCGCAGCTTCCTTCTGGGGCGGGGAAAGCTGCGCGCGGCGAAGCGCCGCACGAATACGGGAAATCAGCTCCTGCAGGCGAAACGGTTTTGTGATATAGTCGTCGGCGCCGATTTCCAAGCCGAAAACAATATGCACCTCTTCATCCGAAGCAGTAAGAAATAAGATTGGAATATGGGAGCTCTTGCGCACTTCCTTGCAAAAGTCAAAGCCGCTTCCGTCCGGCAGCTGGTTATCGAGCAGAATGAGGTCCGGGGCGGTGGTTTGAAGGATGGCTCTCGCTTCGGCAAGCGTAGGGGCGAGCACCGTGGACCAGCCTTCCCGCTGGAGTGAAAATTGCAGCCCGAAAGCTAGTGTTTCGTCATCTTCAACGATCAGTAAGGTTTGCATTGGGGGTTCCTCTTTCCTAAGCCGGGTCAATGTACTATCACTATAACGCACACCGGCGACGAGTTGTCAATGAATTCCTGAACCTTGGCCACCTTACAAAAGCGTAATCTTCCCCGTAAGGCTGCGGTAAGCTGAGGGCGGTACGATAGCGGGGAATCCAGGGAAGAGGAGATCGTGAAATGAACAAACCAATAACCAAACCCGCTTGGAAAAAAGGGCTGCTTATCGTAAGCGGAGTTCTCTTTGTCTTAAGTGCTCCGATATCTGCTGCACAGGCTTCCGCAGAGTTGCCATCCATGATTCCAGTTCGGGTGGAATTAAATGGGTACGAGCTTCTGCAAAAGCAGCGCCCGTTATTAATTGAGGGGACGTCGTATGTATCCTTCGAGGAGATGTTCGGTGCTTTTGAAAACAGTAAAATCAGCTGGGACGAGAAAACGCAAACGGCTTCGCTGGAAGTCGTAAGCGGCGGTATGTTTGAGGCTGCGATATCAGCGAAGGTTGGCGAGGCGAAAGCCATTCTAAACGGAAGGACGCTGCCGCTCGGAGGAAGCAAGGTGCTGCTTGTAGACGGTGTCGTTATGATCCCGGTACGGCCGTTCGCCGAAGCGTTGGGCTGTGAGGTGGAGTGGAACGGCTCCGAGCTGACGGTCTCGATTTATCGCAACGGATTGACCGATCTGCTGAAGAAGGAGGCGATGGAGCAGCGGGCCTCTCGTTTCGTTAAGCCGGAGCTAAGCTCGGAGCATGCCTCGTTGTCCCAAGCGCAAAAAGTAGAGAAGGTAGATCATTATTTGACAGAAAACCTTTATAACGGAACCATTTTAATTGTAGATAAAGGCAGTGTACTGCTGCGAAAAGGGTATGGGCTGGCCTCTGCGGAAGGGAAGGAGAATCAGCCGGAATTGGCCTTCCGGCTGATGTCCGTATCCAAGCAGTTTGCTGCTGCGGCGATTTTAAAGCTGGAGGAGCAGGGGAAGCTCAGCACCGAAGACTTGATCGGCATCTACGCGCCGGGAATACCAGGAGCCGATCGGATTACCCTTCACCATCTGCTTACTCACACATCAGGGCTGCCTCGAGAGTACGAAAGAAGCGTAGATAATACGCTGGAGAAAATGGTGCAAGAGCTGCGCAGCGAGGAGCTGCTGTTTGAGCCGGGAACGCAGTACCGGTACAGTAACGTGGGCTACGCGCTGCTTGCTTATGTGGTAGAAAAAGTATCAGGACAAACCTATGAGCAGTTTTTGCGGGAGCAATTTTTCACACCATTAGGGATGACTCGCACCGGTCAGGCTCACCACAATAAAGAGGTGGAATATTTAGTACAGGGGCTCTGGCGGGCAAACGACGAAATGCGTGAAGCGGAATTTCATGTTTCGCTTTCCGGTAACGGGGATCTGTATGGCACAGTAGACGATCTATACTTGTGGGAGCGTGGACTGAGCGAAGGGAAGGTGCTTCACTCCGCTTCGGTAACGAAAATGTTTACGCCTTTCTTAAAAGGCTATGGATATGGCTGGCATATGAATGAGGATGGATCGGCGGAGCACAGCGGCTCGGGCAGCGGATTCTCCACGAATATATACCGCAGCCCGTCCACGTTCATTGCGCTGCTGTCCAACGAGTCGGAGGTCGAAACTGACGATGTTGGACGTTATCTTGTGGAAATGCTGAAGTAGTCCTCAGCTTGTGCTTTGATCCAGCTTCAGGGTCCATTCTGAGCCTTTTGCGTACGATGGGGCACAGGATGGGCCTGGATTTACTAATTCGAAGCGCAATTCGCCAGCGAGCTGAGTTAAGAGCTTGAGACCGTCACCGGTCGGGACACCGGCCATAATCGACGGCCTTGCTTCAATGCTCTGCTGACATTTGGCATCAAAAAATTCCTTGTACGGCTCCGTGACCTGCTGCAGGTTTCCTCCCTGGGCCAACAAATATACGTCTCTGTTCTGTGATCCGACAAGCAGATGAGAGCCCTCAATATAGCTGTCGACAGAATAGGTATCGTTTTCACCAAAAATTTCGGCCAGATCGATTTCCTTCTTCAGCTCGCCCGTGTCCGGATTGTAGATGAAAAGACGTGTTCCGTCGAGGAGAAACAGCTCGCTGCCTGCCAAAACGTCCTTCTGTTCCCGTTTTCGATAGGCTCCGCGAACTTCACCGGATTTGACAAGCTTTCCATTCATGAAATAGCCGGTCCGGTCTACAGAGTTGATCTTGGGCACTCCAAATGCTTTTGATCCATGGAGTATCGTTCCGCCTTGGGTCGAGTACAGTTGATAGGTCCAGCTCGGATCCTCCTCAGCTACCCGAAACCCGTCTTGGAAAAAGCTTTCCACATCCTGTGGAAGATCGCGTATCAGGATCAGCTCGTTCGAACGTGAGCTTTTTTGGATATACCACTTATTTTCGGAGATTCCAAATGTATATGTTCCATCGGGAAGGCTGTCGAAGGAAATGCTGCGTTCCGACGTGGCGGTGCAAGCGCTGATGATCGTGGCTGCGGCTAAAATTGCCGCGATGAATCGCCGGGTTCTCCTATCTTTCATGACACCATTCCTTTTCTGGAGACTTCTTAGAGCTGAGGTGGTCCCACTTCCTAATATGGTATAAAATGGAACACCTGTATATAGGAACGAGGACTTGTTTTCTGAACCCGTTATCTGAGGAAAGCCGGTGCAGGAGAGCTTGACAGCAGGTGACAAAAAAATGATCCCGACTGATCATAAAGACAGGGGACAGCAGGTCCCGGGCTGGATGTTCGGGCAATAGGAAGTATGATATTCTCAGGCTGAATGGCATCAGAGATTTTCAAACAGAGCACACACTTGAGATGAAGGAGTGAATGCATGTTGAAGAAGATTCTGATTTTAACCGGTGATGCGGCAGAGGTACTGGAGGTGTATTACCCGTATTTTCGGGTGATGGAGGAAGGTTACGAGGCTGTTATTGCCGCGCCGACCAAAAAGGTTCTGCATACGGTTGTTCATGATTTTGTTGAAGGCTGGGAGACGTTCACGGAAAAGCCTGCGCATCAGCTGCAGGCGCATATCGCCTTTGCTGACGTCGATCCATCGGAATACGCTGGAGTGATCATTCCGGGCGGACGGGCACCGGAGTATATTCGCACGAACGAGCATCTCCCACGGATTATGCAGCACTTCTTGGAAGAGGATAAGCCGGTTGGGGCGATTTGCCATGCGGCACAGGTGTTTTCCGCGCTTCGGGATACCAGCTTCTTCGAAGGTCGCACGCTGACGGCGTACAATGCGTGCCGTTTAGATGTAGAGAAGCTTGGCGCGAACTACACGGAGAATACGCTCCATGTCGATGGCAAGCTGGTCACAGGCCATGCTTGGCCGGATTTGCCGGGCTTTATGCGTGAGTTTTTGCAGCTGCTGAAAGCGTAGTTACGAATGGCAGGGTCCCATCTGGATTCATTTTAACGATGCGGAACAGAAAATCGATTCGTCTTAAGGCACAACCATTGGGTTGTGCTTTTTTTGCATTCATGTATCCACAAGTTAAAGAGGATAGCCAAGCTGCAATTCCGTTTTAATTGACCAATGGATCAATTCTAGTTACTCTCTGCAATAGCTTTGTTAGATAATATAACAGAGAAAATACTAATATTTAGTTAAAAAAATATTAATATAAAATGTTTACATAAATACTACCAACTATTGTATTGGTATGATATTCTTATGTCACATCAATGATACAAAATATTACAGACGTTAAATTATTTAAGAGAGGAGGAGATAGATTACTTTCAAGGGATTTCTGAAGTTGAAGCTAGTTTTTTGGTAAATCAAACATGTAGGTGCTTTGAAAAAAAAGAAAAGATTAGGAGAGGTGTTCTATGAAAATGAAAAAATTTACGGGAATGATGTTATCGGTTGTACTCGCAAGTCTTCCTTTTATTGCGGTTCAGGGCGCAGCTGCGGCGCCGGATGAGCAGAAGAAGAGCAGATTTGATGTGAAGAAGGCGATGTCCAAGCCTTACGAGGCAGGAGGAATTCTCGTAAAAATGAAGGAGGATGTAGTAGTCACGCAATCGCTGGTAAGTCAAGAGGAAGTGTCGACGATGTCCGCAGAGTCTTCTCTAGGTCTCACCTATATTAAATTGAAGGATCCTAAGAAACTAGAGAAAATGCTAGAGCGCTTAAACGCAGACCCTAACGTTCTCTATGCGGAGCCGAATTATGTATATCAGCTGGAGACCCCTCTAGCAGGGGCGGAGCTGCCAGCGCAAATCGCTGTGGCATACAACGACCCTTATGTTTCCAACCAATGGGGCCTAAGCGCAATTAAAGCTCCGCAAGCGATGGATTTGGTCAGCTCTTCGAGATTGGCCGGTGTAACCGTTGCCGTTGTCGATACTGGGGTCAATCTTTCCCATAGCGACCTTCAGGGCAGCATCGTTGCAGGCTATGACTTTGTAAACGGGGATTCGAACGCCAATGACGATAACGGTCACGGCACACACGTTGCGGGTATCGCTGCCGGAATCGGAAACAATGGCAGAGGCATTGCCGGTGTTGCCTCCGGAGCTAAAATTATGCCGATAAAGGTACTGAACGCAAGCGGAAGCGGAACGTCCTACGCCATTGTTTCGGGGATGCGTTACGCGGCAGACCGGGGGGCAGATGTGCTTAACCTCAGCTTGGGTAGCAGCTCGGCTTGCTCCAGCGCTTATCAAGACGCAATCAATTATGTCCGCAGCAGGGGCGCGGTTGTGGTAGCGGCTTCCGGCAATTCCAATACAGCGATTGGTTCGCCTGCAAGCTGCTCCGGAACGATTTCTGTCGGTTCCATTGACAGCAGCATGACACGCAGCAGCTTCTCCAACTATGGCAGCACATTAGATGTTACGGCGCCGGGCGGCTCGATCTTCAGCACTTATCCAACAAACACTTATCGCTCGTTATCCGGAACATCTATGGCTACGCCGCATGTTGCCGGTGTTGTTGCTTTAATGCTGGCGGCAGACAGCAGCCTGACGCCGAATCAGGTAGAGTCGCTCCTGAGGCAATCGGCTACCGATGCTGGCTCAGCAGGATATGATGCGTATTACGGCGCGGGAATTGTAAACGCGCAAAAAGCGGTTCAGTACGCGCTTCAATAAGATTGGACAAGCCGTACGCTTACATGCACCGAATGAAAAAAACTCCGCATTTCCGCGCATAGTTTGCGTGGAATGCGGAGTTTTTTCTTACATAGAGTTTAAGGTCAATAGCGGAGATGACTGATTACTTTTGCTGAGTCATCCACGCCTTAAAGACAACAACTGCTGCTTGCGCACGGGTTGTTGTTTCTGACGGGCCAAAACGTCCGTCGCCAAGCCCGTTAAGAATTTCGGCAGCTTTTAACCGTTGAATGTCGTCCGCAGCATACGCTGCAAAATCGCTTTGGTCGGCAAAAGGAGGAACACTGGTACGGGCGGCCGCCCATTGCTGATCCTGCGTCTTAAGAAGCCGATCAACCATGGCCGCCATTTCCTGGCGGGTGATCGGGTCGTTCACGCCGAAGCTGCCGTCTGTTTTGCCTTTACTAATGCCGAGCTTTTCGGCTGCAGTTATCGCATCGGCGTACCACGCGTTCGCGTTGACATCGCTGAATCGGGAATTTCCGCCGGCCGATTCACCCGTAAGATCAAAGGCCTGCATCAGCATCGTAATAAATTCGGCGCGGGTGACGTTACGGTCCGGCTCGAAGCGCGCCTCGCCGACCCCCTTGACCATACCGCGCGCCGCCAAGCCGTAAATGCTTTGCTTGGCCCAAGGTGCACGCTCCAAATCCATGAAATCCACTTCCGCGTAGCCGACCGCATAAACGCTGAAGTGGGATGGATAAAAGGCAACGGTGCTTGATGCCGAGTGATATACACCGTTTTTGATCGTCTCCATCGAACCGTTCTCGGCAAGATGCAGAACGACAATTTGCGAGGAAAGCTCGCCAGGGCGCTGCGTATACGGCAGCTCCACTTTTACAGCTTTCATGCCGTTGAATTTGCTGACAGAGGAGCCGTTCACTTGGGCATGGAATTTATAAACCGGGCGGGTTCCTACCCTCTGCTGCACTTGTTCGGAATAGCCGGAAACGTCTGCCTGCTCGACGCGCAGCTCAAGATTGCCCGCCGTATTCTCGGATGAGAAGAAGGCGTCCGGAGTCATTGTGAACGTCATATGGCCGGAAACGATAACAATTTGTTGCAGGCCGTCCGATTTTGCATCCGCCAAGGCTTGCGCAGGAACGACCAGCTTAAAGCCGTTCGTTTCTGCATCCGTCTGGGCGCGGATGGTTAGCCGGCCATTGCTTGCGCTCTGCAGAGCCGACCGGAAATCGGCGCTGCTCCATTCCACAACCGCAAAGCCGTCAACAACCTTGACAGCAGCCGGCTGCTGAACGGTGCCCGAACCTCCTCCGGAGCTGGAGTCGCTGCCGCCGGAATCGCCGCTGCTTCCGCTGTCATCGTCATCATCGTCGTCGTCATCATGGTTTGGACCGCCAGAGCTCTGCGGCGTTACGGTAACAAGAGCCTTCGCCTCCAGTGTCGTGCCCGCAACCGTTCCTTCAACCTCGAACACACCGCGGGATGCCCATTGCTCCGCATCCATCGGTTTCCACTGAACCGCTGCATTTTCCGTCGTGCCGTCGGTTTTCGTTACTTTTACATGTGCCGGAAGGTTTGGGGCAATTCCTACCTTCGTGCCGACATTGACCTGCTCCATGGACTGGATCAGAGGAGCCTCCGTTGTCCGTAAACGCAGGATTGTCACCGAATACGCCGGGAATTCGTAGGTGAATGTTGGCCCGAAGCCAGATGCCGTTTTCTCCACCGTTGAAACGTGATCCGGCTGTTCAAAGGAGTTTTCATCTGTCAAAGCGGCCCCTGTCAATTCAATGACGGTAGCCTCGGACGCGATCTGTTCCGCCCCGTTTACGCGAACCTCGGAAAGCTGCGCGTTGCCGGAAACGTTGACGACCTTCACAATAATTTCGCCGGTTTCTTCCTCGATTGTGGTCGAGCTGTAGAGCGGGCCGGCATATGCGCCTTCATTAAGATCAAACAGCAATTCGCCGTCCAAATATGCGCGAATGCGTGCGCCTTCTACAACGATCTTCACCTTGTACGTTTTTCCGGTTTCGATCGAGTGGGAGAGCACGTTGCTGACGGTCGTTTTCGCTCCGCCGACTGCCTTTTCGATGACCGTCTGAGTATTGTTCCATCCGCCCAGATTAAACCAATAATAGTTGTTCGGGTCCTGCGCTCCGAAGCCGATTAAAAAGCCTTCGTTCCCACCGGTTTTTGTTGCATCCAGCTCCAAGGTGTAATTCGTCCACTGCTGCCCCTGCTGGAGAAGGAAGCGGACGTCGTCATCGCTGTAGGTTTGCTTTAAAACGCCGTCTTCAACGGTCCAACGGCCGTTATCATTGAAGGATGCGAAGTCGGTAAGCGTGGCTGGATCGCTGAAATCGTTCGCGTACAGCACCGTTCCGTCGTTTGCCGTTACTTTTATATTGTCGTACTCCGCTTGTGTTGCCCACGTTCCGAGCAGAATGGAGCCTTTCACGGCATCTTCATTCCGCTTCGTCAGCGTCATCGGCAGCACTTGATCGCCGACATGATTCATAAACATGCTCTGCACATAGTAGTTCGGCGTACCGAACGCCCGGTGCTCGTCAAACCAGATCATATCCGGCGTCCACTGGGTAAAGCTCGCCGGCCTGCGGCTGAACAGCGGAGCGTAAGCGGCCATCGCGACGATATCCGAATTGCGCTCAAGCCCTGTCATGAACGCCGCCTCGGTCAGCGCCGATTCGACGTTGTTTTTCTTGCCGACACCATGGGAGGCGTATTCGCCGACAAACACCTTCGGTCCGCTGCGGTCAAATTGGTCGTAACGATCCACGTTGTTCAGCATCCACTCCGGCGACTGGTACATATGCTCGTCGACGAGATCGGCTTCGTTGCCGTCACCGACAGGTCCGAGCCAGTTGTAAGCATCACGGTAGGCGGAGTCTTCCGGGAAAGCGCCGGCACTGAATACCAGCTGAATTTCCGGATATTCTGCCTTCAATGCATCATAGAACATTTTGTACCGTTCAAAATATTTCTCGCCCCACAGCTCGTTGCCAACACCCAAATACTTCAGGTTAAACGGCTCGGGATGACCGTTCGCAGCGCGCACAGCGCCCCATTCCGTCGTCTTTGCATCGCCGTTGGCGTATTCGATCAGGTCGAGCGCATGGTCGATGTAAGGCTGCAGCTCATCGAGCGGAACGGTCGGCGGGTTACTGTTGCAGGAAATGATGCCGACATAAATGATCGGCAGCGGCTCCGCGCCGATGTCTTCGGAGAATTGGAAGTATTCATGGAAGCCGAGGCCGAAGGACTGATAATAGTTGTTCGCCCATTGATTGCGCTGGGTTTCCCGCTCAGCTATGTCGCCGATCGTATTTTTCCAGCGGTAATGGTTATCCAGCGCACCGCCCTCGACAATGCAGCCGCCCGGGAAGCGCAGGAACGCCGGGTTCATATTGTCCAGCATTTCGGCCAGGTCGTAGCGGAGGCCGTTTTTGCGGTTATTCCACGTTTTTTCCGGGAATAACGACACCATATCAAGCTCGACGACAGCCTTATCCTTGGCGGTGACGACCAGCTTCGCTTGCGGGTCCGTGGCACTTGATTCGATGGTGCACTCGAATTTTTTCCAATCCGAGGTAATGCCGCTGATGTCGCAGGCGCCGTATACCGTTTCATCCGCGCCGCGCAGCTCAGCTCTCAGCGGCTTCGATAAACCGCTGCTGCTTCGCGCATAAACGGAAAAAGCGTACGCCTCCCCTTGCTGGAGCGCTATGCCGGTGTAACCGCTGTTGGCGATACCGAAGCCGTCCCCCGGGTTCGTCACCTGCAGCTGGACGTACTGATGGTTTTTGTCGTTCAGCGGTGCTTCTGAGGCAGCGGTAACTTGTCCTTCTGCATCGCCGTAGCGTACCTCTGTCCATGAGTAGAGAGGGGTACCGAACTCGAACGAGCGGTTTTGCACCAGCTCTGCATAAAGTCCTCCGTCTCCGGCGTAGTTGATATCCTCGTAGAAGAGGCCGTAAAGGGTAGGGCTCACCTCATGTGCCGGATTCGCAGCGTCGATGTGAATGGTGTAGGCGACGGCACCCTGTTCCCATACCGTAACCTCGAAGGTTTCCGTCGCAGCAACCGCTCCTTTGCGAATCGTTGCCGTTAAGGTGACGGTCGCATCGCCTGCACCAGCCTGCGGACGAGTGACGGTACCGTCGGTTCCGATAACAGCAGGGTGAGAAGAAGCCCAAGTGATGGAGGTTTGCAGCGGTCCCTCGCTTGGAAGCGCGAGATAGTCAGTGACCTCGGAGGTGTCTTTGAGATCAAGCCACTCGGATGCGAACGCCACTGCCTCCTCGTCGGTCATATTTTCTGCGATGACTTCAAGCACCTCGTCGCTGCTTAAGGCACGATCATAAATGCGGAAATCATCGATCAAACCGTTGTAGTACGGATCGTTAAACTGCGATTTGCCGATGTAGTTTGCTGTGGACAAGCCCAGGTCGGCAGGGGTAATCGTCAAATTGGTGTTCTTGGCCACCTCGATGCCGTTAATATAAATGACTGCGGTTTTGTCCTCTAACGTGACGGCGACATGATGCCACCGGTCCGAGGACGGGAAGGCTGCCCCGCTCAACGATTGCACCGCACTGCCGGAGCGCAGTCCCATATGAACGGAGGTGCCGTCATTTAGTGCGAGGAAGAAATAGTTATCCGTTGATGAGCCGATATCAAATACCCGCGCCCAGTTCGGCGTGCTTTCCGGGTTCACCCAGGCGGCCACGGTTACGGAACGCTGGTCCGCCAGCACCCCGTCGGGCAGCTTCACATAACCGTCGCTGCCGTTTAAATCGAGCGCCTGGCCAACACGTCCTGGAACCCACGCGCCTCCTCCCATTAGCATACCGTCCTTGCCTTGGTAGGCAGCATCGGTTACTGTTGTTCCTTCAGTCTGGTCAAAGGTGTAGTGCAGCAAAAGATCCTCCGCCGCATAAACGGCTGGTTTCGCTGGAGCGTCCTGCGCTGGTTCAGCAGGCGGTTCGGCCGCAAAGCTTGGTGTAATCGAACCGAACACAAGCGAAGCGAGGACGGCCATCGAAAGCATTTTCTTTTTCATCGCCACCGTTTCCCTTCCTCCTTTAGGTTTTGCCGGTCTTGAAGCGTAAGGGCAAGCAACCGGCTCGTCTTATTTTAAAACGCTTCCATTTACATAAAAATAGAATTATTTATGAAATAATTGTAATTTTATACGCGCTGGTTCCAAGTTGGGTACAATGCATGCTCCATCTGCATTTACAGCAATTTAACCTTCGATTAACATCCAGCAAACATTTTCCCGGTATAGTCTAATTCATAAGATACGGGTAGAGCCGAGAGAAAACCCGCAAGCACGCATTTTTCCGCTAGTTTATTGGGCGGGCGTGTTTGCGGTTTTTTGTTTTCGAAACAAAGGGAGGATAAAAGCATGTCAGGTTTCGTGAAAAAGGGGCAGACGATTAGTGGTAATGAGCACAAGGTTAAGGAAAGTCAAGGGTTGAGCAAAAAGAGCGGGTTTAGCAGGTTATGGGCGTTAAAACGCTTGAAAACACTTTTCCCGGCCGTCCTTATTTTGGCGCTCTTTCTGGTATCGGCCTGCACGCAGGAGCAAAGCGCGGCGACAACCAAAACCTCGCAGCAGCCTGCTTTTTTCAATACGAGTCTTCATCAAGGGAAGCTAGCGATCCGGTACTTTGACCTGCAGGCGGAGGAAAAATCCGGCGATGCGATTTTGCTAACCGCACCGGACGGAAAAACGATGCTGATCGACGCGGGCATTCCGGTCGGCGGACCTCAGCTGGAGGAGCGGCTCAACAAGCTAGGAGTAAAGAAGCTCGACGCCGTTGTCAGCACCCATCCGCATATCGACCATATCGGCGGCTTAACGACGCTGCTCATTACAAAGCCGGTGGGAGCGTATTACCATAACGGCATTGCCCACAATACGGAAACGTACCGGAAGGTGCAGCAGCTGCTGAAAGAAAAAAGCATTCCCCAGACGATGCTGCGGGAAGGGGACCATGTGGAGTGGAGTCCCGGGATCACCATCGAAGTACTGAACCCATCGGCGGAGATTTCACAAAACTCTTTTGAAAAGTGGGGAACCGAGGAATTAAACAATCACGGGCTGGTGCTGCTCGTTACTCACGGGGACAACCGGATTTTGTTTACCGGGGACATTTACAAAAATCAAGAATATAAATTAGTAGAAAGATACGGTGACAAGCTGCGGGCGAAGCTGATGGACGCTCCGCATCACGGAGATATCACCTCTTCCTCCGGTACGTTTATTCGGGCCGTTCAGCCGGAAATTGCCGTGCTCAGCGCAAACGTTCTGCAAAGTCTGGATGTGCTGAAGCGTTACGAAAAGGAAGGCGCGACGGTTTACAATACAGGATTAAATGGAAATATTTTGTTTGTTTCCGACGGCGCAACGATTTCGTCATATCCGGATAAAGAGCGGAAAATGATTACACGCCCTTAACACTAACTTAATATGCACATGACAAAACGGGAGTAGGATGGGTTTGTAGGGAGTGAAACAAGCTATGAACAAACAGACAGAGCAACAGAACCCGATCATTGCTTCCGTCACGAAGCCGGAGCAAATCGAGGCGGCACTGCAAAGCAAGGTCACGAGGGTAAACCTGATGACGGGTGACATTCTTTCTTTGTCCGACTTGATCTCACAATTTCACGCAGCGGGCAAGCAGGTATATGTTCATTTGGAAATGGTGAACGGGATTGGGCGTGACAGCTCAGCGGTTCAGTATTTAGCGAAGAACTTTGGTATTGCGGGCATTGTTTCGACGAAGAGCAACGCCATCGCAGCAGCGCGTCAAGCGGGAATTCGTTCGATTCAACGGATTTTTGTCATCGACACCGCGGCGCTGGAAACAGCGATCAAGATGATTGGACAAGCACAGCCGGACGAGGTCGAGCTGATGCCTGGACTGATGCCTCGCGTAATCGGTGAGCTGAAGGAGCGCATCAAGCAGCCGCTGATCGTGGGCGGTCTGATCCGCAGTGAGGAAGAAATTCGTGTGGCGCTTGATAGCGGAGCGGATCATGTTTCTATTGGTGATAAGCGTTTTTGGTAAAGTCATTCGATTTGCCGAAAACGATTGATAATTGCATATGAGATGCGGACGGGTGGAGACGATGAGAAAACCCAAAAGCACAGCTGCTTGCCAACATTTTTGACTGTGGGGGTGGTCTGTTTTTTTGGACGGTTTTCTTAGGTCTCTTTTTGTTTGCTTAAAAGGGTGAATTTTTCGTAATTATCAGCTTGGAACATGTAAAAATCAGAGATTAAGGGAGAGGAAACAATATGGCATTAAAAAAATGGATGAGCTCGATCGCAGCGGGAGCACTGGCACTTAGCTTGACGGCTTGCAGCGGCGCAGAGATGACAAACAGCACGGAGCCGGCAAAAGCGGCGGACGCAGGTCTTAAGGACGACAAGACGCCGATTACGATTCAATATTGGCATTCCCATGCGGAAGCGCAACTGGGCGGCCTGAATTATATGATCGAGGAGTTTAAGAAAAAGTATCCTCATATCACCGTGGAGCCGGTTTTCCAAGGCGCATATACAGAGCTGCATAAGAAGCTGCAGGCGGCTGTTGCGGCTGGAGACGTGCCAGCGGTTACGAACGTCGAGGTTTCGGCGCTGCCGAACTTCGCGGACAGCGGCGTGTTCGCTGATATGACCCCATGGATTCAGCGCGACAAGACGCAGCTTGACGATTTTTCCAAGGGCATGCTGCAGGCATATGCATATAACGGCAAGCAGTACGGCTTCCCGCTCATCGTGAGCACGAGCGTGTTCGTTTACAACAAAACGATGCTGGACGAGCTCGGTGTACAGCCTCCGCAAAAATGGGAAGAAATCGATGCGTTTAACGCAAAGGTAACGAAGAAGGAAAACGGCAAGACCACCCGCTACGCATTCTCGGTTCCGGGCTGGGACACTTGGTACTACGATCCGTGGCTCGTTAACGGAGGCGGAAGCATTTTGACGGAAGATGGTAAGAAAGCAGCGGTAGATACACCGGAATCGCTTCGTTATATCCAAAACTTCCAAAAGTGGAAAAACGATGGTCACTTGCATATTGGTTACGGTAAAGGTGCGTCTGACAACATGCGTCAAATGTTCCTTAAAGGGGAAATTGGCATGGTACAGCACACCTCGGCTCTGCTCAAGATGTACCGTGAAAACGCAAAGTTTGAAGTCGGTGTTTCGTTCCTGCCGGGCGACAAGGAGCGTACCTCCAATATCGGCGGCGCGGGTATTGTTATGATGGAAGGCGCGGATGAGAAGGAAAAAGAAGCGGCATGGAAGTTCGTTGAATTTATGACGTCCTCCGAACACAACATCAAGTGGGCAGAGTCGGTAGGTTACCTCCCGACACGTAAATCGGCAATCAGCTCCGCTGAAGGCGCTGAGTACTTCAAGAGATGGCCGCAATACAAAGCCGTATTCGATAACTTTGATCGTGTAACCCCGCGTCTGCAGCATCCAGGTTATCCAGAGTTCAGCGCCGTTTATAAGGAAGTTATGGGCGAGCTGGCTTTGAACAACACAGATCCAGTACCGGCAATGAAAGCAGCAGTGAAGAAAATGAACGATATTTTGGCGGATTATTAAGACATGGAAGCAAGAACAATGGAATCGGTAAAAAACGGGCAAGCGGCGTCCATGGGGGCGGCCGCTTCCTCCCGTCGCAAGAGCGGACGCCAATTTTGGGAAGCGTGCAAGGATTTTTCTTTTGCCCTCCCTGCGCTTGCTTTTCTTGGCGCATTTCTGTATTATCCGCTGCTTTACTCGGTGTATATTAGCTTTACGAATTGGAACATGACCCGTCCCGTTAAGAAATTTGTCGGGCTGGAAAATTATTCGAGGCTTCTGACGAATGAGGATTTTTACCAATCGTTAAAGGTGACGATGCTGTATACGGTAATGGATGTGGCCGCTACACTGGCCATCGGGCTGCTGCTGGCTTTGTTGTTTAACGTGGCGAATTCCCGGTTTTATGCGTTTATGCGGGGGGTTATTTTCCTTCCTTACTATGTGTCGATGGTTATTGCCGCAATGGTATTCACTTGGATTTACAACAACCAGTATGGCCTGTTGAATCATATGCTGGGCTGGTTCGGCTTGGATCCAGTGAATTGGCTGGTGGATCCGAAAGCGGTTCTTCCGGCGCTCGTTGCGGTGTCCGTATGGAAGGGCGCAGGCTTTGCGATGATTTTGTTTATCGCCGGAATGCGCAGCATTCCGCTGGAATATTACGAAGCGGCGGCGATTGACGGGGCGAATCGGGTGCAGTCGTTCCGCAGCATTACGCTCCCGCTGCTTTCGCCGATGGTGCTGTTCCTTGTCATTACGACGTTTATCTCGTCGATGCAGGTATTCCAATCGATCGACGTTATGACGAACGGCGGTCCGCTGCAGGCTTCGAATGCGCTCGTTTATTGGATTTACACGATGGCGTTCGGCGATTTCAAAACAGGGCGAGCTTCTGCGCTGGTCATTATTTTGTTCGTGATTATTTTATTGCTGACGTTTTTGCAGTGGGTTGTCGGCCGGAAGAAGGTGCACTATGAGGGGTAACATGGTTACGGTAAAGCAGGGAATACAGCTGGGATCGGTATGGAGACCGGTGTTAGCCGTCGCTGTAACGGCGATCATGTTTTTCCCGGTGTACTGGCTGCTCATCAGCTCGTTTAAAACGCAGTTTGAAATGCGTTCCGCCGTGCCGACGCTTTGGCCCCAATCGTTTGCATGGGAAAATTATGCCGAGGCGTTCCGCGTCATTCCGTATGCGCGTTTTTTCGGAAATACGCTGCTGATGTCGATCGGTCTTGTTTTTTTGCAGCTGAATGTCGCGTTGATGGCGGCGTATGCCTTCGCTAAGGGGCGTTTTTGGGGCAAGGAAGTGCTGTTCTTTTGTGTGCTGGCCGCCATGATCGTCCCGGATCAGGTCACATTCGTGCCGGTTTATGTCATGATGTCCAAGCTGGGCTGGCTCAACACGTACTGGGCCTTAATCATTCCGCATGGCGCTTCGGCATTCGGTATCTTTTTGCTCCGGCAGTCGTTCAAATCGCTGAGCAACGATGTTTTGGAAGCGGCGCGTGTGGACGGGGCAGGCCGGTTCGGCATGCTGTACCGCATTTTGCTGCCGATGGCGTTTCCGACGGTAGTAACGCTCGGCGTGTTGATTTTTATTTCCGGCTGGAACTCGTATTTTTGGCCGCTTATTATGACGAATTCGAATGATATGCGGGTGCTGACGGTCGGGATCGCCATGCTGCGGGATTCGATCGCCGGCAATGAGGCGATGCACTTCCATATCATTATGGCGGCTAGTGTCATGGCGATCCTGCCGATCGTCGTGGTGTTCACACTGATGCAGAAGCATATCGTCGCTGCAATGGCGAATTCGACGTTTAAATAAGGGAGTGTCGATATGAAAGTAAAAGGACTTGCACATCGCGGGTATCCGCTGCAGCAGCCTGAAAATACGATGGCCGGGTTTCAAGCGGCGCTTGAGCTCGGATTTACCCATTTGGAGCTTGACGTCCAGCTGACCCGCGACGGGGTGCCGGTTGTCATCCATGACCCGACGGTGAACCGCACGACGAACGGACAAGGAGAGGTGCGATCGTTCACGCTGGAGGAGTTCCGCACATTAGACGCCGGGAAAGGCGAGCGCGTTCCGACCTTGGAGGAAGTGCTGCGGTTTGCCAAGGACCGAATGCTCGTGGATGTAGAGCTAAAGCAGACCGGTGACGCTTACCCGGGGTTGGAGGAAGCGGTGCTGAAGGTCATTCGTGAAACCGGGATGGAGAAGCAGGTTTTCGTTACTTCGTTCGATCATTACGCAATTGAACGAATGCGTGCTTTGGACGTGGAGATTGAGCTCGGGCTTGTCATTTACGGCGCTACTCCGAGTGTGTTCCCGTATATGCGGGAGCATGGCATTCGTTATTTATCGATGAAGTATGTCTTTTTAACGGATTCCTATGTAGAGGCCTGCCGCCAGAACGGCGTGCAGCTAATCGTGTGGACTCCGGACAACGAAGAGGTGCTGAAGCAGCTGATCGGCCGGTATCCGGAGCTGCTCATTTGCACGAACAATTTGGACGGACTTGCCGCCGCTCAGTCCGCTATCGGTGCGGCAAGATAGACAGCATTTGTCCGCTGTTCTGCTTTATCGCCGTACATCAATATGACATTTTTAACGGACCTCAAAAGCCTTCTTTTAATTGGCAGCCCGGATGAAACGAGATTTCGGGCAGCCACTAAGGGCTTTGGGGTCCGTTTTTATTTTTTAAGGACAAAAGGAACAAAAATGATTGTCCGCCTGAGAAGGGACAGCCGTGCAGATCGAGAATTTAACATAGCAGGCTAGGAAAATTACGGAATAGATTCGATATGGGGAGTTTATTATTTTCTGTCAGGAGGTCATTACATGGCATGGCTTCATGTGCAATATCATTCCGAGTCGCTGCGGATGCCGGTGTCGATGGAGGTGCTGCTGCCGCAGCACCGGTTTGGAGGCTCACGTAAGGTGGATGCGCCGGGGCCTTATCCGACGCTATATTTACTGCATGGCATGGGAGACGATCACACGGCGTGGATGCGCAGAACGAGTGTGGAGCGCCATGCGGAAGGACTGCCGCTGGCCATAGTGATGCCTGCCGGGCATCTGGGCTGGTATACGGATATGGTATATGGACGGGACTATTTCCGGTTTATTTCGCAGGAGCTGCCCGCTGTATGTGAGCGGATGTTTCCGCTGTCGAGCGCGCGGGAGGACCGGTTCATCGCAGGCAATTCGATGGGCGGATACGGCGCGCTGAAAGCGGGCCTGCATGCGGCGGAAACGTTCCGCGTGGCAGCCGGTTTCTCCAGCGCGATTGAGGCGCGGCCGTGGCTGCATAAGGTGAATCCATCGCTTACCGACGATGTATTCGGAAGCGAGGAGGCTTACACGGGCAGCGTCAATGATTTATTCGCAAGCGCGGAAAAGCTTGCCCGCAGCGGAAACCCCTCCGCCGAGCTGCTTATGTTCTGCGGGACGGAGGACTTTTTCTACGAGGACAATGTTTGCTTCAAGCAGCATCTGCAATCGCTGGGGCTCCCTCTTCACTATACGGAAGGACCGGGGGATCACAGCTGGAAGTATTGGGATGATTGCATCGAGCAGCTTATACAAAATCTGCCGCTGAAGAGCCGCAGCAGCGAAGGAGGCAAGCAGCATGGCATTGATTGAAACGCATATTTTTTCCGAAGCATTGGGAATGGATATGACCGTGACTGTCATTTACCCTCAAGAAAAGCAGCCGTACTCGGGTGATGGCAAGCTAAAGGTCGTGTGGCTGCTGCACGGCGGCTCGGGCGATCACACCGCATGGCAGCGAATGAGCAGCATCGAAAAGTACGCGCTGGATTACGGAGTTGCGGTTGTCATTCCCGGAGGATTAAACTCCTGCTTCACGGATATGGAGCATGGCGGAGCGTTTTTTACCTACGTGTCCGACGAGCTTCCGGCGGTTCTCCAAGGCTTGTTCCCGCGGCTTTCCGACCGTCGGGAGGATAACTATATTTCCGGCTTCTCGAACGGCGGCTTCGGCTGCCTGCGCGTCGGGCTCGCTCGTCCGGAACGGTACGCGGCGATCGGGGCATTTTCGGCGGGCTGCAAGTCCGATGTTGCTTTTGTGAATGACGGCTCGCGCCGCGCATTGGATCGAATTATTTTGTTCGGTGACGGGGATATGAAGGGGACAGACAATGACGTCAAGCACCTTGGGCGCCTTGCCCTTGAATCGCGTGCTGCGCTGCCTAAGGTGTACCATGCATGCGGCAGCCTTGATCCGTGGCTGGATTTGAACGAGCTGGTTCGCGATTTTTTCGTGAGCCAAAAGGGGAATCCGTTCCACTACGAATTCCATCTGGCGGAAGGCTACGGCCATACGTGGCCGTTCTGGGATATGGAGATCGTGCGCTTTTTTGAATATTTGGGATTGCCAAAGGACGAAACAAGGTATATTGGTATATAGTGAAAACCTACAAAGCAAGCGGAACAGGAGCTGACGGAGTTGTCGAAGCAAAAATTTTATGTCGTCTGGGTCGGAAGACAACCCGGCATTTATACAAGCTGGCCGGAGTGCCAAAAGCAGGTCATTCAATTCGATGACGCGAAATACAAATCCTTTGGCTCCAAAAAGGAAGCGGAGGAAGCGTACGAGGCGGGCTGGCGGCTGCACTGGGGGCAGGGCGGAGCGAAGTCGGGATCCGGCGGAGGGAAGGCTTCCACCCTATCGATGGAGTCGTCCGCAGAAATTGACTACGACAGCATTTCGGTGGACGTCGGAACACGTGGCAACCCTGGGCCTGTCGAGTACAAAGGGGTTGATACCCGGACGGGCCAGGTCATTTTTGAATACGGTCCGGTGAAAAAAGGGACGAACAATCTCGGCGAATTTTTGGCGATCGTGCATGCGCTTGCCTATCTCCAGCAAAAAGGCAGTACGATGACGGTGTACAGCGATTCGGTCAATGCAATCAAATGGGTCAAGCAGAAGAAGGTTTCCACGACTCTGGCGCGCGATGAATCGACCAAAGAAATTTGGGAGCTGATCGATCGGGCGGAACAGTGGCTGCGAACGCACCCCTACAAAAACAAGGTGCTGAAGTGGCAGACCGACAAGTGGGGCGAAATAAAAGCGGATTACGGTCGGAAGTAAGACCAATCCACTGAAGCTGCATTGGTTCGGCCGACAGCATGGAAAAACGGGAGCCCGCCCGGTCGGGTCCCGTTTTTTTGGGTACGAGGAGTTTTCGTATGTTCGTTTCGTACACATACACAATCAGGCACTGGGGAAGGGGGATGAGGTGTGGATATGCTGCCAGCGGGGATTACGTTATCGGAGGATGGCCGTTATGAGATAACCGCCGCCGATTTTAATTTTGAAGAATGCTTGTTTTACTTAAGCCGCAACGCCAACGAGGTGCTGCACGAGGCTGACCGCGAGCAGGCGATCATCCGCAAAGCAGTGCGAGACACCGATGGCTCATTAGTGCTGCTTCAGCTGGAAAAGGGGAAGAATGGCCGGCCGGTTCTATCCTTCCCGATCGAGGAGCCGGAAGTGCCGGCACGCCAAGCCGCTCTTGGTACGGCTGTCGAATGGCTCGATCTTTCCACGGATCTGCAGCCATTTTACCGCATGGCGGCACAGGACCCGATCCTGGGGCAGGTCGTCCCGTCCTACCAAGGACTGCGAATCGTCGGCGTTCCCGACCTGTTTGAAGCGCTGTGCTGGGCGATTATGGGACAGCAGGTGAGCCTCCATGTCGCTTACTTAGTAAAGAAGAAATTCGTTGAAACGTTCGGAGAAGCCGTCTGCTTTCAAAACAAGTCGTACTGGGTGTTTCCGTCTGCAGCAGCGATTGCTGAACTCAGTAAGGAGCAGCTAACCGAAGTGAAGCTAACCCAGCGGAAAGCGGAATATATTCTGGGGGTTGCCAAGCTCATGGCGGAGGGCGGCTTGACCAAGTCAGCGCTGCAGCAGCAGCCCGATCTTGCTTCCATGGAGAAGCAGCTTACTGCAATTCGCGGCATCGGCAGCTGGACGGCCAACTATGCGATTATGCGCTGCCTGCGCCACCCGGATGCGTTCCCGCTTGCCGATGTCGGCTTGCATAACGCGCTCAAGCATGTGCTAAGGCTGGACCGGAAGCCAGCTTTAAGCGAGATTGAAGAATGGGCAGCACGCTGGAGCGGCTGGAAGGCGTACGCAACCTTCTACTTATGGAGAACCATTACAACGTAAGCTTTTTGTAATTGTCAAAAATTTAACTATGAATTGCATCTGGAATGTTCGAAAGGGGAAACAGCGGAGTGTCGATTTACTACAAAATAATTGGAGAGGGTTATCCCATCGTAATGCTGCACGGCTGGACTCTTGATCATCAAGTCATGCTGCATGCAATGGAACCGTTATTCGAGAAACGAAGCGGTTGGAAGAGAATATACATCGATTTACCAGGAATGGGACAATCCGAGCCGCAACCGTCGATTCAAAACTCTGATGATATGCTGGAAGCAGTAATACGTTTATTGGACGAGATCATCCCTGATCAACCCTTTATCATTTGCGGTAATTCGTATGGGGGGTATATTGCCAGAGGTATTGTCCAATTCCGGAAGGATAAGGCACGTGGATTACTGCTGATCGCACCTATGACAATAGCTGACTTCAGTGACAGAGTAGTGCCGCCGCAAAAGGTTCTAAAAACGGATAGCGACCTGGTAGCCACACTATCTCCCGAGGATGCCGGAGCGTTCTGCTCCATGGGGGTTGTGCAGGGGCAGACGGAATGGGAAAGGTTTCGAAATGAAATTTTACTTCCTTCCATGAAAACAGATGAAGAGTTCTTAAAACGGGTTCGCATGAACGGATACGGCTTTACCTTCGATATTTCAACGAAACTAGAACATCCTACACTAATTATTACCGGACGTCAGGATCATGTAGTCGGATACCACGATGCCTGGCGGCTCATTGAAGACTATCCAAGGGCAACTTTTGCAGTGCTTGATATGACCGGTCACAATCTGCAAATCGAACAACCGGATGTATTTAACGCTTTGGTTAACAACTGGTTAGATCGACTTGTTTAGGAATTTTTGACAGTTGTAATTAGTAACGGGCTTCCATGTAAATGGAGGCCCGTTTTTATATTAGAAAAATTAGGATTGACTAATAACGATATATCGTAATAATATAACGATATATCGTTATTAGGGGTGATCCTGTTTATGAAACATCATAATCACCGTTTTGGACATTTAAATCATTCAGACCGAAGAAGGCTTCACAAAGAAGAAGCTGTTCATGAATTGTACCTGAAGCACCGCCATGGCGGCTCACGGGGCGGCTTTGGCGGACGCGGCGAAGGGAAACGCTTTTTCGAGCGCGGAAAATTCAAGTTTGCTTTACTTGAGCTGTTATCCGCGGAACCGATGCACGGGTATCAGCTGATTAAGGCTATGGAGGAAAAGACAGGCGGGTTGTACGTGCCGAGCCCGGGTTCCGTGTACCCGAACCTGCAGCTGCTGGAAGATATGCAATTGATCGGCTCCAGCGAAACGGACGGTAAGAAGCTGTACCATATTACAAATGAAGGGCTGGCTTATCTTCGGGACCATGGAAACTCAGGCACTGAAGAGAAAGAAGAGATTTGGGGAGCACATGACCGTCACCACCGGCATCGGCGCGGAGGGTTCGGGAAGCATCAGCTGCGCGGATTTATGAAGGAATGGTCTGATGTTATTTATTTGATGGCGAGTGCAGCGGAAGCTGCGAAGGAAAATCCATCCTCCAAGCAAGCGCAGCAATTTCAAGAGCTGATGGGTAAGTTTCAAAAAAGCTTGAAAGAGATTGCCTCTGAGACGTCGAATCCCGGCTCGGATGAAGACGTTACGCCGGGGATGTGATCGGCGTTGCAATCGAATGGCATCTTAAAGCCTTTTTTCAAAGAGACGTGGCACATTTACCTTGCGTCCTTCGCACTTCATGCAATGTCAAGTATAGTTTATGCCTATTTTCCAAGAGTGCTCGGAAACTTTACGGACCAGCTGCAGACCGGCGGATTGACTGCGGACGATGTTGTCCGCTACAGCGTGCTGCTGCTAGCGATTGGTACGGGGCATGCTCTCCTTGGAGGATACGGCCAATATCTTGTCATGTATGTCGGGCGCTGGTTCGAATATGTGTCCCGCAGCAGACTATTTCTGCACTTCTCCGCACTGAGCGAGCATTATTACTCGCGTAACGGCGTCGGCAGGCTGCTAAGTTATTTTATGAACGATGTGACGGGGGTACGGGAATCCATTTCGATGGGAATCAACCAGCTGATGATGGCAGTGCTGCTCTTGATATCCTGCATAGGCGCGATGGCGTTAAGCGATATCCCGCTCTACCTTATTGGAGCTTCTGTCGGGCCGCTGCTCTTGATCCCCTGGATCGTGATACGTTTTGGCCCGGCTATCCGCAAACGATCGCTGAAGGTGCAGGAGGCGCTTGGCGAAATGACAGAATCAGCCGAGGAGCAGTTCAGGGGCATACGCGTAGCGAAAAAATTTGCGGTTGAGCCTGTGATGGTGTCGCGTTTTGGCTCATATGTGGATCGAATTCGCGACAACCAGCTGTCCCTGGTTCGGATGTCTTCGTTCTTTCAGGCGCTCGTGCCGTTCTTAGGGGCGTTGTCCTTAATTGTATCGCTTGCGGTTGGCGGATATTTGACCGTCACAGGCAGGATTACGCTTGGCAGCTTTGTGGCATTGACGCTGTACATTCGGATGCTGATGAATCCGCTGCAGCAAATCGGCAATGTCATTAATACCCTGCAGCGCTCACAAGCTTCCTTGCAGCGGCTGAATGAATTGGTTGCGGTGCAGCCGGATATCGTGGAGGCCGATCATGCCGTACCGGCTGACCTTGAACGGGCGGAAGTGCGAATAGAAGGGCTGACCTTCACCTATCCGGAAGCGTCACAGCCCGCCCTGCAGGATATTGATCTCGTTATCGAGCCCGGCATGACACTCGGCGTTGTCGGGCGAACCGGAAGCGGCAAGACTACGCTTGTTAAGCTGCTGCTGCGTACGTACGAACCGCCCGCAGGCGCGATTCGAATCGGAAATACGGCTCTACACCAGTTAACATTAGAGAGCCTTCACAAGCAGATCGCCTATGTCCCGCAGGACGGGTTTTTGTTCAGCACGGCAATCGGAGATAATATCGCATTTTCGAATAGGGAAACGGGACAGAAGGAGATCGAAACGGCGGCCAAGCAAGCGAGGATATACGACAATATTGTGGAGTTCCCCGACCGCTTTCAGACAAGGCTTGGGGAACGGGGCGTCACCCTATCTGGTGGACAACGCCAGCGTACGAGCTTGGCCCGCGGACTTTTGAAGAAGGCGCCGTTTATGATATTAGACGATAGCGTCAGCGCCGTCGATGCGGTTACCGAAACCGAAATTTTGCAGACGATTCAGGAAGCGCGACGAGGGAAGACGACGATCATCATTGCGCATCGCATTAGTGCTCTGAAGCACGCAGACCTCATCATCGTTATGGATGGCGGACGGATCGTTCAACGCGGCAAGCATGAAGAACTGCTGGCCGCACCCGGATTGTACGCCGAGCTCCATGCCATACAAGAGGAGGGAAGTCAGCATGCGGCAGGCCATTAGCAGCTGGCAGATGGACCAGAAGGCGGATCTTAGCAAGCAGCAGAAGCCCCAGTACCGCTCCGCCTTCCGGATTTTGAGCTCCTATGCAAGGGAGCATGGAAAGACATTTGCTGCCGTTGCAGTGTGTACGCTTATTGCCATCGCGGCAGATCTGTTGCAGCCCTACTTGGTTAAGGTGGCGATCGACGACAATCTGCTGGCGGGCAAAAACCATTACGGCAGTTTACTGGTGATATGCTTGATCTATTTCGGCTTATCCATAGCCGGGCTCGTGTTCACTTATTTACAGAACAATTTGCTGCAGTTCGCCGCGCAAAGCATCGTGTCCAAAATCCGTAAGCAATTATTCGAGCATATTACGAAGCTGTCCATGTCTTTTTTTGATAAAACGTCGAGCGGCAGCCTCATTACACATGTCTCCAGCGACACCGAAGCACTCAATCAATTTTTCAACCAAGTGCTGCTTACGCTCCTGCGGGATGGGCTAACCCTGATCTTCATTCTGGTTATGATGTTTCAGCTTGATGTGACGCTTGGCATGTATTGTCTCGTGCTGCTTCCGCTCATTGCGGTGATCGCCGTTGCGTTCCGTTCTTTTATGCGCAACACGTACCAAATGGCCCGCACACGGCTTTCGCGTCTTGTAGCCTTTGTGGCCGAGAATCTGGCGGGAATGGGCTTGATTCAGGTCTTTCATCAGCAGAAGGTACAGGCCGAGCAATTTCAAGAAAAAAATGACGCGTATTTCAAGGCGAACATTCGTGAAATTCGGACCCTTGTTCTCTTTAACCGCTCCTTCGATCTCCTGAGTAATTTGACGATCGCGTTGGTGACATGGGTCGGCGGAAAGGCGGTTCTGGGAGAGACGCTCGAATTCGGTGTTCTCTATGCATTCATCGCGTATATTCGCCAGTTTTTTCATCCCGTTACTGCGATAACCCAGCAGTGGAATACGCTGCAATCGGCTACCGTCGCGGTTAACCGGATTTGGAGCCTTTTTGATATCAGGCCGGAGATTGAGGACCGATTGCAGCCGGTTCACATCGATGAGGATTCGGTAAAAGGCCGCATCGACTTCAACCGTATTACCTTCGGCTACGAGACCGGTACTCCGGTCATTCGCGGACTTGATCTGCATATTCGCTCGGGCGAGATGGTCGGCATCGTCGGCACGACCGGTGCGGGCAAAAGCTCGCTAATCAGCCTGCTCTGCCGATTTTATGACGTGCAGGAGGGCAGTATTTTAATCGATGGAGTCGATATTCGCGATCTCACCCAAGCCCAGCTGCATCGGATGGTCGGGCTGGTGCAGCAGGAGCCTTACTTATACGCGGGATCCATCATCGATAATGTCCGCCTCTTTGATGAAATGATCTCTCGCGAGGAGGTCATCCGCGCTTGTGAATTTGTGGGCGCTGATGCGCTAGTTCGGCGCATGAAGGATGGATACGACACGAAATTATCCGAACGCGGCAGCGGGCTGTCCGCAGGTGAGCGCCAGCTTTTATCCTTTGCCCGGATTATCGTGTTTCGCCCGCAAATTCTCATCCTGGACGAAGCCACAGCAAATTTGGATTCCCAAACCGAGCAGCTCATTCGGCAGGCGCTTGAGGTCGTCTCCAAAGGGAGGACGACACTTGTGATCGCGCATCGTCTGTCGACGATTATGCAGGCGGACCGAATTCTTGTTATGAGGCATGGTGAAATCGCAGAAGAGGGTACGCATCGTGAGCTGCTTGAAATGAACGGTTATTACGAGGAGCTGTACCGTCACTCGCAAGGGGAGCAGGTAAAAGAATGAATGGGAGGAAAAGACAATGTTAATTCAAACGAGAACAATAACGGTGCAAAAGGGTAAGGCGGATTTGGTTTTTGAACGCTTCACAGAAGAGAGTCCCATGGACGAAATGGAAGGCCTTATTGATAAAACCATTATGGTAAACCGGAAGAAGCAGGATGACGCGGAGGAAGTCATGATAATGATCCGCTGGAGATCCGTTGAGGATTGGAAAAACTGGGAGAAAAGCGATGAGCATATTCAAGGACATCGGCAAAACAGCGGTTCTCCAAGGCCGGAGCACATTTTAAACGTGTCGGTGAATATGTATGAGGTGAAGGCGGTTAAACAAATCGCCAACGGGTAACTGTGTGAAAAAAATTAGGCTGCTGCTCAGTATTACACTGGGCTGCAGCCTTTTGCTTTAGCGACATCGTACCGGGTGTTATACGTAAATGGAACGCGTAATAATAACCAGCAAAATAAAGAGAACAAGAATCGCCGCCGTGTTCAATCCTTGGGTTCCGGCGTATGGAGCCGCATATGCTCCAACCCCGGCTCCTACGCCTGCACAAAGATGTGCTTGCATTTTTGCGTTGGCGTTCAGTCCAGTGGTCAGTCCAGCATTCATTCCGATGGCTGGGTATGCACCAAGCGCGGCAAGGGGCTTTGCTCCGATTCCCGCCATTTGCGGGCTAAGATTAGGTGCAGCATTCGGCACCGATTTTATGTTTCCGAAGTCCATGTGTACAGCTCCTTTTTCATTTCCTAGTGCTGTTCTCCAGCACATAGACATCATATGTACCTGCGGCAAACGCGGAATGGTTTGCCGCCCACTCAGCTTAAACTGGGCTTAGCCGTCCTGTTTAAAGGAACTGCGCCGTTTGGTAAAATACGTTCATGGAGGTGCGGCTTTCAAATGGAAGATATCATTATCGTAGGAGCAGGGCCTTGCGGGCTTTCCGCAGCACTGGAGCTTCAAGCAGTTGGATACGACCCGCTCATAATTGAGAAACATGTCGTGGTTCACTCGATATACCAATACCCGACGTATATGCATTTTTTCAGCACACCGGAGCTGCTGGAAATTGGCGGCATCCCGTTTTCCACTCCGAATGAAAAACCAAGCCGTGTGGAGGCGCTTCACTACTACCGCAATGTGGCGAAATCCCGGAACGTACGCATAAATCAGTATGAGGAAGTGTTCGCGGTGCAGAAGACAGGCGAGCACTTTCAGGTGCACAGCCGGAAGCTGAACGGTGAAACCGCAGTTTACGAATCCAAAAAGGTTATTATTTCGGTCGGCTACTTTGACCATCCGAACCGGCTCGGCATTCCGGGAGAGGAACTGCCCAAGGTGAGCCATTTTTTCCGGGAGGCTCATCCCTATACAGGCATGAAGGTCGCCATCATCGGCGGCAGCAACTCGGCAGTTGACGCTGCCTTGGAGCTGATGCGGGTCGGAGCAAAGGTGACGGTGGTCTATCGCGGAAGCGACTATTCCCCCTATATAAAGCCTTGGGTGCGTCCTACCTTTGAAAGTATGGTTCGAAAAGGAATCATCGACATGCGCTTTTCTTCGCGTGTCATCGAGATTGATCAGCGGCAGATCACCATTCAAAGAAGTGCTGACCGAATGGAACCGGAGTCGGCAGCAGCGGCTGAAACGGAGCACATCGAAAATGATTTTGTGCTGGCTCTCACCGGATTCAGGCCGGATCGCAGCTTTTTGCAAAGAATGGGCGTTCGAATGGAGGAAACGGAAGAAAAGCCGGGCTTCAATCCGGAAACGATGGAAACCGATGTGCCCGGGCTTTATTTGGCGGGCGTCATTGCGGCGGGCCGGGAGGCCAACGAAATATTTATCGAAACCGGCAGATATCATGGACGGAAAATTGCCGAGCATTTACAGCTGCAAAGTATGAAGTAGCAGGATCATTTTCATCAATCATGAACGTTATTGAAAAATGCCGCGGCACTAGCTGTGGCGTTTTTCTTTTTTGCCGTTGGTTCAAGCAAGCAGCTACTCCCCCTTTTTGGGGGATAGTCTTGAAGCCGTTTATCAGGTAGGATGGATAGCAGGCAAGGAAATCAATCATAGGATGGAATCCGTATCATGAGGGTTCGATTTGATAAACGAGGTTGATACAGCAATGGAACAGATCGGGGACGCGACAGTAATTCGCGTAAATGATAAAGTTGTGACGCTTCGGGAGCTTATACGCCAGGCAAAGCTCTGGAATGGGCTGACAGCCGTTGCGGAAGGCATAAAGCATAAAGTGCTGGAATGCTGGGCGGAGGAGCTGGGGCTTGAGGCCGATACGGAAGATCTGCAAAGCGAACTGACTGTGTTTCGAAAGAAAAATCGACTGTTTACGGTCGAGCAAACCAATGAGTGGCTTAAACAGCAGGGAATCAGCCTTCGCGAGCTGACGGATGAACTGAAGCCGCGCGTATTACGTCGTATGCTCATGGACGTATGTGTGACGAATGAAGAAATCGAGCGCAGCTTTCAGGAGCATATTTTGGAGTATGATCGGGCGGAATTATCGGTCATTGTGATGCCGGAATTCGGGCAGGCTCAGGAGATGCGGTTTCGTATCGAGGAAGGCGAGGATTTCCATATGCTCGCCAGAACCTATTCGCAGGATGCCGGCAGTGCCAAGGCCGGAGGATATATTGGCCTGCTCGGGCGGAAGGACTTGGAAGCGTCCGTCGCTTCGGCTATTTTTGGAGCGGACGATGGGGAAATCGTCGGGCCATTGGAAGGCAAGTACGGCTTTTCCGTTTTTTTAATCGAAAAACAGTTCCCTGCTGCTTTAGATGAAGAGGTTCGATTTGAGGTGCGAGAGCGGCTTTTTCAAGAGAGGCTGGAAGCATATCAAAGCAAGCTTAGGATACAAGAGGATATTTGGAGCCTATGAATACAGTTGATTCGAAAATGCATATGGAGCTGATCCCGTATTTGGATCGTGTCCCGCTGTTCGATGTTTTTACGGAAGCGGAAAAAGAGCTGTTAGCTCGGCAAATGCAGCGAGAAGCTTTTGAGCTGGGACAAACGATCGTCGGAAGCGATGTTGGTGTAGACGCTTTTTTTATCATTGTTTCCGGTAACGCACGGAAAATTGGAAAGAGCGCTTCGGGTAAGGAAACGAATTTGGGATTGCTCCAGCCAGGAGAGCATTTCGGCGAGCAAGCCTTGTTCAACGATTCCGTTGAACGGCAGCCGCCTTTTACCATTCGCGCTTCAACCCCTCTTGAGGTGCTCCGCATCCGGCGGGAGCAGTTTATGGAAATGGCAGCCCAGCACCCGGCGATCGAAAAGTACTTCCGCGATTTCATCTCATCGGATATTATGCGGTCGTTTTTGAAGAACAACACGGTGCTGACGCATGTCGATCATTCTGCCATTCGTTCGCTGTTAGATCGTTTGGAGGTTCGTACGTATTCCCCGGAAGAGTATTTAGTCCGGGAAGGAGACGTCGGCGATGCCTTTTATATCGTAAAGTCCGGCACGGCCGCGGTGGAGCGGGGAGCGGAGGCGACGATAGTGAACCGCTTGGTTGCCGGCGACTTCTTTGGCGAGCTTGCGCTGCTTACCGGCGGTCCGCGCAAAGCAAGCGTCCGTGCCAGCGAAGCCGTAGAAGTGTTTCGTCTCTCGAAGACGGACTTCGATGAGTTGGTTCAAAACTATCCTGTTATCCTGGAGTCCATTCGCAGCATTTCAGCCCACTACAGCTCGGCGGCCATGGTGCTTCCAGAGGCTGTGGAGGAGAATGAGGCGCAGCCGTTACGGGAATCAGACGGGTTTTGGGGAGAGAAGATTGCTGAGAAGGAGCGGCCCAAGCTTTGGCGCCGGCGCAAGGGCTGGAAGCGCTACCCCGCTTTGCTTCAACAGAATGAGATGGACTGCGGACCGACCTGCCTCACCATGATTTCCAATTATTACGGCATGAAGGCAAGCGTCAACCGCATGCGCGAGCGCTGCAATGTTGGTGTGGAAGGAACCTCGATGCTTGGGCTGACGGAAGCGGCTGAGGCGCTTGGCTTTGAGGCGAAGGGCTTGAAGGCCACCGTCAGCCTGCTGCACGAAATGCAAACACCATTTATCGCGCATTGGAACGGCAATCATTACATTATTGTGTACGAGGTAAAAGAAAACGGAGTTGTTGTTGCCGACCCGGCGGTAGGTTATGTTGACGAGCTGCCGATGGATAAATTTAAAAGCCATTGGACCGGGTACGCCATAACGCTGCAGCCGACGGATCGATTCGTCCCGATAAACGATCGAGAGCCGATGTTATCACGGTATCTCCAGTTTTTCCGTCCGTACCGGAAGCTGCTAGGCTCCGCGTTGGCGCTATCCTTGCTCATTGAGCTCGTCTTCCTCGTGTTTCCGGTAATGACGCAGCAAATTTTCGACCATGTGCTTGAGGATGTAAACTTGTCGCTGCTGCATGTGCTGCTTATCGCGCTGCTTGCGCTTTCCTGCTTTAATACAGTCAGTATCGCTTTTCGCCACCTGCTGGTGGCCCGCCTTGCCTTTGTCGTGGACCGGGCGATGCTGGAGCATTTTTACAAGCATTTGTTTAAGCTGCCTTTTACCTACTTCTCGAAGCGAACCTCGGGCGACATTATTACGAGGGTATACGAGAATGAGAAGGTGCGGGCGCTGATTACCGACCACGCGATCGAGCTGCTGCTGGATCTTCTTACTCTCGTCGTCTACGGCGGTTTAATGCTTTACTATCATCCCGGTCTGGCGATGATTTCATTTGCGCTGCTGCCGGTGTACGCCGGCCTGTATTTATACATGCTGCCGCTAATGCGCCGTAATTTCCGCAAGCAGATGGTCGCGGAAGGCGAATCGCAAACGCAGGTGGTGGAAGCGGTCCAATCGATCGCAACCGTTAAAGGGCTGTCGATGGAGCGGACGGTTCGCCGCAAGCTTATGGAGAAGCTGGCAGTGCAGCTGCAGCTTCGTTTGGAAGGCAATCGGCTGGAGCTTATGACAGCGGCCGGTTCGACCGGAATTCGGGCGCTAAGCAATGTGGCGCTGCTGTATTTTGGCTCGCAGTTTGTCATTGGCGGTGAGCTGAGCGTAGGCGCGCTGGTTGCCTTTACGGTGCTGTTCACTTCGTTTATGTTTGCGTTAGAGTCCATTTCCAAGCGCAGCGGCGAGCTGTCGGAGGCACGGATTTCGATGGAACGCCTTAACGATGTGTATGAATCGACGGTGGAGCATCCCCATCCTGAAAAAATGCGGCTGCTGCCCGCGATTCAGGGCCATATCCGCTTTGAGAACGTCTCTTTTCAATATTACAACGGCGGAAAAATGATTTTGCAGCATTTGGACGTGGAGATTCAACCGGGGCAAAAGGTGGCTTTGGTTGGGCGCAGCGGCTCCGGCAAATCGACGTTTGCCAATCTGCTGCTGAAGCTGCTGGAGCCGACCAGCGGTACGATCTATATTGACGGCTATCCTTTGCGGGAGGTGCATGCAGCTTCGATTCGCAGGCAGGTTGGGGTTGTGCCGCAGGAGACGCTGCTGTTCCGCGGGACGGTGCGGGACAATATTGCCGTTCACGGCAGAGATGTGCCGTTTGAGGAGATTGAGCGCGCGGCGATGCTGGCCGGGGCGCATGAGTTCATTGAAGCGCTGCCGCTCGGCTACGATACGATGATCGGAGAGGGCGGGATGCGGCTGTCCGGCGGGCAGCGGCAGCGGATCGTCATTGCGCGGGCGCTTGTGACGAACCCGCGGATTCTGATTTTCGACGAGGCGACCAGCGCGCTGGATACGGAATCAGAGCGGATCATTCAGCAGAACATGGAGAAGATGCTGCAGAACCGCACCACGCTGATGATTGCTCACCGCTTGAGTACGATCCGCAACGCGGATGTCATTCTTGTGCTGGATCAGGGCGTTGTCGTGGAAGCGGGAACGCATGAGCAGCTGCTTGCGCGGCGCGGCATGTACCATCATTTTGTTCATCAGCAGACTTTGTAAGACCTTGAAGGAAAAAGGCGGGCGTTTTCAATTAGGCTTATTAGTGGGTACAGCTGCCCTGTCGTCAGGGCGCAAAGCTCCATAGGATAGAAGTGTACCAAGGGTTAAGGCAACCCGAACACTAAGGAGGTTTGCGACATGGCAGCAGTAGGTTACGGAGCAGGTGCAGGCTTCACGAACACGGGTGCAATATTGGTGCTGTTCATTCTGCTTGTGATCATTTCCCGTCTGTTTGTTTAATGAAGATGCTTGATTGGAAAAATGAACTATTGGAGGTGCACGTCACATGGCAGCAGTAGGTTACGGAGTAGGTGCAGGCTTCACAAACACGGGCACAATCCTGGTGCTTTTCATTCTATTAGTTATTATTAGCCGTTCCGTATTGTTTGGATTATAATATATGTTCTAAAGTGAGATGCCGCGGCGCGATGCCGTGGCATCTTTTTTTTCGGATGAGGGTTGGATTTAGCGGATGTAAGCCTTAAAATCTAGTACCTTTGACATGCCCAATTTGTGCTAAAATAGGAGAGTCGACGGGTCTGCTTCATCCATAAGCAGCCAAATTGTGGACAGAGGTGAGTCTGTGTACGGGAAAAAATATACGAATATAACAAGTCGTTTTTCAATTATGAAGATGGTCGCATGCTCGTTTGTCGCAGCCGTGTTCATGCTTCAAACCGCGGCCGGCGGTGCGGGGGCAGCCGGAGCTGACCGCGTAATGGCCGGTACTGCCTCGAAAGCAGCGGCTCCTGCGTCGGCGGCCGCTTCATCCGTCATCGCCGCGAAGCCGCGGCCGTGGATCGACCATTATATGATTCATTACGGACAGCTGAATGATCAGGTGATTGCGCTGGCACAAAGCTACCAGCTTGTCATTTTGCATCCGCAGCATGCAAACCTGACGCGGGAGCAAGTAAAGCGAATTCAGCAGGGGAAAAATGCAGCCGATCCGAAAGACGATGTGCTGGTACTGGCGTATGTCTCTGTCGGCGAGGATGTGCGCACTTACGGATTAACAGCCGAGCAAATGCGCAAAGACCCGCGTTTTATCGGCGATGCCAGCGGTCCGCGAGTTGATCCGAGAGGCCCGAAGCCCGGCGGCTCCACATCGCTTGACGGCATCGAGCCTTCAGGAAAGCCTTCCCCTGGCGGAACGGGCTTTGCCTCGTGGTATCTTGACGATAACGACCGCGACGGTCTGCCGGACCGCAATACATATTTTGATGTCGCATTCGTCAACATCGGCGATCCCAAGTGGTTCGACGAACTGAACGCCATGAAAACGGATGTTGACGGCGCAGCCGGCTTTGGTGAAATATTGACCGATACCTATGGCAGGGCGTTGGGCTGCGACGGGGTATTTTTGGATACGGTGGATACAACTGCGCCAAATTCCTATACCGATGAAAATAGCCCGAATCAATCGGAGTTTGAGTGGACGGCTCCCGGCTATCTTTCGTTCGTCGAAAAGCTCCGTGGGGCTTACCCGAATAAGCTGATATTACAAAATCGAGGGTTGTTCTACTTTGACCCACGGCTTCCGCACTACCAATATAATGCCGGCCGATATATCGATTTTGTACTTTTTGAGAGCTATCGACTGAATTCAAGCGCATTTGAAACGTTTAATGTTAATTTTGCTTTGGATAACAAATATAGCGCGATGCCGAAGCTGATGGCTGAGGCGAATCGTCCGAACGGCTTTCAGGTGCTGTCACTTGGTTATGCAGAAGGTCCAGCCGGCCAGATAAATGCGGATACGCTTCTTCGTAAATCCGAGGTCGGAGAGAAGCTGCTCCGGCAGGACATTCATGAGGCCCAAAATATCGCGGGCTTCCGCCACTATATTACGAATCAGGCGATCACCTTAACGAATGATTTTGTGCTAAAAGAAGGCTCTCTTAAGGATGAGACTGCCCCTGCATGGTCGAGCACCTACAATGATTCACCGGCTTGGCCGCCAAAAACCGTTACGCCGCGTATCGGCATTCAAAAGGCTGCCGCCTATCCGCAGGGCGTTAAGGTAAGCTGGGATGTGGCGCTTGACCTTCATCCTGTCCGGTACACGCTTTATTACCAGGACAAGCCCTTCGACTTTGCTCAAGACCCGGAATTAAGCAAAGCAAGCAGGCTGGAGCTTCCATTAGGGATGGGGGAAGGCTATCGCTCAGGTGTGGGTCCCGCTGTATATCCTTATGAAGCAACGATCCGCGGACTTCAGCCTGGCGTCACGTATTATATGCTGATTCGCGCGTCGGACCGTTCCAAGAACGCGAATGAAGAAAAGAATCAGCAATGGATCGCAGTAACGCCGTTATCCTAGCTGAAGAAATGTCGGGAGCTGCCCTGTAAAGGCGGCTCTTTTTCTTTTTAGGCTCGGAAACGGGTACAGCTGTCCCTGACGGCAGGAAGCAATGCGCCATAGGATATAGTGTACCAAGGGTTAAGGCAACCCGAACAATAAGGAGGTTTGCGAAATGGCAGCAGCAGGTTACGGAGTAGGTGCAGGCTTCACGAACACGGGTACGATTTTGGTACTGTTTATTT